>CAVTFG010000024.1:0-158489 GCA_963734015.1 uncultured bacterium | reverse complement strand
TGATCTGAGCCTTGACCGCATCCTCGAAAGGCGGCGGTGGGGGGCGCCCCGCGAAACGTGCCGCTGTGGGACATCGTGACAACTGCACTACTTCGTCTTCCCGGGCTTCGCCTTCCTCGCCACCTTGACCTGTAGCCTGAGCGTCTCCGATTCGCCCGTGTCGACCGAGGCCGTCTGGTAGGTGCCCGACTTGACCTGGTTCGTGACGTTGTCGCCGCCCTGCGTGTAGGTGACCTTGAAGCCCTTGGAAGACCCGCAGCCCGTGACGTCGATCCCGTCGGACTCGGTGCCGTCGTTCTCGACGTGGATCAGGAACCTGCCGAGCTTGCGCTGACGGACCTTCTGCGTGATCGCCTGATTCGCGCCGGTCGAGTTGTAAATGTTCTCGCCGGCGAAGCCCAGGGATGCGTGCTCGAGGTAGCCGTCGGGCCAGACCACCGGCGCCTCGGCGGTCCAATTCTGTACCCCGGAGTCGCAGACGCCGCTGATCCGCGCCGTGCCGGTGGCGACGCCCGGCTTGCCGAAGAAGCCATTGATGCTGACCAACGGCGGTCCGCCGTCGAAGAACGAGAAGCTGTCATTTGAGATCACCAGGTCGTCGCGACCGATGGTGTTGCCGTCGCAGCCGACCTGACCGAAGGCGGTGGGCGTGCTGAAGTCGACCTCTGTTCCCGCCTCGTTCACGACGAACTCGACAGTGCCGCCGGTCCCCGTGGTGAACGTCCCGGCGTAGGAGGTGTTCGGGACCACGACCGCCCCGGCCACCGCCGGTGCAACCAGCATCGCTCCCGCCACGATCCCCCCGGTCAACAGCTTCTTCATCCCGCCCGTGTCCTTTCTTGAGGTTCCCTGAGCCGCTCGCGAGTCGCTACTCGCTGCTCCCCTCGGCCAAACGATATCCCACCCCGCGAACGGTGACCACGAGCTCGGGCTCCTGCGGATCGCGCTCGATCTTCTGGCGGAGGTTCGAGATGTGGACGTCGCAGGCGCGCACGTCGCCGGAGAACTCTGACTGCCAGAGCTCCTCCATGATCTCGAGCCGGCTGAAGACCTGGCCGGGATTGTCGGCCAGCAGCCGCAGCACCTGGAACTCCGACCGTGTGAGGTTGACCGGCTCGCCCCGCACCAGCACGAGATGCCGGGCGAGGTCGATCCGCACCTCGCCGGCGTCGATCGTCTTGCCGCCCGTCTCGGAGGTCGAGCGGTCGAGCTCGCGGCGGCGCAGCTGGGCGCGCACCCGGCCGATCAGCTCGCGGACCGAGAACGGCTTGGTCACGTAGTCGTCCGCGCCGACCTCGAGGCCGACGACCTTGTCCACCTCGGCGTCCTTGGCGGTCAGCAGGATGATCGGCACCGGGCTGCGCGCGCGGACGTCGCGGCACACGTCGAGCCCGCTCTTCCCCGGCATCATGATGTCGAGGATCAGCAGGTCGAAGTCGATGTCGCCCTGCAACTTTGAGTCGGCGTCGTCGCCGTCGTCGGCGATCTCGACCTCGAAGCCCTCCTGCCGGAGCGCGTAGCCGACCGCCTCGCGAACCGAGGGCTCGTCGTCCGCCACGAGAATCCGCTTGATCATGTCCCTGCCTTTCTCGTCATGCCACCGGGGTCGCGGCCGGCTTCGCGGCCGGGAGCCGCACCCAGAAGTCGCTGCCCTGCCCGGGCTCCGAATCCACGCCCATCTCGCCGCCCATCACGTCGACCATCCGCTTCGCGATCGAGAGGCCCAGGCCGAAGCCCTCCTGCTCGAGCGAGCCGGCGCCACGATAGAAACGCTCGAAGATTCGGTCGATCTCATCGGCGGGGATCCCAGTACCAGTGTCGCTGACCTCGATCAGCACGTCGGTTGCGCCGCGACGGCGCGCGCGAAGCGTAACGGCGCCCGGCGGCGTCGTGTTCTTGAACGCGTTCGTAAGCAAGCCGATTAGCACCTGGCGCAACAGCACCCGATCGCCCTGGGCAGCGAGGTCCGGGTCGAGCTCGAGGCTGAAATCGATGCCGTCGGGAGGCGCAACGGCCTGGGCGGCCTCCTCGGCGGCGATCCCGACGTCCAGCACCTCGGTCCCGCCCTCGCCCACCGACTCGATACGCGCGAGCGTTAGGAGCGACTCGGTCAGGCGGCTGATCCGCTCCGTGTCCTCGCCCAGGCGCCGCAGGAAATGCTCGCGCGCGTCGGGCTCGTCCTTGGCGCCGGAGCGCAGGACCTCGACCGCGCCCGAGATCCCCGCGATCGGATTGCGCAACTCATGCGCCGCGTTCGAGACGAACTCCTTCTCCGCGATCTCCCGGCGCAGCTCGTCGGTGCGGTCCCGGACCACCGCCAGCACGGCGCCCTCGGCCGGGATCTCGCGCGCCTGGAGCGCGTAGACCCGCTCACCGATCCGCAGGCCGTCGTGCTCGGCCGATCCCCCGCGGCTCGCCCGCCGAAGCCACGGAATCAGGGTCGCCGCGACCTTGCCGTCCGCGTAGATCAGTGGCCGCGCCGCCGGGTTCGCGAACCGCACACTGCCGTCGGGGCCGACCACCATGACCGCGTCGGAGAGGGCGTCGAAGATCGCCGAGAGGCGGTCGCGCTCCGAGCGCAGCGCCTCGAACGTCTGGCGGAGCGCGGCGCGCATCGTCTCCAGCGACTGCCCGAGCTCGGTGATCTCGTCACGGCCCCCCGTGCCCTCGAGCGGCTGGTCGAGCTGGCCTTGGCTGATCTTGGCGGCGCTGTCGGCGAGGCGCTTGATCCGGGTGGTGATCGCGCTCGCGATCAGGAACGAGATCGCCACGGCCACCAGCACCGCGACGCCCAGGGCTGTGATCCGGTCGCCCCGCACGGCGTCGATCGCGTCCTGCAGCTCCGGCGGGCGGGCGGCCCGCACCAGGAGCGCGCCGTCGAACGCCCCGTCGCGGAGAATCGGCTGCGCGATCACGGTGACGCCGCCGGGCAGCGAGTCCGTGTACGCCGTGCCCGCGAGCGCCTGGCGCACCGCGCGGTCGCGGCCGTCCACCTCCGACAGCGGGACGCCCTTCGACGAACGCTCGGTCTCGAGCCTGCCCTCGATGTTGAACAGCCACGCGGAGATCGCGTCGTTCGGGTTCAGCTCGAGCACGGTCTGTCCGGCGCGCTCCGGACGGCTCCCGACCTCGGTCGCGAGCGCGGCGGTGCCGCCTCGCGCGATGTTCACGAGCTGGTCGTCTGCCGCCTCCTGCCCCGTCTCCGACACCAGCAGATAGGCGAGGCCGGCCGTGATCAGGGCCACGCCGGCGAACGCGAACGCCAGGTAGAGGCGCACGCCGAACGGCCGTCGGCGCCTGAACCGGGGTTGCCCGACCATGGGTTTCACGCGACTGAATGTACGGAGCGAAGCGGCCTGTTACCAGGTACTTCAGGTTGTACGCAGCAGAAACTCCAGGCGGAACGCCAGCGCTTCGAGCGCGAGCTCCTCGCTGACGTTCACCATCAGGCGTCGGCGGGAGTCCATCACCAGCTCGGCTCCACGCCTGGCGCGGCGCGGATCAAGCCCCTCGGCGTCCTCGCGGAGCTCCCGCTCCCGGTCGGCTGCGAGGATCAGGTCCGTGGCCCCGTCGCCCACGGCGGCCAGGTCGCGAAGCCACGCGCCGACCAGCGCCAGACCGGTGTCGAGCGCCTCGGTCCGGCCCCGGCGCGAGGCGCGCTTGCCCGCGTCCGCCGCCTCCTTGCGAAGCCGCTGCTCGGTCCGCTTGTCGGCCGCGTCCTTGGCCTGGTCGGCCAGCGCGTCGAGCCGGGCTCTCACGTCGTCCCCGACCTCCGCCCCGCGCGTCTCGGCCACGTCGAGCAGCCCCTTCCAGGGCGCATCGTCCAATTCACCGGAGCGCGCGGCCCGGGCGAGGCCCTCGGAGCGCGCCCGCAGCTCGCGCCCGCGGTCGGCGAGCAGCAGCTCCGCGCGCTCGAGGTCGCCGCCCGCGAGGCGGGCCGCGGCGCGGATCTCGCGCGGATCACCCCCGGGGTGCGTGGCCGCGAGGCGCTCCTCGAGCGCGTCCGGGCCCAGCGCCGCGAAGGTGACCTCCCGGCAGCGCGAGCGCACCGTGTCGAGCAGGGCCGACGGCTGCGAAGAGACGAGGACGAGGTGGGCGAACTGCGCCGGCTCCTCCAGCGTCTTCAGGAGCGCGTTCTGACTCTCCTCGGCCATCAGGTCCGCCTCGTCGATCACGAAGGCGCGCCGCTCGCCCTCGAACGGCCGATAGGGGGCAGCCTCGATCACGCGCTCGCGAACCTCGTCCACGAGGTGCTGGGCGCCGGGTGGGCGGAGCCAGGCGAGGTCGGGGTGCGGCGACGGGTCGGCGAGTGCCCGGCGCCGAGCCGAGTCCGGATCGGGGGCGCCCTCCGCGAGCAGCTCGGCCACGAACGCGCGCGCCGCTGCCCGCTTGCCGGCACCGGCGGGGCCCGTGAACAGGTAGGCGTGCGACGGGCGCTCGAGCCCGGCCGCCAGCGCGACCCGGGCAGCCGGCTGGTTCTCGGTGGCGGCCGTGAGGGTTTCGGGGAGGTCGGTCACCGTGCCCGCACGACCTCCATCACACGCTCGTGCACCTCGGTCGGCGTGCCGTTGCCGTCCACGACAACGATCCGGTCCGAGTGGCGCTCGGCGAGCTCGTCGTAGGCGGCTGCGACCGTGCGCTGGAGCTCGATGCCCTCGGACTCGAAGCGGTCCGATCCGTCCTCGGCGCCCTCCGCCAGGCGCTGCTGGCCCCGGTCCTCGGCGGCGCCGGGGTCGATGCGGAGCAACACGGTGACGTCGGGCACGCACGAGCCGACGGCGAACGCGTTCAGCTGCTCCACCAGCTCGACGCCGAGGCCACGGGCGACCCCCTGGTAGGCGGCGGTCGAGTCGATGAACCGGTCGCAAACGACGTCCCGTCCCGCCTCCTGCGCCGGCGCGATGACCCGCACGGCGAGCTCGGCGCGGGCGGCGCAGAAGAGCAGCAGCTCGGCGCCCGGATCCAGCTCCAACCCGGGGTCCTTGAGCAGGTCGCGGATCCGCTCCCCCACGCCGGTCCCCCCGGGTTCGCGCAGCCGCACCGTCTCAGGGCCGAGCGCCTCTGCGAGCAGCGCCGCCTGGGTGGTCTTGCCGGAGCGGTCTATGCCCTCGAGGGTGACGAACACGCGGGCCGCACGCTATCGGGCCGGTCAGGGCCGGATCAGGGGAATTCCCGATGGACCGGATCGCGGCGAACGATGAATCTTGCGTCGTCCGACCGTCATATCCAGCGGATGGTCGAACTGCTGTCGCATTTCGCGCCGTCCGATCGTCATATCAGTGAAGTCCCCCGGCAAACGCAATTGGAGGTAGTTCGTGTCGTCCTTGACCCGCTGGGTCCTCGCCCACAAGCGCATCGTAGTCGGGCTCTGGGTCGCCCTGACCATCGCCGGCATGGCGGCCGCAGGGCCCGCGACCGACGCGCTCGAGCCCGAGTTCTCGGTCCCCGACAAGGAGGGCTGGGAGACGAACCAGCAGATCGCCGCGCTGTATCAGGGCACCGGCGGTGACACGTCGCCGCTCATCCCGGTCGTCACCCTGCCGGAGGGCGAGTCGGTCGATTCCCCGGCCGTCCTGGCCGACCTCGAGCGAATCGACCAGCGAGTGGCCGAGGCGCTCCCCAACGCGCGCGTGGCCTCGTACGCGTCGACCGGCGATGACACGTTCGTCTCCGAGGACGGCTCGACCACCTTCGCCGTCGTTTACCCGCAGCCGGACCCGAACTCGGCGTTCGGCGAGAACCCTGCCGCTGAGGAGGCTGCGTCGGCCGCGCTCGAGGGCGCCACGGTGGCGGGCGAGCCCGTCCGCCTCACCGGCTTCGACGCGCTGTTCGAGGACTCGGGCGCAGACAGCGAGGGACCCGGCGTCCTCGTCGAGGCGGTACTCGGCGGCCTCGGCGCACTCGCCGTCCTGACGTTCGTCTTCGCCTCGTTCCTGGCCGTAGTGCCCCTGCTGATGGCCATCGCCTCGATCATGACCACCTTCCTGCTCCTGCTCGGCTTGACCGAGCTGACGACCGTCTCCCCGATCGTCCAGTTCCTGATCGCCCTGCTCGGGCTCGGCGTCGCGATCGACTACTCGCTGATCGTCGTCTCGCGATGGCGCGAGGAACGAACCCACGGCCGTGCGGGCGATGAGGCGGTGCAGAAGGCGATGGAGACCGCCGGCCGAGCCGTCGTGTTCAGCGGGATCACGGTTGCGATCGGCCTCCTCGCGCTGATCGCACTGCCCCTCCCCTTCCTGCGCTCGATGGGCTACGGCGGGATGCTGATCCCGCTCGTCTCAACGCTGGCCGCCATCACCCTCCTGCCCGTCGTGCTCGCAAAGGTCGGGCACAAGCTCGACTGGCCGCACCGGCGCACCGACGACAAGGCCTCGCGCGCCTGGACGCGCTGGGCCGAGGGCGTCGCCCGCCACCGCTGGGTCGCGGCCGGGCTCGGGATGGCAGTCGTCCTCGCCCTGGTCGTCGCCGCCACCGACCTGCAGCTGGGCGCCTCGGACGCCGACACCGTCGCCAAGTCGGGCGACTCGTACGAGGGCCTTGTCGCCCTGGAGGAGTCGGGCATCGGTGAGGGCTCGCTGCTGCCGCACGAAATCCTGGTCGAAGGCGACTCGGATCCCAACGAGGTCGCGGCCGCCGTGCGCGAGGTCGAGGGCGTCCACGGCGCGGTCGCGCCCGACGACGAGTCGTGGCACCGGGACGGCACCTCCCTGGTGGAGGTGATCCCCGTGCCCGATTCGGGCTCGGACGAGGGCGAGGCGACCCTGGAAGGCGTGCGCGACGCGGCCCACGGAGTCGGCTCAGACGTCCTGGTGGGCGGACAGCCCGCTGCCAACGACGACTTCATCAACGCCGTCTACGGCAGCTTCCCGCTGATGATCGCCCTGATCTGCGTGACCACCTTCATCCTGCTTGCGCGCGCGTTCCGCTCGCTGCTGCTGCCGGCGAAGGCGATCGTGCTGAACGTCCTCAGCGTCGCCGCGGCCTGGGGCGTCCTGGTCCTCGTCTGGCAGCACGGCTACGGGTCGGAGCTGATCTGGGACATCCAGGCGACAGGGTCGATCCCGTCGTGGATGCCGCTGATGATCTTCGCCTTCCTGTTCGGCCTGTCGATGGACTACGAGGTGTTCATCCTGGCCCGGATGCGCGAGGAGTACGACCGCACGGGGTCGACCGAGACCGCGGTGATCCAGGGCATCGGCCGGACCGGGCGGCTCGTTACTAGCGCGGCCCTGATCCTGTTCCTGTCGTTCGTCGCGATGGCGTCGAGCCCGGGAACCGACCTGAAGATGTTCGCCACCGGCCTCGGCGCCGGGATCCTGCTCGACGCGACGATCATCCGGGCGCTGATCGTGCCCGCCGTGATCTCGCTCATGGGCCGCTGGAACTGGTGGCTCCCGAGCTGGCCGGCCAAGCTCCTGCGCGTCGAGCCGTCCCCGCTGAAGCCGGCCGAATCGAAGGCGTAGCCCGAGAGGAAAGCGGGGCGCGCGCCAACCCCCGGGGCGCGCGCCCTCTCGGGTCTGGGCGCTAGCGCTTCGAGCGGCTTCGGCTGCCCGCCTTCTTGGTGCGGGCGGTGCCGGGCGACGGCGGCTTTCGGCGCCGGCCGCCGTTTCGGCCGCCGCTTCGGCCCGCCGGCTTGGCGGGCTCGGCCGCGGCGTCGCCGTTGGCCTCGGCGGCCGCCTTCGCGGCCTCGCGCTCTTCCTTCTGGCGCTGGCGCTCGGCGCGCTTTAAGCGCATCTCCACCATCGTCGGGCAGTCGTCGTTCAGACAGAGCTTCCAGGGGCGGCCGCGGAAGCCCTTGACCGTCAGGCGCGGGGTCTCGCCGCAGACCGAGCAGCGCTCCTCGAGGCGCCAGAGCTCGTATCCCCGGCCCGGGAGCGGGCCGGAGTTCCGGCACGAATCCGGGTGCTCGGGATCGTCGCGGTTGTAGCCCTCGCAGCCCCAGAAGCGCTTGCCGCCCTTCATGTCGATCACGCGCAGGCGGTTCGGCGAGCCGTCCTCGTGCTTGCGCCCCGCCTCCTCGCAGACCTTGCACGGGCCGAGGAACTTGTCCTCGTCCATCCCCGCCCAGATGACCTTGGCGAGGTCTTCCTTGCGCTCCTGCATGTCGTGCGTGGTGCCGTGCAGCATCTCCCGGCTGATCCTCAGGACCTCGTCCTTGGTGATCTGCCCGGACGCGATCTCGTCCATGTCCTTTTCGAGCTCGGCCGTCATCTCCGGCGTCGCCATCCGCGGCACGTGCTCCTTGAACGCCCTGTACATCGCGATGCCCGTCTCCGACGGCTCCGGCGGGTTCGAGTAGACGTAGCCACGGTCGTAGAGCTTCTGGATGATGTCCGCGCGGGTCGCCTTGGTGCCGAGCCCGCGCTCCTCCATCAGCTCGATCAGCTTGCCCTGGCTGATCCGCGACGGCGGCTGCGTCTCCTTGGCGACCGACCACGGCTCGCCGTCGAGCGCCAGCTCCTGGCCGTCGGTGAGCTTCGGGATCTCGTCGTCCGACGAGCGGGCGTAGGTGTAGATCCGGGCGAAGCCGGGGTCGAGCACGACCGAGCCGCGGACGAAGTAGCTCTCCGAGCCGGCCTCGATGTCGGCCCGGGTCGACTCGGTGACCATGGGCGGGCCGAAGGTGGCGATGAAGCGCCGGACGATCAGCTCGTAGACGCGGCGCTTGGGCCCGTCGCCGAGCGCGTTCGGATGCACGGCCTGCGTCGGGTGGATCGGGGGGTGGTCGGTGGTCTCCTTCTTGCCGCGGGTGGCCTGCATCGGCCCGTCGAGCACGAACGCGCCGGCCTCGAACTCGGGGATGCGGACCATCTGCTGCACCAGCTCGCGGGTCGGCAGCGACGCCGGGTACACCGTGTTGTCGGTGCGCGGGTAGGAGACGAAGCCGTCCATGTAGAGGTCCTCGGCCAGGCGCATCGCGGCCGCCGGGGTGATCCCCAGCCGGCTCGAGGCGTCGGTCGTGAACGCGGTGGTGTTGAGCGGCGTCGGCGGCTTGCGGTTCGACTTGCGCGCGCTCACCGACTTCACGACGCCCGGGCTCTTGGTTCCGGCGAGCGCGGCCTTGGCCTCGGCCTCGTCCCAGAACTTGTCCGTCGCGTGGTGCGCCTCGAACGACCCGTCGGGGTGCTCGAACTTCGCGAACACCTCCCAGAACGGCTTCGGGACGTGGGCGCGCCGCTCGAGCTCGCGCTCGACGATCAGGCCGAGCGTCGGGCTCTGCACGCGGCCGACGGAGAGGAAGTTCGAGCCGAAGCGACGGGTGGCGAGGGAGACGGCGCGAGTCAGCGTCGCGCCCCAGATCAGGTCGATGTCCTGGCGCGCGGCGCCCGCGTAGGCCAGGTCGTAGGAGAGCTCGTCGAGGTTGTCGAACGCGCGCTCGATCTCGTCCTTCGTGAGGGCCGAGTAGCGGGCGCGCTTGACCGCGGGCCGCTCGGCGATCGTGGCGTCCACGATCTTCGGGTTTGCCTCGAGCGCCTGCTGAAGCGCCTCGTGGCCGATCAGCTCGCCCTCGCGGTCGAAGTCCGTGGCGATCACGACCTCGTCCGCCTCCTTGGCGAGCTTGCGCACGGCCTTGACCACGTTCTTGTCCGTGGGCTCGGGCACGAGCTCGGCGTCGATCAGGTCGTGGAGGTCGGTCTGCTGCCAGTTCGAGTAGTCCTCGGGGAAGGCCACGCCCATCACGTGGCCCTTGAGGCCCACGCACGTCTGCTCGCCGTCCGCGTCCGACCACTCATAGAACGGCACCTTGAAGCTGGCGTCCTCTGAGGCAGAGCCGCCGCTCAGGATGTCGGCGATCTTCTTCGCCGAGTTGTTTTTCTCTGTGATGATCAGTCGCACTAGATATAGGCCGGGTCGGTTCAGCGGGGTTCGGAAGGATTGCCCCCCGCCCGGACGGCGAGGGTAGCAAGGGGTGTCAAGGCCTCATTTCGGGCGTCCGGGCAGCCCTACGGGCTGTCTTTCCCTACGAGGGAGCCGGGCTACCCGGTTCACTTCCGGGCACGAGCCGCTCCTCCTCTACGCTGTTTGCGATGCCCGCCCAGGCATATGCAGGGAAAGAGTGCGTCTGCCAGTTCCGCAGGGGAATCTGCGATCAGTCGTGCGTGCGCGACATGCTGGAGACGCCGCTCTACATCGCCTGCCTGAAGCTCAAGGGGCGCAACTGCCTGGTCGTGGGCGGCGGCGGGATCGGGCTCGAGAAGGTCGAGGGGCTGCTCGCCTGCGACGCCACGGTGACGCTGATCGCACCCGCCGCGGTGCCCGAGTTGGAGGCCTACGCGGCAGAGGACTCGATCACGTGGGAGCGCCGGGCCTACGCGCCGGCGGACCTCGAGGGCAAGTTCATGGTGATCGCCGCCACCGACGACTCGGAGATCAACATCGGGATCTACGAGGACGCCGAGGGCCGCGCGATGCTGGTGAACGTCGTCGACGTCCCCCCGCTCTGCAACTTCATCCTGCCCGCGATCGTCCGCAGTCCGGCCCGCTGGCGATCGCGATCTCCACGGCCGGGGCGTCACCGGCCCTGGCCAAGCGCATGAAGCGCGAGATCGCCGACACGTTCGGCGAGCCCTACGCCCGCCTGGCGATCATGCTGAACGACGCCCGGGGCTGGGCCAAGGGCACCCTCCCCACCTACCAGGACCGCAAGGAGTTCTTCGAGGGGATCGTCAACGGCGAACCGGACCCGGTCGAGCTCGTTCGCGAGGGCCGCGAGGCCGAGGTGCTCGAGCTGATCGAGGCCGCGAAGACGGCGACGCAGACCGCCGGCGCCGTGGTATCTCGATGAGCGAAGTACGGCGCAGGAACGCCCGCTCGGCGACAGCGGCATCGAGGTCTCGGAGATCTCGCTCGGGTCGTGGCTGACCTACTCGGGCGGCGTCGAGCGCGACCAGACCGAGGCCTGCACGCGCGCCGCGTTCGACCTCGGCATCAACTTCTTCGACACCGCGAACGTCTACGGGCGCGGCGCGTCCGAGGAGGCTTGGGGCGAGATCCTGCCGGACTTCCCGCGCGAGGAGATCGTGCTCGCGACCAAGGTCTACTTCCACATGTCGAAGACCGACTCCGGCCTCTCCGCGGATCAGATCTCGAAGCAGCTCGACGCGTCGCTACGGCGTCTGCGCACGGATTACGTCGACCTCTACCAGTGCCACCGCTTCGACGTCGAGACGCCGATCGAGGAGACGATGGAGGCGCTCACGGCCGCCGTGGAGTCCGGCAAGGTCCGGCACATCGGCTTCAGCGAGTGGACGCCCGAGCAGATCCGGGCCGGCCTCGAGGTACCCGGCGCCGCGAAGTTGGTCTCCTCCCAGCCGCAGTACAACGCGATCTGGCGCGCGCCGGAGGCCGAGGTCTTCCCGCTGTGCGCCGAAAACGGGATCTCACAGATCGTCTGGTCGCCGCTGGCGCAGGGCGTCCTGACCGGCAAGTACGAGCCGGGCTCGCCGCCGCCGGAAGGGTCCCGCGGCTCGAGCGGGGAGATGGGCAACTTCATCACTCCCTACCTGGACGACTCGGTGCTCGAGGCGGTCGCCAGGCTGCGACCGATCGCCGACGAGGCGGGACTGACCATGGTCCAGCTCGCCTTGGCCTGGGTGCTGAGCCACGACGAGGTCGCCTCGGCGATCATCGGCGCCTCGCGCCCCGAGCAGGTCGAACAGAACATCGCCGCCTCGGGGGTCGAGCTCTCGAGCGACACCCTCGCCGCGATCGACGAGGCCCTGGCCGGCCACACCATCGAGGGCCAGCGCCTGGGCAACAACGCCCGCGAGGGCGTGAAACACCGCTGACGTGAGCGGAGGGGAGCCGCTCCCCGCCTCGGGTACCTACTCGGCCTCGCCGGACTCGGCCCAGAGGTTGACGCCGCCCTCTCCGGCGTGGCGGTCGATCGCGGCCAGCTCGTCGTCCGAGATGTCGAGCTTTTCGAGCGCGGCAACGTTCTGCTCGAGCTGCCCGACGCTCGAGGCGCCGACCAGGGTCGAGGTCACGCGCGGGTCGCGGAGCGTCCACGCGAGCGCCAGCTGAGCCAGGCTCTGACCCCGCGCCTCGGCGACCTCGTGCAGCCCGCGGATCCGCTCGAGGTTCTCCTCGTGCAGCCAGGCCGGGTCGAGCGAATCGTCGCGGGCGGCGCGGGAATCATCGGGGATGCCTTCGAGGTAGCGGTCGGTCAGCATCCCCTGGGCGAGCGGGGTGAACACGATGCAGCCGATGCCCTGATCGCCGAGGACATCGAGCAGCCGCTCCTCGATCCAACGGTTCAGCATCGAGTACGAGGGCTGGTGGATGGTCAGCGGGGTCCCCAGCTCGCGCAGGATCCCGGCCGCCCGCTCGGTCCGCTCGGGGGAGTACGACGAGACGCCGGCGTAGAGCGCCTTGCCCTGCCGCACCGCGGTGTCCAGCGCGCCCATCGTCTCCTCGAGCGGCGTGTCGGGATCCGCCCGGTGGGAGTAGAAGATGTCGACGTAGTCGAGGCCCATCCGGAGCAGGCTCTGGTCCAAGCTGGCGAGCAGGTACTTGCGCGAGCCGCCGTCGCCGTAGGGGCCCGGCCACATGTCCCAGCCCGCCTTGGTCGAGATGATCAGCTCGTCGCGAAACGGGCGCAGGTCCTCCGCCAGGACCCGCCCGAAGTTGGTCTCGGCCGAGCCGTACGGCGGGCCGTAGTTGTTGGCGAGGTCGAAGTGCGTGATCCCGAGGTCGAACGCGCGGCGCAGGATGGCGCGCGACGTATCCATCGGGCGATCGCCGCCGAAGTTGTGCCAGAGCCCAAGTGAGATCGGCGGCAGCTGCAGACCGCTCCGCCCGCACCGGCGGTACGGCATCGAGTCGTAGCGGTCGGCGGCGGCGAGATAGTTCACGAGTCAGTGGATATCACGGCGTCGGTGACGCCGCGGGCGCTCGCCCGCGATCTCGAGTGCGGCGCCCGCGGCCCGCAGTGCCTCACGCTCGCGCTCGGCGAGCCCGCCGTCGACGATCACCGCATCCAGCTCGTCCACGCGAGCGATGGGCAGCAGCGACTGCGTTCCGTACTTCGACGAGTCGATCAGCGCAACCGTCCGGTCGGAAGCACGGCGAACGGCGGTGAGCACGTCCGCGATGTTGCGCTGCGCCGTCGAGAGGCCCCGTTCCGGCGTGATCCCGATCGCGGAGATGAAGCTCGTGGAGAAGTTGAGGGAGGCCAGGAACTCAACGGTCCAGCGGCCGCCGATCAGCCTCAGATTCTGATCGACCTCCCCCGGGGTCACGATCAGGTGGACTCCGTCGTGGTCGAACTCCGCCGCGACGACCGGCGAGTTCGTGACCAGGGTGAGCGAGCCCACCGAACCGGCGGCGAGGCTCTTCGCGAGCGCCGCGCAGGTGGTCGACGCGTCGACGAAGACGGTTGATCCCTCCTCGATCCACTCGAGTGCGGCCCGGGCGATCTGTTCCTTGGCGTCCGCGTTTCGCCGGCGGCGGCTCGACCAGGCGCTGCGCGCTCCCGGCTCCGCCCGGGGAAGACGGGCACCGCCGTGAACGCGCTCGACCAGGCCTTCCTCGGCCAGGTTCCGCAGGTCGCGGTGGATCGTCGCCGGCGAGACGGCGAGCTCGCGGGCCAGGTCGCCGACCGCGACCGACCCGTCGCTGCGGATCCGCTCCATGATCGAGGTGCGCCGTTGCGATCCCCTCACGCCGTCGCTTCATCCCCTTCGGCCGCGAGCTCGATGAATCGGTTCGCGACGGCGCGTCCGAACTCCGGGTCGTTGACCGGCAGGTCGACCAGCTCGACCGGTATGTCGTCGCGCAGCTCGGCCCGGAGGCCCTCCACGAGCGCGGCATCCGCTTCCGGATCCCAAAGCGGCCCCCCGGCGACGTCGATCAGGGAGTAGCCGCCGGTCGGCACGAGGATCGCCACGGGGCCCTTGGATCCGTTGAGCCTCCGCGCCACGAGCCGGCCCAGCTCGGTCATCTCCGTCCGCTCGAGGCGCACCAGCGTCGCCACGGGATTGTGCTCATAGAGCCGCCGGTCCCGCCAGCGCTCGGGGACCGTGTCGAGCGGCCCCCAGTTGAAGAAGTCCGCGCACCCCGGGGTGACCACCTGGGGAAGCCCCGCCGCTCCGGCGACAGTGAGGCGACGTGGGCCGGTCGCGTGGACGCCGTCGAACATGCTGCTCGCGAGCTCCGAGATGCTCAGCTCGATCACTCCCGCGAGCCCCGAGGCGTCGATCAGGTCCTCCATCGCGGGCCCGCCGACTCCGTTGGCGTGGAAGATGACCGGCGCCCACCCGGCCCGGTCGAGAACCTCGTAAGCCGCCATCGCCCCGGGCGTCGTCTGGCCCAGCATCGTCACGCCGACGCTGCGCGAGCCGAGATCGCTCGCCGGCGACCCGGCGTCGCGCGCCATCCCGACCACGCCCGCGACGGCGTTGTCGAACACCGCCCGCGCGATCGGGTTCAACCCGAGGATGTCCACGACGGAGTGCATCACCGTGACGTCTCGGCGGCCGACGAACGGCGCGAAGGCGCGCGGGCCGGACGCGCTGGGCGAGACGATCAGCTTCGGCACCCCGACCGGCAGCTCCTGCATCGCGGCCGCTCCGATCAGGGCGCCCTCCGCACCTCCGAGGCAGAGGGCCGCCTGGATCCGGCCCGCCTCGTACATCTCGCGCACGACCTCGCGCACGCCGGCCTGCATCAGCTTGACCGCGGCGCCCCGGCTGCCGGCGTCGCGGACCGCGTCGAGCTCGTATCCCGCGGCGGCGGCGACCCGCTCGCGGGAGACGTCGGCCGGACAGCCGGGCTCGCCGAGCACGCCGGTGTCGATCACGGTCGCGACGGCGCCGAGCGCCTCGATCCGCTCCCGCGCGTAGGCGATCTCGGCCCCCTTGGTGTCGAGGGTTCCGATCAGCGCGATTCGGGGCTCAGGCACACCCATGACGTAAATCTGAACGATACTGACGTGTTACGCGGATTTTCAATATGCTGGCGCAAGCTTTATGACGTGTTAGTGCAACGTCGTGTTTGAACGCGTGCCTGGCGAGGAGGAGATTGATGCACCTGTCGATGCACAACTGGATGCGGGCGGAGCCGATCGAGACGACGATCCGCCGGCTGGCGAAGTACGGCTACGAGAGCCTCGAGATCAGCGGCGAGCCCTACCAGTACGACACCAAGGAGGTCCTCGGGCATCTGAAGGAGAACGGGATCCGCTGCTGGGGCTCGATCACGCTGATGGTCGAGGGGCGGAACCTGGTCCAGGGTGACGAGGAGGGACGCGCGAAGACCGTCCAGTACGTGAAGGACACGGTGACGATGGTCAAGGAGCTCGAGGGCTACGAGGTTTCGATCGTTCCGGGCGAGGTGGGGAAGGTCAACGCCGACGCGACTCCCGAGGAGGAGTGGCAGTGGGCCGTGGACGGCCTCAAGGAGGTCTTCGAGCACTCGCAGGCGGAGGGCATCAAGCTCGCGGTCGAGCCCATCAACCGGTTCGAGACCTACTTCATCTCTCGCGCCGCGCAGGCGCAGGCGCTCGCCGACGCGGTCAGCCCGGACGTCGGCGTCTGCCTCGACACGTTCCACCTCAACATCGAGGAGGCCGATCCGTACGAGGCGATCCGCGCCGCCGGCGACCGGCTCGTGGATCTCCACGTCGCCGACAACAACCGGCTCGCCTGCGGCATGGGGAGCTGGGATTGGAAGCGAGTCGTCGAGATCCTGGGCGAGATCGGCTACGACGGCGCCCTCACGGTCGAGTTCGTCGCGCCGATCGACCGGACGCCCGCCAACCCGTTCCCGAACGCGATCGAGACCGACCCGGTCGACATCACCCCGGAACAGCGCAAGTTCATCGAGGACCACGGCTCGGATCTGCTGAGCGAGGAGTTCTACGGCTCGCTCGTGGAGCGTTGTGCCGAGGAGCTCCTGCCGCTGCTCAAGTAGCCGAATGCAGGGCTTCCTCGATCGCATCGGCGACGTCCCGGTGCTCACCGACGCCGAGGGCATCCGCGAGCGGTCGCTCGACACCTACTGGAAGGCGGCGGCGCTGGCCCGCGACGGCCGCGCGCTCCTTCCCGACGCCGTCGTCCGGCCGCGGACCGCCGAGGAGGTCGCGAGCACCCTCGCGGCCGCGGCGGCCGAGGGGGTTCCGGTGGTTCCCCGCGGGGGCGGCTCGGGCAGCCAGGGCGGGGCCGTCGCCGACGCGGGCGGCATCGTCCTCGACCTCTCGGCGCTCGACGAGATCCTCGAGCTCGACACCTCGGCTCTCACCGTCCGCGCGCAGGCCGGCGTCCCGGGGCTGGGGCTCGAGGAGTGGCTGGGCGAGCGCGGCTACGCCTTCCCCCACTACCCCGCCTCGCTCCACCTCGCCCAGGTGGGCGGCTACCTGGCGGCCAAGGGCTCGGGGGTGCTTTCGACGAAGTACGGGAAGATCGAGGACCTCGTCGCCTCGATGGAGGTCGCGCTTCCGTCGGGCGAGCTGGTCCGGACCGTGCCGATCCCCAGGCACGCGGTGGGCCCGGACCTGAACCAGCTCTTCATCGGCAGCGAGGGGACGATCGGCGTGATCACGGAGGCGACGCTCCTGGTCACCCCGGTGCCCGAACATCGCAGCTTCCGGCTGGTCGGCTTCGACGACCTCGCGACGGGAATCGAGGCGGTGCGACGCGTGCTCCAGGCCGGCTGGCGCCCCGCGGCGGTGCGCCTGCACGATCCCGAGGCGACGAGGATGAACCTGGCCCGCGTCCTCGACGTCGACCTGTCCGGGGTGAACCTGGTGCTCGTCTTCGACGGGCCGAAGCCCCTGGTGGAGACCGAGGAGCGGGAGGTTCTGCGATCGCTGGTCGCGGACGGCGGTCGCGACGAGGGGCCGGAGATCGCCGAGCAATGGTGGGAGAACCGGTTCCGCATCTACTACCCGCCGTTCCGCCCCGAGCTGCCCAGCATCTGGGGCACGATCGACCTCGCAGCCACGTTCGGCCGGATCCTCCCGGCGTTCGAGGCGGTCCGGGACCTGATGCTCGCCGAGTACGGGGAGCACGGGCTGGTCTTCACGGGGCACTTCTCCCACTGGTACACGTGGGGGACCATGGTCTACGGGCGCTTCGTGCTGACCGAGCCGCCGGACGACGTCGATGCGGCGATCGCGATCTACGACGAGATCTGGAGGCGGAGCTCCGAGGTGATCCTGCGCGAGGGCGCCGTGATCAACGACCACCACGGCGTCGGTCTCAAGCTCGCCGACGACATGGCCGCCCAGTACGGCTCCGCGTGGCCGCTGCTCGAGAGCATCAAGCGCACGCTCGACCCGACCGGGACCATGAACCCGGGCAAGCTCGGACTTTGATTTGGACAACCCGGCCGTGAAGGAGGCTTAGCGATGGAACTTTCCACCTACGACATGGGCAAGCTGGCGCCGCCTGACATCAAGGCCTATCTCGAGGAGAAGGACATCGTGATGATCCCGATCGCGAGCCTCGAGCAGCACGGCCCCCACCTGCCGCTTCTGACCGACACGATCCAGGCCGAGCAGATCGCCCATCGGGCGGCCGAACGGGCGCAGGTCCTCTACACGCCGTCGGTCTGGATGGGCTACTCCCCGCAGCACATGTACGCCGTCGGCGAGGGAACCGGGACGATCACGATCCGCCCCGAGCTGCTCCTCGACCTCTATTACGACATCGCTCGCTGCCTCATCCACCACGGGTTCTCAAAGCTCGTCTTCGTCAACAACCACGGCTCCAACAACAAGATCATCGAGCCGCTCCTGCGCCGGATCCGCTACGACACCGGCGCCTTCGTGGTCATGTCGAAGCTGTTCGCGGAGCGCTACCTGGCGCTGATCGACGACATCATGGAGAACCCGCCCGAGGAGACCCCCGGCTGGCACTCGAGCGAGCTCGAGACCTCCCAGGTGATGGCCGCGGACGAGAGCCTGGTCCGCATGGATCGGGCCGTGCATCAGGTGCCCGAGCGCCCGGACTGGTTCCCGGACAGCTTCATCAAGCCGGACGGCGCGCCCGACGTCGAGTTCGAGGGGCACCAGTTCTTCGTCTTCGCCAACGACCACGCGGACTTCACCCCGAGCGGGGTGATCGGAAATCCGTTCCGCGCCTCGGCCGAGAAGGGGCTCAAGACCTACGACCGGTACGCCGACCACCTTGCCGCCGCGCTCAAGGAGTTCGAGACGGTCGAGGTCGAGGTCCACAACCGGGAGTGGAAGCAGCTCAGGTAGAAGGGGCGACGGGTAGAGCGGCTCGACCTGCGCGGCGCTCGCGTCGAGCAGGCGATCGGCGTACCGCAGCCAGGCGAGCACCGAGACGATCGCGACCGCGCCGCCGACCACCGCCGCCAGGCCGAGCGACGCGTCCGCGAACGCGCCGAGTGCGAGCGCCGCCGCGACTCCCCCGACCACGCTGTTGAGGACCAGGACGGCGGTGGAGAAGGCGAAGTAGGGCTTGCGGCCCTCGGCCGGAAGGCCCATGTTCTCGAACACTCCGACCCCGTCGTCGTGCCCCGAGAGCAGGAAGAGGTTCGCCCGGCTGCCCGCGATCTCCTTGTAGTAATGCCGGATCCGGTTGATCGCGAGGCCGTAGCGAAAGTCCTCGGCGCCGCATTCGACCAGCCGCACGAAGGTCACTGCGCCGAGTGCGTAGAGGGTCGGCAGCACCGTGAGCGCGAAGACGTTGAACACGTCGCCGAGGTCGGAGACCTGGCCGATGAAGCCGAGGGCGACGAGGGCGCTCGAGACCGCGAAGACGTAGATCGACGCGCGCGCGGAGCTCTCGCTCATGGTCTGCGACCTGGCCCCCTGGAGGGTGAAGTGCTCGGTGCTGAGCGCGGTCAGGAGCTGCTGCGGATTGGGCTCCGTCATCGGCACCTCGATACTGACAGGCCCGGCAGGTCTCGGAACGCGCCGACGACGCGGCCCGCCGCCAATGTGTCCGCTCGGCCTCCCCGTCGCCTAGGCTGCCGCGAGCCAATCGTCGAAGCTGGGGCCGGCGAGCTTCGCGCCAGGGTTGGGCAGTGCGGCGCCCTCCGCATAGGCCGTAGCGTCCGGGTCGCCGTCCTGGCGAACCTCGCGGATCTCCGTGGAGTCACCGCGGCTGGCAAAGAGCGCGGCTGCCGCGTCGGCGAGACGCTCCTCCTGCGGGCCGGCAACCTCGGTGATCCTGCCGTTCTGGACCTCCGGCTCCTCGGCCGCGTCGGCGAGACTTTCGGCGACGACGCTGGCGGCCACGAGCTGCGTTCGGAACTCGGGCAGGTAGGCGACGCCATCCTGGATCATCCACCCGACCATCTGGTCGACGAACTCGTGGAACTGCGCCGCGCGAACGATCCGGACCGGGAGCGGGCCGTCGAGCAGCGTCTGCTCCTGCGCGACCTTCGCCGCGTTGTAGCCGCCCTGGAACTTGTCGATGCCGATGATCGAGACGACGACGATCCGCTTCGCCCCGGCTGCGGCGCCGGCGCGCTGCAGGTTCCGCGCCGAGGCGGTGAAGAATGCGGTCGCCTCTTCCTGGTCGGGCGAGGGCCCGGTGGCCGTGTCGATGATCGTCTCGGTCCCGGCGAGCGCCTCGTCGAGACCCTCGCCGCTGACCACGTCGACACCCTTGGAGCGCGCGATCGGGACCACATCGTGTCCGCGCTGCTCGAGGATCTCGACGAGGTGCGATCCGACCCGGCCGGTGGCTCCCGTGACGGCAATCTTCTGGCTCGTGTTTTCGGTCTGCATCGCTCATCCTTTCCACGCCGGCGGCTCGGCGCCGGCAAATCGATCTGAGGGGCGTGTGCCGCCTCACCCTTAAGACGAACGGCAGGCGGTCATTTGGACAGCCATGCGAAGGGAGTTGGACCGGTCGCCTCCCAAGCCTGCCCCTCTCAGTGGAATGAGTCGATCACTCCCAGGGGTCGCCGAACCGCTCGGAGTCGCCGCCCTCCGGCTTGCGACCACCGATGCAAATGACTTCAAGACCCTCCGGGCCGGCCTCGAACGACCGGACCACCGTAGGAGCGACGCGCAGCACGTCCCACGCGGTGAGCTCGACCACCTCGCCATCGAGCTTGGCGCGACCGGAACCGCCGACCACGACGTAGGCCTCCTCCTGCTCACGGTGGCGGTGGCCCCACGGCATTCGGGCGCCTGGCTCATAGGTGAAGCGGCTCACGCCAAGCTCTGGCGATCCCAGAACCTCGCGCGCGAACCGCCATTGGATGTGAACGCCCTCCGGACTGACGTCGCGGAGGTCGTCGAAGTTCTTCTTCGTCCAGTCGGGCTACTGCTTCGACCCGCCGGACGGGTCGGCCGACGCATCTCCGGCGTCGCCGCCGTCCTCGCCGAGCCCCGGACCGCTTGCTGAGCGTTCTCGAGCACACCGCCCTCGCCCTGGGCGATTCGGAGAGCTCCCGGCCTTCTCGGTGAGGGCGTCGATCCCGTCGCCGCCGATCAGCTCTCGGCCTTGTCGATCAGGTCCATGAGGCTCATGCGCTCACCTTAGCGAGCCGCCAAGCATGCTCCTCGCCGCTTCGCCTGATCGCGCCCGGGGAGACGCCGATGACGCGCTTGAAGGCGCGGCTGAACGCGGCCTCGGACCGGTAGCCGAGCCGGTCGGCGAGCTGGCCGACCGTGGCGCCCTCCTCCTTCAGCGCAGCGACCGCGACCTGCATGCGCCAGCGGGCGACATAGCTCATCACCGGCTCGCCGACGAGCTCGGTGAAGCGAGCGGCGAACGCCGAGCGCGACATCGCCAGCTCGCCGGCCAGGGAGGCGACGGTCCAGTTCCGAGCGGGGTCGCGATGAACGTTTGAGATGGCGCGGCCGATCTGGGGGTCCTGGAGAGCTCCCAGCCAGCCCTTCTGCGCGGCCGGATCGCTCTCGATCCAGGCCCGGATTGCCTGGATCACGAGGATGTCCCCGAGGCGCGTGATCACGGCCTCGCTCCCGGGCCGCAGCTCGGCGGCCTCGGATGCCATCAGCCGCAGGATGCCCTGCATCCATTCCAGCCTGGGCGAGCTGGATGCCTCGACGCGGATCGTCCTCGGCAGGATCTCGATCAGGTTGCCGGCGGCGGGGTGCGCGAAGCGCACGGCCCCGCAGATCAGGCCGGTGGGGGCGCCGCCCCCGCCGTGGCGAAGGATCTCGTAGCGATCGCTCACGGCCTCGCGCTCGAGGTCGAGGATCCCCGGTGCGGCAACTCCCGGATCGCTGCGCAGGACGTGGCCGTCCCCGTGCGGCACGAGCGCGAGGTCTCCAAGCTGGATCCAGTCCCGCTCTTCGTCCCCGGTCTCGAGCCAGAGCCGGCCCGAGGTGACCACGTGGAACCAGAGATAGCCCGGCGTTGGCGGAATCGTGAGTCCCCAGGGCGCGGTGAGCTCGGAACGGCAGTAGTAGGCGCCGTTCATCCGCAGGAAGTGAAGTGCCTCGCCGAGGGGATCCGCCGGCGGGAAGGGGTCGGGCGCTTCCATGCCGCCAAGTATGCACGCTCGTCGCCGAATCGTCCAGCGTGGTGGACGATCGAGCATATATGCGCGCGCTCTGGGTCATAGACAGTCCTGTGATCGGGCACCAAACTGGACGTATTGCATTGACGACCGATCGGAGTGACCCATGGCGCACACAGGACAGACACTCGAGAACCCGGCGAGCGGAGAGCGGATCACGTTCCGCAAGACATCGGCGGCAACCGGCGGTGAGCTGCTCGCGATCGACCTCGAGCTTCCCGCGGGCCGGCGGGTCCCCGGTGGCCAGCACATCCACCCGAAGCAGGAGGAGCGCTTCGAGGTCGTCGAAGGGACGATGCGCTTCAGGATGGGACGCAAGCGGGTCGTCGCGGGGCCCGGCGAGGTGGTCGTCGTCCCCCCGGGCCAGAAGCACGACTTCGCGAACGTCGGCGACGATGACGCGCTCGTCCGGGTCGAGGTGCGCCCGGCGCTGAGGATGGAGCAGCTCTTCGAGACCGCCGTCGGCTTCGCGGAGCAGGGCCGGACGATGCTGGGCGGAATCCCGAGGCCGCTCGAACTCGCCCTGTTCACCGAGGAGTTCGAGAACGAAGTACAGGGAGCGTTCCCGCCCCGCCGGCTGCAGCGCATCGCGCTCGCACCGCTGGCCTGGCTCGCGAGGCGCCGTCACTTGCGCCCGGCGCCCCGGCCGCTGAACGTCCGAGCATGAATTGCCGGCGCCTTCTCCAGCCGTGGAGGACCCGACGGGCGCCGCCCGCAACGCGGACATCGCCCTCGGTGCGGCGGTGATCGCCATGGGGCTGTTCGCGGGGCTCTTCTACACCTTCTCGACCGCCGTCATGCCGGGCCTTTCCGCCGCGGAGGACCGCACGCTTGTCGATGCGATGCAGCGGATGATCGACAATCCGGTCTTCCCACTGACCTTTGTCGCTGCCGGGGCGCTCGGAACGGTCGCCCTTCTGCAGGCGCGTCGCTCCGGCGCGGCCGAGGCGGCAGGCTGGATCGGGGCCGCCCTCGCCCTCTACACGGTGACGGCCGTCATCACCTTCGCAATCCATCTCCCGCTCAACGAAGAGCTGAAGCAGGCGGGCGACCTCGACGGCATCGAGAGCCTGGCCGCCGTGCGCGACGACTTCGTGACCCCCTGGGTCGCCTGGGACATCGTCCGGACGCTGGCATCGACGGCGGCCTTCGGCTGCATTGCCTGGGCGCTCGTCTTGCGCGGACGCAGCGGGCGCTAGCCGAGCGCCTTGAAGCGCTTCATGTTCTCGACCATCGCGGTCTCGGTCGGCAGCCGTTCCATGCTCGAGGCGCCGAAGAACCCGACGATCCCGGTCGTCCGCTCGAGCACGTAGGCGGCGTCCTCGGGCTCCGCGAGCGGGCCGCCGTGGCAGAGGACGATCACGTCGGGATTGACCTCGATCGCGGCGTCGCGCATCGCCTGGATCCGCTCGACGCAGTCGTCGAGACTCAGCGCCGTCTCGGCCCCGATCATCCCCTTGGTCGTCAGGCCCATGTGGGGCACGAGCACGTCGGCGCCGGCCTCGGTCATCGCCGCGGCCGACTCCGGGTCGAACACGTACGGCGTGGTCAGGAGGCCCATCCCGGCCGCTTCGCGGATCATCTCGACCTCGAGGGCGTAGCTCATCCCGGTCTCCTCCAGGTTGGTCCGGAACGTGCCGTCGATCAGGCCGACGGTGGGGAAGTTCTGGACGCCGGCGAAGCCCGCGGCGGCGACTTCGCGCAGGAAGTTGGGCATCAGCCGGAACGGGTCGGTCCCGCAGACCCCCGCGAGGACCGGCGTGTCGCTCACGACCGGCAGCACCTCCCCCGCCATCTCCATCACGATCGCGTTCGCGTCGCCGTACGGAAGGAGGCCGGCGAGCGAGCCGCGGCCCGCCATCCGGTAGCGCCCGGAGTTGTAGATGATGATCAGGTCCGTCCCGCCGTCCTCGGCGCATTTCGCCGACAGGCCCGTCCCGGCGCCCGCGCCGATGATCACCCCGCCCGAATCCAGGGTCGCGCGCAGCTTCGCGCGCGCCTCGTCACCGGTCATGGCGCCCATCGCTATGCCTCCTTCATGTAGTCGTCGAGCTTCGCGACCATCGCGCCGGCGAACGCGGGGTCGTTGATGTGCAGGTCGAGCTCGACGAGCTCCACCCCGTCCCCCAGCCCCGCGCGGAGCTCATCGAAGAGGGCCGCATCGGCCTCCGGATCCCAGAACGGCTCGCCCTCCGCGTCGATCATCGAAACGCCCCGCAGCGGCAGGAAGAGCGCCGTCGGGCCGGTGGCGGCCGACAGCTTCGCGGCGATCCGGCGTCCCAGCTCCGCGCACTCCTCGGCCGTCGTCCGCATCAGGGTCACGATCGGGTTGTGGACGTAGAGGTTGCGGTCCTCGAAGCGCTCGGGAACGGTCTCGCGCGCGCCGAAGTTGACCATGTCGAGCGCGCCGACGGACACCACCTGCGGCAGCCCGAGCCGGCCGGCCATCTCGAGCCGGTCGGGGCCTGCCGACAGGACGCCGCCGACGAGGTCGTCGCAGAGCTCGGTCGTCGTCGTGTCGAGGACGCCGCGCAGGAATCCGGACTCCATCAGGCCCTCGAGCGAGCGCCCGCCGACCCCCGTGGCGTGGAAGACGACCGGCTCGTACCCGCGCGATTCCAGTTCCGCTCGCGCCGCGGTCACGCAGGGCGTGGTGACCCCGAACATCGTCACCCCGATCAGCGGGCGCTCCTCCGAAACCTCGACGGGCGGGGCGCTGACCATGCCGGCCATCGCCGCGGCGGCGTTCGCCAGCACCCTCGCCGAGATCGGGTTGACGCCGGCCACGTCCGTGACCGATGCCATCAAGGTCACGTCGCGCGAGCCGATGTAGTCGCGGGTGTCCCCGGCCGCCATCGTCGAGACCATCAGCTTCGGCACGCCCACCGGCAGCGCCTGCATCGCCCTGGTGGCGATCGCGGTGTTGCCGGAGCCACCGGCGGCGAGGATCCCCGCGATCCGGCCCTCCTCGTGGAGGCGCCGCGCGAGGACCGCGGCGGCGTCGGCCATCGCGGTCACCGCCGCCCCGCGGTCGCCGGCGGCGGCCAATGCTCCGGGGTCGGCGCCGACGCCCGCCGCGACCTCGTCGCGGGTGATGTCGGGCTCGACCCCCGGCTCCTCCAGCGTGCCGACGTCGGCCAGCAGGACGTCGACACCGGCCTCGTGGAGCCGATCGCGGAGGTACGCGTACTCCTCGGCCTTCGTGTCGAGGGTCCCGATCAGAAGAACGACGGGAGCCATAACACCTCCCTTTCCAGGGGGGCAAACACGCTTTCGCGCCTTGCGTCGCTCATCAGCTCCCGGGCTCAGCCCGCAAGCGTCCAGTCCGGGCCGTCGCCCTCGCGGAAGTCCGGGAGGTCTCGGAGGACCCGCTCGGCGCCGCCGGGGTTGTAGATCGCCAGCAGGCGGATCGGCTGCCAGCCGGTGTTGATCGTCGCGTGGTACATCGCCTGTGGCACGTAGATCGTGTCGCCCGGGCCGACGTCGAACCAATGCTCCTCGCCGTCGTCGAGCATCTGGCGGCCCTCGCCCGAGAGGACGTAGAGCACCTCCTCGGACTCCGGGTGGTTGTGCCGCTCGTGGCCCTTGCCGGGCAAGAGCAGGACCTCGCCGAGGGTCAGCGCCGCGCCGTCGGTGTCGTCGGGGCTGACCAGCCATTTGATCACGCCCCAGTCGAGGGATTGGACCGGTTGCGCTCGATGATCTATCGCTTCCATCACTGCTCCGTCGGTTGGGGCTGGTCGTCCTGGCGAAGCGGCTCCACTCCCAGGTAGCGGCGCTGGGCGTCCGCGTCGTTCTCGATCTCGTCGGAGGTGGTCTCGGCCGCGATCCGGCCGGCCACCATCACCAGCTGGCGCTGGGCCAGCGCGACCGCAACGCCGAGGTTCTGTTCGACCACCAGCAGCGCCTTGCCCTCGTCGGTGAGCGCCTTGATGGCGTCGACCAGAGTTTCCACGACGGCCGGGGCCAAGCCCTCCGAGGGCTCGTCCATGATCAACAGCTTCGGGTCGAGCAGGAGGGCGCGCGCAATCGCAAGCATCTGCTGCTCGCCGCCCGAGAGCTGCATGGCGCTGAGGCTCCGGCGCTGCTCGAGGCGCGGGAACAGCTCGTACACCCTCGCGGCTGTCCAGCCCGCGCCGTTCCGGCGGCCGGCGACCAGGCGGAGGTGCTCCTCGACGGTCAGCGACTGGAACAGCCGGCGCCCCTGCGGCACGTACCCGATGCCGAGGGCCGCGATCTTGTAGGGCGGCAGTCCCACCAGCTCCTGCCCCTGGAACCGAGCCGACCCGCTGGTGGAGTCGAGCAGGCCCAGGAGCGCCAGACAAAGTGTCGACTTGCCCATCCCGTTCCGCCCGATCACCGCCACCGGATCCGCTCCCACGTCCAGGCTGACGTCCTGGAGCACGTGGGCACTGCCGTAGTACCCGTTCAGGTTGCGCACCTCCAGCAGCGGCTCAGGCATTTGTGTACTGGCTCCCAAGGTAAAGCTCGTGCACTGTCTCGTTGGCCCTGATCTCCTCGGGCGTGCCTTCGACGATCACCCGACCGTCATGCATCATCGTCACCCAGTCCGCGACGCGCAACGCGACGTCCATGTCGTGCTCGATCAAGATCAGGGTGATCTGCGGGTCGAGCGCCAGCAGCATCTCGGTGAGCGCCTGGCGCTCGGAGCGCGAGAGCCCGGCCGCGGGCTCGTCGAGCATCATCAGCTTCGGGTCCGTGGACCGGGCCATCGCGACCTCGAGCTGCCGCTGCTCGCCGTGCGACAGCTCGCCGGCGAGTCGCTCGAGCTGGCCCTCGAGGCCCATCTCGGCCGCGACGGACCGCGCACGCTGGCGGATCTCACCGTCGCGGGCGTTGCGAACGGACCGCAGGTGGCCATCGCCGGCACCGAGAATCGCCAGGTAGACGTTGTCCTCGACCGAGAGGCCGCGCGAGAACTCGCGAGGTCTGGAACGTTCGCGAGAGCCCGAGCTTGGGCCGCGCCCGGGCGGGCAGCGAGGTGACGTCCGAGCCGAACAGCTCGATCGTCCCCTCGCTCGGCGGGATCTCGCCCGAGATCAGGTTGAACAGCGTCGTCTTGCCGGCGCCGTTCGGACCCAGGATCGCCCGCCGCTCTCGGGCGCCCACGTCGATGGTCACCTCCCGGACCGCGTGGACGCCACCGAAGCGCCGGCCGATCCCCCGCAAGCGGAGGATCGGCTCGGCGCGCTCGGCGACTGGTTGAGGAGGAGGCGTCACCGCATCCTGTCAGCCGCCGAAGTTCACCGGCTCGGCTTGACCGGCCCACGGCAGGTCCACCTCGGTGCATTCCGGGTTCTGGCGATCGGGCGCCGGAGTCTCGGGGGTGAACAACCCACCGAATGTCTGATCGACCGCCGGGATGCGGGCGATCGTCTCGACGGTCGGGCCGTCCGGGCCCTCGACAACCTGCTTGATGTAGTTGTCCGAGATCGCCTGACGGTTGTCGTCGAGAGCTGATGTCGCCGAACGCCGCATCGGAGCCCGAGAGCTCGATGTTCGACAGCACCTCGTGGAACTCCTGCGGATCGGAGATGTCTCCGTCGAGCTCCTCGATCGCCTGCGCCATCGCCTCCGTCGCCGTGTAGTAGTGGTAGACGAACACGCTGGCAGCCGCCTCCGCGACCTCCGGGTACACCGCGTCGATCTCGGAGACGTACTCCTCGACCTCCGGCTCGGTCGAGTCGCCGGCCGTGTTGCCCGAGGTGGTGACCCCGATCATCCGGTCGCCGATCTCCTTGAGCACGAGCGGGTCGTCGACGAACAGGTTGCCGATGACCTCGTCGGGCTTGAACGGGCCCTTCTGCTCGACGTACTGCTCGACGAACGCGATCAGGCCCTCGCCGCCGATGCCGAGATAGAGGCCGTCGACGTTGTCGGGGATCTGCGCGATGAACGACGAGTAGTCGGTCTCGCCGAGGGGCGGCCAGATCCGGTCCGTGACGTCACCGCCAACGGCGCAGAAGTCGGCGATGAACCCGCCGACCGACGTGTACGGGAACGAGTAGTCGTCGCCGATCACCGCGGCCGTTCGCCAGCCGAGCTCGTTGTAGGCGTAATCGCCCACTCCGGCCGACCACTGCGCGCCGTCGGTGTGGTACCGGAAGAAGTTCGGCGCCTGCACCTTCAGCGTCGTGTCCTGCGCACCGGACGCACCATTGATGAACGTCTTGTCCGGTTGCTCCAGGGCGTAGTTCGCGATCGCGATGCCCTCGTCGCCCGAGAGCGGCCCGATCAGGATGTCCGCGTCCTCCTGCTCGATCAGCCGGCGCGCCTCCTGAACGGCCACGTCCGGCGTCTCGTCGCTGCAGCCGTAGCCAACGACCTCAACCGGCCGGCCCGCGATCTCCGCCCCTTCGATCCCGTCCGTTGGAACCTCCGAGGTGGCCTCGGCGCCGCGATTGATCAACGGCACGTTGAAGCCGCCCGCCGTCGCCTCGTAGAAGGCACCGAACGCGCCCTCGCAGGTCGACAGGAAGCCGACCTTGATCGGGTCGCTGCTCGTCTCGCCGGTCTCGCCGCCGTCGTCGTCGTCGTCCCCGCATCCGGCGATCACAAGGCCCAAGGCCGCGATGATCGCGAGCAACGGGAGCAGGCGCCTGCGGCGCATCCTCTCCTCGTGTTTGCTCATTTGCGCTGTCCTCCTCTGGTTGGGGTTGCACTTCGATTCACGGCACGCCGGGCCGACCGGCGGCCTGAGCTCGCTCGATTGGTTCACGTGGCTCCGCGGCGGGAGGGTCCCGATCGCCCCCGCCGCGGCCGAAGCTTCCGCGGAGGCGGTCCCGCGCCTGCTCCCAGGCCCCGACGAGGCCGCCGGGGGAGATCAGGATGATCGCGAGGAAGATCAGGCCGAGCAGGGTGTTGAACCGCTCGGGACCGAGCACCGTGCCGATCTCGGGCGTCCAGCTCCGCGAGTAGTTGTCGAGGAGCACGAAGGCGAGGGCCCCGACCCAGGCGCCCTGAAGGCGATAGAGACCGCCGATGACCGCTATCACGAGGACGTCGATCACCTGCCCGAGCGCCACCGACCCCGGGTCGATGCGGCGGTTGTACCAGACCGACAGGATCCCGGCGGCCGCAGCGATCAGGGCGGCGACGCCGAACGCGAGGGTCCGGTGCACCTCGACGTAGTAGCCGAGGGCGCGCATCCGAATCGGGTCGTCCCGCGTTCCCTGGAGCGAGAGCCCGAACGGCGTGCGAGCGAGATAGAGGACGCCCACGAACGCGAGCACCGAGACCGCCAGTGTGACGTAGTAGAGGGGCGCCGGGTCCGAGATGGTGTCGCCGAGGAAACCCGGCAGCTCGACGTTGTTCACGCCCCCGTGACCCGAGAGCTGGGTCACCTGGCCGAAGAAGTAGAAGACCATGACCCCGAACGCGAGGGTGATCATCAGGAAGTAGATGCCCTCGCTGCGCGCCGCGATCGCGCCGAAGATCAGGCCGACGACGACAGCAGCGACGACTCCGACCAAGACCGCGAGCCACGGATCGATCGCCGTCGCGATTCCGCCGTCGGCGGCGACAAGGTTCGCCATCGTGAACCCCGCGACCCCGAACACGCCCACCTGGGCGAGCGAGACCATGCCGCCGTAGCTCGAGAGGAAGATCATGCTCATCGCCACCAGCCCGAGCCAGAGGGCCTTCGTCAAGAGCACGCCATAGAAGAAGTTGGAGAAGATCAGCGGCGCGAGCAACAGCACCGCGGCCACGAGAGCCACGCCCAGCCACCCGAGAGCGGTCATGCGGCTCGGGGGGGCGGCGCTCATGCCGGTCTCCCGAAGAGCCCGTACGGGCGGACCGCGAGGACGGCGACCACCAGCCCGAACGTGAGCAGGATCGAGTAGTTCGTCAGGTCGGTGCCGCCGAAGGTCAGGAACGCCCCCGCGTAGGCCTGGACGAGACCGAGGGCCAGCGCCCCGACCGCGGCGCCGGCGAGGCTGCCCATGCCGCCGATGATCACGACGATCAGGGAGTTGAGGAGGAAGGCGGTGTCCTGGCCGGGCTGGAGCGAGAGCATCGTGCCGCCGAGGACGCCGCCGAACCCGGCGAGGAACGAGCCGATGAAGAACGCGCCGGCGAAGACGAGGGGGATCTTGATCCCCAGCGCGGAGACCATGTCACGGTCGTCGACCCCCGCCCGGGTGATCAGGCCGAATCGCGTCCTCTTCACCATCCACCAGAGCAAGCCCCCGATCAGAAGCGCGGAGCCGAGCACGATCGTCAGCCGGAAGAAGCCGATGCTCCCGTCCAAGAGCGGCAGGTTGACGCTGGTCGGCCATGAGGCGGGCGCCTTGATGTCCTTCGCGATCCCGCCGAAGTGGGCGAGCATCTGGTCGGCGAGGATGATCACGAGCGCGATCGTGATCAGCGCCTGACGCAGCTCCTGGCCCTGGTTCCAGCTCAGCAGGACCTGGTAGATGATCACGCCCAGGACCCCCATCGCGAGCGCGGCCAGGATCAGCGGCACGAGCCAGCCGAAGAGGCCGTACTCGACGTCGCTGCCCTGGCCGATGGTCAGCTGGAAGCCCGTCTCCTCGGCGAACCAGCTCTCCTGCATCTCGAACGCGAGGTAGCCGCCCAGCAGATAGAGCGAGCCATGCGCCATGTTGATCGTCCGCATCAGGCCGAAGATCAGCGTGAAGCCGCTGGCGACGACGAAGAAGAGCGCCGCCAGCGTGATGCCGTTCAGCGTCACAGTCACGAACTGGCCGAAATCCCCGACCGCCTTGGTCAGGAGCCAGCCCACCACCACGCAGGCAATCGCGCCACCGACGATCGCCTTCGCGCCACCCCGGCGAACGACATCGCCGAACCTCGCGCTCAGATCCGTATCGCGGGACGCCACCTCAACCTTGCCGTCAAGCTTGTTTCCTCCTCCTCGTGCGCTGCGAAAAGGCTGTTCCGAACTACGGGACAGCCTTTCCGCGATACGCGGGGCGATCCTTACATACCGATCAGGGGCCAGTCAAGGCTTGGAGAAACCTTCACGGCCCCTTAACGGAACCCGCGATTCGCGGGCCGATCGGGTCGCGCTACCTCTTCCTCTTGATCTTCAGCGTCGCCCTGGCGGTTTGCGTGTCCGCGTTCGCGGCTTCAGCGGTGAATCGCACCGTGACGGCCTTGCCCGCGCCCTTGCGCTTGGCCTTGACCTCGAACCTCGCCGTCTCCTTGGCCGCCTCGGCGAGGTTCGCATAGCGGACGCAGTTCCTGCCCTTGACCGCCGCCTTCCTCGTCGGCGTCCTCGCGCAGACCTTGACGCCGGTCGCCGCGGCCTCGCCCACGTTCCCGACCCTGGCCCGGAACGTCTTGCTCTTGCCGACCTTGACCGAGGCCCGCTTCGGCATGGCGTCGAGGGTCAGCTCGGCTTCGCCGCCGCCGTCGGCGGTCACCGTGACCGCCACCGTGTCGCTGGCCTCGAGCGCTCCGTCGGACACCGTGAGCTCGGCCTCGTAATCGCCGGGGAGGGTGTAGATGTGCGTCGGGGCTCTCCTCGGTCGAGTCCTCGGTGCCGTCGCCGTCCAGGTCCCAGCTGTAGGTGAGCTCGTCGCCGTCGGGATCGGAGACCGCAGCGCTGAAGTCGACCTCGAGCGGGGCCAGCCCCTCGTCGGGGTCGGCGGTGATCGAATCGATCACGGGCGGTGCGTTCTCGCCGTCCTCGAGGATCTCGAACTCCACGGACTGCGTTGGCTCCTCGTTGCCGGCGTTGTCGGTCGAGCCGTAATCGACCACGTGCTCGCCCTCTCCGCTGACCGTGAATTCGGTGACGAACGGGTCATCGCCGGCGCCGTTCTCGGCCACGACGGGTTCGCCGCCGTCGACCGAGTACTCGGTCGCGTCCACGCCGGAGGCCTCACCGCCGCCGCCCTCGGCGACGTTGGCGGTCCCGACCATGCCCTCCCAGGCGCCGCCCGACACGAACGAATGGATCTTGCAGATGAACGTCCAGCTCCCCGGTTCGTCGAATGTGGCCGATACCGGGTCGCCGCCGGCGGGCACGGGACCGTCCGTGACCTGGGTCCCGGCGGAGTCCGGGGCCTCGTCCGGCGCGATCCGCCAGACGTCGTGGTTGAAGTTCGCGCTTGCTCGGGAAGTTCCACTGGATCTCGTCGCCGAGCGCGAGCTCGACCGTCGTCCGGGTCCCAGCTCGCCGGCTGCGCGTCGACCTGGTGGGTCTCGGGATCGCCGCCGCCGGGGCCGGCGGGGTCGGTCGCCGAGAGCGTCACGTCCACAGGTCCGTCGTAGGTCGGCGCCGGGTCGGCCCCGTTGAGCTGCACGTCGGTCTCGGGCGGGGTCTGTATCGTCGCCCGGTTCCTCACACCCCGGACCCTCCGGCGTGAAGCGCACGTAGTCGTACGTCGTCTCGATCGACCCGTTTGCGCCGTAGGGCCCGACGTAGATCGGTCCGTCAGCGGCGGGCATGATCGCCTCGATGTTCAGGTCCGTCGCGGAGCCGGCGTTGAGCGATGTCCAGTCGGGGTTGACCTCGGGGTCGGTCAGCGAGTAGAAGCCCTCGATCTCGTCCCCTGTCCGGGTGATCCGGATCCAGAACGGACCGGCGAGGTTCTCCTCCGCGGGCGCGGCGCCGACCCGGTCGCCGAGGATCCGGTCACCGGCCTCGGGGCCGTTCTGAGCCCCTGCCTCGAAGAACGTGGTCGCCCCCGCGTCGTCCCCGTTGCGGTTGTGCGTGTAGGAGATGAAGTGCTTGTTCGGATCGGTCGTGCTCTCCTGCCAGACGATCAGGCCGACCTTCGTGAACTGGCTCAGGCCGGTGTCGTCCTCGTTCAGCCCCGGAGCGCTGATCTTCGCGACGACGTCCCAGTCGTCCTGCGGCATCTGCTGGCCCAGGATCGAAGCCGGCCCGGGACGGTCGGCGTCGAAGCTGAACTCGCTGAGCGTGAGGACGAGGTTGCCGGCCTCGACGAACGGCGCGGTCTCGGTGCTCGGGTGCAGGAAGCTCCACTTGCCGGTGTCGAGCTCCGCCCCGTCGAACTCGTCGGTCGGGCACTCGCTCGGGCATTCCGCCCGGTCGGGCTCGATCGTGACCGAGTGGAAGCTCGCGGTCGGCTGGCCGGCGCCCGGCTGGGTCGACGCGGTCGCGTAGACGCCGACCCGCGGCGACTCTCAGCCCGGTTATGTCGGTCGTCCCGATCGTCGTCCAGGTCTCGCCGTCGGCGGAGAACTGCGACTCCAGGTCGGTGCCGTCGGTCGAGACGTATCGGATGAAGTAGCGGTCGGGAGTCGTTCCCGCGCCAACCGTGCCCTCGAACTCGGGGCTGCCGGCGGTCTCCTTGATCAGCTCGAAGTTGCGCGCGCCGTTCCAGACCATGCCGGTCTTGATGTAGTTGTCGTCGTCGGAGTAGACGATCAGGCCGGCGTTCTGGAAGTTCTGGGTGGGATCCCAGGTCATCTCCGCGGTGAACGCTCCACGGCTCGGACCCGACGGCCGGGAGATCCTGGAGGACGATGTTCGGCATCCCGGTCTCGCCGCCGAAGATGTCCTGCGGGGCGGAGACGAGGTTCAGCGCGCCCTCGGAGACGGACAGGCGCTCGTCGTCGCGACGGATGACCTCCCAGCGGTCCGCCAGCGCGTCGCCGTCGAACGAGTCGGAGAGCGGAGGCCCGCACGGCACGTCGGTGCGCACGTTGACCGTCACCGTGTCCGTGGTCGTGCCGGCCGCGTCGGTGACGGTCAGTGTCGCCTCGTAGGTGCCGGGCTCCTCGTACGTATGGGTCGGGTTGACCTCGGTCGAGGTCGCGCCGTCGCCGAAGTCCCACTCGTACGTCGGCGGGTCCTCGGCGCCCCGGTCCGACAGCTCTCCACTGAACTGGACCTCGAGCGGCGCCGGGCCCGACCTCGGGCTGGCGTCGGCATCGGCCAGCGCAGGCAGGCCGCCCTCGCGCTGTTCGATCCGGTAAAGGCCGGAATCGGGGTTGATGCCCTCCGCGGCGAAGTTGAAGTTGTTGCCCCACTCGATGATGTAGAGCGCGCCGTCGGGCCCGAGCTCGATGTCATGCGGGTGGCGGAACTCCGCATTGGGCATGAACTCCTCGCTGGTCACGTAGTCGCCGTTTTCGTCCAGCGTCGTGGCCATCAGCAGGTTGCGCGTCCAATCGCCCCAGATCAGCTTGCCGTCGTAGTACTCGGAGAGCTTCACGTCGGAGTCGAGCTCTGGGTCGAAGTGGTAGACCGGGCCGCCCATCGCCGCGCGGGCGCCCGACGGCGGGATCTCGGGGAACTCCGGAGAGCTGCCGTACGGGTACCAGATCAGGGGCTCGGTGACCGGGGGCAGGGTGTCGATTCCGGTGTTGAGCGGCGAGTTGTTGGTCGGGCCGCCCTCGCAGTCGAACTGGTCGCCGGAGGTCTGGGTCGCGTAGTCGTACTCGTAGTAGCCCTGGCCGGCAAGGCAGTACGGCCAGCCCATGTTCGCAGCCTCGCGGATCTGGTTGATCGTGTCGTAGCCGCGCGGGCCGCGGGGGTTGGTGGCGCAGCCGCCGCCGTTGGCCGGGAAGCAATCGTTGCCGGCGTCGGGGCCGACCTGGCCGAGGTAGACCCAGCCCGTCTCGGGGTCGACCGTGAACCGGAACGGGTTGCGGAAGCCCATCGCGAAGATCTCCGGGCGCCCCAGCGCCGGGTCGTAGGTCCCGCCGGGGAACAGATGGTCGTACTCGCCCGAGGTGAACAGGTTTCGGTCGTCGACGTCGTAGGTCGAGCCCACGCCGGGCGGGTCGGACGGCGTCGCCGCCTCGAGCGGGTCGATCCGGATGAGCTTGCCGCGCAGGTCGGCGGTGTTGCCCGAGGTCCGCCGGGCGTCGAACGCGTGCCGCGCGTCCTCCGGGTCGGTGAGCATGCAACCCTCCGAGCCCGGTCCCGGACCGCACTCGCGCGCGTCGATCGGCGCGAAGCCTGAGGTCTGGAACGGGGTCGTGTCGTCGGCCGTCGTCAGGTAGAGGAAGCCGTCCGGCCCGAACGCCAGCGATCCCGCGGAGTGGCAGCAGGTGCGCCGCTGATGGGGGATCTCGAGCAGCACGACCTCCGAGGCCATGTCGAGCTGTCCCACCTCTCCGGCCGCCGGGTCGAAGGTGAAGCGTGAGAGGTGCTGGGTCCCCATCTCGTTCTGCGGGCCGGGGATGCTGTAGTAGAGGTAGATGAAGTTGTTGGTGGCGAACTCGGGGTCGAGGGCGATCCCGAGCAGGCCGTTCTCGTTGCGGCGGTGGACCGGGATCTCGCCGACGACGTAGGTCTGGTCCGTCGCCGGGTCGTACATCTTCACGGCCGAGTTGAACGAGTCGAGGGCGCCGGCGCCGATCTCGATGAAGAACACGCGGCCGTCGTCGGCGACCGCGAGCTCCATCGGGTTCTCGGTCTCGTCGTCGAGCGTGACCTTGTTGAGCGTGGCCTCCGTCGGGATGCCGTCACGCGGCGCGCCGCAGTCACCCGGCTCCTCGCCGGCCGCCCACTCGAGCGCACCGGAGATGTGCGCGAGGTAGTCGGCGTTCGACCACGCGGGTGTGGCGCCCCCGTCCGCGTGTCCGATCGCCGTGTAGAAGTTCCGCCCGCCGTCGTACTCCGAGCACCAGGCGATCGGGTGGCCGGCGCCGTGCTCGCCGCCCTCGTAGGTCGACTCGTCGACCGTGAGGAGGACGTGTACGTCCTCGCGCGGATCCTCGTCGAAGTTGTACCACTCGTCCGACCAGGTGAAGGTGGCCGGCAGGTCGTCGGTCGCGGGATGCGTCGCGTCGGCGACCTCGACGGTCGCTTCCTGGATCGGCGGGTGGTTCGAGAACAGCCCGCCGCCCATCATGTCTTCCTTCCAGTCCCAAGCCTTGTCGGCGTTGGCGTCGGCATGGATCCGGACCGCGCCGCCCCCGTTCTGGGTCCACCGCTCGAACGCGGTCCGCTGCTGGGCGTTCAGGATCCCCTCGCCGTCGGTGTTGAGGAAGACGACGACGTCGTAGTTCCGCAGGTTGTGGCTGGTGAAGTCCTCGGCGTCCTTCCGAGTGGGTGACGTCGAAGTCCTCGGCGGCCGCCATCGTGTCGAGCGCTGTGTGGCCGGCGTTGATTGCGGCGGTGTGCCGGAAGCCGGTGGTGCGGGAGAAGACGAGCGCCGAGTAACGGCCTTCCTCACCCTGGGCGGTTGCCACGGAGGGGGAGCCGGCGTACGTGGAGAGCCCGGCAACGAGGGCCAGCAGGCCCAGCAGCAGCGTCAGGGGCCACGCGGGCCCGTGCCAAGACGTCGATACCAATTGGATCTCCTCCTCCTGTGAGATCCCCCCTGCCTTTTCGTATTGCGGAAGTATCATTCCGCAGCACGTCGGTCACGCTACCTCAGGCCACAGCGCCTGTCAAGCAGGTTTCGGTGGCGCTGGACGCAACGGCTCTAGATATAGGCGCGGTCGAGGATCTCGACCGTGTGCAGCGTCTCGACGCCGGGCGACGGAGCCAGGTGCGTCCGGATCTGGGTGAGGCAGCCGATGTTGCCCGCGGCGATCAGGTCCGGCTCGGTGGCGAGCAGGCGCTCCGCCTTGCGCACGGCCGAGCTCCGCCGCGGTCTCGGGCCGCTCCAGGTTGTAGGTCCCGGCCGAGCCGCAGCAGATCTCGGCCTCGTCCGGCGTCACCACCTCGTGCCCGGCCGCGGCGAGCAGTCGCCGGGGAGCCTCCCGGACGCGCTGCGCATGGGACAGGTGGCAGGCGTCGTGGTACGCGATCCGGAGCGGTTGGGTCGCGGGGGGCGGCAGGAACCCGAGGTCGTCGAGGAAAGCGCTCACGTCGACCACGCGCCCGGCGAACGTGCGCGCCTCGGCCTCGTCGGGCTCGCCGGCCAGGAGCAGCGGGTACTCGCGCATCCCGGAGCCGCAGCCGGCGGCGTTGGTCACGATCGCGTCGAAGTCGCCGGCGAACGCAGCGATCGTCCGCCGGGCGAAGCGGCGGGCCGCACCTTCGCGTCCACCGTGCATCGCGAGCGCACCGCAGCACCCCTGGTCGCGGGGGACGATGACCTCGACCCCGTTGCGGGCCAGGACACGAGCGGTGGCCCAGCCGATCTCCGGGGCGAGCACCTGCTGCGCGCAGCCCGCCAGCAGCGCGACGCGCGCCCGGCGCGGCCCCTCCGCCGGGGTGAGCGCCGGCAGCGGTCGCGCGCGAGGGAGCTTGGTCGGCAGCAGCCCGAGCATCGGCCGCAACCGCGTCGGCGCGAGTCGCGCCAGCGGCCGCGCGAGCATGCCCATCCGCGTGGCAAACCGGAACCGCCGCGGTCGCGGCAGCGTCGATGAGATCAGCCCCCGTTGCGCTCGCTCGGCCGGCGGCCGGGAACGGCGCGGTTCGGCGTATGCGCGGTAGGCCGTGATCAGGTCCCCGTACTCGACCCCGGACGGGCAGGCGCTCACGCAGGCCTGGCAGCCGAGGCAGTTGTCGATCGGGGAACTTGCCTGCTCGACCGTGAGGCCGCCCTCGAGGACCTCCTTCATCAGCACGATCCGGCCCCGCGGCGAGTTCTCCTCCTCGCCCATCGTCAGGTACGTGGGGCAGGTCGGCAGGCAGAATCCGCAATGCACGCAGCTCGAGATCGCGCCCGCCATCGCCTCGCCCTGCGGCCCTAAGCGCTCGACCTGGATCTCGTGCTGCACCGCAATCGCCTCGGTCGCTAGATGTCGGCGAAAACGCCGTCGGGGTCCATCGCGCGCCGCGCCCGAACGGCGAACTCGCCGCCGGCGATCGCACCGACCAGCGGTCGCCCCGCCTCGCCGGTGATCAACACGCCGCCGGCGTCCGCGTCCACCAGGATCCGATCGAGCCGCTCATGGGCCTCGTCCGGGGGCCAGGCGATCCAGCAGACCTGGCCGCCGGCGCTGTACCGGCGAACCGCGCCGGCACCCTCCAGCGCGCGGTCCAGCTCCAACACCCGAGCCGGGCTGGTCGCGACCTTCGCCACCGTCGAGGAATCGGGCGTCCACTCGAGCTCCCGGGCCGCTGCCCAGAGGTCGGCGTCCTCGGGGCCGAGCAGGCGCTCCCCGTCCAGGCCGAGCTCCAGCGCGACCCGATCGAGCCGCCGCTCGAGGCCTTCGGCCGGGCCACCGAGGCGCACGGACACCTTCCCGGAAGGCTCGAAGTCGAGTGCCTCGATGTCGACGCCCGCGAGCCCCAGGCGGGCCTTCGCCGCGAGCGCCCCCTCGACCCCGTCCGCCTGGACCCGCAGCGTGCCCCACGCCGGAGGCGCCGGAAGCACCTTGAGCGAGACCTCGACGATCACGCCGAGCCGGCCGAGGCTGCCGACCAGGAGCTTCGGCAGGTCGAAGCCGGCCGCGTTCTTGACCACCTGGCCGCCGCCGGTGACGAGCTCGCCGGTCCCGTCGAGGAAACGGACCCCGATGACGAAGTCGCGGATGCCGCCGTGGCGGTGGCTGCCCGGGCCCGAGAGCCCGGACGCCACCGTGCCGCCGATCGTCGCTCCCGCGGGAGCGAGCGGCGGGTCGAACGGCAGGTACTGGCCGGCCGCCTCGAGGGTCGACGCGAGCTCCGCCAACGGTGTGCCGGCGAGCGCCGTCAGGGTCAGCTCGGCCGGGTCGTAGCCGACGATTCCTCGGACCGCACCGAGCTCCAGCGGGACGACGTCGCCGGGCGGCCCGGAGAGCGCGGGCTTGGTGCCGCCGCCGCGCGGTAGCACGCGATTACCGCTGGTCCTCGCCTCGCGCAGAGCGGCCTGGACCTCTTGGGCCTCGCGTGGGGCCGCGGCGGACGGCGCGCCGTTGCCGCTCTCGGCGACCGGCAGGAGCATCTTGCCCCGGTTCGCCAGCTCGGCCGGGTCGATCTCATCCCGGAGGCGGCGCATCAGGGCGAGGTCGGGCGGCCCGAACATCCGGGTGAGGTGCTCGCGCTTCTCGACTCCCACGCCGTGCTCGCCGGTGATCGAACCGCCGAGGCGGACGCAGAGGTCGAGGATCTCGCTTGCGAGCTCTTCCGCGCGATCGACGGCGCCCGGCTCGCGGCCATCGAACAGGATCAGCGGGTGCAGGTTGCCGTCGCCCGCGTGGAACACGTTCGCGACCCGCAGGCCGTGCCCGGCGCTCATCTCCTCGATCGCCGCGAGCGCCTCGCCGAGCCGGGTGCGTGGCACGCAGCCGTCCTGGACGATGTAGTCGGGCGAGAGCCAGCCGACCGCCGAGAAGGCGCTCTTGCGCCCCTTCCAGATCAGCGCTCGCTCGGCCGCGTCCTGCGTCTGGCGGACCGCGGTCGCCCCGGAGCCGTCGATCACCGCGCTCAGCCGCTCGAAGTCGGCCTCGACGGCATCGCGCTCCCCGTCGAGCTCGACGATCAGGAGCGCCGGCACGTCGGGGTAGCCCGGCCGCACCGAGGACTCAGCCGCCTGGATCGCGAGCGCATCCATGATCTCCATCGCCACCGGCAGGATCCCGGCGGCGATTGTCGCCGCGACCGCGTCGCCGGCCGCCTCGAGACTGTCGTAGGCAGCCAACACCGTGCGCGTCGCCTCCGGTCTCGGCAGCAGCCGCAGGGTCGCCTCGACCGCGATCCCGAATAGACCCTCGGAACCGACGAACAGCCCGAGCCAATCGGGTCCCACCGGCTCGGTGCCGCCCGAGCCGAGGCGGACGCATTCACCGTCCGGGAGCACCACCTCGACCGAGAGGACGTGGTTCGAAGTCATCCCGTGCTTCAGGCAGTGCGCGCCGCCGGAGTTGAACGCCAGGTTGCCGCCGATAGTGCAGATCGACTGGCTCGAAGGGTCGGGAGCGTAGAACAGGCCGTGCGGCTCGGCCGCGGCGCTGACGTGCGCATTGATCACTCCGGGCTCGACCACTGCTACGTGCTCCTCGGGATCGACGCGCAGGACGCGGTTCAGGCGATTGAGCCCAATCACGATTCCCCCCTCGACGGGCAGCGAGCCACCGGAGAGGCTGGTGCCGCTGCCACGCGCCACGAACGGCACGCGCTCGCGGTGACAGCGCCGGACCAGGTCGATCACCTCCTGCCTCGTGTCTGCGAGGACTACCGCCTCGGGTCGCGCCCGGAAGGCGGTCAGCGCATCGGACTCATACGGGGCGAGCCGGGCGGGCTCGGTCAGAACCCGCTCCGAGGGATATGCGGCTTCGAGGTCCGCGAGCAGCTCGGCGACAGGCACGACCGCACCGCAGAACTACGTCGCGGCCGTGCGGTCGCCGTCCTGCGCGCCGCGACCGAGGGCGGCCGAGATCCGCTCGGCGTGCTCGCGCAGGAGCGCGCCCAGCTCGGCGGTGTCAGGGTGCAGAACGCGGGCCGTCGGAGCCGAGATGCTGATCGCCGCCCGCGGGCGACCGTCGCGGTCGAGGACCGGCGCCGCCACACAGCTCACGCCCTCCTCGTGCTCCTCGTTGTCGATCGCATAACCGCGCTTGGCCGTCCGTGCGAGATCGTCGTTGAGCGCCTCGACGGTGGTGAGGGTCCGGGTCGTGAGGCGCTCGAGCGGTTCCCGCTCCGGGTACAACGCGGCCACTGCCTCAGGCGAGCCGAACGCGAGGATCGCCTTGCCGGCCGCGGTCGTGTGGGCGAGCGCGGCCGCTCCCACGATCGTGAACATGCGGACGCTCCGGGACCCCTGGACCTGATCGACGTAGATCACACGATCGCTGTCGAGGACGACCAGGTTGGTCGTTTCCTCGGTAGCCGTTTGGACCGCCTCCAGGTGGGGCCGCGCGACGCGACGCAGGCGGGCGAGCTCCTGCTCGAGGCCGTTCGCGAGCTCGACGAGCTTGTATCCGAGTGCGTAGCGGCCCGAGTCCGCGCGCTGGCTGACGTAGCCGCGCTTGGCGAGCGTCGCCAGCAGCCGGTGCGCGGTGCTCGGCACGAGCCCAGTCCGCGTCGCCAGGTCGGTCACGCCCAACTCGTCATTGCCCGCCAGGGCCTCGAGAATGTCGAACGCCCGCGAAACGGACTGCACGCTGTCGCGCCGAGCTGCCACGGTCTCATATTACCCATCACGGGACTGCAATTCCGCAATGTGGATTCGCCCCTCCCAACCGCCGCACGACCGGGTCTCAGGAGATCCTCTCGAGCGCCGGAATCGTGAGGAACTCGGCCAGGTCCGCCGAGAGCGCGACCTGCCTGAAGAGCTCCGCCGCCTCTGCGTAGCGACCGGCATCATAGGCCTCGTCACCGAGCGATTCGCGCAGGCTCGCGAGCTCTGAGTCCTGGATCCCGAGCGCGAGTTCCAGGGTCACCTGGCGCCCGTCGTCGAGCTCGGCCCGGTGCCGGATCCACTGCCAGACCTGGGAGCGGGCGATCTCGGCGGTGGCCGCGTCCTCCATCAGGTTGAAGATGGCGGCGGCCCCGTTGCCCTGGAGCCAGGAGGCGATGTAGCGGATCCCGACGCTGATGTTGTTGCGGAGGCCGGCTTCGGTGATCCGCCCGCCGGGAACGTCCACGTCCAGCAGCTGCAACGCCGCCACGTCGACGTCGGCCCGGGTGAAGCCGAGCTGGTTCGGGCGATCGCTCAGCACCGAGTCGAATACGTCGCGCACCGGCGGCACGAGATCGGGATGAGCGACCCAGCTGCCGTCGAACCCGGCCTTCGCCTCGCGCTCCTTGTCGGCGCGAACCTGGGCGATCGCCCGCTCGTTCACCCCGGCGTCTCGGCGGCTGGGGATGAACGCGGCCATCCCGCCGATCGCATGCGCGCCCCGGCGGTGGCAGCTGCGCACCAGGAGCTCCGTGTACGCGCGCATGAACGGCACCGCCATGGTCACCTGAGCCCGGTCGGGCAGGACGAACCCGGGCAGGTCGCGGAACTTCTTGATCATGCTGAAGATGTAGTCCCAGCGCCCCGCGTTGAGCCCTGTTGCGTGCTCGCCGAGCTCGAACAGGATCTCCTCCATCTCGAACGCCGCGAGGATCGTCTCGATCAGGACCGTCGCCCGGACCGTGCCCTGCTCCAACCCGAGCGCCTCTTCGGCCCAGACGAACGCCTCGTGCCAGAGCCTCGCCTCGTTCCGGCCCTCGAGCTTGGGCAGGTAGAGATACGGCCCGCTGCCGGCCTCGACCAGCGCCGCCGCGTTGTGGAACATGAACAACCCGAAGTCGAACAGGGATGCCGAGACGGGCTCGCCGCCGACCCGCATTCGCGGCTCGGGCAGGTGCCAGCCGCGCGGGCGAATGACCAGGGTCGCGGTCTGCTCGGCGAGCCGGTACTCCCGGTCCTCGGTCGTCAACGAGATCGTGCCGGCGACCGCGTCGATCACGTTGGCCTGGCCCTCGACCACGTTCCGCCAGGTGGGCGTCAGCGAGTCCTCGAAGTCGGCCATGAACACCTTGGCGCCCGAGTTGAGCGCGTTGATCATCATCTTGCGCTCGACCGGCCCCGTGATCTCGACCCGGCGATCCTCGAGGTCCGCCGGCGCCGGGGGCACCCGCCAGTCGCCCGCCCGAACGTCCTCGCTGTCATCGGGGAATCCGGGAATCTCGCCTCTTGCGATGGCGGCCTGGCGCTTGGCCCGGGCTTCGAGCAGATCCTGTCGATGCGGCTCGAACCGCTCGTGCAGCCGCGCTACGAACTCGAGCGCGTCGCCGGCCAGCACCCGCTGCGCTTCGCCGCCAATCGCCGGCCCGACCTCGATCTCGGTGGCAGTCCCCATCGACCCGCTCCTTTCAAGGATTCATCGTGTGTTCTGTATTGTGGAATGTTCCTTCCGCATCACGCCGGAGGATAATACGCATCAGTCGGCAGCGTTGGGCCACCGGCCCGGCGAGGTGCGCTACGAGGCGGGTGTCGGGCGGTAGATCGGGCCGCGCTCGACCACCGCGGCGAGTAGCCCGTCGCGCTCGTAGTCGGGCGGGTCCGTCGGCTCCGGCCGGGATCGCCTCCTGGCCGCGATAGCCGATCGCCTGCCGCACACCCTCGTCCAGGAAGTAGCCGCCGGCGACGACGGTCGTCAGCAGGCCGAACCCGGCCTCGTCCTCGGTACGCAGGCGCTCGACCTCGACCGCGGGATCGGCCCCGCGGGCGGCCTCCAGGAGCCCGGTGAGATCGGCCACGACGTCGGGGCGGACCGCCAGCACGGCGTCGAGCGCTCCCCGCTCGAGGGCAACCTCGCCGCCCGAAGGCATCGTCTCGCCCGCGGGGATCAGGACGTCGGCGAGCCCCGCGAACACGCCTCGCAGCTCCGCGCCGATCGCATGCCCGCCACTCACACAAGCCGCCTCAACAACGGCGGGAGCTCGGCTCCGTCCTTCGGACTCCGCCTCACAGTGGGCGCTCCTGGTCGCGGCGCTCGGCGATCAGCCGGTCGGTGAACCGCAGCGCCAGCGCCGCGATCGTGGCGGTCGGGTTCATGCCCGAGGACGTCGGCCAGACGCTGCCGTCGAAGATGAACAGGTTCGGCACGTCGTGCGTCCGGCCCCACGGGTCGACCACGGAGCTCGCGGGATCCTCGCCCATGATGCAGGTGCCGAGGAGGTGCCAGCCGGTCGCCCGGATCTGGGGCGCGACGATCACGTCGTAGGCGCCCGCGGCGCGCAGCGACTCCTCCGCGCGCTGTTCGTGGAACTCGACCATCCGCCGCGAGTTCTCCGACATCTCGTAGGAGAGCTTTGCCGCCGGGATCCCGTGGTCGTCCGTGCGTACGGGGTCGAGCTCGACCCGGTTCGCCTCCTCGGGCAGGTCCTCGAAGATGAACCCCCACATCGCCGAGTGGCCGAGCCGGCGCCGGATCTCCTCGTGGAACGTCGACCCCCAGATCGAGTTCTCGTCGCCCCACGGGTAGGCCTGCGTCATCGCGAGGGGACCGCCGGTCGGCTGCAGCCCCCACTTTGCTCCGCGGACGAAGTCCCGCTCCGGATCGGTCTCGTAGAACTCGAGCGAGTGGATGTGCTGGCCCCAGGCGCCCTGATTGGAGCGGAGGTCGTCCTCGAACAATCCCGTGACGGTGCCGAACGGATGCATCATCAACCGCTTCCCGACCAGCCCGGACGAGTTCGCGAGCCCGTCGGGCTGCTCGTCGGTCGCCGACAGGAACAGCAGGCGGGGCGTGCCCACGCCGTTGGCGCAGATGATGGTGACCGCGGCGCGCTGCACCTGCTCGACGCCGTCGGAGTCGACGTAGAGGGCGCCCTCGACGAGCCCGTCGGAGCCGACGATCAGGTTCTTCACGCGAGCACCCGTGCGCAGCCTCGCGCCGCGCTCGATCGCGTCCGGCCAGTACGTGATGTCGACGCTCGCCTTGGCCCCGTCGGCGCAGGCCCGCAGACAGGCGGCCCGCTGGACGCAGACGTTGAGGCGGCCGTACGGGCGGGTGGCGATCGCGTTCGGCGCGGGCCACCAGTGCCAGCCGAGCTCGTTGTGGGCCCGGGCGACGCGGCGGCCCATCTCGCCCATGGGGACCGGCGGCATCGGCGGCCCTTCCCCGCCGGGGAAGCCGGTGTCGCCGGCGAGGCCGGAGACCCCCCAGTCGCGTTCGACCCGGACGTAGTAGGGCTCGAGGTCCTCGTAGGTGAGCGGCCAGTCGTCGGCGACCCCGTCGAGCGTGCGCACCCGGAAGTCGGACGGCATGTTGCGCTGCCAGTGCGCTGCGTAGACCACGGTCCCGCCCCCGACCCCGTTCCACATGAGCGCGGTGATGTCGGAGTCCGAGTCGTCGACCGGGTAGTCGGCCGGGGCCGCGCGCAGGTTCGGGTCCCAGTTCCAGTCCCGCGCGGCGGTCAGCTCGTAGTCGGGGTGGGCGGCGCGCGCCAGGGTGTAGTCCGGCCAATCGCCCTGTTCGAGACAGACGACGTCGAAGCCCTCCTCAACGAGCCGCTTGGCCGCGACCGCGCCCGAGGCGCCGGCCCCGATGATGAGGACGTCGGGAGTCTCGTCAGGCATTGGCCACCGCCTCCGGCTGCGTCGCGCCCAGCGCCGCGTCGGCGGCGCGCGGGCCGAAGACGAGGCCGAGCGCCAGCCCGCCGACGTAGCCGGTCTCCTGGACTCCGCCCAGGTCGGCGCCCGCGACGAACAGCCCGGGCACCGGCCGGCCCTGCGGGTCGAGCGCGCGGCCGTCGGCGTCGCCGCGCAGCCCGCCGAACGTGAAGGTGATCGAGGGCTGGACCTCGACCGCGTGGAACGGCGGCTGGCGGAGCGGTGGGGGCGATCCCGGGATCAGGACGTCGTCGGGAGCCGGCGGTGAGCCTGCCGCCGCCGCCTCGACGTCCGCGAGCGTCTGCCGCAAGCGCGGCGCGTTCACCCCCCAGCGGCCCACGCGGTCGGTCAGCTCGTCGAGCGAGTCCGCGTTCAGGACGCGAGCGCCGGACGCCCGCGCCGCCGCGAACCGATCAACGTCCTGGCCGTGCGGATACGGCGGCCCGACCGCGTGCTCCACGCGGACGCGTTCGTCGCAGAGCAGGACGCCGCGCGAGCCCACCTGTCGCAGGAGTGCCTGGTTCGTGACCTCGTCCCCGCGCGACTCGTCCGCGAACCGGCGGCCGAAGAGGTTGACCACCACGCAAGCATGGGAGTGGTACTGGGTCAGGGGCAGATAGTCCTCCGGGCGGAGGCGCCGGAGCGGGCTCGGAAGCAGGTGGCCGTAGAACGAGTCGAGCGCGCCGCCGGGCGCGACGCCGGCGTCGAGGCCCATCCGATAACCGTCCCCGACGCTGTTCGGGTTCGCGCGCACCGGCATGCGCTCGGCTCCCACGCCGATCAGGAGACGCGCCAGGTCCGCGCTGCCCTGAAAGCCGCCTGTCGCCAACAGGACGGCGCCCGCTCTCAGCTCCTCGGTCCCGCCGGGACCACTGACCCGGGCGCCGCGCACGACGTCCCCATCGACGACCAGAGCCTCGGCCGCGCGGCCGAACGCGACCCGGCCCCCATTCTCGATTCGCTCGCGAGCCGCCTCGAGCCATCCGTGGATGTCGATCCGGTGGGCGACCCCGAAGCCCATCTGTCCGTCCCACCGTTCGCTGACCTCGACGCCGGCCGCGCGCACCCGCTCCACCGCCGCGTCGTATCCGTCGACGAGCACTTCGCCGAGCGCTGAGTCCGCCCGCGGGCAGACCCTGCTCAGCGTCTCGCGGTCCGGCGCCGTCCAGAGGATCCCCGCGGAAAGCGCTCCGGAGCCGCCGAGCCGGGAGTCCTTCTCGACCACGACGACCTCGGCGCCCGCGTCGGCCGCGTGGGCGGCGGCGGTCGCGCCGGCGACGCCGCCGCCGATCACCAACAGGTCGCAGGTCACGTGCGCTGGATCCTCGCCCGAGTGTCCCGCATTCTCAGTAGGGGTACTCCACCGCCGAGCGCTGGACCCCGATCCAGCGCCGCTCGGTGAACTCCTCGAGATTCGCCTCGCCGCCCGAGCGGCCGCCGAGCCCCGACGCACCCATGCCGCCGAACGGAACGTGCGCCTCGTCCAGGCAGGTCGAGTCGTTGACGTGCACCATCCCGGACCGCACGCGCTCGGCGAACGCGAGGCCCCGCTCGGTCGATCCGGTCAGGACCGCGTTCACGAGACCGTATTCGGTGTCGTTGGTGAGCTCCAGCGCCTCGTCGTCGCCGGCCGCCGCCATCACCGGCGCGACCGGGGCGAAGATCTCCTCGCGCCAGACCGGCATGTCCGGCGTCACGTCGACGACGACGGTCGGCCGGTAGAAGAGCTCCTCGTAGCTGCCGCCCTCGACCACGCGCGCGCCGGCTGCGATCGAGCGCTCGAGGATGTCGTGGCCGCGATCGCGCTGCTCCTCGCTGATCATCGGGCCGAGGCCCACCTCCTCCGACGCCGGGTCGCCGACCGTGATCGCCTTCGCGCGCTCGGCGAGGCGCTCGACGTAGCGATCGAAGAGGCTCTCGGCGACGATGTGCCGGCTCGCCGTGATGCACGTCTGGCCCTGGTAATGGAACGCGGACCAGGCGCCGATCATCGTCGCCTCCTCGATGATCCGCGTCGTCGAGGACGACGAGGGCGTTGTTGCCGCCGAGCTCCAGCGACACCCGCTTGAGCTGGCCGCCTGCGATCTTCGCGATCTCGCGGCCGACCTCGGAGGACCCGGTGAAGTGGACCATCCGGACCGCGGGGTGCGCGACCAGGTGCTCGCCGATCTCATCGCCCCCGGCGACCACCTGGAGGATCCCTGGCGGTGCCCCGGCCTCCGCGAACATCTCCGCGATCAGGAGCGCGCCGGTGATCGGCGTCTGCGGGGCAGGCTTCATGACGACTGTGTTCCCGAGTGCGATCGCGGGGGCGATCACCCGCATCCCGAGGACGAACGGGAAGTTCCACGGGGTGATCGCGCCGACGACGCCCACGGGCACGCGCTGGACGAGGCTGAGCTTGCCCGGGTTGTGGGACGGGACCACCTCGGCGGTCGCCCGCGAGGTCAGCCCGGCCGCCTCCCAGAGCTCGTTCGCGCCCGCGCCCACCTCGTAGTCCGCCTTGCCGCGGATGCAACCCGTCTCGCGGACGATCAGCTCGGCGATCTCGTCGCCGCGCTCCTCCACGCGCTGCGCGACCCGCCGCAGCAGGCCCGCGCGGACGTCATACGGCTCGGCCGCCCAGGCGCGCTGGGCGTCACGGGCGGACGCCACCGCCCCCTCGAGGTCCGAGGCCGAGGCCACGCCCGCGCGCGCGAGCTCCTCGCCCCGCCCCTTGTCGATCACGGGCGCCTCCGCCGATCCCTCGGCCGCGCGGAACTCTCCGTCGACGAAGATCTTCCCCGCCCAGGGCCGCGTGTCCAACTCGGTCGTCATCCGATCCACCTCTCCTCGCGTGCTCGGCCGCCCGGAGGCGCTCCCTGGGCGTCCGGAGCCTGGCGGTTAACGTTTTCCGTCACACTATCGGAGCTTTTCAAAGGGTGTCAAGGAGCCCCTCGGACCGCCGTGGAAAACGATTCCCGAAAGCCTCCAGCCGTAGTACCCTTGCGCCGCGCGCGGAGCGGCGGGCCGCCGCGCCGACCGCGATGACCGAGAAGAGCAAACCACCGAAGGCATCGCTGGCCGGGGTGTCCCGGCGCGCCGGGGTGTCGATCGCCACCGCCTCGCGGGTGCTGAACCGCTCCGACCATCCGGTCGCCCACGCCACCCGCGACAAGGTGCTCGCGGCCGCGGAGGAGCTCGGGTACTCGCCGAGCGCCCTTGCCCGGGCCCTGGTCACGCAGCGCAGCCGGATCATCGGCGTGATCGTCGGCGACATCGTCGATCCCTACTTCGCCGAGATCACGCGCGGGATCGAGGACGTCGGCGCCAAGGCCGGGTACCTGACGATCGTCTGCAACGCCGACCGGCGCACCGAGCTGGAGCAGGAGCAGATGCGATTGCTGATCGACTACCACGCCGAGGGCGTGATCTTCGCCGGCAGCGGCTACGCCGACGACGCGCGGGGCGCCGACCTCGCCGCGCTCGTCGATCGCGCACGGGACCGCGGGATGAAGGTCCTGTCCCTGGCGACCCGCGACGTCGCGGGACCGCGGGTCCTCGTCGACAACCGGGCCGCCGCCTACGACCTGACGGACTACCTGATCTCGCTGGGTCACCGGCGGATCGCGTTCATCGGCGGCCCCGACGGCCTCCACACCTCGAACCAGCGCCTGGCCGGTTTCCGCGCGGCGATCGAAGGTGCGAGCCTCGAGTGCGACCTGGTCTACGAGGGTGACTTCAGCTACGACCTGGGGCACGCGGCCGCGCTGCGGATGCTGGCCGGCCCGCAACTGCCGGACGCCTTGATCGGCGCCAACGACGAGACCGCGATCGGGGCGGTGACCGCGCTCCGGCAGGCGGGGGTTGCGATCCCCGAGGACCTTTCCGTCGCCGGGATGACGGACACGCGGCTGGCGCGCTTCAGTGACCTGACCACCGTCAACATCCCGCTGTACCAGTTCGGCGCGATCGCCGCCCGGCGCGTGATCGTCGGCGAGCGCGACGACGAGCCCCGCGAGACCGTCCTCCCGCACCGCCTGGTCCCGCGCTCGACCACGGCGCGGCGCGAGGCATAGTCGCTAGGCGTAGGCCAGATAGCGCTCGCGGACCCGGGGGATCAACTCCGCGCCCGGTTCCCGGGCGAGCTCCCGGTTGATCACCTCGACCTCGATGGGGCCGCGGTAGCCCGCGCCGTCGACCGCCCGGCGTAGCCGCCGCAGGTCGATCGCGCCGTCGCCCATCATCCCCCGGCCGGCCAGGAGGTCGGTGGTCGGCACGAGCCAGTCGGAGACATGGAATCCGAGGATGCGCTCGCCCGCGCGCGCGATCTCGCGCTCGACGTCCGGGTCCCACCAGACGTGGTAGGCGTCGACGACCACGCCGACCCGGTCAGGGTCGAACCGCTCGGCCATCGAGTTGGCCTGAGCGAGCGTGACGACCACGGAGCGCTCGACCACCATCATCGGGTGCAGCGGCTCGATCGCCAGCGCCACACCGCAATCGTGCGCGTGCGGCGCGAGCCGCTCGATGCCGCGCAGGACCGCGGCGCGGGCCTCCTCCAGGTCGGGACCCCGGGCGCCGCCGCAAACCAGCACGAGGACTTCGGTGCCCAGCTCCGCGGCCTCCTCCACCGCCCGGTGGTTGTCGGCGTCGCGCTCGCGGCGGTCGGCCTCGCTCGCGGCCGGAAAGAAACCGCCCCGGCAGAGGCTCGAGACCCGTAGCCCAGCAGCCTGGATCAGCCCGGCGGACCCCGGCTCCAGCTTGTGGCGCCAGGGCCCCACCCAGGGGATGCCCGCGCTCGCACACCCCTCCACCACCTCCCCGAGGCTCAGGTGGTCGGCGGTCATCTGGTTGAAGCTGAGCCGCTCCGGCTCCGGGCCGCGATCGTTCACGGCTGGTCCACCCCGGCGAGCTGCAGCACGGGGCGGAACCGGCGGGCCGCGCGCTCGGGATCGGCGAGCGCGCCGGCGGCGTCGGCGAGCCGCACGACGTCGGCCAGGTGGGCGATCGACCTGGCGCCCTCGAGGCCGCCCAGCATCCGGAAGTGGTCCTGGTGCCCGTTCAGATACGCGAGCATGACCACGCCGACCTTGTAGTGCGCGGTCGGCGGGGCGAACATGTGGCGCGCGAGGGGAACCGTCGGAGCCAGCAGGCGGTCGAAGCGCTCCGGATCCCCCTCGTCGAGCGCCCGCAGCGCCGCCGCCGCGACGGGCGCGATCGCGTCGAACACGCCGAGCAGGGCGTCGCTCGCGCCGTGGGCGTCGCCCCGGATCAGCTCCGGGAAATTGAAGTCGTCGCCGGTGTAGAGGCGGACGCCGTCCGGCAGCCGCCGGCGCAGCGCCACCTCCAGGCCGGCGTCGAGCAGAGACACCTTGATCCCGTCCACGCGCCCGCGGTGGTCGGCGATCAGGTCTGCGACCACGTCGATGGAGTCCACCGGGTCCGCGCAGCCCCAGTAGCCCGCGAGCGCGGGGTCGAAGACCTCCCCGAGCCAATGCAGGATCACGGGGCGCGCGACCGCTCGAGTACGGCGTCGTAGACGGCCCGATAGTCGGCCGCCCCGCTCGCAGCAGCGGCGAGGTGCCGGCTCGCCATCACGACGACCGTCGCGCCCTCGGCCTCGATCAGCTCGCACTGTTCCAGGTAAGCGTCGCGGATCGAGTCCAGCGACGCCGGCGCGTCGGGCTCGAGCTGGTCCGTGGCAGCCCCGCATGCGAGCTGCCCGCCGGTCGCCCCGACTCTCGGCGGCGCTCTGCCGGATCAGCTCCCGGGCGAGAGGCCAGCCGAGCGCGCCGCCCCGCTGCGCGGTGTCCATCGCGTCGGCGACGCCAACTCCGTGAGACCAGAGGTGGCGCCGGTAGGCCATCGTCGCCTCCCAGTCGACGGCCGGCGCAGCCACGGGATCGCCGGGCGCCGACGGGTCGGCCACCACGTGTGCGGCGGCGAGGCACGCACGGGTTCGCGGATGGCCGATGGTCGGGAGCGGGCAGCTCCGGGGCCGGGCCCAGGCGACCAGGACGTCAGAGAGCCGTCGGCGCCGGGCAGGCTGAGCCGGTGTGCCGGTGGCGACGCTCACGGTTCGATCTCCGTCACTTCCAGCGTCCGGCGCTCTTCCCAGGATCGGATGCCGAGCTCGGCGAGCTGGATTCCCTTGGCACCCTCGGCGAAACCCCACTGGGAACGGTTCGTCGGCGACCACGTGGCGGAGGAAGAGCTCCCACTGTGCCTTGAACCCGTTGTCGTACGGCCCGGAGTCCGACACCTCGCTCCACGACTCCCGGAACGGGATCGCGTTTGGCAGATCCGGGTTCCAGACCGCGGTCGGAGTCTCCGCGACGGCCTGGATCCGGCACCCGTGCAGGCCGGCCACGGCGCTCCCATCGGTGCCGTCCACGTGCAGTTCGAGGAGCTCGTCGCGGTCGACGCGCGTGCACCAGGAGGAGTTGAGCTGTACGACGACCCCGCCGTCCAGCTCGAACTGGGCGTAGGCGGCGTCCTCGGCCGTGGCGTCGTACGGATCGCCCTGCTCGTCGTAGCGGGTCGGCAGGTGCGTAGCGCCCAGCGCGGTAACCGTCCGCACGGGGCCGAACAGGTTGTCGAGCACGTATCGCCAGTGGCAGAACATGTCGACGATCACCCCGCCGCCATCCTCGCGCCGGTAGTTCCAGCTCGGGCGCTGCGCCGGTGGTTCGGGGCCGGGGAACACCCAGTAGCCGAACTCGCCGCGGACCGAGAGGATGCGACCGAAGAACCCGTCGCGGACGAGGTCCGCGAGCTTCAGCAGACCCGGCAGGAAGAGCTTGTCCTGCACGACGCCGTGCTTGACGCCCGCCTCCCGGGCGAGCCCCAGCAGCTCGAGCGCGGTTTCCAGGTCGGGCGCGATCGGCTTCTCGCAATAGACGTGCTTGCCGGCGGCGATCGCGGCGCGCACGGCATCCGGCCGGGCGCTGGTGAGGAGCGCGTCGAAGTAGACCTCGTAGGCGGGGTCGGCGAGCACCTCGTCCAGGTGGGTCGTCCAGGTCTCGACCCCGCTCGCCGCCGCGAGCTCGCGCAGCCGCTCCGGGCGCCGCCCGACGAGGACCGGCTCGGGCCAGATCCGCGCACCGGAGTCGAGCTCGATCCCGCCCTGCTCCCGGATCGCGACGATCGATCGCAGCAGATGCTGGTTCATGCCCATCCGGCCGGTGACCCCGTTCAGGATCACTCCGACCTCGCGCACGGCACTTGCCTCAGGCTTGTGGTAAACGTTTACCACAAGCCGTCACCTTACCCACGGGACGCGCGGCGTGTCAAGGATGTCAGACGGCGGCGCGCAGGAAGGCGAGGCCGTCCGCGGCCAGCGCGTCGGGCGAGGGCGCCAGCGGCCGCCAGATGGACGCGGCGGTGGCGATCACCTCGTTCGCCGCGGTGAACGACTCGATGCACATCGGGCCGTCGTAGCCGGCCTCGCCGAGCGCGGCGAGGAACGCCGGCCAGTCGAACGCGTCGGCCCCGGGGGAGCCGCGGTCGGTCCCGCAGGCGTGCACGTGGGCGATCCGGCCGCCCGCGGACCGCGCCGCGGCCGCCGGGTCCTTCTCCTCGATGTTCATGTGGAAGCTGTCGAGGAGCAGGCCGCAGGCGGGGTGGTCGACCGCCTCCAGCAGCTGCATGCCCTGCGCAACGGTGTTGATCAGGCTCGTCTCGTAGCGGTTGAGCGGCTCGATCGCGAGCTTCACGCCGCGCTCGGCGGCGGTCTCCGCGACCGGCCGTAGGCCGTTGGCGACGCGCGCCAGGACGGCCGGCCGCTCGTCTTCGGCAAGCCGCCACAGGCGACCAACGGCCGCGTACATCGGGCCCGCGACCACGCCTGAGCCAACCGTGGCGGCGACGTCGACGCAATGCCGCAGGTACTCGATCGTCGCGTCGACCACTTCGCCATCGTGGACCGCGAGGTCCCTCCCGGGCGGCATCACGCAGCAGACCGATGCCCCGAGGCCGAGCTCCGCGAGGAGGTCGGCCGTGCGGCCCGGGTCCCACTCGCCCGGGTCCTCGACCGGCAGCTCGAGCAGGTCGAAGCCGAGCTCCTTGACGCGGGGGGCGACCTCGCCGATCGTCTGGTCGGTGATCGGCGAATCCCAGATCCAGATGTTGGCGCCGATCGCGGTCAAGTCGATGAAACCGGGAGTGGCGACCGGGCGTGGCCTGGCGCCACGCCCGGTCGCTTCCCGGTGAGAGAGGTACTGACTCTCTGCCTCGTTACTCCCAATCCTCCGGGTAACCAGGCAGGTCCTCGCAGCCGCACCGTGCGTAGTGCAGGTCCGGCAGGCCCTCGTTGGCCGCGACGAGGTCGTCGAGCTCCTCGTCGGTCACCGGCTCCTGCGGGAGGATCCACTCCTTCGGGACCTCCTCGCCGTTGAGGATCCGGGTTGCCGCGATGATCGGCGTCCGCCACTGGAAGTTCGAGTAGACGGGCGCGATTGCGGTGAGATCGTCCTCCTGCCACTTGCGCAGGAAGTCCATCTGGTCCTCACCGGTGATCGGCGGGATCTCCTGACCGGCATCCTCGAACGCCTCCGCAGCGGCGACACTGGTCGCGCCGGCGTCCATCCAGATGCCGTCGAGCTCACCCTCGCGGGCGATGTAGTCCGAGACGATCTGCTTCGTGTTGGCAGCGTCGCCCTCGGTCTGCTCGTTGCCGACGATCTCCAGGTCGGAGTCGGCGAACACCTCCTGGGCCGCGGACCACCGCGTCTCCAGGACGTCGACGCCGGGCAGGATCCGCAACGCGAGGATCTTGCCGCCTGAATCGACGTTGTCGACCAGGAACTCAGCGGCGTCCGCGCCGAACGCGTAGCCGCCGATCGGCTTGATGAACGAGACCGGGCAATCGGTGTCGACACCGCGGTCGAACACGATCACCGGGATTCCCGTGTCGCACGCCTGCTCGACGGCCGGCGTCAGCGTCGCCGTGGTGTTCGGCGAGACGATCAGCGCGTCGCACTTGTCGCCGCGCGTCAGCGACTGGATGTCCGAGATCTGCTTGTCGTCGCTCGCCTCGGCATCAACGGCGGTGAAGTCGCTGATCTCGTCACCGAGCGCCTCGACCTGGGCCTGCATCGTCTGCCAACCGACCACCCGCCAGGGGTTGTCAACCGCGGCGTTCGAGAAGCAGATGCTCCACGGCCCGGGGGTCTTGTACTCAGCCGTGTCCACGAGCTCCGGCTCGATCGCCTGCTCCCAGGGGTTGTCGCCGGCCCCGAAGTCCTCGGGCTCGACGTCGCGTTGCGCGAGCTCTTCTTCCATAGCCGCCTGGTCGAAGAAATCCGGGTTGTGTTCCGGAGTGAACGACTGCTCGGTGCCGCCGTCATCTCCGCTGTCATCGTCGTCGTCCCCGCACGCTGCGAGGCCGAACGCGAGCACCGCTGCCGCGAACAGCATCAGCGCCGCCCGCAACCAGTGATTAGGCCTACTCATCTAGGTCCTCCTCCTCATTGAACTTCCTTGTGATTGGTTTCCGGCTTCTTCCCCAGACCCATCCCTCAGCCCCTCCGGACGCGGAATGCCGCTACGGACACGGCGGCCACGATCACGATGCCCGTGAAGGCCTGCTCGAACGCGCGGTCCACGCCATAGAGGTTGAGCAGCTTGAAAAGCGCTTCGAGGACCAGGGCGCCGGCGACGGCGCCCATCACGGAGCCGCGGCCGCCGCCGAGCACGACTCCGCCCAGCACGGCCGCCGTGATCGCCTGGAACTCCAGGCCGATTCCGACCTGCGAGGTGACCCCGGCGAAGCCGGCGAGCAGGATGCCCGCGATCACTCCCGAGGTCGCCGAGATCACGAACGCGGCGGTCTTCACGCGCTTCACGTTCACGCCCGAGAGCGCGGCCGCGCGGGCGTTGTCGCCGACCGCGAGGATCCGGCGTCCGAAGCTCCCTCGGGCGGCGATCACGGCGAGCACCGCGCAGGCGATCAGCACGATCGCCGAGTACGGAAGCTCCTCGAGGACGGGGAAGCCCTCGATTCCCTCGCGGCCGATGGCGCGGAAGTTGTCGGCGAGGTCCCCCACCGGTGCTCCTCCGGTCCACAGGAAGACCGCCCCGTTCAGGATCAGGAGCATCGCGAGCGTGACGATGAAGGACGGGACCCTGAGGATCGTGGTCGCGAACCCGTTGAAGAGGCCGACCGCCGCCCCGATCGCGAACAGGAGAATGATCGTGGGAACCGTGTTCGACGGATCGCCGTCGATCTGCTTGGCCGCCACGACGGCGATCACCGTGACCAGCGACCCGACCGACAGGTCGAACTCGCCGGACGCCAGCACGAAGTACGCGCCGATGGCGAGGATCGCGAGTGGCGCCGACGTCTTCAGGTAGGCGAGGAAGCCCTCCGGGGTGAGGAAGTTCTCGTCCTCCCACGCGATCCAGGCGAAGACGATGATCAGGAGAATCCAGACGACCGGGATCGCCCGCAGGGCGGCCAAAGCGGTGGTGAGCCACTCCGGACGCTCGCCCGCGCCGGCGGGTGGCTCCGGGGCCGGTGCCGGCGCTCCGGTGCTCATGGCGCCGCACCGCCAACCGCCGGCTCGGGTCCGGGGGTCTGTCCGGTTGCGGCCTGCGCCTCCTCACGGCGCCTTCGGGTCCAGCGCACCGAGTAGGCCGCCACGGCGGCGATGATGATCACGCCGCGGGCGACGTCCTTGAGGAACGCGTCGACCTCGAGCTGGTTGAAGGTGCTGTCGAGGAGGGCCAGGATGAAGACGCCGGCCAGCGTGCCCAGCACCCCGCCGCGGCCACCGAGCAGGTAGGTGCCGCCGAGCACCACCGCGGCGATCGACTCGAGGTCGTAGCCGCCCTCGATCGCGATCGTCGGGCTTCCGGCACCGAGCCGGCTGGCGATGAACAGGCCCGTGATCGCGGCGGCGACCGCGCAGAGCACGTGCGCCATGATGATCACCCGGTGGGTGCGGACGCCGGAGAGCTTCGCGACGTCCTCGTCCCCGCCGACGGCGTAGAGGCGGTTGCCGAAGCGGCTGTAGCGCAGGAGGAACCAGGCACCTGCGACCACCGCGAGCAGCAGCACGACCGAGATCGGGATCGGGCCCCAGCTCTCGAATCCGAGCTTCTGGAACCCCTCCGGCACGCCTGTGACCGGCCCCGCGTAGTTGGCCTCGACGTACCCCCGGAGGATCAGCGCCATGCCGAGGGTCGCGATGAACGCGTTGACGCGCAGCTTGGTGATGACGAGCCCGTTGACGATGCCGACGCCGGCGCCGAACAGCAGCACGACGAGGATGCCGAGGATGATCCGCGAGTCCTGGCCGTTCATCGTCTCGGCGGCCAGAATCGACCCGAGCCCCACGACCCAGCCGACCGAGAGATCGAGGGACGCGCCGAGGATCACCAGCGTTTGGCCCGCGGCCACGATGCCCAGCGCGACCGAGCGCACGAGCATGTCGCGGATGTTGTCGACGCTCAGGAACTCGCTCGTGCTGCTGTCCGAGTCGATCGAGACCGCGATCACGCAGGCGATGAAGACGACGATCAGGACGATGAAGACCGGCCCCGAGGTGCTCCCCGCGAGGCGCCGGAAAGCGTCGCCCACCCAGCTCAGCGCACTGCCGGCAGGCCGCTGAGCGGTGCCCTCGGAAGCCGCGCTCATTCAGAGGCTCCGTCGGTCGGCTTGGCCGGCGATTCGGTCGCGACGTCGCGCTCGCCGGTCGCCAGGAACATGATGTCGGCCTCCGTCGGGCCGGCCTCCAGTTCGCCCGCGATCGCGCCCTGGCGCATGACGATGATCCGGTCGCTCATCCCGATCACCTCGGGGAGCTCCGACGAGATCATCACCACGGCGACGCCCTCGTTGGCGAGACCGCGGATCAGGTCGTGGATGCCGGCCTTCGCGCCGACGTCGATGCCGCGGGTCGGCTCGTCGAAGATCACCAGCTGTGGCTCGGTCGCGAGCCACTTCGCGAGCACGACCTTCTGCTGGTTGCCGCCCGAGAGGAACCGGACCTCCTGGCCCAGCGCGCGGAAGCGAAGCTCGACGGCCTTGACGAGCGTCCCGACCTCGAGCTCGTGCTCGCGCCGGAGCGAGCGCCGCAGCCCGCGCCAGGCGAGGCTCACGTTGTCGCGGATGGACTGCGAGAGCGCCAGGCCCTCGGCCTTTCGGTCCTCGGTCACGAACCCGATCCCGGCGGCGACCGCGGCCCGAGGGGACCCGATGCGCCGCTCGTCGCCGTCGAGCTCGAGCGTGCCGTGGCGGAACGCATCGGCCCCGAAGATGGCGCGCGCGAGCTCGGTCCGGCCCGACCCCTGGAGGCCCGCGATGCCGACGATCTCCCCCGAGTGCACGTCCAGGTCGATGTCCGACAGCAGGTCGTTGCCCGCGCCGCGGAGCTTGAGGCGGACCGGGCCGCGGGCGCCGGACTCGGCCCGCGGGGGGAAGTACTGGTCGAGCTCGCGACCGACCATCATGCGGACCAGCTGCGGGGAGGTCACCTCGTTGCTGGCGACGGTCTTCACAAGCTTTCCGTCCTTGAGGACCGTGATCCGCTCGGCGATCTGGAACACCTCCTTGAGGCGGTGCGAGATGTAGAAGACCGCAAGGCCGCGGTCCTTGAGCCGCTGGACCTGCGTGAACAACTGCTCGACCTCGTGGGCGGCGAGCGCGGCGGTGGGCTCGTCCATGACCATGATCCGCGAGTCGAGCGACAGCGCCTTCGCGATCTCGACCGTCTGCTGCCGGGCGACCGGCAGGTTCCCGACCAGGTCGCGCGGCGACATCGGATCGTCGGGCGCCAGCTCGGCGAGCAGCTCGGCCGAGCGCTCCTCCATAGCCCCGCGGTCGATCAGAACACCGCGACGGGGCTCCCTGCCCAGGAAGATGTTCTCGGCGACCGTGCGGTCGGGAAGGAGGTTGAACTCCTGGTAGATGATCGCCACGCCCGCCTGCTGCCCCTCGAGCGGGTGATGGAAGTCGACCGGCTCGCCGTCGATCCGGATCTCGCCGTCGCTCGGCCGGTATGCGCCGCAAAGGATCTTCATCAGTGTGGACTTCCCGGCGCCGTTCTCCCCGACGATCGCGTGCACCTCGCCGGCCGTGCAGTCGAGGTCGACGTCCTCGAGCACCCGGACGCCGAGGAACTCCTTGCCGATCCCGCTCATCCGGATCAGCGGCGGGCCGCCTCCGTTCCCGCGGGCCTGGTTCTCGGCTGTCTCGTCAGCGACGCTCACGGGTCGAACCTCACAGGACGAGTGGCCTCAGGTTGCGATGCGCGATCTCGAGCCCGGCCTCGACCTTCTCGGGCGAGCCGCCCCAGACCGGGTCCTCGTGCTCGATCGAGAGGACGCCGTCGAAGCCGCCCTCGTACAGCGCGTCGACGTAGTGGGGGAAGTCGACCTCGCCCAGGCCGGGGATCCGGTAGCGCCACCAGCCCATGTCCCAGGGGTCGCGGTCGCGGTCCCCCAGCCGGCCGAAGAACCCGTACTTGTTGCGCTTCTCGGGGAACGTCTCGGCGTCCTTGGCATGGGCGTGGGCGACCTTGTCGACGTAGGGCCGCAGCGCCGCGACCGGGTCGATCCCGAGCCAGAGGAGGTGGGACGGGTCGAAGTTCAGATAGAAGCCGAGGTCGAACATCCACTCCCAGAGCTCCGGCGAGTAGGCGAGATTGCCGGGCCCGCCGTCCGCCGTCCAGCCCTCCATCACGCAGTTCTCGATCATCATCGTCACCCCGCGCTCGCCCGCGTGGTCGAGCAAGGGCTTGAACGCGGATTCAGCCTCACGCAGGTTCTCGGCCGCGCTCCGCGAGGGGTCGCGCCCGATGAACGTCCCGACCGGCACCCCGCCCAGCGCCGCCGCCGCGTCGATGCACGCGATGAGGTGCTCGTGGATGCGGCGGCGCTCCTCTGGGTCCGGGTGCAGGTTGTTGTCGTAGTACGCGAGCGCGGACAGCTCCAGCCCGTTGGCATCCAGGATCCCCTGGACGCGCTCGGCCTCTCCCTGGTCGAACTGGTCCGCGGCGAGGTGTGAAGCTGTGAAGGGACGGTCTCCCAGGCTTGGCCAGGCGGCGAGCTCGAGCGCTTCGAACCCGTGCTCCCCCGCCCACGCGGCGATGTCGTCGAGCTTGCGCTCGGGCATGCAGGCGGTCAGGAACCCGAGCCTCACGGGGTGGCTCCCACCGGGTGGTTCGCGACTTCCACCCAATCCTGCTCGCGCGCCGACCGCAGCACCGCGTCGGTGACCTCGGCAGCGCGAAGCCCGTCGGCGAAGCCGGGGAGGCCGTCGATGACCTCGCCGTTTCGGATCGTGGAATAGGTGTCGGCGACAAAGGCGTCGAAGCAGTCGCCGTAGCCCTGAGGGTGGCCGCCGGGAAGCGTGGCGAGCCGTGCCGCCGGGGGCGAGAGCACCAGCGGGTCGCGGTGGATCACGGTCGCGTGCTCGCGGCTCCCGCACCACAGCGTCTCGGGGTTCTCCTGGTCGAACACCAAAGATTCCTGCTCGCCGTCGAGCTCGAGCCAGAGGCGGTTCTTGCGGCCCGGGGAGACCTGGCTGATGACCGTCGACCCCACCGCGCCCTGGTCGGTTTCGAACTGGACGATCGCCACGTCCTCGGTCCCGACCGGCCGCATCATGCCGCCCTCGCCGCCGTCGCCGTCACGCGCGAACGCCGCGCGATGCGTCGCCGAAACCCGTTCCGGATGCACCGTCATCGTCTGCGCGACCAGCCGGGCGATCCGATGGCCGGAGACGAACTCGACGAGATCGCACCAGTGCGAGCCGATGTCGGCGAAGGCGCGCGACGCTCCGCCGGCCTCCTCGTTGACGCGCCAGTTGTCGTCGTCCTGGTAGAGGAGCCAGTCCTGCAGGTAGGTGCCGTGCATCAGGCGCAGCGAACCGGTGGTGCCGGCGCGCACCCGCTCCCGGGCCTCCCGGACAGTCGGGTAGTAGCGGTAGACGAACGGCACCGCGTGCGTCCCGCCCGTCTCGAGCGCCGCCGCCGTGAGGCGCCTGGCAGCGTCCGCGTCGAGCGCGAGCGGCTTCTCGCAGACCACGTGCTTGCCGGCCTCGAGCGCGCGCTGGGCGAGCTCGACGTGGAGGTAGTTGGGAGTGCAAACGTGGACGACGTCGACATCGTCGGACTCGACGAGCTCCTCCGCGGAGTCGAAGGCGCGTTCAGCGCCGAGCGCCGCCGCGGCGGCGGCGCTCCGCTCGGGCGAGGACGCCGCGACGCCGACCAGCCGCGCGCCCACCCGCTGGGCGGACCTGGCATGGACAGCGCCGATAAAACCTGTACCGGCAATGGCAACCCGTAGTGGCAGGGCCATAGTTCGCGGCGAACGTATCCAAGCTTTGATCGGTTGTCAAGCAAAAGAAACGCCACTTTCGCTTTCGCGGCCGCTAGTATCCAGAATCGGTGAGAAGAAAATCCCTCATCAAACCGGTCGAAACAGCTGCGAACCCTGACTTACTGCGGCCATGAGGGGCGCCGAGCTGCACGACAGCGCCCGCGGGACGTCACCACCCGGCGCCGGCACGGTCCTCGGCCTGATCCGCAGCGGCGAGGCCGTGACGCGCGCGGACCTGGCGCGGGTGACCGGGCTGGCCCGCTCGACCGTCGCGCAGCGCGTCGACGCGCTGATCGCCCACAGGTTCGTGCTCGAGGCCGGCGGCAGCGCGTCGACCGGTGGCCGCCCGCCGACCGTGCTGGCGTTCAACCATGACGCGGGCGTGGCGCTGGTCGCCGACCTGGGAGCGACCCACTCGCACCTCGCGGTGAGCGACCTCGCGGGCTCGCCGCTGGCGGAGGTGGTCGCCGACAAGGACATCGGCCTCGGCCCCGAGAAGGTCCTCGAGTGGGTCAACCGTGAATTCAAGTCCCTGCTGAAGGAGACCGGCCGGAGCGACGCGGACGTGCGCGGCATCGGCATCGGCGTGCCGGGCCCGGTGGCGTTCTCCACCGGCCAGCCCGTCAACCCGCCGATCATGCCGGGGTGGGACGGGTTCTCGATCCCGGGCTGGTTCGCGAGCCGCTACGACGCACCGGTGCTGGTCGACAACGACGTCAACATCATGGCCCTCGGCGAGCACTTCACGACCTTCCCCGACACCGAGAACCTCCTGATGATCAAGGTCGGCACCGGGATCGGCTGCGGCATCGTCGCCGGCGGGCACATCCATCGCGGCACGCAGGGCGCGGCGGGCGACATCGGCCACATCCGGGTCTCCGGCCACGACGAGGTGATCTGCCACTGCGGCAACATCGGCTGCCTCGAGGCCGTGGCCGGCGGGCACGCTCTGGCAGAGGCACTGACCGAGGCCGGGACGAAGGCGGTCAACAGCCGCGACGTGGTCGACCTGGTGCGCGGGGGCAACTCGAGCGCGGTCCGGATGGTGCGCGAGGCCGGCCGCTCGCTCGGCGAGGTCCTCGCCGGTTGCGTGAACTTCTTCAACCCCGAGGTCGTCGTGATCGGCGGCGACATGGCGGAGGTCCACGAGCAGCTCCTCGCGGGTGTCCGCGAGGTGACCTTTCAGCGATCGCTGCCGCTCGCAACGCGCGACCTGCGCACGCTCCCCTCAGAGCTCGGCGACCGCGCCGGGATCATCGGTGCCGCGATCATGGTGATCGAGCACGTGCTCGCGGCGGACGTGGTCGACCGCGTGGTCCAGGGCGAGGTCACCGCCGCCTAGAACCACCCGGCCGACCCGCCAGGCTCAGCCGCGGCGAGACTGTCAAGCGACCTCTACATCAGGCGGCGGGCACCGCGAACAGCGCGACGGCCGCGAAGTGCGCCGCGGCGGCGGCGATTACCAGGACGTGGAAGATCTCGTGGTAGCCGAAGACCGTCGGGCTTGGATCCGGCCGCCCCAGGGCGTAGATCACGGCGCCGGTCGTGTAGAGGAGGCCGCCAGCGGCGATCAGGAGCCCGGCCACGATGCCCGCCTCGATCAGGATCGCGGGGAAGCCGACAGCGCCGATCAGGCCGACTGCGATATAGACGACGGCCGAGACCGACTTCGGCGAGTCGGTCCAGACGAGCTCGACGATCGTCCCCGCCAGCGCCCCGGCCCAGACGGCGATCAGGAGCGCGGTTCCCAGCGGGCCGTCCATGACGAGCAGTGCGAAGGGCGTCACCGTGCCGGCGATCAGGAAGAAGATCATCGTGTGGTCGAGGCGCCGCATCCAGCGGCGGGCGGCGGGGCGCTCCCACTGGTGCACGTGATAGAGCGCCGAGACGCCGAAGAGGGCCGACAGGCTGACGGCGTAGATGGCGACGGCGGCGGTGGCCTCCGCGCCGTCGGCCAGCAGGACCAGGCCCGCGCCGAGGACCAGCGAGACGAAGAACGCGTACTCGTGGGTGACGCCGCGCAGTCGCGGCTTGACCTTGGCGATCGCCTCGGCCGCCTTCTCGCGCGCGTCGGCCGCCGCATCGCCCATCGCCTCGCGGGCGTCGGCCGCCCGGCCGGCCATCGTCTCGCGCGCCTCGGCGGCTCGGCCGGCCATGTTTTCGCGGGCGTCGGCGAAGCGCTCGGCGGCCTCGTCGAGCCTGGCCTTGCCCCTGTCGCCCAACTCCATGAGGCGAATGTAGCGGAGCTTGCGGGGTCTTTGCTGCGCTTCCGCCTAGGACCCTACATATAGCGTTCCAGGAAAGAAGGGAAACGCTACGACTAGTAGAATCGTGGTTAATGGTTTGCCCCTCCTGCAACGGGATCACCCGCGTCCTGGAGAGCCGCCGCGCCGACGGCGGCGCAGCGACCCGCCGGCGCCGCGAGTGCCCGGCCTGCGGGCGCCGGTTCACGACGTTCGAGCGCCGCGAGCGCGAGCCGCTCTTCGTGATCAAGCGCGACGGCGAGCGCCAGCGGTTCGACCGGGCGAAGCTGGCGGGCGGGCTGCTCCGCGCCGCGCACAAGCGGCCGGTCGAGCCGGCGGCGGTCGAGCAGCTGGTGGCGAGCATCGAGGACGCTGCCGAGGCCGCCGGCGGCGATCTTGAGGCGGAGACGGTCGGTGAGATGTGCCTCACCGGCCTGCGCGAGCTCGACCGGATCGCGTACCTCCAGTTCGCGGCCGTCTACAAGGGCTTCGAAGACCCCGGGGAGTTCACCGGCGAGCTCCGCCGGCTCGGGGTCGAGCCGCCGCGCAAATTGGGTGAATCAGGCGAGCCGGTTCCGTCCGGGTGAATCGGTTGAGTTCGTCGTTACCAGCTAGAACGGACTTCGAGGACGCAAGAGGAGAGAAAAGCATGGCAGTAGCAGCCGCAAAGACCGGGGGAATCACCGTCGAGCGTCGCCACACGACGCCCGGAATCCACCCCTTCGACGAGATCGAGTGGGAGATCCGCGACGCGGTGATCGGCGACCCCGAGAACCCCGCGTTCGAGCAGCGCGGCGTCGAGTTCCCGAAGATCTGGTCCCAGAACGCGACCAACATCGTCGCGCAGAAGTACTTCCGCGGGCGGATCGGCTCGGACGAGCGCGAGTCGTCCGTCAAGCAGATGATCGGCCGCGTCGCCGGCACGATCGCCGGCTGGGGGCGCGAGGGCGGCTACTTCGCCGCCGCGGACGACGCCGACGCCTTCGAGGCCGAGCTCACCCACATCCTCCTGCACCAGAAGGCCGCCTTCAACAGCCCGGTCTGGTTCAACGTCGGCTTCGAGGAGCAGCCGCAGTGCTCCGCCTGCTTCATCCTGAGCGTCGAGGACACGATGGAGTCGATCCTCGACTGGAACACCAAGGAGGGGATGATCTTCCGCGGCGGTTCGGGCTCGGGCATCAACCTTTCGAACATCCGCTCCTCGAAGGAGCACCTCTCGAAGGGCGGGCTCGCCTCCGGCCCGGTCAGCTTCATGCGCGGCGCCGACGCCTGGGCCGGCACCATCAAGTCGGGCGGCAAGACCCGCCGCGCGGCGAAGATGGTCGTGCTCGACGTCGATCACCCGGACATCGAGGACTTCATCTGGTGCAAGGCACGTGAGGAGGACAAGGCGGCCGCGCTGCGCGACGCCGGGTTCGACATGCGCCTGGACTCCGACGCCTTCTCGTCGATCCAGTACCAGAACGCGAACAACTCGGTCCGCGTAACCGACCAGTTCATGCAGGCGGTCGAGGCCGGCGAGGAGTGGGATCTGATCGCCCGCAAGGACTCGAGCGTGGTCGAGTCGGTCGACGCGCAGAACCTCATGAACCAGATCGCCGACGCGGCCTGGCGCTGCGCCGATCCGGGCGTCCAGTACGACTCGATCATCAACCGCTGGCACACCAGCCCGGTGTCGGGCCGGATCAACGCGTCGAACCCGTGCAGCGAGTACATGCACGTCGACGACTCGGCCTGCAACCTGGCGTCGCTGAACCTGATGCGGTTCCGCTCGGACGACGGCAGCTTCGACGTCGAGAGCTTCGAGCACGCCGTGGACGTCGTGTTCCTCGCGCAGGAGATCGTCGTCTCGCCGTCGAGCTACCCGACCGAGGAGATCGGCGAGAACGCCCGCGCGTTCCGCCAGCTCGGGCTGGGCTACGCGAACCTCGGCGCGCTGCTGATGGCCGACGGCCTCCCGTACGACTCGGACGAGGGCCGCAACGTCGCCGGCGCGATCACCGCGCTCATGACCGGCCGCGGGTACCGCAAGTCGGCGGAGGTGGCGGCCGCGATGGGCCCGTACGAGAAGTACGAGGAGAACCGCGAGCCGCACAACGCGGTGATGCGGATGCACCGCGACGCGTCGTACGAGATCGACCCGACCGGCATCAAGGGCGACCTGCTGCCCGCCGCTCAGCGCTCATGGGACGAGGCCGTCGAGCTCGGCGAGGCGCACGGATACCGCAACGCGCAGGCGACGGTGCTGGCGCCCACCGGCACGATCTCGTTCCTGATGGATTGCGACACGACCGGCATCGAGCCGGACTTCTCCCTGGTCAAGTTCAAGGAGCTGGTCGGCGGCGGGCAGATGACGATCGTCAACCGCTCGGTGCCGCTCGCGCTGCGGACGCTCGGCTACTCGGAGTCGGAGGTCGCCCAGATCGAGGCGCACATCAACGAGCACTCGACGATCGTCGGCGCGCCCGGCCTCAAGGACGCGCACCTCGAGGTGTTCGACGTCGCCGTCGGCGAGCGGGCGATCAGCCACATGGGCCACATCAAGATGATGGCGGCGGCGCAGCCGTTCATCTCGGGCGCGATCTCGAAGACGGTGAACCTGCCCGAGACGGCCACCGTCGACGACATTGCAGAGGCCTACACCGAGGGCTGGCGGCTCGGCCTGAAGGCGCTCGCGATCTACCGCGACGGCTCGAAGACAGCGCAGGCGCTGAAGACCGACGCCGGCGACAAGGCATCGGCCGAGGTCGAGGCGGCTGAGAGCGCGGCGCCCGTGCCGGCGCGGCACAAGATGCCCGTCGAGCGCCAGTCGATCACCCACAAGTTCTCGCTCGGCGGCCACGAGGGCTACATCACGGCCGGCATGTACGAGGACGGCACCGTCGGCGAGATCTTCCTCACCGACATCGGCAAGGAGGGCTCGACGATCAAGGGCCTGATGAACGCGTTCGCGACGGCGATCTCGATCGGCCTCCAGTACGGCGTGCCGCTCGAGACGTTCGTCGACAAGTTCGCGTACATCCGGTTCGAGCCGGAGGGGATCACCCGCAACCCGGAGATCCCGTTCGCGAAGTCGCTGCCGGACTACATCATGCGCTGGCTCGCGTCGCGGTACCTCGACGCGGACTACCAGGAGGAGCTGGGCATCCTGACCCCGGAGGTCCGGGCCCGCAAGGAGGCGCAGCAGTCGCTGTTCGTGAACGAGGGCCCGGCGCCCGCGGCGGACGACGAGGGCTCGGAGTCGGAGGGCTCCACCGAGCCCAAGGCGGCGAACGGCAACGGCACGGCGAAGCCGGCGAACGGCGGCGGCGCGGCCGCTCCGACCTCGGCGCTGACCGACACCCCGCCGGTCCGCCCGGCCCGGATGTCCGGCCTCGAGCTCGGCCCCGCCTGCGAGCAGTGCGGCGGCATGATGCAGCGGACCGGCTCGTGCTACACGTGCTCGTCCTGCGGCAACAACACCGGCTGCGGCTGAGCGGGGCGTGAGCGTTCCGCGGAACGCTCACCGGCCATGAGCGATGGCGTCACCCGGGCCGGTGACTCGGTAGGCCTTCGAGTTTTCCCGTTTGAGTACCTATGCGGTGCTCTAGCGCGAAAAGTCGGGGGTGGGCGGGCGATCACCTCGCCTGGTCTGCCAACCCGGCGGCTCGAAGCGCCGCCTCGCGGTCCGGGAACGGCCTTACGCGAATCACAAGACCGTCGACCGCCGAATAGAGCTGCGCCCAGCGCTGGTGCACCCGCACGCCACTTCCGGTGCCCGTTCCGCGAGCCTCGAGGACGACGACGACGTCGTTCTCCCCGCAGTCGATGATCTCCAAGGTCTCCACCCGAAGGTTCCCGCCGAGGTTGTCGTCGAGGTCGCGCCACATCTTGACGAGGGCCTCGCGACCGCGATGGACCGATCCCCCGAGCTCACCCAAGTACGCGTGCCATTCGACCTCGGGGTGAAAGAAGGTGACGCCGGTCTCGTAGTCACCGCGGTTGAACGCGGCGAAGCCTTGACGAACGAGCTCGACGTTCTCCTGCGACATCCGAGGCAGTATCTCGCTGGCCGCCAACCCACGTCTATAGCGGTCAACTGCCTCGGTGGGAACGAGCGGCCGCCCCAATAGGAGCTCCGAACCAGCTGGTCAGCGCGTCAGCGAGCCCCAGCTGGCTTTGTGTCGCCTACCCAGGCCACATATCCGTCGGGCCGAATCAACACGGCGGCGGGAGCAGTGACCGTCCCGAGCGCCGGAAGCTCCCACGGACCAACGTACTCGGCGTCGATCAACTGAACCCGATCTGCCCATGGAGTGATGTCGAAGCCGCCGGGCTCACCGAGGTTGAGGAGCACCGGCCGGGCATCGTGCAGCAGGGTGAAGACCCGAACCGGGCCGTCGGGGGTGACCAGGTCGAGATCGGGCATGCGGCGCCCGAGCAGCGGGTGTCCCTCGCCGAGGTCGTAGTGGATGTCCAGGCCGGACACCATTCCGGCGATCCGCGTGCGAGGCTCGTCCATCCCGAGGAGATCGGAAACGATGTCGCCCAAGGCCTTGATGCGCTCGTCCGGGTGGCGCAGCGCGACCTGCGCCATCGTGATCCGCAGCACGCGGGCAGCGACCGGGTGGCGCTCGGCGTGGTAGGTGTCGAGGAGGCCTTCCGGCGATGTCCCATCGACCACCTGGGCGAGCTTCCATCCCAGGTTCACCGCGTCCTGCACCCCGGTGTTGAGGCCCTGCCCACCGTCCGGGGCATGCACGTGTGCGGCGTCGCCGGCCAGCAGCACCCGTCTGTCGCGGTAGGCCGCGGCCTGCCGGGTCATGTCGGTGAACCTCGAGATCGAGGAGGGACTGTGGACCCCGTAATCCGTTCCGTAGACGCGGATGAGCCCCTCGCTGAGATCCTGCAGGGTGGGTTCGCTGGTGGAACCGACGTGCTCCTCGGTCAGCATCACGCCAACCGTCCCCCCCTCCTTGTAGACCACTTCGCCGTCGCGGATCTCGTATTCCAACTTGCCGAGGGCATGCTTGCCCCTGTCATCGGTGCGGATGCCCAACTCCGGCTCCTCTGCCATCTCGACCTCGGCGATCAGGCTGCTGGTAGTCGGATCCCAGCCGGGGAACTCGATGCCGGCTGCCTTGCGGATCAGGCTGCGGGCACCATCGCAGCCGACGAGGTATTTCGCCCGCAACGACCGCCCGTCGGACAGCCGAACGTCGACGCCGGTGTCGTCCTGCGCGAACCCTGTCACCTCGAGTTCGCGGTGGATCGGCACCTCGAGCTCGGCGATCCAGCCCGCCAGGATGCGCTCGATGTGGTTCTGCCACAGCGCCAGCCCGTAGTTGTGGCGGGTGGGGAAGTCGCTGATGTCCAAGCGACTGCTGGCGAAGCCCGTGACCTGGGCCTCCTGTCCCTCCGCGAGGAAGCGATCGGCGATGCCGCGCTGATCGAGGACCTCGATCGTGCGTGAGTACAGACCACCCGCGCGCCGGCTCTCGAGCTCTTGGTTCGCGCGCCGCTCGACAATGGCGACGTCGGCCCCCGCCAGCGTCAACTCGCCCGCCAACATCAGGCCGGTCGGACCGCCTCCGGCGATCACCACCGCATGTTCGGTCATCACAGGGATCTAGCTCCTTCCATTTCGCTGGTTCTGCCACTTCGGCCGGCGATTATGCGGCACGATCCAGGGCCTCATGAGGGCGTCCAAAGCGCTATAAATTGGAACTGGCAGGAGCGGGGGCTCTCCTTTCCGGTTGCAGCGCGTAGGATGCACGGCGCATGGAAGCCGCCACGGGCTCAGCCCCGAAGACCACGGTCGCAACGTACGCCGACTATCCGGAGGCGGAGCGCGCCGTCGACTACCTCTCCGACAAGGGATTCCCGGTCGAGAAGGTCGCGATCGTGGGGACTGGCCTCAAGACCGTCGAGCAGGTCGCCGGGCGGCTGACCACGGGCAAGGCCGCGCTCGCCGGCGCCGCCCAGGGCGCGATGATCGGGCTCTTCTTCGGGCTCCTGTTCAGCCTCTTCTTCGAAGGCCCGGACTTCCTCGGGGTCGTCCTCTACGGGCTCGTCGCCGGCACGATCTTCGGCGCGGTGTTCGCCGCGGTCGGCCAGGCGGCCCAGCGCGGGCGCCGCGACTTCGCCTCGGTGCGCGGCATGCAGGCGGAGAAGTACGAGGTCCAGGTCGAGCACGAGCATTCCGTCCGCGCCAAGCAGCTCCTGGCCGAGCTGGACGAGCCGGGCGCCACCAGCCCGACCTAGCCGCGCGCCTTCCGAACCTTCCAGACCTCCTCGCTCGGCCAACGCCTGGCCCATTCGAGCGTGACGTACTCGTAGCGCGTCGTAGCGCCCTCTGGAGGCTGGAGCTCGAGCAGCTCCTCGATCTCGAATCCCGACCGGCGCAGCAGCGCGATCAGCTCGCCGTGCGGCAGGCAGAACTCGATCGAGGCGTCGTCCGGCCACTCGAAGCGATGCATGCCGAAGTACGGGCGCATCAGGCGCTCCTCCGCCTGGTCGTCCACGAGGTCACCGGAGCACACCATCAGCAGCGGCGAGTTCACGAGGAAGGCCAACCGCCCGCCGGGCCGCAGGAGGCGCGCCGCCTCCGGGATCCACTCGTACGGGTCGCACCAGATGCTGGCTCCGTACTCGGAGATCGCGTAGTCGAAGCTGGCGTCCGGGTAACGGCACCTCCTCCGCGTTGCCGTGGAGCAGCGGGAACTCGAGCCCGAACTCGCGCTGGAAGGCACGCGCGGTCTCGAGCTGCGCGGGCGAGTTGTCGATGCCCACGGGCCGCGCCCCGCGACGCGCGAGCCAGGCGCTCACGTATCCGGTCCCGCAGCCGAGCTCGATCGTGTCGCGGCCCTCGAGGTCGGGTGGCAGGATCCCCACCCGCGACTCCGGGATTCCCCAAATGCCCCAGCTCGGCTCCTCGGACTCCCAGTTCTCCCGCCCCGGCCTCACGTATTCCTCCGCCCACGCGTCCCACTGGGTGCGGTTGCGCAACACGTGCTCGGGCAATTCGTTCAAGGGCGCGAAATGATGCAGCAAGCGAGCCAGCGACGCCAGGAGGTCATCCGGATGCCAACCCAACTCGAGAAGGCCGAGACGTTCCGAGCGCTCCACGAGGGCGAGCCGTTCCTGTTTCCCAACCCCTGGGATGCCGGGTCGGCCAGGGTGCTCGAGGGGCTCGGGTTCAAGGCGCTCGCGACCACCAGCGGCGGCTTCGCGTTCACGCTCGGCCGCCTCGACGGCGACGTGACGCTCGACGAGGTCGCCCAGCACACCCGGGCGCTCGACCAGGCGAGCGCGCTGCCGGTCGCCGTCGACCTCGAGAACGGGTACGGGCCGGCCCCCGAGGACGCCGCCCAGGCGATCACCCGAGCGGCCGAGGCGGGAGCCATCGGAGGCTCAATCGAGGATTGGGATCCGGAAACCGGCATCTACGAGCTGAGCCACGCCGTCGAGCGAGTCGCCGCCGCGGCCGAGGCGGCGCGGGCGCTCGACTTCCCGTTCACCTTTACGGCCCGCGCCGAGAATCAACTTCCGGCGCAATCGCCGACCTCGACGACACCATCGCCCGGCTGCAGGCCTACGAGGCCGCCGGCGCGGACGTGGTCTACGCGCCCGGCCTGGCCAGCGGCGACGAGATCCGCGCGGTGTCCGACGCGACGTCGAAGCCCCAGAACGTGCTGGCGCACCCCGGGCTGACGCTCACCGAGATCACCGAGGCCGGCGGGCAGCGGATCAGCGTCGGCAGCCAGCTCACCTGGGTGGCCGCCGGCGCGCTGGCGCGCGTGGCCGAGGAGATGCGCGAGACGGGCTCGTTCGCTGCATTCGCCGAGAGCGTGCCGATCGAGGAGTGGCTTGGCAACTGAGCACGGTCGCGGGGTCCTCGCCCGCGCGTACGGTCCGCCGGGGCCCGATCTGGCCCGATGGCCATCGTGAGGCGCCCGTCTTCACGCAATCCTCACCCGATGTTTAACTGGCCGCGCTTCGATTAGCCGGATGAGTGGGATGAGAGACTCGATCAGGCATTCGCCCGGCGTCGTCCTGAGCGGCGGCACCGGATTCCTGGGCGGCGAGCTGCTCGCGCGCCTCCTCGAACAGGACCATCGCACGGTCTATGTGCTGGTCAGGGCCGAGGGCCAGGCCGCGGCACGGCAGCGCGTGCGGGCGAGCCTGGCGGAACTGACGGGGGACCCGAAGCGGTGGGCGGGCCGGGTGGTCGCGATCCCCGCGGACCTGACCCGCGACGGCCTCGGCCTCAGCCGGCCGCAGCTCGAGTGGCTGTCCGAGCGGGCCGAATGGATCATCCACTGCGCGGCATCCGTGTCGTTCACGCTCGGGCTCCCCGAGTCGCGGGAGATCAACGTCGACGGCACCCGCCGGATGCTCGACCTGGCGGAGCTCGCCCACGAGCGGGGGGTGCTGCAGTGCTTCTCCCACGTCTCGACCGCGTACGTCGCAGGCACCCACCCGGGCGCGTTCTCCGAGCGCGACCTCGACCTCAACCAGGACCACCGCAACCCCTACGAACGGACGAAGCTGGAGGCGGAGGTCGAGGTACAGGCGAGGGCCGGCAGCCTCCCGGTCCAGGTGTTCAGGCCGAGCATCGTCGTCGGCGACTCACGGACGGGCTGGACTCCGGCGTTCAACGTCCTCTACTGGCCGTTGCGTGCGTTCGCCCGAGGCAACTACCCGGCGCTGCCCGCGACGCGGACGTCGCCGGTCGACGTGGTCCCCGTCGACTACGTCGCCGACGCGCTCCTCGCGCTCGGCGGCCGGCCCGGAACCACGTTCCACCTGACCGCGGCCGACCGGGCGTCGAGCCTGGACGACCTCGTCACGATGGCCTGCGACCGGCTCGACCGGCGACGGCCGCGCCTCCTGTCCCCCGCCTTCTACCGGCGCTTCCTGCACCCGGTCCTGGTGCGCACCGGGAGCGAGCGACGACGGCGAGCGCTCCGGAGCAGCGAGCCGTTCTTCCCGTACTTCTCGATGGACACGACCTATGACGACTCCGGCGCGCGCGCGGCCCTGGCGCCGAGCGGCATCGAGCCGCCCGCGCTGCCGGCGTACTTCGACCGGCTGATCGAATACGCGCTGCGCGCCGAGTGGGGCCGCAGGCCGGTCCCGCGCCACCATCTGCTGGCGCCGTCGCGCCCCCGGGCGCAACACCGCGAGGGCCGCGTTCACAGGCCGCCCACTCGCGAGCAGCCGGTCCGGCGGCGCTGATCACCCAGCCTCGATACCTGCTGTCCTGAGCGTTTTCTCATCTCGCTCTCAGCCGCGGCTCAGCCCTGTCCGATGGGGTTCCTCCGAAGCAACGGATCAAGGAGATCGAAGATGCCCGGACCACGAACCCTCACCGCCGTCGCCCTGCTCGCCGCGTCGGCGTGCGCCCTGCTCCCAGCCTCCGCGAGCGCCGAGGAGCGCACGTGCCGCGGGACGATCGGCGCCAGGACGCTCGACAACATCCGCGTTCCGCAAGGCGCGACCTGCGTGCTCAACGGGACCAAGGCCCAGGGCACGGTCAAGGTCGAGCGCAACGCGACGTTACGGGCCAAGGGCGTCCGCGTGATCGGCAACGTCCAGGGCGAGAACGCGCGGAGGGTCAACGTCGTCCGCAGCTCGCGCGTGGGCGGCAGCGTCCAGGTGGTCCAGGGCCGCTCGGCAACGGTCCGGTCGAGCCGCGTGAACGCCGACATCCTCTACGACGACAACACCGGCGCCCTCCGGGCGATCGGCAACCGGGTCGGCGGCAACATCCAGGCGTTCCAGAACTCCGGCGGCGTGAAGATCGCGCGCAACACGGTCGACGGGAACCTCCAATGCAAGGAGAACCGGCCGCGGCCGACCGGCGGTCAGAACCGGGTCCAAGGCAACAAGGAGGACCAGTGCTCGCGGCTCTGAGCCCGAGCGTCTGAACCCTCGAGCGCAGCGCCGAGCGTCGCCTCGGCGCTAGGGCTTCGGCTTCGCCGCGCGCGCCAGCTTCTGCCGCTGGTTCGCGGGCAGCACCGCCTTGCGGAGGCGCACTCGGTCGGGGGTGACCTCTACGCACTCGTCCTCGGAGATGAACTCGAGTGCCTGATCGAGCGAGAACTCCTGGTGCGGCACCAGCTTGATCGCCTCGTCGGCGCCCGCGGCGCGGATGTTGGTCTGCTGCTTTTCCTTGGTCGGGTTCACGTCGAGGTCGTCGGAGCGGGCGTTCTCGCCGACGATCGCGCCCTCGTAGACCTCCTCGCCCGGCCCGACGAAGAGCCGGCCGCGCTCCTGCAGGTTCATCAGCGCGAACCCGGCGGTCTTGCCGTGCCGGTCGGCGACCAGCGAGCCGGTCGGCCGGGTCTTGATCTCGCCGAACCACGGGGACCACTTCTCGAAGACCGAATGCAGGATCCCGGTGCCGCGCGTCTCGGTCAGGAACTCGGATCGCAGGCCGATCAGGCCACGGGCGGGCACCAGGAACTCGAGCCGGATCCAGCCCGTTGAGTGGTTCACCATGTGCTCGAGGCGCCCCTTCCGCAGCGCGAGCAGCTGCGTGAGGACGCCCATGTATTCCTCGGGCACGTCGATCGAGAGTCGCTCGACCGGCTCGTGAAGCTGCCCGTCGAGCTCGCGGGTCATGACCTTCGGCTTGCCGACGGTCAGCTCGAAGCCCTCGCGGCGCATCGTCTCGACCAGCACCGCGAGCTGGAGCTCGCCCCTGCCCTGCACCTCCCAGGCGTCGGGCCCCTCCGTCGGCTCGACCTGCACGCTCACGTTGCCGACGAGCTCGGCCTCGAGGCGCTCCTCGATCTGCCGGCCGGTGAGCTTGCGGCCGGAGAGCCCGGCCAGAGGCGAGGTGTTGACCCCGATCGTCATCGAGAGCGCCGGCTCGTCGACCGCGAGCTGTGGCAGCGGCTCGGGGTTCTCGCGGTCGGCGATCGTCTCGCCGATCGTCACCTCGGGGATGCCGGCGACCACCACGACCTCCCCTGCCTCGGCTCGCTCGACCTCGACGCGGTCGAGGCCCTCGCTCACGTAGAGCGCCGCGATCTTGGCGCCGACAACGTCGCCGCTGCGGGTGCAGAGCGCTACCTCCTGGGCGCTCTTCAGAGTGCCGCGCTGGATCCGGCAGACCGCGAGCCGTCCGTGGTACGGCGAAGAGTCGAGGTTGGTCACGAGCGCCTGAAGGGCTCCGCGCGCGTCGCCGTCCGGCGCGGGCACGTGCTCGACGATCGCCGCGAAGAGCGGGGTCAGGTCCGAACCCTCCACACCCTGCTCGGTCGACGCCCAGCCGCTTCGCGCAGAGGCGTAGACGATCGGGAACTCGATCTGGTCGTCGCGCGCGTCGAGGTCCAGGAACAGCTCATAGACGGCGTCCACGACCTCGTCGATCCGCGCGTCGGGGCGATCGACCTTGTTGACGACCAGGATCACGGGCAGGCCCTGCTCAAGCGCCTTGCGCAGGACGAACCGGGTCTGGGGCAGCGGCCCTTCGGAGGCGTCGACCAGAAGCAGGACGCCGTCGACCATCGTCAGCCCGCGCTCGACCTCGCCGCCGAAGTCGGCGTGGCCCGGGGTATCCACGATGTTCAGCTTCATCTCGCCCTCGGGCGAGCTCCAACGCACTGCCGCGTTCTTGGCGAGGATCGTGATCCCGCGCTCGCGCTCCTGCTCGCCCGAATCCATCACGCGCTCGACCGGCTCCTCGTGCGCGCCGAACGTCCCGGCCTGGCGCAACATCGCGTCGACGAGGGTGGTCTTGCCATGGTCGACGTGGGAGACGATCGCGATGTTGCGGAGCTGGGACAGGGCGATGACGTTAGCTTCAGGTCGATGAGTCCTCGCGAGCGTCTCTCCGCCGCCGAGGCGCGGCGGACAGCGCTCGCCGCGCAGGGCCTCGGCCGGCCTCGGCCGGACGGAAAACCCGACGGCTGGGCGCTGCGTCGCGTCCTCGGGCACGTCGGCCAGCTCCAGATCGACTCGGTCAACGTGCTCGAGCGGGCGCACTACCTCCCGCTCTTCAGCCGGCTCGGGCCGTATCCGCGCGCGCTGCTCGACGACGCATCGCACCGGGCGCCGCGCAAGCTGTTCGAGTACTGGGGGCACGAGGCGTCGCTGCTCCCGGTCGCGACCCAGCCGCTGCTGCGCTGGCGGATGGAGCGCGCCGCGGACGACGCCTGGGGCAGCATGGTCCGCGTGCAGCGCGAGCGGCCGGAGCTCGTCGAGGAGGTCTTCGCCCGGATCGCGGACCACGGCCCGCTCACGGCAGCCGAGCTCGCCGAGGAGACCCCGAGACGAACCGGGCCCTGGTGGGACTGGAGCGACTCCAAGAAGGCGGTCGAGTGGCTGTTCTGGAGCGGGCGGATCACGGCGGCCGGCCGGCGGAACTTCCAGCGCCTGTACGACGTCCCCGAGCGGGTCCTGCCCGCCGCGGTTCTCGACGCGCCCACGCCCGAGGTCGCCGACGCGCAGCGCGAGCTGGTCCGGATCGCGGCCCGGGGGCTGGGCGTCGCCGCCGAACCGGACCTGCGCGACTACTTCCGCCTGCCGACGGCCGAGGCGAAGCTCCGAGTCGCCGAGCTGGTCGAGTCCGGGGAGCTGCTGCCGGTCGAGGTCGAGGGCTGGGGGCGCACGCAGGGATACCTCTGGCACGATGCACGGATCCCGCGCGCTGTCGACGCCCGCGCGCTGATCGGGCCGTTCGATTCGCTGCTCTGGGTCCGCCCTCGCGTCGAGCGCATCTTCGGCTTCACCTACCGGCTCGAGATCTACGTGCCGAAGCCGAAGCGCGTGCACGGCTACTACGTGCTGCCGTTCCTGCTCGGCGACCGCCTCGTCGCGCGCGTCGACCTGAAGGCCGACCGCAAGGCCGGCCGATTGCTGGTCAAGGCGACGCACCTGGAGGCAGAAGCGCCTCCCGAGACTCGGGAGGCGCTCGCTGCGGAGCTCGCGCTGCTCGCGGGCTGGTTGGAACTTCAGTCGCCCTAGGCGACCTTGGGTCGCGGCTTGCGCCGCCGGCTGAGCTCGACCACGCTGCCGGCGGCGATCGCGGTGATCGCGAGCATCGCAGCCGCGCCGATCGTGGCGTCGCCCCAGTCGAAGCCCCCCTGGGACGCGGCGGCCGGCGAATCCGACGGCTCCGGGAGGGGCTGAGGGCGACAGACGTCTGCCCGGGCGGGAACCAGGCTCCGGCGGGCGGCGCGGTGCTTCGGTCGGCGAGGCTGGGGAAGCGCTCCTCGAACGGCGACGCCGCAGCGACGGGCGCGGACAGCGCTCCCATGACGAGGACGACGGTGAGGACGCGACGCGTGATTCGGAGGATGTTCATCTCGGCTCCTTCGGTGCTGGATCGCCCGGCGCGATCCGATTGCGGCAAGCCTGGAACGACCCGGTAAACGGCCGGATTCAGGCGGTAGCAGAACGGCAAACATGCGAAAACCGGTGGTAAGCTCGGGCATCACTACCGGTAGGCCGATCGAGTTCAGGATGCTCGGCCCGCTGGAGGTTCTCGAGGGGAATGAGCCAGTCGGGCTGGGAGGTGCGCGCCAGCGCGCGGTCCTCGCGTACCTCCTGATCAACCGCGGTGAGGCGGTCTCCGTGGACCGGATCGTCGACGCCCTCTGGGGGGAGAGCCCGCCCGCGACCGCCACCAAGACCGTGCAGGTCTACGTCTCGCGGCTCCGCAAGATCCTCGGCGCGGAGGCGCTCGCGACGCGCGGACACGGATACGCGCTGATCGCCGAGCCCGACAGCGTCGACGCCGACCGATTCCAGCGCCTGGCCGGTAGACGGGCGGGAGCGGCTCGCCGCCGGCGACGCCCGCGGCGCCGCGGAGCGGCTGCAGGAGGCCCTCGCTCTCTGGCGAGGCGAGCCCCTGGCCGACGTCGCCTACGAATCGTTCGCCCGTACCGAGACAAGCCGGCTCGAGGATCTCCGGCTGGCCGCGCTCGAGGACCGCATCGATGCCGAGTTGGCCCTGGGCCGTCACGCGGCGCTGGTGCCCGAGCTCGAAGCGCTGGTCACCGAGCACCCCACGCGCGAGCGCGTACGGGGGCAGTTGATGCTCGCGCTCTACCGCTCCGGACGGCAAACGGATGCGCTCGAGGCCTATCGCGAGGGCCGCACGCGGCTCGCGGACGAGCTCGGCCTCGAGCCGGGGCCCGAGCTGCAGCGGCTCGAGCGCGCGATCCTGAGCCAGGACCCGGAGCTCGATCGCCCGTCCCCGCCGGCTCGGCTCGCCGCGATCCGACGAGGCCGCGGCGCGCCGCTCGTGATCGCCGGCGGGCTGCTGCTGCTCGCGGCGGCCGTGGCGGCCTGGGTCGGCCTGAGCGGCGAGGCCGACCCGGACCTCGCCGAGCCGAACTCGCTCGCGGTGATCGATCCCGGCTCGAACGAGATCGAGACGACGGTGCCCACGGGCGTCGATCCGACCGAGGTGGACGTCGATGGGAAGTACGTGTGGGTTGCCAACCGCGGCGACGACACGGTGTCGAAGGTCGACGCCGAGAGCCGGACGGTCGTGGCGACGCGCTCTCCGGACATCGAGCGTCGCGGGCCTCGCGGTCGGTTCCGGAGGGGTGTGGATCGGCGACACGCGGCGCGAGAACCTCGTGCGGCTGGACCCCGATCTCCAGGCGGGCGACCGCACAGTGCGAGTGGCCCCCGACGAGCCGACTTCTTCGGATCGTCGATCGCAAACCCGGTGGCCGTCGGCGAGGGCGCCGTCTGGGTGGGTAGCGGATACGGGTCCCTGGCCCGGGTCGACCCGGAGACGCTCGAGTTGGTCGACGACGTCCCGGTCGGGCAACGACCCCGTCGCCTTGGCGACCGGGCGCCGGCGCGGTGTGGGTCGTCGACCAGGACGACGGGACGCTCGCTCGCATCGATCCCCGATCGGCCAACGCGGTCACCTGGGCGACGCAGGTGGGCCAGTCCCCGGTCGCGCTGGCGGTGGGCGAGGACGCCGTCTGGGTCGCCAGCAGCCAGAGCGACACCGTCTCGCGTGTCGATCCCGAGAACGGAGCGGTGACGGCGGTGATCCCCGTGGGGCGGCACCCGACCGGGGTGGCCACGGGGGCGGGCGCGGTGTGGGTGGCGAACAGCCTGGACGGGACCGTCAGCCGGATCGATCCCGAGACGAATCGGGTCGCGGCGACGATCGCGGTCGGGGAGGCACCGCGGAGCGTGACCTTCGCCGACGACAGGGTCTGGGTCAGCGTCCAGAGCGGCGAGCCGCAGAGTCCCACCCCGGCCTCGTCGGAGGAGGTGGCACGGGTCCTCGTCCAGTCCGATCCCGGGCCGACCGATCCCGCCCTCGACCTCGACTTCACGCGCCAGGGGGCCACCTGTGCCCGGCTCTACAACTATCCGGACCTGCCCGCCCCCGAGGGGGCCCAGCTGGTTCCCGAGATCGCGGCCGGGCCCCCAACGGTCTCGGCCGGTGGACGGCGGTACGAGTTTCGTATCCGCTCCGGCTATCGGTTCTCCCCGCCGTCGGGCGAGCCCGTCACGGCGGCCTCCTTCGCCCGGGCAATCGAGCGCACGCTCGATCCCCGGATGGGTGCGTATGCCGGCTTGCTGATGGGCGACATCGTGGGAGCCGAGGCGTACGCGGCCGGCCGCGCGGGCGACGTCACCGGGCTCGAGGCTCGCGGGGATCGGCTCATCATCGAGCTCACTCGCCCGGCGGGCGACCTCACCGCCCGACTGGCGGCGACGTTCTTCTGCCCCGTTCCCCCGGGCACGCCCGTGGACCCCAATGGCGTCGACCTCCTCCCGTCCGCCGGCCCGTACTACCTGGCATCGCACACGCCCGAGCGAAGCTACGTGCTGCGCCGCAACCCGAACTACGACGGACCGCGCCCGCAGGGACTCGCCGAGATCCGCTACGACATCGGCTGGTCACCGGAGCGCGCACTCGCCGAGGTCGAGGCGGGACGAGCCGACTACCTCGAGCTGGATGCGTTCACGGCGGACGAGCCGTTGTCGACCGCAGATGTCGAGGAGCTGGACGCCCGCCTCGGACCGGGTAGCGAGGCCGCGGGCGCCAGCGACCTCGGTTTTCCTCACGCAGCCGAGCCTCAGCACCTACCAGTTCGCGTTCAACGCCACCCGGCCGCCGTTCGACGACGTGCGCCTTCGCCGCGCCGTGAGCTACGCGATCGACCGGCGCGCGCTGGCCGAATACACCGGCTTCGGAGACCCGGCGCGCCCGACCGACCAGCTCCTGCCGCCCGGGATCCCCGGCTACGAAGACGTGGCCGCCTATCCGCTGGGCGGTCCCGACCTGGAGCGAGCGCGCAGGCTGGCCGCGGGGTTCAGCGGCCCGGCGGTGCTCTACACGTGCGACTACCCCGATTGCGCGCGACACGCCGAGATCCTCCGCTCGAACCTCGCCGCGATCGGCATCGACCTCACCGTCCATCGGTTCCCGACTCGGGGAGATGTTCGAGCGCGCAGACACGCCGGGGGAGCCGTTCGACCTCGTGTACTCCAACTGGTTCGCCGACTACGTCGACCCGCTCAACTTCCTCCAGCTCTGGGACGTCGATGGCCAGCTGGGCCATCTGCTCGACGACCCCCGGGTCGACCGAGCCTTCGCGCGGGCTGCGCCGCTCAGAGGTGATCGCCGGCTCGCGGCCTACGCCCGGATCGACCGCATGCTCGTCGAGGACGTGGTGCCCGCGGTCGCCTTCGCCAACGGCACCGTCTCGCACCTCCTCTCGTCACGGATGGGCTGCCAGGTCCTGCACCCGGTCTACGACCTGGACCTCGCCGCGCTCTGCATCGAGGGCGAGTAGATCAGGCCGCGTCGGCGACGGCGCAGGCCCGAGGAGCCAGGGCGGCGACCGCGAGCGCCAGCGGTGCCATCACCGCCAGCCCGGCCGGCAGGCTGATGCCCTCGGCAAGGAATCCGATCGTCGCGGGCCCCGCCAGAAATCCCGCGTAGCCCGCCGTCGAGACCGCTGCGATCCCCGCGGCGGCGGATTGCCCAGGAGCGCGGCTGCCGAGCAGCAGCGCGAGCGGGAACAGCGAGGCGAGGCCGGCGCCGGCGAGCGCAAAGCCGGCCACCGCGGCGGGCACCCCCAGCGGGAGCAGGACCGGGACGAGCCCGATCAGCACCGTCGTCGCTCCGGCGCGCATCAGGCGCTGCGGGCCCAATCGCTCGCGGAGCGGGTCGGCGGCCAGCCGGCCGAGCCCCATCGTCGCCGAGAACGCCGTCAGCCCGATCGCCGCGGTGGCCTCGGAAGCGTCACGCCACTCGGCCAGGAGGATCGCGCTCCAGTCCGCCACCGCTCCCTCGCTGACCGCGGCGCAGAACGCGACCGCTCCCAGCACCAGCAGCGGCCCGGTCGGCCGCGCGAACAGCCGGCCGTCATCGGTGGCGTCGGCGCTCGGAGGCAGCATCCACAGCGTGGCGAGCAGCCCGACTGCGATCGCGAGCAGGCCGAGCCCGGCGAGATGCGCCGCCGGATCCACGCCGAGCGCCGCCATGCCGCCGGCCAGCGCCGCACCGCCCATCGCGCCGAAGCTGAAGGCAGCGTGGAACGAGCTGAAGATGGCCCGGGGATGACGTTCCTCGGCGAGCGCTCCCTGTGCGTTCATCGCCACGTCGAGCAGCCCGGACCCGACGCCGACGGCGAAGAACGCGAGCGCGAGCGGGCCAAGCGCTTGCGCGAGCGCGGGCAGCACGGTGAACGCGCCGTAGAGCGCGATCCCGGCGGCGCTCACGGGCCTGCTGCCGAACCGGGTGGTGAGCGCGCCGGCGATCGGCTGGGACAGGATCAGCCCGGCAGCCCCGCAGAGCAGCGCGAACCCGACCTCGCCCTCGCTCAAGCCGATGTCCGCCTTGATCGCGGGCATGCGCGCGAAGAGGCTGCTGAACAGCATGCCGTTCAGCGCGAAGACGACTGTGACGCTGGCGCGCAGGTGCGGGGGGATCCTGAATGCCTATCGGCTTTGCGCTCCCGCCACGCGCGAGAGCCGGCCCGCCGCGCGGGCCGCCGCGAACTGCTTCAGCCCTGCTGGCCGACCGCTGCGCTCTCGATTCCGAACCGGGCCGGAGTCTCGTCGTCGCACTCCGCGAAGAACGAGCCGACGGCGTCGACCATGTGGTCGATCGAGTCGGCGCCGAACAGGATCGGCTGATAGTGCGTGATGTCGTACTCGATGGTCGCCATCTGGGCGAAGTCGAGCGGGCGGATCTCCATGCCCCTGAACTCCTCGATCTCGCCGTACGAAGACAGGATCCCGGCGCCGTAGGCACGCAGTTCGCCGTCCTCGCGCAGCACGCCGAACTCGATCGTGAACCAGAACACGTCGGCGACCATCTGCAGGGCTTCGGGAGTCTCCATCCGCCGCGCCGCCTCGCCCGCCACCCGGTTCACCTCCGCGATCTGCGGGTCGGCGAGCAGGTGCCCGTGACCGATCACCTCGTGGATCAGGTCGGGCTCGGGCGTGTAGAGCGGAGCGTCGTGGTGGCGCACGTACTGGGTCGAGTGGAACAGCTTGTCGGCCAGCGAGCCGTAGAACTCGTCGAGCGGCACGATCCCCGCGGCCGGCACGTACTCGAAGCGGGTCAGCGGCTTCAGCCCGTCGGTCACCTCGTTGAGCTGCGGGATCCGGTCGGTGGGCAGCGCGAGCGCGGCGACGGCGTCCCGGAACGCGCGGCACGCGTACTTCTCGTGCTTCGGCGCGAGCTCTCGGCAAACGGTCCGCCAGACCTCGTGCTCGGCGTCCGTGTAGTCGATCTGCGGGATCGGAGCCCCGGGCTCCCATTCGAGCGCCGCCGCGGCGATCGCGTTGCGCCGCTCGCGGTACTCGGGGTCGTTGACGCCCGGGATGGTCGTCGCCGAGGTGGACGGTTACCCCGCCCTCCTCGTCCTTGGTGACGGGTGAGTAGAGCTGTGCCTCCTCGAACATCGCGCCTCCTCTGCAGCTAGCCAGTAGTGGTGGTGCCGACCTCGGCGCCCTCGGGCTCGTACCAGGAGAGGGCGTAGTCGGGCTGGTCCGTGTCCCGCGCGAGCGTCGTCAGGCGAAGCGGCTTGAACGTGTCCCACATCACCGCCAGCTCCTCGGTCCGCTTGGCGCCAAGGGAGGCCTCGACCAGCCCCGGCTGCGGCCCGTGCGGCAGGCCGCTCGGGTGGAGCGTGATCATCCCGATGTCCACGCCCTTGCGCGATCCGAACTGGCCGTCCACGTAGTAGATGGCCTCCTCGGACTGGACGTTCGAGTGGTGGTACGGCAGCGCGATCGCCTGCGGGTCGTAGTCGAGCTCCCGCGGGCAGAACGAGCAGATCACGAAGTTCTGGCCCTGGAACGTCTGGTGGACCGGCGGCGGCATGTGGATCCGGCCGGTGATCGGCTCGAAGTCGTCCGTGTTGAACGTGTACGGGTACACGTAGCCGTCCCAGCCGACGACGTCGAACGGGTGATAGTCGAGCAGGTAGTCCTGGTAACCGTCGCGGACCCGGACCGTCAGCTCGAAGTCGCCGCGGTCGGTGTGGGTCTGCAGCTCCGCGGGCGGGTGGAAGTCCCGCTGCGAGTACGGCGCGTGCTCGAGCAGCTGCCCGTAGCGGTTGCGGTAGCGGTTCGGCGTCTCGATCTCGCCCGGCGTGTGGAAGCAGAGCCAGACCTGCTCCGAGGAGTCCATCCGCACCCGGTACGTGGTGCCGCGCGGGATCACGACGTAGTCGTGCTCCCGGTAGCGGACGTCGCCGAAGATCGTCTCGACGGTGCCCGTGCCGTGGTGGATGAACAGCACCTCGTCGCCCTCGCCGTTGCGGTAGAAGCCCTCGCGGTCCTCCGTCGGCTTGCAGATCGACACCTCGATGTCGTTGTTGAACTGCAGGAGCCGGCGCCCGGTGAGCCAGTCGCCGCCGCGCTCGACCGGGTTCGTGTCGGTCAGGCGGTGGACGTGGGTCTCGGGCACCCACTCATCGCGCAGGATCGGCTGGAAGTCGCCGACCTCGCGGACGCGGCAGGGCGAGAACCGGTGGTAGAGGATCGACTCGTTGCCCGAGAAGCCCTCGAAGCCGAGGACCTCCTCGACCAACAGGTTCCCGTTCTGGCGAAACTGGACGTGGCGCTTGGCCGGGACGTCGCCGAGGGTCATGTAGCGCATCAGAGAATCTCCCTTACCAGGGTGGCCAACATGGTTTCGCGCCTAAAGGCGCTCATCACAGGTTCCCTCTCCGGTCCTGCTCGCGCTCGATCGCCTCGAACAGGGCCTTGAAGTTGCCTGCTCCGAAGCCCGTTGCTCCGTGTCGCTCGATGATCTCGAAGAACACGGTCGGGCGGTCGCCCACCGGCTTCGTGAAGATCTGCAACAGGTATCCCTCGTCGTCGTGGTCGACGAGGATCCCCTGCTTCTGCAGGTCGTCGAGCTGGTCGGCGACCTCGGGCACCCGGTCCGGCACCTCCTCGTAGTAGGCGTCGGGGATCGTGAGGAACTCGACCCCGCGGCGCCGCAGGTCGGCGACGGTGGCGACGATGTCGCGCGTCGCGACGGCGATGTGCTGCGCGCCGGCGCCCTCGTAGAACTCGAGGTACTCGTCGATCTGGGACTTGCGCTTGCCCTCGGCGGGCTCGTTGATCGGGAACTTGATCCGGCCGTTGCCGGAGGCGACCACCTTCGACATCAGCGCCGAGTACTCGGTGGAGATCGCCTCGTCGGAAAAGTGGATCAGCTCGACCATGCCGAAGACGTCCTCGTAGAACTTGACCCACTCCTCCATGTGGCCGAGCTCGACGTTGCCGACGATGTGGTCGATCGCCAACAGCATCTCGTCGGGCGCGGGGGTGTGCGCCTCGCGCGCCTCGAAGCCGGGCAGGAACGGGCCGTCGTACTCCGAGCGGTCGATGAAGGTGTGGAGGGTGTCGCCGTAGGTGGCGATGCTGGCGCGGCGGACCTGGCCGTGCTCGTCGCTGACCACGTTGGGCACCTCGATGCTGCGGGCACCACGCCGTACGGCCTCGTCGTGGGCGTGATCGACGTCGGGGACCGAGAGGGCGATCGTCCGGACGCCGTCGCCGTGGAGCGCGTGATGGCGCGCGATCTCGGTGTCGGGCCCGAGCGTGCCGCTCAGCACCAGCCGGATGCGTCCCTGCTCGAGCACGTGCGACGTGCGGTCGCGCTGGCCGGTCTCGAGGCCCGAGTAGGCGACGCGACGGAAGCCGAAGGCGCTCTCGAAGTAGTGGGCGGATTGGGCCGCGTTGCCGACGTAGAACTCGACGTGATCGATGCCGTTCAGGGGCATCAGATCGGGAGCTGACTCGGTGGGCGCGGGGGCGGGAGCGGCGGTGCCCTGGGACATCTCTCCTCCTTGGATCGGGGGCTGACTTTATGATTCCCTGGTTCGATGCTTCCTACAAGCACGATTCGTTGCGTATGATCCCCCTTGGAGGCTGAATGGACGCGATTGACCAGCAGATCGTTGCGCTGCTTCGCGAGAACGCCAGGCGCTCGTTCCAGAACATCGGCGGGCGCGTCGCGCTCAGCGCCCCGGCCGTCAAGCGGCGGGTCGACCGGCTCGAGGAGGCGGGCGTCATCCGGGGCTACTCGGCGGTCCTCGACCACGTGGCGCTCGGATGGGGCACGCACGCGGTGGTCTCGCTGTTCTGCGAGGGCCGGATGCCGGCGTCGGAGATCCTCGCCGCCTCCGGGCGGCACCCCGAGGTGGCCGCGGCCCACACCGTCGCCGGCGAGGCGAGCGCGGTCCTGCACGTGTACGCGCGGGACACGGAGCACCTCGAGGAGGCGCTCGAGCGGATCCGCGACGCGCCCGGCATCCTGCGGACGCAGACGCAGGTCGTGCTCTCGACGCTGTTCGAGCGGCCGGTCGAGTGAGGCGGAGGCCGTTTATCTGCTCCTAAGTGATCGGCGTGGTGAGGGTGCCGAGGCCCTCGGCGCTGATCGCGACCTCGTCTCCCGGCTCGAGGTAGCGCCCGCCTTCGAGCGGACCGAGCTCGAGCAGGCAGCCGCGGTGCAGCGTGCCCGAGCCGAGCACGTCTCCGGCACGCAGGCGCGTGTCACGCCCCGCGTGGGCGACCAGCTCCGGCCACGAGAAGTGCTTGTCGGCCGCGTTCGTGCGGGTGAGCTCGGTTCCGTTGACCGTGGCGGTGGCCTCGATCTGGAGGCGCCCGTCCTCGTACGGAAGCTCGTCGGGCGTCACCAGCCATGGGCCGATTGAGAGCGCGAAGTCCTTGCCCTTGGCGGGCCCCAGGCCGACCGTCACCTCGCGCCGCTGGACGTCGCGCGCGCTCCAGTCGTTCAGCAGCGTGAACCCCGCGATCTCGCCGTCACCCCCGAGCACCGCGGCGATCTCGAGCTCGAAGTCGAGCTCGCGCGTCGCCTCGGGGCGCTTGATCGGCTCGCCCGGGCCGTGGACGGACGCGGGGTTCGCGAAGTAGAACGCGGGCGCCTCGTACCAGGCGTCCGGGATCGCGCCGCCCCGCTTGCGCCAGCCCGTGGCCACGTGCCCCTCGTACGCGTAGAAGTCACGGACGCTGGGCGGCTCGGGCACGGGGGCGAGCAGCGTGACGGCATCGAGCGGGTGCTCCTCCCCGGTCTCGTGGCCTCGCTCGCCCGACAGCCAGGCGAGCGCGCTCGGGGCTTCGAGGGCCCGCACGATGCCGTCCTCCACGCGGCCGAAGCGGGCTGTGCCGTCCGGTTGTCGGTAGGAAACGAGTCGCATCGTGGGGATAATCCACCACATGGGTGAGGAGCGGGCGCTCCAGACCGTGCCCGGCGCGGCTGCGCAGGATGAGCGGCTCATGGAGCGGCTCCTCGAAGCGACCGCGGCCTTGGCGCACACGCTGGGTGCCGAGACGCTCGACCCGATCGCGAAGGCCACGGTCAACCAGGCGCAGCGACTGGTCGAGGCGCGGACCGTGTTGCTGCTCCTGGAGGAGCGGCGCCACCTGGTCGTCGCGGCAACCGCCGGCGAGGTCGGGTCGAAGACGGCAGCGATGCGCGAGCCCACCGACGGCGCCGCCTGGCGGCGCGTGATGGGCGAGCACCGGCCAGAGCGGATCTCATCGATCACAGGCCGGCTCGCGGCCGCCCTGGCCGGGAGCGGGATCGAGGCGACCACGGCGCTGCTGGTGCCGCTGATCGTGCGCGAGCGGGCGATCGGCGTGATCGCAGCCTTCGACAAGGACGGGGGACCCGCCTTCACCAAGAGCGACGAGAACGTCCTGACCGGCTTCGCGGCGAGCGCCGCGATGGCGGTCGCCCCGATGCAGTCGATCGCCGAGGCCCGGCTGCGGGAGAGCATCGAGGTCGCGGAACGCGAGCGGGCGCGCTGGGCGCGCGAGCTGCACGACGAGACCCTCCAAGGACTCGGTGCGCTCCGCGTGCGCCTGGCGGCATCGCTTCGGCAGGGGCGCCCGGAACGGGTGGACGCGGCGGTGCGCGAGGCCGTCGCCCAGATCGAGGACGAGATCGCGAACCTGAGGTCCCTGATCACCGAGCTGCGCCCGGCCGCGCTCGACGAGCTCGGGCTGGGCGCGGCAATCGAGAGCCTCGCGGAGAGCCACGCGGCGGCGACCGAACTCGACGTGAACCTGGACCTGGCCCTCGCGCACGAGGACGGCGTGGCTCCCAAGCGGCTCGAGCGTGAGCTCGAGTCGGCGATCTACCGGGTCATCCAGGAGGCCCTGACGAACGTCGCCAAGCACGCCCACGCGGACCGGGTCTGGATCGAGGTCGCGGAGGACGCGGACTCGCTCCTCATCGTCGTCCGCGACGACGGCACGGGCTTCGACATGAACGATCGCGGTCGGGGGTTCGGCCTGGTTGGCATCCGCGAGCGGATCGCGCTGCAGGGCGGCAGCCTCGCGATCGTCTCCAGCCCCGGCGCCGGGACCGAGGTGCGCGGGCGGATCCCGATCCACCCCGAACGTGACGGTGACGGCTACTCGGGGTCGAGCATGCCGCGCTCGAGCGCGTAACGAACGAGCTCGGAGCGCTTCGACACGCGGAGCTTCTGCTGGATGTGCGCGCGGTGGGACTCGACGGTGCGGACGCTGATCACGAGCTGCTCGGCGATCTCCGCGTTCGTGTGACCCAGGGCGATCAGCCGCAGGATCTCCAGTTCGCGCGCCGAGAGGTCGTCGGGAGGGCCGGCCGGCTCCGCCGCCAGCCGGGCACCGAGGTCGGGCTGTAGATAGGTCTGCCCGTCCGCCGCCAGGCGCACGGCCTTCACCAGTTCGGCGTCGGCGGCCTCCTTGAGGATGTAGCCGAGCACTCCGGCCTGCATCGCCTCCCGCGCGAACGCGGGCTCCGACTGCATCGTGAGGACCACGATCCGGGTCTCCGGGGAGGCCTCCGCGATGTCGGGCAACGCCTCCAGGCTCGCCCGCCCCGGCATGTTCAGGTCGAGGATCAGGATCTCCGGACGGTGGCCGCGCACGTAGCGGATCGCGCCCTCGACGTCCCCCGCCTCGGCCACGACCTCCATGCCGGGCTCCGCGTCGAGCAGCATCCGGAGGGCGCTGCGCACCACGGCGTGGTCGTCGGCCAGGACGATGTGGATCACGTCAGACGCAGGGGCGCCGGCGTTGCTCGACGCAGGGGTGGCCGCAGGACCGTTCATCCGTGCGTCTGAGCTTAGGACCCGTTTCAGGTACCGACATCAGCGAAGCGCACGGATGCCCCGTGCGGCGAACTACGGAGCCGAAGCGACTCACCGCTCCGCGACGAGCAGGGTCTGGAGCGCGCGGCCGATCCGCCCGCCCTCGTCCGAGAGCACCGTGTCCGCGAGGCCGATCCCGTCGGCCTCCGGCGTGGTCACGGCGTCGAGGCAGACCCACTCCCCGGCCGGGAGCCGGTGGAGATGGACGGTCAGGTCGACGTTGATGAACAGGAACCGCCGCCAGTCGAGCGTCGCGCTGACCCCGTTGCCGGAGTCCGCGACCACGAGCACGCGCTGGAGCGGCGTCAGCTGCTCCCCCGCCACGACTGGGACGCGCGAGCGCATCCAGACGACGGCGGGCCCGGGCTCCACGAACCCGCCCCGGATGAACCGGTACTCGACCGCCGTGTGGTAGCCGTCGGCACGCCCGTCGGGAAGAACGGGGCCATCGTCGCCGTCGGCGGGACCGTGGCCCGGGGCCTCGCGCGGGAAGTCGGCCGCCAGCTCCACCTCCTCGGTGCGGAGGCGCCAGGCCCGGGCGCGCATCACCTCCTCGTCGCCGTCGTGAAGGCTCGCCCCGAGCATCTGCACGCGCCGCCCCCCGCGCTCCAGCCACGCCTCGACGCGCAGGGGCGCGATCGGGACCGGCCGCAGCACCTCGTAGGTCACGCGCCCGAAGCGCATCGGGGTGCCGTCGTCGACCGGCAGCCGCTCGAGCGCGCGACCGAGCAGCGCAGCGGGCGGGCCCGCGTGCTGCGAGTCCTCGTCCCAGGGCCCGCGCGTCAGCTCGCTGGGCACGGCGAGCTCGCCGTCGAGCTCGTAGAAGTGGCCGGGGGCCGGGAGGTCAGAGGGCGGCACGAGTCGCAGACCCTACGCGGCAGCGGGCTCGGGCTCCGGCTCGTGGTCCGGCGTCCAGCGTTCGGGGGCGCGGACGCCCGGGATCGCGAGGAACGTCAGGAACGCCACGGTTGCCAGCACGCTCGCGCCGATCATCGTGGCCTCGACGCCCACCCACTCGGCCACCGGCCCCGCGAGCGCGAACGACACGGGCACGAGCCCGATCGAGACCATCCAGTCCAGGCTGGAGACCCGGCCGAGCAGGCGGTCCGGGACGTGCCGGTGCATGAGGGTGACCCAGGTGATGTTGCCGATGCCCTCGCCGATCCCGGCGACGAAGGCGATCATCATCGCGGCCCAGACCTCGTGGACGATCCCGTAGCCGGCAAGCGCCAGCGTCGACGCGCCCCACCCGAGGTACATCCACAGCACGTGCTTGCGCCCGAGGCCGCGTTGGCCGATGACCGCGGCCGAGCCGATGGCGCCGGCGCCGATCGCGGCGAAGATCAGGCCGAGACCCTCGGCTCCGCCGCCGTACTCGTTCTTGACGACGAACGGAAGCAGCACCTCGAGCGGCCCGATCCAGAGCAGGAGCGTGACGGCAGCCGCGCTCAGCGTCGCCCACAGCCAGGTCTGGGAGCGGACGAAGTTCATGCCCTCGCGCAGCTCGGAGCCGATCGACGGCTGTTCGGAGGGCGTGCCCCGCGGCAGCGGTCGCATCATCGACACGCAGGCGATCGAGACGCTGTACGTCAGCGTGTCGATCAGGAACGCCTCGCCGGTGCCGAACGCGCCGATCACCAGCCCGCCCAGCGCGGGGCCCGCGAGCCGGAACGCGAGCGGCTCGAAGAGCTGCTGCAGGGAGTTCGCCTGCACGAGACGCTCGGGCGGGACGACCTCGGGAACGATCGCCTGGAACGACGGCGCGAACAGCGCCTGTCCCGTCCCGTACACGACCACGAGTGCGATCAGGTGCCAGAGCTCGATCACGCCGGTCAGCGCCAGGATCGCCATCGATCCGACGGCGGCGGCGCGGATCAGGTCCGAGACGATCAGGAGGCGGCGCCGGTCGATGCGGTCGCCCAGGACGCCGCCGACCAAGAGGAACAGGACCATCGGGAGCGTCCAGGCGACCCCGACGACGGAAAGCGCGGTCGGCGCGTTCGAGAGCTCGTAGACCTGCCAGGCGATCGTGACCGTGTAGACGCCGTCGCCGAGGAGCGACGTGCCGACACCGGCGAACAGCAGCCGGAAGTCCCGGATCCGCAGCGGCTGCAGGATCCGCAGGCCGGCCGGGGCCGGGGCGGGATCCAGGTGCTCCGGTGTCGGCGGGCGCTCCACCACTCGATCCTAGGACGCGCCGTAACGGCCGGCCGTGAGGCGCGACTAACCTGATGGAAGTCCCGAAAGGAGAAGGAACCGAATGGAGAAGGTGAAGAAGTCCGAGGCCGAGTGGCGCACCGACCTCTCGCCCGAGGAGTACCACGTGCTTCGCGAGAAGGGAACGGAGCGCGCGTTCACCGGCGCCTACTGGGATGAGAAGGCGGACGGCGTCTACCGCTGCCGTGCCTGCGGCCAGGAGCTGTTCTCGTCCGACACCAAGTACGACTCGGGAACCGGCTGGCCGAGCTTCTTCGACCCGATGGAGTCGGATGCGGTGGAGACCAGGCCGGACCGAAGCCTGTTCATGAGCCGCACCGAGGTGCTCTGCTCGCGGTGCGGATCGCATCTGGGCCACCTGTTCGACGACGGCCCGAACCCCACCGGGCTGCGCTATTGCCTGAACTCGTGCTCGCTCGACTTGGAGCGTGACGAGGACTAGGGTCGAGGAGGGACGCGCCGTCGCTTGGGCCCGGGCGCAGGTCGCCGCCGTCCGCGACGATCCGAAAGCACGTCTTGCCTTGATCGCGCGGACCTATCGCGGGCCGACGGGCCACGCCCCTCGCCACCTGCCTTTTCGTCGCGCGGCGGTCTCGTTCATGCGCTGGCAGGCGCGGCGCGGTGTGCTCAACCCGCTCGACACCTCGCCACCCGGCAGCGCCTGGTGGCGGACGATGAACGAGCGCCTCTTGCGGGATGGATGCGAGTCGGTCGCCCTCGCCGGCGGTCTCGCCGGGGAGCCGTCGTCGCGGGCCGTCCGGCTCTGGTTGGAGTTCATCGCCGGGCCGACGGCGCGCAACTGGTACCGAGCCCACAACGCGAGCATCGTGAGCGCCTACCTGGAGCATCGCGAGCTCGCCGAAGCGGAGGGCGCGCCGGAGCGCTTCTTCATGAACGTCGCGCTCGTCCGCTGCCTCTATGCCCATGCCCTCGTTGCGGCGCCGCGACTGGCGCTCGGGCGATTCGCCCCGGTGGCCCGCGTGCTGGGCGACCCCAGGCTCGGGACGACCGGGGCCTTTCTCTCGCTCCGCCGCGTCCTTCCCAACCACTATCCGCTCAGCGAGGATGTCGAGACGTACATCGCCGATGAGCAGCGTCTCGGTCGGCTGCTCGATTACGCCGTGATCGTCCCCCGGATCCAGCACGTCTACGAGTGGTCAGCCGAGGAGCTCGGCGAGTCGCGCCTCCGTGAGTTGGTTCGGGACGGCAGCCCGATCTACGCGTGGCCCTTCGAGGAACGACACGTATGGGCTTCACCGCAGATGCCACCGGTTGGGCGGCTTCTCGAACGCGCCACCAGGCCCGGGTGAAAAGGCCGGAGCCGCGTGGCCCGCTAGCCGAGCGCCTCGCGCACGAACTCCATGTCCGCAGCCAGGCCGGCCATGCCGCCCGGCGTCTCGACCAGCACCGGGGCCTTGCCCGCGCGGATCATCTCGCGCAGGTGCTCGGGATCGATCTGCCCCGCGCCGAGGTTGGCGTGGCGGTCGGCTCCGGTGCCGGCCGGGTCCCGTGAGTCGTTCGCGTGGACCAGGTCGAGACGGCCGGTGATCGCGCGCATCCGGTCGACCACGTCGGTCAGGTCCTCGCCGGCGGCGTGCGCGTGGCAGGTGTCGAAGCAGAAGCCGACCTCGATCTCGGTGTCGGCCGACTGCACCGCCTCCCAGAGCAGCGCGAGCGCATCCGCCTTGCGCGCGACGGCGTTGTCGCCGCCGGCGGTGTTCTCGAGATAGATGGGAACCTCGGACTTCGTCATCTCGAGCGTGCGGCGCCAGCGGTCGACGCCGGCCGGGATCCCATCCTCGGCGTGGCCGGGATGCACGATCAGGGCCTTGGCGCCGATCGCCGCCGCCGCGTCGCACTGTTGCTGGAGCATCTTGCGCGCGCCGTAGCGAATGTTGTTCTGCGGCGAGCAGACGTTGATCCGATACTGCGCGTGCACGTAGAGGTCCACCGGCGAGCTCCGCAGCTCGTCGGCGTCCTCCCGCTCGGGCGGCTTCTCCCACCCCGACGGTTTGCCGAGGAAGATCTGGACGCAGTCGGCGTCGAGCTCCGCCGCCGCGCCGAGCGGGTCGACCTGGTCGACGTGGGCGCCGATCTTCGGGAGCTTCGCCATGAGACTCACTCCTCCGCCAGGATCACCAACGGGGAGCGCCGGCGTCCACGAGGGCCTGCGGCATCCGGACCGTGCCGTCGGCCTGTTGGCCGTTCTCGAGCAGCGCGATCAGCGTGCGGGGAACCGCGACGGCCGTGCCGTTGAGGGTGTGGAGCACCTCCGGTGGGGCCTCCGCCTGGGGGCGGAATCGGGCGCCGAGCCGGCGCGCCTGGTAGTCCGTCGTGTTCGAGCACGAGGTGAGCTCGCGGTAGCGCTCCTGACTCGGGATCCACCCCTCGCAGTCGAACTTGCGGGCGGCGGGCGCGCCGAGGTCGCCCAGGGCGATGTCGACGACGCGGTAGGGGATCTCGAGCGCCTGCAGGACCCCCTCCTCGATCGCGAGCAGGCGCTCGTGCTCGGCCGCCGACTCGTCGGGGTGGACGAACGAGAACATCTCAACCTTGTCGAACTGGTGCACCCGGAAGATCCCGCGCGTGTCCTTGCCGGCGGCGCCGGACTCGCGCCGGAAGCAGGGAGAGATTCCGCCGTAGCGGAGCGGCAGCACGGCGGCGTCGAGGATCTCGTCCGCGTGTAGCGCCGCCAGGGACACCTCGGAGGTGCCGACCAGGAACAGCTCGTCGCGTTCGATCTCGTAGATCATCTCCCGTTCGCCGGGGAACATGCCGGTCCCGTACAGCGCTTGCTCGCGCACGAGGACGGGCGGGACCACCGGGGTGAAGCCCTCCGCCCGGATGCGCTCGACCACGAAGCGGATCAGGGCCAGCTCGACCATGACGAGGTCGCCCAGCAGGTACGCGAATCGCGAGCCCGAGGCGGCCGCGGCCTTCTCCATGTCGATCCAGCCGTGCTCGATGCCGAGGTCGAGGTGGTCGCGGACCTCGAAGTCGAATGTGGGCCGATCCCCGACCTCGCGCAGCGTGACCGCGTCGTCCTCGCCTCCGTCCGGAGCGTCCGGATGCGGGAGGTTGGGCAGCGTCGCCGCGAGCTCGTCGCGGCGCGTCTCGACCTCGGCGAGCTCTCCCTCCAGGCGCTTGATCTCGCCGCCCAGCTCGCGCATCTCCCCGATCCGCGCCTCGGCGTCCTCGCCCGAGCGCTTCGCGGCGGCGATCTCGTCGGAGACTTCGTTGCGACGCGCGCGACCCTCCTCGACTCGGGGCAGCAGCTCCCGGCGGCGGGCGTCCAGCGCCAGCAGCTCGTCCAGGGACTCCGCCGCACCGCGCCGCGCGAGCGCCGCACGAGCCGCGTCGGGCTCGTCGCGGATGCGTTTCAGGTCGAGCATCGGCTGCCGGGCGCGCTGCCTGGCCGCCTACTCAGAGGGCCGCTCGGGCCGGTCGATCTCGTCGCCCGAGTTGTCGGCGACGAATTGCGCGACGGCCTCCGCGTCCTCGCCGACCACGATGTTCTGCGGCATGATCGCGCCCGAGAACCCGCCGTTGCGGATCGCGTAGAGGACGTCCTCGACGGTCTCCTCGCGCTCGTCCAGGTTCGGGCCCTGGTTGCGAAGCGCGCGGTTCGCGGAGCCGAACGAGCCGGCGGCCTTCATCGTGTGGCATCCGGAGCAGCGCTCCTGGAACAGCACGGCTCCCTCGTAGTTCTCATCGCTCTCGGCGACCTGGATCCCCTCGCTGCCGCACGCGGCGAGCACGGCGGCAGCCGCGAGCGCGAATGTCATGACCAGCACGGGACGCACCGCGGCGGCATCATACTTTGTGGTGAGCGACGTAAGGCGCGAAAGCATGTTTGCCCGCCTGGCAAGGCTTAATCTCCGCCTCCGCCCCTATGGCCGCCCCCAACCCAGACGACCTGCGCCGCGCGATGGCACTCGTGCCGACGCCGGTAACGGTGGTGACGGCGCCCGGCGAGGAGGTCGCCGCCGGCGCCACCGCAAGCGCGGTCGCGTCGCTCTCGCTCGACCCTCCCCTGATGCTGGTCTGCCTCGACCGGCGATCGCGCACGCTCGCGGCGGTGCGCAGTGCGGGTCGCTTCGCGGTGAACGTCCTCGGAGCCGAGGGCGAGGGTCACGCCCGCACGTTCGCGACACCGGTGCCGCACATCGAGAAGTGGAAGGGCGTGCCGGTGGCCGAGCGCGCGGGGGCCCCGATCCTCGACGAGGCGATCGTCTGGGTCGTCTGCGAGCTCCGCGACCTCCTCGACGGCGGCGACCACGTGATCGTCACGGGCATGGTCGAGGAGCTGGGCTCGCGGGAGGGGACGCCGCTCCTCTTCCACGCGGGCACCTACCGGCCGCTGGGCTAGAACAGCGCCCCGGTCGTCCCCGCGGCCCGCAGCGCGAGGAAAAAGACCACGAACGCCGAGACGGCCATGATCCCGGTCTCGCGGCGGAAGATCGCGAGGGCGACCAGCCGCTGCCGCTCCCTGGGCAGCGCGTCGAAATCGATCCCCTCGAGCTCGCGCGCACCCGCCCCGGCCCGGGCGGCCTCGGCAAGCATCGAGACGAAGATCGGGAGGACGCCGTAGAGATAGTGCAGGCCGTCGGTGGCCGAGCGCCCGAGCAGCAGGAGGATCGCGCCGAGCAGGACCTGCGCCACAACGGCCACCTGCGCGGTGCGAAGCAGATACCAGAACCCCGGCGAGGGGGCCTGGCGAAACCACGCGATCCCGCCCCAGACGGCGGCCCCGAGATTCGTCACCAGGACGATGACTCCCATGATCAAGTGGACTGTGTCCATACCCTCGCCTGCGACTCGGAATTCGGCTTGAAATAAGGCGGCTCAACAACGCCGCACCTTCGTCTTCGCCCTTCGGGCTCCGCCTCAGTGATGCGAAAAAACACTATGTGGCAACTCCGCACAAGGGGTATATCGTTACCGAGGCAGTGCTCCGGAGCTACCTCCCCGTCGTCGTCTTCGCCGGACTCGGATTGATCGTCGGCACCGCTCTGGTTGGCGTCAACCACCTCCTCGGGCCGCGCCGTCCCGGCAGGGTCAAGTCCGAGCCGTATGAGTGCGGACTGCCGATCGGAGGTGTCGCGCACGTTCCGCTTCGGGGTCAGCTTCTACATGATCGCGATGCTGTTCATCCTGTTCGACATCGAGGTCGTGTTCCTGTATCCGGTGGGGGTCATCCTCAACGGGGCCGACTCGGTCTTCGTCCTGGTCGAGATCCTGATCTTCGTGGCGCTCCTCTTCGTCGCGCTGGTCTATGTCTGGCGCCGGGGTGCGCTCGATTGGAGATAAAGAGGGAGAAGATCCGCTCGTCGCTGCCGCTCGACGAGCCGGGCGCGAACGACCGGCTGCGAGTCCGGCAGATGCGCGCCCGCGACATGCTGCGCGGCGACCTCGTGGGCGCCGACCTCGACGAGTTCGTCGAGGAGGCCGTGGTCACGACCCGGCTCGAGAAGGTGCTCAACTGGGGCCGCGCGAACGCGATGTTCCCGGCCACCTTCGGGCTCGCCTGCTGCGCGATCGAGATGATGTCGATCGTCAGCCCCCGCTACGACATCGCGCGGTTCGGCGCCGAGGCGATGCGCGCCTCGCCCGCGCCAGGCCGACTTCCTGATCCTCTCCGGCCGCGTCTCGATCAAGATGGCGCCCGTCGTCCGCCGGCTCTACGACCAGATGCTGGAGCCCAAGTGGGTGATCTCGATGGGCGCGTGCTCGTCGTCCGGCGGGATGTTCGCCAACTACGCGGTCGTGCAGGGCGCCGACAAGTTCATGCCGGTGGACATGCACGTGCCGGGCTGCCCGCCCCGGCCGGAGGCGCTGATCTACGGCTTCAACAAGCTGCAGCGCATGATCCAGGGGCACCCCGATCCCGGCTGGCGCACCCGCTACAACGCGCACGGCACCGAGGAGTGGGCGCGTGACCTGGGCGAGGTGACGCCGGAGGCGCTCGACGCCTACGCCGCCGCCCGCGAGATCGCCGAGGCCGCGGGCGAGCCCGTGTCGGGCGCGCCCGAGACCCCGGTCGACGTGCCCGGACCGCCGCAGGAGCGCGCCGACGTTCCCGACCGCCGCGACCGGCTCGAGCGCGACCGCGGGAGGTTCATCTGATGCCCGACGCTCCCGGGCTGGAGCTGATCGCGGCCGAGCTGAACGAGGCGCATCCCGGCTCGGTCCTCGGCACCTACCACGACCGCGACCAGGCGTGCCTGATCGCGGATCCCGAGCAGATCCGCGACACGCTCGCCTGGCTCCGCGACACACCCGGCCAGGAGTACACGTTCCTCGCCAGCGTCCACGGCGTCGACTACCTGCCGGCCGAGCCGCGCTTCGGCGTCCACTACGAGCTGCTGAACATGCCCCGGGTCGAGCGCCTGCGGGTGCGGGCCGCGGTTGCCGATCCCGGCGGCGACGAGCTGCCCGAGGTCCCGAGCGTCTGCGACGAGTGGCCGACCGCCGACCACCAGGAGCGCGAGGTCTACGACTTCTTCGGGATCGTCTTCACCGGCCACCCGGACCTGCGGCGGATCCTGCTGCCCGAGGACTACCAGGGCTGGCCCCAGCGGCGCGACTTCCCAATGGGCGGCGAGCCGGTGATCTTCACCAACACCGAGCAGGAAGTGCCGGGGTGGTACGCGTGAGCACCACCCGAGGGAGCGCCCCTGCCCACGGCCAGGACGTCGTCGCCCGCTCGTCTGCCGAGGTCGTCGGCACCTCGATCATCGAGCGCACCGAGGCAGAGCAAGCGCTGGAGCCCGAACAGGAGCTGATGACGATCAACATGGGGCCGCACCACCCGGCCACGCACGGGGTGCTGCGGCTGCTGGTCTCGCTCCAGGGCGAACAGGTCATCGACCTGAAGCCGATCATGGGCTACGTCCACACCGGCATCGAGAAGAACTGCGAGGACAAGTCGTACTGGAAGGCGATCCCGTTCGTGGAGCGCATGGACTACCTCACGTACTTCCACAACATGCAGGCGTTCGTCGGGTGCGTCGAGAAGCTGGTGGAGCTGGAGATCCCCCCGCGCGCCCAGTACCTGCGGGTGATCCACCTGGAGTTGAATCTCCTGCACTCGCACCTGGTCTGGCTCGGCACCTCCGCCCTCGACCTCGGCGCGATGTCGATGTTCTTCTACTGCTTCCGCGACCGCGACAAGGTCCTGGACCTGTTCGAGATGTCGACCGGCCAGCGCATGCATACGCGCTACTTCCAGGTCGGCGGCGTCTTCGAGGACATCCCGGTCGGGTTCGAGCGCAAGGTGCGCGACTTCTGCGCCGAGTTCCCGTCGCGCATCGACCAGTTCGAGGCGCTGCTTACGAACAACGAGATCTTCCTGCACCGCACCAAGGGCGTCGGGATCGTGCCGCGTGAGCGCCTGCTCGCCCTCGGCGTCACGGGACCGCTGCTGCGCGCCGCGGGCGAGCCCTGGGACCTGCGCAAGGCCGATCCCTACCTCGCCTACGGCGAGTTCGACTTCAACGTCCCGATCGGGACCGTCGGCGACGGGTGGGACCGGTTCAAGGTCCGGATCGAGGAGATGCGCCAGTCCGTGCGGATCATCGAGCAGGCGCTCGACGGATTGCCCGAGGGACCCGTCCTGGCCGACGACCGGAAGATCGTCCTGCCACCGCGCCACGAGCTCGGCACCTCGATGGAGGCACTGATCCACCACTTCAAGCTGGTCACCGAGGGCTTCCGGGTGGCGCCGGGCGAGGCCTACTACGCGATCGAGTCGCCGCGCGGCGAGCTCGGCTGCTTCATCCTCGCCGACGGCTCGGCGAAGCCGGCGCGCGTGCATTTCCGCGACCCCTCGTTCGTCAACCTGCAGGCGTTCCGCGAGATGTCGGTGGGCGGCTACGTCGCGGACCTGATCATGAACCTCGCGATGCTCGACCCGATCCTGGGTGGGATCGACAGATGACGCCGGAGCTGCGGCCCACCGACGACATGCCGGCCGTCGCACGCGAGGCCCTGATCGGCTCGATGCGGCCCGAGGACGCCCAGCGTGTCCCCGAGCTGCACGAGGTGGACGTACCGCCCGAGCTCAGGGAGACGATCGAGGAGGCGATGGGCCGCTATCCGCAGATCCGCTCGGCCTCGATCCCGGCGCTCTGGGCCGTGCAGCGCCACTACGGCTGGTGCAGCCCCGAGGGCATTCGTGAGGCCGCCGCGGTGATGGGGCTGACGCCCGCGTTCCTCGAATCCGTCGCCAGCTTCTACGACCTGTTCCGGCTCGAGCCGACCGCCAAGCACCGGATCCTCGTCTGCCACAACATCTCGTGCTGGCTACGCGGCGCCGACGACCTGCTGCTCGAGATCTGCGAGGCGAGCGGCTGCGACCACCACGAGGCCGAGCACGACGGCTCCAACTCCGCCGACGACGAGTTCTTCGTCAAGGGGTTCGAGTGCCTCGGCGCCTGCGATATCGCGCCGATGCTCTCGGTGGGCGAGACGTACTACGGGCCCCTGGAGCCGGGCGAGGGCAGGACGCTGGTCGAGCAGCTCCGCTCGGGCGCCGACCCGCTCCCGGAGAAGGACATAAAGAGGCGACCGCTTGCGGGTGACATCGATGCCTGAAACTCGGGTTCTCTTCGAGAACCTCGACGAGCCGGGCCTCGCCGGCATCGAGATCTACAAGCGCCGCGGCGGCTATCAGGCGCTCGAGCGTGCGTTCGACCGCATGGACCCGGACGAGCTGATCGCCGCGATCGAGGCCTCGGGCCTGCGCGGGCGGGGCGGCGCCGGGTTCCCGATGGGCAAGAAGGGCTCGTTCCTGCCGCATGGCGAGATGACCAAGTACCTGTGCTGCAACGCGGACGAGTCCGAGCCCGGGGCGTTCAAGGACCGCGAGCTGATGTTCAAGAACCCGCACGGGTTGATCGAGGGCATCGTGATCTCGGCGCGCGCGGTCGAAGCCACCTACGCCTTCATCTTCATCCGGGGCGAGTACTGGGAGGTCGCCGACGTGCTCGACGCCGCCGTCCGCGAGGCGTACGAGGCCGGCTACCTCGGGCAGAGCGTCCTCGGCTCCGGCCACCAGGTGGAGCTGGTCGTCCACCGCGGAGCCGGCGCCTACATCTGCGGCGAGGAGACCGCCCTGCTCGACTCGCTCGAGGGGAAGCGCGGCAACCCCCGGCTGAAGCCGCCGTTCCCCGCGATCCAGGGCCTCTACGGCGGGCCGACACTGATCAACAACGTCGAGACGCTCTCGAACGTGCCGCACATCGTCAACCGGGGCGCCGAGTGGTTCGCCGGGCTCGGCAGCGAGCAGTCGTCCGGTACGAAGGTCGTCTCCGTCTCCGGCCACGTCCAGCGGCCCGGCAACTACGAGGTCGAGCTCGGGATCTCGTCGCGGGAGGTCATCTACGGGCTCGCGGGCGGGCCGGACGAGGGCCGCGAGGTGAAGGTCTGGTTCCCCGGCGGCTCGTCGTCCCCGGTGCTGACCGGGGAGGACCTCGACGTGCCATACAGCTTCGAGGCGATGGCGGACGCCGGCTCGATGCTGGGCTCCGGCTCGATCATCATCGGCGACGACACGGTCTCGGTCCCCGAGTTGGCGCTGCGGACCGCGCGCTTCTATCACCACGAGTCGTGCGGCAAGTGCACGCCGTGCCGCGAGGGCACGAACTGGACGGTGAAGATGCTCGAGCGGGTCGTTCGCGGCGAGGCGACCCCGATGGACCTGGACATCATCGCCTCGGTCCAGGAGAACATCATCGGCCACTGCCTCTGCGTCCTGGGCGACTCGATGGCGATGCCGGTCGGCGCGATGGTGAAGAAGTTCCGCGGGGAGTTCGAGGAGGTAATCGAGACGGCGCGCAGGGCGGCTCCGGGCCCGATCGATGTCTCGGGCGCCGACCAGCCGCCGGTGGTTCTCGGAGCCACGGCATGACGCCCGAGCGCAACGAGATCACGCTCGTGGTGGACGGCGTCGAGGTCCAGGCCCGCGAGGGCGAGATGCTGGTCGACGCCGCCAAGGGCGGCGACGTGGAGATCCCGGTCTTCTGTTACGAGCCGAAGCTGGGCCATCCGGTCGGCGCCTGCCGGATGTGCCTGGTGGAGATCGAGGGGATCCCGAAGCTCCAGACCGCGTGTTCCACCGCGGTCCGCGACGGAATGGTCGTCTACACGCAGACCGAGCACGTGAAGGAGGCGCAGAACGCCGTCGTCGAGTTCCTGCTGGTGAACCACCCGCTCGACTGCCCGGTCTGCGACAAGGGCGGCGAGTGTCCCCTGCAGGACATCTCGATGGGCTGGGGCGCCGGGCGCAGCCGCGTCACCGACGCCAAGCGCCACTTCCAGAAGCCGGTGCCGCTCTCGCCCCTGGTGCGGATCGATCGCGAGCGCTGCATCCTCTGCTATCGCTGCGTCCGCTTCAGCCAGGAGGTGGCGGAGGACGAGCAGCTCCAGCTACTCGATCGCGGGGCGCGCTCGTACGTCGGCACCTTCGACGACCGCCCGTACATCGCGCCGTTCCACGGCAACATCATCGAGCTCTGCCCGGTGGGCGCCCTCACGTCCGAGGCGTACCGCTTCCGCGCCCGGCCGTGGGACATCGAGGACGCGGGCTCGGTCTGCACGCTCTGCCCGTCGCAGTGCAACGTGATGTTCACCGTCCGTGACGAGAAGGTCGCCCGGGTCCTGGCCCGCGACAACCCCGAGGTCGACGACGGCTGGCTTTGCGACAAGGGCCGCTTCGGCTTCCAGATGTTCCATTCAGCTGACCGGATCACGGGGCCGATGGTGGGCGCGGGCGGCGTCCTCGGCCGCACCAGCTGGGACGACGCCCTGGACAGGGCGGCGGCCGGGCTGAAGGCGGCGGGGTCGAAGACCGCCGTCCTGGTCGGCGGCCAAGCGGCCAACGAGGAGGGCTACCTCCTGCAGCGGATCGCACGGCAGGCGCTTGGCGCGCCGCACGTCGACTCCCGGGCGGGCGCGCCCCTCGAGCGGGCGACCGCCGTCGCCCTTTCCACGCCTGAGCTCGGTGCCGCGATGCGGGATCTCGATCGAGCGGACTCGATCCTGGTGATCGGAACCGACCCGATGCACTCGATGCCGATCCTCGATCTGCGGCTGCGAAAGGTCATGCGCCGCACCAACACCCGTGTCGTGATCGCCTCGGAGCGCCCGACCGCGCTTGACGGCGGCGCCGAGGAGACCGTCCGCTACGCCCCCGGCGGCGCTGCGCGGTTCCTGGACGAGCTCGCTGCCGAGCTTGCGAGCGACGCCGGGAGCGGCCACGAGGACGCGGAGCGCGTGGCAGGTGAACTGCGGCCCGGTTCGACCGTGATCGTCTTCGGCGAGCGGATCGGCCACGGCCCCGAGGGCGGATTGGCGCTCGACCGGCTGCTCGCATGCGCGAAGGCGCTGCGGCTCTCAGACGACGGGGCTGGCCTGCTCGAGGTTCCCGAGACGGCGAACGCGCGCGGGCTCCGCGAGGTCGGCTGCCTCCCGACGGCGGGCCCCGGGCTCTCGCAGGTCCCGGTCGGCGGCAACGCCGAGGAGATCAAGCGCGGCCTGATCGACGGCGAAATCGACGCGCTGATCCTCTGGGACGTCGACCCCCTCCGCGAGCTGCCCGACCCGGAGGGCTGGAAGGAGGCCCTCACGGCGGCGAGCTTCATCTGCGAGGTCGGGATGTTCGCCAACCGTCCGGGCGCCGACGTGTTCTTCCCCGCCGAGACGCACGCCGAGAAGGAGGGCACCGTCACCCACCCGGACGGACGCGTCCAGCGCGTCCGCCCGAGCGTGCCGCACCCGGACGAGACGCGCCACGGCTGGCAGTGGCTCGCGGAGCTCGCGGCCCGACTCGACCACGAGACCGGGATCGACTCCGCTCCCGAGGCGCTCGCCGCGCTCGCCGCCGACGTCCCGTTCTACGCCGGCCTCACCCACGAGGAGATCGGCGGCGGCGGAGTGCGGTGGCAGGAGCGCGCGCAAGCGTCCGCCTGGGCTAGGGACGAGATACCTCCGACGGAATCCTCCGCTTCGCGTCCGGTGCCGTCGGGTGCGGGCGCCGACCGGGCGGCAGGTTCACCCTCGCCGACCGGGACTTCGTCCCTGGCTCCAACGGAGCTTCGGGTTGGGTCATACCGCGATCTGTGGGCCGCAGAGGTGACCGAGAGGTCGCCCGCGCTTCGGTTCCTGATGCCGGGCCAGACGCTCGAGGTGTCACTCGCCGACGCCGAGCGACTCGGGATCTCCCAAGGCGATGACGTGGACGTGCGGTCCAACGGCCACAGTGTGCGGGCCAGGGTGGCGGTTCGAGAGCGCGTCAGGCCCGGGGCCGGGTTCCTGATCGAGGGCCTCGCCGAGCAGAGCGCGAACGTTCTCGCGGACGCCGAGACGGTGGAGATCACGAAGGTGGCCGGCTGATGCTCCTGGCGGATGCGAGCTTCGCCGAGGCCACCTGGGTCCTCGTCCTCAAGTCGGTGATCATCTTCGCGCTGATCTTCGCCATCGTGCCGGTGCTCACCGTGGTCGAGCGCAAGATCCTCGGCCGGTTCCAGGCCCGCTACGGGCCCAACCGCATCGGCCCGTTCGGCCTGCTCCAGCCGGTGGCGGACGCGCTGAAGCTCGTCGGCAAGGAGCCGTACAAGCCGGCCAACGCGTCCGGCTTCCTCTGGGCGGCGGCGCCGGCAATCGTCGTCTTCAGCGGCATCGCGACGCTGGCGATCCTGCCGTGGGGCAACACCCAGGAGATCGGCTCGGGCGAGGTCGGCCTTTACGGCATCGACGTCTCGATCGGCGTCCTCTACTTCTTCGCCTTCGGCTCGATCTCGTTCTACGGGCTGCTCCTGGGCGGCTGGGCCTCGGGTTCGAAGTACTCGTTCCTCGGCGCAATGAGATCGGCGGCACAGCTGATCTCGTACGAGATCTCGATGGGCCTCGCGCTGCTCGGCGCGGTGATGATGGCCGGGTCGCTCTCGCTCACCGACATCGTGACCGCGCAGGGCGATGTCTGGTACGTCATCCCCCAGATCATCGGCTTCCTCTGCTTCATGGTCGCCGGCTTTGCCGAGACGAGCCGCGCGCCGTTCGACCTGCCCGAGGCGGACGCGGAGCTGGTGGCCGGCTACCAGACCGAGTACGGGGGCATGCGATTCGGCTCGTACATGCTGGCCGAGTACATCGAGATGTTCGTGATCTCGGGGATCGCGGTGACCTTCTTCCTCGGCGGCTGGATGGGCCCCGGTCCCGGCTGGCTCGACCCGATCTGGATGCTGCTGAAGATCCTCGCCCTGATGTTCGTGTTCTTCTGGGTGCGGGCGACGCTCCCACGGGTTCGCTACGACCAGCTGATGAGCCTGGGGTGGAAGATCCTGCTGCCGCTTGCCACGGTGAATGTGCTGATTACTGCTGTACTGGTGACAGTTTTTTGATGAGCGACGTAAGGCGCGAGAGCATGTTTGCCCCCCCGGTAGGGGATGTTTGATGAGCGAGGAGTTTCCCTATCTGAAAGACGACTCGATCGTGGAGGTCCAGCGCGGGCCCGATCCCGGCGGCCCAAAGGGCGCTTACCGCGTGTTCGGCGAGACGCTCCGCGGCCTGAAGACCACGATGGCGCGCATGGTCGAGGGACCGGTCACCGTTCAGTACCCGGAGGAGAAGACCGCCGTTTACCCGCGCTTCCGCGGCCGGCACAAGCTCCACCGCTTCGAGGACACGGGTCTCGAGAAATGCGTCGGCTGCTCACTGTGCGCAGCGGCCTGCCCCGCCGACTGTATCCGGGTCGTGGCGGCGGAGAACGACCCGGCGGACCGGGTGTCAGCCGGCGAGCGCTACGCCTCCGTTTACGAGATCAACCTCGCCCGCTGCATCTTCTGCGGCTACTGCGAGGTCGCCTGCCCGTTCGACGCGATCACTATGGGCCACGACTACGAGATGGCCGACTACAACCGCGGCGACCTGATCTTCACCAAGGAGATGCTGCTCGCCGAGTCGATCGAGCGGACGCCCCTGCGCAACGAGGGCGAGTAGCCCCGCCCGCAATACTCAGACGAGTGAGCCGGATCAACGCCCGGATCCCCGTTGCGGCGCTGGCAGGGTGGCAGGAGAGCGACCTCGACAGCGTCGTCCCCCTGATCGCGCCCGATGCCGAGCTCCGGCCCCTGCGCGCACAGCTCGAGGAGACGAGCTACGTGGGTCCCGAGGGTGCCCGCGCAGTCGCCGAGGACCTCCAGCGCGATTGGGCCGAGCTCAACTTTCAGCCCGACGAGGTTCACGAGGATGGCGAGAACGTCGTCGTGATCGGGCGACTGAGGGCCAGCGCCCGCACGAGCGGCGCCGACATCGACACGCGCGTCGGCTGGCACTGGGTAGTCCGGGACGGGCAGATCACCTTCGGGCAGGCTCACTCGGACCCGGGCGAGGCCGTGCGGCGGGCGGGCCTGGACAACACCACGGGCCGCGACGTCGCGCTGGTCCGCCGCCACTACGACGCGTTCAATCGCGACGACGTGGCCGGAATCATCGCCACGCTGGACCCTGACGTCGAGATCCTCGGCAGCGACGAGCGGGCGGGCGGCGCGCGCGAGCGGTTCCGCGGCCACACGCAGGCGGCGACCTTCTTCGCGGAGATCAAGGAGCTCGTTGCCGACAACGACGTCTGGGTGCTCTCCCTCGACGCCCGGCCGGGCCGAGTCGAGGCGTCCGTGCGCCTCCGCGGCACGCTGCGGGCCACCGAGCGGAGCGGCTCGCTTCCCGCGATCCACTTCTTCTCGATCGGGAACGGGCTGATCACCCGGATCGAGACGTACCGGCCCGACTGGCGCGCGGAGAGCTGAGCCTCCGGATGGTCTACGCGTCGAGCATCCGCTCCAATGCCTCGCGGTGGTACGGCCACTGGTTGCCGCGGCTCGCTCGGCCCGACGGGTCGAACTCGCGCACCAGCGCGAGGCCGGCGACCGTGTTCATCGCCACCGCGAGCTTGCGCTCGAAGCCGGGTTCGGCACCGAGGTCGCCGGCCACCTCCTTCGCGACCTCGGCCGTGCCGGCGTAGATCCGGCGCTCGACCGGGATCAGCCGCTCCCGCAGCTCCTCGTCGTCGGCGGCCGCCACCCAGAGCTTTGCGGCGACGGTGAACAGCGGGCTCGAGAAGTCCTCCCAGAGCATGTCGAGCAGTGCCCGCAGGCGGGTCGCCCGGTCGCCCGACAGCTCGCGGGCACGCTCCGCGTAGCGGGCGCTCCGCTGCTCGGCCAGGTGCTCGAAGGCGCTCGCGACGAGATCGACGCGGTGCGGGAAGTGGTGCGACTGCGCGCCCTGGGACACCCCGGCGCGCTCGGTGACGGCTCGGATCGTCGTCCCCGCGTAGCCGACTTCGATCAGGCTCTCGATCGTGGCGTCGAGCAGCCGGCCCCGCGTCTCGGCCCGGCGTTCGGACTGGGTCCGGCGGCGATCCGCAACGCCGGTCACGAAATCTCTGCCCAACCGTCCTTGATCACCACGGCATCGGCGTCCGAGGTCGTTTCGTAGGCGTAGGTGTCGCGGCCCTCCCGGCTGCCGGCGGCCCAGATCTTGGTGGTGATCTTCTGCTCGGGCAGGGCGATGCTCGCGAACCGCACGGCCAGGCGCCGGAGCCGCCTCGGATCATCGGCCGCAAACCGCTCGATCACCGCCACCGACGTGAAGGCCATCGAGCAGAGGCCGTGGATGATGATCCCGGGGAGGCCGACCGACTTCGCGAACTCCTCGTCGAGGTGGATCTGCATCGGGTCGCCGGAGGCCTCCGAATAGCGGAACGTCTGGTCGGCGTCGTAGGTCTGCGATACCTCCGCGTCGGGCTCACGGTCCCGAAGCGAGTCGTCGAAGCGGTGCTCCGGCGCCTCGTCACCGACGTCCTCGGCTCCCTGGCCACCGCGCACGAAAGTGGTCGAGTAGCCCTCGGTGACCAGCTCGCCGCCTGCATCGCGGGTGTCCGAGCGGACGACGACGGTGACGCCGGACGAGCGCTGGCGCATGCCGATCGGGGTCGAGATCGTGTCGAGCTCCATTCCGGGCTCGATCGGCTGGTGGAAGTGGAAGTCCTGCTCGCCATGGAGGATCGCGCCGAGCAGCTCCGGCGGGATCACCGACATCGCGGCCATGCCCATCGCCTGGAACGAGGGCACGATCGAGAACACCGGGGGCGCCAGCTCACCGGAGGCGTGCTGCGGGATCGCGTCGTTGGTCGCCGCCGCGTACGCGGCGATCCGCTCGCGCTCGACCGTGAAGGCGACGGGCGCGCCGGGCTTCCCGATCGCGTCGGACTTGAAACTGGGTGCAGTGGTCTCGGTCGTCAATGCGATCCCTTCGATCGGTGTGTCGGGCCGCGAGAGTAACAAACAGAACAGTCGTTCTGTATCTTTCGGTGAGACTCTCGGAAACCTCCAAGAAAGGCCCGGAACCAGATGACCAAGAACGGCAAGGGCAACCGCACCTTCGTGATCGGCGTCGGCATGACCAAGTTCTCGAAGCCCGGGACGAAGGAGGGCGACTACCCGGAGTGGGCCACCGAGGCCGGCGAGAAGGCCCTCGCCGACGCGGGCGTCTCCTACGACGACGTCGAGCAGGCCTACGCGGGCTATTGCTACGGCGACTCCACCTACGGCCAGCGGGCCGTCTACCAGCTCGGCCTCACCGGCATCCCGGTCGTCAACGTCAACAACAACTGCTCGACCGGCTCTTCCGCCCTCTTCCTGGCGCGGCAGGCCGTCAAGGGCGGCCTCGCCGACTGCGCCCTCGCCGTGGGCTTCGAGAAGATGGAGAAGGGCTCGCTCGGGATGAAGTACACGGACCGCACCCCGGCCCTCGACAAGCACATGACCCGCATGTTCGAGCTGCGCTCGCCCGAGGAATCGCCGTTCGCGCCGCAGATGTTCGGCAACGCGGGGCGCGATCACATGCAGAAGTACGGCTCCGAGCCCGACCACTACGCCTGGATCGGGTGGAAGAACCACAAGCACTCGGTCAACAATCCCTACGCGCAGTTCCAGGACGAGTACTCGATCGACGAGATCAAGGACGCGCGGATGATCCACGACCCGCTGACCAAGCTCCAGTGCTCGCCGACCTCCGACGGCGCCGCCTGCGCGATCGTCGCCTCCGAGAGCTACGTGGACGCGCACGGCCTGTGGGAGCAGGCGGTCGAGATCGCCGGCCAGTCGATGGTGACCGACCTCTCCTCGACCTTCGCCGACGACACCGACTGCATCAGGATCGTCGGCTACGACATGTCGAAGGAGGCCGCGCGCCAGGCCTACGAGGAAGCCGAGGTCTCCGCGGACGAGGTGGACGTGGTCGAGCTGCACGACTGCTTCAGCGCCAACGAGCTGATCACCTACGAGGCACTCGGCCTCGCCGACGAGGGCGAGGCCCACAAGCTGGTCGAGTCCGAGGCCACCACGTACGGCGGCGACGGGCCCGTGGTGAACCCGTCGGGCGGCCTGATCTCGAAGGGCCACCCGCTGGGCGCGACCGGCCTCGCGCAGTGCTCCGAGCTCACCTGGCAGCTCCGCGGCAAGGCTGACGCCCGCCAGGTCTCAGGCGCCGGGGTCGCCCTCCAGCACAACATCGGGCTGGGCGGCGCGGCAGTGGTGTCCATTTACAAGCCCGCGGCAGCCTGATGACGACGGCGACCGAGACCACGTCCGGCTTCACCGACGAGCAGCGCGACTTCGCGGAGGCGATCCGCGACTTCGCGCAGCGCGAGTGCGGCACGTCCGAGCAGCGCGAGCGGCTGACCCAGGGCTACACCGAGTTCCACAACCAGGAGATCTACGAGAAGCTCGCCGGCCTCGGCTGGCTCGGCGTCTCGATCGACGAGGAGTACGGCGGCTCCGGCGGCGGGATGGTGGACGCGTGCATCTTCCTCGAGGAGACGTTGCGCGGCCTGGTCCCGATTGCCGGGTACGGCGTCAGCCTGATCGTCGCAGGCGCCTACGAGCGGTTCGGCGACGAGGAGCAGAAGCAGGAGATCCTCGGAGGCATCACCAGGGGCCGCGTTGAGGCCATCGCCATGTCCGAGCCCGAGGCGGGCTCCGACGTCGGCAACCTCTCCTGCAGGGCCGAGCGCCAGAACGGCGGCTTCGTCCTGAACGGCCAGAAAACCTGGATCTCGGCCGCCCACATCGCCGACCACATCCTGGTCATCGCGCGATCGGACTCGTCGGGCTCCAAGCACGACGGGCTGACGATGCTCTCAGTTCCCACCGACGCCGAGGGGATGGAGATCCGCGGGATCCAGACGATGGGCGGCAAGGAGGTCAACGACGTCTTCCTGACCGACTGCTACGTGCCGGAGGACCGGGTGCTGGGTCAGGTCGACGGCGGCTGGATGCAGCTGATGGCCGGCCTCAACGTCGAGCGCCTGATCCTGGCTGCCAGCGCGCTCGGGCTCGCCGAGCGGGCGTTCGACGACGTGCTCGCCTACATCAAGGAGCGCAAGCAGTTCGGCAGGCCGATCGGGTCGTTCCAAACGCTCAAGCACCGGATCTCCGACCTCGCCACCGAGCTGGAGTGCACCAGGCTCCTTGTCTACGACGTCGCGCGGAAGGTGGACGCCGACCCCGGCAAGATGTTGCCGCGCGAGGCGTCGATGGCGAAGCTCAAGGCCACCGAGGTCGCGAAGAAGACCGCGCTCGAGGGGATGCAGATGATGGGCGGCTACGGCTACGCGTCCGAGTACGACATGGAGCGCCACGTGCGCTCGACGCTCGTCATGTCCATCTACGGCGGCACCAGCGAGATCCAGCGCGAGATCGTCGCCAAGACGTACGGGCTGTAGAACTTGGCGCATGAGCCCGGCCATCCGCCTCGGGGATCGCGACGGCCCGCGTCGCGAGGTGGACCCGCCTGAGCCGATCAATCGGCTTCGCCGGCGCCGGGTGACGGTCGGCGGGATCGAGACCCGGGCAGCCTGGTCGCACGGCGACGGGGCCTCCGCCGTGCTCCTCCACGGCTGGATGGACAACTCGGACACTTGGCTCGAGGTGCTGGACCTGCTTGCGGCGAGGGACATCGCGGCGATCGCCTACGACCAGCCGGGCTTCGGCGTGGCGCCGCCGCTCGACCCCGCCCGTGAGGTGCTGGACGAGCTCGTCGACTTCGGCGCCCGCGCGGTGATCCGGGCGGCCGAGCGGTCGGGCAAGCCGGTCGTGCTCGTCGGGAATTCGCTGGGCGGCTGGACTGCCCTACGGCTGGCGCAGCATTCTGAGCTGCCGATCGCGGGCGTCGTCGCGATCGGCCCCGCGGGGATCAGGATGGCGCCGCTGTTCTTCACGGTCGACCGGATCCCAGCCGTCTCGCAGCTGATCTCGCTGCCTGCTCCGGTGCCCGAGGGCGTGGTGCGGTCGGTCGCGGGCGGCCTCTACCGCCGCCTGGCGTTCGGCGATCCCGCCGGCGTGGACCAGGCGGTGGTCGACCGGTTCACGCGGTTCACCGCCGACCGGGCCGTGATCCGCACACGGATCGACTACGCGAAGCGCGTCCGTCCGAACCTCGAGGACCCGTTCGACCCCGAGCGGATCAAGGCGCCCGTGACGGTCCTGTGGGGCGACCGCGACCGGCTCTGCATCCCGGCCGGGGCGGACGACCTGGCGACCCTTCTTCCCCACGCCCGGATCGAGATGCTCGAGGGGATCGGTCACACGCCGCAGATCGAGTGCCCTGACGTGGTCGCAAACGCGATCGAGGAGCTGGCTCGCTGACCGCCTGGGCTGCCTGGCCCCTCGTGCGAATTGGCTCGAAAGGCGACCCTCGGCGGGGCGTGCGCCGCGAATAGGATGCGCCGCGATGGAGGAGGTTGCCTTCTTCGCGGGAGCGATCGGTGCCCTGGGCGGCGCGATCGCCGTGATCGCGCTCCGCAACCCCTTCTACAGCGTGCTCGCGCTCGTGGTGCACCTGGTGGCACTGGCCGGCCTGTTCCTTCTGCTGCACGCCGAGTTCGTGGCTGCCGCGCAGGTGGTCGTCTACGCGGGCGCGGTCATGGTGCTCTACGTGTTCGTCGCCGCGTACGTGGGCGGCATCGAAGAGCCGATTTGGGAGCCGATCGCGGGCCAGCGCTTCCTGGCGCCGGTGCTGGCCGGGGCGCTCTTCATCGAGCTCTCGATCGCGATCCTCGGCACCGGGCTGAAGGCGATCAGCAGCGAGGGCCCGACGATCGCGGCCGGCTTCGGCTCGCCCGCCGCGATCGGCGAGCTGATGCTGGAACGCTTCCTGATCGCGTTCGAGGCCGCGTCGATCCTGCTGCTGATCGCCGCGGTCGGGGCCGTCGTCCTGGCCGCCCGCCGCAAGCAGGAGCCGCCGATCGTGGTCGAGGAGGCCGGCGGTGGCCGTTGAGTGGTACCTCGTCCTCTCGGCGCTGCTCTTCGCGACCGGCGCGGCCGGCGTCCTGCTGAGGCGCAGCCCACTGGTGATCCTGCTCTGCCTGGAGCTGATGCTGAACGCCGGCAACCTCGCCCTGCTGGCCTTCTCGCGCTCGATCGGCAACCAGGACGGCCACATCTTCGCGCTCGTGGTGATGGTCGTGGCGGCCTGTGAGGTGGTCGTCGGCCTCGGTTTGATCGTCGCGATGTTCCGCCGGCGCCTGCCGCTCAACGTGGATGAGATGCGGGGCCTCAGGGGATGAACCCAACCGACTTCGGCTGGCTCATCCTGTTCTTCCCGCTCGCGGGGTCGATCGTGCTCGCCCTCGGCTGGCGCTTCTGGCCCGGCCGGCTTGCGGGTTGGATCGGCACGGCCGCGATCGCCGCCGCGTTCGTGTGCTCGGTCGGGGCGTTCGTCGCGATGCTGGACCGCCCGACCGACGACCGCCAGGTGACGTCCACGCTTTACGACTACGCGTCCTCGATCGGGCTCGACATCGACGTCAACATCCTGGTCGACCCGCTGGCGGTGGTGATGTGCCTCGTGGTGAGCGGCGTCTCGACGCTGATCCACCTCTACTCGGTCGCGTACATGGGGTCGGACCGCGGCTACACGCGGTTCTTCAGCTACCTCAACTTCTTCGTGTTCTCGATGCTGCTGCTGGTGCTGGCAGCCAACTTCGTGCTGCTGATCGTCGGCTGGGCGTTCGTGGGCTTCGCCTCGTACGCCCTGATCTCGTTCTGGTACCGGCGCGGGACGGCCACGAAGGCCGGCATGAAGGCGTTCGTGATCAACGTGATCGGCGACGTCGGCCTCGTGCTTGCCGCGTTCCTGATCTTCCGCGAGCTGGGGACCTTCGACTACCTGGACGTCTTCGAGACCGCCGGTGGGCACTTCGCGCCGAACGACGGCACGATCGTCGCGATCTGCCTGCTGCTCCTGGTCGGCGCGGTCGCGAAGTCGGCCCAGCTGCCGCTCCACACCTGGCTGCCCGACGCGATGGAGGGCCCGACGCCCGTCTCCGCCCTGATCCACGCCGCGACGATGGTCACCGCCGGCGTCTACCTGATCGCCCGCATGTGGCCCCTGTACGACCTGGCGCCGACCGCGGCGGACATCGCGGCGTTCGTCGGCCTCGCAACGCTGCTGGTGGCGGCGACGATCGCGCTCGTCGTCACCGACCTGAAGCGGATCATCGCCTACTCGACCATGAGCCAGATCGGCTACATGATCGTCGGGGTCTCGATCGGCGCCTACACCGCCGGGATCTTCCACCTGATGACCCACGCCTTCTTCAAGGCGCTCCTCTTCATGGCCGCCGGCTCGGTCATCGCCGCGATGGCCAACAACCAGGACATCGACCGGATGTCCGGCTTCCGGCGCGCGTTGCCGTTCACGTCACTGCTCCTGATCATCGGCGCGCTCGCCCTGGCCGGGTTCCCGGGGACGTCGGGCTTCTTCTCGAAGGACGAGATCCTCGCGTTCGCCGCCGACCGCGGCGGCATGTACTTGATCTTCACCATCGGCGGCTACTTCGGCGCGTTCCTGACCGCCTTCTACGCGTTCCGGATCGGGTTCAGAGTGGTCACGGGCGATCCCTGCGAGGAGGCTCGCGAGCTCGAGCAGGGCCATCTCGCCCACGGCGAACCGGAGAACCCCGCGACCGGCGAGAAGGAGGACACCGAGGTCGGTTACCCGGGCGCCGAGCACCACATCGCCGAGCGCGAGCTGCCGATGCGGATCGCGATGGGCGTCCTCGGCTTCCTCGCGCTCTTCGCGGGCGTCATCCAGATCCCGGGCGTCACGGACGCGCTGGGCCGCTTCCTCGAGGGGACGTTCGAGGACGCGCCGCTGTTCCACATCCATCCCTCCACCGAGGCGTCGTACATCGGTCTGCTCATCGGCGGCCTGATCTCGATCGCGGGGATCACGCTGGCCTACGTCTGCTACGTCCGCAACCCCGGGCTCACGGCGCGCCTGCGCTCGAGCATGCAGCCCGTCCACGACTTCCTCAAGCACAAGTGGTACTTCGACGAGCTGATCGACGCGCTCGTCTACCGCCCGGTGATCCGCGTCGGGCGCTTCGCGAACGATGTCGTCGAACGGGTCCTCGTGGACGGCATCGTCGGCGCGACGACGGGAGCGGTCCGCGAACTCGGGCTCCTGGTCCGCGGCGCGCAGTCCGGCTTCATCCGCGCCTACGCACTGCTCGTCCTCGGCGGCTTCGCTGCGCTCGCCTTGTATTTCCTGGTGGTGAGTAATTAGATGAGCGTTGAACGCGCTCCTCTGGCTCCCGCTCGCGGTCGCGGTGCTCGTCGCTCTCGCCCCCCGGCGCTTCGCCGGACCGTTGTCGGTCGTGGGCTCACTGGGGACGCTGGCGCTGGCGCTGGCGCTGGTCCTCGATTTCGACTCGGGCCTGCCCGGTCTCCAGCACGTGGTCGACGAGAGCTGGATCCCGGAGCTCGGCGTGCGCTACCAGCTTGGCGTCGACGGGATCAGCCTGTTCCTCGTCGTCATGACCGCGCTCCTCTGGGCCGCGAGCTTCACCTGGTCCGCGTTCCGGATGCCGGACCGCCCGAAGAACTACTTCCTGATGCTGGGCGTGGGCGAGTTCGCGACGCTCGGCGCCTTCCTCGCCCAGGACCTGCTGCTGTTCGTCCTGTTCTTCGACCTGATGCTGGTCCCGTTCTTCTTCCTGATCGGCTCGTACGGCACCGGCGAGCGTGTGCGGGCAACGATCAAGATGATGGTCTACACGCTGGTCGGGTCGCTTCTGATGCTGGTCGGCGCGATCGCCACCGCGATCCTGGCCGCGAACGAGACGGGCGAGCTCTCCTTCGCGATGGCCGACCTGCGCGCGACCGTCCTACCCGACGGCAGCCAGGACTGGATCTTCTGCTTCTTCGCGGCCGCGTTCCTGGTGAAGATGCCGGCGTTCCCGCTGCACGGCTGGATGCCCGACGCGTATCTCGCCGCCCCGCCCCCCGTCCTGGCGCTGCTCTCGGGCGTGCTCTCGAAGGTGGCGGCATATGGCTTCCTGCGGATCGTGCTGCCGATCTTCCCCGACGCAACCCTCCAGTTCCAGGAGCTGATCCTGGTGATCGCCGTGCTCTCCGTCCTCTACGGCTCGGTCATGGCGTTCACCCAGACGAACGTGCGGCTGATCGTGGGCTACTCGTCGATCGCGCAGCTCGGGTTCATCACCCTCGGGGTCTTCTCGCTCACCGCCGACGGGGCGAATGGCGCGATTCTCCAGATGGTGAACCACGCGCTCGTGGTTGTCCCGCTGTTCCTGATCATCGTCCTGCTCGCCGAGCGCTTCGGCGGCGAGGACCTGCGGCAGATGGGCGGCGCCGCGCTGCGCGCCCCGCTGCTTGCCGCCCTGTTCCTGATCGTGACGCTGGCGACCCTGGCGATGCCGGGCTCGGCCAACTTCATCGGCGAGTTCTACATCCTGAACGGGCTCTTCGACGACAAGACCGCGTTCGCCGTGGTCGCCACGGCCGGGATCGCGATGGCCGCGTTCTACGCGCTGCGCCTCTATCAGCGCGCGATGCACAACCCCCTGCCGTCAGGAGCATCGTCGCGCGAGATCGGGCTCACCGACGCGCTCGTCCTCGTCCCGCTCGTCGGCGTCATCCTGATTCTGGCGCTGACGCCCGGGACGATCCTCAAGCGGGGTGAGGTCGTCGGTGCAGGACAAGGTCGGCGCCGTTGCGGCGGCAGGCGACGACCGGCTCGAGGCGTCGGTGGCGCCGTGACCTTCACCGCACCGGACATCGATTACGCCGGCCTCTCGCCGATCATCGCGCTGACCACGGGCCTGGTCGTGGTCCTGCTCGCGGGCCTGGTCGGCCGCGCCCAGCGCCGGCTCGTGTCGTTGCTCAGCTTCATCACCCTCGGAGCCGCCGCGGGCCTGGCGATCTGGCAGTTCGGCGAGAGCAAGGACCTGGTGGCCGGCGCCCTGCGCGTCGACGACCTCGGCCTGGTCGCAACCCTGATCGCGATCGCGAGCGCCGCCTTCGTGATCCCGCTGAGCTGGCGGGAGGAGGCCGCCGACGACGCGCCCGGGCCCGCGGGCCACGGCGAGTTCCAGGCGCTCCTGATCGCGTCGGTCCTGGGCATGGCCTTGCTGGCGATGTCGCAGAACCTCATCACCTTCTTCGTCGGGTTCGAGCTGCTCTCGATCCCGCTCTACGTGCTCTGCGGTTCGGCGCTCAGGCGCCGGCAGTCGCTGGAATCGGGCCTCAAGTACCTGATCATCGGCTCCCTGGGCTCCGCAACCCTCCTGTACGGGATGGCTTTCATCTACGGCGGCTCGGGCTCCACCGACTTCGCGGGGATTCGCGACGGGATCGGCTCGAGCCTCGCCGAGGACCCGCTGATCCTGATCGGCATCGCCCTGGTGGCGACGGGCCTGGCGTTCAAGATCTCGATCGCGCCGTTCCACCAGTGGACGCCGGACGTGTACCAGGGTGCGCCGACCCCGGTCACCGCGTTCATGGCGGTCGCGACCAAGGCGGCCGCGTTCGCGGTCTTCGCCCGCTTCTTCGAGATCGCCCTCGGCCCCGCCGTCGGCGACTGGCAGCCGGCGCTGGCCGCGCTGGCCGCCGTCTCGATCATCGTCGGCAATGTCGGTGCGCTCACCCAGAGCTCGCTGAAGCGGCTGCTGGGGTACTCCAGCGTCGCCCAGGCCGGCTACATGCTGGTCGGGATCGTCGCCGCGAACGCGGCCGGGGTGCAGGCGCTGTTCTTCTATCTCTCCGCCTACGCGTTCATGAACCTGGCCTCGTTCGCGGTGATCACGATCCGCGAGCGCGAGACCGGCTTCGGCGACGACATCCGCTCCGTCCAGGGGCTCGGGCGCGAGCGGCCCGAATTGGCCTGGCCGCTGACGATCGCGATGCTGGGGCTCGCCGGCCTGCCGGGGACCGCGGGGTTCATCGGCAAGCTGTACCTGATCGAGGCGGCGGTGGAAGGCGACTACACGTGGCTCGCCGTGATGATCGCCGTGGGGACGATGATCTCACTCGCGTACTACCTCCGCGTGATCGCGGCCGTCTGGATGCGGCCCGCCTATCACGCCGACCCGACTCCCGAGACCGGACACCGGGCGCTGCCGGCGATGGCCGGGGGCTCGCCCGAGGCCGGGACGGACGACTTCGCCGGGACTCAGGTGGTCCGTGGCGAGAGCCGCATCGGCGGCATCCGCTGCCCCGTGATCATCGGGCTGACGATCCTCGCCGCGGCCGCGATCGTGTTCTTCGGGATCTTCCCGTCGCCCCTGGTGGACTTCGTCTCGGGCGCCGGCGACTCGATCGTGGCCGGGCTCGAGTAGCGGCCCTGCCGGACCGCGAGCTTCAACCGCGGGGACGGGTCCCTTGCTCCCCTTCGGCGAGACGGCCGAAGCGCTCCTCGAGGTCTCCTTCCAGGCCACCGTCGGGACGGCCCCTGATCCGCTCCGCCAGAGACACCGCCTCGAAGGCGAAATGCCGGTACTCGCGCTCGCGCAGCTCGAGCGTGTCACGGAGGTAGCGAACGATGAACACCGCGATCGCGAACACCGGGATCACGATCAGGATGTGGTGCACCTGGTCGCTCAGGTCGTCGTCCGAGTAGACGAGCGGCGCGAGCAGCGCTGCGGCGAAGAACACCATGTAGGCGACCAGCACCGAGCGGTCGCGGATCACGTAGGCGGCGTACATCCCGACGATGACGTAGAAGAACGCGAAGTCGTCACTGAACACCGCAACCCCTGCCGCGATCTCGAGTGTCGAGACGATCAGCCCGAGGTGGAGCCAGTTGGCGGACATCCGGTCCCAAGGGGCGAAGAACGCAGCGATCCCCGTCAGGAGGGTGGCCAGTCCGATCAGATGGGCCGGCGCTTCCGGCGCCGGCTCGAGGACCACGCCCGCGGGGAACGAGATGAGCGCCCCTGCCATCAGCAGGACTCCGGCGAACCGCCCGAGCCGGCGCAGCTCCTCGCCGGCGATCGCTCCGAAGGCCCCCTGGTTTGCCTTCCCGTTGTTCACTCGATACCGGGATCTAAGTACATCCGCCCGACGGCAGGCGTCGGACGCCCGCCGGTGCGCTCTCTAGGATGGCCGTCCCCGTGCGCTACCCGGTCGAGGCATTCACAGAGGAGGAGCGGGCGCTGCTCGCCCCGCATTTCACCAATCTCGACCGCCCGGTCTTCGCCCTTACGAACCTGCCGGAGACCGTCAAGGGCGCACTGTTCGCCCGGTATTCGCGCTGGGGAGGCACGCTCCGCCGCCTCTACCTGGACGAGTTCGCCGCCGAGATGCCCGGCGCCGACCGGCCCTTCGACGGGGCTGAGGGCGAGCGAGCCGCGGGCCTCTACGAGCGGATCTTCGTGGGCTTCGGAGACGACTCGATCGCCCAGGTGGGCGGCGCGCATCTGGGGTGCGAATGGGTCTCGAACATCCTCACCAAGGTGCTCCAGCGCGGGCGTCTGGCCGCCTACCTGGAGCAGTCCACCCGCTACATCGCCTACGACCAGCCGGTCGAGCCCGGGGGCGCCTACCGGTACTACGCGGATTCCGATCTCGGCCCCGAGTACGCCGCGACGATGGACTCGCTGTTCCGCGACTACTCCTCCGGGCTCGAGCAGGTGCTCGCCTGGGCGGAGGATCGCTGGCCACGCGGGGACGAGCCGGAGCGCGCCTGGCGCAGCTCCATCCGCGCCAAGGCACTCGACCTGATGCGCGGCCTCCTCCCCGCCTCCACGCTCAGCCACGTCGGCATCTTCGCCTCAGGCCAGGCCTACGAGCAGCTGCTGCTGCGGCTCTTCGCCTCGCCCCTGCCCGAGGCGCGGGCCTTCGGCGAGATGATCCTCGCCGAGCTCCAGCAGGTGATCCCCAGCTTCGTCGCGCGGGTCGAGCGGCCGGACCGTGGGGGCGAGTGGATCGCCTACCTGAGTGACCGCCGCGAGACCACGGAGCGCGCGGTCGCCCGCCTCGGCCTCGACCGGCGCGAGCCGGCGGACGTGCCCTCGGTCGAGCTCGTGCATGTCGATGGCAGCGAGGCCGACCTGCTCGCCGCCTCGCTGTACGAGTCGTCGGGCGCAAGCGACGCCGAGATCCGCGGCCGGGTCGACGCGCTCGACCCGATCGAGCGCGCGGAGCTGATCGGCGAGCTCGTCGGCGAGCGCGCCAACCGCCGCCACCGCCCGGGGCGCGGATGGGAGGCGATCCGGTACCGGTTCGAGATCGTTTCCGACTACGGCGGGTTCCGCGACCTGCAGCGCCACCGGATGCTGACCTGCCAGTGGCAGCGCCTGGGTCCCGATCTCGGCGCCGGCGTGCCCGAGGAGGTCGAGGACGCCGGAGCGGGCGACGCCTACCGCCACGGCCTCGAGGCCTCGCGGGCCGAGTTCGGCCGGCTCGAGGCCGCCGGGCTGGTGGAGGCCGCCCCGTACGCCCTCTGCCTCGGCTACCGGATCCGCTACGTGCTCGATCTCAACGCCCGCGAGGCGATGCACCTCTGCGAGCTCCGCTCGGGCCGCGAGGGACACCCCACCTATCGCGCCGTCGCGCAGGCGATGCACGAGCGGATCGCGGGCGTCCACCCGGCGGTGGCCGCGGCCATGAAGCACGTCGACTCCTCGACCGAGCCGCGTCTCGAGCGGATCCTCAGCGAGATCCGCGCCCACCGCAAGCGCGTCGCGACGGCCTAGAAACGGCGCTGAGTGCGGTAGAGCCGCTCGATCGCCGGCCCGAAGTACGGGCCGAAGAGCTTGCCGGCCTCGGAGTCGCCACAGACGCAAGGGCAGCGTGCACTCGTACCCGTAGGAGACCACGGAGTTGACGCGGTGCCCGCCGATCACCCAACCGCCGCCGCTCGAGCCGCCGGTCATGTCGCAGTCGATCCGGGTCGGCCTGGGCGATGGCACGCCGTTGTCAGCGGCCCTGCGCGCGGGAGTCGCAGCGCCAGAGCCGGGTGCCGTCGAACGGCGGTTCCGCCGGGTACCCGAACGCGTCGAAGTGGAGGTTGCGGCCCTTGTTGAAGGCGATGCCCCGCGCTCCGACGACCTTCTGCAGGCGGCGCCCTCCGCGCTTGCGGATCGTCGCCATCCCGACGTCGTAGCGGATGTCCTCGCCCGCCTGCCAGAGGCCGGGCGCGGCGAGCTTGGCCGCCGACCAGCGTCCGAACGGCTCCCTGCCCCCGTCCTTGCCGGGGACGAACATCCAGTTGTCGGCGAAGGCGCCGTCGCCGAACACGCAGTGGCCGGCCGTGACCACCAACCGCTTGTTCCGGGCGCGCACGACGGTTCCCGAGCAGACGTAGTTGCCGCTCGGAAGGTGGAAGAACACCTTGCCGTGGGTCCGGTAGGGCCGAGCGCCCGGGTTCGCCACGGGGCGCGCGCGCGAGCGCGCGGCGGGCGAGCCGCCGCCCAGCAGGCCGCCAAGGAGATCGCTTGGAGGCGGGATCCCCGCCAGCAGCTCGGACGCGGGCCTTGCGCTCGCCATCCGGTCGGGCGTCCAGTACTCGCGGACGTCGCGCGTGGTCTCGTCCAGGGACCTGCTTGCGATCGCTTCCGCCTCAGCACCGGCCGGAACCGCGACCAGAGCCGCGGCCGTCAGCGCCACGAGGCGCGCCAATGCCCTGCACGCATGGCTCACCCGCGAGAGGGTAAGGGAGGCGTAGCCCAAAGGGCGAAGCCGACCACCGGCGTTGTTGAGCCGGCTTGTGTCGGAGCCATAGGATCCGAGCCAGTCCACGGCGACGTTAGGAGGAGCATGGCGGCCGAGTCCGAGCTCGACGTACTGCTGCATACCGAGCAGACCTTCCCACCGCCCGCGGAGTTCGCGGCGCAGGCGAACGCGTCCGATCCCGGGGTCTACGAGCGCGCGGCGGCCGACCCGGAAACGTGGTGGGCGAGCTGGGCGGAGAAGCTCGACTGGACCCGGCCGTGGGACCAGGTCCTCGACTGGTCCGATCCCCCGCGCGCGAAGTGGTTTACCGGCGGCACGCTGAACGCCTCCACGAACTGCCTCGACCGACACGTCGCGGCCGGTCTGGGCGACCGCGTGGCGTTCCATTGGGAGGCGGAGGACGCGGACGAACTCGGCGAGGGTGGCCGCAGGGCGATCACCTACGACTGGCTCCTGGACCAGGTGCAGCGCTTCGCCAACGCCCTCAAGGACCTCGGCATCGGCAAGGGCGACGTCGTCGGGATCTACATGCCGATGCTGCCCGAGGCGGCCGCCGCGATGCTCGCGTGCGCTCGGATCGGAGCGATCCACAACGTCGTCTTCGGCGGCTTCTCACCCGAGTCCGTGCGCGAGCGGATGGAGTTCTCCGACGCGAAGCTGCTGGTCACCGCCGACGCCACGCTCCGCCGCGGAGAGCCGCTGCCGATGAAGGCGAACGTCGACGGCATCGTCGAGCGCCTCCCGAGGATGGAGCACGTGGTGGTCGTCGACCGCTGCGGGACCAACCCGCCGATGACGGAGGGGCGTGACGTCTTCTGGCACGACGCCGTGGAGGGTGCGGAAGCCGAGTGTCCGGCCGAGCCGATGGACGCCGAGGACCCGCTGTTCATCCTCTACACGTCGGGATCCACCGGCAAGCCGAAGGGGATCCTGCACACCACGGGCGGTTATCTCACCCAGGTGAGCGCCACGCACAAGCTGGTCTTCGACCTGAAGGACGACTCGGACGTCTACTGGTGCGGCGCCGACATCGGCTGGGTCACCGGGCACTCCTACATCGTCTACGGGCCGCTCGCCAACGGAGCGACGTCCGTCATGTACGAGGGCGCGCCGAACTACCCGAAGGAGGACCGGTGGTGGGAGATCATCGAGCGCTACGGCGTGACGATCTTCTACACCGCGCCGACCGCGATCCGGGCCTGCATGAAGTGGGGCGTGGAGCATCCCGAGGCCCACGACCTCTCGTCGCTACGACTGCTGGGAACGGTCGGCGAACCGATCAACCCGCGGGCGTGGCTCTGGTACCACGAGAACATCGGCGGCGGGCGCTGCCCGATCGTCGACACCTGGTGGCAGACCGAGACCGGCGGGATCATGATCGCGCCGCTACCGGGCCTGACCGAGACAAAGCCGGGCTCGGCGACGGTCCCGCTGCCCGGGATCGAGGCGGCGATCTACGACTCCGGGGGCAACGAGATCACAGAGGGCGGCGGCACCCTCGTCCTGACCAAGCCCTGGCCGGGAATGGCCCGCACGCTGTACCGGGAGGACGAGCGGTTCATCGAGACCTACTGGAACCGCTACGGTCGCGAGACCTACCTGGTCGGCGACGCCGCGCGCCGCGACGAGGACGGCTACTTCTGGATCGTCGGCCGGATCGACGACGTGATCAACGTCTCGGGCCACCGGCTCTCGACGATGGAGGTCGAGTCGGCACTGGTCTCGCACCCGCGCGTCGCCGAGGCGGCGGTGATCGCCGTCCCGGACGAGGACACGGGCCAGGCGATCGTCGCGTTCGTCACTCCGGAGGGCGACGAGAAGGGCGGCGACGAGATGGCGACCGAGTTGCGCGGCCACGTCGCGGAGAAGATCGGCAAGCTCGCCCGCCCCAAGGCGATCCACTTCGCCGACGACCTGCCGAAGACGCGCTCCGGCAAGATCATGCGCCGGCTCCTTCGCGACATCGCGCAGGGCAACGAGCTTGGCGACGTGACGACACTTCGCGACCCGAGCGTGGTCGACGAGCTCAAGGACCAGGTTTCCTCGACGGCGTAACCGCGCCCTCGCGCGCCAGCAGCACGACCAGGTACACCGGCAGCACCACCGTCGCGCCGAGGGCGATCACGTTGCCGATCGCGTCCCCGGTCCCGTACGGCTCCAGGTTCAGGAGGTGGTAGACCGTGTGCGGGATCGCGAACAGGAGGTACGACCCGAGCGCGAGCATGACGACGCGCCGCTCGAGCCAGAGTCCGGCCACGACGAGCACCAGCCCGGTGGCCATGAACAGGCCGCCCACGTCCCTCATCAGATGCTCGTTGTACGACGGGAGAGCCTCGACCCAGCCGCGCCCGAGCGGGAAGTCGTCGTAGAACGAGGTCGGCGAGAGCGTGATCCAGATCCCGTTCAGGAGCTGGATTCCGCCGAGCACGTAGAGGACGGCGCGGAACTCGAGACGGCGGCGATCGATCATCCCGCCGCCCCCTCCGCGGGCACCGGCTGGCCGGCGATCGCGCGCTCGATCCACTCCAAGGTCGGGGGCAACGCCTCGGCGAGGTGGTCGAGGTAGAGCTGGTGCCCCATGCCCGCCAGCGGCATGAAGGTCGTCCGCGGCGTGCGCGCGTGGTCCAGGCAGCGCTCGGTGAACCTGCGCGAGACCATGCGGTCGTCGTCGCCGATCGTGACCAGGACCGGGGTCGTCACCTGCTCCCAGGGGATCCGCGGCTCGAACGCCAGATAGCTCGCGGCCGCTCGCAGCGTGATCCGGAAGTTGAAGAGACGGTCCGAGCGCTCGGTGAAGTAGCGGTTGGTCAGCGGCTCGAGCGCGACCTGGCTGTAGTCGGCAATCCGCTCGACGGGCATCGGTGCGGTCGGAGTCACTCGCGCGAGTGCCCGCGTGAGCGGAGCCTTCCAGCGCATCGCCGGATCGTGGTGAACGTCCGGGTGGCTGATGCAGTGGCAGACGGCGGCCTCGATGTCGGGCTCACGGGTCAGCAGATACCAGGTCATGATCCCGCCGAGCGAGTCGCCCATCAGCACGACCGGTCCGCCGAAGCGGCGGCGGGCATGCGCGATCGTCTGTTCGATCACCCCTAGATCCGCTTCCAGCGTTGCGTCCCCGCGCCGGCCCTCGGAGATCCCGTGCCCTCGGCGGTCGATCAGGATGGCGTTCAGCCCGGCGTCGGCCAGCGCGCCGCCCAGCGGCGTCGAGCGCCGGGCGTGGTCGCCCAGCCCGTGGGCGAAGACCACCGTCGCGTGCGGATTCGGGGGCTCGTGCACCTCCAGATGGATCCGCTCGCCCCGGTATCTCGATCCACTCGTGCTCGAGCCGCCGCGAGGGTTGCGTCGAGGTCCACGCCCGCGAGCCCGGGGAGCTGCGCTGCCGCATCGCGAATCCAGGCGGTCGGCACGTCCAGCATGCGCTCGGCCACGTCGTGCCTGGGCGGCCCGTCGGCGTAGGCGAGCCGGCGACCCTGCTGCGCGAGGAGCACCAGGGCGGACTCGCGCGAGGTCATCGAGGGTTCCCAGCCCAGCTCCGTTCGCGCCCGGCCGAGCCGGGCCTCGCGGTCGCCCGAGACCGCCCAGTCGGCCGAAACCGGGGAGAGCCGCAGGGCGTGGGCCGCGTCGAGCGCGACCTCGACGGGGCGTACCGGCAAGCGAACCACGCGCCCGCCGGAGAGCTCGGCGAGGTCCTCCTGGCCGATCGACTCGTCGGTTACGAGGAGGAACTGCCCTGGGTGGTCGGCGAAGCACGCGTCGCAGAAGGCGCGGGCGATGTCGTCCTGATGGATCAGGTGCGTGCGGCCGTCGTCGTCGGGCAGGACGGCCAGCGGCGTGCCCATCATCGCCAGCGCGGGATTCGAGAAGTCGGGCCCGTAGACGAATCCCGGCTGGAGCCGGGTGATGACCAGCTCGCCGTCCGGGTGCTCAGTCTCCCAGGCGTCGAGCATGTGCTCGACCTGCGCCTTCTCACGGAAGTAGAACCGACGGTCCGGGTCGGCCGGCAGCTCGCCCTCCACGGCGGGGCCGAGCCCCTTGTCGGGGGATCCGTAGGCCGACAGGCTCGACGCGACCACGAGGCGCCGCACGCCGCCTGCCGCACAGGCCCCGAGCACGTTCCGCGACCCGTCCTGGTTGATGGAGCTGGACTCGGCGCGGTCCCGTCCCGGGATCAGGATGAACGCGAGGTGGATCACGGCGTCGGAACCGGCGACGAGCTCCGCCACCCGCTCGGAGCGGACGTCGCAGTCTGCGAAGCGAAGCTTGGAGTCCTCGATCCGGGGTGGCCGGACGTCCAGTCCCACCACCTCGTCCACCCGGTCGTCGGCGCACAGCCGTCGCAGGATGACGGTGCCGAAGTCTCCCGCGGCCCCGCTGACCGCGACCTTCATACAGCCGCCTCAACAACGGCGGGGCTCGGCTTCGCTTCGCTCCGCCTCAGATAAGCCGCCTCAACAACGGCGGGGCTCGGCTTCGCTTCGCTCCGCCTCAGATAAGCCGCCTCAACAACGGCGGGGCTCGGCTTCGCTTCGCTCCGCCTCAGATAAGCCGCCTCAACAACGGCGGGGCTCGGCTTCGCTTCGCTCCGCCTCAGATAAGCCGCCTCAACAACGGCGGGGCTCGGCTTCGCTTCGCTCCGCCTCACTGACGGCGCTTGCGCTTGCGGCGCTTCGCGCGCTCGCGACGGGCGGCGTTGGGATTCTCGGCAACGCCGGGGATCTCGGTCGCGTCGCTCTCGATCACGCCCCCGCCCGCTCCCGCCGCCGCCGGCTCCTCCTTCTGCCCCGGCGGTTGCCACGGAACCGCCTCGCCGGCGTCCCACGCCGGTGGCCGGCCGGACGGAACGCGGCCCAGCAGCAGCATGCCGAAGTAGAGGAGCCAGCAGAGGATCCCGAGCAGCGCGACCTGGAGGATGAACAGGAGCGACGCGCCCAGCGCCATCCCGAAGGTGCCGAAGAAGCGGGTGAGGAGGCCGGTGCGAACCGCCCAGAGCGGCGTATAGATCATCGAGAAGATCAGCGCCAGCATCCCGGGCAGGAGCAAGCCCGCCGCCGTCTGCAGCCCGCTCGACTCCTCCCGCAGGTTCTCGGCGAGCGAGTAGATGTCCCCGACGCCCGGTGCCTGCTCCACAAACTGGGAGGCGACGTCGGTCTGCGCCTGCCACGTGATCAGGCCCTGGACGGCCAGGACCACGGGGCCGATGATGACGAGGCCGATCAGCATCCGGTGCATGCGGTCGCTCCGTGCCTGCGCGGCCCGGAACAGGAAGAACAGCGGGACGGCCATCACGGCGAAGGCGAGTGACCGCGCGATCGTCGCGAGCAGGAGCGCGCCCGAGTTCTCGTCGATCGAGCGGAGCTCCTCGCTCTCGAGCCCGCCGATCTCGATCCCCCCGCCGGATTCGATCGCGAGCGCGATGATGTAGAGGACGAGGGGGATGAAGCAGGCGGCCGCGACCCAGGGCCGGAGCCTCGACTCGCGCTCGATGATCTGCTGGCGGCTCAAGAGGAGCGAATCCTAGTCGCCGTACGCGGGTAGCCTTCGCGTCGTGCCCCAGTTCGCCGTAACCGCGATCGGTCAGGACCGGCCGGGCATCGTCGCCGCCGTGAGCGGCGCGCTGCTCGAGCTGGACGGCAACGTCGAGGACTCGCAGATGTCGATCCTGCGCGGGCACTTCGCGGTGATGCTCCTCGTCCAGGTTCCCGAAGACGTGGAGCAGCAGCGGTTGGCGGACCGGCTCGGCGAGGTGCGCGACCAGCTCGGCCTCGAGGCCGTCACGGTCTCGCCCGTCGGAGCCGGCGCCGATCCGGTCACGCCCTCGCACGTCGTGAGCGTCTATGGAGCCGACAGCAAGGGAATCGTCCACTCGGTCAGCGCCGCCCTGGCCGGGCTCGGCGTCGACATCACCGACCTGGAGACCAAGCTCGCCGGGACGCCGGAGGAACCGGTCTACGTGATGCTCATCGAGATCGCCCTGGGCCACGCGACCGCCGATGACGTCGACGCCGCGCTCGAGCGTGCGGGCGACGCGCTCGGCGTCGAGGTGAAGCTACGCGAGCTCGACTCCGACGCGCTCTAGGTCTTCCGGCGCGGCCGAGGCGATGAGCCCGCGCCCGGTCCTGCTCTACCCCGACCCGGCGCTCAAGCAGGTCGCGGTCCCGGTGCAGGCCAACGAGGTGGACGGCGTGGCGGCTGAGCTCCTGGCCGCGATGGGCTCGTATGAGCGCTGCGTCGGGATCGCCGCCCCGCAGCTCGGGCTGGGCGTCCGGTTGGCCGTGGTGGACGTGTCCGAGCATCCCAGGGCCGAGACGTCGAGCGGCCTGCTGGTCCTGGCGAACCCCAGGATCGTGGAGGCCGAGGGCTCGGACGTCGCTCGCGAAGGCTGCCTCAGCCTGCCCGACATCACCGCCAACGTCCGGCGCGCGACGCGCGTCGTCGTCGAGCACATCGGCGGCACCGTCGAGTGCCGGGGGTTCGAGGCCCGGGCGGTTCAGCACGAGCTGGACCACCTGGACGGGATCCTGTTCCTGGACCGGGTCGAGTCGCTGGTGGACGACGTCTTCCGCCGCCGCAGCTACGCCGAGTCGTCGTCGTCCGCGGCCTCGTCCGGAGGGGGCGAGGCGGGTGCCAGCTTGAAGGACTCGCCGGGCGGGCGGATCGGGTAGTACTCGTCCTCGGGCCCGGCGATGCGCGAGATCCGGTCCCCGGCGGCGAGCACGAGGTCGAGCGCCGGCGCCAGGAGCCCGATCAGGCCCTCGAAGCGTTCGTGCAGGCGCACCTGTTCCGGAGTCGACCGCATGCGGGATTCTTACCAGCAGCTTGGGTGGTACGTGTGTACCACCTCGTCCGGATTTCACTAGAGTCCGCGTCGTGGAAGGCACCACCGTCGCCCAGACTTCCCCGGCCGCCCAGGGGATCCTGACCGCGCGCGCCTGCGTGATCGGCGCCGGCTCGTCCGGCATCGCCTCATGCCAGGTGCTGGCCGCGCGCGGAATCGACTTCGACTGCTTCGAGGTCGGCTCCGGCGTGGGTGGGAACTGGCGCTATGAGAACGACAACGGGATGTCGTCCGCCTACCGCTCGCTGCACATCAACACCTCGCGCGACGCGATGGGCTACGCGAGCTACCCGATGCCGTCGGACTATCCGGACTACCCGGACCATTTCCAGATCGCGCGGTACTTCGACGACTACGTCGACCATTTCGGCTTTCGCGACAGGATCAGGTTCCGGACCGAGGTCACCGGCGTCGAGCGGGAGTGGCCGCATTGGCGGGTGCGCTGGCGCGACCTGGAGAGCGGCGAGGAGGGATCGGGCCTATACGAATCGGTGCTGGTCGCGAACGGCCACCACTGGGACGCGCGGTGGCCCGAGCCCGCGTTCCCTGCTCAGGACGAGTTCACGGGCGAACAGATCCACGTCCACGACTACCGCGAGCCCGAGATGCTCCGCGGCAAGCGCGTCCTGGTCCTGGGGATCGGGAACTCCGCGACGGACCTCGCGGTCGAGAGCGCTCGCGACGCCGACGCGACGTTCCTGGCGATGCGACGCGGAGCCTGGATCATCCCGAAGTACATCAAGGGCAAGCCCACCGACGAGCTTGCAACCGAGCTGGTCACGCGCCTGCCCCTGGCCGTGCAGCGCGCGTTCTACAAGCGGATCCTCAAGACCGCCGTCGGCTTCCCGACCGACTACGGCCTGCCCGAGCCCGACCACAAGCTGGCGGAGGCCCATCCCACGATCTCCTCGGACCTGCTGCCCCGCCTGGGCCACGGCGACATCGCGGTGAAGCCGAACATCTCCAGGTTCACGGGTGGGCGGACCATTCGGTTCGAGGACGATTCCGAGGAGGAGATCGACGTCGTCATCTACTGCACCGGATACAAGATCACCTTCCCGTTCTTCGATGCGAACCTGCTCGCGGCGCCCGACAATCGGATCCCGCTCTACCGGCGGGTCGTCCATCCCGACCTGCCCGGCCTCTACTTCATCGGGCTGGTCCAGCCGCTCGGCGCGATCATGCCGATCGCCGAGGCTCAGTCCGAGTGGGTTGCCGACCTGCTCCAGGGGAGGGCCGAGCTGCCGAACCCACGACGCATGCACAGGGTGATCGACCGCGAGGACCTGCGGATGGCGAAGCGCTATGTCGCCTCGAAGCGCCACACCATTCAGGTGGACTTCCTCCCCTACATGCGGACGCTCAGGCGCGAGCGCCGAGGCGGCCCGATCGCCCGGCTCCGAGCCTCGCGCTCGCACGAGCTGCTCTCCTCGTCCGGTAGCTGAAATCCTGCCCCGTTCATGCCTCGCCGGGACGACCCCTCCGTTCGCTGTCCGCTGTGCGGAGCGCGCGCCTTCCCGTGGATCGGCGTGCCGCTCCCCGGGACCGACGCGACGGTCGGCCTGGCCTCGCCGGTCGACCCCGAGGATCCCGCCGCCGGGGAGCGCGCCCGGCTCGTGAATCGCTGCGAGGACTGCGCGTCAGGCATCGAACAGGGAACTCCGATCGACCTCGAGGCCGAGCTCGAGGGACTGACGGTCGCCACCGAGGGCGGCGAGCGCATGCTGCTGGCACCGAACCGCGGCAGCTGGCAGGCGGCGATCGGCGGCGATGGCTGGGCGGCGCTCGCGGAGTGGCCCGGGCGGATCCTGCCGACGCCACGCGGCCTGGAGCTGCTCTTGGAACGGACCGGGATGGAGCCGGCGAAGCCGGCGTTCCCGCCGTGGGGGGCGAACCAGCGCTGGATGTGGCAGACAGTTCTCAACGGGATCACCCTTCATCCCAACTTCGCCACCGAGGTGCTCGCCGGGCGCCTGCGCCCCGCGAACGCGCGCGGCCGGTTCGCGTTCGTCGCGGACGGCGTCGCCAGCACGCTGGCGACGCCGCTGATCGGGCTGTTCTCGATCCCGCTGGAGGCACTGGCAGCCCTCGTCGGGCGCGGCGGCCGGATGATGCTTCGCACGCGCCCGAAGGCTTAGTCGGATTCCGCCACCTCGACCGCGAGCGCGGCGAGGTCCGCTGCCTGCTCGTAGTGGGGGAGTCCGTTCCCGACCTCGCGGAGCTCGGATCGGGTGAGCGCGTCGGTGAGCCGGGTTGCGGCCACGCGGACGAGCGGCGCCGTGTCGGCCCCGACGACCACCAGGCTCGGGCGGGACGCCACGGACATCTCGGGCAGCGGCAGCTCCCATGCCGGGACCGCCGCCAACTCGGCGAAGAGGCTCTGCGCCGCCCCCTCGCCGTGGTCCCGGGCGGGCTCGGGGATCCGCTCGGCGCCGGCGCTCAGAACGCCCAGCGCACCGGCGAGATAGCGCTCGATGGCGGCCTCCCGGCCGCCCTCGGAGACGGCGGCGCGCACCAGGTCGGCCGCCTCGGAGAGCGCCTCGGTCGCCTCGGGCACGAACGCCAGCATCGGCGGCTCCACGAGGACGGCGCCGACGACCAGGTTCGGGCTGCGGATCGAGAGGTCCAGCGCCGCGACCGCGCCCAGCCCCGCCCCGATCAGGACCGCGGGCGCCGCGCCGCGATCGGCCAAGACCGCTTCGGCCAGGGCTGCCTGCTCGCCCACCGTCGTTCGCACGTACGTCTCGGGCGCGGGGCTGCGGCCCCAGCCGGGGCGGTCGTAGGCGATCACGCGGGCGCTCCTGGGGCGAGCAGCCCTGCGAGCGGCTCCCAGACCGCGCTCGTCGCGCCGGTCTCGTGCAGGCAGAGGACCGCATGGGGGCCCGAGCCCCGCTCCCAGGCGTGGAGCTCGGCTACAGGGCCTGCCGCCACGCGCGCTTGGCCACCGGCAACACGAGTGTGCGCGGCGTGTGCTGGCCCAGGAGCGCCCCGGCGCGGTTCATCAGGCCCGGGACGACCACCCGGTGGCCCTTCTCGGCTCCCTCGACCGCCTCCCTCGCGACGTCCTCGACGTCGGTCCAGATGAATCCCGGCACCTTCTCGTGGGCCTCGCCGACGCCGGCCGCCTCGGCGAACTCGGTCTTCACCGGTCCCGGGCAGACGGCGGTGACGCTCACGCCCTTGCCGGAGAGCTCGGAGCTGGTGCCCTCGGACAGGGCCAGCACGAACGCCTTGGTCGCCGCGTAGGTCGCCGTCCCGGGGATCGGCTGGAACGCGGCAAGCGAGGCGATGTTGATCACGGCCCCACGGCCGCGCTCGGCCATCGCCGGCGTGTAGTTGGCTTGGATGTCAAGCAGCGCCTCGCAGTTCAGTCGGACCATCCGCGTCAGGCGGTCACGATCGCTGCGGTGCACGTTGCCCGAGCCGCCGAACCCGGCGTTGTTCACGAGGATCTCCACGTCGAGACCGAGCCCCGCGACGCGCTCGAACAGCTCGTCGCGGCCCTCCTGAGCTCCGAGGTCGACGCCGATCGGCTCCGCGCGCACGCCGTGCTCGCCGGCAAGCTCCGTGGCGAGGGAGCGCAGCCGGTCCTCGCGACGGGCGACCAGGGTGACGCCGTGGCCGCGCTCGGCGAGGAGGCGAGCAATCTCCTCCCCGATGCCCGATGAGGCGCCGGTGATCAGCGCCGTAGCGCTCGGGCTGGGTTCGGGCAACGCCACGTGTTGGAGGCTATCCCAGGCAATCCGGCTGGGCCCCGGCGCTCTCTATGCTCTGTGGCGATGGAAGAGCCGTTCAATCCGTTTGGCGATCCCGAGGAGCTTCGCCGCCGGCTCGGCGAGTTCGCGGAGCAGATGGAGGGCGCACAGCGCGTCTCGTTCGCCGACAACGCGATCCGCCTGGCCGTCGAGTTGACGGTCGCTTCGGTCAACCGCCTGAACCTGCAGGGGACGAGCGACGAGCAGGCCATGCAGGTCCGCGACGCCATTCGCATCGTCTTCCCCGAGGCAGTCACCCTCGTGCGCGAGGCGCGCGAGGGTCTTTCCTGAACCGGCGCAGAGCGCGCGAGACCGGCGACCTCATGCGGCCTACCGTGGCCGGATGTCCCGATCCACGCAGCGCGGCGCCGCCACGGTCGAGCACGCCGGTCTCGCGCTGCTGATTGCATTGCTTGTCGGCGCCGGCGTCGCCGCGCTCGCGGCACGTCCGCCCGGAGACGGGGCGCGCGAGCTCGGCACCGCCATCGCGCGGAAGATGCGCTGCGCGCCGCGGCTGCCGGGTCCGTGCTGGCAGGACCCGCTGACCGAGGCGTACGGGCGCTCGCTCGGCGGCCTCGCGCGGGCGCTGGCGCCCGTTCCCGTCGCGGTCGCGGGCCTGCTGCCCGTGGACTTCCGCCGGTGTCGCACTGTGAGCTGCGCGCTTCCCGGCGAACGCCCGGAGCTGACCGCGTCCAACCGGCGGGTGACCGCGTTCCTTGCGATCGACGACCGCCGACAAGCGGACGGCACCGTGCGCCTGGACTACTGGCTCTACCGGCCGACGCTCGGCTGGCAGCGCGTCCGGCGCACCGCCGGAGCGGCCGCGGTCGCCGAGCACGCGATGACCCCGCTGCTCGACACCGACCATCCGCGGCTGGTGCCGCTGGAGACGCTTGCCGGGCGCAACCATCGTTGACTTCCCGCCCGGCGAGGAGCCGCCGTGGCGCTGGCGCGTCGAGAGTGTCTATCCGGGCTGAGCGGTCACCACAGCGCGTCGTGGTACTCCATGACGCCGAGGCCGTGCTCGAGCTCGAGCCCACCGGGCAGGCTCCCCGCGAAGGTGCCGAACGGCTGGCGGTAGCTGACCTTCACCAGGCGGCGATCCTCGTTCGCGACGCGTTCCGCCTCCGCCGCGAACTCGAGCCGCGAGCCGTCGTCGAACCGCACGGCCTCGAGTCCGTCGAACTCGACCGGCGCCGGCTCGAAGGGCTCGCCCTCCACCCAGATCGCGCGCTCCGACCGCTCGAGCGGGTCGTTGACGCCCTCGACCAGGTTCCAGCCGACGGAGCGGCCGTCGGTCAGGGTCCCCGCTCCCGCGGACCAGCTCCAGACGGTGTGGCGGGGGTGGTATCCGGCCGACTCGTCCTCGATCCCGGTCGCTTCGATCTCGAATCGCTGGTCGCCGATCCGGATGTCGCAGGTGACCGGCACGATCCGCTTGCGGGTCCAGACATATGCGCCGGCGCCGTTGGGGCACACGGACTCGACCCAGACGCCGGAACCGGCCCGCAGGAAACAGCGCACGTCGCCGGCCTCCGGGTGCTCGGCCTGGATCCGCATCAGCGTCCCGCCGTTGTGAGCGAAGATGACTCCGACGCCCTCGCCGTCCTCGCTCCAGACCTCGCCGCGCGCACCGGGTATCGGGTTCACGGTCTGCTCGAGCAGGCGATCCTCGCGCCGGTCGTACAGGGCCCAGAACGTCTGCATCAAGGGTCCGACCTTGACCCGCGCGGCGCAGAGCATGTATTCGTCGGCGAAGGCACCCAGGTAGCGCCAGCGCTTGCGCATCGTTCCCGCCAGCCGTATGCGCAGGCGCCTTCCGGGCGGCAGGCGCAGGTCGTCGGGGCGGCCCGGGCCGGGGCCACGCCACGGCAGGGCGTCCAGACCAGGGCTCATTCGATGACTGCGAGAACGTCGCCTGCGTTCACGGAGGCGCCCTCGGCGACCCTGAGCTCGGTGACCTTGCCCGCGGCGTGCGCTGTGATCTCGTTCTCCATCTTCATCGCCTCGATCACCATTACCAGGTCCCCCTCCGCCACCTCCTGACCCTGTTCGACCGCGACCTTGAAGACGGTGCCCTGGAGCGGTGAGGGCAGCTCGGGGCCGCTCGCCGAGGAGCCGCCGTCCGAGGAGCGCTCGCGCCTCGGGGGGCGCTTGGCCGCGGCCTGGCCGGCGCCCGCGGCCGGCGCGCCGGCGCCGATCACCTTCACCGAGTGGAGCCTGCCGTTCACCTCGACCTGATAGGTGCGCTCGATCGTGGGCTCCGGGTCCTCGTCGGTGGGGGTGGGCGGCGTCTCCGGCGCCAGCGCCTTGAGCCACTTCTTGTCACCGATCTTGTCGCGGAGGGTCGACGCCTCCGCCCAGTCGTCGGAGGCGAGCACGGCCTGGTGGAAGGGGATCAGGGTGATGAGCGGCTCGATCCGGTACTCGGAGAGCGCGCGGAGCATCCGCCTCGTGGCCGCCGCGCGATCGACGTCCCACACGATCAGCTTCGCGACCATCGGGTCGTACAGCGGGGTCACCGCGCCGCCGGCTTCGAGGCCCGAGTCGACCCGTACGCCCGGCCCGGCGGGCTCGATGTAGCTCTCGATCGGGCCCGGCGCGGGCGCGAAGTTCTTGTGCGCGGCCTCGGCGTTGATCCGGCACTCGATCGCGTGCCCGCGCAGCTCGACGTCCTCCTGGGCGATCGACAACGGCTCGCCCGCGGCGATGCGGATCTGCTCCCGGACGATGTCGACGCCGGTGACCATCTCGGTCACGCAGTGCTCGACCTGGACGCGTGTGTTCATCTCGAGGAAGAAGTAGTCGTCGCCGACCTGCATGCCCTCGATCGTCCCGGCACCGCGGTAGTCGACGGCGGCGGCCGCGTCGGTCGCGATCTTGCCGATGCGCTCGCGCATGTCGGTGTCGACGAGCGGGCCCGGTGCCTCCTCGATCAGCTTCTGATGACGGCGCTGGATCGAGCAGTCGCGCTCGCCGAGGTGGATCACGTGGCCATGGGAGTCGGCGAGCACCTGCACCTCGACGTGGCGCGGGTCCTCGAGGTAGCGCTCGAGGTAGACCCGGTCGTCGGAGAAGAACTTCTCGCCCTCGCGTGCTGCGCCCTCGAACGCGTCGGCCAGCTCGTCCTCGCTCGTTGCGACGCGAAAGCCCTTGCCGCCCCCGCCCCCCGCCGCCTTGCACGCGACGGGATAGCCGATCTCCGCCGCCGTCCCCCGCGCCGCCTCGACGTCGGGCGAAGGCTCGGTCGAGCCGGGGACGATCGGGACGCCGGCCTCCTGCATGATCTCGCGGGCTCGGGTCTTGGAGCCCATCGCCTCGATCGCCGCCGCGGGGGGACCGATGAACACCAGGCCCGCCTCGTCGAGCGCCCGGGCGAAGTCCGCGTTCTCGGCGAGGAAGCCATAGCCCGGGTGGACCGCCTCCGCCCCCGCCTGCTTCGCAACCTCGATGATCCTCTCGATGTTCAGGTAGCTCTCGGCCGGCGTCGGCGGCCCCAGCAGGTACGCCTCATCGGCGAAGCGAACGGCCGGAGTCTCGCGGTCGGCCTCCGAGTAGACGCCGACGGACCCGATGCCCATCTCGCGCAGCGTGCGCATGACGCGAATCGCGATCTCGCCGCGATTCGCGACCAGGACCTTCTCGAACATGGCGGCGCAGTCTATGTAACGGGAGAGGTCACTCCGCCTGGCCGAACCGCACCATCTGCTCGCGCCCAGGGCCGACGCCGACCATCCGGATCGGCACGCCGGCGTGGTCCTCGATGAACGCGAGGTAGTCGCGCGCCTCCTTCGGAAGGTCGTCCGGCGTGCGGCAGTCGCCGATGTCCTCCGAGAAGCCTGGCAGCTCCTCGTACTCCGGCTTCGCCCCGTGGAGAACGGTCTGGTGGTAGGGGAACTCGTCGAGCACCGCGCCCTCGGAGCTCCGGTAGCGAACGGCGACCCTGATCGGGTCGAGACCTGCGAGGACGTCGAGCTTTGTGATGGCGAGGGCGGAGAGCCGATTGAGCCGACCCGCGTAGCGGAGCCCGACCAGATCGAGCCAGCCGCACCGGCGCTCACGTCCCGTCGTGGTGCCGAACTCGTGGCCCTTGTCGCGCAGGTGGACGCCGACCTCGTCGTCGAGCTCGGTGGGGAACGGGCCGGCGCCGACCCGGGTCGTATACGCCTTGCAGACGCCCCAGACCTCTTCGATGTCGGTAGGCCCGACGCCGGCCCCGACACATGCCGATCCCGCGACCGGGTTGGAGGAGGTGACGAACGGATAGGTGCCGTGATCGAGGTCGAGCAGGGTCGCCTGCGCGCCCTCGAAGAGCACGGTCCCGCCGCCGTCCAGAGCGTCCCAGCAGATCTTCGCCGTGTCGGCGATGTGCGGCTCGAGCCGGTGGCCGTAGCGCTGGTACTCCTCGGTGATCGCGTGGAGGTCGAGGCGGGGGTCGCGCTCGAACGGTCGCAGGAGCTGCTTCTTCGGCTCCATGGCCGCGAAGATCTTCTTGCGCAGGATCTTCGGGTCCAGCATGTCCTGCACGCGGATACCGAGCCGCGCCGCCTTGTCTGTGTAGCACGGGCCGATGCCGCGCTTCGTCGTCCCGATCTCGTACTTGCCGAGCTTCGCCTCGCCGGCCGTGTCGAGCATCACGTGGTACGGCATGATCAGGTGCGCGTTCGCCGAGATGCGAAGTCCCGACACGTCGATCCGGTTGCGCCGGAGCCCGTCGAGCTCACCGATCAACACGTTGGGGTCGACCACGACGCCGTTCCCGATCGCGCAGGTCTTCCCCGGATAGAGGATCCCCGAGGGGATCAGGTGGAACTTGAACTCCTCGCCGTCGCGAACGATCGTGTGGCCGGCGTTGTTGCCGCCCTGAAAGCGGATCACGACCTCGGCCTGCTCCGCGAGCAGGTCGACGACCTTGCCCTTGCCCTCATCGCCCCACTGGGCACCGACTATCACCACTCCAGGCACGGCGGCGGATTATGGCGGGGTCAGTACCGGTTGTCCCGGCCCTGCACGCCCAGCGGCCCGAGAGCGCCGCACATCTCGACCAGACGGGAGACCGTGCGCTGGCCGATCTGCTCCTCGAGCTTGCTCTCCTCCAGGTTGGTGGTCACCACCATCGATCGTTCTGCGCCGTAGCGCTCATCGACGATCGCGTAGAGCTGCTCGAGCACCCAGTCCGAGCGCTTCTCGGCACCCAGGTCGTCGACATGCAGAAGGTCGACCGACGTGAGGCGCTCGAAGAACGCCAGGTACGAATCCTCGCCCATCTCGCCGTCGTAGGTGCGGCGAATGCGAGCCAGCAGTCGGGGCAGGGAGTAGATCGCCACCGAGCGCCCGGCGTTGGCAGCCGCGGCCGATACCGCCATCGCCAAGGTCGTCTTGCCGGTTCCGACCTCGCCGGTCAACCAGAGGCTGTCGCCCTGGTCGAGTCGGGCGCCGATGTTCTCGGCGTAGTCGCGTACGGCGTCCACGACGTGGCGAGTCTCGGGCTGGCGAGCCATGTCGGAGAGCGGCGGACGATCGAACGAGACACCCCGATAGCGGGCCGGGATCGTCGAGGCGAGCCCACGAGCGCGAGAGCGGTGGCGGGTCAGCGAACGGCACTCGCAGGGCTCCACCGCTCCGCCCTCGGCGTCGATCCAGCCGGTGCCGTCGCATTTTGCCAGCGGACAGGCGCTGCCGGCGACGTCATCGGGTCGCAGCGGCACCACCGTGCCGCCGCGCGGCGCGCGAGACGCGCCGCGGCTGCGCGCCGGCTCAGAAGTCATCGCCGGGGTCGATCGGGTCGTCGTCCGCGTCGAAGGCGTCGCTTGGTGGTGGTGGCGCCTCGCGCTCGCGGTAGCTCTGGGCCATGTTGCGGAACCTGGGGTAAGGGGACTGGAAGGCGAGGTCGACGTTCCCGATCGGGCCGTTCCGGTGCTTGGCGAGGAGAAGCTCGGCCTTGCCCCGGATGTCCTCTTCTGGATCGTTCTCGTAGTACTCCTGCCTGAAGATGAAGCAGACGACGTCCGCGTCCTGCTCGAGGTTTCCCGACTCGCGGAGGTCCGAGAGGATCGGCCGCTTGTCCGGACGGAGCTCCGGGGCGCGCGAGAGCTGCGAGAGGGCAAGCACCGGCACGTTCAGCTCGCCGGCGAGAAGCTTCAGACCGCGGGAGATCGCACCGACCTGCTCGACGCGGCTTTGGCGCGGATCGTCGGCTCGCATCAGCTGCATGTAGTCGACGATGATCAGCCCGAGGCCGTTCTCCTCCTTCGAGTGGAGCCGCCGGGCCTTGGCGCGCAACTCGAGGGTGGAGAGATCGGAGGAGGTATCGATCCAGATCGGAGCGCCCGCAAGCTTGTTCGAGGCCTTGAGGACCTTGGGCCAGAGGCTCTTGACCTGGCCCTTCCGAAGCTTGTCGCCGGCGATGCCGGCCCTGCACGCCAGGAACCTGTGGGCAAGCTCCGTCTCCGACATCTCGAGCGAGAAGAACGCGACGGCCTGGTCCTTCTCGACGGCGACGAAGTCCGCGATGTTCGCGACAAGCGCGGATTTGCCCATCGCCGGCCGTGCGGCGAAGATCACCAGGTTGCCCGGCTGGAAGCCGCCGGTGATCTTGTCGAGGTCCACGAACCCCGACGGAGTCCCGGTGAGGTCCCGCTTGCCCTCGGAGAGCTCCTCGAGGCGGGTCGTCTCTCGTTCGAGGATCTCGGTCAGCGATGCGAAGTCCTGAGACGCGGTGTCGTGCGCGACCTCGAACATCATCCTCTCGGCCTGCTCCACGAGGTCCCGCGGCTCGCGCTCGCGCTCGTGCACGGACTTCTGGATCCTGTGCGAGGCCTCGAGGAGACGCCGGAGCATCGCGTTTGCCTTGACGATGCGGGCGTAGTGATCGGCGTTGCCCGCCACCGGAACGGTCGACGCGAGGCTCGAAACATGGTCCTTGCCGCCGGCCTCGGTGAGATCGCCCATCTGGGTGAGCTGTTCGCTGACGGTCAGCGCGTCGACGGGCTCGCCGCGGGCGTGAAGCGAGTGGACCGCCCGGAAGATCAGCCGGTGGCGCTCGCGGTAGAAATCGACGTCGGTCAGGTGGACGTCGACGATCACCGAGGCGACTGCCGTCTCCGAAACCATCATCGCGCCGAGGACCGACTCCTCGGCTTCGAGATTCTGGGGCGGGACGTAGGCGTCGGCTGTTGTCATAGGTATCTCGGTGAATTAGAGGGCCGACGGCGGCGGAACCCGCCCCTGGGAGCCCCGGCTACCGATAGAACCAGAACGCCGAGGCTCCCGCGAGCGGCGAATCGGGATTTTGGGAGAACGTTCGCCCGTTCAACGCCGGGCGGACCGATGAAGACGCGACAGATGGATCCTCGACGGCGATCTCGGACCGTACGACGCCGTTGAGCGGCGCTAGTGCGCTTCGGCGACGATCGTCTTGACGCGGGCCGTCTGGCCCCCGCCGAGCTCGATCTCGACCATGTAGGTCCCGACCTCGCGGATCGGGTCCTCGAGCTTGATCTTCTTGCGGTCGATTCGCAGCCCGCGCGCCTCGGAGATCGCGTCGGCGATCTCGGCGTTGGTGACCGATCCGAAGAGCTTGCCGTCCTCGCCCGCGCGGTGCTGGATCGTCAGGACGGTCTTCGAGAGCAGGGCGGCGGTCTCGCCCGCTCGCGCCTCGGCCTCCGCCGCAGCCTGCTCGGCGGCCTCGCGGCGGCGCTGGGCCTCCTCGAGGGCGCCCTTCGTCGCCGGCTGGGCGAGCTTGCGCGGGATCAGGAAGTTGCGGAGGTAGCCCGCGGAGACGTCGACGGCCGTGCCGGCCTCGCCGAGGTTCTCGACGTCCTTGAGGAGGATCGCCTGCGGCATCGGCTCAGCGCTCGCCGACGTACGGCAGCATCGCCAGCTCGCGCGCCCGCTTGACGGCGAGCGCCAGCTCGCGCTGGTGCTGGCGGGAAAGGCCGGTGACGCGGCGCGAGCGGACCTTGCCGCGGTCCGAGATGAACCGCCGGAGGAGAAGCAGGTCCTTGTAGTCGATCTTCTCGGAGTTGATCCGGGTGTACTTGCGGGGACGGATCCGCTCGCCGCGGCGACCGCCGGGCCCGCCCCGACGCGGGCCGGAGCCGGAACTCGAACTGCCGCCCGGGGACGGGCGGGAGGACTTGCGCGCCATCAGGCGACCTGCTCGCTTGTCGAAGAGTTCTGGCTCATCTCACACGAATGCGCCGCCAGAGAGGCGGCGCGGAACGCGGATTGTAGCGGGGTGCAGGTCCCGCGAGGGCCCGCGCGTCGTCGACGCGGGCCCTGCGGAACGGGGGGTTAGAACGGGATGTCGTCGTCCGCTGCTGAGGACGAGCCGACACCCGCTGGGGAGGCAGAGTCGAAGTCCGACGTGTCGGCCGGGAGGTCGGAGCCGCCGGTGAAGCCGCCGCCGTTGCCGTTCCCGTTACCGCCGCCTGAGCCGTCACGGCTGCCGAGGAACTGGACGGTGTCCGCGATGATCTCGACGGACTGGCGCTTGTTGCCGTCCTGGCCCTCCCACTCGCGCCACTCGAGCCGGCCGTTGATGGCGACGGGGCGGCCCTTCGAGAGGTAAGAGGCGCAGTTCTCCCCCTGCGCGCCCCAGACGGTCACGTCGAAGTAGTTGGGCTTGTCCTCCCAGTTGCCGTCCTGGCTCTTGCGGCGGGTGTTCACGGCGATCCGCATCTTGCAGACGCTCGTGCCGCTCTGCAGCTGGCGGAGTTCGGGGTCGCGGGTGAGGTTTCCGGTGACAACTACAACATTGATGTTCGACGCGGCCATGTGGGCATCAGCCCCTTCCAAGTCTTGATGATTTGCTCGTTCCCGAGTCTAAGGAGCGGATCGGCGTGTTCTCGCCCCCCGGTTGAGGCGTTCGCGTAAATAGCGGGATCAGCGCGCGGAGAGCTACGACTGCTCTTCGGCCGGCGCGCCCTCGGCGGGCTCGTCGGCGGCCGCCTCGGCGGCCGGAGCCTCGGGCTCCGGCGTGGCCTCGCCGGGCGCCTCCGTGGCGGCCGGAGCCGGCGTTTCGGCCGGAGCAGGCTCCTCGGCCGGAGCCGGCGTCTCCGCAGCGGCGGGGGCCTCGGCGGCGGGTGCGGGCGCTTCCGCCTGCGCGGGCTCGGGGCCGCGGGGCGGGCGGTCGTTGTCGCGGCGGCGGCCGCCACGGGGCGGGGCGGCCGTGGCCGCGAGCGAGATCGGGGGCGGCGGGTCGATCACCGGCGCGCCGGGATCGACCTTGAAGATCCGGAAGCGCAGCACGCCGTCCGTGATCTTCAGGTTGTGGTTCAGCTCCTCGAGCACCGAACCGCCGTTGTCGAAGCGGAAGAAGCGGTAGTCGGCCTCGGTCCGCTGATTGATCTCGTAGGCCATCTTGCGCAGGCCCCACGACCGCTCCTGCTTGAGCCCGCCGCCTGACTCGATGCGGCGGCGCGCCTCGACCGCGATCTCGTCGCGGCGCTCGTCGGTGGCCTCGGGATCGAGCATCAGGACGAGTTCGTATTCGGGAGCAGGCTTGGCCATGCGGCGGCGGAGGATAGCGGAGGGGGCACGGCCCGCCGGGGTGGGGTTCACCCGTTCGCATGGCCGGCTCAATGGCGATCAGATGGACCAGCGCGGCCCGGTTTGCCGGGCTTGGACTGGCCGCCGTCGCGGCACTCGCCGTGCTGGCGAGCGCCCTCGAGCCGCCTGCTCCTCCTCCGGTGCCCCCGGACGTGGGCCTCGGCCCCAGCGCCTCCTCGCCGGCCACCCCCTCGGCCGGCGAGGAGCGCCCCGGGGGCGCCTGGGACTCCCCGTGGAGCGCCCGGGCTGGCTCCGCGACCCGGCGTCCGCGCACCGGTCCCGACGCCCGGGCAAAGCGCTCCATGCCGCGCCGCTCGCCACGCCCGAAGCGCGAGCGCGACGAGGAACGCGACGAGAGCCCCGCGCCCACGGCCCCTGCGCCACCGCCCGTTCCACCTACACCGCAGCCGCCCGCCGTCGCCTACCAGCCGGCTCCGCCCCCGCCACCCCCGGCTCCGTCGCCGGCTCCCGTCCCTCCCCCGACCCCGCCCGAGTTCGGCTTCGAACGATGACGCGGAAAGGACCCAAGATGACCCAGCCCCCGATTCCTCCCGCCGCGCTCGTGCGTCACCGGCGCGTCGCCATCTCCGTCGCCCTCCTGGCCGTCGCGGCGTTCGCGATCGCACTCTCGCCCAAGGCCGCCGCCGGCACCTACCGCGCGGTCCAATGCCACGAGGCGCTCGGCGCCGGGCGGGCGGATGCGAGGTTCTCGAACAGCTCGCCTCGCTACGTGGCCAATGCCGAGTGCGATGGCAAGGGGCTCGGGATCAGGCACGATCCCGGCCGCCGTCGCACCTCGGGCGGCCGCTTCGGGGCGTGGACGCTCACCGCGCCTCGCGGCGCCTCGATCGTCGGCGTCGCGGCCGGCGTCGACGCGGCCGGGGCCGATTGGCACGCTCCGCAGCTCCACGTCGGTCTTGCGAACGGCGCCCGACGCTCGATCCCCGACCTCCGCGGGGCCCGCCACCCCGTGAGCTGGACCGGCGACGGCGGGCGCGCGCTGACCGGACGCCTCGCCTGCACCCATGAGCGGAGCTGCGGGGCCGGGCGCGGGGCGCACATCCACCTGCGCCGCATCGCCCTCACGCTCCGCGACGTTGCCCGGCCGACCGTCACCCCCAACGGCGAGCTGCTCGAGCCCGGATCCCGCCGCGGCTTCCAGGCCCTCCGGGTCGACGCCGCTGACGCGGGCGCCGGCGTCCGCTCGATGACGGTCGAGCTGAACGGCGACCCGTTGGTCACCCGCCGCGTGGACTGCCACCTCGCCGACCGCGTGGCGCTACGCCTGCGCCCATGCCCGGCCAGGGCGGCCTCGGCGTACGACCTCGCGACCACGTCCGAGCACTTCCGGCAGGGCCCGAACCGGGTGCGGGCGTGCAGCAGCGACTACGCGCCCCGCGGCACCGGCAACCGGACCTGCGTGGCCCGGACCGTTCGCATCGACAACCTCTGCCCGGTCTCCGACGTGCGCGCCTCCAGCCTCCACGCCCGGTTCAAGGGCGGGAACGCCCGGCTAGCCGGCCGCAGCGACCGCCCCACCCTGGTCACCGGCCGGCTCAGCGGCGCCTCCGGGCCCGTGGCCGGCGCGCGGGTCTGCGTGGCCGCTCGCGTCCGCGGGACCGGGGCACTCGAGGAGATCGTCGCCACCCCGACCACCGATGGTCGCGGATCGTTCACCGCCCGGATCCCGGCCGGCCCGAGCCGCGAGATCCGCCTCGCGCACTGGCCGAACGTGGACCGTGCGCACGAGCGCTACCTGTCGCTCACCTCGCGCGCGATCCCGCGCCTCCGGCTCCGCCCGCGCCGCGACCTCGCGAACGGCGAGCGCGTCCGCTTCGGCGTCCGCCTGCCCGGACCCGCGAGCGCCCGCAGGAGGGTGGTGATCCAGGCCCGCGCCGGGCACCGCTGGATCCGGATCGCCGGCGGGCGCACGGCGGCGAACGGGAACTGGCGGGGCGGCTACCGATTCCGCTCCACGACCGGCGCCCGCCGCTACGCATTCCGCGCCCGGGTCCCGAAGCAGGCGGGCTACCCGTACGCAGCCGGGCGCTCGGCGATCCGCCGCACGACCGTCGTGGGCTAGGAGTCGGACTCGCGCTTCGCGCGAATGTCGGCGAGCTGCTCCTCGATCCAGACTCCGGGGTCGCGCTCACGCACGATCTCGCGCAACCGCGAGGCGCGTAGTCGGCGTTCCTCGTCGTCCATCGTGAGCGCCCGGTACATCGTGTCGGCCTGCTCCTGGATGTCGAACGGGTTCACCGACAGCGTGCAGTCGCTCAGCTCCTCGTGCGCGCCGGTGTTCTCGGAGAGCATCACCACGCCGTCGCGCGTCGACACCGCCGGCGCCTCCTTTGCGACCAGGTTCATCCCGTCGAACAGGGAGTTGACGATCAGCAGGTCGAACTGCTTGTAGCGGGCCACCGCCTCGGGGAAGTTCTCGTAGATCCGGAGGTCGATCGGCATCCAGTCAGTCGTGCCATGCCGGTGGTTGACGACGGCCACCAACGCCTCGATCCGTTCCAGGTACTCGGCGTACTCGGGCACGTCCTGTCGCGAGGGCTGCAGGTGGGCGATGAACGTGACGCGCTCACGGAACTCCGGGTGCTGCTGGAGGAACACGTCGAACGCGGTGAACCCGCGCAGCACGTTCTTCGAGAGGTCGGCGCGGTCGACCCGGATGATGAGGTGGTCGCGGCGGCGCTTCAGGAGCTCCTTCTCGTACTGCACCACCTCGTCCGAGGCGGCGGCCCGGTCGAGCCGCGCCGCGTCGATCCCCAGCGGATAGGCGCGCACCCACGTCTCGCGGCCGTCGTGGAGCACGGCTCCCCGCTGGTAGTCGACCTCGAGCTCCATCAGCTCCCGGCAGCAGTGCAGGAAGTTTCGGCAGTACGCCGTGGTGTGGAACCCGATGATGTCGTTCGCCAGGAGGCCGGTGTAGATCGCGTCGCGCATCCGCCCCGGCAGGATCCGCCAGCTGTCCGGCTGCGACCACGGGATGTGCACGAAGTGCTGGAGGAAGACATCCGGCCGCGCCGCCCTGATCTCGGCCGGGCAGGTGTAGAGGTGATAGTCGTGCAGCATCACGAGCGGCTCGTCGTCGCCCTCGATCGTGCGGAGGACTGCTTCGGCGATGTCGTGGTTCACGACGACGTAGCCGTCGTCCCAGGCCTCGGCCTCCTCGCGACGGATGTCAGGGGCGTTGGACAGGTCCCACAGGTAGTGCTGGATGAACCACAGGATCGGGTTCGCGATCACGTTGTAGAAGCGGTCGTACGCGAACGGCTCCGACTCCACCAACAGCACGTCGTAGGTGACCCCGTCGAGCTCGACCGAGACCGGCTCGCCGCCCGACTCGCGCTCGACCTCCGCGTCCTCTTCGGTCATCGCCGAGGCGATCCACAGCGCGCCCCGGTTCGCGACCAGGCCGGTCAGCGCCGTCACCAGGCCGCCGCCGCCGCGGCTGACGATCCGCTCGCCCGTCTCCGAGCGCTCGAACTGGGCGGGCCCCCGGTTCGAAACGATCACGAGCCGTTGCTCTCCCATCGCCGGGGAGGGTATGGGAGGCGGAGCCCCGGGTGCTCAGACCGGATCAGACGTCGATGTCGCCGAAGAGCAGGAGCCAGTCCCGCAGGAGGCGCGGGCTGAGGAAGTTCTTGCGCGAGTGCGCCTTGCCCGCCTTGCCGATCCTGCGCGCCAGCTCCGGGTCGCGAAGGATCTCCAGCGTGCGCTGCGCCGCCTCCTCGGCGGACGAGACCAGGAAGCCGGATTCGCCGTCGATGATCTGCAGCGGGATCCCGCCCACGTCGCCGCCGATCGTCGGCCGCCCCTTCCAGAGCGCCTCGGTCACGGTCAGGCCGAAGCCCTCCCGGGTCGACTTCTGCATGCACACGTCCGCCTGTGACTGGAACGCGTTCACCTCGATCGCCCCGACGTTGTTCAGGTTGTTGAGGATCTTGATGTCCGGGTCGCCGTCGGCGTGGGCCACGGTGCGGTTGAAGAAGTCCCAGCCCTCGGGGTCGTCGGTGGCCATCGAGCCGACGAGGGCCAGCTGCACGTCCGGCATCTCCTCGCGGACGGCGCGATAGCAGTCGATCACCCCCATCGGGTCCTTCCAGGGGTCGAACCGCGAGACCTGGGTGACAAGCGGGCGCTCGGGGTCGATCCCGAACTGCTCGCACACGAAGGCCGCGTCGTCGGGCGAGAGGGCCATGTTCTTCGGCGAGAGCGGGTCGATCGCAGGCGGCACGATCCGCACCCCGCCGTCGAGGCCGTCCGGAACGTACTTCTGCATGTGCCATACGCTCGCTTCGTACGGCTCGATCAAGGGACGGAGACGCGCGAGGGTCTGCGGGTTCGGGGTCGAGAGGTCGATGTGGCACCGCCAGATCCAATGCCGCGACTTGTCCGGCGCGTTCGCCAGCAGGCCGGCCGGCTGGGGGTCGTGGACGATCACCACGTCCCACCCCTCCTCCAGATCCCGCGCGTTCATCGCGTTGTAGGCCTGGAAGACCTCCCACTCCTGGTCCGAGATCGACTGCTCGTCCCCCTGGAGCGAGTTGTGCATCAGCTTCGTGACGTTGAAGAACTCCTCGCGCCCGAGGATCACGTGCCAGTGGGTCTCGAGCCCGATGTCCCGCATCAGCGGCACGATCGTGTAGAGGATCTCGGAGACGCCGCCGCCGAACGCGGTGGCGCTGACGTGCAGCACGCGCTTGCCCTCGAGCGGCTCCGCGAGCGTGCGGATCTGCTCGATCAGGTCCTTCCCCGCGATGTGCGTGTAGTCCGCCAGCGACTTCTGGCCGAGAGCGACCTCCTGAAGCATCCGCGGAAAGCTACCTAAGCGTTGGCGAGGGCCTCGATGCCGCGGTCGATCGCGCCGAGGATCCGGTCGTGGAGCTCACGGTTCGCGGACGTCACGCAGGACATCTGGAACTCCTCGCCGGAGCCGAGGAGGGGGCGGTCGGAGAGCGGGTTGCCGTGCGCGTCGGTGACGATCGCCCCGGCCCGCTCGCAGATCAGGACCGCCGCGGCCAGGTCGTACGGCGAGTTGTTCAGCAGCGCACCGCCGCCCACGCGCTCGAACTCCTCACGCATCCCCGGCACGTCGGCGACCAGGCGCGGACCGGGCTCGACGTACGCGTCGAGCTGGCCGGTGACGATCCGCGTCATGTCGAACGTGGCGGAGCCGAGGTCGAACGTGCCGCCGCCCACGGACGAGCCGTCGATCAGCTCCTCGAGGACCCGCACGGTCGGCACGACGGGCCGCCCGCGAAACCCGTAGCTCCAGAACAGCCGGCCGAGGTCCGCGTTCGCCGACAGCCGCGGCTCCGGCTCGACGGCGCCGTCGCGCGTCGCAACGAACACTGCGCCCGACTTGATCTCCACGACGCAGCCTGCCGAGACGTCGCCCATCGCCGGCTCACCGTCGCCCAGCGGCGCCGCGGCCACGGAGACGCAGGCGGACTCGAGCCCGGCCATCGCGGGCCGCGTGCCGTCGATCGGGTCGACGACCAGTACCCATTCCGGGGATCCGTCGCCGTCGACGAGGCCCCGGTCCTCCGAGTAGAAGGCGACGTCCGTCGCTCGTTCGGCCAGATACTCCTCGAGGAACGACTCCGCCTCCTCGTCGATCGCAAAGGTCACGTCCCCGCCCTCGCCCGCGCCGGCGTGCTCACGGCCGGCGTGCGACCCCAGGCCCGGCAACACACGCTCGCGCAGCGCGAGCGCGAGGTCACGAGTCAGCCTGTGGATCTCCGTCACTCGGACGTCGCGGGCCGCGAGTCGAGCTCGACCTCGACCGTGATCCGCTCGCCGTCACGGATGATCTCGAACTCGACGGTCGCGCCCGGATCCTCCCGGGCGATGATGTCGGCGAGCTCGCTCTCGCCGACCACCTCTTTCCCGTCGACTCCCACGATCACGTCGCCGCCGACCCGGAACGGCAGCCCCTGGAAGGTGATCTGCTGGTCGCCCGCCTCGATCCCGGCGTCCTCGGCCGGGCTGCCGGGCTCAACTCGCTCGACGAGCGCTCCGGCCTCCGCGTCGATCTCCAGGCGCTCGGCGAGCTGCGGGTAGAGCGCCCGCGTACCGACCCCCAGGAACGCATAGTCGACGGTGCCGTCCTCGCGCAGCTGCTCGATCGAGCGAGACGCCAGGTCGATCGGGACCGCGAACCCCACCCCCTGGTTGCCGCCGGAGGTGGTGTCGATCTGCTGGTTGATCCCGATCACCTTCCCCTCCGCGTCGAGCAGCGGCCCGCCCGAGTTGCCGGGATTGATCGAGGCGTCGGTCTGGATCGCGCCGCCGATCCGGAACTCGGTCAGAGAGGGAATCGCCCGCTCCGTCGCGGACACGACCCCCACCGACAACGACTGACGCTCTCCGAACGGACTGCCGATCGCTGCGACGGGGTCACCCGCCTCCACTCCATCGAGCGAGCCGAGCTCGATCGGATCGATGTCGAGCTCGTCGGGATCGACCTTGAGCAGAGCCACGTCGGCGAAGGGGTCGAAGCCGACGATCTCCGCCTCGACCTGGTTGCGATCGACGAACTGCACGTAGACCTCGCGGGCCGCGTTGATGTCGCCGGTGCCCTCCGCCTGACCGTCGGTCACCACGTGCGCGTTGGTCACGATCTCGCCGTCCTCCGAGATCACGAACCCCGATCCCTGGCCGGCCTGGGGGCCGGACCCGGTGAGCGGATTCGTCCCCTCCGGGAAGATCGAGCTGATCGTGACGACGCTGGGGCCGGCGCTCTCGTAGACGGCCTGGGCGTTGAACGCGCCCTCATCGGCTTCGACCACCAGCTCACGCGAGTCCGAGGACTCACTCGCGACCGTCGTCGTCGTCCCTTCGTCGTCCTCACCGCAGGCGGCAACCCCGAGCGCGGCGACGAGAGTCGCCGCGAGCAGCGCAATCCGGCGGCTCACGCTCGAACCCTCGCGGCGGCCGGCAGGCGCAGGGCGAACTCGGTGCGCCCCCGGCGGGAACGAAGCATGAGGTCGCCGGCCATCAGGCGCGCGAGCTCGCGGGCGATCGCCAGGCCCAGCCCAGAGCCCGAGACCTCGTCGGCGGTGAAGAAGCGCTCGAAGACCTGTTCGCGGTGGGCGGGCTCGATGCCCGGCCCGTCGTCGCGGACGGTGAGGGTTGGCGCTCCGTGCTGGAGCTCGGCTGTCACGGTGATCCTCGTCTTCTCCGGAGTGTGCGAAATCGCGTTGTCAAGCAGGATACGGATGATCTGCGCGACCCTGTCCGGGTCGGCGCCGGCCACCACGCCGGGCTCGCCCTCCAGCTCGAGGACGGAGTCATGGCGCTCCAGGGCGGGTGCGAACTCGGCGGCGACCGCCTCGGCCACGTCGGCCAGGTCGACGGGCGCGGCGTTCACCTGCAGGGCGTCGGCGTCGAGCTTCGACAGGTCGAGCAGGTCGGTCGTGAGCTTGGTCAGCCGTTCGACCTGGCCACGCATCGTCGCCATGAACTCCGCGCGGGCCCTCGGGTCCGGGTCCTCCTCGTCCAGCAGCTCGACGAAGCCGCCCAGCGAGAAGATCGGGGTTCTCAGCTCGTGCGAGGCGTTGGCGATGAACTCCTTCCGCGCCCGGTCGAGGCGGTTGAGGCGCTCGCGCATCTCGTTCAGCGTCGTCGCCAGCTCCCCGACCTCGTCGGCGGAGTCCACCGGGATCGGCGTCGAGAAGTCGCCCTCCGCAACCCGCTGCGCCGCGGCATCGAGGCGGCGCAGGCGGCGCGAATGCGCACGCGCGGCGAAGAACCCGGCCGCCAGCGCCGCCGCCAGCGCGATCGCGCCGGCGATCAGGATCTGCCGTTTGATCAGGGCCACGTTGTCGTCCACGTCGGCGAGCGAGTCCGAGAGCACCACGACCCACCGCGGCTCCCCGCGGGCGGACAGCGTCTGGGCCGTCTCGCCGAAGCGTGCGCCGGAGATCCGCTCGACCGCGCTGGCGGTGGCGCCCGTCTGCAGCGCCGCGGTGGCGGCCGGATAGCTTGGCGCGAGGGCGGTCTGCTCGACGTCCGAGTCGGCGACCACGAACGCCGGGCGCAGGCCCAAGGGCTCCTCGCGGACCCCGAGGACCGTCACCCTCGCCCCCGCGCGCTGCGAGAGCTCAAGCGTGAGGCGGCGAAGCTGTGCCGGCGAGCGCCCGTCCTCGATCACCGCCGCGAGCGCCCGCCCAGGCTCGGCCGCCTCGGCCTGGAGGCGCCGGAGCTTCTCGGCGGTCAGGCTCGATGAGAGCTGCGGGACGACGTAGAGGTAGATGAAGCCGATCGCCGCCGCGGTGATCAGCGAGAACAGCAGGACGAGCTGATTACGGACGGAGCCGAACACCCGGAGCTAGCCGTCGCCGTCGCGGAACCGGTAGCCCACCCCTCTGACCGTGAACAGATACTCGGGCCGGCGCGGATCGCGCTCCAGCTTCTCGCGCAGGTGCCGGATGTGGACGTCGATCGTTCGCGGGTCCCGGTACTTCGAGTCGCCCCAGATCCGCCCGAGCAGAGTCTCGCGCGTGAACACCCGCCCCGGAGCGGACGCCAGCGCGGTGAGCACCTCGAACTCGACGTAGGTCAGCTTCACCTGCGAGTCGCGCATCTTGACCGCGCGGCGCTCGAGGTCGACCTCCAGGTCCCCCGCGACGATCGGCTCGTCGCCGGCCTGGTCGCCGCCCATCTCGGCGCGGCGGAGCGCGGCCCGGACCCGGCTGCGGAACTCGCGGACCGAGAACGGTTTGGTGATGTAGTCGTCCGCCCCCATCTCGAGGCCGACGACCTTGTCGATCTCGTCGTCCTTCGCGGTGAGCATGATGATCGGCACCTGACTGCGGGTGCGAAGCCGGCGGCAGACCTCGATCCCGTCGAGTTTCGGAAGCATGATGTCCAGCACAACCAGATCGAAACGCTGCTCAGCGAAACGTTCCAGGGCCTCGCGGCCATCCACGGCCGACACCACCTCGTAGCCGTCCTTGGCGAGCGGGTAGGTGAGGAGCGTCTGAACGGCCGGTTCGTCGTCCACCAAAAGGATGCGCGGCGAGCCCTCCCCGGTCATATGAATAAGGGTACGCGCCCGTGCTGGACCTGAACGCATACAGACTCGGCTTCGCACCGCTGCTCGCAGCGCTCGTCATCGTCGCGTTCTCCTTGCAGGGCGTGCCCGAGCCCCTGGAGCCGGCAGTCGGCACGATCGAGTTCAACGCGGAAGCCGCTGCCGACTCGGCGCGCGACCTTGCGCGCGTGGCTCCCGATCGCCGCGCCGGGTCCGATGACGCAGCCGCGGGCGCCGACTTCGTGCGCAAGAGCTTCGAGGAGATCGCCACGGGCTCGGTCGCCGAGCAGACGTTCGACGCCTCGGTGAACGGCGAGGACGTCGAGCTGCGAAACGTCCTCCTGACGCTCCCGGGCACCGGCGACGGCGCGATCCTGGTTGCAGCCGAGCGCGACACGCGGTCCGGCTCGGGTGCCGCCTCGAGCGCCGCTGCAACCGGGGTGCTGCTGGAGCTCGCCGCGGAGCTCGGCGTGGCGGGGCGGGAGCGGACGCTGATCTTCGGCTCGATCGACGGCGCGGGAGGCGAGGCGGACGGCATCCGCGAGATGATCGACGCCCTCCCCGAGCGCACCGTCGTCGACGCCGCGGTCGTGATCTCGCAACCGGGAGCCGCGGAACCGGCGGAGCCCCATCTCGTCACCAGCTCGGGCGGCCAGGTGCGGCCCTCCCAGTCGCTGATCCGCACCGCGGAGGAGACCCTCGTCTCCCGCGCGGAGGCGGGGTCGGGCCTCGACGGTGCGCTCGGGCAGATCGCGCGCCTCGCGCTGCCCGCCGCCGCCGGGGCCCAGGCGGCGCTGTTGGCCGAGGGCGTCGACGCCGTGGCGATCAGCGGCGCCGGCGAGGTCCCACTGCCCCCCGAATCGGCGGGCGACGAGCAGCTCTCGCCGGATTCCGTCGAGCGCTTCGGCGCAACCGTCCTGGCGCTGGTGGGGGCGCTTGACACCGCCCCGGCACCGGTGGTCGATGACCCGGAATCCTACGTGCGCCTCGGCGACAACACGATCCCGAGCTGGGCCATCTCCCTGCTCGCCCTCGCGCTGCTCGTGCCACCGGCCCTCCCGGTTGCCCTGGCGCTTGCCCGCGCCAGGCGGGACGGAAGCTCCCGTCTCGCGCTCGGTTGGGCGGCGGAGTGGGCGATCGTTGCCCTGACGCCGCTCATCGCGCTGTATCTACTGGCATTCGCCGGCCTGATCCCGCGGCCCGAGGTCCCGTACGACCCCGGGCGCTTCGCGGTCGGGCCGGTGGAGGTGATCGCGATGGTGTTCCTCGCCCTGCTGGCGCTGGGCGCCTGGTGGATCCTCGGCCTGCGCCGGGCGCCGGCACGCCCGGATGCCGCGCTCCTCGGGGCCGCGGCGGGCGCGCTCTGCCTCGCCGCGTGCTTCGTCGCGTGGGTTGCGAACCCGTTCCTCGCGCTCGCGATGGCGCCGCTCGCGCACGTGGTGATGATCCACAGGACCTCCGGCCGGCTCGCGGCCGGCGCCGCGGTCGGCCTCGCACTCGTGGCGGCGATCCCGGTGACCGCGGTGGTCCTGCACGTGGCGGGGGCGCTCGACTGGGGCGCGTCCACTCCCTGGCAACTCGTCGTCCTGGTCGCCGGCGGCGGCCTGGGTCTTTTCGCGACGGCCTCGTTGGCCGTGGCGCTCGCCGCGGTGGTCGCCGTGGTGAGGGCTGCGCTCCGCTCACCGAGCTCCGCTCTGGGTGCCGCGCCTCAGACCGCGCCTAGGGGGCGACCCTGAATGGACTCGGGCTGGACGGTTGTTGGATCATCGTCCGGACTAGAAGGGACGATGGCTGGGTACGGAGCAGCTTGTAATGCAACTAGCGACAAGCCCCAACATGGACGTTGACGACCGAACCGACCCGATCGAGGACCCAAGGATGGCCGACATCAAGAGGCGTATCGCCGAGGGCTACGAGGTGGACTCAGAGCAGGTTGCGCGGGAGATCCTCCGCAAGGCCCGCATGCTCAAGTGGGCTCGGCAGGAACTCGTGAGCTCACCTGGTCGTACCCCCGCACGTCCAGCTCGCGGCCTGTAGAGCCGCGCAGGACCAGACCCTCCCCGGCCTCGGTCCCGCCCACCACGGCGGGGGCGAGGCCGGCATCGCGAAGCGCCGCAACCGCGTCGTCCGTCCGATCACGAGGCAACGCCGCCAGCAGCTCGTAGTCCTCTCCACCGGAGGCGGCCAGCAGCTCCGGATCCTCGCCGGCGGCCGCGGCCACCTCGGAGAGCCCCGCCTGGATCGGCACCACGCCCATCTCGATCGCGAGCCGCACCCCGCCGGCGCTCGCCAGGTGGCGCGCGTCTCCAGCGAGGCCGTCCGAGAGATCGATCATCGCCGTCGCCCCGGCAGCGGCGAGCGCCCGGCCCGCCGCGAGGCGGGCACGCGGACGTAGTTGGCGGGCGCGCAGCGCCTCCGCGGTCTCGTCGTCGAGCGCGGCGGCCAGCTCGGGCCGCTCGAGCAGGCGCAGGCCGGCGGCGGCTCCGCCGATAGGTCCCGTCACCAGTAAGGCGTCCCCGGGCTGGGCCCCGGAGCGCGTCACCAGGTCGCCGACCGAATCGGCATGCCCGACGGCCGTGACGGCGAGGAACAGCACCGGCGAGGCGACGACGTCGCCGCCCGCGACGACCACGCCGGACTCGGCCGCCGAGGCCGCGAGCCCGTCGGCGATTCCGGTGAGCTCGTCCTCGCCCAGGTCATCGGGCATGCCCACCTGGACGTACGCCTCGCCCGGGGCCGCGCCCATGCCCGCCAGGTCCGAGAGCGCCGACGCCATCGCCTTCGCGCCGATCGCCTCCGGCGGGAACGTCCGCCGCCGGAAATGGACGCCGTCGACGATCGCGTCCACGGAGGTCGCCGTGACCCCGCCGGGTGCCGTAACCGCCGCGTCGTCGCCGCTGCCGACGACCAGGCGCTCACTCGACCCAGGGCCCGCGGCGGCGATCCGCTCGCGAAGGAGATCGATCAGCTCGAACTCGCCGCGCATGGTCTGACCTTACGCGGCGTGTGGGCTACTGAGGGGCCGCGCCGCCGTCCCCGTTGCCCTGTCCGGGCGGTGAGAGCGGCTCCTGGCCGGCGCCGGGCGCGAACTGATCGTCCGGATAGCCGTCGCCGTCCGCGTCGACGCCGGCGTCCGGCGAGTCGGTGCTGTCGGTCGGATCGGTCGGATCGGTAGTGGTCTCGTCCGGCGAGACGCTGTAGCTGCCGGCGCCGGAGGACAGGCTGACCGGGTCCTTGGGCTCGGGGAAGTCGTCGCACGGTTTCGCCGCAGCGACCGACATGTAGTCGTCCCAGATCGGGCCGGCAAGGTCGAAGCTGTAGCCGGGGAGGGGAACTCGGGCATCCGGGTTCCCCACCCACACCGCGGTTGACACGTGCGGCGTGTAGCCGACCGTCCAGGCGTCCGACTGGAGCTCGGTCGTGCCGGTCTTCCCTGCGGACGGGCAAGGGATGTCGCAACAAGTCAGGGTTCCGTAGTCGAACGTCCCGGTCATCACGTCGACTACCTCGTAGGCGACGCCGTCCGAGATGACCCGCTCGCCCGCAGCCTTGCTGGGCTCGTCGACCTCGCCGTCCGGGAACTCCACACGGTCGATCGCCGTCGGCTTGTGGTGGACACCCCCGTTCGCCAGGGTCGCGTATGCGTTCGACATCTGGAGCACGGAGACGCCGGTGGTGAGGCCGCCGAGGACCTCCGCCGGATAGCCGCCGAGCTCGGTGGTGATCCCCATCCTTTCCGCCATTTCGACCATCGAGTCGGCGCCGACGTCGAGCACGAACTGGGCGTAGACCGTGTTGATCGACTCCGCCGTCGCGTCTCGCAGGCTCATCGTCCCACCGCCGCCGCCGGAGACGGACCATGGCGGGCAGCCGTCACATGGAGTGAGCGTGATCGAATCGGGTGCTGAATAGTAAGTGGAGTCCGGGTCGATGCCCTGGTCGACCCCCGCCGTCAGCGCGAATGGCTTGAAGGCGGAGCCGGGCTGACGCTCCCCCTGTGCCGCAAGGTTGAACTGGTCGTCGTCGTAGTTGGTCGAGGAAGCCATCGCCAGGATCTCCCCGGTCTGGGTGTCGGTTGAGACCAGCGCCGCCGCTGCGCTCGTCACCGGATGGTTGGCGATCGCCTCCCGAGCAAGGTTCTGCAGCTGCGGGTCGATCGTCGTGTAGACCTCGAGGCCGCCGAGGCGCACGGTGTCGGTTCCGTACTTGTCGATCAGCTCCTGCTGGACGTAGTCGAAGAGATAGGGCTCCTTCCGTTCGTCGTAGCGCGTGCCCTGCTCGAGGCTGAGTCCTCCGCTGACGTTCTTCTGGTACTCCCGCTCGTCGAGATAGCCCTGCTCGCGCATCGCGTTCAGCACCAGGTTCCGCCGCACGGTCGCGCGCTCCGGGTTGATGAACGGGTTGTACTGCGAGGGTGCCTGCGGAAGCCCCGCAAGGAGCGCCGACTCGCGCGCGTTCAAGTCCGAGACGTGCTTGTTGAAGTAGACCTGCGAGGCCGCCTCCACGCCCACCGCAGTGTCGCCGCCGTTGGTGCCGTAGGTGGCGGTGTTGAGGTACTGCTCGAGGATCTGCTTCTTCGAGAAGCGGTCCTCGTAGTCCATCGCCATCTGGGCCTCTTGCAGCTTGCGCTCGAGCGTGTCCTCCGGCTTCGCGATGTAGAGGTTGCGGACCAGCTGCTGGGTGATCGTCGAGGCGCCCTGCTCGATGTCGCCGGCCTCGACGTTCTCGACCGCGGCACGGGCGATCGCTGAGACGTCGATACCGTCGTGCTCGTAGAAGTTCTCGTCCTCGATCGCGATCGTCGCCTCCTCGAGCGACCTCGGGATCTCCTTCAGCTCGACCCGCTCGCGGACGATGTCGGCGTCGATGAACCCCAGCAGCTCGCCCGTGGCGTCGTACACCTTCGAGTTCTCGCCGGCGTCGAGCGGCTTCAGGTCGTCGATCGAGGGGGCGTCGGCCATCACGTTGTAGACCCAGCCGGCGCCGACGGCGGCCGCGGCGACGAGGATGGCCAGGAGCACGCAGAGGCCCAGGCCGATCTTCTTCCCGACCGAGGCCCCCCCGTTCGAACGGCGATGTCGTGCCCGCGCTGACATACGTGAGTACCCGGAAAGGGTAACGACAGAGATTCGCCGTCAGGTCGGCTGAAACCTGCCTCAGGCCTCAGATTCCTCGTCGCGGGCGAGGATGCCCGCTTCGGCCAGGAGCTGGTGGGCGCGCTCGCGCAGAGCTGCCTCCTCACCGCCGACGCCGGTTCCGCCCACGCTCCGCGGGCCGTGCACGACCAGCTTGACGCCCTCCGGCGTGAGCTCCCTGACCTCGATTCCCGATGCGTCGAGCGGCCTCAGGGCCTGGCGGGCGGCCTGGACATCGGCGCCGGGGGGCAGCCAGACAGCGGCTGCCGCCGGGGCGCTGTGATCACCGGTCGAGCGGTTGAACAGGGTCGAGGTCACCACGTGCTCGTTGGGGATGATCATCAGCCGGCCATCGCCGGTGTCGATGTACGTGTAGGACAGGGTCAGGTCGTCGACGCGGCCGGTCTCGTCGTCGATCGTGATCGTGTCGCCGATCCGGATCGGCTGGGTGAAGGCCAGGAGGATCCCCGCGAGCGGGTTGGCCAGGACCTGCCGCGCGGCCAGCCCGAGCACGATGCCGAGCACGGCGCTCGACGCGAGCAGCCCGGTGGCCAGCCGGTCGAGCTTGGTGAACTGGTTCAGCGCCAGGAAGCAGCCGATCAGGACGATCACGACGAAGATCAGGCGCCGTACGACCCGCAGCCGGGTCCTCGCGGCGCGCGACACGCCGGCCTCGGTAACACGGTCCGCGACGCGCCCCGCCCGGGCCAGGACGAACCTGTCGACCACGTACGCGACGAGGAACGTGATGGCCAAGGTGATGACCGCGCCGATCACGTCCTCGTTCTGCTGCCAGAAGCTTTGGTCCTCCATCAATCCCGATCCTGTCAAGCTGCGCCGCTTGATGGCATCTTCAAAGGTCCGCGCCGTCTTCCTCGACGCCCTGGGCACCCTCGTCGAGCTCGAGCCGCCGTGGGTGCACCTGGCGGCGGAGGTCGAGCGGGAGCCTGACGACGAGGACCTCGTCCGCGCCGTTCGCAAGGAGATGGCCTACTACAAGGAACACTCGCACGAGGGCCGCGACGCGGACTCCGTCGCCGCCCTGCGCGCACGCTGCGCGGACATCCTCTCGTGGGAGCTCGACCGGGAGGTCACCGTCGAGACGATGATGGCCTCGATCCGGTTCCACCCGTTCCCGGACGTCGCGCCCGCCCTGGCCGACCTGCGCTCGCGGGGCATCCGGCTGGTCTGCGTCTCGAACTGGGACGTTTCGCTGACCGAGGTGCTCGAGCGGTGCGACCTGGACAACCTGCTCGACGGCGTCGTCACCTCGGCCGGTTCCGGCTCGCGCAAGCCCGACCCGGTGATCTTCTCCCAGGCGCTCGAGATCGCGGGCTGCTCCGCGGACGAGGCACTCCACGTCGGCGACACGCCCGAGGAGGACGTGGCCGGCGCCGACGCTGCCGGAATCCGCGCGCTGCTGCTCGACCGCGATGGCGGCGGCGACATCGGCTCGCTCGCCGAGGTTGCGAGCGCTCTGGGCGGCAGCTCGTGAGCGACCTGCCGCCGCCGCGACCGGAGGAGCGCCTGGACGAGCCGGGCATCGGGATGCCCGGCACCCCCTCGGTCGGCCCGCCCGGCAGCACCCGAGAGCCGGAGCTCGCCGGCCTCGGACGGCGGTGGCTGGCGGGACTGATCGACCTCGGGATCGGCTGGCTCCTGGTCGGGATTGCCGTCTACGCGGCGGTGCCGGAGGTCGAGTCAGAGACGCTCACCAGCTCACAGGAGCAGTCTGCCGGCATCGCGACCCTGATCGCGCTGAGCGTCTGGATCAACTACATGGTCTTCGCCGAATGGCGCTTCGGGCGCACGATCGGCAAGGCGGCGCTCGGCATCCGGGTCGTTCGCCTCGACGGGAGCCACCTGACCTGGAACGCGGCGCTCGCCCGCAACCTGCTGCGACTCCCCGACCTGATCGCGATCTTCTTCACGGTGCCCACCTCCGAGCACCGCCAGCGCCTCGGCGACCGCGCGGCGAAGACCGTCGTTCTCCGCCTGCGTGACGACGAGCGGCTCGCGGCGCCGGCAGGCGCCGCGCCCAACGAGAGCGCCGATTGGGGCGGCGCGCGCGTGCTGGCCGGCCTGGTGCTGTTGCTCCTGATCTCGTTCCTGGCGGCGCTCATCGCCTCCGCCTTCGACCCGGACCTCGAGACGCTCGGCGCCGTGCTGGTGCTGCAGGGCCTGCTGGCAGCCGCGATGGTCTACGTCCCGTTCCAGGTCGCGAAGGCCGAGGGGTACGCGCGGCCCGCCGAGCTCGGCCTCGGTCCGTCGCTCCGCGCGCCGGTTTCGACCGCGGTGATCGGCTACATCACGTACCTGGCGTGCGCGCTGGTGATCTCGGCGCTGTTCTCGCCCGAGCAGGAGGACATCACCCGCGAGCTCGGCGTCGACGAGGGCGTCCTCGGCGGAATCGCCGCGTTCTTCCTGATCGTGATCGCGGCTCCCGTGGCCGAGGAGATCTTCTTCCGCGGCTTCATGTTCGCCGGCATCCGCTCGCACGGCTCGTTTCTGGTGGCAGCGCTGGTCTCGTCCGGGATCTGGGGGCTGTTCCACTTCACCGGCGAGGGCTCCTGGCCGGTGGTCCTGCAGCTCTCGCTGTTCGGCGTGATCCTCGCCGCGGTGTACGAGCGCACGGGCTCGATCCGGCCGTGCATCGCGCTCCACATGCTGAACAATGCGATCGCCTTCGCGGTGCTCGCGTCCGGCTAGCGGTCGTCGGTCGTGCCTGTCACAATTCCGCGCGTGAGAGCTCGCGGCATCCTCGGGGGGATCGTCTCGCTGGCGCTGGTCGCTGCGCCCGGCGCCATGGCCCAGGCCCCGGCAACCCAGACCGACGCCGACCGCACCGCGGCCGAGGCCGAGCGCAACCCGGCCGGCGACGAGGGACAAGCAGCGCGGCGTCCAGGCCCCGGTCAGGGCGCGGATCAAGCTCCAGCTCAAGGGCATCCAGAACGGGAAGGTCGACGTCGGCGAGCGCTTCAAAGCCGTCGGCACAGTCGGACCGTTCGTCCCGAACCAGGAGATCCTGCTGCTGGTCAAGCGCGACGGCCAGACGGTCAAGCGCCTCACGAAGCCGGTCGAGCGCGGCGGCAAGGAAGGCAACATCGGGCGCTTCGACATCCGCAGCCCGAAGGTGATCAAGCCCGGCGACTATCGGGTGCGCGCCAACAAGCTCCCCACCCCCCAGCAGCAGCGCGCGCTCCGCGCCTCGCGCGGCGTCGAGGTCGACTACCCGGACCTCGACCCCGGCGATCACGGCAAGAACGTCAAGCTCCTGAACAAGCTCCTGAAGAAGAAGGCCTACTACACGTCGAATGGCAGCTCCTACGGCAGCGCCACGAGCCGCGCGATCCTGGCCTTCCGCAAGGTGAACAACATGAGCCGCACCCAGACCGCGACGCCCGGCATCTTCCAGAAGCTCGCGGCGGGCAAGGGCGGCTTCCACCTGAAGTGGAAGTCCGGCGGCAAGCACATCGAGGCCGACCTCTCGCGCCAGGTCATGGTGCTTGCCAAGAACGGCAAGGCCAAGCACATCTTCCACATCTCGTCCGGAGCGCCGGCGACGCCGACGATCCGCGGGAAGTTCCCCACCTACCGCAAGGACTACGGGACGAACAGCCTCGGGATGATCCACTCCGTCTACTTCATCCGCGGCTACGCGACCCACGGATACCACTCGGTGCCGACCTATCCGGCCAGCCACGGCTGCCTGCGCAACCCGCCCGCGAACGCCCTGTTCATCTACAACTGGATCGACATGGGCGACGTCTTCTACGTCTACGGCTAGAGGATGGCTGACCTCGACGGCGCCCGGGCGACCCTGGTCGCCGAGCTTCGCGAGCACGCGCTGGTCATCGGCGAGGTCACGCTCTCGAGCGGCCGGAACGCGCAGTACTACGTGGACGCGCGCCGGACGCTGATGCGCCCGGCCGGGTTCCGTGCGGCGGGCGAGCTGATCGCTGCCGCCGCGACCGGCGCCGGCGCGAGCGCGGTCGGCGGCCCGGTGATGGCGGCGATTCCGCTGGCCTGCGCCGCGATCGCCGTGCCCGGCGGTGACGGGCTCGTGGGCTTCTTCGTGCGCAAGGAGCGCAAGGAGCACGGCCTCCAGCGCTGGGTCGAGGGGCCCGTGGAGCCCGGGACGAAGGTGCTCGTCGTCGAGGACACGGTGACCACCGGCGGCTCAACCGTCAGCGCGATCGAGCGGATCCGCTCCGAGGGCCTCGACATCGTCGCGACTCTCTGCGTCGTCGACCGGCTTGCGGGAGGCGGCGAGGCGATCGCCGCGGCCGCGGACGCGCCGTTCACGGCGCTCGCGACGATCGACGACGTCTATCCGGACCGCCCGGACCGCTGAGTCGCCCTTTTTCTCGTCCACCGGGCCGGTCCGCAGCGAACGGAGCGCCTGGTAGGCCTGCTTGACCTCGTCGGGTGCCTTCTCCTTGGAGTTCTCGGCCATGACCGCGGTCACCACCGTCCGGCCCTCTCGTTCGAGGACGATCAGCCGCAGGCGCTGGGGCACTCCGGTCTTCTTGGCCCTCGCGTCGCCCCGCACCTGGTAGCCGGCGTAGTGGTGGGCGAACTTCCGTGGCTTCGAGGGCTTCAGCTTGCCCCTGTAGCCCTCGAGCACCGCGAACGTGTCAACGGCGAGCCCCTCGATGTCGCTGCTCACCGCCTCGTCGCTGCGGTCCGCCGACAGGCTCATGACCACCAGCTCGTCCGGGGCGATCAGCAGCGTCGCGGGCCCTCGCCTGCTGGCCTTCCAGCCAGGCGGCCGGCCGAACGCGAGCCCCTGGGCTCGGCTCCGGTACGGCTCGAAGCCCCGGGGCAGCTCCGGCAGGTCCTGGCGGGTCTCCGGCTTGCGGTCGACCACGGGCGCGATCGGCTCCGCATCCTCGTCCTCGGCGCCGCAAGCGGGTAGCGCCGCAAAGGCGAAGACGGCGAGCAGGGCAGGCGTGACGCGAAGCATCGGGGCCAGCCTAGAGGCGGGTTCGGCCCGTGAACGAGTCCACGGACGGGTCTCTAGCCTGTGGGCGGCCATGGAGGCCGTCCATCCGCCGCATCCTCGCACCCCTTACGCGCCGCTGATCGTCAATGCGGCGATCACCGGCATGGTCGCTTCGCGCGAGCAGGTACCCAGCCTCCCGGTCACGGCGGAGCAGATCGCGCGCGATGCGCGGGTCGCCTGTCACCTGGGCGCCGGCGTCATCCACCTGCACGCGCGCGACGCCGACGGCCGACCCGATTGGCGACCCGAGGTCTACGCGGAGATCATCTCGGCGGTGCGGGCCGAATGCCCCGACGCCGTGCTGTGCGCGAGCACGAGCGGTCGCGAGCATTCCGAGCTCGACCGCCGTGCGGCCGTGCTGAGCCTCGAGGGAGACGCGAAGCCGGACATGGCCAGCCTCACTCTCGGCTCGCTCGACTTCGCCACCGGGCCCAGCGTGAACGCGCCCGAGACGGTCGAGGCGCTGGCGGGGCGGATGCTCGCCGCCGGGATCCGGCCCGAGCTCGAGGTATTCGGCTCGGGCATGGCGAGCGAGGCGCGGCGCCTGCTGCACAGCGGGCTCATCCGCGAGCCGCTCTACGCGAACCTGATGCTCGGCGGCCACCACACCGCGCCCGCGACGATGCGCGAGCTCTCGCACCTCGTCGACTCCCTGCCGCCCGGAACCGTCTGGGCTGCGGGCGGCATCGGCGACTACCAGCTCAAGGCGAACGCGCTCGCCGCCTTCGCGGGCGGGCACATCCGCACCGGCCTCGAGGACGCAGCGCGCCTGCAGGCCGGCGACGCGGAGGTGACCACCAACTCGGCGCTGATCGCACGGGCCGTCTCCCTCGCCGACCTCGCGGGCCGCCGCGTCGCGACTCCGGCCGAGGCGCGCGAGCTGCTCGGCCTGCCGGAGCGCAAGGGACCCTGCTACCGGATCCGGCCCGCCCGGGTGCCCGGCGACCGGGAGCCGATGCTCAGCGTCCTCGAGACGGCGAACATGCACCGTGTCCCCTCACCGGAGATGGACGACTTCGACGTCGGGGAGTGGTTCGTCGCCGAGGTGGAGGGCGAGATCGTCGGCGTCGCGGGCCACCGGATCCTGCGCGACGGGCCCGGGCTTGCCGGCAAGACCACCCTGCTCGCCGTCCTCCCCGACCAGCGCGAGCTCGGGATCGGGCGGGCGCTCCAGAGCCTGCGGATGGACCTGATGCGCGACGCTGGCGCGACCCGGGTGATCACCAACGCGGACCGGCCGGAGACCATCGCCTGGTACGAGCGCCATTTCGGCTACGAGCGCGTCGGCGAGGTCAAGAAGCTCCACGAGTTCGGGCTCCCCGACGTGGACAGCTGGACGACGCTCGAAGCGCCACTGGTCTGAGAAAAGCGCCCCGACCAGG
>CAVTFG010000023.1:0-44280 GCA_963734015.1 uncultured bacterium | reverse complement strand
CCACCCACGGAACCACCGCCGACGACCTGCTCGAGGCGGCCGAACAGGCGGCCTGGGCCGCCCGTGCCGACGGCGAGGTCGCAGCTCTCGCGCCGGAAACTTCGTTGCAAGATCCATAACGGCACTTGAAAAAGTCGCCGCAAACCGCGAAAAACCAGCGGTGATCTTGCAATGACGGGGATTCGAACCGCTGCCGCGGCGGAAATGCTGGGCGTCAGCCCCTCCACGCTGCGCACCTGGGAGCGCCGGCTCGGATACCCGCAGCCCGCGCGGACCCCTGGGAACCATCGCCAGTACGAGCTCGACCAGATCGAGGCCCTGCGCGACGCGCTGCGCGAGACGCACAACATCTCATCGGCCGTCGAGATCGCTCAGCGCCGCGGCCGCGGACCGGCGTCGCCCGCCCGGCTGCTCTCGGCGTTCGACCGCTTCGACGAGGCCGCCGCCGACCGCGAGCTCGAGGAGAGCCTGGCGGTCCGCACCGTCGAACGCACGCTCGAGGAGGTCCTCCTCCCCGCGCTCGAGACCGCCGCCCGGCGGACCGGCGGTGAGGCCGAGCTCGAGTACGCGTGCCGCTGGGCGACCGGCTGGCTGCACGGCGCACGGCGCCTGGCGCCGCCCGCATCACGCCCCGCCGGCGTCCTCCTGCTCGACTCGGGGCCCCCGCTCGGCCTCGAAGCGGTGCACGCCCAGGCGCTCGAGCTGTGCCTGCGCCGGACCGGCCTGCGCGTCCTCCTGCTCTCGGCCGACCTCGCCGAACGCCGCTATGCGGCGGCGCTTCGCGCTCTCGAGCCGCAGGCCGTCGTGCTCTGCGGGGCCTCGCCCCGCCTGGACGTGCTGGGCGAGCCGCTCCGGCGCGCCCTGCGGGCCGGCGGCGCCGAGGCGTTCGCCTACCGCGCCGCGCGCCTGGTCGGCGGCCGGGAGGGCATGTCGGAGCTCGGCACACGGCCGAGCGAGGCCGCCAGCCGCCTGCTGGCAAGCCTGCCCAGCTGATCCGCATTACCTGATCTCTGGCATTGCATACCTGGTTTCAGGGTGTGCAGATGTTGCAAGTTCGGCGCCGTGAAGTTGCGCATGTCCTCGTCGCGCCCTCCCGGAGAGCTTGCACGACTACCTGGTTGTCCGCAGGCTTCGCAGCGGATCTGAAGTTTCGGCCGCTTTTCGCGGCGAGTCTCGAGAAACCGGGAGGACGCAAGATGGACATCGAAACCACGGCCAGGTTGCTGAACGTTGGGCAGGCTGCCGAATACCTGGGGGTCAGCGCCGCCTCGCTGCGGAAGTGGTCGAACGACGGGCTCGTCGCCACCTACCGCACGCCGGGAGGCCAGCGCCGATACGCGCGTGACGACCTCGATCGATTCATCGATTCGATGCGGGAGATCGGCGCGGGCGACCACCCCGTGCCGCGGCTGGGCCGTGGTGGCTCGGTCCGGACCCTGAGCGACTAGACCGACCGACAACCCCCGCCACCAACCCCACCACCAAGCTAGAGATGGTCGGTCGACCCACTCGACTCGTGATCGCGGGCGAGCTCGCGCTCCTGGCCGCTGCGCTTCTGGCCGCGGTCGTGCTCGCGCCCGAGGCGAACTGGGACCTGCCGCTGCTCGGGCTGCTGATCGCACTGTCGGTGATCAGCGACCTGCGCGCGGTGGAGACCGCCGCCTGGCGGGTCAAGATCTCCGGAAGCCTGCTGGCGATCGTGACCGCGACCGCACTGCTGGGCGCCGCGCCGGGCGTCGTGGTCGGCGTCAGCACCATCCTCGTCAGCTGGCTCCGCTCCCGCTACGGCGAGACGGACCTGCTGATCAACCTGCTGGTCTACGCCACCTTCCCGCTGATCTCCGGAGCGCTGTTCCATTTCGCGATCGACGTCCTCGAACTCGGGCCGCACGACGTCAGCTTCTACCTTCTGGTGCTCGGCCTCTTCGCGACCGCGCTCGCGATCAACCTCGCCTCGATCGCCGTTTACAGCGTCTATCTCGAGGGGTCGAAGGTCAGCGCCCACCTGCGCCGTTGGGTAATCCCGATCCTTCCGTCGGAGCTCGCAGCGGGGCTGCTGACGCTGGCGGTCACGCTCGCGCACACCCACCTGGGCCTGCCGGCCGTGATTCTCTTCGCGATCGTGCTCCTGACCTTCCAGTTCCTCGTGGGCGAGCTCCTCCTCTCCCAGGAGCGCGCCGACGAGCTCGAGATGCGCGCGAAGCAGCTCGCCGGGTTCCAGGTGGCGCTCCTCAGCGCGCTGCTCCGCACCCTCGACCTCCGCGACCGGATGACCGCCCGGCACAGCGCCGCGGTGGCGCGGTACTCGCGCGAGCTGGCCGCACGCGCGGGACTTTCGCCGGAGGACCAGGAGCTGGCGCACACCGCCGGCCTGCTCCACGACATCGGCAAGTTCGTCCTCCCCGACGAAGTCCTGAAGGCTCGCGGCCAGCTCAGCGAGGACGACTGGGAGCAGATCAAGCGCCATCCCTATGAGGGCGCCCGGATCGTCTCCCAGATCGATGGCTACACGCCGGTGGGCGACATCATCCTCGCCCACCACGAGCGACCCGACGGGCTCGGCTATCCCCGCGGGCTCAAGGGCGACGAGATCCCCAGGATCGCCCGGGTCCTGGCGGTCGCCGATGCCTACGACGCGATGACGGCCCGCGATTCGTACCGCGAGCCGCGGAGCTCATTCGAGGCGATCCACGAGATGCGCCGGGTCTCCGGGACCCAGCTGGACGGCCGGCTGGTCGAGCTCTTTGTCGAGATGCTCGCCGACAAGACCCTCGCGTATCGCCACGGCGAGGACGCCGACTTCGAAGCCGAGCTCGCGCTCGACAAGCGGATCCACGACTACGTGTCGGCCAGCCATCCGGCGCAACCAGCGAGCGGCTAACTGTCAACGCTCCCGGATGCGAACGGCCTGGAGCACAACAACGACCCCTGGACGGGGCCGTTCCTGTGGCGTCATTTGTGACACCTGTTACTTCGAAAGTTGGTGATTAGCCGCGACGCGCGCCCATTTTTTTCCTCCCTTTCGTCCCTGTCCGGGGGGTTTTGTTTCAAGGACCAACCAGAGTTAAGCACAAGCTGTCCAAAGTTGCAAGAACTTCAGTGAACCCATGAAATCAGGTACCCAACGCGCCGAAGCAGGTACTCCGCGAGCCCGGACGACCCTCCAGCCGCTACGCATGGCGGGCTTCGGTCGCCTGGCCGTCGCGTCCCTCGTCAACGAGCTGGGCAACTGGCTCGGCGAGATCGCGCTCGCCGTCATCGTGTTCGACCAGACGGGGAGCCCGGTCGCGACCGCGGCCCTGTTCGTGGCGATGCAGTTCGTGCCCGCCCTCGCCACGCCGCTGCTGGTGGCCCGCATCGACTCGCTGCACTCGCGAAGCGCCCTGGGCCTCGTCTACTTCCTGGAGGCGCTCGCGTTCTGCGCGCTCGCGGCATTCGCCACCAACGACACGTTCGTGCTCGTCGCCGTCCTCCTCCTCGCCGCGGTCGACGGGACGCTGGCAACCGCGGCGCGCGCCCGTACGCGGGCCACCGCAGCGGCGATCCTCGAGCCCGTCGGGCTGATGCGCGAGGGCAACGCGATCCTCAACATCGGTTTCACCGCGGGCGCCGCGGCCGGGCCGGCGCTGGCGGGGCTGCTGGTCGCCACGGCCGGCGCCCAGATCTCGTTGCTCGCGGACGCTGCCTCATTCGTGGTGGTGGCGGCCCTGTTGTTCACGTCGAGGGCCCTGCCGGCGGCCCAGGGAGACCGGGGCGGTGGCTGGATGGACCGGCTGCGCCGGGGGCTCGACTACGTGCGGGAGCGCCCGGCGCTGCGGCGGCTCCTGGTCGCGGAGGGCATCGCGTTCCTGTTCTTCGCGCTCGTGCTGCCGATCGAGGTCGCGTTCGTCAAGGAGACTCTCGGCGCAGGCGACTTCGGCTACGGGCTCCTCCTAGCCGCCTGGGGTGTCGGCATGGTGATCGGGAGCCTCTTGTTCTCGTCGTTCAGCCGCACCCCCCTGCCGGTTCTGCTGGTCGGCGGAACCCTCGCCATCGGGCTTGCCTACACCGGGACGGCGCTCGCACCGACGCTGGCGGTCGCGTGCCTGGCGTCGGTGATCGGTGGCATCGGCAACGGGGTGCAATGGGTCGCCGTGATCACCGCGACCCAGGAGCTGACCGAGCAGGCCTACCAGGCTCGCGTCATCGGCCTCTTGGAATCGCTCGCCAGCGGGCTCTCGGGCGTGGGCTTCCTGCTCGGAGGCGTAATCGCAGCGATCCTGTCGCCGCGCGCAAGCTACGCGGTCGCCGGCATCGGGGTTCTCATCGTCCTCGCCCTCGCCGTCGTTCTCCTGCGTGGCACGCGCTGGGAGCGCGCGCCCGAGGCGCCACCGGAGCCGAGCCCGGGCTGAAGCGGCCGGCTCAGCCCGCGCAGACCCACGCCCCGGGGCCCGAGTCGGCCCAGATCTGGGCAGCGATCGCGTCCTGCTCTGCAGGCGAGGCCTGATGCGGGAGGCCCTCCCCGCCGTAGGCGTGCCAGGTCGACGGCAGGATCTGGTAGGCGCCGCCGGCGCCGGAGCTGGGGTTCAACGCCCCGTAGTTCCCGCCTGACTCGCAGATGACGATCGCTTCGGGGATGGCCCAGTCGCCGGTCCCGGCCCAGGCCGCGACCTCGCTGTCGGCCTCCGCCGCCGAGATCTCCTCGAGCTTCTGGACCCGGTCGGACCAGCCGGCCATCTGGGTCTGGAGGCCGTCGAGCGCGGCGACCTGGGCGGCGCGTGCGTCGTCGAGCGCGGCCGCCTCGGCCTCCGCCTCGGCGCGAGCGGCGGCCATCTCGGCGCGCGCGGCGTCGATCCGCGCGTTGTAGGCGTCGGCGCGCTCCTTCGCGCGCTCCACGTCGGCAAGCTGGTCGGCGATGGCCGTGCGCAGGTCACGGACGCGCTCCGCCAGGGCGCGATCGGCGGCCTGGATTCGACCGAGCAGCTCGGCCCTGGTGGAGAGATCGTCGAAGCCGTCGGCGTCGAGCAGCACGTCCACCTCGTTGGTCTCACCCGACTTGTAGATCGCCACGAGCCGCTGGGAAAGCGCTGCGAGCGCACGCTTCAGGCGCGCCTTGGCCTCCGCGAGCTCGTCGCGAGCCTGTTGGACCTTGTCGGCGAGCTCGGCGGAGCGCTCCTGGCCGCGTGCGAGGAGCCCTGCGAGCTCGGCCTCACGGCCCGCGGCGATCGTCGCCCGCTGGCGGGCAGAGGCGAGGGCCAGGATCTTGTCCTCGATGTCGGCGCCGAGCGCCTCGGCCTCGCCCCTGGCCTGGTCGAGCTTCGCGTTCAGGCCGTCGATCGTCTGCCCGTCGGCGTTTGCGATCGGAACGACCAGGGCAACCCCGGCGACGAGCACCAGCACGGCGCGCGCGGCCAACCCCGGCCGGCGCCAACCCCCGAGGCCATGCCCGGGCTTCGTGTCCGTGCGATCTCCGATCAAAAAGCCATCGCCGGGCCCGGAAAGAGCATTCGGGCGCAAACCGGCGAGCGGGCGATGCTAGCGGATCGTTAGCGCTCGCTAAGTATTCGCTCAGGAAGGGGACATAACCTGGGCGTGAAGTTGCAGCTCTGAGGCTCTCCTACCCCTCGGGGGGCTCGCGACGGCTCAGCAGGTACCCACCCGCCACGGCCGCGGCCAGCGCGACGACCCCGGCGATCTGGATCTGGCGACCGAACCGCCACCAGGCAAGGCGGACGACCAGGCGCCCGATCAACTCGTACAGGCTGCTCATCGATCCCTCTCTTCCCCCGTTTGGCGCTCGCCAATCCGGTGCGCCATCCGGCTCTGGAGTGTGAACAGCTCGATGAAGCCCGGGCTCGCCGCCTGCGAGAACTCGCCGCCCGACTCGCCGAAGCTCGCAAGCGACTCGTCGTAAAGCGCGTACGGCGAGCGACGCTCGACCACCCGGACCGCCCCCTTGTAGAGCTCGACGGTGATCTCGCCGGTCACCCGCTCGTTCGCCGAGTCCATGTAGGCGTCGAGATCGCGGCGGAGCGGGTCGAGCCAGAGCCCCGCGTAGACGAGGTAGGCCCACCGGCGATCCAGCGCGTGCTTGTGCTCGTTCTGGTGGATCGTCGAGACGAGCTTCTCGAGGTCCTGGTGCGCGGTGAGCAGGATCGCCGCCGCGGGGACCTCGTAGAGGTCGCGGACCTTGAGCCCCACGATCCGGTCCTCGATGTGGTCGACGATGCCCACCCCGTGCCGGCATCCGATCTCGGCGGCGCGGTCGATCAGGTCCACAAGGGGGGCGCCCTCGCCATCGAGCGCGACCGGGACCCCGTGCTCGAAGGCCACGCGGACCCGCTGCGGCTCGTCCGGCGCGTCGCGCGGCCGGGTGACGAGCTGGAAGACGTCGTCGGCCGGCGCCTTCGCGATGTCCTCGATCTCCTTGCCTTCGGACGATCGGCCCCAGAGGTTGTCGTCGATCGAGTACGGCGCCGCCTCGGTGCCGCCCTTGACCGGGATCCCGTGCTCCCGCGCGTATGCGATCTCCTCCTCGCGGCCCATGCGCCATTCGCGGACGGGGGCGATCACGCGCAGCTCCGGTGCCAGCGTCGCGATCGTCGCCTCCAGGCGGACCTGGTCGTTGCCCTTGCCGGTGCAGCCATGGGCGATCGTGTCGCACCCGGTGGCCCGCGCGTGCTCCACGGCGAGCTTCGCGATCAGCGGGCGGCCGAGCGCCGTGAAGAGCGGATAGCCGCCGCCGTAGAGGGCGTTCGCCCTGATCGCCCGGGCGACGTAGTCCGCCGCGAACTCCTCGCGCGCATCGGCGACGATCGCGTCCACGGCGCCGAGGTCACGCGCCTTGCCGACCACCGCCTCCCAGTCCTCGCCGGGCTGGCCGAGGTTCACCGTCAGGGTCACGACCTCCGCCTCGTAGCGGTCCTGGATCCAGTGGAGCATCACCGACGTATCGAGCCCGCCGGAGTAGAGCAGCAGGACCCGGCCGACCTCGTCGGGCTCGGCGAGATAGGACGCGATCTTGGTGTTGTCGGCGTTGGCGGAGCTCACCGGGGGCGGAAGTCTCGCATCCGGCGCGGGCCTGCGTAGCGCCGGCGACCTGCGGCTCCGCCATGATTCCCGGCGATGCACCGGTTCCTGCGCATCCTCTCCACCACGCTGGTCACCGCCGGTGTGGTGGTGCTTCTCGACGTGGGACTCACGCTCGTCTGGAAGGAACCGCTCTCGACCGTCTACGGGTCGATCCAGCAGGACAAGGCGGAGGACCAGCTCGAGGATCTCCAGGACCGCTTCCCGACCGCCGAGGACCTGCGCGCCGCCGAAAGTGCCGGCTCGATCGAGGACCGCGTCGGCCTCCTCGCCGACCGCTTCGCCGACGAGGTCGAAACCGGTGAGGGAATCGGGCGCATCAAGATCGATGCGATCGACCTCGACGCCGTGTTCGTCGAGGGGACCGACACCGCTTCGCTCCAGAAGGGCCCGGGCCACTACTCGTCATCGGACGACCCGGACACCCGAGAACAGGGCGACGGCTCGGCGTTTCCCGGACAGGGAGAGACGGTCGGGATCGCGGGGCACCGCACCACGTACCTGGCGCCGTTCCGCAAGCTCGACGAGCTCGAGGCGGGTGACGAGCTGGTCCTCGAAATGCCCTACGGCACGTTCACCTATGAGGTCGAGAAGACCGAGATCGTCGACCCGTCAGAGTTCGAGGTGGTCCGAAACGTGGATTACGAACGGCTGGTGCTCACCGCGTGCCACCCGCTGTACAGCGCGGCACAGCGCATCGTCGCGTTCGGGAGGCTCACCGAGGTCAGCCAGTTCGGTGCCGGCGATCGCATCTGGCAGGACCCGTGAGCCCGGGCCCGTGAGGGCCTAGGGCCGATCGGAGCGCAGCACGCGGTCGACCATTTCGGTGGCGTCGGCGATGCCGAACTCGTCGCGGAGCATCTGCTCGATCTCCGTCCGTTCGGTGCCCGCAACCGCCATCTGGGTGGCCCGCAAGACGGCCTGCTCGGGGATGCGCTGCGGGCTGGGTTCCGGCTTGGCGTCCGGGACCGGGAGTGACCGCGGGGGCTGTGGCCGCGGAGCCGGCTCCGGGGCCGGCGCCAGGCCCTGCGGCGTGCGGCTGCTCGGCTGGGCGGCCTCCACCTCGGCCAGCTCACCCAGCGACCGCCGCGCCTGGTCGAGGACGTCGACCAGCGCCTGGGCCTCACGCTGGAGGCTCTCGATACGGAACCCCAGGGATTCCGTCAGGGCGCCCACGCGCTCCGCAGCATCGACGATCTCCTCGATCCGCCCGCCGACGTCGACCACGACCTCCTCGAGATCAGCCGGCGCGGGCTGGGGCTTTTCGGGCTCGGCGGCGGTCTCGTGACCGAGCGTCGCTTCGACGATTCGTGAATAGACCCCCACGGTTCGCCAAGAGTAACCCACGTCGACGCGACCAAGTGATGCGTGCATTAGCCTCGCCGGATGGAGCGCGAGGGGAGCCCGCCCGCGACACGGCTCGCGGCCGCGATCGCACTGATTGCTCTTGCCGGAGTGTGGGCGTGGTGGGCCGCTAAGGAGGGCGCGTACTTCGACGCCGTGATGTACCCGGGGCTCATCGTGCTCTGCGCTGCGTTCGTGCTGGTCTCGTCGCGAATGGCGTGGGGCGCGCGGCTGGCGGTCACGCTGCCGGCAAAGATCGGCCTCGGCGCACTCCTCGGCCTCGCGCTCTGGTCGGCGCTCTCCGCCTTTTGGAGCCCCGCCCCGGACGTGGCGATCGCCGACGCCCAGCGAATCGCCAGCTACGCGCTGGCGTTCGGACTCGGGCTCTGGCTCTGCACCCTGCTCGGCGAGCGGCGGCACCTGGCGATGGTGCCCCTTGCGTTCGCCGGGCTCTTCGCGGGAGTGATCGCCGTCGTCGGCCTGCTGACCGGCGACGACTTTGCCACCTACGTCGATGCCGGGACGCTCCAGTACCCGATCGGCTATCGGAACGCGAACGCGGCCTTCTTCCTCATCGCCCTCTGGCCGGCGGTGGGGCTCGCGGCCAGCCGCGAACTCGACTGGCGCCTCCGCGCGGTCGCGCTCGGCGCGGCGACGCTCTGTTTGGAGTTGGCGGCGTTGAGCCAGAGCCGGGCCTCGATGATCGCCGTCGTGGTCGCGCTCGGCGCCTTTCTCGTGTTCTCCCGGGACCGCGCTCGAGCCGTCGGCTGGCTGGCGCTTGCCGCCTTGCCTGCGCTGCTGATCATCCCCGACGTCACCGACCTGTACGACACCCGGCTCTTCGACTCGTACAGCGGGACCGCGGAGATCCGTGCGGCGGGACGGACGGCGCTCGGCGGGGCCGCGATCGCGGTGATACTCGGCCTGATCGCGGCTGGATTAGGCCGGCGGATGGAGCGGTCGGAACGCCGCGCGGCGCAGGCAAACCGGGCGGTGGCGCTGGGTGCGGTCGCCCTGGTCGTCGTCGGGATCGCCGGCTTCACGATCGGAACGGGGGATCCCGTCGGCTGGGTCGAGGACCGGGTCGACGAGTTCCTGACCCAGGGCACACCGCACTCGGAGGAGATCACCAGCCGGTTCAGCGGGGGCGCCGGCAGCGAGCGGGACGACCAATGGCGAGTGGCCCTCGAGATCGCGGGCGAAGAACCCGTGATCGGCACCGGGGGCGGCGGCTACCAATACGAGTACCTACTCCGCCGAGACGAGGACGGCATCGAGAGCGTCCGCGACGCGCACAGCGTCGAGTTCGAGGTCCTGTCGGAGCTCGGCATGGTCGGCCTGCTCCTGTTCGCGACCACGATCGTCGCGATGTTCACCGGCGCGTGGCTGACGCGTGGCCTCTCCCCCACCGCTGCCACCCTCTCTGGAATCGCGCTCACGACCGGCGTCTACTGGCTCGCCCACTCCTCCCTGGACTGGTTCTGGACCTACGCGGGAGTCACGGCGCCTGTCTTCGCCCTGTTGGGCTCCGCATGCGCCGGCAAGGCCGGCCCGGTCGCCGGCGAGTCAGCTCGAGCGGGGTTCCTCCGACTCGTGGCAGTCGTTGCCACCGTCTTGCTCGGCCTGAGCGTCATCGCCCCGTTCCTCGCGGACCGCTACCTCGACGCCGCCTACAACGGCTGGCGCGATGACCCGGAGCGGGCGCAGGAAGACCTGGACCGCGCACGCGACCTGAACCGCCTCTCCATCCAGCCCATGCTGGCCGAGGGTGCGATCGCCCAAGTCGCCGGCCGGCGCGAGGAGGCGATCGCCGCCTTCGAGGAGGCCGCCGACGAGCGTCCGGAGGAATGGACACCGCACTACTTCCTGGCGGAATTACACCTTCGCTCCGACCCGCGTCGCGCTCGGGCGGAGCTTGACACCGCACTGGGGCTGAATCCCTACAGCAGGGATCTCGAGGAACTCGAGGAACGCTTGATTGAACAGCAGGCCACTCGAAACCGGTGAGCCGAGGCATCGGCCGCTGCGGCGGCCGACGACCTGGAACCGGGCTACTCGGGGCGGAGCATCCGATCGATGACCGCTCGGGCATCCGTGACGCCGAACTCCTCCGTGAGCCGCTCCTCGATCTTTTCCGGCGGATAGCCGTTGGCCGCCATCTGCCGCGCGAGCACCCTCGCGCCGGGCGACACGGGTTCGGAAGCGGATGACTCAGCGGCACCGGGGGATTCCGGCTCCCGCGCTCGCCGGAGCAGGCGCGCGAGCCCGGAGGCCTCGCGCTCGAACCGGGTGAGCCGGGCGCTTGCCGACCGAAGCAACTGGGCTTCCTCGGAGCCCTGGTGACCCGCGTCCTGGGTAGCCCCCGTGACGCTCTCGAGCTCGGCTCGGATCGCCTCGGCCGCCCGTTTCGCGGCGGCCGCAGCCTGGTCCGTCAGGTCCGCCAGCCGCCCGAATGCCCGACCGGAGCCGGGCCCGCGTTCCGCATCCAACCAAAAGGGATGACGGGACTGGTCCTCCCACCGTTCTTCCGGCTCGTCGGATCGCCGATTGTCGCCCTCGGCCATTGACCACCTAAGCTACTCAAGCTCTACACGGCTGCGGCCGCGAAGAAGCCCACGACGCGATCGACCTCGGCGTCCAGCGTGTGGTTCTCGGCGTACGCCAGCCCGACCGAGACCATCCGATCGCGGGCACCGGCGTCGTCGGCGAGTGACCGAAGCGCGCGTGCGGCTCCCTCTGCATCGCCGGGCTCGACCAGCCGGACCGCCTCGCCGAGCGCAGCGCCGATCCCGCCCACGTCGGTCGCAACGACGGGGAGGCCTGCGGCCAATGCCTCGAGCATCACCTGTGGGAGTCCCTCCGTCCACGACGGGTGGAGGAGGAAATGGGCACCCCGATACCTGCGCACCATCGCCGGCCCGTGTTCGACATAGCCCGCAAGCTCGCCTCGATCGGCCACTCCAAGAGCCTGCAGTCGCTCACGGAGGGTCTCCTCGAGCGGGCCCTCCCCACACACGACCAGACGCCAGCGAGGCTCCACGCCTGCCAATCGTGCGAGGACATCGGCGAGCATCAGCGGGTTCTTTTCCTCATCTATCCGCCCGACGCTCAGGATCGTCAGCTCGCCCGCATAGCTCCGGCCCCGTGGCTCGTCCGGCTTCACGATGTCGTCTGCCTCGACGAGCGAAACCGTGATCTCCAAGACCCGAGGCGAGCGATAGCGCTTCGCCAATGCGGGGCCAACGACCACCGTCCGGCAGCGTCGGGCGAGCCCGCGATAGGCAAGCTCGAGCAACCACGCCGCCAGCACGAACGAGCGACGGCCCGGATGGCGATTGCGCACGTACTCCGGGAAGTCCTGGCGAACTCCGAGAAAGACCCGGCGGCGGCGCGCGACGGCGATCGCCGCGAAGGCGATGGCCAGGGGGTGCGGGCCCAGGAGCCAGCACGCGTCCACCTCGTCGAGCGTGCGCCAGAACACGGCGAGCGATCGGGCCATGGCGCGAATGGCGCCCCACGGCTCGGCCAGACTCTCGTAGTAGGGAAGAGGCGCGAATCCGGTCCCGGCAGGAAGCCGGTAGTGCCCGTGGGCGTCGTCCGGTCGCAACCGGCCGACGATCGTCATTCGCTCGAGCCGGCTCTGGAGTCGCCCCAAGAACAACGCAAACGCACGCTCCGCGAACACGGACTCGCCGTCCGAGGTGTACGGATAGTCGGTATAGACGGCGAGTCGCAGCGGTATAACTCTCTCAGTTTGGGAGGCGGTCAGGTCCGGCGCGGGCTCAAGCGGCATAATCCACCCCACGAGGGGACTGAACCGCTTGCCTGACGCCAGGAAAACCAACACCGAGTGGCTGCAGCCGCCTGCCGAGAGCCAAGGTCTCAAGAGGTACTTCGAGACCGTCCGCGAGCGCATGACCTTGGTGATCGCGGCCGTCCTCGCAACAACGGCCGGCGCCTTGATCTACGTGGTGTTGGCCGACGAGGTCTACGAGGCCCAGGCCGACCTCCTGGTGTCCCCGATCCCGGATGAGGCAGGCGACCTCTCCGGCCTCGGACTGCCGTCCGAGTCGAACGATCCCCTGCGCCTCGTGGAGACCCAGGCGACGCTGATCGAGGGCGACGGCGTCGCCGAGGCCGCCGCGGAAGAGCTTGGAACGAACCGCGACCCTCAGTCCCTGCTCGGATCCGTCACCGTCGAGCCGGTAGCGGAGAGCAACGTCCTCGCCATCACGGCCGAAGCGTCGAGCGGCCAAGGCGCCGCCGACCTCGCGAACGCGTTCGCGAATGGAGCGGTGGCGTACCGCACCGACATACTGCACGAGCGGATCGATCAGGTGGTGCCGGCGCTCGAGCGGCGCCTGGAGGCCGCCCCGCCCGGCGCAGCCCGTGATGCCCTGACCATCCGGCTCGGGCAGCTCGAGCAGCTCCGAACCGGGGACGATCCGACGATCGAGGTCGTTGGTGAGGCCACCGTTCCCGGGTCGCCCACGTCCCCGAGGAAGCTGGCCAGCCTGATCGCGGGCGCGCTCGCGGGACTCATCCTCGGAATCGGTGGCGCTTTCGCGTTGCGCGTGCTCGACCCGCGGCTCCAGCGCGAGAGTCAGATTCGAGACCGTTACCGGCTGCCCATCCTCGCCCGCATCCCGAAGGAGCGCGGCAGCAGCGAGCTGCCGCTCGACTGGGAGCACCTGTCTCCGGGCTCGATCGAGGCGTACAGGACGCTTCGGGCGATCCTCGCTCGCCCGCTGGCCAGCTCGCGCGAATCGGGCGCGATCATGGTGACCAGCGCGGGGCCGTCGGAGGGCAAGACGACCACCGCCATCAATCTCGCCACTTCGCTTGCGTTCGCGGGCAAGCGCGTGATCTTGATCGAGGCTGACCTCCGACGGCCCTCGATCGCGGCCGCGCTCTCAGTTACAGCCGAGCGCGGAGTGATCAGCGTGCTGATCGAGGAGGCGACGCTCGTGGACAGCCTCGTGCCGGCTCCGGTCACGAACGGGAACCTCGGGCTGCTCGTCGCAGAGCAGGCCGGGCCGTGGGGAAGTGAGCTGCTCGCGCTGCGGGCAGGCCAGCGACTCGTGGACCAGGCCAAGGAGGTCGCGGACTACGTGGTCGTCGATTCGCCGCCGCTCGCGACGGTCGTGGACGCGCTTCCGCTTGCCCGAACCGTGGACGACATGCTTCTGGTCGCACGTCTCGGGGTGACGCGGCTGGACCGTCTTCAGGAGCTCGCGGAGCTCTTGGCCGACACCGACATCACCCCGACCGGATTCACGCTGATCGGCGTCCCGCGAACCGGGAGGGACGGCTACTACGGTTCGGATCGTCCGCGTATCGCGACCGGGGACGCCGACATTCCAGCCGCACGAGCCGCCGCCGTCCGCTGATGGCAGTACGCATGTGGCCCGCCGGGTGGGCGCCCGCGGGGGCCGCGCTCCTGGCGTGCGCGATGATCGGCGTCATCGCCGGGATCGACCCGCGCGCGGGTTTGTTCGTCACGATCGCGCTCGCCTTTGCGGTCCTGACGTTCGCGGACCTGACCACGGGTCTCGTGATCCTGATCGTGGTCGTGTTCGCCGAGACGACGCCCCTGGCGGGGGCGGCCCTGACCTTCACCAAGCTGACCGGACTGATTCTCGCCTGCGCCTGGATCGCCCGGTTGACCACCCGGCCTGCCGGCAGCGATCGGCTGCTCTTCAACGAGCATCCGGTCCTCTCGTACCTGCTCCTCGCCTTCATCGCCTGGGTGACGATCGGGAGCACCTGGGCGGAGCTCCCGGCCGCAACGCTGACCGACGCATCCCGGTTCCTGCTCGTGGGCATCCTTTACGTGATCGTCTATACGGCGGTCGGAACAAGGGATGCCGCGGTGCGAGTCCTCGCGACGCTGATCGCCGCCGCGGCGGTCACGTCGGCGTACGGCCTCGTCCTGCGTCCGGAGGGCAACCTCGAGAACCTGGACCGCCTGACCTCGACGATTCGAGACCCGAATGTCCTCGCGGCCATCCTGGTAGCCGGGTTCTCGCTCGCGGGAGCGGCGATGTTCGCCCTCCGGGGCTCGACGGGCGCACGACTGGCAGCCGGCCTCGCGGCGGCTCTCTGTCTCAGCGCGTTGTTCCTGACCGGGTCGCGCGGGGGACTCGTTTGCTTCGGGGTGGCCCTCCTCGTCGCCGTCGTGATCGCCGGCCGATGGCGCGCAAAGCTGGCCCTGATCGCGGTCCTCATCGCCGGCGGCACCCTGGTCTACTTTGCGCTCTACGCGCCGCCGGAGATTCGCGAGCGCCTGGGGAATGCGAGTCAGGGCGAGATCGAGCAGACGGAGGGCAGGTTCACGCTCTGGGCGGTCGGCTGGCGGGTGGTGCAGGACAATCCCGTGATCGGCGTCGGTGCCGGGAACTTCACGGAGGTGTCCACCCGGTATTTGCTGGAGCCGGGCACCGTGTTTCGGACCGACCGCGTGATCGACAACCCCGGCGGCGTCCACAACTCCTACCTGCAGCTGCTCACCGAGACCGGCGTCATCGGATTGGCTCTCTATCTGGCAATCCTCTTGTCGTCGCTCGCGGCCGGGCTCCGGGCCGCGAGGACGTTCGAGCGCATCGGGGATTGGCGCATGGAGGTCATGGCTCGCGGCACCGTGGTCGCGACGACGGGGGTCCTGGCCGCGAACTTCTTCATCGGGCAAGAGTCCGGCAAGGTCCTCTGGCTCCTGCTTGCGCTGGGCCCGGCCCTGTTAGGCGTGGCACGCGTCGCCGAGCGGGACGGCTACGGCGCGGAGCGCTCGGCCGCGACGAGCGACTCGTAGAGTCGCTCGATCTCGCGCACCGTGCTGGAGATGTCGAACTCGCTCCGGCGCCGGGCCTGTCCGCGCTGCCCCATCCCCCGTGCGAGGTCGGGATCACCGAGGAGCCTCGCGAGCCCCGCGGCAAGCCCTTCGGCGTCTCGCGGCTCGACGAGGCACCCGTTCACGCCATCCTCGATCAGATCGGGCACCCCGCCGACCCCGGTCGCGACCACGGGCAGCGCCGCCTCCATGTATTCCAGCACCGAGAGCGGCGTGCCCTCGAAGTCGGAGCTGCAGGCCGCGACGTCGAACGTGCGCAGGACGTCGGGAACGTCATTGCGCCGGCCGAGCAGGCTGACGGTGTCCTCGAGCCCGAGCTCGGCGATCTGGCTCTGGATCCGGCCGCGCTCCTCCCCCTCACCCACGATCAGCACCCGCACGTCCGGGATGTCGGCGCGAAGCTGCTCGGCGGCCCGGACGAGGACGTCCAGCGCCTTCTGCGGCCGGAGCGCGCAGACAGTGCCGACGACCGGTGCGTCGGGGGGCACCCCCAGTTCCGGTCGCAGATCGACCCCGGCGCCCGCTTCCGGGGCTGGGATCCCGTTCGGCACGAACAGGAGCTTCGATGGATCGATCCCCTCGACCTCGGCCATCCGCCGCCGGTCGGCGCGTGACACGGTGATGATGCGGTCGACCTGCCGCGCGATCAGCGCCCGGTCCAGGAACTTCCGGATCGGCTGGCCCTCGAACGACCAGGTGTGCTCGTGCGCGAGCACGACGGGTGTCCCGGTCAGGGGTCGCAGAGCCGCGGCCCAGACGTTCGAGCCGAACTTGTGGGCGTGGAGGATGTCGACGCGCTCGCGGCGAAGTAGCGAGACGAGTGGGCGCCACGCCGCAACGTCGAAGGACGCCCGCCGGCGCAAGCCGAGGAATCGGACCCCCTCGTCGTCGAGCTCGGCCAGCGCCGCCGCCGCCGCCGGATCCGCCGCGCGTTCCGGCGACCACCGGCTCACGCACAGGGTGCGGTCGAAGCGGGTCGGATCGAGCCGCGTGACGATCTCCCGAGCCAGCCTCTCGCCGCCGCCCATCAGCCCGATGCCGTCGACGAGCGTGACGACTCGCAATCTCCGGTTTTCCTCACTGTCTGCGTGCATCTATCTTTACTCCCGGGCACCAGCCCTCGGGCGGTTAGCTGGCGAATCATGACGGGCGGGCGAGAGAGCGACAGGAGAACGGGGAACGGTCGGGGGCAACCCCGGCCGGCCGGGGTGCCCGGGCCGCTCGGGCGAACCGGAGGATTTCGCGTTCAGGTGGGCGAGCGCATCGCTCCCGCCTCCGTGCGCGGCTACTACATCGACTTCACGATCAAGGCCGAGGATCCGCACTGGCCACCACCCTGGTTCGGCATGGCCGCCCACAGGATGCACGTCGTCCCCATCCAGTGGGCGCTCGGGAGCTACGAGCGGTTCCTCGCCACCGGCGACGAGAGTTGGCTCACGGGCGCGCGCGGCGCCGGCGACTGGCTCTGCGAGGAGCAACAGCGCGGCGGTCGCCAGGACGGCGGCTGGATCAAGGACTTCCCGTACAAGCACACCTACCGAGTGGCGCCGCCATGGGTCTCCGGGATGGCGCAGGGCCAGGGCGCGAGCCTCCTCGTGCGCCTTCATCTGACAACCGGAGACGAGCGCTACGCCGAGGCAGCACTGCGAGCGCTGAACCCGATGCGCGAGCCGGCCGCCGCCGGCGGCGTCGGAGCCGAGCTCAACGGCGGATTCTTCCCCGAGGAGTATCCGACCGATCCTCCCTCGCACGTCTTGAACGGCGGGATCTTCGGACTCTGGGGGTGTCGCGACGTTGCCCTCGCCCTTTCGGACTCCGGGGCCTCCGAGCTTGACGTGCAGGGGACCGAGGCGCTCGCGCGGTCGCTTCCGCGCTACGACACCGGGCGCTGGTCGCGATACGACCTCTATCCCCACCCGGTCGTCAACGTGGCGCACATCACCTACCACCGTCTCCACATCGTGCAGCTGCGCGCGATGGCGGCGATCACCGCCGACCCGCGCTTCGAACGGACCGCCGAGCGGTTCGAGCACTACGCCGCGTCCCGGGCGCGACGGGCGGACGCGTTCGCCCGAAAGGCGCTCTTCCGCGTGGCCGTGCCCCGCAACCAGCGCCTCGCTCGCGCGCTTCCCTGGACCCACGAGGCTGCCTCATGAGTGACGTGCTCGTCCTCTGCTACCACGGTGTCAGCCCGAGCTGGCCCTCGGGCCTGTCGATCTCGCCGGAGAGGCTCGAGCGACAGCTCGCGGGCCTGGTGGACAAGGGCTACCGGGGGGCCACGTTCACCCAGGCGGTGCTCGACCCGCCGGCGCCCCGGACGCTGGCGATCACGTTCGACGACGCTTACCGCTCCGTCCACGTGCTTGCCCGGCCGGTGCTGGCGCGGCTCGACCTGCCGGGAACGGTATTCGTGCCGACTGCGTTCGCGGGCACCGAGGCGCCGATGGCCTGGCCGGGGATCGACCAGTGGCTCGGAACCGAGCACGAGCGCGAGCTGATCCCGATGTCCTGGCGGGAGCTCCGCGAGCTGCATGCCGAAGGCTGGGAGATCGGCTCGCACACCGCATCCCACCCGCGCCTGCCGCGCCTCGAGGGCGATGCGCTCCGCGGCGAGCTCGAGCGTTCGCGCGTGGAGTGCGAGGAGCAGCTCGCCGCTCCGTGCCGTTCGATCGCCTATCCGTTCGGCGACCACAGTCCCGCGGTGGTCGCCGCCGCCGGGGCGGCCGGATACGAGACGGCGGGCGCGGTCGCGGGCCGGGTGCGAACCCCCGAGCCGCTGCTCTGGCCCCGGGATGCCATCTACCGTCACGACAGCGCCGTGACCTTCAGGATCAAGGTCTCGCCCCTCGTCCGGCGCCTCCGACGCTCCCATGCCTGGCGGGCGCGGTTCCTGCTGCGCGGGCGCCGCTCCGCATGAGCGCGCCCGAGCGCCATCCGGGGCTCACCGGAACGGTGCTGCGCGGGATCAGCTTCTCGGGCAGCGGTTACATCCTGTCGCGCGGGATCACTCTCGTCACCTATATCGTCCTCGCGCGGCTGATCACGCCGACCGAGCTCGGCGATTTCACCGCGGGCACCTTCCTCATCGGGATCGGCGTGCTGTTCGGGGGCTCCGGGATGGCCGCAGCCGTCATCCAGCGGCCGGATCGCATCGAGGAGGCGGCCGCGACGGCGGTCGTGGCGACGTCCCTATCCGGGCTCCTGCTCGCCGGACTGGCGGTGGCGACCGCCCCGCTGATCGGGCTGATCTTCGACAGCGATGCGGCAGCGGCGGTCGCGGCCGCAACCGCCGGGGTCCTGTTCCTCGACGCGGCGCGCGTGATCCCGAACGCACTGCTTCAGCGTCGCTTCTCGTTCCTCCGTCGCGTCATCGTCCAGCCGGTGGCGTCGCTGGCGTTCGGCGTGGTCGCGATCATCGCGACGTCGGAGGGGATGGGGGTCTGGGGGCTCGTGGCCGGGCAGTACGCGTTCGCGGTCACCGATTTCGTGCTCTCGTGGACCCTCGTCCAGTGGCGTCCGCAACTGCGGTTGAGCTCGGTTCCGATGTGGCGCGAGCTGATCAAGTACGGGCGGCACGTGCTGGCGGGCAGCCTGGTGCGCAGAGTCGGTGACCGGGTCCCGATCCTCGCCGCGGGCAGTTTCGTCGGCACCGCCGCGCTCGGGCAGTTCCAGTACGCGAACCGGATCGTCACCACGTCGTACACCCTGCTCGGCGCCAGCATCGGGTACGTCGTTTTCCCAGCTTTCGCACGGATCGCCGACGACGCGGCTCGGCTGCGCGCTGCGTTTCTGCGGTCGTTGCGCTGGATGGCAGTCGTCGCGATGGGACTAGGCCTCCTTCTGATCCCTCTCGGCGAGCCGTTGGCGATCCTGGTCTTCGGCGAGCGCTGGGCCGAGGCCGGCGAGGCGATCGTCGCGCTCGCGCTGTTCGTTCCCGGCCGGGCGATCGCATCCGTCGCAGGCGAGTGCTTCAAGGGCGCGGGCGTCCCGGCGGAGCGCACCCGCGCGAGCGTCGTCGGCGTGACGGCGGGGATCCTCACGATGGTGGCCCTCGTGCCGCCGCTCGGACTGATCGGGGTCGCGCTCGGGGTCACCGCCGACGCGCTCGCCAACGGCCTGTACTCGATCGCTCGGGCGCACACAGCGATCGGGATGCCCCTCGGCGAGATGGTCCGCAGGATCGCCGAGCCGCTCGCGGCCGGGATCCCGATGGTCCTCCTGCTGTTCGCGCTCGAGGGGCTGGTGATCGACGCGGCGAGCTGGAGTACGGTGCTCGGGTTGGTGCTCCTCGCCGCGGAGGCGGCGCTCGGGATCCTCGTCTACGCGGTCGTGCTCTCCGCGATCAGTCCGGCCGCCACGCACGACTTCAAGCGGCTGGTCCGATCGTTTCGCGACCGGAAGGGCGCGCGCCGCAACACGCCCGAGCCGGTGGTGGAAACGCCTGAGATCCAAGCCTGAAGCAAGGCCATCGTCTAGCGACCCTTGAGCAGGGGCGCGTCGAGCCTCATCACCCTCCGCACCTCGTCGAGTCCGCGCTCCGGCGCGGCGCCCCGTGACACCTCGCCACGGGCGAGCGCCGCCTCCACGAGCGGGCCGTAGGAGAGGGCGAGGAACCGGCGGTAGGTCTCGGGGTCGATCTCGAGCTGGGGGAGCAGCAACGCCGTGTTGTCGAGCGGGGTGAACCTGCGGACGCTGCGGACCTTGTAACCACCCGGCTCGAGCTCGGTGACTCCGCTCGCCCGCAGGAGCGCGAGCCGGTGACAGCCGTCGCCCGGATAGAGCCGCCGCGCAAGCCGCTTGCCGGTCGCCGTTGGCTCGATCGTGCGCCCGGTCTCGAGCACAAGGGGTCGCGCGGGGTCGAGACCATGAGCCTCGAAGCTCCGCAGCAGGTCCAGCGACGCCGCGACCCGCGCCGTGAACGCCGGCGCGATCAGCTCCGGGCTTCCGGCCAGCTCCGGCCGAAAACGCGGGACGACCACGCGTGAGAACCAGATGAAGTACGCGTGCGTCCGGGAGGCCTCGGCGACCGCCGCAGGATCGCCCTCAACGAGCTCCGGATGCTTGCGGAGGAACTCGAAGTACCGCTGGCGGATCAGGATGTCGTAGCGCAGGGGGCTGATGAGATCATCGATCGCCGTCGGCTCGGCCCCCGGGCGTTCGCTCGCCACAAGGCGCCGGCGCATGTTCCGGACCCGCACCCGCGCCCGGCCGACGCGCCCCCGGCCGTGATCGGCTCCGCGGAGCCCATCACCGGGCGCTGACCCTCGACGGCCGTCGTCCGTCATCGAAGGAACCCTACGCGTTCACGGGTACGCAACAATCCCGCGCGCGCCACGATCTACCGTGGCAGATCGTGGCCGCCGCCCAACCAGCGATCGCCGTGAACGCGCCGGAAAGGTCACCTGCGCACGAGCGGCTCGCGCGCCGGGTTCGCCGCGAGCTTGGGCTCGCGCCCCCCGTCCCCAGGGGCTGGGTCACCGGACCGCCCGACTTCGTGGGTGTCGGCGCCCAGCGATCCGGCACGACGTGGTGGTTCGGCCTGATCGCGGAGCACCCAGGCGCACACGCGGCAAGGAAGGAACAGCACTTCTTCGACCGCTTCGCGGAGCGCCCGTTCGAAGCGTCCGATGCGGCCGCCTACGGGGCCCGCTTCCCGCGCCCCGCCCGAGCGGTCACCGGCGAGTGGACGCCCCGTTACATGCACGACTTCTGGACCCCGGCATTGCTCCGGCGGGCGGCGCCGGACGCGAAGCTCGTCGTGCTGCTCCGCGACCCGTGGGCCCGCTACCTGTCAGGCGTCGCGCACGAGGTTCGGGCTCTCCGCCGGGAGCTGCGTTTCGGCAAGCGCGTCTACCTGAACGCGACGATCGCCGACGACGCGCTCGATCGCAGCCTCTACGCCCGCCAGCTCGCGCGCCTGTTCGAGCACTTCGAGCGCTCGCGGGTGCTGGTGCTCCAATACGAGCGCTGTTGCGCCGAGCCCGAGACCGAGCTGCGGCGGACCTGTGAGTTCCTCGGCCTCGATCCGGCAAGCTGGCCCGCGCGCCGGATCGAGCGGCGCGCCGGGCGCCCGGCGGACGCTGTCGAGTCGCCCCGCGGCTCTCGCTCGGCCGTCGCGGCGACAATCGAGACCGACCTCGATGAGCTTCGCTCCCTGGCCCCCGAGCTCGACTTCGCCCTCTGGCCCTCGGCCGCGCGACTTCGCACCCGGGGCCAGCGGGCGGCCTAGGGCGCTAGCTCCTGCGCCAGGACTCGAAATCCGCCCCGATCAGCTCGCGGAGCTCGAGCGCCTGCTCGTCCGCGAGGGGGCCAAGCTCGCCGGCCACGGACTGCGGGGGCGGCGCGCGCCGGACGAAGCGGGTGTTCCAGCTGTTCAGAGCTCGCCCCGCGAGCCGGCGCGCCCGCTGCGAGGTGACCCCGTGGAGAAGGCGACGCACCGGCTCGGGCGGCCGGCGCACCGCGCGGCGCATCAGCCTGCTGCGCACCTGCTTGTTCGGGTTCACGATCTCGAGGTCGGGAACAAAGGCGGGATCGACGCCGAGAAACTCAAACGCCCCCCGGACCGCGGCCGGCGTGTCGCGCCGGAAGTCGTCGTAGAGCATCACGTGGACACGATCACGCCCGAACACGCTCAGGTAGCGCTCGAGCTGTTTCGCGTAGGACGCGGCGTCCCGGTAGGAGCTCGGTGGGAAGCCGCGGGGCGCGCCGGAGCGCTCGCGCTCTGCGTCGAGAGCGAGCGCGGCGGCCAGGTCCTCGACGGGCTCGATCCCCACGTAGACGAACTCCGAGTGCAGCGACGGCACCATCTCGACCGGGTCGCGCAGCATCACGATAATCGAGGCCTCGGGCTCAAACGCCTTGATCTCCGCCGCTCCCGCCTCCGAGTAGAGGTACCACACCGAGGCCTCCCCCCGACGCCGGTAGCCCTCAAGACCCTCGAACAGGGCCAGGTACTCGTCCAGGTCGGGTGGGTGCTGGCCGCGCCGTTGAGCCAGGCGCTGGTGCAGGTCCGAGCCGAAGTGGTGCGTTTCCTTGCGCGGGCACATCCCCAGCTCGGGATGCTGGCCCAGGTAGTCGGCCATCGCCGTCGTGCCGCATTTCGGCGCTCCGACGAGGAAGAAATCGGGACGGGCGCCACCACTCATGTGCCCATCCTGCCACGGCCGCGGGGTCAGCGGGCGCGCTGCTACGGTGGCGCCGATGCGAGGGGTGCGTGAGCCGAGAAGCGGACCAACCGTGATCGTCGGGACTGGGTGCTGCGAGTCGACGCCGGCCAAGGCGCACAGCCGATGACCGACCAGCTCAAGCTGCCGCCGCTCGTCGCGCGGCTACCGCGGAACGGCCTGACCCGTCGGCTCCTGCGCTGGCGCCCGCCGGCGCCGCCGCCCGGATGGCGGACGGGCGCGCCCGACTTCGTCGGCGTCGGCGCGCAACGTGCGGGATCGAGCTGGTGGTACCGCGTCGGGGTCGAGTCGCACCCGCACGTCGCTCGCGTTCCCGGCCGGATGAAGGAGCTCCAGTACTTCACCCGCTTCTGGCACGAGGACGTGCCGCCGGACTTCGTGGCGAGTTACCACGACTACTTCCCGCGCCCCGAGGGGTCGATCACGGGAGAGTGGACCCCGCGGTACATGTTCGACCACTGGTCGATGAGGATGCTGCGCGAGGCCGCCCCGGACGCGAAGGTGCTCGTAATCCTGCGCGACCCGGTCGAGCGCTACCGCTCGGCACTCGAGGCGTGGCGCCCGACCCGCGGTCGCCAGCGCAAGGGGCTGGACGCTCTGTCGGCGGCGGTGGCCAGGAGCGCCTACGCCGATCAGCTGCGGGGCGTGTTCGCGAGCTTCCCGCGCGCGCAGGTGCTCGTGCTGCAGTACGAGAAGTGCACCGCCGACCCGGCGGGCCAGATGCGCCGCACCTGGGAGTTCCTGGGGCTCGACCCCGGCGACCAAGCCGGTGAGGAGCCGCCTGAGGAGACGCGGGCCCCACGGCCGAAGCCCGAGCTGGCGGCCGAGGTACGCGCCGACCTGGTCGCCAGACTGCGCCGCGATGTCGAGGACGTCGCCGACCTCTGCCCGGAGCTCGACGTCTCGCTCTGGCGGAACTTCGCCTGAGCTAGGGGCGCGCCCAGCGGGTGATCTGGACGTTCGCGTAGTCCGTGTGGATCCTCGCCCGGCGCGGCTGGCCGGCGACCGTTCCGTCGAAGAGCGACGGCTTGTGGTACGGGCCGATTCCCATCGCGCCGTGGGTCCGCCCGGCAGCGAAGTCGATCCCCTTCTGACGCGCGAGCACTTTCCTCATCGACCCGTTGCCGTCGGAGCATCCAGTTCTCCTCTTCGGCGGCCGAGCAGCGCGCTGCGCACAGGCCTCGGGCATGCGTCCGCTTCCTTTGCGTCCGCCCTTCGTGGCAGCCGACCCTGCCCGACGGTGTTCGTGCCTAAGCACACAACCGGCGTGCCCAGCTCCTCAGCCCGGCCGTCGGACTCGCTCGCAGCCGCGCACCCTGTCCCTCCGATCGACCTTGGCCCGGTCCTTGCCGGGGCCGCAGCGCACCACGTCGCGTCCGGGCCCCGAGCGGATGCGGTCGTTGCCGTCCCCGCCCACGATCCGGTCCTTGCCCGCTCTCCCGTTGAGCCGATCGGCGCTGCCCAGGCCGATGATGCGGTCGGCGCCCGCCGTACCGGCAAGCCGGTCACGACCCTGCGTGCCCCTCCTGGTCGCGCCCACGGACGGTCCGCACATGCTCGCCACCGGCAATCGGAAGTCGCCCGCCTCGGGCTCGAAGCCGGGGTCCCGCCTCCGGTTCCCGCGAGCCACGAACCCGTCGTGCGGGATCTCGATCCCGCCGTTCGCGGGACGCGCGCCGCCGTACACGCAGTTCTCGCGGGCGACGTTGCCGACGCCGGTCGGCCCTTGCCAGTGCGACTGGACGTTGTAGCGCAGGTTCGAGTGCGTGATCACATTGCGGGCGACGAGGTTGTTGTCCGAGGATGAGCTCTCGCCGCCGCCGAAGATCACCCCCTGCCCGTTGCCGTAGATCACGTTTCCGGTCACGATCGATTCGTCGGCGTTCGGGTAGAACTGGACGCCACGGTCGGCGTTCGAGTAGATCCAGTTGCCCCGGACCACGGTGCCGACCGCGTTCGAGATGTAGATCCCGTGGTGGTGGTTCGTGGCAGGCAGCTCGCCGCAGTCATGAATTCGGTTGCGCGCGATCAGCACGTTGTGCGGCATCGGGTCGTCGTACTCGCGCGCGACGGCCACGCAGATCGCCGTGTGGTGGTTGGTGATGTCGTTCGCGCGCAGGACTACGTCGTCCGCGTAGATGAGCGGCCCGTGCAGGTTCTCGGGGTTGCGTCCGTCGAGGGAGAGGCCCTCGATCACGGTTCCGTCGGCGAGCGAGTCGACCCGGATCCGTCCCCGAACCGTGGCGTTCTCGCCGGGGTAGGCGGTCAGCGTCGTCTCGCGCTCCTTGAACCGGACCGGCTCGTCGTTTTCGTACGTTCCGGCCCGCAGGCATCCGACCTGGCCGGGTGCGAGCGCGTCGATCAGGCTCTGGACGCTGCGAAATGGCTGCGCGACGCTGCCCGGCGCCGAGTCGGAACCGCTCGGTGCGGCATAGCGGTCGCACGCCGGGTTGGCCGAGGCCGGCGGCGGCGACTCCGCCGCAATCAGCAGCGTGAGCGCCGCGAGCGCGAGTGCGCCTGATCGGCGCCGCCTGGCTGCCACTCCCCGCTTTGTAGTAGCAATCGCCCCGTCCAGCCGCACCGAACACACCATTTCGAGGTAGGTATCGGTAGCGAACCTACTCTATCTTGAGTAGTTCGTCGCCGCCCTGGACACCTGGGGTCCAGGTTTCGGTAAGAACTTGCCAGTTCACGCAAGCTCGGCGCAACGCGTCGTGCACTGCAGCGACCCGGGGTCGCCCTCGACGATCCGAACGACTCGGGTCTCGGCCAGGCCCGCTGCTACGGTCTCGGCCCAGCATGGAGCCGGGAGAATCGAGACCCGACCCCCGGCGGCCGATCATCATCGTCGGCACCGGGCGCTGCGGATCGACCTTTCTCCACCGTCTCCTCGCCCGCCACGAGAGTCTCGGATGGCTCTCGACGTTCAACGAGGTCTTCCCCACACAGACGTGGCTCTCGACGTTCTCGGGTCTCTACCGCACGCCGCTCCCCGACCGGTTGCGCCACGCGAAGGCGTTCCCGAAGCCGTTCGAGGCGTATCGGTTCTGGGAGCACTTCCTCCCGGGCTTCTCGCGGCGCGATCGCCCACTGTCCGCCGCCGACGTCCCCGGCTCGAAAATCGAGCCGGTGCGACGCGCTACCTCCAGCGTGTTGCGGTTCCAGCACCGCGACCGCCTGCTGGTCAAGATCACGGGCTGGGCGCGGATCGGGTACTTCGACCGGATCTATCCGGGAACGCAGTTCGTGTCGCTGCGCCGAGACCCGCGCGCAGTCGTCAGCTCCTGGGAGCAAGCCGATTGGCTCGACGTCTCGAGCTCGCCCGACTCCGACGGCTGGCAGTGGGGCGAGGTGCCCGGTGAATATCTCGCTGCCTGGCGCTCACTCGGCGGCGGCCCGTTGCTGTCGGCCGCGCTGAAGATCAGGCTCGACCTCGACGACATCGCGCGGAACGCCGGGCTCGTGCCAGGGCGCTTCCACGAGCTGACCTACGAGGACCTGGTCCGCGACCCCGAGCCGACCCTGCGAGCGCTCTGCAGCTCCTGCGATCTCGACTGGACGTCCGGCTTCGAAGGTACCGTCCGCGAAACTCCGTTTTACGATTCCACCGAAACCTGGCGCAAGCACCTGTCCGAAGAGCAGGGGGCGTTGGTTCTGGAGTTCATGGAGCGAACCGAGGGGGCAGGAGAGCGCGAGTCTCAGCGCTCCGCCCAGTGATGGGAGATGGATTGACCGCTTTCGCACACGCCAGGCACCGGCGGAGGGGCGCCGGCGACCTACGGCTCGGCCCACTCGGTGATCTGCGCGTTCGCGTAGTCCGTGTAGATGTCACGGCGAGGCTGACCCGGCACGGTCCCATCGAACAGCGAGAGGTGGTGGTACGGGCCGATCCCAATCGCCCCGTGGGTCCCCCCGGCAGCGAAGTCGATCCCCGTCTCGCGGTCCAGCGCCCTCGTCATCGACCCGTCGCCGTCGAGGTCGGCCCAGACCTCGTACCAGCCGTCGGAGGCCCAGTTCGCGACCACCGCGATGCGGATCCATTCTCCGAGGGGCACGCGGAGGATCCGCGGCGAGGGGTCGGGGCCCTCCCCGGAGTGGGGCACGAACTTGATCCCATCGCTGCCGATCGTGGCGTATAACGCGACCAAGTTCGAGCCTTCACCGCCGAACGACTTCCATTGGACCAGCTGGCTGAACTCGGCGATGCCGCCACCCTCGGCCTGCGGATGGGGAAACGGGGACGAGCCGTCCGGGAGCTTCTGGAGCCGGAACGAGAGATAGAACGCGTAGGTCCCCGGACCGAAGCTCATCGGGTTGTCGTCGAGGCTCCACTTCTCGGTCTGCGTCCTGGTCGAGTCGTTGCCGTCGCGGGCGTCGTAGATCGACTGCACGCCGGCGCGCGAGATGTAGCGCCGGTAGTGGCGGCTCGGCGAGCTCGCCCCGACGGCGAGGTGCGGGTCGCCGTCCCCCGTGCGCCGGACGATGTAGGGGTCCCGCTCTCCGCTCGTATCGCATCCGAAGAGATGCGGGTCGCTGATCAAACCCCAGATCAAGCAGGGATTGCGGACGTCACCGAGGTCCTCGGCAAGGACGGCACCGGTACCTGGCACGACCGATGCCGAACAGCTCGGCGCCGCGACGCGGTCGCAGACGACGGCCGCATCCCACGCGCCACATCCGCTCGCGATCGCGGCGGCGGCGACCAGCGGGGCGATCGAAATGACGGCTCCGATTCGCACGCTACCTCGCAATCACTCACTCGTCCGGCGGCTCCAGCGAGCGTTTGTCGATCTTCCCGCTTCCGATCCGCGGCAGCTCGTCGTGGACGAACACGCGCTTGGGGACCATGTGGTCCTCGAGGTGCCCGGCGCAGTGGCGCCGGAGCGCCCCCTCGTCCAGCTCGTGCCCTGGCTGCGCCGCGACGTGCGCGTGGACCACGGCGCCGAGGATCTCATCCGGGACGCCGACGGCCGCCGCCTCCTTCACGCCGGGCGCGCCATGCAGCACCTCCTCGATCTCCCGCGGCACGACCTTCTCACCGCGCGACTTGAACACGTCGTCCTTCCGGCTCACGAAGTACAGGAACCCGTCTTCGTCGGTGCGGAACAGGTCACCGGTCACAAGCACTCGCTCCGCTGGGCTCTGCCCGGGGCGCACCTTCCCCTTGGTCGTATCCGGGCGGCCCCAGTAGCCCTGCATCACGTGCGCGCCGCGGACGATCAACTCACCGGTCTCCCCCGCTGCGACCGGCTCCCCGTCCTCGTCCTCGATCCAGGTCTCGGTGCCGGGAATCGGGATCCCGGCCGACGTCGGTCGCCGGTCGTACTCCTCAGCCGGCAGGTAGCAGATCCGCTGAGCCTCGGTCTGCCCGTACATCGGGCAGATGCCCGCCCCCGGCAGGGTCTCGCGGAGCTGGCGGCCCATCGCCTCAGGGAGCGCGGCGCCGGCGCTGGTCAAGAGTCGCAGCTGGGGAAACTCACGCTCGGCGAGCCCTTTCAGCGAGAGCAGCACGCCGAACACGGTCGGCACGCCGGGCAGGATCGTGATCTCCTCCTCCTCCAGAAGCTGAACCACGCGCCCCGCGAACGCGAACCCCGGCTCCAGCACCAGCGTCGCGCCGACGCGGACGCAGGTGAACAGCTGGTAAAGGCCGTAGCCAAACGAGAGCTGCAGCACGCAGAGGACGCGATCGCTGGCGTTGAGCCCGAGCGACTCGGCAATCGACCCCGTGACGAACGCCATGTTGGAGTGGGGGTGCATGACGCCCTTGGGCTCGCCGGTCGACCCGGACGTGTAGATGACCGAGCCCAGATCGTCCGGGCCGGGCGCCGCGGGCGGCTCCCCGTCCGCAGTCAGCCCGGAGACATCGTGCGCCTCGACTCCGGTCGCGGCCGCGCCGGCGGATGCGATCTCCATGCGATCGGCGTCGCACACGACGAGGCGCGGCCTGCAGTCGGCGAGAACCGCGGTGAGCTTCTCGAGCTTGGTCTGCGGGTTCACCGGGGACAGCGCCGCTCCGGATCGGAGCACGCCGTAGATCGCGCCGGCAGCGTCGAGGCCGTTCGGGAGCATCACCGCCACCCGGTCCCCGCGCTCGACTCCCCGCTCCGCAAGCCCCGACGCGATCCGGTCCGCCGCCGTATCGAGCTCCGCGAACGTGAGCGAGCCCTCCTTGGTGATCACTGCAGCCCCGGAGGGGTCGCGGCCTGCCGCCGCCCGCAGGTCGCCTTCGAGGGTCGCCGCCGTCAACCCGCGCGCTTGCGCTCGACGTAGCCGGCGATCGCGTCGATCGAGCCGAAGTTCTCTTCGGTGATCTCGACGTCCTCGATCGCGATCCCGAACCTGGACTGGACCTCCTCGACCAGCTCGACGAAGCCGAGTGAGTCGATCACGCCGAGCGCGAGAAAGTCGTCCCCGTCGCCCAGCTCGACGTCAGGGCGCAGGTAGAGGAAGTTGTCCTCGATGAATCCGCGCATCTCCTTGCGAACGTCAGTCGCGGCGTCCGTCATACGGTCTCCCCAGTCAGCTTGTCCCTCGTTCGGTCGATTCTCACTCGCGGCGCTTCGGGCTCTTCGGAATACGCGTCACGCCCCGCCCCACAAAACGCCTGGTGCCAGAGCTGGGTCGTAAGTATGCCGACAAGGGCCATGCCCTCGCGGACTCCCGTCGCGCGGCCGGTCCGGCACCTGCGAAGGAGTCCCTCCACACGGCCCGCATCCCAGATGCCCGTCTCCTCGAGCGCACCCGCCCCGAGTGCGTCGGCGACCCATTCGGGCGCGTCATCGGAGAAGAACGGGGCCACCTCGGGCGCACGGTAGGGCTGCTTGGGACGCTCGACGATCTCCGCCGGCAGCAGCCCGTCCGCCAGGTCCCGGAGCGCGATCTTGTCGCGCATGCCGTCGAGCTTGCGCTCGGGGGGCAGGGCGGCGGAGTACGCGAAGACGCGGTGGTCGAGGAACGGGAAACGGCCCTCGACGCCGCTCGCCATGGCGACCCGGTCACCCTGGGCGGCCAGCAGGTAGGGCTCGAGCAGGGTCGTCACCTCCAGCCAGGCCGCTCGCTCCAGCGTGCTCCAGTCGCCGAAGGCCTCCGGCAGCTGGGCGCGCAGCCGCTCGAGCGAAGCACCCGCGCCGATCTCGGCTGCGACCTCGTCGCGGTAGAACGCCTTCACGGTCGCCGTGGCCTCGGCCCGGGTGAGGTGCGAGCCCAGCGGATCGTCGCCCGCGCCGGTCTCGAGCAAAAACTTGGTGAACGCCGGGCCGCGCCGTGCGCCGGTCTCGCCCAGGTAGGGGTAGAGGTCATCGAGCATCGCGAGGGCCGCGTCCGGGTCCCGCCGGTGCAGCTCTCGGATCGCGACCTCCTTGAACAGGTCGTAGCCCCAGAAGAGCTCGTCCGCCCCCTCGCCGGTGATCACAACGGTCAGGTCGTTCTCGCGCACGGCGCGCGCGAGCAGGAAAAGCGGGACGGGAGCGGTCCGGATCAGTGGCGTCTCCGTGTGCCGGATCACGTCGGGCAGTGCCGCCGCGATCTCGCCGGGCCCGGCTTCGACCACGTGGTGCTGAGTCCGAAGGGCGCGCGCGACCGCTTCCTGCTGTGCCCGCTCGTCGTAGCGCGGGTCCTTGAACGCGATCGAGAAGGTGCGGAGCTCGCCGTCCTTTCGCTGCTGCGCGAGCGCGCTGATCAGGCTGGAGTCGAGCCCGCCCGAAAGGTAGGCGCCGACCGGAACGTCGGCCCGCAGCCGCAGGTCCACGCTGTCGCGCATGAGCTCGAGCAGGTCCCCGCCGGGCGCTGTCGCGTCGCCGTACTCGGGCTCCCACCAGCGCTTCCGCGCCACGATCTTCCCGTCCTCCCAGACCAGGAAGCCCCCGGGAGCGAGCTGGTCGACGCCCTGAAACGGGCTCCGCGGGGGGCGTGCCCCCCAGGTCGTGAAGACGTCGTCGATGCCCCCTAGGTCAGGCCGGGCCTCGACCTCGCCGGAGGCGAACAGCGCCTTGACCTCCGAGCCGAACACCAGCGTGCCGTCGTCGCGGAGCGAGAAGTGGAGCGGGCGGACGCCGAAGCGGTCGCGGACGAGCGTCAGCTTCCTGCTCCGAGCCTGCCACCACGCGAACGCGAACTGGCCGTTGAAGAGCCGCAGCGCATCGAGGCCATCGCGCTCCAGGAGCCGCAAGACCACCTCCGTGTCGCTCGACGTGTCGAACGAGACTCCCTGGGCGCGCAGCTCTTCGCGCAGCTCGATGTGGTTGTAGACCTCGCCGTTGTAGACGAGGAGATCCCCGTCCGCCTCGTCCTCGAGCGGCTGCCAGCCGCAGGGCAGGTCGACGATCGCCAGGCGTGTGGACACGAACCCGGCGCCGTCGTCCAGCGCCAGGCCGAAGCCGTCGGGCCCGCGGTGGCGAATGGCGCGCGCCATCCGCAGCAGGGCGTCTTCGTCCACCCGGGCCTCGCCCGCGGCGCGAACGATCCCGGCGATGCCGCACACGGTCAGCCGTCCTGGTCGATCAGGACCGCCGGCGCGTGCAGGTACTCGGTGGCGACACGGCGGCGCTCGATCTCCCCGTACGCCGCCTGGACGTCGGCCTCCGGGATCCCGGCGCGCGGCGCAAGCTCCGCCGGCGCGACGCCGTTCTCGTGGCCCCACATGAGCAGGTCCATCCGCTCGTACGGATGCCCGAAGTAGAACTCCTCCTGCGTCTGCGGAAGGCTGAAGGTCTCCGTCGTGGGCATCCGGCCGGTGATCGACTCCGGCAGGCCGAGTTCGCGCGCCAAGGCGTAGACCTGGCTCTTGTACAGGCCGGCGATCGGCTTCAGGTCGGCCAGGCCGTCTCCGCCCTTGACGAAGAATCCCTGGTCGTACTCGAGGAAGTTCGGGGTGCCGGCCACGGCGTAGCCGAGCTTGTCGGCCCACGTGTACTCCATCAGCTTGCGGACCCGCTGCTTCATGTTCGTGGCGGCGAGGATCTGGCGGTAGGGCTCCGGCGGCATCCGGCGCTCGTCGGTGGTGCCGTCGGGGCGCTCGACCACGAGAGAGAAGAACGTGATCCCTCCCGTCGGGGCCGACCGCACGATCTTGTGCCGCCAGCTCGGGTCGTAGTCTCCGAACACCGCGCGGATCGCCTCGTCCCGGCGCCGGTAGCACCCGAGGCCCTCGAGCGCGTCGGTGATCGGCTCCTCCTCGGTGGGCGCGCCGAGCGACTCGGCCAGCTCGAGCCCCAGGTCGGAGGACGAGTCGCCGACGTCCTTCTCCGGGAGGCGCAGGCAGAGGATCCGCTCCGGCCCGAGCGCGCGAGCGCAGATCCCCGCGACGACGCTGGAGTCGATCCCGCCGGAGACCGCGATCACCGCCCCGCGGCGGCCGAGACCGCGCACGGCGGCGGCCGTTCCCTCGACCAGGCTGTCGAGCGGCGCCGGCCCCCACGGCTCGGCGGTATCGCTGTTCCCCCCCTGGATTTCCATGCTCATCGCATCACCCCGAGCGCATAACGGTATACGCGCTCCGCGGTCCGTGCCAGGTAGGTTGCCCGCGATGGCGACCATCCGCCCATTCGAACGATCGGACCTGCCGAGCGTGTCGCGGCTCCTGCGGGCGAACATCGAGAGCTGGTGGCGGGACGACGAGTTCCTCTCGGGAACGCTGCTCGACCATCCGTGGGTCGACGACGAGCTGCAGTCGCTGGTCGCTACAGAGGACGGCGAGGTGACCGGGTTCGTCGGCGCTCAGGCACGCCGGATGGTCTTCGACGACCGGCCCGTCCGCGGTGTCTGCGTCTCTCACCTCGCGGTCGCACCCGGTAAGCGCGCCGGAGCCGCGGGTGCTCTCCTGCTCAGCAGGCTGCTCGCCGGGCCGCAGGACCTCAGCTGGTCGGACAGCGCGAACGCCGCCGTCGTTCGCATGTGGCGCACGTTCGGCGGCGACGTGGACAGCGCGCGCGCCTGCGATTGGATGATTGTCGTGAGGCCCGTGCGCTGGGTCGCCGGCGCCGCCGGCAACGTGATGCGCCGCCGGCGGGTGGGCCGCCAGGAGATACCCGTGGGAGCGCTCCCGGCGCATATGGGCCGCGGCATCGGCGAGCCGGAAGCCGAGGAGCCTGCGCTCGAGGCACTTAGCGAACCGGTGAGCGTCGAGGTGATCGCGGAGGAGGAGCCCGCAGCGGCCCGGGGCGTCAAGCTTCGCATCGCGCATGACCCCGCCTACCTGGACCATGTCTTCGAGCTGATCGAACGGGAGGGCGTGCCCGTCGTTCGGCGGCTCGTGCGGCGCGGAGGCCGCATCGTGGGCTGGTACGCGTACCTGCGCCGCCCCGACGGGGCGCGCCGGGTGCTTCACTTTTCGGCTTCGACCCGCGACCGGGATACGGTCTTCGAACGCCTCGTCGAGGATGTGCGCGCCGACGGCGGAACGGTGCTGAGCGGGCGCTTCGAGCCTGGGCTCGAGGAACCCCTGGCGGCCAGGATGGCGGTGCTTGGCGTCGCGCGAAAGCCCATGATCCACACCGGAGATGCCGAGATCCGTGCAGTGATTCAGACCGAATCCGCCCTGATCACCCAACTCGACAGCGAATGGTTCGTCACCTGACGATCGGCGGCGAGCTCGAGGTCAGGCGCCTCGGGTTCGGTGCGATGCGGATCACGGGCGCGGGCGTGTGGGGACAGCCCGACGATCCCGAGGCTGCGCGGCAGCTGCTGCGCCGGGCGCACGAGCTAGGCGTGAACTTGATCGACACGTCGGATTCGTACGGCCCCCATGCCAGTGAAGAGCTCATCGCCGAGGCGCTCCATCCGTACCCCGAGGGGCTCGTGATCGCGACCAAGGGCGGCCTGACCCGACAGGGGCCGTCGCGGATGTCGCCGAACGGCCACCCGGACTATCTGCGCTCCGCGTGCGAGGGCAGCCTGCGGCGGCTAAGGCTTGACGCGATCGACCTCTACCAGCTGCACGCGGTGGACCGGGGCGTCCCCTATGCGGAATCCGTGGGAGCCCTCGCCGAGCTCCAGCGCGAGGGCAAGATCCGGCATGTCGGAGTCTCGAACGTGACGCTTGCGGAGCTCGGCACCGCACGGGAGGTCACCACGATCGCGTCCGTACAGAACCGCTACAACGTCGCCGACCGCCGCTTCGGCGACGTCCTCGCCGAGTGCGAGCGGGCCGGGATCGCCTTCCTGCCCTCGGTGCCGCTCGACGCCGGCGACGTCGACGCCCGCTCCGGGGCACTGGAGCGGATCGCGGCGAAACGGGGTGTCAGCCGGGCTCAGGTCGCCCTGGCCTGGCTGCTACACGCCTCGCCGGTGCTCGCGCCGATACCGGGCACGGCCACGCAAGCGCACCTCGAGGCCAACGTCGCGGCTGCCGACCTGGAGCTCGACGCGAACGACATGGCGCAGCTCGACCGCGTCCGCCCTTCGCCGAAGACGATCCAGCGCAGGCTGCGGTCGCGCGCCGGCCGCGCCGCAAGGAGCCTTGGCCTGAGGCGCAGATGACGGTCTACGGCGCGGCCTGCTCTTGCGCTTGCTCCATCGAGGCTGCGGGCCGGCGACACGTCGATCGCGCTCCGGACTACGTTGACTCCGGCGCGTCGGCGGGCACCGCGCGTCGGGCGAGGATCCTCCGAAATTGACCGATGGCGCCCCGCAGGATGCCCGGATTCACCACGGAGGCCAGTGCCGCATAGACGACGACGCACGCCAGCGCCGATCCCAGGAGCGCCGGCCACGGGCCGGCGCCCGCGAGCGCCTCGGCGACGGCACGGCCGGCGATCCACGCGCCCACAGATCCGGCCAGTACCGGACGCACGGCCTGCCACTGCTCCGTGAGCGGGACGGCCAGGCTGCGGTCGGCGGCGAGCATGCGCGCGATCAGGCATGCCACCTGATGGGCCAACATCACCCATGCCACCGTGGCGATATCGCCGTACTTTGCCGCGAGGACTATGGCGACCACCAGCGGCACGACCGCTACGGCCGAGATCCCGGCATTCAGCCCCGCTCGGCCGAGCGAGTTCATCAGCCACCCGAGGGACGCCTCAACGTTGCTGATCGTGCCCCAGATGGCGAGGATCGCCAGCGTGCCGATCATCGGCACCCATTCCTCGCCGAATATCGCTCGCGTGAACGGATCCGCGGCGGCGCTCAGCAGCACGCCCATCGGACAGGCGACCAGGGCCACAAGCGTGAGCACCGAGAGGAACGAGGCGGTGACGCTCTCGCCGCGATGCTTCATCCGGGCGAACCCCGGGAAGGTGACCTTCGCCACGGACTCGGTCACCGCCCAGTAGGGGAGTTCCGCGATGCGGAATGCCATCGAGTAGAACCCCAGCGGCGCGGTTCCCAGAAGCCCGCCGATCGCCATGTAATCGGCCTTCGTCTCGACGAACCCGACGCCCGACTGCGCGAGGAATCCGCGGCCGTCCTCGATCGTCTCGCGCGCCGCCCTCCGGTCGAACGACGGCCGGACGCGGTACGGCGCCTCCAGCAGCAGAGCACCGGCGAAGACCAGCGTCCCGGCGACCTGCCCGGCGACGAGGCTCCAGACGCCCGCGCCGGCGAGGGCGGTTGCGATCGCCACCGACGCGTAGGTGACGCTCTGCGCCATCTGGCATTTGAACCGCTTCCAGAACTCGAGCTCCCGCTGCAGGATCGTGGCGTAGAACCAGGTCGGCGCGTTGAGTAGGACGGTGCTGCCGAGAACGGCCAGGACCGGGGTCAGATCCGGCTGTCCGAAGATCTCCGCGGCGAGGGGCGAGGCCGCGGCGATGACGACCGCCGTGACCGCCCCCATGACCAACATCAGCGTCAGGATCGTTCCGGCGGTTCGGTCGTTCAGGTCCTTGCGGACAACGAGGGCACCGCCGAGCCCGAGGTCGCTGAACAAGGCAAGCAGCCCGATCGTGACGCTTGCGATCGCCACCAACCCGAAGTCCGAGGGGTCCAGGATCCGCGCCAGGACGAGAGTGGCCCCGAAGGTGACGATCTTGCCGCCCGCGAAGACCAGGACCGTCCAAGCGACTCCGCGGACCGCCTTGTCCTCGAGCCTGCCGCGCGACGCTACGCCGATTCCCCCTTCTGGGCGCGGATCGCGATCAGCATCTCGTAGTCGGGATCGCGGAGCTCGAGCTCCTCCCGGCTGAGCTCCTCCGCGGCGAGCCCGTAAAGAAAGGCGGCGGACGTCAGGACGTTCCCATACGCAACAACCCGCACGCCCTGGGCACCGAAGACGCCCTCGAAGATCCGTTGCGCCGAGAGGGTCGTGAAACGCCAGTAGTCGCCCCAGAGGTCGCGATCCGGACGAGCGGCCTGGGTGATCCCGGGAACGGTGACGAGAGCGACGCCTCCCGGTTTCAGCATCCGATGGAGCGTGCGGACGACCCCTTCGGTGTCATAGACCACGTTCAGGGTCTGCGTGCAGATCACGCAGTCAAAGCGCTCGTCGGGCACACCCGAGCCGGACGAGAGGTCGCCCACCAGCGTGGCATCGGGATTGGAAGCATCGGCGTGGAGCACGTCCACCGCGGTGACGGCTGTGGCCGCGCCGTCCCCCCCGCGCCAGCCGCCGAACTTTCGCACGTACTCGTCACCGCCGACCTCGCAGACATGGCCTCGGATCTCGCCCTGTGCGTACGCGGCCGAGCCCCCGTGCCGGCCGAGGAAGTCCTCGATGTAGTAACGATCGATTGGCTGGCCGCGGTCCATCCCGAACCGGCGGCTGATCGGGGTCAGCCGCCGCAGGTCGCCGAGGCGAGCCGCGCCGACCCTCGGCACGCGTGACGGCAATGCCCGGACGAGCCGGAGACGCAGTGCGGTTCCGATCCTCCGCGCGGACGCGGGCCCGCGTCCGCGCCGCGCCGAGTCCTGCGAGCGACCGGCGCCGCCGATCGCCGCGGTCAGCTGGACGGCGAAGCTTGCCAGGGAGGCACGGCTTGGATAGAGGCGGCCCATGAGTAGGGGATCTGTATCGATATCGACCGCCGCCCCCTCCGTCGTGAACCCTGATACGAAGCCGGCGGCGCGCGCCGCCGCCGCCACGCTCGCGTCGGCCTGGCCGTGAGGATAGGCGATCGATCGCAACCCGATGCCCGCGGCTGCTGCGAGCGGGTCAAGGCCATCATGCATCGCGCCCGCAAGCCGTTCGCCGTCGAGCTCCGAGAGCGGTTCGTGGTCGAGCGTATGAAAGCCGATCTCGTGCCCAGCCTTCACCAGCGAAGCGACCTGCTCGGATCGCAGGCCGGAATCGGGCCGCTCGCCGCCGAGCCGTGCGAGGAGCGCATCCGAATAGGCCTCGCGTTGTCGGGCCGGCATGCCGGCGACCTCGGCAACCGCCTGCTGCGGATCGCCCGCCCCCACCTCCAGAGGCACGCCCTCGTCGATCGCGCGTTGGACCCGTTCCCACCAGAACGTCGCCGCCGCCTGCAGCGAGGCACCGGTCAGGAAAAAGGTGGCCGTGGCACCTGCGTCTCGCAGCGCGGGCAGCGCCAGGTCCGAGTGCGAGCGCAGATCATCGTCGAACGTGATCGCCACCGGAAAGCGCTCCCCTCGTCTGCGCTCGAGGATCGCCTGGCGCAGGTCGCCTGCCTGGACGATCCTGTACCGAGCGCGGAGGTGACCGAGCTGTTCGCGAAACACCTCGGGCCCAACCACGGGGACCACCTCGTCGGACTCGTTCCTCTGGGGGCCACCGATCTCGTGATAGACGAGAGCCACGCCGGCGCGCAGCGAGGTGAATCGCAGGCGTCGCTCCCGGACAGCGGCCTGGATCGCCCGCACCATGCTCTTCAGCCGGATGCGCTCGGCGCCGCGCGCTGCCGGGAGCTCGTCGCCCGGCAGGTCGGCGTCGGGCAGGAACCGCCGCACCCACTGCAGATCGTCCGCCAGGGCCTTCAATTCGGTCCGATGGGCCTCGCCGTGCGCGGTCGCCGGCTCACCCGTGAGCGCGACGCGAAACGCCTGTCGCAGGTCGGACCGGGAACCGCAGCGAGCCGCACCGCGAGCGTAGGTGGCTGCGGCTCCCAGTCGCCGTCCGGCCAGAAGCTGGCCCTCGGCAAGCCATCGATAGACCCAGATCCGCCCGTCAGGCAAGGGCTGGTCGCCGCGATACTTGGCATCCAGGGCCTGCAGCTCGCGGAAGACTCCCCCCGCCGTGGAGCGCATGCTGCGCGCATGGAGTCGATAGCCGACCAGAGGTCGCGGACAGGCGGCCCCGGCTCCGGCGGCCGCCAACCTGATCCAGAGATCCCAGTCCGCGAGGTGACGGAAATCGAGGTCGAAGCCCCCAACCGAGCGGATCAGCTCGGTCCTCACGAGCACATTCGACGCCCCCGCGGGAATCGCATCGTAACTCTGCAGCAGCTCGGCGAGCTCGTCCGGCGGCGGCGGCTCCGCCAACGCGACCGCCCCGTTGTCGTCGCGCACCAAGAGGACACCGGTGTAGGCGAACGCCGCATCGGCGGCATCGGCGACGCCCAGCTGGGCGTTGAGCTTGTCGGGAGCCCACACGTCGTCGTCGTCCAGGAACGCGATCCACGTCCCCGCCGCCTTCGCGATACCGGCGTTTCGCGCCGCCGCCACTCCCCGGGAGCGATCGTGTCGGACAACTCGGACACGAGGATCATCCAAGTCCGGAAGGGATGAAGGCGACCGGCTCGACCCGTCGTCGACGATCACGACCTCCAGGTCGACGTCCCTCTGCTCGAGCACGCTGCGGAGCGTGGTCCGCAAGAGGTCCCAGCGGTCTCGCGTGGGGATCACGACGGTCACATCCGGAGCTGCCGCGCGCCGGCGCACGCCCAAGGCGGCCGACGTCATCCCAACGGTAAGGCGAGCGTCGCCCAAAAGCCCGTCGTGACCCAGGAGGGCAATGTCACCTTCGGCCTGGTGACGGGTCCCAGGCGCCTGATGGCGCCCTCGCCGAGCAGCACTCCGCCGCCCCGCAACACGTCCCTGCCCGAGCGCTCCCTGATGCCCAGCCTGACGTAACCGGCGCCCGCCCGGAATCGCCGTCCCTCCTCGCGAGCATCCTCGATCGCCATCCGTTCGAACATCGACGCGGCGAAGCCGTTCGAGCCGGACCCCGAAGCTCCGTGCTTCGCAGCGAGGTACTCGAGCTCGCTGCGTTTGTTGGAACACGGGCCGCCCTGCATGTTGCTGTCGTGCTCACAGTAGGCGACGTGCGGCGTCGAGTGGGCGGCGGCTGTGGCCCGGCCCGCGAGCCGGATCCAGAGATCCCAGTCCGCGAGCACGCTGAGGTTCTCGTCGAAGCCTCCCGCGTCCCGGACCAACGCAGTCCGGGCCGTCACCGTGGAGGGAGGGCCGACCACGTTCGCTTTGAGCAGGCCGGGAACGATTCCGTCCGGGCTCGGCGCTTGCAGCAGCTTGCGGGGCTCACCCCGATCTCCGACGGAGATCGCCGATCCGTACGACCATTCGGTGCCGGCCTCCGCAAGCCCTTCGAGATGGGCGCGGACCTTGTCCGGCCCCCAGAAGTCGTCGTCATCGAGAAACGCGACCCAGGGCGCGCGGGCTTCGGCGATACCGCGGTTGCGAGCGGCTGCGACTCCCTGGTTCGGCTCCTCGCGGAGTGCGCGCACGCGGGGATCGCTGATCTCGGCGAGCCGCTGGGGCGTCTCGTCGGAGGAGCCGTCGTCAACCACCAGGACCTCGAGCTCGCCCTCGCTCTGGCTCAGGACGGAGGCAAGCGCTCGACTGAGGAATTGCCAACGGTTGTGCGTCGGCACGATGACGCTCAGCTTCGGATCCATCGCCCCCGTACCGCTCCAGTTCGAGCTTGGTCCTTCGCCCGGCCGGCGCTCGGGATGCTCACGCTCCACCCCGTCATCAGGTCCTCCCCCTCCGCTCGGCGATCGCGATGGCCCGCTCCGCCCGTGTACCCCGGTCGTCCATATGTCCATGTATCGCCCAGAATATGCTCCAGCTTGACCGCTGTGCGCCGGATGCCGCATGCGGCAGCCCGAGGCCTTCTCGGCTGACGCAGCTTTCGCACCCAATCCCATCACCGCAGACGTCGAATTACCGTCGTCGGTCATTCCGACGCCGACCCCGCCCGGCGGAAGTGTCATTGCTTTTCCGGGGCTGATCGGGTCACTCGTCACGCTGCGCTACTCCTATCGGTCGTTATTTCCGGCCGGGATTGCCCGGATCGCCCTCGCTCCCCCCGGGACGAGGGCGATCCCGGCCTTCCCTTTCGCCGAGCTTTGCAGGCGGATGCAGGCGGGCTCAGCTCGAAGCCAGCCCGCCTCGTTCCATGGATCAGCGGTTACCGCAGACCCGCTATTGTTCGGCCCGTCTGAAGACCGTGGCTCGAGCTGCTGCCCACCGAGCCATAGTCCTTGTTCTGGCCCATGTCGTGTAACGTGTACCCGTGATCGCCGAGCTCGCCGAACGCGCTAGGCCAGCGCCCGTTCCGCACTCGCATCGGCGTCCGGAGCCGCCGAAGCAGGGCGGGACCGCGATGGCAGACGGCCGCGATGACTAACGGATTGATGCGTCTTGAGCTGCATTGTCAGCTCCTATGGTTGTATCGTTCTGATTGCAGGTACACCAGGGCGTGCATATGTTACAAACGAAGATACGACATGCATATACATCCGGATCTGGCCGGCCTCCAGGTCATGTCGCGCCGGTCGGATAGAACTGCGGGCATGAAGGCCGAGTCGATCGCGCGCCCCTTACTCCCCTGGCTCGGGCGCGCCTGTCGCGAGGCGCGAGAGGACAAGAACGTCGTCCAGGTCAAGATCGCGGCGGCGATCGAGGTAAACCAGGCGACGATCGCGCGCTTTGAGGACGGCAGCGCGTGGCCGCGGCGCCCCGAGGAGGTCCTGATGGCCTACGCGCGCGAGCTCGACATGGACGTGCGGCTGTTCTGGCTTCACGCCTTCGTCCTGTGGCTCGAAAACGATCCGGTCTTGGACGAGGAGAGTCAGGAGCAGATTCGGGCCGCGCTTAAGCGCCTGAAGATCTAGGGGCCTAACGCGCTGGCGAGTAGCCGTTCGCCTCGCCTGGAAGGATTGTCGGTCTCCGCATGCTCGTCTCCGTCGTCATCCCCACTCGGAATCGCAGGGACCTGGCAGCTCGCGCCTTGACGTCCGTGCTCGGCCAGACCGACGTCGACCTGGAGGCGCTGGTCGTGGACGACGGCTCGACAGACGGCACCGCCACGCTGGCCGAGGACCTGAGGGACGAGCGCGTACGGCACCTCAGGAACGAGACCGCGACAGGGGTTGCCCTTGCGCGCAATCGCGGTATCGCCGAAGCCAGCGGCGATTGGGTCGCCTTCCTGGACGACGACGATCTCTGGGCGCCCGAAAAGCTGCGCTCGCAGCTCGCCGCCTGCCGGGCCGCGGACGCCGACTTCGCGTACACGGGCCTCGTCGTGACCGACACGGATCTCGACTGGCGCAAGCCAGTCGCGCCGCCGGCGCCGACGAGCCTCGCCCACTCGCTCCTGGGGGTGAACGTGATCGGCCCACCGTCGTGCGTCATGGCGAGCAGTTCGCTGCTCGAGCGGGTGGGCGGATTCGATCCCGATTACTCGATCCTCGCCGACTGGGACCTCTGGCTCCGGCTTGCGGCAGCCGGCCGGCCGGCGGCTTGCGAGGCGCCGCTCACGGCTTACGTGACCCACCCGGAGAACATGCATCTGGACGCGACCGGATCGCGGGAGGAGTTCAAGCGCCTCAAGCAGAAGCACGCGGGCCTGGCGCGCGACTGGGGCGGCGGCCTTGGAAACCACCGGCTCTGGGGCTGGATCGCCGGCTCGTACCGGCGCTCCGGCCGCAGATACCGTGCCGCCGGCCTGTTCCTCAAGACGGGCCTCCGCTACCGACGTCCCGAAATGCTCGTTCGCGGCGCCGGGCTGTTGGCGGGCGACCGGATCGTGCGCGGCGCGCGGCGGCTTCTCCCTGACCGGCGCGGGCCCGAAGCGGGGGTCGAGTCGGCGAAGTGGCTCGACGCCTTCCAGCCGACCGGCAACCAAGAGCCGGACTAGGGCGAGACCCCGCCGCTCCCGCCGCCGCCCTCGAAGTCCTCGTCCTCCTCCTCGTCGGTTGTCGTCGTGGTGTCGGTCGTCGAGGTCGTCGTATCGGTCGTCGTCGAGGTGGTCGACGTGTCCGTGGTGCTCGTCGTGCTGGTGCTCGACGTCGTAGTGTCCTCCGTCGTGGTGCTCGAGGTCGTCGGCTCTGGCGCGTCGTCACCGTCGTCCGAGGCGACCACGGCCAGCGCGATCCCCAAGCCCACGACCAGCGCAACGAGCAACGCGACCGCCATCTTGGCGCCGCGGCTCATCCCGCCGCCATCGTCCTCGGGGCCTCCGGGAGGCGGCTGGTTGGGGTCGGGGTCGGCGGGCATGTGGCGCGTGCGGTCCTCGTGCATGGCGGGCACCATACGGGGCCGTGAGGACGACCCTCAGGTGGTCAGCGCACCGGTGAGGATCGCGAGGCACTCGTCGACATCGGCCTCGCCCACGATCAACGGGGGCAGAAAGCGGAGCATCCGCGGCCCGGGGCTGTTGATGACGAGCCCGGCGTCCAGGCAGCGGTCCCTTACGGCTGCCGCGTCGAGCTCCTCGGCGAGCGTCAGCCCCACCATCAGCCCGCGCCCGCGTACGTCGGCGACGCCGTCGAGCGATCGGAGCCCCGCCGCGAAGTGCTCTCCCGTGGAGCGCACGGACGCGAGCAGGCCCGCCTCGCCGAGGACGGCCAATGCTGCCAGCGCCGCCGCCGCACCCACCGGACCGCCGGCGAAGGTCGACCCGTGGTCGCCGGGCTCGAAAACGTCGCCCAGGGTCGGCGTGGTGACCACAGCGCCGACGGGCAACCCGCCGCCGAGCGCCTTGGCGCTGGTCATCACGTCGGGCCGAACGGGAAGCTGTTCGTGCGCCCACAACGAGCCGGTACGGCCCATTCCGGTCTGGACCTCGTCGAAGACCAGGAGCGCGCCGGTGGCGTCGCAAGCTTCGCGCGCCGCCACCAGCACGTCGTCGGCGATCGGGAATACCCCGGCCTCGCCCTGGATCGGCTCGATGAGGACGGCTGCGGTCTGCGAGCGAACCGCCGCGCGGAGGGCGTCCGCGTCGTCACGCCCGACGGCGGTGAACCCGCGCGGCAGCGGCCCGAACCGATCGTCGTCGGCGAGCCGTGGGCTCGCGGCCAGAGCGCCCAGCGTCCGCCCGTGGAAGCCGCCGTCGAGGCTCACGATCTCCGGGTAGAGCACTCCCCTCCCACGCGCGTGCTTGCGGACGAGCTTGATCGCGCACTCGGCCGCCTCGGTGCCGGAATTGCAGAGAAAGACCGTGCCCTCGAGGCTCGATTCGCTCAGCCGCTCGGCAAGCCGGAGCGCGGGCTCCGATGGAAACAGGTTCGACGAGCCGGCGAAGGTCGCGGCCTGCTCGGCGATCGTCGCGACGATTCGCGGGTGGCAGTGACCCGCGTTGTGGACCGAGAGGCCGGCGAAGAAATCGAGGTAGCGCTTGCCGTCGGCGTCCCATAGCCGCGCGCCCTGGCCCCGCACGAACTCGACGTCCGCGCGCGCGTAGGTCTGCATCGTGTAGCGGGCATCCAACTCCCGCAGCCGGTCCGCGCTCAAGGAGTGACCATCGTTCCGATGCCGGCGTCGGTGAAGAGCTCCAGCAGGAGCGAGTGCGGGCGGCTGCCGTCGATGATCTGCGCGGATCCGACGCCGCCGCGGATCGCCTCCACGATCGCTGCCAGCTTCGGGCGCATGCCGCCCGCCACGTCGCCCAGCGCCCGCTCGACCTCGTCCACGGTCGCACGCGAGATCAGGCTCGACGGATCGTTGGGGGTCTCGAGCCAGCCGGGCACGTCGGTCAGAAAGATCGCCTTGTGTGCACGCAGCGCGGCCGCCACCTTGCCGGCCGCGGCGTCCGCGTTCACGTTGTAGGAGTTGCCGTCAACGTCCGCCGCCGCGGACGCGACCACCGGGATGTAGTCCGCGGCGATGTGGTTCAACACGTCCACGTCCACGCGCTCGATCTCGCCGACGTTGCCCACCTGGTCGGCGTTCGCAACGGGCTTCACCGTGAACATCGAGCCGTCGTCGCCCGAGAGGCCGACGGCGGGCTGGCCGTGCCGGTTGATCCGGTTGACGATGTCGGAGTTGACCTTGCCGAGCAGCACCATCCTGGCGACCTCGACGGTCTCTGGATCGGAGACCCTCAGGCCCTCGTGGAAGCGCACCTCCATGCCGAGGCGCTCCATGTAGGTGGTGATGTCCGGCCCGCCGCCGTGGACGACGACCGGGTTGAGCCCCACGTACTTGAGGAGCACGACGTCGGTTGCGAACGCCTCGCGCAGGTCCTCCTCGCGCATCGCGGCGCCCCCGTACTTGATCACCACCGTGCGGCCGTGGAACTGCCGGATGTACGGGAGCGCCTCGAGCAGCGTCTCGACGCTGGCGACGCCCTCGCTTGTCCGGCGCTCGGGCGTCAAGTCGTGTACTCCGCGTTGATCCGGATGTACTCGTGGGTGAGGTCCGAGAAGTAGACGTGGGCGGCCGCGTCACCACGGCCGAGCGCGATACCGATCTCGGCCTCGGCCGTCTCGGCGCCGAGTTCCTCGAACTCGATCGAGTGCGGCCCCGGCTCCGGCAGCCGCTCGCCCGCAAGCGCCATCCCGGCGGCCTGTGCGATCCGGCCCCAGTTCGCGTCGCGGCCCGTGAGCGCCGTCTTGACCAGCGGTGAGTTCGCGATCGCGCGCGCGACCCGCTCGGCCTCGTCGCGATCGGCAGCCCCGGTCACATCCACGCGCCCGATCCGCTCCGCCCCCTCGCCGTCGGCGACGACCTCGAGCGCGAGCTGCAACAGCACCGCGTCGA
>CAVTFG010000022.1:0-30440 GCA_963734015.1 uncultured bacterium | reverse complement strand
CGCCGATCCGCAACTGGTCGCCGTGCTCGGCCCGGGTCGCCGAGCGCACCGGGTTGCCGTTCAGGTAGGTGCCGTTGGCCGAGCCCAGGTCCTCGAGCACGACGGTCCTGCCCTCGAGCCGGGCCAGGGCGTGCCGCCGGGAGATACTCGGGTCCGGGATCGAGACGTCGGCTGCGGCGCCGCGGCCGATCACGGCCTCGCCGGAGAACGTGTAGAGCTGCTCGCGCTCGCCTGCCTGCAATGCGAGATGTGCAGTGGCCATCGCTGCGTGAGTCTACGTTCGGCTGGCTGGCGCACCAAGAGCGAAATAGGACTGCAATTCACACCATTTCTCAAGCAACTCGCGCGGGAGGCCGATAGGCGGTCCAACGCCCACCGGAAACGGAGGGCGTTGCCTCAAACAAACCGAACGGAGGAACGACCGTGCACCTGTCTCGAAATCGCCGCCTCATCGGCGGCGGCATCACCGCAATCGCGCTCGTGGCAGTCGGCCTCGTTTACGCCGCCTGGACCGCGAGCGGCACCGGATCCGGCTACGCCAAGGCGGAGTCGGCCCAGGACCTGACCACCGTCGACGTCTCGGCCACCACCGACGCCACCCTCTATCCGGGGGCGACGGGGGACGTCGAGATCGAGATCGCGAACCCGAACCCGTATCCGGTCCAGGTAACGGACATCACGGGCAACGGCGCGATCACGCCTGACGGCGCGCATTCGGGGTGCTCGCCGACCGGCGTCACCTACACCGATCAGACCGGTCTCACGATCGACGTCCCGGCGAACGACAGCACCGCGACCACGCTGAACGGCGCCGTCCAGATGTCGAATGCCGCGGCCAACGCCTGCCAGGGCGCGACGTTCACGATTCCGGTCTCGATCAGCGGAGCAAGCAACGCGCCGTAACGGGGGGAACCGAAGGCATCGGAAAGAGACAGGGCTCGGCCGCATGGCGGTCGAGCGGGACGGTTCGGCGCCGCGGTCTGAAGCGGCGCTGGACCGGCTCCTCCCCACCGGGACGTCTCAATGAGAACTCGAGTCATCCAACTCGCCCTGGTCGCCGCACTGATGGCCGCGGCCGTCGCCTATGCGGCCGAACGCGGGCCCTTCGGGGGTGGGAGCGTGGAGCGCTCGCAGGCTCGCGGGCAGGCGCACTCGACCGTCAAGGCTCGCGGCCACGTGGGTGGCCTCTACCCGGGCGCCGACAGGCGAATGCGCGTGACGGTCCGCAACAGGGACTCGCGACCGGCCAGGCTCCGTCGGTTTCGCACGCGCGTGGGGAACGCGAATCCGGTCTGTACCGACGGCTATCTGCGGGTGCGGCAGCTCAAGCGCCCGCAGCGCCGCATCGGCCCGCAGCGCTCGATCCTGATCCGGGTCCGGGTCCGGGTCCGGCCGTCTGCCCCCGATGCCTGTCAGAGCGCGCGCTGGCCATTGCGCTTCCGCGGCAGTCTGCGGGGCGTGCGATGAGGAGACGTGCGCCTCTCGGTGATCGCGCTGGCCGTCGTAGCGGCGCTCGCCGGCACGGGACCCGCCGGCGCGAGCTGGTCCTCCGGAGGTGAGGGCGACGCGTACGCGGTCGCCCGCTCGCTGGGCGCGGGCTCAGCTCCGACGACGTCGGTATCGGGCCGCAATGTCACCGTGAACTGGAGCGCGACCGGCGGCAACGTGCCGGTGGCCGGCTACGAGGTCAGGCGCTACTCGAGCGGCGGGATCGAGCAGACCGTCGGCGCGGCTTGCTCCGGAACCATCGCCGGAACGACTTGCACCGAGAGCTCCGTCCCCAGCGGGAACTGGCGCTACACGGTGACGCCGGCGCGCCAGAACTGGCGCGGAACCGAGAGCCCGCAGTCGCCGCCGGCGACGGTCGGAGCGCCGTCCCTGAGCCTGACGCCGGCATCCGTCAACACGCTGCCCGCCACCTTGACGGGCCAGATCCAGAATTTCGTCGCCGGCCAGACGGTGACCTTCCGCCTCGACAACCAGTCGAGCGGTCAGGTCCTCACCGGCTCGATCACCCCAAGCCCGGTGCCGGCGAACGGGACGGCGAACGTCTCGGTAACGCTGCCGACCGGGGTCGCCAACGGGTCGCACACGATCTTCGCGATCGGGTCGGGAAGCGACGTGGCGAGCGCGAACGTGACGGTCGCGGTTCCGACCACGATCCAGACCGCTGCGTTCGACTGGCGCGATGCATCGAGCGGCACCGAGTCGAACCAGACCGAGCTGGTCTCGTTCGACGACAACCGCACGACCCCGAGCGGCAACTTCACCACGACGTTCTCGACGGCTCGCTACGTGGAGTACCGCCTGAACGCCCCGCTGCGGCCGGGCTATGCCCCAGCCTCGGTGAGCTTCGACGTCCGCTTCGCGAGCAGCAACGCGTCGTCGCAAGCTTGCTTCTACTTCGACGTTCTGCGGGCCTCGGACAACAGCGTGCTCGGCACACACGGCAGCGCCGCGAGCCCCGTGGGGTGCGCCGGTGCGACCGAGACCGCGTTCAGCGTCCCGCTGCCGGAGGTCGACACGTCGGCGAAGGCCAACGATCTGAACGTACGCGTCTACGGTCGTGGTGCGACGGCGAACGCCGGCTTCGTGACGGATCTGGCGACGGTGTCCGGATCGGGGCCGGACGGCGCCTTCACCCTTTATCCGAACGTGCGGGTTGCCGCGCCCTCGGGCGGGGCCGGGACGACGACGACGTGGCCGCTCTTCGCGGACGACAACGTCCTCTACGCGTCGGACACTGCCTGGTCGACGACCTTCGCCGCGACGCGCTACCTGCGGGCAACGTTCCCGAGCTACGTGCCGGCGGGCGCCACGGTGAACTCGGCAACGCTGACCCACACCTACCGGACGACCACGAATAACCGTGAGGTCTGCAACTACGTCGAGATCTACTCGGGCTCGACCCTGATCGGCACCCACGGCTCGAGTGCGACGCCGCTTTCCTGCAACTCGAGCACCGCGACCGAGCGGACCGACACGATCGCCCTGCCCGAGGTCGACACGGTGGCCGAGGCGAACTCGCTCCAGGCGAGGATTCTGATGAGGCGCACGGGAGTTCCGACGACGACCTCGCAGCACGACCTGCTGCGACTCTCGGTCACCTACACCAAGTAGCGTCCTCAGCAATGCGAGTCCTGGAGCTGTGGCGCTATCCCGTGAAGTCGCTGCAAGGCGAACGGCTCGAGTCGGTGGCGGTGACCGACGACGGTCTCGAGGGTGACCGGCGGTTTGCGATCTACGACGTCGAGACCGGGCTCGGGCTCACGGCGCGGCGGGTCCCGGAGCTGCTGTTCGCGTCGGCGCGGTTGCGCGATGACGGCAGCGTCGATATCACGCTGCCCGACGGTTCGCTCGCCCGCGACGACGAGGCGCTCTCGGCGTGGCTCGGGCGGCGGGTGGCGCTGCGGTCGGTCGATGTCGAGGCTCCCCGACGCTACGAGAGTCCGGCCGTCGACTTCGAGGACGAGACAGAGCGGGACTGGGCTCCTTACGAGGGCGCGCCCGGTGCGTTCCATGACTCACCTGGCGCGCGGGTCTCGCTGGTGTCGACCGCGACGATCGGAGCGTGGGATCGGCGCCGGTTCCGATCGAACGTGCTGCTCGAGGGACACGGCGAGGACTCGCTCGTTGGATCGCGGGTCACGCTCGGCGGCGCGGTGCTCGAGGTGGGGATGCGCATCGAGCGCTGCGTGATGACGGTGCGCCCGCAGCCCGGCGGGATCGAGCGCGAACTTCAGGTGCTTCGGACGATCGCTCGCGAGCGCGATACGTGTCTCGCGGTGGGGGCGGTGGTGGCGCAGCCCGGCAACGTGGCCGTCGGCGATGTGCTGAAGCGGAGCGAGCTCAGCGCCTGAAGGCTGCCCCCCAAGTCGGTGTGGGCCCGAATGCCCGATCCAAGCCCGGAGTGGGACTTGAACCCACGACCCCCTCCTTACCATGGAGGTGCTCTACCGCTGAGCTATCCGGGCGCGACGGCTCAGGTTACCGTCGAGACGCCTCGTCGCCGCTCTCGCTACGGATAGAGAACCCGTAGTTTCCCCGTCGCGCAGCGGGTCGTGCGGGGTTAGGCTGCCGCAACTTGGCGCCGGAGGACGGCGCCGCATACCAGGGAGAGTGGGGAGAATTCGAGTGAGACGAATTGCTGTACTCGCGATGGCGATCGCCGTCGCGTGCGTGCCGGCGGCGGAGGCAGCCGGGGGGAAGGCGACCACGAGGCTGACGATCGACGGCGTGTTCAATGAACCGAGCGGCACCGTACTGGTCGGGCGACATCTTCTCGGGTCGCAAGGCGTGCAAGAACAAGCGCCTCGTGCTGGTGTTCCGCGTACGCCCCGGAGCCGATCAGAAGGTCGGCCAGACGCGATCGTTCAAGGGCATGGTCAACAACAACTACTACTGGACGATGAACAAGCCGGGCGCCTTCCCCTCGGGCAACTACTACGCGAAGGTGAATCCCAACGCGCGCTGCAAGGGAGACCGATCGGGTTTGCTGGCCTCCGAGTTCTAGCCGGAGACGACCGCCGAGACCGCGGCGGCGAACTCGTCCACGTCCTCGGCCGTCGTGTCCCAGGCGCACATCCAGCGCACGATGTTCGCGTGCTCGTCCCAGATGTGAAACGGCGGCTCGCCGGGGAGCTTCTCGAGCAGGGCATCGATGGCCTCCCGAGGGATGCGGACGAAGACGGCGTTCGCCTCGACCGGGTAGACGATCTCGAGACTCGGGAGGTCACGGACCGCTCCGGCGAGGCGGGTCGCCATGTCGTTCGCAGTGCGGGCGTTATCGAGCCAGAGGTCGCCTGAGAGCAGCGCCTCGAACTGGGCCGAGAGAAAGCGCATCTTGGAGGCGAGCTGGCCGAGCTGCTTGCGCACGAACTCGTACCCGTCGGCGAGCTCGGGCCGCAGGAAGACGACCGAGTCGCCGAAGGCGAGGCCGTTCTTCGTCGCACCGAACGAGACGACGTCGGCGCCGCAGTCGGTGGTGAGCTCCTTGAGCGAGACGCCGAGGGTGGCGGCCGCATTGGCCAGGCGGGCACCGTCGACGTGGAGGAGCATGCCGAGGTCGTGGGTGGCGTCGGCGATCGCGCGGGTCTCGGGGAGGGTGTAGACGGTGCCGAGCTCGGACGACTGGGTGATCGAGACGATGCGCTGCTGGGCGTGGTGGTCGTCGCCGCGGCGGGCCTCCCAGCGGCCGAGGTCGTCGGGGCCGAGCTTCCCGCGCTCGGTGGCGACGGTGTAGAGCTTGGCGCCCGCGACACGCTCGGGCGCGCCGCATTCGTCCACGTTCATATGCGCGGTCTCCGTGCAGATCACGGCCTCGAAGCTGCGGGTGAGGGCATCGAGCGCGGTGACGTTCGCGCCGGATCCGTTGAAGACGGGGAAGCCGCGGGCGTCGGGGCCGAAGTGGGAGCGGAAGAGCTCCTCGACGCGCTCGGTCCAGGGATCGCCGCCGTACGCGCCGGTGTGACCCTCGTTGGCCGCCGCCATCGCGGCGAGGACGTCGGGATGGGCGCCGGCGTGGTTGTCGGAGGCGAAGTCCTTCACGGGCCGCTCAATCTAGTCGCCCAGCCGATGAGTTTCGGCGTGGGGCCCGGTCTGTATGTTCGATGGCAGGCGACTCCCAGGGAGATCAGGTGACCACGAACGACAACCTGGCGATCGAGGCGACCGGCCTCGTCAAGTGCTTCGGCGAGACCCGTGCGGTGGACGGGCTCGACCTGAACGTGGACCGTGGCGCCGTCTACGGCGTGCTCGGCCCGAACGGCGCGGGCAAGACGACCACGATCAAGGTCCTGGCGACGCTGCTCCGCCCGGACGCGGGCTGCGCGCGGGTGCTCGGCCACGACGTGGTCTCCGAAGGCGACGCGGTGCGCGGCCTGGTCAGCCTGACGGGGCAGCTCGCATCCGTGGACGAGGACCTGACGGGCAAGGAGAACCTGATCTTGCTGGCGCGCCTGCTCGGCTTCTCCCGCGCTCGCGCGAAGAGCCGGGCGATCGAGCTGCTCGAGGCTTTCGGCCTCGGCGACGCGGTCAACCGGCAGGTCAAGAACTACTCGGGCGGGATGCGGCGCCGGATCGACATCGCGGCCAGCATGGTGGTGACCCCGCAGCTGATGTTCCTGGACGAGCCGACCACGGGGCTCGACCCCCGCTCGCGGAACCAGGTCTGGGAGATCATCCGCTCGCTGGCCGGCCAGGGCACGACCGTCCTGCTCACGACGCAGTACCTGGACGAGGCGGATCAGCTCGCCGGCCGGATCGCCGTGGTCGACCACGGAAAGGTGATCGCGGAGGGCACGCCGGCGGAGCTCAAGGCGTCGGTCGGGTCGGGCGCGGTGCACGTACGGCTGATGGGCCCGGAGCGGCGTGACGAGGCACAGCGCCTGCTGGCCGACGCGCTCGCCTCCCCCGTTCATCTCGAGGCGGATCCGGCGGCGCTGTCCGCGCGCGTGGACGAACCCGAGCGCACGTCGCACGCGATGGCCGAGCTCGACCGGGCGGGGATCGAGGTGGCGGAGTTCTCGCTCGGCCAGCCGAGCCTGGACGAGGTCTTCCTGGCGCTGACCGGCCGGCCGGCCGAGGATCAGACGGAAGAGCAGGCAGAGGAGTTCGAGGAAGAGGAGGCAGCGGCATGACGACCCAGGCTCAACAGCAGATCGGCAGCACTCCCGATTTGGACGCGTCGCTCCTCGCCGTCCTGGGACAGGGCGAACGCCCGCCGCGGCCGAGCGCGGTGTCGGCGGCACTCACCTTCGGCTGGCGCGGCCTTCTGAAGATCAAGCACGTCCCCGAGCAGCTCTTCGACGTGACGCTGACGCCGATCCTGTTCACCCTGATGTTCACCTTCATCTGGGGCGGCGCGATCGAGGGCTCGACGAGCGAATACCTCCAGTACATCCTCCCTGGGATCCTGGTGGTGACCGTCACGTTCACCACCGTCTACTCGGGCGTGACGATGAACACCGACCTGACGAAGGGCGTGGTCGACCGCTTCCGCTCGCTGCCGATCTCGCGCTCGGCACCACTGGTCGGGCCGCTGCTGGCTGACTCCTGCCGCTACGTCCTCGCGGCGCTGGTCGGCCTCGCGGTCGGCCTGATCCTCGGTTTCGACGCCGACGGTGGCGTGCTCGGGATCATCGGCGCTCTCGCGGTGCTGGTCGTCTTCGCCCTCGGGCTGGCGTGGGCGTTCACGGCGCTCGGGCTCGTCATGAAGACGCCGCAGGGCGTCATGAACTTCGGGTTCACGCTGATCTTCCCGCTGACCTTCATATCGAGCGCGTTCGTCGACCCGGAGACGATGCCGGACGGCCTGCAGGCGGTGGTCGAGCAGAACCCGTTCACCCGCGTGGTGACGGCGACGCGCGGCCTGCTCGAGGGCAACGCGTCGTGGGGCGATGTGGGCATCGTGCTCGGCTTCGCGGCTCTCCTTACCGCGATCTTCGCACCGCTCACGATCCGGCTCTACCGGACGAAGGCGTAGGCGCGTGGCATATCGGCGCCTCGCTGCGGGCGACGCGTTCTGGCGGCGCTCGAACCAGATGGGCGTGCTCAACACCGATCTGGGGAAGCAACTCGAGGCGAGCGCGCTTGGCGCACGGCTGTGGCGCCTGGAACCGGGACAGGCCTCGACTCGGCATCGCCACCGGGAGCAGGAGGAGCTCTATCTGCTGCTCGAGGGCACGGGCCGGATCCGGGTCGCCGAGGATCTGCTGACACTCGATCGCGGCGACGCGCTCGTCGTCGACGCCGAGACCGTGCGGCAGGTGTTCAACGACACCGGCGCGGATGCCCTGTGGCTGGTCGTCGGCGCCCCGCCCGAGGCGGCGAACACGCTGGAGATGAGCGAGGAAACGCTGGCGTTCATGTATCCGGACGGCCCGAAAGCGGTGCCGCCGGAGCTTGAGAGCTAGGGGTGTAGCTCGACCCGGGCGCCGTTCATCTTCGCGGCGGCGTCCGAGAGGAGGTAGGCGATCGCCTCGGCGATGTCGTCGGTCGAGGTGAAGGTCTTGAAGGGCTTGTCGGGGTTCTCCTCGCGCATCTGCGGGGTGAGGATCGCGTTGACGACGACGATGTTGGCGGTGGCTCCGGACTCGGCGAGAGAGTCGGCGAGGGCGAGTGTCCATGCCTCCGCGGCGGCCTTCGCGGCGCCGTAGGCCGCGTTGGTGCCGGACGGGGCCCGCGCCTGGGTCGAGGAGACGAGGACGAAGCGCCCACCGTCGTGGGCGAGCGCGTCGTGGAAGGCTCGGCTGGCGTGCTGGACGGTGCGGACGATCAGGTCGTGCAGCCATTCGTAGTCCGCGAGCGGCGCGGTGGCGAGGGGTTCGCCGCCCTTCCAGCCGCCGACCAGATGCAGCAGGGCGTCGACCTTGCCGAAGCGCTCGGTGAGCGCGGCTGCCCAGTCGCGGGCGGCGTCGTCGGAGAGGAGGTCCACCACGCGGGCGTCGAGGCGGTCCTCGGGCAGGCCGAGGCCTTCCGCGACGGCATCGAGGCGGCCCTGGTCGACGTCCGTGAGCGCCAGCGTCGCGCCTGCGGCGGCGAGTCGGGCGGCCACGGTGGGGCCGAGTCCGCCGCCGGCGCCGGCGATCGCGACGATCTTGCCGTCGAGGTCGGGCATGGTGGTCACGCTACCTCCGCGCGGTCCGCGGCGCGAGGAGCCAGGCCAGGACGACCGTCGTGGCGCCACCGAAGGTGCCGAAGAAGATGTCGAACGCGGAGTCGGTCTTGTCCGGCCGAAGCGCCGTACCCAGCACGGTGTCGCCCATGTACTCGCCGAGCTCCCAGAGGACCGTCAGGCCGAAGACGGCGACGAGGGCGACCAGGCCCCACTGGGGCCAGCCGATGCGAACGCGCAGGTACTCGGAGAGCGCCCAGCCGATCAGCGCGCCGCCCAGGCCGTGGGCGATCATGCTCATCTGCCGGCCGGTGAACGTCTCGTCGACCCAGATCATCCAGAGGATCGCCAGCAGGCCGATCGCGAGCGGCACGAGCGCACGATTCGAGAATCCCGCGAAGCGGCCGGCCACGAGCCCCGCGAAGCAGAGCGCGCACATCACGAGGGCTGCTCCGTTGCGAGTCTCGAAGAACGCCACGCCCAGGAGCGCGAGCGCCCCGAGCGCGAACGCGAAGAGGTCGATGCGAAGCCGGCCCGCCACGGCGGAGAGGATAGGGAGCGACGTTGAAGATTCCCTTTAGGCGGAGTAGGCGCGAGCTCGTCGCGAGGTTGCCGCCGCCCCTTCTAGACTCCCTCCCGGCAGGGGGAGCGCCGGAGTAGGAGAGCCGGGCCGGTCTGTAAAATCGGTGCCCTAGTGCTGAGTGAGTTCGATTCTCACCTCCCCCATTTGGCCTCGCGAACGCGGGGCATTTTCTTTGCCCTGAACTACGACGGGCCGCGCTGAGGCGGCCCGTCGCGCTTGTCTCGCTCGGCGCTAGCGCTTGCCGCGGTCGCGCAGCGCGTCGATCGCGTCGTCCACCTTGTCCTTGGCGGAGTCGGCCGTGTCCTTGAGCTTGCCGGCGGCCTGGTCGGCCTTCCCCTCGTCCTTGAGGTCGTCATCCCCGGTGAGATCGCCGGCCGCTTCCTTCACGCGGCCCTTGGCGTCATCGGTGTTGCGCGGCGTGTCATTCATTCGCTCTCCCTCCTTGCTTCGTTCCAGAGGACAAGTGCCCGGACAACGGCTAACCGCCGGATGGGCCGAGAAACCGACCGCACACAGAAACGGGCCGCCCCGGGGGGAGGGGCGGCCCGTTTCGGGCACTCATCGGTAAAAGCAGACGGGCCGCCCGGGGGGACTGGCGGCCCGTCTTGGCTTGGACGGGTTGCTCAGGGAGTTCCCGTCGAGGGTGTCGCGATCGCGAACCCCTCTGTTGGCTAGTTTGCCCCCGTCCACGCACGCCTAAACATCATTTCTCGAAAGTTTCGTCAGCTCGCAACGGACCGCACAAATAGGCACGAATACCGGGCGAAAAGCGTGGATCCGCGGGGCCCGGCTCAGGCCAGTTCGCGGAGGCGCTGGGCCTCCGGCAGCTGCTTCAGCTTGCGCAGGGTGTTGTTCTCGATCTGCCGGATGCGCTCGCGCGTCACCCCGAAGGCGCGGCCGACCTCCTCGAGCGTCAGCGGCTCATGGCCGCGCAGCCCGTACCGCAGCTCGATCACCTGCCGCTCACGCTCCGGCAGCGCGTCCAAAGCCTTCTGGATGTCCTCGCGCTGCAGGTTCTCGGTCGCTGCCTCGAACGGTTCCTCCACCGACTCGTCGGCGACGAAGTCGCCCAGTTCGGACTCGTCCTCGTCGCCGACCGGCTTCTCCAGCGACACCGGCATCTGCGCCACCCGCAGGATGTCGCGCACCTCGCGGACCGTGATCTTCAGCTCCGCCGCGATCTCGGACGGCTCCGGCTCACGCCCCAGCCGCTGCACCAGCTGCCGCTCGACATGCGTTACCCGGTTCAGCTTCTCGACCATGTGCACAGGAATCCGGATCGTCCGTGCCTTGTCGGCGATCGCCCTCGTGACCGCCTGGCGAATCCACCACGTCGCATAGGTCGAGAACTTGTAGCCGCGGCGGTAGTCGAACTTCTCGACCGCCCGGATCAACCCGAGCGATCCCTCCTGGATCAGGTCCAGGAATCCGAGTCCGCGCCCCAGATAGCCCTTTGCGATCGACACGACCAGACGCAAATTGGCCTCGACCATGTGCCGCTTGGCCTGCATGTCGCCCTTCTCGATCCGCTGCGCAAGTTCGATCTCCTGCTCGGCGGTGAGGAGCTCGACCCGGCCGATCGAGCGCAGGTAAAGCCGCAGCGAGTCCAAGCTCGGCTCGACCGTGAGGTCCAACTCCGGCTTCTTCGCCTGCTCGCCGCGCGACTCCCCCTTGGCCTCCTTGTACGCGCTCACGCCGTCGGCGGCGATCACGTCCACCCCATGCTCGATCAGGTAGGCGTGCAGGTCGCGCACCTGCTCCTTCGTGACCTCGACCTCTTCCAGAGTTCCCGAGATCTCCTCGAACGTGAGGTAACCGCGCTCGCGGCCCTCGGCGATCAGCCCCCCAAGCTCCTCGGCCTCGGACAGCGGCGTTTGCTCGTTCAGCGGATCCCCGCCATTGCGCGAGGACTCGGTGCCCTGTTCCTCGGTAAGGATTACCTCTGCCTTCTCGGCCAACTGCCCCCGGTCCTCTCCTCCACTCGGGCCCGCCGAACGGCGCGAAGTATAGGGATGGTGAAGGGCGGTAAGGGTTCGGATACCGCATTGCCGGGATCTCCCTCTCGGTACCCTCCGGACGAGTGAAGCCAGCAGCCGACTCAGCTCAGCTAGCCGTTCCGGCCGGAAGCCGCGACGTCCAGGCCTCCCGGCCCGCCACCGAGGTGAGCCTGACCCGCGTCGGGGTTCGCGGCGTCGAGAAGGTCATCCACGTGAGCGACGGCCTCTACTTCGCGGAGCTCCAATGCTTCGTCGACCTCAACCCGCGCCAGGCCGGCGTCCACATGTCGCGCTTCGAGGAAATCGTCAACGAGGCCATCGACCAAGTCGTCATGTCGGAGACCCTGCGCGCCGAGGAGCTGGCCGCGCACATCGCCGAGCGCGTCCGCGAGCGCCAGGACGGCCTCCGCTCCGAGGTCCACATCGAGGCGCGCTACCCGGAGACGGTCACCGCCCCCGAGTCCGGCATCTCCAGCCAGGAGATCTACAAGCTGCACGGCGTCGCCGTGGCGTCCGAGCGCGGCACCCGCACCCTCACCGGCGTCGAGGCGCACGGCATGACCGCCTGCCCCTGCGCCCAGGAGGAGCTGACCGGACGCGCGCGCGAGCGCCTGGAGGCCGACGGCTTCTCGGATGGCGAGATCGAGCGCATCTTCGGCGCCGTCCCCGTCGCCACCCACAACCAGCGCGGAATCGGCGAGCTGCACCTCGGCCGCCCCGAGGGCGTCGACGTCGAGATCGACGCGACCGACCTCCTCCACATCGTCGAGCAGTCGATGTCGTCGGAGATCTACGAGCTGATGAAGCGCTCCGACGAGGCCTCCGTGGTCGAGAAGGCGCACCGCAACCCCCGTTTCGTCGAGGACGTCGTGCGCGAGATGGTCCGCCGCGTCGCCGAGTCCTACCCCCAGCTGCGCGACGGCGGCTTCATGCTCGCGCGGCAGGAGAACCTGGAGACCATCCACCGGCACACCGTCGTCGCCGAGCGCGCCGGCCTCGTCGCCGAGGTGCTGGCCGAGATCGAGACCGGCGAGCACTCCCGCCGCCACCTCACCGGCCGCGAGTGGCTCGAAGAGCCCGGCGCCGACTCCTAGCCGGCCTCGGTTTTCACCGCCGTCCGCGCCTTCGATGCCTCCGCCAGGTGACGGCGCAGGCCGAAGAAGTAGTCCAGCCCCGAGATCACGGTCATCGCGACCGCGGCGTAGACGGTCAGGTCCACCCAGAGCGGCGTCGGCTCGAACGCGATCAGGGCGAAGATCGCCACGACCTGCAGCGCCGTCTTCACCTTGCCCAGCCAGCTCGCGGAGATCACCGCCCCCCGCTCGGCCGCCACGGCGCGCAGCCCGGTCACGGCGAACTCGCGCGCGATGATCACCATCGCCACCCACGCCGCCAGCCGGTCGAGCGAGACGAGGGACACCAGCGCCGCGGTGATCAGCAGCTTGTCGGCAATCGGATCCATCAGCTTCCCGAAGGTCGTCACCTCGCGGCGTCGGCGCGCGATATAGCCGTCGAGCCCGTCGGTCAACGCAGCGAGCGCGAACACGATCGCCGCGATCACGTCGCCCTCGGGCGTCTCGTCGAGGAGCGCGACGACGACGACCGGCACGGCGACGATGCGCAGCACGGTCAGCAGGTTCGGCACGTTCAGCGGAAACACTGGAAGTCCATTATTGGGGTTGAGCCAAACTTCTTGCGCGGGCGAACACCGCATCCAGCATCGGCTCGGTCAGCTTGCCCGTGAACGTGTTCTGCTGGCTCGGGTGGAACGAGCCGACCAGCATGTAGGGGCCGACCGCGGCCTCGGCCTCGTGGCCGAAGCGCGGCTTCGGGCGCGGGGTCGCGTGCCCGACGCGATCGAGCACCCGCAGCGCGCCGTCCCACGCGAACGCCCCGAGGCAGACGATCACGCTCACGCGGTGGAGCAGCGCCAGCTCCTCGACCAGGTACGGGATGCACTCGTCCCGCTCGCCGGTCGTCGGCTTGTTGGCCGGCGGCGCGCAGCGCACGATCGCGCTGATGTACGCGCCGCGCAGGCGCAGCCCGTCGCCCGCGTCCACGCTGGTCGGCTGGCTCGCCAGGCCGGCGCGGTGCAGCGCGGCGTAGAGCCAGTCGCCGGAGCGGTCGCCCGTGAACATGCGCCCCGTGCGGTTCGCGCCATGCGCCGCGGGCGCCAGGCCGACGATCAGGATCGGCGCGTCGGGGTCGCCGAACCCGGGCACCGGCCGCGCCCAGTATTCCTGGCCGCGATAACGGCGCGGCGGGTCCACTGCGACCCCCTCCCGCCACTCGACCAGCCGCGGACAGGCGCGGCACGAGGTGACGCGCGCGTTCAGCTCTGCGATCCGATCCACCTGCCGAGTAGCCATCCCGGGTAAGTTCCCAGACCGCGTGAGCAGCCGATCCCCCATCCGTCCGAAAAACAGCCGCCTCAACAACGGCGGGGCTCGGCTTCGCCCATCCGGGCTCCGCCTCACTCGACGCCGCATGCTTGCCGCTTCCGGCGCGACCCTGGCCGCCGGCGCACCCGTCGCGCTTGCCGCCTGCGGCACGGAGGAAGACGAGGACGTCAGCCCCGAGCGCGAGGCCGAGCTGCTCAACGTCGTGCTGGCGCAGCAGCTGGCGGTGTTGGAGGCGGCGCGGGCCCTGAACCCGGCCGACGCGACCGCCGGCCTCGGCGGCGCGATCGACGAACTTGTCCGGCAGCGCGGCGACTCCACACAGGCCCTCGACGCCGCCATCACCGACCTCGGCGGCACACCCGTCACCGAGCCCGCCGAGCTCGTCGGCGCCGAGAGCCCCATCGAAGGCCTCGCCCGCCAGCTCGAGACCTCCATCGCCGCTTCGCTCGACGCCATCGGCGAGCTCTCGCCCGAGCAGCGCGAGCCCGTGCACACGGCGATCGTCGAGGACGCCGGCGCCCTCGCCGAGCTCCGCGTCGTCCTCGGCGAGGACCCGGCCCCGGACGCTTTCGTCATGGGCCCACCGGCCGAGGAGGCAGCGTGACCACCACCCGCCGCCAGCTCCTCGGCCGTGGCCTCGGCGCCGCCGGCGCCGCCGCCATTCCCCACTTCGCTCGTCGCGGCCACGCCAGCCCTCGCCCAGCAGAGCGACGAGACCGACGCCCTCGAGCGGATCGTCGAGCTCGAGCTTGCCGCCGAGCTGGCCTACTCGCTCGCGGTCGAGGACGGGGAACTCGACCCCGACGCCCGCGACGCGTTCGAGCGCTTCGGCGGGTTCTGCGGAGAGCACGCGACGGCGCTCTCCAAGGCGATCGACCAGCTCGACGTCGAGCCGCCCGACGCGCAGACCGACCCGGCGGACTACGAGGCCCTCGCCGACTTCGACGCCCGGGCCCCGCAGAACCGGCAGATCGCGTTCATGATCGGGCTCGAGGACGAACTCGTCCAGATCTATGCGGACGAGAACGCGAACCTGGAGGCGCCGGACCTCGTCCGCAGCGCCGCGGAGATCGCGGCATCCCACGCACAGGTCCGCGTCGCCCTCGAGGACCTCAGCGGCAAGCAAGGCTGATGGAACCCAAGCCGCCGGCCGACTCGCGCTCGACGCTGGTCCGCTGGATGGGCGTGCAGGACGCGAACACGGGCGGGCTGGTCCACGGCGGGATCGTGATGAAGCTCTGCGACGAGGTGGCCGGGATCGCTGCCATTCGCCACTCGGGCACCAGGGTGGTGACGGCGGCGATGGACCGGATGACGTTCGTGTCGCCGGTCAGGGTGGCGGAGCTGATGACGTTCAAAGCCACGGTCAACGCCGCCTGGAACACCTCGATGGAGGTCGGCGTTCGCGTCGAGGCGGAGGACCCGCGTACGGGCGAAGCGCGCCACACGTCGACGGCCTATCTCACGATGGTCGCGCTCGACGACGCCGGCGAACCGACCCAGGTTCCGCCGCTCGCGGCCGAGAGCGCAACCGAGAAGCGCCGCGAGCGCGAGGCGGAGCTGCGGCGGACGAACCGGCTCGCCGAGCGCGACGAGATCCTGAGCCAGCGCGATTAGCGCCTCTAGCGCGGCGCGCGAATGCCGGTCACGCGGTCGGCCACGCGATCGCCCAAGAAGAACAGTGAGATCCACGAGATCGTCGCGATCGTCGGGCTCAGGAACGCGAGCGGCACGGATACGGCGAACACGCCGACGACCGCGAGGTTCGCAACACCGGCGAAGCGTGCCTCATACGGTGCCGCCTCGTCGCGGACGAGCCCCTCGCGGAACGCGTACACGACCACGGCGAGGAACGTGGCGCTCGCAAGCGCCAGGTTCGCTCCGTACATCGCGACAGCGACGGAGTCGTTGTCGTACTCGCCCAGCACCTCCGAGGTGAACGGCAACAGGGCGACGAACGACAGGTGCGCCAGGTTGATCGCGACCAGCTTGCTGTCGTACCTGGCGACGGAGCCGAAGAACCGGTGGTGGTCCATCCAGAACCGGCCGACCACGGCAAAGCTCAGGAAGTAGGCGAAGAACTCGGCGCCGCGCTCCCGAATCGCCTCTCCGAGGTCGACGTTCTCCGGGATCTCGAGCGCCAGCACCAACAGCGTTATCGCGATCGCGAAGACGCCGTCGGAGAACGCTCCGATTCGCGCGAACTCGGTCTCGGACTTCTCGCGATGGTGGACCAGGGGCCGGTCCTGGGCGGCCATGCCCTCCCGTACGGGCAGCACGCGCGAAACCCTGCTGCCGCAATGCGACCACCGCACGGCGATGCGGCGCCCCACCGCCCTACGCTTACTCGCCGCATGGCAAACGGAGACGGCCAGCTGCGCAAGCTCGCGATCGTGCCCGCCTTCAACGAGGCGGGGATGGTCGCGCGCGTGATCCGCGACATACGCAGGCACGCGCCGGACTTCGACGTGGTCGTCGTGGACGACGGCTCGACCGACACCACCGCGGCCCACGCCGAGGCCCAGGGCACCCCGGTGATCCGCCACCCCTTCAACCTCGGGATCGGCGGCGCGATGCAATCCGGCTACAAGTACGCGCTCCGCAACGGCTACGACGTCGCGGTGCAGGTGGACGGCGACGGCCAGCACAAGCCCGCCCACCTGCATGACCTGCTGGCCAAGCTCGAGACCGAGGGCGACGAGGCCGACATGGTCACCGGCAGCCGCTTCCTCGGCGACCCGGGCTACAAGGTGCCGATCGGCCGGCGCGCCGGGAACCTGATCTTCGCGGTCGTGATGAGCACGATCACGCGGCAGAAGGTCACCGACCCCACCTCGGGGTTCCGGATGGCGAACCGCCGCGGCATCGAGCTGTTCGCCCGCGACTACCCGCACGACTACCCCGAGGTCGAGGCGATCCTGATGCTCCACGCGCACAAGCTCCGCCTGCACGAGGTGCACGTCTCGATGAACCAGCGCGACTTCGGGCGGAGCTCGATCGACTATCCGCGCAGCGCCTACTACATGGCCAAGGTGCTGCTGGCGATCTTCATCGGGCTCTTCCGCCGCCGCCCCACCCCGGTCGGCTTCGAGTCGAGCCGCGAGGCGATTCTCGACGGGCCGCCGCCCGACACCGAAGAGCTGAAGGCGCTGACGAAGTGAGGCGGAGCGCTGCGCTTGCCGGGCTGCTCGTGCTGCTCGCCGCCGCGCCCGCCGCGGCGGAGGAGATCGAGGTAGCGGCAGGGCCTCCTTCGCTCGGCGACGCGATTCTCCTCGCCGAGCCTGGTGACACGATCGTGGTCCCAGCGGGCGAGTTCATCCTGACCGAGGGCGACGCGCTCGAGGAGAAGGACCTGACTCTGCGCGGCGCGGGCGAGGGCGAGACAATCGTCATCCCAAGCGGGGGAGGCGAAGCGTTCGACGATCCCGGGGTGACCCTCCAGGACCTGAGCCTGGGCGACCCGCTGCAGCCCGACGAGGGCACGGTCGACGAGCCCTCGACCAGCGGTGAGATCTCCACCCGCGCCCAGATCATCGCGGTGATCGTCACCCTCGTGATCTTCCTGTTCGTGCTCGAGCTGGTGCGCAGACGACGCCTGGTCGAGCGCTACGCGCTGCTCTGGATGACCGCCGCGTTCGCGCTGCTGATCCTCGCGATCTGGACCGACGGGCTCGACGTGCTCAAGGACCTGATGGGCATCGAGGACGCCGCCAACGCGATCTTCATCCTCGCCTTCGGCGTCGCCTTCCTGCTGCTTCTGAACTTCTCCGTCGTCTCCTCCCGGCTCGGCGAGGAGACCAAGATCCTCGCCCAGGAGGTCGCGAGCCTCGAGGAGCGCCTAGCCGCCGAGCAGGCGCAGAACGACCCGCCAGTACCCGCCGAGCAGCGCGTCGAGTAGCCGCGAGCGCGAGGCGGCGCCGAGGTACGGCGAGTCCAGCTTCGGCGTCAGCGCCCGAGCGAACTCGGCAGTCGTCTCGGAGCGCGTGGCCTGAATCGCCCGGCGCTCCCGCAGCAGCCGCGGCACCGCGGCGAGCGTGTCACCCCAGGCGCGAAGCTTCTGGCCGAACCAACCGCCGGCGATCGACGCGGGGACCAGCGCCAGCTCGGTCGCGATCAGCGCCGGCGCCAGCAACGCGAGCAGGCCTCCCGGGTAGGTGCGGATCAGCGTCGCCCAGCGGTTTCGCTCCAGATAGCGCCACTTGGCCGGCCCCTTGTCGAACTCGTACTCGTGGTCCACGCAGGCGTCGACGGCGACCCCGAGCGCGCCGCCGGTCAGCCGGGCGCGGAGGGAGAGGTCGACGTCCTCGTGGTAGAGGAAGAAGTCACCGGCGAAGCCGCCGAGCCGCTCGAAACGGGCGCGCGGGATCGCCAAGCACGCCCCGGACACAAATCCCGGCTCCGACACCCTCTCCTCTATTGATAGCCCCGCCCCCTGCTGGTCGGCTATCGATAGCCCCGCCCCGCCTGCCCAGGCGATTCCGGTGAAGTGCAGCACGCCTCCCCGCGTGTTGACGACGCGGCCGCCCTCGGCCGTGACGAGCGCCTGCCACGCCGCCCAGCCCGACCCGTCGTGAAGGGGCGCCTCGATCGCGTCCCGCCAGCCCTCCGCGACCACCGCGTCCGGGTTCAGGAACACGAGCAGCTCCCTCGTGGCCTCCGCCGCGCCGAGATTGCACGCGGCCGGGAACCCAGCGTTCTCGCGATTCCGGATCACCAGCGCGGCGGGCGCCGCTGCCTCCGCGACCTCGGGCGTCGAGTCACCCGAGGCGTTGTCGACGACGATCAGCTCGTCGCCGTCGCGGAGCTCGCTCGCAAGCGCCTCGAGCGGCCGCCGGATCGCCTTGCCGTGCCGGAAGCCCACCACGACCACGGATATGGCGGTCGTGGCCATAAGCCGCCGAGCGGATTCGAACCGCTGACCCCTTCATTACGAGTGAAGTGCTCTACCAGCTGAGCTACGGCGGCGCGGGTTGTGAGTCTAGGGGCCGGGCGCGCGACCCGGGACTCAACGGGCGGAGCGCTTCACCTTGATCTGAGCCTTGACCGCATCCTCGAAAGGCGGCGGTGGGGGCGCCCCGCGAAACGTGCCGCTGTGGGACATCGTGACCTTGCACGACTTCGTCTTCCCGGGCTTCGCCTTCCTCGCCACCTTGACCTGTAGCCTGAGCGTCTCCGATTCGCCCGTGTCGACCGAGGCCGTCTGGTAGGTGCCCGACTTGACCTGGTTCGTGACGTTGTCGCCGCCCTGCGTGTAGGTGACCTTGAAGCCCTTGGAAGACCCGCAGCCCGTGACGTCGATCCCGTCGGACTCGGTGCCGTCGTTCTCGACGTGGATCAGGAACCTGCCGAGCTTGCGCTGACGGACCTTCTGCGTGATCGCCTGATTCGCGCCGGTCGAGTTGTAAATGTTCTCGCCGGCGAAGCCCAGGGATGCATGCTCGAGGTAGCCGTCGGGCCAGACCACCGGCGCCTCGGCGGTCCAATTCTGTACCCCGGAGTCGCAGACGCCGCTGATCCGCGCCGTGCCGGTGGCGACGCCCGGCTTGCCGAAGAAGCCATTGATGCTGACCAACGGCGGTCCGCCGTCGAAGAACGAGAAGCTGTCATTTGAGATCACCAGGTCGTCGCGACCGATGGTGTTGCCGTCGCAGCCGACCTGACCGAAGGCGGTGGGCGTGCTGAAGTCGACCTCTGTTCCCGCCTCGTTCACGACGAACTCGACAGTGCCGCCGGTCCCCGTGGTGAACGTCCCGGCGTAGGAGGTGTTCGGGACCACGACCGCCCCGGCCACCGCCGGTGCAACCAGCATCGCTCCCGCCACGATCCCCCCGGTCAACAGCTTCTTCATCCCGCCCGTGTCCTTTCTTGAGGTTCCCTGAGCCGCTCGCGAGTCGCTACTCGCTGCTCCCCTCGGCCAAACGATATCCCACCCCGCGAACGGTGACCACGAGCTCGGGCTCCTGCGGATCGCGCTCGATCTTCTGGCGGAGGTTCGAGATGTGGACGTCGCAGGCGCGCACGTCGCCGGAGAACTCTGACTGCCAGAGCTCCTCCATGATCTCGAGCCGGCTGAAGACCTGGCCGGGATTGTCGGCCAGGAGCCGCAGCACCTGGAACTCCGACCGTGTGAGGTTGACCGGCTCGCCCCGCACCAGCACGAGATGCCGGGCGAGGTCGATCCTCACCTCGCCGGCGTCGATCGTCTTGCCGCCCGTCTCGGAGGTGGAGCGGTCGAGCTCGCGGCGGCGCAGCTGGGCGCGCACCCGGCCGATCAGCTCGCGGACCGAGAACGGCTTGGTCACGTAGTCGTCCGCGCCGACCTCGAGGCCGACGACCTTGTCCACCTCGGCGTCCTTGGCGGTCAGCAGGATGATCGGCACCGGGCTGCGCGCGCGGACGTCGCGGCACACGTCGAGCCCGCTCTTCCCCGGCATCATGATGTCGAGGATCAGCAGGTCGAAGTCGATGTCGCCCTGCAACTTTGAGTCGGCGTCGTCGCCGTCGTCGGCGATCTCGACCTCGAAGCCCTCCTGCCGGAGCGCGTAGCCGACCGCCTCGCGAACCGAGGGCTCGTCGTCCGCCACGAGAATCCGCTTGATCATGTCCCTGCCTTTCTCGTCATGCCACCGGGGTCGCGGCCGGCTTCGCGGCCGGGAGCCGTACCCAGAAGTCGCTGCCCTGCCCGGGCTCCGAATCCACGCCCATCTCGCCGCCCATCACGTCGACCATCCGCTTGGCGATCGAGAGGCCCAGGCCGAAGCCCTCCTGCTCGAGCGAGCCGGCGCCACGATAGAAACGCTCGAAGATTCGGTCGATTTCATCGGCGGGGATCCCAGTACCAGTGTCGCTGACCTCGATCAGCACGTCGGTTGCGCCGCGACGGCGCGCGCGAAGCGTAACGGCGCCCGGCGGCGTCGTGTTCTTGAACGCGTTGGTAAGCAAGCCGATTAGCACCTGGCGCAACAGCACCCGATCGCCCTGGGCAGCGAGGTCCGGGTCGAGCTCGAGGCTGAAGTCGATGCCGTCGGGAGGCGCAACGGCCTGGGCGGCCTCCTCGGCCGCGATCCCGACGTCCAGCACCTCGGTCCCGCCCTCGCCCACCGACTCGATACGCGCGAGCGTTAGGAGCGACTCGGTCAGGCGGCTGATCCGCTCCGTGTCCTCGCCCAGGCGCCGCAGGAAATGCTCGCGCGCGTCGGGCTCGTCCTTGGCGCCGGAGCGCAGGACCTCGACCGCGCCCGAGATCCCCGCGATCGGATTGCGCAACTCATGCGCCGCGTTCGAGACGAACTCCTTCTCCGCGATCTCCCGGCGCAGCTCGTCGGTGCGGTCCCGGACCACCGCCAGCACGGCGCCCTCGGCCGGGATCTCGCGCGCCTGGAGCGCGTAGACCCGCTCACCGATCCGCAGGCCGTCGTGCTCGGCCGATCCCCCGCGGCTCGCCCGCCGAAGCCACGGAATCAGGGTCGCCGCGACCTTGCCGTCCGCGTAGATCAGTGGCCGCGCCGCCGGGTTCGCGAACCGCACACTGCCGTCGGGGCCGACCACCATGACCGCGTCGGAGAGGGCGTCGAAGATCGCCGAGAGGCGATCGCGCTCCGAGCGCAGCGCCTCGAACGTCTGGCGGAGCGCGGCGCGCATCGTCTCCAGCGACTGCCCGAGCTCGGTGATCTCGTCACGGCCCCCCGTGCCCTCGAGCGGCTGGTCGAGCTGGCCCTGGCTGATCTTCGCAGCGCTGTCGGCGAGGCGCTTGATCCGGGTCGTGATCGCGCTCGCGATCAGGAACGAGATCGCCACGGCCACCAGCACCGCGACGCCCAGGGCTGTGATCCGGTCGCCGCGCACGGCGTCGATCGCGTCCTGCAGCTCCGGCGGGCGGGCGGCCCGCACCAGGAGCGCGCCGTCGAACGCCCCGTCGCGGAGAATCGGCTGCGCGATCACGGTGACGCCGCCGGGCAGTGAGTCCGTGTACGCCGTGCCCGCGAGCGCCTGACGCACGGCGCGATCGCGGCTGTCCACCTCCGACAACGAGACGCCCTTCGACGAACGCTCGGTCTCGAGCCTGCCCTCGATGTTGAACAGCCACGCGGAGATCGCGTCGTTCGGGTTCAGCTCGAGCACGGTCTGTCCGGCGCGCTCCGGACGGCTCCCGACCTCGGTCGCGAGCGCGGCGGTGCCGCCTCGCGCGATGTTCACGAGCTGGTCGTCTGCCGCCTCCTGCCCCGTCTCCGACACCAGCAGATAGGCGAGGCCGGCCGTGATCAGCGCCACGCCGGCGAACGCGAACGCCAGGTAGAGGCGCACGCCGAACGGCCGTCGGCGCCTGAACCGGGGTTGCCCGACCATGGGGTTCACGCGACTGAATGTACGGAGCGAAGCGGCCTGTTACCAGGTACTTCAGGTTGTACGCAGCAGAAACTCCAGGCGGAACGCCAGCGCTTCGAGCGCGAGCTCCTCGCTGACGTTCACCATCAGGCGCCGGCGGGAGTCCATCACCAGCTCGGCTCCACGCCTGGCGCGGCGCGGATCAAGCCCCTCGGCGTCCTCGCGGAGCTCCCGCTCCCGGTCGGCTGCGAGGACCAGGTCCGTGGCCCCGTCGCCCACGGCGGCCAGGTCGCGAAGCCACGCGCCGACCAGCGCCAGACCGGCGTCGAGCGCCTCGGTCCGGCCCCGGCGCGAGGCGCGCTTGCCCGCGTCCGCCGCCTCCTTGCGAAGCCGTTGCTCGGTTCGCTTGTCGGCCGCGTCCTTGGCCTGGTCGGCCAGCGCGTCGAGCCGGGCTCTCACGTCGTCCCCGACCTCCGCCCCGCGCGTCTCGGCCACGTCGAGGAGCCCCTTCCAGGGCGCATCGTCCAATTCACCGGAGCGCGCGGCCCGGGCGAGGCCCTCGGAGCGCGCCCGCAGCTCGCGCCCGCGGTCGGCGAGCAGCAGCTCCGCGCGCTCGAGGTCGCCCCCCGCGAGGCGGGCCGCGGCGCGGATCTCGCGCGGATCACCCCCGGCGTGCGTGGCCGCGAGGCGCTCCTCGAGCGCGTCCGGGCCCAGCGCCGCGAAGGTGACCTCCCGGCAGCGCGAGCGCACCGTGTCCAGCAGGGCCGACGGCTGCGAGGAGACGAGGACGAGGTGGGCGAACTGCGCCGGCTCCTCCAGCGTCTTCAGGAGCGCGTTCTGACTCTCCTCGGCCATCAGGTCCGCCTCGTCGATAACGAAAGCGCGCCGCTCGCCCTCGAACGGCCGATACGGGGCAGCCTCGATCACCCGCTCGCGAACCTCGTCCACGAGGTGCTGGGCGCCGGGCGGGCGGAGCCAGGCGAGGTCGGGGTGCGGCGACGGGTCGGCGAGTACCCGGCGCCGGGCCGAGTCCGGATCGGGGGCGCCCTCCGCAAGCAGCTCGGCCACGAACGCGCGCGCCGCTGCCCGCTTGCCGGCGCCGGCGGGGCCCGTGAACAGGTAGGCGTGCGACGGGCGCTCGAGCCCCGCCGCCAGCGCGACCCGTGCAGCCGGCTGGTTCTCGGTGGCGGCCGTGAGGGTTTCGGGGAGGTCGGTCACCGTGCCCGCACGACCTCCATCACACGCTCGTGCACCTCGGTCGGCGTGCCGTTGCCGTCCACGACAACGATCCGGTCCGAGTGGCGCTCGGCGAGCTCGTCGTAGGCGGCTGCGACCGCCCGCTGGAGCTCGATGCCCTCGGACTCGAAGCGGTCCGATCCGTCCTCGGCGCCCTCCGCCAGGCGCTGCTGGCCCCGGTCCTCGGCGGCGCCGGGGTCGATGCGGAGCAACACGGTGACGTCGGGCACGCACGAGCCGACGGCGAACGCGTTCAGCTGCTCCACCAGCTCGACGCCGAGGCCGCGGGCGACCCCCTGGTAGGCGGCGGTCGAGTCGATGAACCGGTCGCAGACGACGTCCCTTCCCGCCTCCTGCGCCGGCGCGATGACCCGCACGGCGAGCTCGGCGCGGGCGGCGCAGAAGAGCAGCAGCTCGGCGCCCGGATCGAGCTCCAACCCGGGGTCCTTGAGCAGGTCGCGGATCCGCTCCCCCACGCCGGTCCCCCCGGGTTCGCGAAGCCGCACCGTCTCAGGGCCGAGCGCCTCTGCGAGCAGCGCGGCCTGGGTGGTCTTGCCGGAGCGGTCTATGCCCTCGAGGGTGACGAACACGCGGGCCGCACGCTACCGGGCCGGTCAGGGCCGGATCAGGGGAATTCCCGATGGACCGGATCGCGGCGAACGATGAATCTTGCGTGGTCCGACCGTCATATCCAGCGGATGGTCGAACTGCTGTCGCATTTCGCGCCGTCCGATCGTCATATCAGTGAAGTCCCCCGCAACGCAATTGGAGGTAGTTCGTGTCGTCCTTGACCCGCTGGGTCCTCGCCCACAAGCGCATCGTAGTCGCGCTCTGGGTCGCCCTGACCATCGCCGGCATGGCGGCCGCAGGGCCCGCGACCGACGCGCTCGAGCCCGAGTTCTCGGTCCCCGACAAGGAGGGCTGGGAGACGAACCAGCAGATCGCCGCGCTGTATCAGGGCACCGGCGGTGACGCGTCGCCGCTCATCCCGGTCGTCACCCTGCCGGAGGGCGAGTCGGTCGATTCCCCGGCCGTCCTGGCCGACCTCGAGCGAATCGACCAGCGAGTGGTGGAGGCGCTCCCCAACGCTCGTGTGGCCTCGTACGCGTCGACCGGCGATGACACCTTCGTCTCCGAGGACGGCTCCACCACCTTCGCCGTCGTCTACCCGCAGCCGGACCCGAACTCGGCGTTCGGCGAGAACCCCGCAGCCGAGGAGGCGACGTCGGCCGCGCTCGAGGGCGCCACGGTGGCGGGCGACCCCGTCCGCCTGACCGGCTTCGACGCGCTGTTCGAGGACTCGGGCGCAGACAGCGAGGGACCCGGCGTCCTCGTCGAGGCGGTACTCGGCGGCCTCGGCGCGCTCGCCGTCCTGACGTTCGTGTTCGCCTCGTTCCTGGCCGTCGTGCCCCTGCTGATGGCCATCGCCTCGATCATGACCACCTTCCTGCTCCTGCTCGGCTTGACCGAGCTGACGACCGTCTCCCCGATCGTGCAGTTCCTGATCGCCCTGCTCGGGCTCGGCGTCGCGATCGACTACTCCCTGATCGTCGTCTCGCGATGGCGCGAGGAACGAACCCACGGCCGTGAGGGCGACGAGGCGGTGCAGAAGGCGATGGAAACCGCCGGCCGGGCCGTCGTGTTCAGCGGGATCACTGTTGCGATCGGCCTCCTCGCGCTGATCGCACTGCCCCTCCCCTTCCTGCGGTCAATGGGCTACGGCGGGATGCTGATCCCGCTCGTCTCAACGCTGGCCGCCATCACCCTCCTGCCCGTCGTGCTCGCCAAGGTCGGGCACAAGCTCGACTGGCCGCACCGGCGCACCGACGACAAGGCCTCGCGCGCCTGGACGCGCTGGGCCGAGGGCGTCGCCCGCCACCGCTGGGTCGCAGCCGGGGCCGGCATGGCCGTCGTGCTCGCCCTGGTGGTCGCCGCCACCGACCTGCAGCTGGGCGCCTCGGACGCCGACACCGTCGCCAAGTCGGGCGACTCGTACGAGGGCCTTGTCGCCCTGGAGGAGTCCGGCATCGGCGAGGGCTCGCTGCTGCCGCACGAAATCCTGGTCGAAGGCGACTCGGATCCCAACCAGGTCGCGGCCGCCGTGCGCGAGGTCGAGGGCGTCCACGGCGCGGTCGCGCCCGACGACGAGTCGTGGCGCCGGGACGGCACCTCCCTGGTGGAGGTGATCCCCGTGCCCGATTCGGGCTCGGACGAGGGCGAGGCGACCCTGGAGGGCGTGCGCGACGCGGCCCACGGAGTCGGCTCCGACGTCCTGGTGGGCGGACAGCCCGCTGCGAACGACGACTTCATCAACGCCGTCTACGGCAGCTTCCCGCTGATGATCGCACTGATCTGCGTGACCACCTTCATCCTGCTGGCGCGGGCGTTCCGCTCGCTGCTGCTGCCGGCGAAGGCGATCGTGTTGAACGTCCTCAGCGTCGCCGCGGCCTGGGGCGTCCTGGTCCTCGTCTGGCAGCACGGCTACGGGTCGGAGCTGATCTGGGACATCCAGGCGACAGGGTCGATCCCGTCGTGGATGCCGCTGATGATCTTCGCCTTCCTGTTCGGCCTGTCGATGGACTACGAGGTGTTCATCCTGGCCCGGATGCGCGAGGAGTACGACCGCACGGGGTCGACCGAGACCGCGGTGATCCAGGGCATCGGCCGGACCGGGCGGCTCGTTACGAGCGCGGCCCTGATCCTGTTCCTGTCGTTCGTCGCGATGGCGTCGAGCCCGGGCACCGACCTGAAGATGTTCGCCACCGGCCTCGGCGCCGGGATCCTGCTCGACGCGACGATCATCCGGGCGCTGATCGTGCCTGCGGTGATCTCGCTCATGGGCCGCTGGAACTGGTGGCTCCCGAGCTGGCCGGCCAAGCTCCTGCGCGTCGAGCCGTCCCCGCTGAAGCCGGCCGAATCGAAGGCGTAGCCCGAGAGGAAAGCGGGGCGCGCGCCAACCCCCGGGGCGCGCCCTCTCGGGTCGGGGCGCTAGCGCTTCGAGCGGCTTCGGCTGCCCGCCTTCTTGGTGCGGGCGGTGCCGGGTGAGGGCGGCTTTCGGCGCCGGCCGCCGTTTCGGCCGCCGCTCCGGCCCGCCGGCTTGGCGGGCTCGGCCGCGGCGTCGCCGTTGGCCTCGGCGGCCGCCTTCGCTGCTTCGCGCTCTTCCTTCTGGCGCTGGCGCTCGGCGCGCTTCAAGCGCATCTCCACCATCGTCGGGCAGTCGTCGTTCAGACAGAGCTTCCAGGGGCGTCCGCGGAAGCCCTTGACCGTCAGGCGCGGGGTCTCGCCGCAGACCGAGCAGCGCTCCTCGAGGCGCCAGAGCTCGTATCCCCGGCCCGGGAGCGGGCCGGAGTTCCGGCACGAATCCGGGTGCTCGGGATCGTCGCGGTTGTAGCCCTCGCAGCCCCAGAAGCGCTTGCCGCCCTTCATGTCGATCACGCGCAGGCGGTTCGGCGAGCCGTCCTCGTGCTTGCGCCCCGCCTCCTCGCAGACCTTGCACGGGCCGAGGAACTTGTCCTCGTCCATCCCCGCCCAGATGACCTTGGCGAGGTCTTCCTTGCGCTCCTGCATGTCGTGCGTGGTGCCGTGCAGCATCTCCCGGCTGATCCTCAGGACCTCGTCCTTGGTGATCTGCCCGGACGCGATCTCGTCCATGTCCTTTTCGAGCTCGGCCGTCATCTCCGGCGTCGCCATCCGCGGGACGTGCTCCTTGAACGCCCTGTACATCGCGATGCCCGTCTCCGACGGCTCCGGCGGGTTCGAGTAGACGTAGCCACGGTCGTAGAGCTTCTGGATGATGTCCGCGCGGGTCGCCTTGGTACCGAGCCCGCGCTCCTCCATCAGCTCGATCAGCTTGCCCTGGCTGATCCGCGACGGCGGCTGCGTCTCCTTGGCGACCGACCACGGCTCGCCGTCGAGCGCCAGCTCCTGGCCCTCGGTGAGCTTCGGGATCTCGTCGTCCGACGAGCGGGCGTAGGTGTAGATCCGGGCGAAGCCGGGGTCGAGCACGACCGAGCCGCGGACGAAGTAGCTCTCCGAGCCGGCCTCGATGTCGGCCCGGGTCGACTCGGTGACCATGGGCGGGCCGAAGGTGGCGATGAAGCGCCGGACGATCAGCTCGTAGACGCGGCGCTTGGGCCCGTCGCCGAGGGCGTTCGGATGGACGGCCTGGGTCGGGTGGATCGGGGGGTGGTCTGTGGTCTCCTTCTTGCCGCGCGTGGCCTGCATCGGCCCGTCGAGGACGAACGCGCCGGCCTCGAACTCGGGGATGCGGACCATCTGCTGCACCAGCTCGCGGGTCGGCAGCGACGCCGGGTACACCGTGTTGTCGGTACGCGGGTAGGAGACGAAGCCGTCCATGTAGAGGTCCTCCGCCAGGCGCATCGCGGCCGCCGGGGTGATCCCCAGCCGGCTCGAGGCGTCGGTCGTGAACGCGGTGGTGTTGAGCGGCGTCGGCGGCTTGCGGTTCGACTTGCGCGCGCTCACCGACTTCACGACGCCCGGGCTCTTGGTTCCGGCGAGCGCGGCCTTGGCCTCGGCCTCGTCCCAGAACTTGTCCGTCGCGTGGTGCGCCTCGAACGACCCGTCGGGGTGCTCGAACTTCGCGAACACCTCCCAGAACGGCTTCGGGACGTGGGCGCGCCGCTCGAGCTCGCGCTCGACGATCAGGCCGAGCGTCGGGCTCTGCACGCGGCCGACGGAGAGGAAGTTCGAGCCGAAGCGACGGGTGGCGAGGGAGACGGCGCGAGTCAGCGTCGCGCCCCAGATCAGGTCGATGTCCTGGCGCGCGGCGCCCGCGTAGGCCAGGTCGTAGGAGAGTTCGTCGAGGTTGTCGAACGCGCGCTCGATCTCGTCCTTCGTGAGGGCCGAGTAGCGGGCGCGCTTGACCGCGGGCCGCTCGGCGATCGTGGCGTCCACGATCTTCGGGTTTGCCTCGAGAGCCTGCTGAAGCGCCTCGTGGCCGATCAGCTCGCCCTCGCGGTCGAAGTCCGTGGCGATCACGACCTCGTCGGCCTCCTTGGCGAGCTTGCGCACGGCCTTGACCACATTCTTGTCCGTGGGCTCGGGCACGAGCTCGGCGTCGATCAGGTCGTGGAGGTCGGTCTGCTGCCAGTTCGAGTAGTCCTCGGGGAAGGCCACGCCCATCACGTGGCCCTTGAGGCCCACGCACGTCTGCTCGCCGTCCGCGTCCGACCACTCATAGAACGGCACCTTGTGGCTGGCGCCCTCTGAGGCAGAGCCGCCGCTCAGGATGTCGGCGATCTTCTTCGCCGAGTTGTTTTTCTCTGTGATGATCAGTCGCACTAGATATAGGCCGGGTCGGTTCAGCGGGGTTCGGAAGGATTGCCCCCCGCCCGGACGGCGAGGGTAGCAAGGGGTGTCAAGGCCTCATTTCGGGCGTCGGGGCAGCCCTACGGGCTGTCTTTCCCTACGAGGGAGCCGGGCTACCCGGTTCACTTCCGGGCACGAGCCGCTCCTCCTCTACGCTGTTTGCCATGCCCGCCCAGGCATATGCAGGGAAAGAGTGCGTCTGCCAGTTCCGCAGGGGAATCTGCGATCAGTCGTGCGTGCGCGACATGCTGGAGACGCCGCTCTACATCGCCTGCCTGAAGCTCAAGGGCCGCAACTGCCTGGTCGTGGGCGGCGGCGGGATCGGGCTCGAGAAGGTCGAGGGGCTGCTCGCCTGCGACGCCACGGTGACGCTGATCGCACCCGCCGCGGTGCCCGAGTTGGAGGCCTACGCGGCAGAGGACTCGATCACGTGGGAGCGCCGGGCCTACGCGCCGGCGGACCTCGAGGGCAAGTTCATGGTGATCGCCGCCACCGACGACTCGGAGATCAACATCGGGATCTACGAGGACGCCGAGGGCCGCGCGATGCTGGTGAACGTCGTCGACGTCCCCCCGCTCTGCAACTTCATCCTGCCCGCGATCGTCCGCAGTCCGGACCGCTGGCGATCGCGATCTCCACGGCCGGGGCGTCACCGGCCCTGGCCAAGCGCATGAAGCGCGAGATCGCCGACACGTTCGGCGAGCCCTACGCCCGCCTGGCGATCATGCTGAACGACGCCCGGGGCTGGGCCAAGGGCACCCTCCCCACCTACCAGGACCGCAAGGAGTTCTTCGAGGGGATCGTCAACGGCGAACCGGACCCGGTCGAGCTCGTTCGCGAGGGCCGCGAGGCCGAGGTGCTCGAGCTGATCGAGGCCGCGAAGACGGCGACGCAGACCGCGGGCGCCGCGGTATCTCGATGAGCGAAGTACGGCGCCGCCCGCTCGGCGACAGCGGCATCGAGGTCTCGGAGATCTCGCTCGGGTCGTGGCTGACCTACTCGGGCGGCGTCGAGCGCGACCAGACCGAGGCCTGCACGCGCGCCGCGTTCGACCTCGGCATCAACTTCTTCGACACCGCGAACGTCTACGGGCGCGGCGCGTCCGAGGAGGCTTGGGGCGAGATCCTGCCGGACTTCCCACGCGAGGAGATCGTGCTCGCGACCAAGGTCTACTTCCACATGTCGAAGACCGACTCCGGCCTCTCCGCGGATCAGATCTCGAAGCAGCTCGACGCGTCGCTACGGCGTTTGCGCACGGATTACGTCGACCTCTACCAGTGCCACCGCTTCGACGTCGAGACGCCGATCGAGGAGACGATGGAGGCGCTCACGGCCGCCGTGGAGTCCGGCAAGGTCCGGCACATCGGCTTCAGCGAATGGACGCCCGAGCAGATCCGGGCCGGCCTCGAGGTACCCGGCGCCGCGAAGTTGGTCTCCTCCCAGCCGCAGTACAACGCGATCTGGCGCGCGCCGGAGGCCGAGGTCTTCCCGCTGTGCGCCGAAAACGGGATCTCACAGATCGTCTGGTCGCCGCTGGCGCAGGGCGTCCTGACCGGCAAGTACGAGCCGGGCTCGCCGCCGCCGGAAGGGTCCCGCGGCTCGAGCGGGGAGATGGGCAACTTCATCACTCCCTACCTGGACGACTCGGTGCTCGAGGCGGTCGCCAGGCTGCGACCGATCGCCGACGAGGCGGGACTGACCATGGTCCAGCTCGCCTTGGCCTGGGTGCTGAGCCACGACGAGGTCGCCTCGGCGATCATCGGCGCCTCGCGCCCCGAGCAGGTCGAACAGAACATCGCCGCCTCGGGGGTCGAGCTCTCGAGCGACACCCTCGCCGCGATCGACGAGGCCCTGGCCGGCCACACCATCGAGGGCCAGCGCCTGGGCAACAACGCCCGCGAGGGCGTCAAGCACCGCTGACGTGAGCGGAGGGGAGCCGCTCCCCGCCTCGGGTA
>CAVTFG010000021.1:0-52569 GCA_963734015.1 uncultured bacterium | reverse complement strand
TGGTGGCGGACCCGAGATCGAGTTCGAGGAGTTGACTACGGACGATTACCAGCTCGAGGTGCCGACCGGCTGGAACCGGATCAAAGACGAAGAACCGATCGGAAGCGGGCACCTACAAACGCGGCTCGAAGACCCAAGCGGCGCGATGCTCCTCGGCATCAACCACCTCCCGTCCGGTGGCCTGAGCCCCGAGGCGTACGTACAGCAGCTGCACGACCAGAAGCTCATCGAAGATGACCGGTACGAGCTCCGTGAGATGGACGAGGCCGTGACGCGGACGGGGGAGCCGGGCGTCTACTGGGAGTTCGACGCCGACCAGCCGCAGGTCGAGGGCGAAGAGCTGTCCAGGGTCTACGCCTACGTCTTCGACTTCGGCGGGCAGATGCTCTACCGCATCCAGTGCGGCGCGATAGTGGCGTCGGGTCAGGCCGACGTCGCCGAGGGGGTCGCCCAGCACGGGGTCGAGACGCTCGAAGGTCGTAGACCTCTTGGTTGCTACTGGCTGTGACGTGTCTCACTACCGGAAGCGGGGCACAGGCGGTAGGTTCTGGAATAAGGAGACACCGAAAAGGAGGTCGCGATGCTGACTGGCCCAGACGTTTCCAGGATCAGGGGGATGTCGACTGGCGGAAGGTCGCCCCCAAACACGATCTTGCGATCGTCCGCGTCTCTGATGGCGACCATCGGGATGCGTTCTACACCGAGCTTCGGTCCAAGCGATCCGCAGGGCGGGCCTCTGTTGGCACCGTACTACTTCGCCCGGGTCGCTTCGCCGGGCGACAATCAGAGGGACGGAGAGGCGGAGGCGAAGATGGTGCTCGGCTTTGCCAAGTCCCGCGGCTGGCGCTGGCCCGGCGACCTCCGCTGATCTACGACTTCGAGACCAACAACGGCCAGCCGAATGACAAGTGCGCACATCATGTCGTCGAGTTCGTGCGCGCCTATCGGAAGTCCGAGGACCACTACCCCGGCATCTACACGATGCCCGGCTTCTGGGCGCAGATCCTGCCGCACCTCTCAAAGTCCGATCGGCAGCTGATTGCCCGCTGTTTCCTGCATCAGGCCGAGTGGTCGGTCCAGGCCCCGCGCGACCTCGAGCCCTGGGACGGCGCGACGCTGTGGCAGTTCACCGACCGTGGCTCTTGCCCCGGCGTCTCGGGCGGTGTCGATATGAACCGCTCGGTCGCCGCCGAGAAGGCGGTTCTGGCGTTGGCCAAGCGAAGCGAACGGCCGGGGCCCGAGGACGAGCAATCCCGCCCGATCCCCGAGCGGCCGCCGAAGCCAGACCCCGAGCCTGATCGTCCGAAGGACGTTCCGCGCTGGCTTCCGCGCGAATACTGGGATCGCTGGCGAAAGCCGGGTCCGATGACGCGGCGAAGTCGGCAAAGTTCCGCGAGCTCTGCTGGAATAACGGCTTCGCATCGCCCAACTTCCAGCGCAAGGAGACCGCATGCCACGACGCGAAAAACACTCCGGTCCCGGGCAATTTACGCGTCAACGCACAGCGCCAAGCGTTCAACTTGGAACGCCTCCGCCACGAGCTCGGCGACAAGCCGCTCCCGGTCCTGAGCTGGTACCGGACGCCGGCGCATAACACCGCGGTCGGCGGCGCTAGCCAGTCGCGCCACATGCACGCCGACGCCGCTGACTTCACGACTCAGACGGTCGCAGGCTTCGGCGCGGCACGGTTCGACGCCACCTGCGACAAGGTTTTTGCGAACGGCGGGTTCGGCCGCTATCCGTCGGGCTCGCGCCACGGCGACTCGCGCGGCTCACCTGCCCGGTGGTGACGCCGCGATGAGCGCCGCGGATTCTCAGACGGACGCCGCCCGCCTTCGCGGGACGTGACGAGAGCCGGCGAAACAGCCCTCGCTCAAGCACTACGAGATGGCGATCTTCGCGGTCGAGCAGGCTCCCCAATCGGGTAGCTCCCCCACGTGCCGTGCTCGCGACTAGCAGCCGGATAACGGTTCTCGTCCGAAGGGAAGGATTGCCTTCGCGCCTGAGCGCGTCGAAACGGCTACTGCACGGTGACGCGTTCGCAGCTCTCAGCGGGCTGGTCGCTCGAATCTACCTCCGCACTATCCAGCCCGCTTTCCATGCGAAGCGAAATAGCCGCTCCTCGTCCAAAGCAGCTACGGCGGAACGACGTAGCGACAGTGCAGGGGTGTCGCGCGAAGCGGCTGTTCCTCCGCGAACATGACGGAGCACCAAGGTCGACCGCCGTTCGGCTACCACGATGGAGGAATCACATGACAACGCCACCAGCCCACGACACACGACTCGAGCGAATCCTCGGCGTCCCTCTGTCCGATGACGCCTTGCGTCAGTGGCCGCAAAGCGGCGAGGTGATCACCGGCAGGAAGCGGATCGGCGAAGTAGAGTCCCATTTCGAGGGCATCCGGCTCGCAGTTGGTCGACGCCACGCCTGCGGCGACACGCTCGTCGTGGAGTGGAGCACGGACTACGGCGACGGTCGTGTGCACGCAACGTCACCGTCGCGGACCTGCGAGACGGGCAAGCGGTCCGGGTGACCGATTACTGGGGCGAGCCGTTCGAAGCGCCCGCCTGGAGGGAGTCGCTTGCCAACGCGCTCGACATGCCACCGGAAGGGGTTTGGCCAGCAGCCGAAGCCCTTCGAGGCGATGACTGAGCGCCCTGAGTCGGAGGCCGCATCAACAAAATAGCCGCTTAGGACGAAAGCGGTAGACCCTGCACTCCAGCAGCGCACTAACCCTGGACTCCTCTCGCTCCCAACCGAATGATCGAGCTGGGCCACCGCCGGCGGCACCCCCAGGGGTGAGGGGAGAGGGGAGGGGAGCCGATTGCTCTGGTAGCTGATCGCCGTCCCCTCCCCTGCGTGCTCGATCCCGTTCTTGCACAGCGCCCCCATCCGGCATATGTTCGACCCACACGCCGCCAAGGGAGGCCCTTACCGATGTCCGAGTTCGATCACGGACCCTCGGCCCGGCTCGCGGAGCTCTTCGACCGTGTGCCCGATCCGCCGGTCAAGGACGACTTCTGGTTTGACTGGGGTCCGATCTTCTACCGCGGCCGGCTCGACGGCTCGGCACGGGTGATGTGCCTCGCCTCGGATCCCGGCCCGACCGAACGGATCGCCGGGCGCTCGCTGGTCGGCAACGCGGGACAGCGGGTCCAGGGCTTCCTCGCCAAGCTCGGGCTGACCCGCTCCTACGTCTGCCTCAACGCCTGGGCCTACGCGGTGCATCCGAGCCGCTCCTTCGCCGAGGCCGACAGGCTCGACGATCAAGACCAGCTCGAGTGGCGAAACGAGGTCTACGACGCCGTCGCGGACCCGAGCCTGGAGGCGATCATCGCCTTCGGCTTCATGGCCCAGCGGGCGGTTGCGCTCTGGCCCGGGCGCCCGGACGTCGCGCTCAAGGAGATCCCGCACCCGTCGAATCCCGAGGAGGAGGAGCTCCTTGAGGCGTGGCGGGCGGCGGTCGGCGAGCTGCGTGAAATCGTCACCGCCGACGCCGACGGCGACAACACGGGGCCCAACTACGGTTCCACCTTCGAGGAGTCGGACTACGCCCCGATCCCGCGGCGCGACCTCCCGTTCGGCGCGCCCTCCTTCCTCGGCGATGACGCCTGGGTCCGCGCCCAGCCCGGCAGCGCGATGAACTCGGTCTCCCGCCCCTCGCCCGACGACGACCACACCCTGATCTGGCACGCCCCGGACTCGACCGAGTAGGGAAGCCGTGGCTCCTCAGAACGAGGCTCCGGACAACTTCGAGGCCGCCTATAGGGCCGGCGTCGTCGAGGAGCAGCCGCCTGAGTCGGCGGCCGTGGCGGCCGAGGCTGCTCCGGCCCTCGACCTGACCGAGCCGCTCGCGCTTCGCGGCGCCGTGCTCACGGCCGGCGGGGCGATCGCCGACGGCTACGTCGTGATCGACGGACAGGAGATCGCCGCGGTCCAGCGGACTCGGCCCGAGGGCGTCCACGTCCAGGACAGCAAGGGCGTTATCGCCCCCGGCCTGATCGACCTCCACGGCCACCCCGAGTTCAACATCTTCGCCGCCTGGGAGCCGCCCAAGCAATACATCAACCGGTATTCCTGGCGCGGCAGCGATCTCTACCAGCTCCTGGTCCGCGACCCTCAGAACCACCTGCGCGAGGTCCTGCCGGCGAAGACCCAGCTTCGCTACTCCGAGATCCGCGCCCTCGTCGGCGGGGTGACGGCGATCCAGGGCACCGGCGGGCTCACCAGCAGCTTCCAGGACGAGGCCCTGGTCCGAAACGTCGATAAGTGGATCTTCGGTGCCCAGGTCGGACGGTCGCTGATCGACCTGCCGACCCCGGGCAGCGAGTTCGGGATGGACTCGCTCAGGAGCATCCTCGACGGGATCGAGTCGGGCGAGGTCAGGGCGTTCTACGTCCATTTGGCCGAGGGACGCTCCGACAACGAGCTCTCCCGCAACGAATTCGGCAAGCTGGTCGCGCTGGACGCCCTCACCCCGGCGACCGTGGTCATCCACGGCACCGCGCTCAGCCAGGCCGAGCTCGCCGACCTCAGGGACGCCGGGGCGAAGCTGGTCTGGTCCCCGCAGTCAAACCTGCGCCTCTACGGGGAGACGACGAGAGCCGCCGACGCGCTCGAGCTCGGCCTCCCAATCGGACTCGGCGCCGACTGGCTGCCGAGCGGCTCGACCAGCCTCCTGGCCGAGATCAAGGTCGCCCGGCGCACGATCGCCGCGCAGCGGGGCCGCCCGCCGACCGCGAAGCAGCTGGTCGACATGGTCACCCGCGACGCAGCGATGATCGCCGGGCTCGAGGACAAACTCGGCCGCCTCGCCGCCGGCCGGCCCGCCGACCTGGTGGTATTCGAGCGCCGCGAGCAGGATCCGTGGGAGAACGTGGTCGAGGCCGAGCCCTCATGGGTCGACCTGGTGATGATCGGCGGCAAACTCGTCTACGGGCGGGCCGAGTGGATGCCGGGCCTCGGGGCATTCGTCGATCTGGAGCGGGTCGAGCCGCTGATCGCCTGGGGGAAGCCGATGCTCCTCGATACGAGCTATACGGCGGCGGTATCGGATGAGGAGCAGCCGCGGCTCTCAGAGCTTCGCGCCGCGCTGATTGCCGAGTACCCGCAGGTGGGTCCGATTTTCGCCTGAGGTCGGCGACCGGAGTCCGCCCGCTTCGCGCCTGCCCCTCGCATCTCGGCGCGTTGGGGAGATCCGAACGGCGCGGGTCTTGGAGCGGAACGCTTCGGTGGACTGAAATACCCGCTTTGCATGGAAAGCGATACGAATCCTGGCGCTTCTCCTTCTCGGGCAAGCCAGCAGTGCCGGGCCGCCGGGACGCCGCCCCAGGCGATGGGGTCCCGCTCGAGGACTGCGAGAAGTACGATCGGGTGACCCGGTCACATCGGTGGAGCGCGGTCATTCTCCTTGCGCCATGGCACTGAGCTCGCCAAGCCGCGCCGCGCTTCTGGCGTCCATTGGCACGAAGGTCTCGATCGCGAGGTTTGCCGCCGAGACCTCCAGCGGCGCCCCGAGGGTGGCGATCACGGTGAAGAGGCTGACCTCGCCGACCGGTGTGCGAGAGAGCCGCACCAAAAAACGCGACAGGCCCCGACCCGCAGCCGGTTTGACACCCCCGGATTCGGGTGAGAGGGTTGCGGCAGGCGAAACGACGCGAGTCACCGAGCAAGGGAAGAGTCATGAAGAGGACTTTGATCGCACTCGTCGTCATTGCGGCGTTCAGCATCGGCGTCCTGGCGGGACCTGCAAGTGCCGCCCCCTCGGCGAACGCCTGCCATGGCCAATTCCTGAAGTCCTTCATCCAGGAATTTGGCAGCGCGAGGGCCGCCGCCGATGCAATCATCGGCGAGTTCCCCCAGGCGGTGCGGCTCGGCCAGGAAGCAGTCCGCGGCCAGTGCGCATTCCTAGGAAACGCTTCGGATAGCAGCCCCTGACACGCGAACGCCCCACGACGCGAACGCCGGAGGAATCCATTAGCGGTGGCCGTCGCGCCCGACAAGGCGAAATTTGCCGCTTGTCGTCCTAAGCGGCTAAGCCCCGACCCCGACCAGGCTCAGCAACCCACCGACTCGCGCACACCCCGCGCCTCATCGATCAACGCGTCGGCGTCGGCGGTCGCGATCCTCTTGCCGCGCTGGGCATTGACCCGGTCAATGAACGCGGCGAGATTTTTGCAGGCCGCGGCGACCTTGCCGATCTCGAGTTTCGTCTGCGCGACGTTGAGCTTCTTCAACAGCCCGCCCTCGAGTGTGCTCGGCAGCCCCAGCGCCTCGACCGAGCCGATCAGGGTGTCGATGTTCGGCGGCGGCGGGGTGACGCACACAAGGCCGGGCGCCTCTGGGCTCCATGGAGCCCCCTCGCAATACCTGAGCTGGAAATTGCCCGTTCTCGGGCCGTATCCGCCGACGCGGATGGAGTAGGTGGTCCCGGGGACCGCGGCGAAGTCGACGCGACTACCAAGACCACAGGCCCCATCGTCCTCAGCGACGAGCTCGAGCGTCGCGAAGCTGTTGCCGGTGTAGACCTGCAGCGTGGTGTCGAACGCGTCAAGGGCGCACGTGGCAAAGCTCATCGGGGTCGTCGTTGTGGCCGGCGTCTGCCACGTGTACCAGACGCTCGCCCCGCAGCCCCATGTCTCGATTGCGCACTGCTCCCCAGGTTGGCTGGTCGCGCCGATCGTCGTACTCGACACGGTTCCGGCTGGTCCGGCGAGCGCCTCCGCGTTCGCGAAGCCGTCGTTAGCCGGTGCCGCTGCTGCGGTAGCCGTCCAGGACAACGTGCCAACGGCAACAGCTACGACGAAAAAGGCCGTGCGAAACATCTTGGTCTCCTTTGGATGCGATTCCCCCCGGAGACATAGCGTGCACCCACAGCCCCAAGCTTCCCTGACGCAGACCACGGTACCTGAACGGCTTACAGGGGGTGAAAATCGGTCAGGAGCCCTGGCTTTCACCCGCTTTGGACGAGAAGCGTTGCTCAGCCGAGCAGCGCAGCGGCCGCCGGGATCACCGGGCCGCGTCTCGCATTGATGATCTCGACGATCTCGGCAGTGTCGATGCCCTGGAGGTAGATCGAGGTCACGCCCAGGTGAGCGTGGCCGAGCTGCCGCTGGATGACGATCAAGGGAACGCCTTCTCGGGCCATCTCAACCGCATGGGCATGACGAAGTTGATGCGGAGCAAATCGCCGCCGCACACCCGCCTGGGCGGCGAGCCGGCGAAACCGGTCGCGGACTGCGCTGCTGGTACACGGAGCGCCCGTGGTCGGGGGGTTGATCGCGCAGAAGAGTGGCCCAACTGGGCGTTCCCGACGAACCTCAAGCCACGGGCGAATTTGCTCCCACCCCCACTCGTCCATCCCGACGACGCGCCGTCGTCGGCCTTTGCCGTGACGGACGATTACCGCACCCTGGCTCGGCTCGAGGTCGGATTCGGCTAGCGCGAGTGCTTCGGCAATGCGAAGCCCCGCTCGCCACAAGATCACGATCAGCCCACGAGCACGCAAACCGTGTGGCCGGTCGCCTGCCTGTTTCATCACGGCGATGATTTCCTCGACCCGAGGCGGGTCGGCGGGAAAACGACGGCCCTTGTTAGCCGGGGCTCTTCGGCGCCCGGCTGCGGGGGCTGGCTGCATGGCTCCTCCTTCTTGGGAATGGGACCACAGCCTCTAGCCGCTTTTCGTCCAAGCGGCTATCCGGAGTGGTCTAGCCCTCGCCCTCGTAGTAATCGACGCGGCTCGAGCGGCGGACGATCACGTCGTCAGCACGGTGTCCGGTCCAGATCGCGATCTTTTCGCTGTCGGGATACACCGTCGCCCCCGGATAGGCCACCGCTGAGTACATCAGCAGCCGCGCCGGTTCCTCGCCGTCGTTCCGGACCGTATGGGCTCCTTCGGGGCCTGTCGGGAAATGGACCAGATCCCAGGGCTCAAGCTGGTGGAAGCCGTCCGGGTCGCGCAGGGTTGGCCGACCGGAGAGCACGAGCAACCACTCCTCCTCCGGGTACTCGTAGTGGTAGGGACCCATTGACTCTCCCGGCGGGAGTTCGTAGACACTGGTGCCGGAGTGCCTCGCGCCTAGCGACGGGCCGAGCCGTGCCATACCGCATCGAAACCCGGCCGGATCGTCATCGTCGTAGACGAACTCAGGGTCGGCGATGTTGATCCGCTTCACGACCTCACCCTACTGCCGGGGTGACTCCCCTCGAAGACGTCCGCTTTCCATGCAAAGCCGTTGGTCGCTTCTCGTCCAAAGCGACTACTCCGAGAGCCCGGCGGCTTTGGACGCTTCCGTCGGATCGAGATAGGAGCGTAGGCGGATCACCCTGCCGCGGCTGAAGTCGACGACCCACGCTAGCGCGGACTCGGTGGTGGCTCCGCTCGCCCGGCCGACAAAGCGGGTCCGGCCGTGGGCGATGAGGCGGCTGCCCAAGTCCAGAACCTCCGAGACGACGACACTTCTCTCCACGAAAGCGTGCTCTCCTCAGTCAGGGGCGGAGCGGGCGCCGACCGGCTGACAGGTCGCAGGGGGACTCGCCAGCCGATCGGCCTCCGGTAGACACGGGGTGGGGCCGATGACTCCGACGGAGTCGGCGTCGTGGCGACAAAGCGGTCGCCCAGATCCCGCTCGCGGGCCGCCCGCCCGGCCTCGGTGGCGAGGGGGTAATGCAACTCGCGAACGTGCGCGTGGCGGCTCGTTGGCGAGTGGTTGAGGCGGGGCGCCACTGGGTAGGAGGCCCCCGAACGTTCAAGCCAGGTGGAGGCAGAAGGACAGATGGAAGCACTGAGTAGAAGGCTGTCGGTCGCAGTGGCGGCGGCGGCGTGCATCGCCGGGATCGCGCTCCCGGGAGGCGTGAGCGCGGCGCCGACAACCAACTCGCAAGCTCTGCGCGACGCCGTCAACGTCCTCGGCGTGCAGGACCACATGGCGGCTCTGCAGGCGATCGCCGACGCCAACGGCGGCACCCGCGCCTCGGGGACGCCGGGCTACGACGCGTCGCTCGAGTACGTGAAGGACCAACTGGAGGAGACCGGCTACTACGACGTGACGGTCCAGGAGTTCTTGTACGACGTGTTCCGGGACGTGCCGCCGGGCGACGAGATGGAGCGCGTCTCGCCCGAGCCGCGCGTCTACACGCAAAACGTCGACTTCGTGACGATGGACTACTCGGGGAACGGCGATGTCACCGGCGAGCTCGTGGCGACGAACGACGTCGTCATCCCGCCGGGCGCCGAGGCCAGCACCTCCAACTCCGGTTGTGAGCTGGGCGACTTCACTCCGGCGTCCGAGACCGAGGATCAGATCGCCCTGATCCAGCGCGGAACCTGCGACTTCTTCGTCAAGGCTGAGAACGCGGAGGCCGCCGGCTATGACGCCGCGATCATCTTCAACGAGGGCCAGGAAGGGCGTCAGGAAACGCTGCTCGGGACCCTGTCCGCGGACGACACCTCGACGATCCCCGTGGTCGGGACGAGCTTCGCGGACGGGGAGGAGCTGTACAACATGCTCACCGACGCCGACCCGGATCCCGTGATCATGCGGGTGGCGACCTCGGGTGAGATCCGGCTCGACCAGCCCACCGCGAACCTGATCGCCGACACGAAGACCGGCCGCACGGACCGCACCGTGGTCGTCGGCGCGCATCTCGATTCCGTGTTCGAGGGGCCGGGGATCAACGACAACGGCTCCGGCTCGGCTCAGGACCTTGAGATCGCGCTGCAGATGGCCGAGCTCGGGATCGAGCCGCGCAACAGGGTCCGCTTCGCCTGGTGGGGCGCCGAGGAGTCGGGGCTGATCGGCTCGCAGTTCTACGTCGACAGCCTCACGAAGCGCCAGATCAAGCAGATCGCCGTCAACCTGAATTTCGACATGGTCGGCTCGCCGAACTACGTCAGGTTCGTCTACGACGGTGACGCCTCGGACACCGAGTCGCTGGGCTCGACCGGGTCGGGCGTGGTGGAGGACGTCTTCAACGACTACTTCGCCTCCCAGGGCCTCGAAACCAAGCCGACCGCGTTCGACGGGCGCTCGGACTACGACGCCTTCATCAGCGTCGGCATCCCCGCTGGTGGCCTCTTCACCGGGGCCGAGGGCGAGAAGACCGCAGAGGAGGCGGCGATCTATGGCGGCGTCGCCGGTGAGCAGTACGACCCGTGCTATCACCAGGCGTGCGACACCTTCGGTTCCGTGTTCGGGTTCCCGCCCGGAGTCCCTGGCGCCGACCTCGGAGACCAGGCGCTCGACGAGATGAGCGACGGCGCCGCCCACGCGACCCTCACCTTCGCCGAAACCACCTCGGCGGTGCAGGGGACCGACAAGGGCGAGGCCAACGGGCAGTACAAGCCCGAGTTCGAGGGGTCGAAGTTGGGCCGCTGAGGGGCTCGACACCGGCCGCGAATCGAGAGGGGCGCTTCGGCGCCCCTACTCGTTCCCGATGCGCTCCGCGTCCTCAAGGTACCGCGTTGGTACCGACTAGTGCGTCCAATCCGTCCAGATCGTCCGCGACATTGGACGGATGGGCGCGGGGCGACCCTCCGGGACGCATCCACGCCAGCCTGTCTGCCGGCCGAGCGGGCGCTGGTTCAAATCCAGTCGGTCGCTGTGGTGCTCGGGCGGGCGGCGACCCGCCCGGAAGACGGTCGCTTTCAATGCAAAGCGGGCCTCGCAGTAACTGAGCAGGAGCTACAAGGCGACCAGAACGGCCCGCAGGCGGCTGGTGCTCTTGGCCCTAGAAGATAGGCTCCGCGTCCTCGATCAGCCCGAGCGCCTCCTCCATCGAGTAGGTGGCGTGGATCTTCACCGTGTTCCACTGCATAAGGCGGCTCTGGAAGGCGAAGTCCCTGACGGCATCAATGTCGTCCGCTTCGACGACGGCGAGGATGATGTGGTCCGGGCCGAAGACCCGCAGCGTCACGATGTTGAGGCCGAGCTGCTCGGCGAGTTGCGGGATCTGACCCGCACCCTCCATCATTATCTGCCGCGTCTTGGCATTCGAAGTCGGGCAGAGGTCAGGCGGATGCTCGGCGATGACAGCGAACGTTGCCATGACGGTACCTCCGTAGTTGCCGGATCTCAGCCTATCCCCGGGCCGCGCTGTTTGCGAGCGGGTGGACAGCGTTCTTGTGCGCTCTCAGATACCGCTCGATGTTTGGGGGGAGCAGCTCCACGTCCTCCTGCGACATCGCCCCCGCAGTATCTCGCGGGTGGGGGTAGGGGAGGCTTCAAACGAGTCTGGCGCGTTCTCAGCGATCGCCGAGTGGTCGAGCGCGCGCGCCAAGGAAAGTCGCGCTGAGGTAACGCAATGACGAGTCGCCGGCGCAAGAACAACGTCATGGTCAGACTCTCGGACGCCGAGCTTGCCCGTCTCGACGAGCTCCGTCCGCCGGACGTCCAGCGAGCGACGTTCCTCCGTTCGCTGCTGCAGGAGCCACCGAGCGGTGACGAGGTCGCGACCCGCACCGAGGCGCTCGGCATCCTCACCCGCCTGGCGCGCGATGGACGGACGACCGCGGCGATCGCGCTCGAGCGGGCGCTCCGCGACGACCAGGCCGCGCCGGACGGCGAGCTCGCGAGGTTGCTGCGCGATGAGTGAGCGTCATTGCGAACACGGCTGTCTGAAAGAGGGGCGCTGTCCGGTCTGCGGCGCCGGCGCCGCCAAGAAACCCAAGCGCCGCTCGGTTTATGAGGACCGCCCTCTCGACGAGGCCGCGTCCGAGGAATGGCGAGCCGAGCAGCTTCGCGCGATCGGCATCCCGACTGGCTGGCGCCGGCTCGACGAGTTCCTGCGGGGTCGCGGGTGACCGAGGTCAACCGTTTCGCGCGGTTCTTCGCGATGCTCGGCTACGAGCTCGAGCCGTTCCAACGTCAGATCGTCACTGAGTGCTTCTCGCCCCGGCGCGAGACGCTGGTCCTGATCCCGAGGGCGAACGGCAAGTCAACCTTGCTCGCTGGCCTTGCGGTCTGGGAGTTGCTGAAGCGCCCGAACGCTCAGATCGTGGTCGGTGCCGCCTCGCGCGAGCAGGCGTCGGTGCTGTTCGACATCGCCCGCGAGATGGCCGCTCATCCCCAGATCGCCCCGCTGGTCGAGATCACGCGGCGCGAGATCCGGACTCAGGCGGGCTGGCTCAAGGTGATCGCCGCTGACGGCCCGCGCCAGCACGGACTGATCGTCGACCTGGCGATAGTCGACGAGCTTCACGCCCACCGCCACGACGAGCTCTACATCGCACTCCGCACGGCGCTGCAAAAGCGAGCGGGCGCGCGGATGGTGACGATCTCGACCGCCGCCGCGCGCTCGGACACGCCGCTCGGGGCGCTCCGCGAACGTTGCCTCAAGCTGCCGAAGGTCGAGCGCCAGGGCGCGCTGACGCGAGCCGAGGGGAAGAACCTGGCGATGCTGGAGTGGGCGCTTCCCGAGGGCGGCGACTCGGACTCGATCGAGACGGCGAAGACGTGCAACCCGGCCTCCTGGCTCACGGCGGAGGGCCTCACCGAGCAGCGCGACGCCGTCCACACCCTCGCCTGGCAGCGCTACCACCTGAACGTCTGGACCGGGGGAGAGGCGCCGTGGATACTGGCCGACGAGTGGGACGCGAACGCCGGCGCGCCGGTCTTAAGCGGTCCCGGCTTCCGGGTGATCGGGATCGACGCCGCCGTCGCCTCCGATACCGCCGCGCTCGCGCTCGTTCGCCGCGATCCCGACGACGTCTACCACGTCATCTGGCGGGTCTGGGAGCCGACCAAGCGCGACAAGATTCCGCTGGCCGACGTCGAGGCCGTCACTCGCGAGTGGGCCCAGCGCCACAAGGTCGACGCCGTCGTCTACGACCCGCGCTTCTTCGAGCACGCCGCGCAGAACCTCGAGGACGAAGGTCTGCCGGTAAAGGAGTGGACCTACAAGCGAAACGCGGCGGCCGCCGGCACCCTGCATGAGATTGTCTCCCACGGGCGCCTACGCCACGGCGGCGCCGACCTACCGCGCCGCCACGCGCTCGCCGCCGAGATTCGCGACCGCGAGTTCGGTCAGGTCATCTCGAAGACCAAGTCCCGCGAGCACATCGACTGCTTGATGGCGCTCGCTTACGCCGTCGACGAGCTCGCGGCGCTGAAGGAGAAGCGAGAGAGCGTTTATGAGACCCGCGGCCTGGTCATTGCATGACTTCGGTGCGCGCTGCGGGAGTCAGGGCCGGTGCCTCGGGATCGGCGCAGGCTCCGAGCCGGTCCCCTTGCAGCGGGGGCAGGGCTCAGGGCGACCGCGAGTCTCAGCCAACCGCCGCTTCCCGCTGCCGCCGCAGGCCGTGCAGAACGGACCGGGAGGTGGCTTGCGACGGGCCATGTCCCGACGATACACGAACGCACGTTCGCGCAACCGGCACGCTGCGCGAATGCTTCCTATGCTCGCGGAGCCGGCGTGGGCCGGGGGAAAACCACGCCGGCGTCGGCTACTCGGGGGCGCGATCTTCGCCAACGAAGCCCTGTCTTCCAGCGACTGCGGCGTGAACGTTCCGCTTTTCGTCCAAAGCGGTACTCCCGCGCTACTCCGAGAGCCCGGCGGCTTCGAGGGCTTCGGCCTCTGTGTCGAAAGGTCGCAGCCGCTTCAGCTTCCCAGCCACGATCTCGAACACATAGAAGACCGTGCGATCCACCTCTATCCCGCTGGCGCTCCCCTGACCCACGAACCGGGCGCGGACAACCACGACGTCCTCGCGGGCGTCGACCACCTCCTCGAGCGTTACGGTGAGCGTCGCCCAGCCGCTCCGAAAAGCCGCCCACAGCCGCTGGACCTCGTCATGGCCGTGGTAGACCGCCTTGTCCAAGGGCAGATCGGGAAGCCGGAACGAGACGTGCCACTCAACGTCCGGCTGCATATCCTCAACGCCCGCGTCGAAGTCGCCGCGGCTGAAGGCATCGAGACCGCGATGGATCAGCGCGATGTTCTCCTCGGCTGGCATCGCCTACTCCCGCAGCCCGGCGGCTTCGCGGGCGTGCTCAGGGGACTGAAAGAGCTCAGTGCGGACCACTTTTCCCTCCCGCATCGTGACGACGGCGGCGATTCGCTGCTCGGTCTTCGAGCCGCTCTGCCTGCCTCGGAATTTGGTCGGCATCACTGCGAGCACTCGGTCGTGATCGATCTCGGTGACCCCCGCGAGCGTCACCTCCCGCTCCATGGTCTCCGAGATGTTGGTCAGCCATTCGCGGTAGCCCTGTGCCCCCCGGACACCTCCGCCGACCCGGGTTCACGCGAAGCGCCTCCGCCATGTCCGCCTCAAGCGCGATCGCGAACAGCTCGGCGGGCGTGCCAACGATCACCCGGTGCTCGGCGCGGACTGCGTCGAAGTCCGGCATCACCTCGTCGATGATCATCTCGGTGCCGGCAGGTGACATCACTGCGGGATGCTAATTCGATGCTCGAGCTGGTTCTTGCCGCATCCCTAACGGCCCTTGCCACCGGCCTCGGCGCGATCCCGGTCTTCCTGCTCGGTGAAGAGGCCGAGGCACTGAGGCCGGTGCTGATGGGACTTGCCGGTGGTGTGATGGTGGTGGCGGCGATCGCGGGCCTGCTGGTTCCGGCTTGGAACGAGGGCCAGCCACTCGAAGTGGCGGCGGGCGTTGTGGTGGGAATCGTGTTCCTCGTCGTCGCTCGGAGCGTGTTCGGGCACATGAGACCCGCGGTGAGCCAGGCCACGCGGACGTCGGCGTTGGTCTTCTTCGTGCTGCTGATCCACAGCCTTCCCGAGGGATTCGCGATCGGCACCGCGTTCGCCTCGGACACGGAGGGCCTGGCGCTCTTCGTGGTGCTGGCGATCGCGATCCAAAACATCCCCGAGGGAACGAGTGTCGCGATCCCGATGGCCGCGGCCGGCCAGAGCGCGGCACATCAGTTCTGGGCTGCCGTGGCGACCAGCCTCCCGCAGCCGATCGGAGCCTTGGTCGCGTTCCTGCTCGTCGAGCAGATCGCGGCGCTCCTGCCGGTCTCGTTCGCATTCGCAGCCGGGGCAATGCTCGCGCTCGTCGTGATCGAGGTCGCGCCCGTCGCGCTTCGGGATGGCAGACGCCGGGCGCTGGCCGGCGCGGCCGTTGGAGCCGCGGCAATGCTCGCTCTCAGCTGGGCGCTCGGGGTTTAGCCTTGGAGGCCCGAGAGGAGAAGTCGATGTCGGACGAGCGGATGAAGGTGCTGATCGCAGGAGGCGGCGTCGCCGGTATCGAGGCGCTCCTGGCGCTCAGGGATCTGGCGGAGGACCGCGTCGAGGTGACGCTTGTCGCACCCGCCCGGGAGTTCGTCTACAAGCCGCTCGCGGTCCAGTCGCCTTTTTCGTCTCAAGGTGCGGCCCGCTTCGAGCTCGAGCCGCTGGTGAGCGAGGCCGGCGGCACTTTCCTGCAGAGCACCGTCCACAGGATCGATCCCGATAGTCGCGAAGCCCAGATCGACGACCGTTCGAAGATCGCGTTCGACGCCGCCATTGTCTGCGTGGGCGCCAAGCCACGGATTGCCTTCGGTCACGCGCACACCCTGCGCGTCTCCGGCGATCCGATCGACATCGACGTGGTGCTGCGCCAGGCGGCAGAGCACGAGTCTCGGCGCATTGCGTTTGTGTTGCCCCCGACTGGCAGCTGGCCGCTTCCGGTCTACGAACTGGCTCTGATGGGCCAGCAGCGGGCGCGGGCGCATGAACTCGAACTGGAGTTCACGATCGTCACCCCGGAGCCTGAGCCCCTGTTCGTGTTCGGCCGTCAGGCAAGCGACGCGATCGCGTCGCTGCTGACCGTGCGTGGGATCGAGGTTCGCACTTCGGCTCGCGCCTTCGAGGATTCCGCGGGGGCGCTCGTTGTCGAGCCCGGGCACGAACGGCTTTCGGTCGGCGGCGTGGTCGCGCTCCCGGAGCTTCACGGCCCCGCACTGCCGGGCCTGCCGGCCGACCAGCGCGGTTTCATTCCGATCGATGAGCACGCGCGTGTGCAGGGGACGAGCGCCATCTACGCCGCCGGCGACGGCACGAACTTCGCCATCAAGCACGGGGGGCTCGGCGCGCAGCAAGCCGACGCAGCGGCGGAGCAGATCGCCGCCGATGCCGGAGCTGGGATCGACCCGCGGCCGTTTCATCCAGTCATCCGCGGCAAGCTGATCACCGGCGATGAATCACTCAACCTCCAGGCGAATATCGGCGGCGGAGGCGGCGAGGGCAGCGCGAGCCTCGATGCGCTCTGGTGGCCGCCCCAGAAGATCGCCGGTAAGTACCTCACAGCGATGTTCGCGGGCGACGAACCGCGGGACATCGAGCCGCCTCCCGAGCACGGGGTAGAGGTCGAGGTCGCGCTCGATCGCGAATGGCACCGCCAGCCGATGGCGCTGGACCCGACGAGTAACGAGATGCCGCGGCCTTAGGCGACGGCGTGGGGTTGCGTGATACGCCCTCGTAAAGGGCTCATGGACTGTCGGTAGCCGGAAGGGCTCGGCGGGCGATCAGCGCCCGCGACTCGCGACACGTCCTGGCGTTGCGATGCAATGTCATCCGGCTCCTCCTTTGGATGGCTGGGTGGGGTCTCATCCCCCAGCCTCCAAGGAGGGCCGGTCGGAAGAACGTGCTTGGGTCCCAGAGCTAGGCGAGGTTAGAGTCGGTGCAGCACGTCGAAGGAGGCGAATGACCTCGGCATCGGAAGAGGGGTTCGGGAGCGGGGTTCCAGTACGTCGCCTGTTCGGGGGTGGTCACGGAGCGAGCCTAAACGCAGTCCGAGGCGGTGGGCGCGGAGGTGGGCGGGCTCACGCCTTTTCCTCCGCACCCACCGCCCCCGACGTTGAGGGCGATGACCCTCAGCTCAGCGAGGCTCCCGAAGGAGAGACCGCCGTTCGCCTGCGGACCGTCAGGAACGCAGCGCTGGCAAGCGCGACGATCGCCATCGCGGCCCCGGCGCCAATCACAGCGCTCGCCCAGTCGAATCCGTCATCGCTGGACGTCGGCGATCCGGATGCGACCACGGGTTCGATGGACTTGCCCTGTTGGCCGAGATAGGTATCCGGCGTCGGCAGGGCGCCGGCCGAGCTGCTGCCGTCAATGCCCGACCCCTGCTGTTGGAGGTAGGTGTCCGGGGACGGCAGGGATTCGCCCTGCGCGGTCGCCGGGACCGCCAAGCAGCCGAGGGCGAGAACAACCGCGAAGCTGTGATGCCACGCGTTCGGCCCCCGACGAGTTCTGGTGTTGGTGTTAGCCCTCATTTCGGGACTCCTCATGTTCGTGGCCCGGGTCTTGTCCCCCCTCAGAGGAGGATCCGGTGCCAGTTGCACTTTCGGAGGCTGGACTAGGGCGGTATACGCTCGGTCTATCCGGTGCGGGCGAGCCGACTAGGGTCGAGAAGGGCAGACCTCGACGTAATCCTGCTCGGGGACCATCTCCTCCCACTGCTCGGCGGTGGTTGAGCCGGCCTCCCGATGGCCCGCGCTCCCTTCGGCTCCTTGCCGCCGATCAGGTCAACCCCGGCGACGGCTTCGGATGCCCGCGGGGGTCGGCTTGGACTTACGCCCTGAACCGCCGCTCGGCTTCCTGCATGGCTCGCAGGTCCTCAGCCAGTCCCGCCGACTCCTTTGGTCGAGAGGCAGTCCTTGCAGACGGGGCGGGCGTCCGGGTCCCGCTCGTACGCCTCGACCCAAAGCCACTCCATGAACTCATCGGAGTAGATCGAGATGGTGCGACCGCAGCGGCTGCAGCTCGCGGAATGATCGGTTTGTGCCATGGCTGACCTCCAGTGGTCCGGTTTCTAGAACCGCCGCGCCATGGCCAAGCTAGGAGCCTCTCAGCGGGTCCGCCTCCACGACGGCGAGGTCGGGGCTGGGGCTCGCGAAGAGTTTAGTCACGAGCGCGACCCTCCTCGTCGCCACGGCGCAAAATCGCCCGAAAATCGCGACTTCGCACGATCGCGAACGGAGTGCTGTCCGACCGACGACGGCTCGGGGTCGTGGGGGAGGTCCGTTTGTGCCGCTTTGCATGGAAAGCAGTACGAATCGGGGGCCCTTCTGCTCTCGCGCCCTGTGCTCGGTGTTTCTCAAGTGCGGTTGCCGATTAGGTGATCGCGCGCGTAAGCGGCCAATATCTCGTCGGTGGAGGCCGCGCGGGTGCGCGGGAAGCGGTTCGCCGTCGTCTGGGCGAAGTCGTCCAGCGCCTTAGCCAGTAGCTCAGCCCGCAAGCGGACGTTCTCTGGCGCATCGGGATCGGTGCCGCGGCGCGCGAGAGCCAGCAGATAGGGGGCCACGGCTGCCAGTGAGAAGCGTTCGTCGCTTTCCGCGAAGTAATACGTGGCCGGGAGGTTGACGAGGTCACGCTGGATCCCGACTACCCTCGAGGTGAGATCGGAGTACAGCCGCTCTGCGGCAGCCGGGCCGAGTTGCTCCGGCGACAATCCCGCCTGCTGCTCGCCCTCGCGAAGAAGGGCGATCTCGTAGGCCAGGGACCGGCGGCGCGCCAGGGCCGGATAGATGAGAAGCAGGTAGGAGATGCTCGCGCTCAGGAGGCCGAATCCCACCAGTGCCTCCAGGGGAGTGATGACGCGCAGCCAATCCTTCTCGGGCACGAGGTCGGTGAAGCCGAGGGTGGTCAGAGTTATCAGGGAGACATGCAGCGCATCCCAGAAGTCCGGCTGTCCGGCTGTTGGGCGACTGAATCCGTCCTCCAGCTGTGGCCACAGCACAAGCGCCCACCCCAGCACCAGCAGCGCGGCCCAAGTCCCAACCACCAGCAGGAGGCCGAGTGGTCCGGCCAGCAAGAGCGAGCTCCGACGGCGACGGGGCCGTCGGCACATCCTCCAGACGGTCCCCATGACGCCGCGCGCGAGAGGACCACGGCCCTCTGGGTGCAGCAGAGTTTCGAAGATGTCGCGGAGAGCGAAGGCGATCAGAGCGACACCGCCTAGGGTCAAAGCAGCGGTCGGGAGCGTCGACATCTGGAGCGTCCCTCAGCACTCGCTCAGATAGCGGGCCGCCGGAGTCCCACTCATGAGCACAGCGTAATCGGACCTCCCAGTCGCCGTGCACCGAGAGTGGTTGGTCGGGCACGCAGCAGCGTGCAGCGAGCGCGTTTCCCTCTCTCGGTTTCACGCGAGCCGAAGTGCCGCTTTGCATGGAAAGCAGCAGTCTCTGGTTTCGCGCGGTACCCGAATGCTCAGGCCTTTCATCTGTCCGCCTGGCCAGCTTTGGCGCACCTGGCTGCACAGCGATCTAGGCGCTATACCACTGCGTGAGATGGGCGCAATCACCGACCTCTTCGCCGGCGTCCCGGTATCCGATCTTGACACCAGCATCGATTGGTACACGCGGTTCTTCGGGCGACAGCCGGACATGCGAGTCGGGGACGAGGTGCTCTGGGAGATCGACGAGCACGCCTGGCTCTTCATCGAGCCGAACGCGGCACAGGCGGGCGCGGGGCGGATCACCTTCTCCGTCGCGGGGCTCGACGCGCTCCTCGAGCGCCTCAGTGCCGAGCGGATCGAGCACGAACCGATCGAGACGTACTTGAACGGCGTCCGCCACGTGAACGTCCCCGATCCGGATGGGAACAAGATCGCGTTCGCCGAACCGCCCGAGCCCGCGAGCGCATCGCCTCGATCGGCCGAGCCCGGGGCTTCGTCGTAGAAAGCTGCGCTTTGGACGAGAAGCGGTATCCGTGTGCTAGACGCGACGGCTGCTGGGCGCGAGTCTCGGCGGGAAGCGGAGTTACCCCATTGGGGGAGTCTGCTCGACGGCGAAGATCGCCACCTCGTAGTTCTCGACCGAGGCCGTTTCGCCGGCACTCATCACGTCCGCGCGAATGCGGGCGGCATCCGCTTCGCTCGCACTCATCGCCTCGGCGCTCTCCCAAAGGGACATGACCACGATTGCACCGCTCTCGCGGTCGACCAAGAAGACCGTGCCTTTCATGCCCTCGGTCTGCCCGTACTCGGTCGGCAGCACTCTTTTCTTCGTCTCGAGCGCCTCCTCGATCGCGTCGCGCGAGGCTCCTTCGTAGCGGGTCAGGCGGGCAAACAAACTGCAGCTCCCTCCATGTCGCGAACTCGGTTGCTCGCGCCCTACCGTACAGCCGCTCCTTACGCGTGCGACCCAAGATCAGGACGGCTCAGAGCCGCCGACCGCAGGAGTGGCGGCGACTACCGCTCCGGACGAGAAGTGCCACAACGGCACGCGCCGGTGAACGAAGCAGTGAGTGGGCCCTACGCGGTGGCCGAGCTTGCCGCGATGAAGGAAGCCGGTCAGCGTCTACGAGGATCGCGACTTGCTGATCGCTGGCTAGTGGGCTAGGACTCGGGACACGCCCGGTGCGACCGAAACAAAACGGTGCCTTCCGTGTTCCATATTTGCTCTCGGCCGAAGCTCGTTGAGCCTTGCTTCGGACGAGCGGCGCCTGCGGGGCGCCTTTAGTTCTTCTCACGGGGGATCGACGGCGAGTTACGCCCGCGCGGGCGGGAGCGAGCAACAGATAGGGGGAGTGGAATGGAATCGCACAGCAATCCGTTGGGAATGCCGGACGCCGGGTGGTACGTCGAGGGCGGGGCGGCGCTCCGATGATCCTGGCCGTGATCCTGGCGATGGTCGCGCTCCTGGCGTACCTCCTGTACCGAGTCGAGGGCGGGCGGTGACCGCGCGGCGGTGATTGCGCTGGTAGGCCGAGCTTGCGGCGATGAAGGAGAAACGGACGAGCGTGTACGAGGACCGGGACCTGATGATCGCTTAGCGGCTGGTTCGACCCGCCGAGCGGCCTTCGGGGTCGAGCGCCAGTCGGCGGCGGTGAGGATCGCGGGTTCGTAGTGGCGACGAAGAAGAAGTCCAGGGCGCAGTGCCAACACCCGAGGGTGGGCCCTTTCGCGCCCTGGAGGTCACCGGTCCTTGAAACGTCCCGGTGACAAGGGTGTCATGTACCCGCAAAAGGGGGTTGCTATTCGGGGGGCGAGAGGGACGGTGCCGCTTCTTGGGCCAGCGCAAGCAATGCACCCGCCAGGCGGCACCACTTGCCTAGTGGCCGCCCGGCGGGTCACTCGTCGGGGGTATCCCCGAGCGAGGTCAACCTACACCGCATTTCGCCCCCGCAAGTCGCCGACCTCAGGACAGAGTGGCGACGAAGAAGAAGTCCAGGGCGCAGTGCCAACGTCCCAAAGAGGGACGTGGGTCGTTGGCCCTTGTGCGCCCTGGACGAGGGTCACCAGTCAAGTCCTTGAAACCCCGGTGACCCGACCCGTTCAATGTACTCGCAAGAGGGGGTCGTTACCAGGAAGGGGGCGAGGGGGACGGGCTCGATGCTGGGCTTAGGAGCTGTAGCGAAGGTCCATCTCAAAGTCGCTGAGGCGAAGCGCTCGCTCCACTGTCGACGAGACCGCTCTCACGGTGAGTCGTCCCGCAGTGCGAAACAAGAGAGCAACCCCGGTGAGGTCGATGAACTCCACCTGGCTCAGATCAAGGACGATTGCGTTATTGGACAGGCGACCCAACTCGGCTTCGAGTGCGTCCACGTTCGAGAGGTCTATGTCGCCTCGCACCTCGACCAGACAGTGCCCGACCTCAGTGTGGGTTTGAATGTCCAGTTGAGGCGCTGGCGCGAATACAGCCATCCGTGGCTTCCGTTCGATGTTGGGCTCCGCTCTCCTCGGGCGGAACCGTGCTCAAAAGGTACTCCGCTCGTACCAATGCCGCTTTTTGGGCCATTACGCGCGATAGACCGCACGCCAGCGCGTCGCACAAAAACGCCGTGACCTGGCGTGGCCTCCCCCGGAACCACGCCAGGCCCACGCGAGCTTAGGAAGCATCCGCGCGGCGTGCGCCGGTTGGCGGGACTCCCGCCGATCTCTGGAATATCCTGAGCGCAGGGTTGTAGGTGACCCTTCAAGTGTCAGCGGCGGCGCCCCCAGGGCGCCGTTCCGCGTTGTCCGCCGGTTCCGTCCCCGGCCCGTGGTTAGATCACGACGACACTTTGAACTCGCACACCTACAAGCCCCGTGCACCGCATCGAGCCGCCTGAGACTGCGTCCGACGACGCCGCCGCTTCGGCCTACGACGACCCGGACGCGCGGTGCCCGACAAGCTTCGAGCCGACCGACCCGACGGCGTCTGACGACACGCGCGGCGCGGCCATCCTGGCTGACGCGCCGAGGCCATATCGCGGGGGAGCGATTGACCCGGCTGAGGTGCAACCGGCCCGGCGCCGCCGGATCGGAATCAGAGTCAGCAACCCGGACCTCCGTCGGCCCGTGCGAGCCCGAAAGCAGGCCAAGCAGCCGATGCATCGCCGCTCGATTGGATTCTCCCGCGAGCGGCGTCCGAGTTGCGGTCGGACGCGCGGTTCGCGCCGACGGACTACCTCCGCGGCGCGGTCTCGCGCCGGACCATCCGGCTCTGACGACGGCGAATCCGAGCCGCCAGGAGGGCCACTCCCCTGGCGGCGCCATGAACCCGGGTTAGGCAACCCGCCTCTGGTACCCCGTCCTGGTGGGGGAGGGGCGGCGTGAAGCTCGATCAGCGACCGCCGGGATCGGTGGCGCTTGAGAAGGGCGTCAGCGCCTTGATCGCTGGGCTCAACGATCGCGATTCGGCCCGGCGCTGGCGCGTCGCCTCACCACCGGATCGCCTCGAACTGGCCGGAGCGGTGCGGGCCGGGGACGTCGATCTGCCGGGTGTCGTCGCTCCAGACGATCAGGACGCGGTCGGCTACGGGGGCACCGCGAGGCTGGCGCCGGACGAAGACGTGGCGAATGAGCCCGGCGAGGAGGTCGCGTAGATCGTGATGGTCGAGGCTCGCCACATCCCGCTCGACCTCCACCACGCGGCTGGTCGTGTAGGCCTCGTCCCGAGCGCGGCGAGCGTCGTCGCGGGCCGTGGCACGTTTGGCGAGCGCGTCGGACCAGCCCTTCTCGCCGAGGACGCTACGGGCATCGAGGTCGCCTGCGAATGCTTGCAGCTCGGCCTCGGTGGCGTCGGCCTCCTGGATCAGCGCGTCGAGGTCGGTGCCCGCTTTGGCAGCCTCGACCTTGAGCCCCGCCAGCTGCTCGCGGGAGAGCCCGACGACGTGATCCTCGATCGGCTTGGCGACGATCACCGACGACTCGGCACAGCCGCGAGTCCGAGCCCGCCCGCAGCGGTAGACGCGGGTCGCGCCGTCGGCGCCGCCGTGGTTGAAGCCGCTCATCGCGTAGCGGCAGCAGGAGCAGCGGACCATTCCGGCGAGCAGGAACGCGGCCCCGTTGCTGCGCCGCTGCGTGCCCGGTTCCCTCTGGACCTTGGCGAAGGTCTCAGGGTCGGTGAGGGGAGCGTGGGCGTCGGCATTGACGAGGTCGCCGTAGCTGACCTGGCCGAGGTAGACCTTGTTGCGAAGCCAGCGGCGAAGCTCCGAGGACTGCCACGGCTGCCCGCCCTTTCGCGGCGCCTCGTCCGACATCCAGCGGGCCAACTCCGAATCCGTCGCACCGGAGGCCGCGCGGCCAAACAGGGCCGTGATCGCCGGGCCGTAGACGGGGTGGGGGACGAGGCAGCCGGAGCGGGGCTCACCCTTCGGAACGCGCTGGTAGCCGATCGGGGTCGGGCCGATGTGGGCGCCACGCGCAACGGCTCGCGTCTTCGCCACCACCCAGCCCGACTTGATCCGGTTCAGGAACAGCTCCGCGTTGTTGAAGAAGCTGTTGAGCATGAACGTGCCCTCGTCGGTGCGGGGGTCGATCCGCTCGTCACACGACGCGAAGACGGCGCCCCGGTCGACGATCTCGCGAACGATCGCGGAGCCGTCCGGAACCGAGCGGGCGAAGCGGTCGATCCGCTTGACGACGATGCCCTCGGACTCGCCGGCGCGGATGCGCTCGAGCGCAGCCTGAAAGCCGGGGCGCTCGGTGTTGCCGCCCGATTGGTCCTGATCGTCGTGCCAGGCGACGATCTCGCCGCCAAGCTCGCCCGCGTAGGCCTTGATCGCCTTTCGCTGCTCGTCAGGCGCTATGTACCCTTCCCCCTCGCGTCCCCCGACACGGCTCACTCTCACGTATCCATCCAGCTTCAACGAAGCCACCTCCCGAGTATATGTCTATTTCTACGAACCAGTTCAAGAACGGCGCGCACATCGAGGTGGACGGCACGATCTACCGGATCATGGAGTTCCAGCACGTGAAGCCGGGCAAGGGCGGCGCGTTCGTCCGCACGAAGCTCCGCCGGGCGGCGGACGGCAGCGTGCTCGAGAAGACGTTTCGCGCCGGCGAGAAGTTCCGACCCGTCCGGACGGAGACACGGCGGATGCAGTTCCTCTACGACTCGGGCGACCACGCGGTGTTCATGGACGTCGACACGTTCGAGCAGACCGAGATCGCGAGCGACTCCGCCGGCGACGACATGAAGTGGGTCCAGCCGAACGACACCGTCGAGATCCTCTACGTCGACGAGCGCCCGAGCGGCGTCCAGGTCCCCAGTGCGGTGGACCTCAAGGTCGCCAAGACGGACCCGGGGCTGCGCGGCGACACGGCGTCGGGCGGCGGCTCCAAGCCCGCCACGCTCGAGACCGGGGTCGAGATCCAGGTGCCGCTCTTCATCGACGAGGGCGAGACGGTCCGCGTCGACACGCGCTCGGGCGAGTACGTCTCGCGAGCCTAGGCGGGCTCTCCGCCGCAGGCCGTAGGCTGCTTCCATGCGCAGATCCGACCAGCGCCGCGACGCCGTCTTCGCGCTCTATCAGCACCGGGTGACCGGGCGCCCGCTCGACGAGCTGCTCTCCGGCGCGAAGCCGTTCTCGCGCGAGCTGGCGGTGGAGACGGAGGCGCGCGCCGCCGAGCTCGACGAGGAGATCGGGCGCCTGTCGCGCGGCTGGTCGCTCGAGCGGATCGCGCCGCTGGAGCTGAGCATCATGCGCGTGGCGCTCTATGAAATGCTCCACCGGGAGGAGATCCCCGTCGAGGTCGCGATCGACGAGGCCGTGAACCTCGCGCAGGAGTTCTGCGGCGCCGACGCGCCCGACTTCGTGAACGGGATCCTGGGCGCCGCCGCCCGAGAGATCGGCGTTTCGTGACCGGCTTTCCCGAGATCACGCAGCGCCTCAACGAGATCGCGGACGAGCTTCGCGCCGAGGGCGTCACCGACGAGCGCGCGGAGGAGCTGGCCCGCGAGGCGGCGGAGCTGGTAGGGCAGGCAGGCAACGAGATCGAGCGCGCGCTCCGCGCCGAACCCGGTGGCGACGGATAGCGTCTTCGTAAGGCTGCCCGGCGGCGAGCCGAGCCCGCTGCGGACGATCATGACCCGCGTGGCGATCGCCTTCGGGCTGATCGTGATCGTCGCGATCCTCGCCTACGCCGGACGCGACGGGTACACCGACCCCGACGACGGCGAGGTGAGCCTGCTGGACGCGTTCTATTACTCGACCGTCAGCATCACGACGACGGGCTACGGCGACGTCCGCCCGGTTTCGGACGAGGCCCGGCTGGTGACGACGCTCGTTGTCACGCCGCTGCGGGTCCTGTTCCTGATCCTGCTCGTCGGGACGACCTTGGAGATACTTGCCGGGCGCAGCCGCACGGCGTTCCGGATCGCGAGATGGAGGAGGAAGTTGAAGGACCACATCATCGTCTGCGGGTACGGCTCGAAGGGCCAGAGCGCGGTGCGTACCCTGCTCGGCAAGGGGCTCAGGCCGGACGAGGTCGTCGTGATCGACCAGAGCGGGGCGGCGCGCGAGCGCGCATCGGGCGACGGGCTGGCCACTGTCGCGGGCACCGGTGAGGCCGCCGGGACCCTGGAGGAGGCGGGAATTCGCGAGGCGCGGTCGGTGATCGTCGCCGTTGACCGCGACGACACGGCGGTCCTGATCACCCTGACCGCGCGCGAGCTGGCGCCGGATGCCTGGATCGCCGGCTCGGTTCGCGAGGAGGAGAACGTTCACCTGCTCTACCAGAGCGGGGCGAACTCCGTGATCAGCTCCAGCGGGGCGGCGGGCCGCCTCCTGGGCCTCTCACCTGACACGCCCGGCCTGGTCGAGGTCCTGGAGGACCTCCTGAGCGTGGGCTCCGGACTGGACGTAGCCGAGCGCACGGTCGAGAGCGACGACGTCGGCAGGGCGGCGACCGAAGGGGCGAGCGGACCGGTCGTCGCCGTGATCCGCGACGGCGACCTGATCCCCTTCGACGACCCCCGCGCGGGAACGCTCGAGCTCGCCGACCGCGTGATCGAGCTCCGCAGCCATCCGCAATGAGCGCCGGGGACTACCCCGACCGGCTGCGGGAGCTGATCGACGAATACCTCTCGGGCCTCGAGTTCGCCTCCGCCTCGGGGCCGTCCCCGCTCGCCGACTTCGTGGAGGCGATGCGCTACTCGCTGCTCGCCGGGGGCAAGCGTGTGCGGCCGGTGCTCTGTCTCGCGAGCGCCAGGGCGGCGGGGGCGGAGCCCGAGAGCGTCCTGCCCGCGGCCGCCGCGATCGAGCTGATCCACACCTACTCGCTGATCCACGACGACCTGCCGGCGATGGACGACGACGAGATGAGGCGGGGACGGCCGACCTCGCACGTGAAGTACGGCGAGGATGTCGCGATCCTCGTCGGCGACGGGCTGTTCGCCGAGGCCATCAACCTGTTCGCCGGCGAGCAGGAGGGCGATCCGGCAAACGTCAACGCCGCACTGCGGGAGCTGGCGGGCGCAACCGGCGTCGAGGGGATGGTGGGAGGCCAGTACCTGGACGTAACGGCCGGCGGCGAGCTCGACGCGGATGCCCTCAGGGAGCTCCACTTCCGCAAGACAGGGCGCCTGATCGCCGCGAGCGTCCTGGTGCCTCAGATCCTCGCCGGTGCGCCAGAGGCTGCCACAATCCCGTACAGGCAATACGCCGACGAGCTCGGGGTGCTGTTCCAGATCGTCGACGACATCCTCGACGTAACCGGCAGCGACGCTGAGCTCGGCAAGCCACATGGATCCGACGAGCGACATGGAAAGCTCACCTACGTCTCCCTGTTCGGCCTCGACCAAGCGCGGGAGCTCGCCGCTCGCTCGCACCGGCAGGCCCGTGACGCGCTCTCCGGGATCGACGGCGACACCGGCGACCTCGAGATGATCACCGACTTCATCCACACCCGCCAGACATGACCGAAGAACAGACGAACGCCGGTCTTCTCGAAACGATCGACGGCCCCAGCGACCTGACGGGGCTCGACGACGAGCAGCTCGCGAAGGTCGCGCAGGAGGTCCGCGAGCGGATCATCGACACGATCGGCGAGATCGGCGGGCACTTCGGCGCCAACCTCGGCACCTGCGAGCTTGCGACCGTCCTGCACTCGCTGCTCGACTCGCCGCGCGACAAGATCCTCTGGGACGTCGGCCACCAGGCCTACCCGCACAAGATCCTGACCGGCCGGCGCGACCGGCTGGGAACGATTCGCCAGTACGAGGGCCTGGCCCCGTTCTGCTCGATCGCCGAGTCCGAGCACGACATCATGGGCGCCGGCCACGCCTCGACCTCGATCGGCTACGCGGTCGGGCTCAAGGAGGCGATGCTCCACGGGGTCGGCGAGGACGGCAAGGTCGTCGCGGTGATCGGCGACGGCGCGCTGACCGGCGGCGTCGCGTTCGAGGCGCTCCACAACGCGGGCGGGCTCCAGACCCCGGTCGTGATCGTCCTGAACGACAACGGGATGTCGATCTCGCCGAACGTCGGGGCGCTCTCGCGCTACTTCACGTCGGTGCGGCTGAACCGCCGTCTCTATCAGGCTCGAGAGGACGTGGAGACGCGGCTGACGAAGCTGCCGCTTGGCCTCGGCCGCCGGATCGAGCGGCTGGGGCCTGAGATCAAGGCCGCGGTCAAGTCCTACTGGGCTCCCGGTCTCCTGTTCGAGGAGCTTGACCTGGCCTACGTCGGGGTCGTCGACGGACACGACGTCACCGCGCTCCGCAAGGCCTTGACCGAGGCGTTCGCCGCCGACCGCCCGGTGGTCGTCCACATCCACACGGTCAAGGGCAAGGGCTTCGCCCCGGCTGAGGAGGGCGGCCTCGAGGGGATGGAGAAATGGCACGCGGCGAAGCCCGGTTCGATCGTCGACGGCGCGCCCGCGCCCAAGAAGGCCTCGCCGCCAAAGGCGCCGCTTTCGCGGCCCGAGTACCAGGACGCGAAGCCCGCCCGCGAAAGCACCGACGACGTCGCGCCGGAGCCGAAGCCGGCGGCCGCGCCGCCTCAGTACACGCAGGTGTTCGCGGACGCGCTCGTGGCCGAGGCGAAACGCGACAAGCGCGTGCTCGGGATCACCGCCGCGATGGCCGGCGGCACGGGCCTCCAGAAGCTCCTCGACGAGCTGCCCGAGCAGTACTACGACGTGGGCATCGCCGAGCAGAACGCGGTGCTCCTCGGCGCCGGGTTGGCGATCCAGGGGGCGAAGCCCGTCTGCGCCATCTACTCAACGTTCCTGCAGCGCGCGTATGACCAGATCGTCCACGACGTCTGTCTCCAGGAGCTCGACGTGACCTTCGCGATGGACCGTGCCGGCCTCGTCGGCGACGATGGCCCGACCCACCACGGCGCCTTCGACGTTTCGTACTTCCGGTGCCTGCCGAACGTGGTCCTGATGGCGCCGCGGGACGAGGCGCAGCTCGTCCATCTGCTGCGCACCGCGATCGAGCACCGCGGCCCGGCGGCGCTCCGCTATCCGCGCGGGGCCGCGGTCGGCGTGCCGCTCCCCGAGAACGCGGAGCTGATCCCGATCGGGACGGGGGAGACCCTGCGGCCCGGCGAGCGGGTCGCCCTCCTCGGTTACGGGTTCGGGGCGAAGGTCGCCCTCGACGCCGCGAACGAGCTGGCCGGACACGGGATCAGCGCCACCGTGGCCGACGCCCGGTTCGCGAAGCCCATCGACACCGAGCTGGTCAACCGGCTCGCCGCCGACCACGAGCTGCTCGTCACGATCGAGGACAACGTCGTGATGGGCGGTTTCGGCTCCGCGGTCCTCGAGCATCTCGAGGACACGATCGGCCCGGGATCGGACCGCGCGCGCGTGCTCCGCGTCGGCCTGCCGGACCGATACGTCACGCACGGCAAGCCCGCGCTGCTCCACCAGGAGATCGGGCTGACCGGCGCCGGCGTGGCGGAGCGGGTGCTCAGCGCCCTCGGCGTCACGCGCGTGGATTCGCCCACGCAGTAGGAGGGCGGATCGACGTACGTGCGCCGGAGCGTGCCGGCGGCTAAGGCGGAGCGCTCAGCGGACCGCGTGGGTCTCGTAGCCCTGTTCCCGGTACGACTCGAGTGCCTGCACGTCGTCGACCCGAACGATCTCCCGGCCCATTGGCCAGAGCGAAACCGGGATCAGCTTCACGTTGGCCGCGGCCAGCGGCAGCCCGATGATCGTGATCGCCTGAGCGATCGCGGTGATGACGTGACCGAGCGCCAGCCACCAGCCGAACAGGATCAGCCAGATCACGTTCCCGATCGCCGACGGCGCTCCGGCCCCGGGCCTCTTCACGAGCGTCCGGCCGAACGGCCAGAGCGCGAACACCGCCATCTTGAACGCCTGGACGCCGAACGGGATCGTGATGATCAGGATGCAGGCAAGCACGCCGGCGAGCGTGTAGAGGATCGCGAGCCAGAACCCTCCGAAGATCAGCCAGATGACGTTGAGGACGAATCTCATCGGCGCCGTGCGACCCTATCCGGGCAGTCCCGCGGCTGCGAGCGCCCTGCTGCGGCTCGAAAAGATCTCGAGCCTGGTCACCTTGCCGTCGCGCAGGGTCCAGAGGTGCGCGCCCGGCGTGTCCACTGAAGCCCCGCTCCCCCGGCCGCGCCCGGTGTAGCGAGTGAGCACGACGACGTGGTCGTCCGCCGGTAGGTACTCCTCGGCCTCGCAGCGCCATCCGTCCCACTGGCTCAGCCATTCCCCGAGCCGGCTGCTCCTTGCCTCGGGATCGGCGGCGACCGGGGACAGCCCCGGGAACTCGTCCGACCATCCCCATTCCATCTCGGGCGCGTACACGTCGAACCGGGGGCTGAAGTTCCCCCGACCCCATTCCTCGTAGACCGGGCGGAGCGCTTCGACGTTCGCCCGCTGAACCTCGGTGCTCGCCATGCCCCGGCGAGTATCGCCTACCGGCTCCAGGGCTTGACAGGTGACTAGATGGTCACATATACTCCGGTGCGATGGATGCGGTGTTCAAGGCGCTTGCCGATCCCACGCGACGGGGCTTGCTCGACGAGCTGTTCAAGCAGGACGGGCAGACCCTGAGCGCGCTTGAGGGGCGCCTGCCGATGACGCGCTTCGGCGTGATGAAGCACCTGCGCGTACTCGAGGAGGCCGGCCTGGTGGCCACGCGGAGGCGTGGCCGCGAGAAGCTCCACTTCCTGAACCCCGTCCCGATCCGGCTCGTCCACGACCGGTGGGTGAGCAAGTACGCCGAGCCCTGGGCCGCCGCGCTCACGGGCATCAAACGACAACTCGAGGAGGAAACCATGGAAGCAGTCGACGTCCCGCATCGGGTGGCGCTCAGCCCAAGCCCCGAGGGGGAGGGCAGCATGGCCGTGTTCGAGATCTACATCAAGACCACGCCGGAGCGCCTCTGGGAGGCGATCACCGACCCCGAGCTGCGGGCGAAGTACAGCTTCGGGGTCGAAACCAACTCCGACTGGGCGCCCGGGTCCGCGTACAAGTCGGAGGTCCCGGGTGCGGTGGAAATCGCGGCCGGCGAGAACCTCGAGGTCGACCCGCCCCGGCGACTCGTCCAGAGCTTTCAGGCGCTCTGGAGCGACGAGGTCCGGGCCGCGGGGACCTCACGGGTCACCTGGGAGATCCACCCGGTCGGCGACTCGTGCCAGCTCACCGTGATCCACGACCGGCTCGCGCCGGACGCCAACCCCGAGCTCTACGGCGGCTGGCCGATGATCCTCTCGGGGCTGAAGACGCTCCTGGAGACCGGCGAGGAGCTGACGACCCCGGGGTCGTTGCGTTACAAGCAGGCGGGATAGCACTGCCCGGGGCGAAAGCCGCGGAGTTCCGAGGATGTAGAGAATCGGTCGGCAGCTCCGACGTTCCACACGAAAGGCGCCATCCGGGCGCCTCGCACGAAAGGAACTCCGATGAAGTACATGATCATCCTCTCCGGCTCCCAGCAGCACTACGACTCGATGGCCGGCAAGGACAACGACTTCCCGACCTGGTCGCCCGAGGAGCTCGACGCGATGTTCGCGTTCATGAATGAGTTGAACGCCGACCTAGAATCGCGTGGCGAGCTGGTCGACGGGCAGGGCCTGGCGGAGCCCGCGCTCACACGGCGCGTGGAGCTGAAGGACGGCGAAACCGTCGTGACCGACGGCCCCTATGCCGAGTCGAAGGAGGTCCTGGCCGGGTACTGGCTCGTCGACGTCGACGGGATCGATCGGGCGACGGAGATCGCGGCCCACGTCCTGACCTGCCCTGGCCCCGAAGGCGCGACCGAGCCGCCGATCGACATCAGGCCGGTCCCCGAAGCGGCGCCCGACGAGGCGTAGGTGATGCGGGACGGCGCGCTCGAGGACCTGCTGCGCGAACTGGCGCCGCAGGTCCTCGGCGCGCTCGTCCGCCGCTACGGCCACTTCGACACCGCCGAGGACGCGGTGCAGGAGGCGATGCTGGCAGCCGCCGAACAGTGGCCTCGTGACGGCCGTCCGGCCGACCCACGGGCCTGGCTGATCACGGTGGCCGCCCGGCGCCTCACGGACCTGCTTCGCTCCGAGCGGGCTCGCCGGGAGCGGGAGGATCGGGTGAGCTCCTGGACGCTGCCATCGGATCGGCTTCCGTTGGAGACGGCCTCCGCGGATGCCGATGACACCCTCGTCCTGCTGTTCATGTGCTGCCACCCGGCGCTGACGCCCGCCTCGCAGGTGGCGTTGGCCCTGCGCGCGATCGGCGGCCTCACGACGAACGAGATCGCAGGGGCCTTCATGGTCCCTGAGGCGACGATGGCGCAGCGGATCAGCCGGGCCAAGGGCCAGATCAAGGCCTCGAACCTCCCGTTCCGTCTGCCCCCCGAGCCCGAGCGTACGGACCGGCTGCAGGCGGTGCTGAAGATGCTCTACCTGATCTTCAACGAGGCCTACGTCGCCACCACCGCGCCGAGCCTGCATCGCGCCGAGCTCGCCACCGAGGCGATCCGGTTGACGCGCCTGGCCAACCGGCTGATGTCCGAGGAAGACGAAGTCGCGGGCCTGCTCGCGCTCATGTTGCTGACCGACGCGCGGCGACCGGCCCGCATGAGCGGCGACGGGGCCCTGATCCCGCTCGCCAAGCAGGACCGCAGCCGGTGGGATGAGGACAAGATCCGCGAGGGCGTCGCGCTTGTCGAGACGGTGCTCGCGAGGCCTCCGGTGGGCGCCTACCAGCTGCAGGCGGCGATCGCGGCGGTCCACGACGAGGCGCGGACCGCGGAGGAAACGGACTGGCCTCAGATCGTGGCCCTTTACGAGCTCTTGGTCAGGACGGACCCGAGCCCGGTGGTGCGCCTGAACCACGCCGTCGCAGTGGCGATGGTCGAGGGGCCCGCGGCCGGACTCGAGCTGCTCGAGCCGCTCGCCGCAGACCGGCGGCTGGCCCGAGGGCACCGCCTGCATGCGGTGCGCGCCCACCTGCTCGAGATGGCGGGCGACAAGGACGCAGCCGGCCATGAGTACGAGGAAGCCGCCCGCCTCAGCACCAGCCCGCCGGAGCGGCACTATCTGAAGACGCGTGCAGCGGGTCTGCGGGCGTAGGCGGCCCGGCTCCATGCAGCGGAGATTGGGCGCTCTGGACCCGGGTACCCTGACCTGCACCACCCCTGCGAAGGGTGGCGACACGAGACGCTCTTGCCATATCCGGCAAGGCGTCCCCAATGGAGCGACGACCTCGGCCTGCAACGTGCCGGGGTCGTCCTCTGCCGGGGGTCAAATCGCCGGATGCTGCGTGGGCGTTGTCGAAGCGGGAGCTAGGCTCGCTAGCCGTGAGCCTAGATGCGCTTGCTCTGGCGGTGATTTGCGCAATCCGCCCTACCGCTCTGGCTTCGGTCTATGCCCTGCTCTCGTCGCCGAGCCCCCCGCGGCCGCTGGCGGCATACACGATCGCCGGCCTGGCATCCAGTGCGATCGCCGGCGCGATCGTGGTGCTGATCCTGCACGGGGTCCGACTGGAGACCGAGTCCTCGACGGTGAACGCGGTGATCGAGCTTGCGGGCGGAGGCGCGGCGCTGGGCTTCGCCGCAGGCATCGCCACCGGCCGGATCCGAGGTGGCACCCGAGGTGAACAAGCGAAGGGCGACTCACGCGTAGTAGGAGAGCTGCGCAACCCGACGCTGCGCGTCGCCGCCGCGGCCGGCGTCGCTACCCATCTCCCCGGGCTCCTCTATCTACTCGGCCTGAACGCGATCGCACGTGGCGACCCGCCATTGGTCGACGGACTCCTCGCGGTGCTCGTCTTCGATGTGATCTGGCTGACGATTCCATTCTGCGCGCTCGTCGCGAGCATCCGCCGCCCAGAGGTGGTCCGCGCCGCGATCGGGCGAGCATCAGCTTGGATGCTGAGCCATGAGCGCGCCATTCTGATCCTCGTTTTCAGCGTCGTCGGCGCCTACTTCACGACCAGAGGGTCGCTCGATCTCGTGGGCTAGCCAGCACACAAGACGGGCACAATCGAAGACGCTCAAGAGTCATGTCGCTCTTCGTCCCACCGAAACCGCCATGCGGAATAGGCTGCCGTAGCCACGTCACGGAACACGGAGGAACGTCATGAGCTCCGCAGCACGCCTGATCGCATCCATCCTGGCGGCCGGATCGTTGCTTGCGGCCTGCGGTGACGACGATGCGACGACGTCCGGCGATGGAGGAGGGGCTGCGGTGCCGGCGGCGGACACCGCGTTCGACGGCCTCAAGAGCGGGCTCGAGGCTGAGGGCCTTACGGTCGCCAACCTCCCGGCGACGTCGCTGAATGGCGCCGAGACGGGGGTCAACATCACCGGGGACAAGGCTGGCAGCGCGCGCCTGTTCTCGAGCTCGGCCGACGCGGAGGCCTACGCGAAGCGGGCCGAGAACAGCGGCGACTCGACGAGCACCGTCGGCACCGTCGTCATCCAGTCGACCAGCCAGGAGGACGCTGACTTCTTCGCCGAGGCCTATGAAGGCGGCTGAGTCGCCGGTCCCTGGGACCGCGCGGAAGAAGGACGCGACTGGTGCGACATCGCCTACTCCGACAGGCCGGCAGCTTCGAGGGTCTCGGAGTGACTGTTAAACCAGCGCATACGAACCGCCCTGCCGTCGCTGAAGGTCCAGATTTCGCCATGCGGGCGGACGACCTCTATGCCAGCCCCTCGACCGAGGCCCCGGACCTGACCGAGTGCGACCACGTCGTCGCCGTGGTCGAAGATGCGCTCGGTTTCGAATCGAGCCTCTTCCCATGCCTGGAAGACGCTCCTGATCGCGTCGTTGAAGCTATCGATCCCCCGTCGCACCCCGCGCTCGACCGCGTCCGGCGGGTTCACCCACTCCACGTCCTCTGCCAGCAGGTCCGCACCGAGTGTGCGGCTCCCGAACAACTCCCCGTAGATGCGATCAAGCATCTCGACGTTCTCCCCCGACATCGCCTACTCCTCAAGGCCGGCGGCATCGAGGGCCTCGGACCAGGAGAAGAAAGCCAGCGTGCGGGCGATTCGCTCGCCACGGAAGAACCACAGCGTCCCCACCTCCTGTTCGACCCAATCTGCGCTGCCCTGGATGCGTCCACGATGCTTCCAAAGCGCCACCACACAAGCTCCGGCATCGATGATCTTCTCCTCCTCCCAGCGGTACTCGTCAAAGCTCCGCGCCCAGATACGGGCAAGCTCCCCGATCTCCTCGCGGCCGCGGTAGATGCTGGCCTCGGGCCATTCACGCGGAGGGTGAAACTCGGCCTCCTCCTCGTAGTGCGAGAGCCAGCGCTCGGGCTCATCAGGCGACTCGTTGAACGCAGCATTGAGTCGGCGCACGATCTCCACGTTCTCCCCCGACATCGCCTACTCCCGCAGCCCGGCGGCTTCGAGCGCCTTGGCCTCGCTCAGAAGCCCCGACTAGCCGTCGCCGAGCGCGAGCGTCGCAACAACGTTCGCGTAGGTCAGGTTCTGTCGAGCGCTCTGAACCATTCTCCCTCCGATTCACGTGCCTCATGGGGCGAATGCCCAGCGAGCGATCCCCCCGGATTGGAGCCAACATTAACCGCCCGATTTACACGCCATGCAAGGCGGCGTACCTCCGATTCGAACCGGGCGCAGCGCTTCCGTCGCGCCTAAAAGGCCGGAGTGATGCCCCTCGCTACGCCAACCCCAGCGGCCGCAGGTGGCGCCCCCTTGCGCCTACTCCGACAGCCCGGTGGCTTCGAGGGCCTTCTAGGAAAGCGCCTTGGCCTTGATCGAGTCGAACTCCGCCTGGGTGATCGCCCCGGAGTCGAGCAGCTCCTTGGCCTTCGCGATCTCGCTCGCCGAGCCGCCGGCGGTGTCACGAACGTATTGGTCCATCGCCGCCTGCTGGCTCTTGGCCTGCTCCAGGGTTCGCTCGCGCATCCCATCGTGCTGGGCGATCAGATAGACGAGCACGCCGAGGAACGGGATGACGATCACGAACACCACCCATCCGGCCTTGCCCCAGCCGCCGATGTCGTGGCGGCGGAAGAGGTCGATGAACACGGTGATGACGATCCAGATCCACGCCACCCAGGCGAAGAAGACGATCATCGCCCAGAGGAACTCGAGGAAGGGGAAGTCGGCTTCCGCTATGAGCATGTGGTGTCTCCCGTGTCGTGGCCGCCCGCGATCCTATACGAGGAAGCGGTAAACGAAACGCCCCGCACTTTGCGGGGCGTCTCGGGGTACAGGGAGGAGAGATATGTGTGTTGTTGGAGGTAGGTCGGCGGTACTAGACCCCGCGGGGCGCGCTGAACCGCGTTGAGGCGGTCAGGGCGACCATTGCGGCGCCGATGCCGACCAAAAAGACTGTTGGCTCCCAGGCGCCCGTGACGATGCCGACGGTGATGCCGGCGACCACCGCGAAGGTCGCCAGGGCGTAGTCGAAGCCCGCGTGGGACGCGAGCGAGATCGAGCGCTGGGGGCCGGGGATCTGAAGCGCGAGACCAAGGAGGAGGGCGCCGACGAGCACGCTCACCACCGTGGCCGCCTGCCCGAAGCCGAGCAGGAACGGCGCGACCATGAGGAGCGGCGCGGCGAGGGTCTCGAGGCCCGCGTGGACCGAGAGGGGGATGTGCCGGAAGATGGTCATCGCGTACCAACAGGGTACGAACGTATGTGCGATAAGTGTGTGATCGGGGTCACACTCGAAATCCACCAACACCTCGTCGCTATCGGTACTTTCTCCTCCGTGAGCCGCCGCCGGGCAGACTCCGTGATCGCCGAGCGCGGCCTCGTCCGCTCGCGCGCCAGTGCCGCCGAGGCGATTCGCGCGGGGCGGGTGCGGATCGGCGGGGGCGGACAGCGCGTCGCAAAGCCCAGCGAGCTGATCGACCCCGGCGCCGAGCTGAGCGTGGACGTGGGCCGTGACTACGTCTCGCGCGGAGGCGTGAAGCTCGCGAACGCCCTCGACGCCCTGGACCTGGCCGTCTCGGGCCGCGACTGCCTGGACGTCGGTGCCTCGACCGGCGGGTTCACGGACTGCCTCCTGCAGCGGGGCGCCGCCCGCGTGATCGCCCTCGACGTCGCGCACGGCCAACTCGACTGGGAGCTTCGCAACGACGAACGCGTCCATGTGATCGAGCGGCTGAACGCCCGCGAGATCGAGCCGCAGTCGCTGCCCTTCGAGCCGTCGCTGGCGACGGTTGACGTGTCGTTCATCTCGCTCACCAAGGTCCTGCCGGCCGTGGCGAGCGTTCTCGGCACGAAGGGCGACCTGCTGGCCATGGTGAAGCCGCAGTTCGAGCTCGGGCGAAAGCGGGTGAAGGGCGGCGTGGTGCGCGACGCGGCCGAACGGCGCGAGGCGCTCGGCGCGGTCGCCGCATCCGTTCACGAGTTGGGTCTTCGGATCCGTGGTTTCGCGTCTTCCGGCCTTCCCGGTCCCAAGGGCAACCGCGAGACGTTCGTCTGGGCCTCGCCTTCGGGCGACGGACTGAGCGAGCAGGAGACAGCGGACGCGATCGAGGAGGTCGAGCCGTGAGTGCCCCGGCGGCCGTCTCCGTTCTCACCCATACGCAGCCCGAGCAGACGGCGGCGGCGATGACCGCGGCCGTGAAGGCCGCGGGCGCCGCGGGCGCACGTCTCCTGGCGAGCGCCGACGAGCGCGCAAAGCACGGTGACGCCGCCGCCGGTATCGGTCCGCTGGAGGACCTGGACGCCGAGCCGGACCTCTGTCTCGTGCTCGGGGGCGACGGGACCATTCTCAAGGCGCTGCGCGAGCACGCGCGCTCGACCGTGCCCGTGTTCGGGATCAACTACGGAACGATCGGCTTCCTCGCCGCGGCCGATCCCGACGAGCTCGACGAGGGGCTGCGGCGCGCGTTCGCCGGCGACTTCGACGTCATGTCGCTCCCGGGCCTGGAGGTCGGAGCCCCGGACGCCCCGCGCCTCGCGCTGAACGACGTCTCGTTTCATCGCCGCCCCCACGGGCGCGTCGCCGAGCTGGCGTTCCGGCTGGGCGGTCAGGAGGTCGGCCACGTGCGTTGCGACGGCCTGGTCGCGGCCACGCCCGCGGGCTCGACGGGCTACAACCTCGCTAACCAGGGCCCGATCCTGGCCTGGGGCGTTGAGGGCTACGTCGTCAGCTTCATCGCGCCCCACACGCTCACCGCGCGCCCGCTCGTGGTCGCGCCCGACGACGTGCTCCTGGTTCGCAACGAGGCGGGACGCGAGGCAGTCGACCTCGTCGTGGACGGCGAGCACGTGACCGACCTGGCCAGCGGCGCCGAGATCGAGATCCGCTTCCGCGACAACGTCAGCCGGCTGGCCCAGGTCCCGGGCGCGAACTTCTACCGGCGGGTGGGCGAGAAGTTCGGGGCCTTGGCGCGCTGATCCGCCGGCTACGGCCGACGTCGACGGTGCAACCTATCCTCACGCCGCATGGAACGTAAGTGGTGGACCCTCCTGGCCGTCTGCACGGCGACGTTCATGTTGCTGCTCGACATCACGATCGTGAACGTCGCCCTGCCGTCGATCCAGGAGGATCTGGACGCGAGTCTCTCCAGCCTGCAATGGGTCGTCGACGCTTACGCGCTGACGCTCGCATCGTTCCTGCTCGTCTTCGGCTCGCTGGGGGATCGCCTCGGGCGGCGGCGGATCTTCGCGGTTGGCTTCGGGGTGTTCACGGTCGCCTCGCTCCTCTGCGGCCTTGCCCACGACGCCACCGTCCTGAACTTCTTCCGCGCCCTCCAGGGAGTGGGAGCCGCGGCGATGTTCGCCACGGCCCTCGCCCTGATTGCGCAGGAGTTCGAGGGCCGCGAGCGCGCTCGCGCGATCGGCCTATGGGGTGCGACCGTCGGCGGCGCCGTCGCCGTGGGGCCGCTGATCGGCGGCCTGCTCACCGACGGACTGGGCTGGGAGTGGATCTTCTTCGTGAACGTCCCGATCGGGATTGCCGCGATCGTGCTGACGGAGACGCGGCTTGCGAACGTCGCGGCGACCGACCCGCAGCCAATCGATTGGGCCGGGCTGGCGACGTTCTCGCTTGCCCTCTTCGGATTCATCTTCGGCTTGATCCGCGGCAACGCGGAGGGCTGGGCCTCGGCTCAGATCCTGATCTCGCTGATCGGAGCGCTCGTGCTGATGGTCGCGTTCGTGGCGATCCAAGCGCGCAGCAGGCACGCGATGCTCGAGCTCTCGCTCTTCCGCGTTCCTTCATTCGGCGGAGTTTCGATTGTGGCGTGGGCCCTCTCCGCCGGCATGTTCGCGATGTTCCTCTACCTCACGCTCTACATCCAGGACGTCCTCGAGTTTTCGCCGCTCGAGGCCGGGGTGCGCTTCCTGCCGATCACCCTGCTCTCGTTCTTGGCGGCTCCGCTCGCGGCCAACCTCTCGAACCGCATCCCGGTCCGCGTCCTGATGGGCACCGGGCTCGTGCTCGTCGGCGTCGGCCTCTTACTCATGCACGGGATCGAGGCGGGCGACGAGTGGACCGGGCTCCTGCCGGGGTTCGCGGTGGCCGGGATCGGTATCGGGATGACCAATCCGATGATCGCCGAGACGGCGCTTGGAGTGGTGCCCGCGGCGCGAGCGGGAATGGCTTCCGGCATCAACTCGACGTTCCGCCAGGTTGGGATCGCGACAGGTGTCGCGGGTCTCGGCGCCGTGTTCCAGTCGCAGATCACGACCAAGCTGTCGGAACTCGCCCCGCAAGCTCCGCCCGAGGCGGCGGAGGCGGTCTCGTCCGGGGCGATCGACCAAGCCGTGGCGGGCGCCCCTCCGCAGCTTCAAGCCCAGGCTGCTGACGCCGCCAACCAGGCGTTCATCAGCGCGCTCAACGAGATTCTCCTCATCGGCGCGGCGGTGGCGATCGTCGGCGGTGTCCTGGGATTCCTGTTGGTTCGACGCCGCGACTTCGCCGAGGCGAGCGATCCGGCGGCAGACCGCACGGCGACCGAGGCAGCCCCCGCGGGCTGACCTGTCACACAAGCGGCGGGGCGAATCCGTCGGGGCCGGCCGCTATCAACAGGGCGGATGCTGCTCGAGCTTCGCATCGAAAACCTGCTTGTGATCGAGCGTGCCGAGTTGCGGCTCGGCCCCGGGCTGAACGCCATCACCGGCGAGACCGGCGCCGGCAAGACCGTGCTCGCGCACTCGCTCGACCTGCTGTTGGGGGGACGCGCGCGACCGCAGATCGTGCGTCCCGGCGCGGCCGAGGCCTACGTGGAGGGCGTCTTCGACCTGCCCGACGGCCTGTTCGACGACCCCGAGCTGGCGGACCTGTCCGCGCGGATGCCCGATGACGCAACCGAGGTCGTGCTCGCGCGGCGTGTGGGCGCCGGCGGGCGCACGAGCGCGTACGTCCAGGGGCGGTCCGCGAACGTCGCCGACCTGCGCGCCCTCGGCTCGCGGTTACTCGCCTTCTACGGGCAGCACGAGCACCGCCGTCTGACGCTCGCCTCGGCGCAGCTCGACGTGTTGGATGGCTTCGCGGGCGAGAAGCACCTCGGGCTTCGCGAGGACTATCGCGCCGCGCACGCCGAGGTCCGCGCCGCCCGGCGGGAGCTGGAGGAGCTCCGCGAGCGGGAGGGCACCCGGGAACGGGATCTCGACCTGATGCGCTTCGAGCTCGAGGAGATCGATGCCGCCAAGCCCGACCCGGAGGAGCGCGGCGAGCTGGCGGGAGACCGGGAGCGCCTGCGCCACGCGGAGTCGCTTCGGGCAGCCGCGGTGGGCGCGCTCCAGGGCTTGGCCGGCGTCGACGAGGACGGGGGCGGGGCCGACGGTGGCCTCAGCGCCGCCGAGGGCGCCGTTGGCGCGGTGGCGGGCGTCGACCCCGCGCTGGACGCGCTGGCGGAGCGGATCGCGGCCGCGGCCGTCGAGGTCGCGGATCTCGCGAGCGAGCTGCGCTCGTACGCGGAGGGGATCGACGCCGAGCCGGGGCGGCTCGAGCAGGTGGAGGAGCGCCTGGCCGCGATCGAGCGGCTGGAGCGAAAGCACGGCGGGTCGATCGAGGCGGTGCTTGCGCACGCGGAGCGCTGCCGGGCCGAGATCGAGCGGCTGAAGAGCGCGGCGGAGCTCGCCGGGGAGATCGAGCGGCGCCTGACCGGCGCGGAGGAGAGGCGCGCCAAGCTCGCCACGAGGCTCACCGCGTCACGCCGCAAGGCCGCCCCAGCACTCGAGGAGGCCGTGTCCGAGGCCCTGGCGGGCCTGGCGATGGACGGGGCGCGCCTGGAGGTTGCGCTGGAAGCGGTGGAGGAAGGCTTCGGGCCCGGCGGAGCCGAAACCGTCGAGCTGCGGGTCGCGACCAATCCCGGCATGCCGGTGTCGCCGCTGCGCGATGCGGCGTCCGGGGGTGAGCTTTCGCGGATCATGCTCGCGCTCACCGGGCTCGGCGGGGGCGGGGGTGGCGCCGTCCGCGTCTTCGACGAGATCGACGCCGGCGTGGGCGGCGCAACCGCCCGCGTGGTGGGCGAGCGGCTGCGCGAGCTGGCTGTCGACGGCCAGGTGGTCTGCATCACGCACCTTCCGCAGGTGGCGTCGCAGGCCGGTGCGCACTTCCGGATCTCGAAGCGGGTCGAGGGGGGCGCGACGATCGCGGACGTCGAGCCCGTCGAGGGCGAGGAGCTGGTAGCCGAGATCGTGCGGATGCTCGGCGCCGAGCGCGACGACGCGGCTGCCACCGACCACGCGCGCGACCTGCTCGCCGCGTAGCACCCGTATTCAGCGGATAATCCGCTCGCAGCGATGGCCCGCCAACCGCTGAGATCCCGCGCCCGCGCTCGTGCCCAGGCAATCCTGCGCGGCACCAGCGACGCCGAGCCGCTCGCCACGCCCGTCCAGGGGCGGGCCCGCCTCGGGCGCAAGACCAAGGCCCTCGTCAAGCGCCTCGGGCCCGAGGACATAGCCGTGATCGACCACGCGGACATCGACCGGATCGCCGCCGAGGACCTCGTGGCGTCGGGCGTCAGGGGCGTCATCAACCTCTCGCCGTCCTCGACCGACCGGTACCCCAACTCGGGGCCGCTCCTGCTCGTCCGCGCCGGCGTCTGCCTCGTGGACGCGCCCGGCGCACCGCTCTTCGACGAGCTGCGCGACGGCGACGAGATCGTGATCAGCGGTGGCGGCGACGTGCGGCGGGGGAGCGAGGTCGTGGCCCGAGGAGGGCGCCTGGCGCTGGCGGGCCTCGAGGAGCAGCACACCCTGCAGCGGGCACGAATCGACCGCGCGATCGCCGACTTCGCCGCGAACACCGCCGAGCACGTCCGCGAGGAGGGCGAGCTCCTGGCCGGCGAGTTCGACCTGCCCCGCACCCGCACGAGCTTCCAGGACCGTCACGTGCTGATCGTGGTGCGGGGCACTACGTATCGCAGCGACCTGCGGACGCTCCGCCCCTATATCCACGACGTTCGCCCGGTCCTCGTGGGAGTGGACGGCGGCGCCGATGCCCTGCTCGAGGTGGGTCTGGAGCCGGACGTGATCCTCGGCGACATGGACTCTGCCACCGACGCGGCGCTGCGCTCCGGCGCCGAGGTCATCGTCCACGCCTACAGCGACGGGCGGGCGCCCGGTTCGGAGCGCCTCGACACGATGGGCGTGGAACACCTGGTCGCCCCGGCGGTCGGAACCAGCCAGGATGTCGCGATGCTCCTCGCGTACGAGAACGGCGCCGAGCTGATCGTCAGCGTCGGCGCCCAGTTCAACCTGGTCGAGTTCCTCGACAAGAACCGCGCGGGGATGTCGTCGACGTTCCTCACCCGGCTGCGGATCGGCGAGATCCTCGTCGACGCGAAGGGCGTGAGCCGGCTCTACAACCCCGGCGTCTCCGGGCGCCTGATCTGGATCTTCTTCGGCGTCGCGATCCTGCTCACCCTGATCGTCGTCCTGATCTCAGACCCCCTCCGCGAGCTGGCCGACCTGATCTGGCTGAAGATCGAAGTGCTTCTGGGTCTTTGAATGGGTTACTCCACTCGCTATCACGTCGCATCGCTCGCTGCGGTGTTCATCGCGCTCGCGATCGGCATCCTCATCGGCGCCGCGCTCGGCAGCGACGTTGTCTCGGGGACGGCCGAGAACCTCGAGGAGGGCCTCAGCGAGGACCTCGACCAGGTGCGGGCGGAGAACGCGGGGCTGCGGGAGGACCTTGACTTCGAAGTCCGGTTTTCCGAGCGCCTCGCGCCGGCGGTGATGGCCGACCGGCTGGCCGCGCAGGAGATCGGCCTGATCGGCCTCGGCGACATCGACACCTCGACGCTGAGAGCGGACCTGAATGGGGCGTTGGCGCCCGCCGGCGCCCGCCTGACGCAGGTGGGGAGCCTGCGGGAGCCACCGGATACCGACGCGCTGATCGATGCACTGCTGACGGACGAGGAGCGCGGTGAGCCCCAGGACGAACAGTTCGGCCTCGCCGCCGAGCGGGCCGGCCGGCTGCTGGCCGGACACGGCGACCTCGAGGCGGACCTCCTCGACATGCTCATGTCCGAGTACTCGGGCAACCCGGAGGGCCTCGACGCGGTGGTGCTCGCCCGGGCCCGGCCCGACGACCTCTCCGCGCGCGAGGAGGCGAACATGGACGAGCTCGAGGCGGGCGTGATCCGCGGGTTCCTCGATGCGGACGTCCGCGTGGTCGGGGCCGAGCGCGAGGACGCCGACCCGTCCTCGATCGAGTTCTTCGACGAGCAGGGCCTCGCCACCGTGGACAGCATCGATCAGCTGCCCGGCAAGGTCGCGCTCGTCCTCGCGCTGGACGGCGCCGACGGCAACTTCGGAGTCAAGGACACGGCCGACAGCCTCCTCCCGGACCTGATCGAGCCCTCGCCGACGGTCGGAGCGAACGGCTAGGTGCTCTCCGGGCTGGCCCTCTCGGCCGCGCTCGCGGCTCTGGTGGCCGGGCCGTGGCTGCGTGACATGGCTCGCTCGGGCCTCGTGCGACGCAATTTCCGCGACCGCGAGGTCGCCTTCCCGGCCGGGGCGGTGCTGGTCTCGTGCTCATTGCTGGCGCTGGTGCCGCTCGCAGTCCTGGACGACCGCGCGGACCTCGACCTGCTTGACCCCGAGCTGCGCCGCTGGGCCGTGTACATCCTGGGCGTCGCGCTCCTGGGCCTGCTCGACGACGCGCTCGGGCGGGGCGCCGCCGAAGACTCGGCCCGGGGCTGGCGCGGGCACGCGCGCGCGGTGCTCGGCGGCCGCTTTTCGACCGGAGCGATCAAGGCCGGCGGCGCCCTGGCGCTCGCCGCCTATGCGGCGTCGGGTCGCGGGCAGGAGGGGCTCGACTACGTAGTGGACCTGGCGCTGCTGCTGCTGGCGACGAACCTGTTCAACCTGCTTGACCTGCGGCCCGGCCGGGTCGAGAAGGTCTTCGTAGCGCTGATGGCGGGCCTCTGCGTCGGCGGCACGACGCTGGAGCCGCTCGAGCTCCTCGGCGTGTTCGTGGGCCCCGTGCTCGTCGTCGGCTGGTTCACGCTCCGCGAGCAGGCGATGCTGGGGGATACGGGCTCGAACCTGATCGGCGCCCTCGCCGGTGTGGCGCTGTTGGAGACATTGGACGACACGGGGCGGCTGATCGCGCTGGTGCTGGTCGCGGCGCTGACCGTCTACGGGGAGTTCCGCTCGATCTCGGAAACGATCGACAGGCTGCCGCCGTTGCGGTGGTTAGACTCGCTGGGCAGAGTGAGTAGGGGCGAAGTAGACCGATGAAGCCGGGCGAGACGCGCTTCATCTTCGTCACCGGCGGAGTCGTTTCCTCTCTGGGCAAGGGGATCGCAGCGGCCTCGATCGGCCGGCTGCTCGTCTCGCGCGGCTTCCGGGTCCAGCTCCAGAAGTTCGACCCGTACATCAACGTCGACCCGGGGACGATGTCGCCGTTCCAGCACGGAGAGGTGTTCGTCACCGAGGACGGCGCCGAGACGGACCTCGACCTCGGCCACTACGAGCGCTTCACGGACGAGAACACGTCCCGCGCCTCGAACGTCACCGCGGGCGGCGTCTACAACTCGGTGATCCGCCGCGAGCGTCGCGGGGACTACCTCGGCGCGACCGTGCAGGTGATCCCGCACGTCACCGACGAGATCAAGCAGCGGATCCTGATCGTCGCCGAGTCCCAGGCCGTCGACTTCGTGATCACCGAGATCGGTGGCACGGTCGGCGACATCGAGTCGCTCCCGTTCCTGGAGGCGATCCGCCAGCTCTACTCGGAGATCGGGCCGAAGCGCTGCATGTTCATCCACCTGACGCTGGTGCCGTACATCGGCCACGCGGGGGAGCTGAAGACGAAGCCCACCCAGCACTCGGTCAACGAGCTGCGCCGGATCGGCATCCAGCCGCACGCGCTGATGTGCCGTTCCGAGAAGGGGCTCGACCGCGACATCCGCCGCAAGATCGCCCTGTTCGGCAGCGTCCACGAGGACGCCGTGATCTCGGCGCGCGACGTCGACAACATCTACAAGGTGCCCCTCGTCTACAGGGCAGAGGGCGTCGACGACCTGGTCCTCGACCACTTCGCGATCGAGTCCGAGCCGCCCGAGCTGAGCGAGTGGGAGGAGCTCGTGCGCCGCGCGGACGCGTGCGAGGGCACCGTCAAGATTGCCCTCGTCGGCAAGTACGTGCAGCTCATCGATGCGTACAAGTCGGTCGTCGAGGCCCTCCACCACGGCGGCTACCACCACGGCGTGAACGTGGAGGTCGAGCTGGTGGACTCAGAAGAGTTCGACGCGGATGAGATCGCCGGTTGGGCGGACGGGATCCTGATCCCCGGCGGCTTCGGCGAGCGCGGCATCGAGGGCAAGATCCGCGCCGCGCAGGCCGCGCGCGAGAACGAGATCCCATACCTCGGGATCTGCCTCGGGATGCAGATCGCCGTGGCCGAGTTCGCCCGCAACGTGTGCGGGATGGACGGCGCGAACTCGACCGAGTTCGACCCCGAGACCCCGTATCCCGTGGTCGACCTCCTGCCCGAGCAGAAAGAGGTCTCCGACATGGGCGGCACGATGCGGCTGGGCGCGGATCCCGTGAAGCTCCACGAGGGCACCACGGCGCGCGAGATCTTCGGCGACGAGGGCGTCATCTACAAGCGCCACCGCCACCGCTACGAGGTGAACAACCAGCTCCGGCGCCGGCTCGAGGACGAGGGCCTCGTCGCGGGCGGCACCTCGCCCGACGAGCGGCTGGTCGAGATGATCGAGCTGCCGGACCACCCGTTCTACCTCGCCTCGCAGTTCCACCCGGAGTTCAACTCCCGCCCGACGCGGCCGGAGCCGCTCTTCCGGGAGTTCGTCGGAGCGGCCGCCCGCCGCGCCGCGGACCGCAGGGAGGACGCGGCGGCTGAGGAGACGGAGGCCGAGGAGCGCACCGAGGCCGGCGAGGTCCGCGTCCGCCGCGAAGCCTGAACCCGGATCCCGTGTCCACGCCTCAAGCCGGCTGGTACCCGGATCCCGAGGCCCCGGACTCCGGCCGCGCCCGTTACTGGGACGGCGAGCGCTGGACGGAGGAGTACCGCGAGCCGCGCGGGCGCGAGGCGGACATCGCCCTCACTGTGCTCGGGTCCCTGCTGGTCGCGAGCGGAGCGATCGTGCGGGCGCTGGATACGCGCGAGGACGAGAGGCTGGGGGACGCGGAGACGGCGGGCTACATCTTCGGGGGGATCGCCGGGCCGATCCTGATCGTGCTCCTCGTCCGGTTCGCCTACGTCCGGCTTTTCAACAAACAGGCGGAGGTCTGGTCCCCGTGGATCCTGGTGGCGGCCGGGGTGTTCGCCTGGCTGGCGACGGCCGGACAGCTCGGCCGCGATTGATCCACCGGCTATCGATGGCGTAGAGTCGCCTCGATGGTTGATCTCGACAAGTACCGTGCCGATTCGCTCGCGAATTGGGATGAGTTCTCCGGCAACTGGGCGGACGAGCACGACTTTCTCCACAAGGCGACCAAGGACGTCGCCGACGCGCTCGTCGCCGGCGTCGGTCCCCAACCGGGCCAGACGATCCTCGAGCTCGCCGCCGGCACCGGCGACGTCGGCTTCGCGGTCGCTGAGCGCCTGGGGGGCGACGGAAAGCTGATCCAGACCGACTTCGCGCCGCGGATGGTGGAGGCGGAACGGCGGCTCGCCGCCGACGCGGGTCTCACCAACGTCGAGCACCGGGTCCTCGACGCCGAGCGGATGGACCTGGAGGACGCGAGCGTTGACGGAGTCGTCTGCCGGTACGGATACATGCTGATGGCTGACCCGGCCGCGGCCCTGTCGGAGACGCGACGAGTGCTGCGCGACGATGGGCGGCTTGCGTTCGCGGTCTGGGGGGCGCCCGATCGCAACCTCTGGGCGTTCATTCCCGGGTTCGCGCTGGTCGAGGCCGGGCATCTGCCGCCGCCTGAGCCGGACGCCCCGGGGATCTTCGCGATGGGCGACCCGGAGAGGATCCGCTCGCTCGTGACCGGCGCCGGGTTCGCCGACCCGGATCTCCAGGAGGTGACGGTCGATTGGGACTACACCGATCCCGCTGTGCACTGGGAGAAGACCATGAAGTTGGCCGCACCGATCGCCGACGCGGTCAACGCGCTTCCCGAGGACGAGCGCGAGCGAATCAGAGAGCTGGTCGCGTCCCGGGTTGCCGAGCAAGTCGCCGACGATCCCGCCGCCCTGCACGGCCACAGCTGGGTCGTCACCACCTCGTAGCCGCTCGCCGGTCATAGGCTGGACCCGTGAGCGACGACCAGCGCCTCCGCGACCGCTTCGTCCGCCTCTGCGAGATCGCGAGCCCGACCGGCGACGAGCGCGCCGTGGCGGACGATCTGCTGGCGGAGCTTCGCGGGCTTGGAGTCGAGGTGACCGAGGACGGTGCGGCGGGACCGGCGCGCGCGGGCGCGGGGAACCTGATCGCGCGGGTGCCCGGCGCGAGCGAGGGCTGGATCGCGTTCTTCGCCCACCTCGACACGGTGCCGCACGACGGGCCCGTGAAGGTCGACCTGCGTGACGGTGTCTTTCACAGCGCCGGCGAGACGATCCTCGGCGCCGACAACAAGGCGGCGGTCGCGGTCATGGCGGAGCTCGCCGCGCGCGCCCGCGCGGCCGGCCCGCCGCCGGTGGGTATGGAGCTGGTCTTCACGGTCGCCGAGGAGGACGGCTTGCGCGGCGCGAAGGAGCTGGACGTCTCGGCGCTGCGCTCGCAGTTCGGGTTCGTGCTCGACCATGCGACCCCGATCGGCGAGGTGATTACCGCGGCGCCGACCTACAACCGGGTCGTGGCCGACTTCGAGGGCACCGAGGCCCATGCAGGGATCCGGCCGGAGGACGGGCACAGCGCCATTGCCGCCGCGGCGGCCGCGATCGGCGCGATGGAGCTGGGCCGGCTGGACGACGAGACGACGGCGAACGTGGGCGTGATCTCGGGCGGGACCGCGTCGAACGTGGTCGCGGGCGAGTGCCGGATCGACGCCGAGGCGCGGAGCCTCGACGAGTCGAAGGCGTCTGCGGCGACGGCCGCGCTCGTCGACGCCTGCACCTGGGCGGCAAGCGAGGGGCGTTGCGATGTCGACGTCGACGTGATCGAGATGTTCAGGGGGTACCGCCTCGCCTCGGGCGCAGCCCCGGTGCGCCTGGCACGCTCGGCGCTCGAGCGGACCGGCTTCGAGCCACGCGAGACGGCGACCGGCGGTGGCAGCGACGCGAACGCGCTGACCGCGCAGGGGTTCGAGTGTGTGCTGCTCGCGAACGGCACCGAGGCGAACCACACTCCAGCCGAGAGCGTCGGCGCGGCACGGCTCACCGAGATGCTCGCGGTCTGCGAGGCGATTGCCCGCGCGACGGCCGAGGAGGCCGGCGCGTGACCCTGAAGCTGCGGCGCGGCACCGTGGTCTCCGAGGAGCCGCTGACCGTGGACGTTGACGGGGAGCGGCGCCCGGCCTGGGCCGATCCCGCGACGGTCGGCGAGGTGCGCGAGGGCGACGAGGTCGTGGTCAACACGGAGGCCGTGGACCTCGGCCTGGGCTCGGGCGGCTTCGACGTCGTACACGTGAACCTGACGCGCGGGCTCGACGCGCCGGGCGCGGATGGTGCCCACGTCATGAAGCTGAACTACACGTCCCTCCAACACCCGGTCGAACCGGTGGAGCCCGAGCTCGATGGCGACCACGCGCCGGCTCGCGCGATCCCGGTGCTGGTCTTCCACCTGCACGGCCAGCTTCCGCCGATCCTCTGGGCGGCTGCCCGCGAGGGCCTTCGCATCGGCTACGTGCAGACTCCGGGCGGCGCGCTGCCCGGCGCGCTGTCACGCGACGTCGCGGAACTCGGCGAGCGGGAGCTGCTCGCGGGCCACGTCACCGCCGGGCCCGCGCACGGCGGCGAGCGCGAGGCGATCAGCGTCGCGGGCGGCATCGACGCCGCGGCGCGGGTCCTCGGCTGGGACGCGTGCGTCGCCGGGCCGGGGCCCGGGATACTCGGCTCGGCCAGCCGCCTCGGCCACGGCGGGCTCGCGGCGCTCGACACCCTGCACACCGCGCTGGCGCTCGGCATGCCGACCCTGCTGGCGCCGCGGCTGTCGAGCTCGGACCCGCGGGGCCGGCACCGCGGGTTGAGCCACCACAGCCGCACCGTGCTGGAGATGGTGCTGGCGCCGGTTCGCGTCCCGGTTCCCGAGACCGAGACCGAGGGCTGGCCGCTGCTGGGAGCCGAGGCGCCGGAGGGCGGTTCCGGCCAGGAGGCGCTCGAGGAGCTGATCGCGGTGACGAAGGGCAGGCACGACCTCGTGGTCGAAGTGGTCGACCTCGGCGGCTATGCGGCCAGCGGCCTGCCGGCCAGCACCATGGGCCGGGACCTCGACGAGGACCCGCTGTTCTTCGCCGCGGCCCTGGCAGCGGGGGCGGCGCTGGCGGCGGCCGCGGCGTGGTAGCAGGCCTAGCGCCGGATTCCGAACGCGCGGCCGAGTCCGCCCGAGAGCTCGGTCTCCGCGAAGCCGAAGTTGCAGGTCGCGTGGCTCATCACGCCGGGGTCGCTGGGGAACGCGAAGATTCCGAGCGGCACTCCCGCGGAGGTGATCGTGCGCTCGGAAGTGGCGACGATCAGGTCGGTGGGCCGCACGACGTCGCCCGGTGGCTGACCGATGTTGCCGGAGGAGCACTCCCCCGGGTCGAGGGTCGACGGGCCGAAGTTCGCAGCGGTTCGCCAGGCGATCAGATCCCGCAGCCGGAGCGAGCCGTCGGCGATGTGCCTGGTGCGAATGGCATCGGTCTTTATGTCCCCAGGCCCGATCTTGCCCGCCTGCGTCGCGTACGCCCCGCCGCCGAGAGCGACGAACAGCGCCAGGGTCGCGACGACGTTCGCGTAGCTGAGACGCGCGCCGCTCATCTACCGCTCTTTGCCGCCGCGAAGCGAGCCCTCGGTGTGTCGAGCTCCTCCGCCAGGGCAGCCACGAACGCGTCCGGCCGCTCGATGTGAGCGACGTGCCCGGCGGAATCGACCAGGTGCAGCGGCCAGCCGAGTCGCTCGCTCGCACCCTCGGCAAGCTCAAGCGGAACGAACCGGTCGTGCCGGCCCCAGAGCAGGCTGGTCGGGACGGGGATTCGCCGCAGCTCGGCGTCTGGAAGCCGCTTCGTGCCGCGGGCGATCAACTTCCGCATCGAGCGCTTGATGTGTGGCACGCGTGCGCGGTCGTGCACCTCCTCTCCGAAGGCATCGAGCCAGCCGGGCTCGCGCGTCCGGAACCCCTCGTAGTCGAAGAACGCCCAGCGCTCGAACCGCTCGGCGTTATTTCTCGTCGGCCGCAGGCCGAACCGGATCGCGACGACGCGCAGGCCGAGCGGCATCCGGTAGGGCCCGATCGCCGGGGCGCCGTAGAGGATCAGCCGGCGCACCAGCCGTCCATGCTCTGCCGCCAGCCTGGCGGCGAGGCTGCCGCCGAGCGAGTGGGCCACGAGCGCGGGAGGATCGTCGCACGAGTGAGCGACCAGATCGCGGAACCATTCGCCGAGCACGTCGTAAAGGTCATCGACCGGCTTCGACTCGCCGAAGCCCGGGAGGTCGGGGACGATCACCCTGTGGCGCTCGGCGAGACCCGCGATCACCGGAGCCCAGACCGGCCCGGCGCACTCGATCCCGCCGTGCAGCAGTACCAGCGGCGGGCCCTCACCGGCCTCGAGAAGGACCGTCGAGACCCCGGCGAGGCTCAGGGAGCGCTGCTGGACGGACACCCCGGCGAGCATCCGGGTGCGGCTGCTCACGATGGCTCGGCGGCTTCCACCGTCACCCCAGCAAGTTCCGGTTCGACCGGAACGTGTTGTCGGGGTCGTAGCGGCGCTTCAGCTCGACCAGCCGTTCGTAGTTTTCGCCGTAGCTCGCGCGGATCCGGTCCTCGCTCTCGTCGGCGGTCTGGAAGTTGATGTAGTTGCCGGAGGTGAACGGCTCGAGGCGCTCCCACGAGTCGCGGATCCAGGCTTGGTTGTCGGCGTCGCGCCCGTCGTCGGGCTCCCAGGCGCCGATCAGCCCGCAGACCCAACGGGCGTGACGGTTGCCCACGGCGCCGTCGTCGTCGGGGCGTTCGTTCAGGGCACCGGCGACGTGCAGCGTCCCGATCTGCGCGTGCGGGATCGGGCACTCCCGTGCAAGCTCCCGCAGCGTCGCCTGGAACTCGTCCGTCTGCTCGGCGACGAATCCGGTCTTCCAGTAGTAGTGGTCGCCCTTGGGCTCGGTGTCATCGAGGTAGGACTGGACCTGCGTGTAGGGCATCTCGGCGAGCAGGTCGATCACGGGTTCGCCGAGGTTGCGGATCGGCTCCATCACCTCGTCCACCGCGCCGGCTTCGGCGCTACAGCACACCGCGAACGCGCAGACCAGCTCGCCCTGCCACTCCTCGGGCACGAACGGCGCTTCCGGCGCACGGATCAGCATGTTCCACATCGCGAGCTCCCGGGGCGCGCTTGTGGTGATGTCGCGGTAGGCCGCCTGGATCTCCGCGGCGCGCTCGAACGGCCAGGCGATCAGCCCGCCGTAGACCATGGGGCCGACAGGGTGCAGCTGGAACGTGAACGAGGTCACGACGCCGAAGTTGTGGCCGGCGCCCCGGATGGCCCAGAAGAGATCGGGCTCCAGCTCGCGGCTCGCGCGCCGCAGCTCTCCGTCGGCGGTGACGATGTCGACCCCGAGCAGGTTGTCGACGGTCCACCCGAAGCGGCGGGTGAGGTATCCGAGCCCGCCGCCCAATGTCAGGCCGGCGATACCGACGTCGGACATGAAGCCGAGCGGGGTTGCGAGTCCGTGGAGCTGTGCCTCACGGTCCACGTCACCGAGGAGACAGCCGGCCTGCACCGTCGCGGTCTGCGTCTCGGGATCGACATGGACTCCCCGAAGCCGCGATATGTCAATCGTCAAGCCCCCGTCCGTGAGCGCGGTGCCGCCGACGTTGTGGCCGCCGGCGCGCACGGAGACCGGCAGGTCCCGGTCGCTCGCGAAGCGCACGGCCTCGACCACGTCGGCGGCGCCGCTCGCCTGGACGACCACGGCCGGGGTCTTGTCGATCATCCCGTTCCAGACGCGGGTCGCCTCGGCAAAGCCCGGTTCGCCGGGCAGGAGCACCGCGCCACGGGTGCGCTGCCGGAGGCTGGCCAGCGCCTGCGGGATGAGCGCGGTCGTGTCGGAGGTGATCGTGGTCATCGTGCCTCCTCGTGGTCGAGCTGCTCTCTGAGGGTGGCGACGAACGCCTCGGGCTGCTCCACCGGCGGATCGTCGCCGCAGTCCTCGATCACGGCGAGCGGCCAGCCGTACCGTTCGCTGGCCTGCTCCGCGACCTCGACCGGCGTCGCCAGGTCGTGGCGGCCCCAGATCAGGCTCGTGGGAACGTCGATGCGCGCAAGTTCCGACGCCGGGATCGCCGGCAGGCCGAAGTCGCCCATCAGGGCGCCGAGCGCCATCATGACCTCCGGCGTCTGGGCGCGGTCGAGGTTGTATGCCGCGAACTGCTCCCATTCCGCGCCCATGCGCATTTGCAGGCGCGTCAGGTCGTGGGCGCAGTAGCGCCAGAGCTCCTCGTGCGTGGCCTCCGTCG
>CAVTFG010000020.1:0-37148 GCA_963734015.1 uncultured bacterium | reverse complement strand
CTAATCCCCAGTATCTGAGGGGACCCTCCGGAAGCAGCCGCGCCCTACTCCCCCAGCCCGGCGGCTTCGAGGGCTCCTCATCGGTAAGTCCCAGTGTTCGGGGCGCGGTCGGCGCGGCACACGAACCGATCGCGCACCTTGGGCCTCACCTTCGCATACACGCGGTGCTTGGACCCCGTGGGCCTCGATGAATCCCCAATCGTCCCGGGAGTCGAACCAGCCGGGCCCCCGCCGGTTCGGTGGTGCCGAGCCTGCGATCGCCCCGGGCCGCCGCTTGAACAGGGTCACCCATCGCCCCCGCTCGCACTTCCTGACCTCTGACTTCACCCAGCCGTGGTACCCGGCGGACCCCCTGTCAGCGATGATCCTCAGCTTCGTGTCGTACTTGACGACGTCCGGGGGTCGCCGCCGTCGTCTGCGCCCCGAGCGCCATCACGCCAGCCGCGGCGACGCCGATCACAACCGCGAATCGCTTACCCATGTCGTCCTTCCCTTCCGTGGGCTAGCGATGTGCGCCTACCCATCTCCCGTTGCAGCTGGTCAACCCTCATCGTGGGCCTCCTTGGTCGTGGCCCGGCCTTCCCCTCTCGGGCCGAGCGCCTAATTCGCCCTCAGCACGCGCGCGCGGTCCGCTTCGCAGAGGTGCCTCAACCGCAACCTTCTGCTCTCGGTGACCTTCACGATGGCGGAGTACGCCGGGAAGGGGGTGTGGAACTCCCACTTGCCGTGGCCGTCGGTGTGGGTCTTTTTGGACCCCGCAGATCGTTGGCCCAGGAACCACATCCTCACCTTCCGATCGTTCCTGCAGGTGGGCTTGCCCGCCTTCACCCGCCCGTGGAAGTACTGGAAGTTGCTGCTCGCGTGGATCGTGATCACGCTCTTGACCCTCGGCCTGCCGCCGATCGGAGGGCGGCGACCGAGCGTCACCCCGGGCGACCTGTCCCCCGTGCAGAGGTAGCCGTCCTTCTGCTCCTCCGTGACGACCGCGAAGTACCTCCTCGGGCGCCAGCCGACCGTCGGGCCTCCGAAACCAGTTGCCGTCGCGGTCAGGTAGTCGTCGTCTCCTCAAACCTCCTGTCCTCGCCGGGCCTTCGGCTGTACACCCTTACCTCCCGACGCCGAACGCAGGCGACCTGGCCCGCCTTCACCTCCCCGTACACGAAGCGGTCTCCATCCTGCGAGATCGTGATCCTGCTCTCGACCGTCTGCCCGTCGCCGTGCGCCGCCGCCGACTGCGTCCCGAGCGCCATCACGCCCGGCTGTACCGACGCCGATCACAACCGAGAATCGCTTACCCATGTCGTACTCCCCCTCTTTGGGCCCTCATTTCGGGCCTCCTTGGTGTCGTGGCCTCCCGCCTGGCCTCCCGATGAGGCGAGGCTCGGTGCCGGTTGACGGCCAGAAGTCTCCGACACGGCGGTACAAGCTCGGTATGAACGGGCCGGGCTAGGCGTGGTCTTGTCGCCGTTCGCCCGCTCAAATGTCTCGCCGCTGTGAAGGTCGTGCCATGCGAAGAAGACCCGCCGGGAGCAGCGGCCGGGGGCTCACATGAGCGAGGGACTACTCCCGCACTCCGGCGGCTTCGAGGGCTTCCGGGCGGCTCCCATAGCCGCGTACTCGGACTGCCTTCCCCTGCCGGACGGTCCAGACGTTGTAGATCATCGCTTCCACGGGGGCGCCCCTGCCGCGCCCCTCAGCGACGAAGCGCGTCCCGACCAGGACGTCGTCGCCCTGATCCAGAAACTCCTGCGGCTCCCAGGTGAAGTCGCCGAACGCTTCGCGCAACGTCTGAAAGAAGCGGTGAACGCCGTCGTGCCCGTGGAACGTCCCGGCATCGAGCAGTTCACTAATCGGAGTCAGATCGATGTCGGCGTGCAGGAACTCGAAGATCGCCTCTTCGCCGGAGTCTCGAAAGGCTTCGTGGAAGGCGACGATAATGCAGCTCCACGTTCTCCTGCGACATCGCCTGCGCAGTATCGCCGAGGGCCGGAGATCATGTGCGCTTTCCATGCGATGCGATTTCGTCCGAAGCGGTGGTGTGTCCCTGGCGGACTCAGCTGGGAGCGGTAAGATCACTCTAGGTGTGCCGGGAAGTCTGGTCGGCGTCATTGACGTTCGACGAAAGGCTCCCGATGACTTCTCCCGGTGCGCTGGCAGGGCGACTCGGACTCGGATACCGCCAAGCCCGAGTCCTCTTGATCCCTCGGCTTCTTGCCGTTGTCCGAGCGCCGACGCTCGACGCGGACCTCGCCGCCGGGATTCGACCGTCGGCCACGCTTGTCCATCAGCTGCGAGCGGATCACCTCAAACAGGCGCGGGTCCGGCAGCGCCTCGCTTGCGCCCTGAGCAGAGCCGTCACGGACGCCAGTCGGCCTGTGCGTCAGGGAACCGTGGAGGTGCCACGTAGTCGCGAGGCGATTCGTAGCTGCCACCGAGAGCTGCGTGCCCTTGCGACCGCCGTCGCCACCCTTGAGAACCCGCGAGTGCAGGGTGTTGCGATTGCTTTCCGGCTCGCGTACGACGGGGGTGGAGCGCTCTACTTCCAGCCCGAGACCCGTGACAGCGTTGAACGCTTGGCAAACACAGTCCAAGCCGCCCTTGCCGCCCTGCGTGTCCCCGCGGAGTTCGACGAACCTCGTGCGCCGACTTCGGTCTCACCGATCAGCTGACCGTCCTGCGTCAAGCAGCAGGGCTCAGACCTGAGATTGCTTTCCATGCGGAGCGACTTAGCCGCTTCTCGTCCGAAGCGCTATGTCTGACGACTCCGGCAGTTCGGCGGCTTCGAGAGCCTGGGCGCACACGGCTCGAAGGCTGAATTGACGACTAGCTTGTCGAATTTCATCCACGCCATTCGTCCTAGAGATGAAGCGGGAGATGCCCGCGCTGGCGAGGAGGAACCATGGTCCAATACCTGCTCTCTGTCCACACCGTTGACGGTGAGGCGAGAGAACCAATGACCGATGAGCAGATGCAGGAGTTCATGCGCAAGATCGGCGATCTCGAGGACGAGATGAAAGCGGCCGATGCGCTCGTCCACTCTGGCCGCTTGGCCGACGCCGAGACCGCGAGCGTCGTGCGGGTGGAACTCGGAGAGACCATGATCACCGACGGTCCCTTCGCTGAGACCAAGGAGCAGCTTGGTGGGTTCTACATCGTCAACGCGAAGGATCTCGACGAAGCGCTTTCGTGGGCATCGAAGACGTCTGCCTGCATCGGTCGACCGATCGAGGTCCGCCCCTTCGCCGCAGCCCACTGAGCCCGTCTCTGACGCGAACATTCCAGGGGCCGACCGTTCGCGGAAAGCTCGCCTTCCGCGTGAACGAATGCCGCGATAGCATGGCTCCTGGAGTGCCGGGAAGCCTGGTCGGCGACATTCGTCGTCGACCCTTCGGAGGGTTCCCTCGTCGCTCCGCAAGCTCCTAACGTTTCGTCGTCAGCGCCAGTTCTTGACCTGCTGGTGGCGATCGCACGTTGGCGAGGCAGCCGTTGTCGTCTCTGCGAAGCGGTCCGACTGGTGATGATGGAGGACACGGCCGACCGGCCGGCGTTTTCAGCACTCCGACCCTCGACTGGCCCCGGGAGGCTGCCCCGGTGCCGCTAGCCCTGAGTGAGGGATTCCACGCGGGTGACCTCTACGTCCTCGGACTCCTCGGCCTCGGTCTGGCGCTGGCCGCCGGGATAGCCGCCCTGTCTCAGCAGCGCGAGCGAGCTTTCTCGGCCGCTCTGATCTATGTGCTCTTGGGCGCCGTCGGTGCCGTTGCGATGTCCATCTTGGAGGTGCCACCTGTCGACCCGCTGAGCGATCACGGGCTGATCGAGCGTCTGTCGGAACTCGCCTTGGTGGTCGCCGTGTTCTCCGCAGGACTCACGGTCGAGCGCCACGTGCGAAAGCGATCGGTGATCTCGGTTGCGATCCTCATCCTCGTCGTCATGCCGCTGACGGTGGCGCTGATCGCTCTGTTCGGCTACTACGCAATGGGGCTTTCCTTCGGAGCTGCGGTGCTCCTCGGTGCGGTTCTTGCTCCGACCGACCCTGTCCTGGCCGGGGACGTTGGGCTCGGGCCGCCGGGGTCTGAGCCGGTCGGAGAACCTCGGTTCTCCCTCCACACGGAGGCCGCGATCAACGATGGGCTCGCGTCTCCGTTTGTTGTCGTCGGCCTCTTCATCGCGACTGAGGGCGGCACGTCGTGGATAGGGGAATGGATCTGGGCGGACGTCCTCTACTCGGTTGGCGTAGCCGTCGTCCTCGGGGCTGTGCTTGGCGGCGGGGCCGCGTGGCTGGTAACCCGGGCTCGGACGCGCGGGCTGTTCGCGCATGAGTTCGACGGCTTCGCTGCGATCGCGATCATCCTCTTCGTGTACGGACTTTCGGAGCTCGTAGGCTCATACGGACTGATCGCACTGTTCGTAGCGGGCGTCGCCTTTCGCCGCTATGAGTTCGAGCACGAGATCAACGCGAGAATCCACCACGGGGCTGAGGTCGCCGGAACGCTTCTGGAGCTGCTCGTCCTTCTTCTGCTCGGCTCGATGCTCACGCGTGACGGATTGTCGGTTCCCGGATGGAGCGGATGGCTGTTGGCTCCGCTGCTCATCTTCGTCATCCGTCCCGCGCTCGTGCTGGGCACGAGCGGACCGGGCCTCGCATCGCGTCGCGAACGGGTCTTTCTCGCCTTCTTCGGGGTTCGCGGAGTAGCCGCTCTGTTCTATGTCGCGATCGTTGCGGGCTCGGGCGCTCTGTCGGTTGGGGAGACCCACGTAGTGGTGTGGACGACGATCGCGTGCGTTGTCGTCTCCATCTTCATTCACGGGAGCACGGCGACGGCCCTGAGAGGGGGGCTGTTGCGTCGCTGACGCGTGATTCCGACAAAGCGCCGCGTCTCAACAGAGTCGACCGCGAGCGGCGGGCCGATCAGGCGACGCGCAGAAGCGCGCCCCTCCCATAACGCTCCCCCGGCCCAGTGCCGGCGTGAGAGGTACACGAGCCCTTTCGCCCTCGACAAACGTCCTGGTTGCGATCGACGCCTCGGAGGGAGTGGCCATTGGAAAGTTGATCGCCCTGTCGGGATGGCCTGGCTACGTCAACCCCACGCGCGAACTCCGAGAGCAGCAACGACCCGAGAGATCGGGTCGTCGCTGCATCCATAGGACGGCACCGCCCGATAGGACTCTATGAGGCGAGACCGTCGTCCCCACAATACTGCACGGCGGTGGCCCTCCGAAGGCGACGATCTCAGCGATCCACACGGGCATCCTCGTGGCGAGTCTTGACACGCATCCGGCTCCCGGACTAGGGTCTCGCCACAGCAATGGTCGGACGGCTAGACCATTTCATCCCGACCAGGATGGATCAAACGAGGAGGTAGCAGTGGAGGCAGCCGACCCGCGGACGACGCCGACGCCGACACGACGACGAGGCGAGGCTCGCCGAGCTCGGCTACAAGCAGGAGCTCAACCGTGGTTGGAGTGCGTTCACCAACTTCGCGATTTCGTTCACGATCATCTCGGTACTCGCGGGGACGTTCACGGCGTTCCCGTTCGCGTGGCAGAACGGCGGCCCGATCGCGGCTTCGATCGGCTGGCCTGTGCTCTGTGCGTTCGTGCTCATGGTGGCCTTCTCAATGGCGGAGCTGACCTCGAGGTACCCGACGGCGGGCGGGCCCTACTGGTGGGCGCACGACCTCGGCGGTAAGGGCTGGAGCTGGATGACCGGCTGGTTCAACATCGTCGGGCTGATCGGGATCGTCGCTTCGGTGGCCTACGGCGCCGCCCTCTTCCTCAACGCCTTGCTCGGCCTCTACGGCCTCGACATCTTCGGCATCAACTTCGGCGACTCCGTGCACATCCTCGGCGAGACCTGGCTCCTCTTCGCCCTCATCCTGATCTTCTACACCGTGGTCAACGTCTTCGCCGACCGGTTCTTGGCGTTGATGAACAACATCTCGGTCGGCTGGCACCTGCTCGGCGTCGCGGTCATCCTCGTGATCCTCGCCGTGGTCCCCGACGACCACCAGAGCTTCAGCTTCGTCTTCGGCGAGCGGATCAACAACTCCGGCCTGCACGACGGCTCCACCAGCAACTTCGGCTACTGGTTCCTGGTGTTGCCGATCGGCTTCCTGCTGACGATGTACACGCAGACGGGCTACGACGCCTCCGCCCACACCGCGGAGGAAACCAAGGGGGCGGCGATCAGCGCCGCCCAGGGCGTCTGGCGCTCGGTCTTCTTCTCCGCTCTGATCGGTTGGTTCGTGCTGCTCGGGTTCCTGTTCGCGGCCACCGACGTGAACGCGGTCAACGATGGCGCCGGGACGGTCTTCTCGATCTTCGAGAGCGCCTTGGACTCGTGGGCCGCAAAGCTGGTGATCCTGATCGCCACGGTCGGGCAGCTGTTCTGCGGCGCGGCGGGGCTGACCAGCGCCTCGCGAACCTGGTACGCGTTCTCGCGCGACCGCGGCATGCCGGGCTGGAACATCTTCCGGCGTGTCAACCGCGACCGAGTGCCGTTCAACGCCGTGATCGCGGTCTCCGTCTTCTCAGCGATCATCGCGATCCCCGCCCTGTTCGGCAAGAACGACTACCCGTTCGCGTTCTTCGCCCTCACCGGCATTTGCACGGTTGGCCTCTATTTGGCCTACATCATCCCGGTCTATCTGCGGCTGCGTAAGGGGGACGAGTTCGTGCCCGGGCCTTGGACACTCGGCAGCCGCTACCGACTCGTCAACATCCTTGCGATCGTCTTCGTGATCCTTGTCGTCTTCAGCCTTAACCTGCCGTATACGCCGGCGGGCCTGCCTTGGAACGACGGCTTCGACACGAGCCTCGTCAACTACACGCCGATCGCGATCGTGATCCCGCTCATCTTCGGGGTCTGGTACCTGATCTCGGCCAAGGACAAGTACCAAGGGCCCGTCCGAACGCTCGAAGAGGACGAAGTCACCCGGGACTAGTGCTGCTGGCGCCGTTCGCTTGCGTGAGCTGCGCCGATGCCTGTTGCGGAGCGCACTGCCAAGTCGTCGTTACAGAGTCGCGGTCGGTCGAGCCGTTGCGCGAGGAGCTAGCCCGCGCACGCGTACTTCCTGGCCGGCCGCCGTTAGGTGCAAGCGGATGACCGCTGTAGCTTCATCGTCCTCGGCCCATGATTCCTGTGCGAGACGCTCCACGTCTGGTCCAGCGGCGAGGAGAGGCGCGGCTCCCCCGGCGAGTACGGCGCGCTGCACAGGAGGGCGAACGCGCGGACGTAGTTCGCGTGGCTCCTGAAGGTCTCGACGTGGTCGCTGGGCACCGGCCCAGTGTGGCGCCGGGGGCGGCTCACCATCAACTATTCCCCCACGCGTTTGGGGCGTACCGATCTACGAAAGCAAGTCGCGACCGGTGCCGGAGGCCAGCTCGCTTGAGGAGCTACCGGGGCGCGCGCACCGATCGCTCTCGCACAGCTCCGATGAGCGGAAGCCCACGCAGAAGTTCAGCCCAGCCGGCTGGCAGGTCCGAACGCGCGCAGGAACGGTCTTTCGGAACGCCGCACCGGCTGGAAAGATGGTCGACACACGGCTTGTAGTCGAGCCGTCTCACCACGTCAGCGGCCGCCGACCCTTTCCAGAGGTCGGCGGTTGTTTGTGGTGTCCTGTTGCGGAGGTACCGTTCGCTCTGATGGTGAGATGGACTAACGACGACTACGTGAGACTGCCGTGTCTCTTTATCACCTAGACCCCCGCGCACCGCATGATTGGGCGGACGCCTTGCTCGTCGATGAGCGCGGGTCGTCACAACCGCGGCCCGAGTTGCCGCACACCACAGCCACCCCGAGTCCGAGGGCGACGGATGGCGCCAGACCGCTGAGGCGGAGTCCCGACGAACAAGTCGTGCCGTGCGTGACACCCGAGGGTGAAGCCGCCGGACGTGTTCGGGGCTCGCCGTGGCGGATCGTTTGGCGGCCTAGGGCCGTTCTCCCACAACCAGGGCCGGCGCGTCCGCGGAGTCGCGGATGTCATCGCCGCTTGCAGCATCGCGCTCCTGAAGGAGGCGATCCGCGCTTGCGACATGAACGAGCCGCTCCGTCAGCAGGAGCTCGCTCAAGGTGAGGCAGTCGGCGAGCGGTTTCACGACGAGCTCGAGCGTCGAGCGCGCCGCCAGGATGGGGAGCTTTCGGATGCGTTCGCCGCGGATGCGGCGCGTCTGGCTGACGAGTGCGGTCACGAGCCCCCTTCGCGCGACGCCCTGATCGCGATTTGTCGACGCGTTCAGAATGAGGCTCGGAAGCGTGCGCGGCTCGATCGAGGCGAGGGCGAACGATGAGCACGGCGACCCGCAAAGGCACGCGCACGTGCCAGTACGACGGCCGCGAGGGCCGCTGCCGCAACCCCGTGGACTACAGCGGCTGGTGCTCGAAGCACCTGCGTCGCGTCGAGCGCCACGGCGACCCTGACATCGTTCGCCCAGGCGCTTGGCCACCGGGGACGCGCCGCTATGACGCGCAGGGGTACTTCCGCATCAAGCTCCCGGGGCACCCGCTCGCGGACTCTGCGGGCTGGGTGTTGGAGCACAGGGCGATCCTGTTCAACGCGATCGGCCCCGACAAACTGAGCTGCGACGAGTGCGGCAAGCCGCTCGACTGGACCGCGCCGCGGACGAGCCCGCTTCACCTGCACGTCGACCACCGCGACGGGACGCGCGTCAACAATGGCGGCGCGAACTTGCGCCCCGTGTGCATCGGCTGCAACACGCGAAGCGAGCGCCGCTGTCATATCTGCGGCACTTCGCTCGTGGGGCGCCGAAGTGGGGCGAAGGTCTGCGGCCCAGCATGCCGCCGCGAGCGCTCACGGCTTCGGCGCCTGAGCGACCGCAAGGCCGAGTTCGGTTACAGCGATCTGACCGAATACCTAGCTCGGAAGCGCCGCACCGAAAAGCCGGGCGGACACGCGCTGCCGGGCGACTTCAGTGCGCTGGCCGGAAACTCCGCTCCGACCGCCGGTAAGCGTGCAAAACGCGCCTCGTGGCGAGTTGAGCCCTCGCTCTGTACCTGCATTGCCCCGCTTCCAACCCAACGCAGCAGCGAGCCCTGGCGCTGCGAGCGCTGCGGTGGCGAGGTTCCCGTCGAGTGGGCGTTCGAGGTGCCCGCGTGAAGCGCATCTGCCGCTGTTCGACGCCCGTGCGCGTCCAGGATGGGAACGGCGTCGAATTCTGCGACGACGAGGGCGGCGGCTGTGGTGGAGTCATCCCGTCGCCCGAGCTCGAAGCGATCCTCGCCCTCTCGCGAGACTTCAAGGAGCGGCTGGACGACTTCGGCCGGCGGATCGAGCGGTTGGAGGCCACCGTGGCGAGAGAGAACGGGAACGGCGCCGCTCCATCCACGAACGGAGCCGCTGCCGAGAAACGGATTCTCACCAGCGCTGAGCTCGCCGCCCGCTGGAACACGACGACCAGGGCCGTGAACCGCTGGCGCGTCGCCGGGAAGCTGCCCTCCGTCCCGGTCAACGGACGCCACTTCGGCTACCGGCTCGAGGACATCGAGGAGTTCGAGAGCAAGGGCGGGTTGGAGGCGTGAGAGGACCGCGCGCACCGCCGGACCAGCGGCGTTCAACGGCGCCGCCCCGCTTCACCCCAACGGAAGGAAACCCCCAGATGCAGAACGTCAATCGAGTCGTCGTCACCGGCAACCTCACGCGCGATCCTGAGCTGCGCGAGCTGGCCGGCGGCACGTCCGTCTGCAAGTTCCGGCTCGCAGTGAATACGCGCCGCAAGGACGGCGACACGTGGGAGGACAAGCCGAACTACTTCGACGTCACGGCGTGGGGCGCTCAGGGTGAAGCCGCCGCGGAGCACCTGCGGAAGGGCTCCCCGGTCGCGGTCGACGGACGGCTCGAGTGGCGGGAGTGGGAGACGAGCGGCAACAAGAGGCAGAGTGTGTCGATCATCGCGGAGCGGGTCCAGTTCCTCGGCGCCGGCGATGCCCGCGAGGAATCAGCATCCGACTCGACAGAGCCCTCGCAGTCCGATGACGATGTGCCGTTCTAAGCTGCGCGAGGGCCGCGGCACCGGGATCGCTAGCACGTTCCCCCGCCGCGGCCCCTTGCGCTCTCCGACTCCCGATGGGATACTCGCCCGGCTAGCGATCCCTAGAGGAAAGGGGAACATGATGGCCGCACGCATCAGCGGGCATGTCTATTTGGCGAAGCGCCGGCGGGGCCGGACGTCTGGTACTACCGCGCTCGATTGCCGGAAGAGGTCCGGCGCAAGATCGGGCCGACGTGGAAGGGACCGGGGCGACCGCCGGCCGGGTACTTCACCAAGCGAACGGCGGGGGACAAGCTCGCGGAGGTCTTGGTCGATGCCCGTCGTGGAACGCTCCCGGTTGATGAGCGGACCGGCGCCACGTTCGGCGAGGCGGCTGACGAGTATCTGCGCTACGCGGCGAGGTCCGGAGGATCGACCCGAAGACGCTCGCCGATTACCGGGGCGTGGTCGACGGCTACCTGATCGCCGAGTTCGGCGAGGTCGCGCTCGATGCGGTCACGCCGGACGCGATCGACGCCTACAAGGAACGGCTGATCGCCGAGGGCAAGCTGTCGGAACTCGGACCATCGTCCGGCACCTGACGGTCTTGCACGGCATCTTCAAGCGGCCAGCCGAAGCGGGCCTACGGACTCGCCGACAACCCGGCCTCGGCTGATCTGGTCGAGCGTCCGAAGGTCACCTACAGCGGCGAGTTCGACACCTTCGACCGCGACGAAATCGAACTACTCGCCGCCCACGCCGCAGACGCCCAGGACGCGGCGATCTACCGGGTGGCGGCGTTCACCGGCCTGCGCCAAGGCGAACTCCTGGCGCTGCGCTGGTCTGACGTGGACTTCGTCGGACGGGCTGCTCCACGTCCGGCGCAACTTCACCAGCGGGCGCGAGAAGGTGCCGAAGGGCAAGCGGGTCCGCTCGGTGCCGATGATGCCCGCCGTGATCGACACGTTGGCGGCGCTGAAGGAGCGCGACCGGTTCACCGGCGACGACGACCTCGTCTTCACCCGCGAGGGCGAACACCTGAACCACTACGAGCTGCGCAAGCGCTACTACGCGGCGTCGAAGCGGGCGGGCCTTCGCCGGCTTCGGTTCCACGATCTGCGCCACGCGTTCGGCTCGGCGGCGATCACGAAGCTCGACGCCTACGCGGTCCAGTGCTACATGGGCCACCAGCACTACTCGACCACCCAGCGCTACCTCCATCACCAGCCCCGCCGCGAGGACGCCGCCCGCTTGAAGCTGGCCGAGGCGTTCGGGGATGCGCGCACCAATCCGCGCACCAAAGAGAGCAGCAACTGAGGACAACTCAGCGCAAGAAGTCCGCGCCTGAGCGAGGCCTAAGCGCACACCCCCGCACAACCTCACACGTTAGTCCTTGCCTGCAAAGCCGTTTACACCGGTTCGATTCCGGTAGGCGCCTCTCGGGGAACCCGCTCGTGGAGCGGGTGTTCTCGTTTCGGGCGTCGGCGGGGGCGAGCTTCGGGGATGGCGCGGGCCCGACAGGACGAGTGGTCCGTGTGCCGAGGTGGCGGTGAGAGGAAGGACGGAGGGGCGCTCCCTTGCCGACTTCTACGGGGAGGTTCGGCATCCTGGCCGCCCCGTCCGCCCTTCAAAGTTGAACGTAGCTGCGAAAACCTGTCCTAGTCGGGTGGAAGTGGACCCCCGCACGCGTTCGTCCATGTGCCCGGCGCCGGCGGGCTGCGCCCTGAGATCGGACTTGGAGAGCCGCACATGAGCGCGTATCACTTCACTGGAAGGGGCCTACGCCGGCACGTCGCCAGGACCGGGCCGGCGAATCTTCCGGAACAGGATGAGGAGACGGTCCTCGTCCTCTGGGGTCAGATTCGACCGGCTCCCCCTGGACTTCAGCGCCAGGTCACGAACCTCGCGGCGCTCATCGGGCGAGAGTCGATTCCAATACTTCCGACCCTCCGTGTTCAACCAAAGGATCGCGGCGAGGACTCTGCGCCACGGGACCTTCCGAACGGCAGTGATGGCTTGCAAGACCCAGGTTGGCATCGGTGTCGTTGTGACTACCCCGCGCCTGGAACGAGTAACGGCGCCGGATTCCCCGCCTTGGAGGGAAGATGAGCGATCCAGGGGGAGACCCGAAGGCACGCCCGCGAGAACCGCCCGCTGGCTCGCGGCGAGAAGGATTCCGCGCGAATCCGGATCGAAAAAACGAAAAACGGCCCCTCGGGACCGCCGACCGGGGGACGTGCGAGGAGTGCGGCGCCCTCTTCACCCGCACCAGGCCTCAAAAACGGTTCTGTTCGGAGCGCTGCCAGCGAATTGCTGAACGCCGGCGCTACCGAGCGCGGCACACCGAACAGGCCCACTGCCCACAGTGCGGCGACGAGTTCACCCGTAGCGCGACGAGCAAGCGCGCCTAAGTGTTCTGCTCGCCCTGGTGCATGCGCAGCTACCGGCGAGCTGACTACAAGCGCCGCGGCATACGCCCACCCGGGCAACCCGAAGCCGGAAAGCCAGGGACGGTCAGTACCAGCGGCCCCGCGCAAATCCCCCGAATGCGATGAGTCCGATGAGCGCCACGATCAGGCCGGCCCAAAAGCTCCAAACGATCATCAAGACGATCCCGACGATGACGAGAATGCCGCCGAGCGTTAGTCCGCCGGTTCCTTCCCGACGTTCCGGTGTGGCCATGCGTATCTCCTCCTTGAGAGCGGGCGACGCCAGACTATCGCCCGCGAAGAGCCCATGGGAGGGGTCGCGATCGCCCGGGCCAGAGCTTCCAAGATCCCCGAGCGCGCTACTCCGACAGCCCGGCGGCTTCGAGGGCCTCGGCTCTTTCGAGGAAGATTCGGCGCCGGCTGATCAGTCCGCTCTCGAACCAGACGACCGACCAGCCGTGAGTTTGTGTCTCGACGCCGCTGCCCCTGCCGCGTACGGTGAGGAGTGCTCCGGCAATAACCAGCTCCTCTCCGGCGTCGATGATCTCCTCAACCTCCACGTGGATGCTTTCCCAGGGTTCAACGACCGCCCGGACGAACCAGTCTCGGAGCTCCTGGCGCCCTCGATAGATCCGCCGAGGCTCCGACCAGAACATGGCGTCCTCCCATTCAACGTCCGGGCTGACCGTCGCGACGAATGCTTCTGCGTCCTGCCGGGTGAGTGCATCGACCTGCTGCGTGATGATCTCCACGGTTTCCTGCGGCATCACCTACTCCGACATCCCGGCGGCTTCGAGGGCATCGGCCTTGTCCAGGAACAGCTCCCATCGAACGATCCGCCCCTCCCGAAAGGTCCACACCTGCGCCCAGTGTCTGTCGAACGGAGCTCCGCTGCCCTTCCCTCGGCCTCGCTCGTGGACCACGACGACAACGCTCGAGCCCGCGTCTATCAGCTCGTCCGCATCGAGGCTGTAGTCATCCCAGGTCCCCCAATAGCGACGAGAGGCTTCGATGACTGCATCGCGGCCGACGTACGTCCCGTGAAAATCCGGAGGGGGCTTGTCGCCGAGGTGCCAGGTGATGTCCTCGTCAAGGAGAGCCCAGAAGGCATCAACGCTCCGAATTCCGCGCCGCACCAGCTCGACGTTCTCCTTCGACATCGCCCGCGCAGTATCTCGCGCGTGACTACGGCCGCGGCACTGGTCTCGGCTCGCTTCCCGTCCCTCCGCACCGAGGACACGGCTCAGGGCGGCCACCCGTGTCAGCCACCTGGCACTTCCCGCTCCCTCCGCAGGCGGCGCAGCGAGGACCTGGGGGAATGCGCCGCATCACGCGCGCCTCATCCTGGCTCGCTACAAGGTGCCTCAGCCAGGCCGGTCGATTCTCGGCCCGGTCGCGGGTCTCGTCGCTTCCTGCGGATGCGGCCATGAGCCCTCCTAGCTCGCCGTTCCAGCCTCCATACCCGCATGCCGGCGTCATTACCGACCTCCTACGTCCCGTCCACGTGCCTCCTGACGAGGCTTCCAAGCTCCTCCCGGAGAGGACCGAGAAACGGGAGGTCGGGATGCTCGTCGCGAAGCGTGTCAAGGGTTCGACAGTAGTGCGCGAGCTTCAAGTCGTCGGGATCTTGCCCCTCCTCGTTGAGCGTCCGAGCATTGGCGAGCTTGTCCGCCGCGTAGATTGCCGCGACTCTGCGGTCCTTGGCAACCCTGGAGCGGTGCTCGGCCTTGCGCACTTCGTAGGGCTCGATGCTTTCGTCCTCGGTCATCTCACGAACGAGGTCCGAAACCTCCGGCCCAAAGTTCTCCTCGATCTCTTCTGTGTCTATCGAGGTGTCCTCAACGACATCGTGAAGGAAGGCGGCGGCCACAACCTCCTCCTCGAACCCCCACTCCCGAAGCAAGTAGGCCACCCGCGTGGGGTGTTCGATCTCGGTGTCCCCCTCACGTGCGGGGCCGTGGTGAGCGAACTTTGCGAACCGGTAGGCGCCCCGCAGGAGTCGCGAGTCGGCGGCGAACGAGGGTACTTTGGTCAGGGACCTGGTGGGCACACCGATCGCCTACCCGAGGCGCAAGCCGCCGAACCCGCCTCAGTCACTTCGAGCGGGCCTTCGCCGCCTTCTTGGCTGCCTTGCTCCGCTTCGCGGCCTTTGCCTTGCGAGTCTGAGCACCCTTCTTTGCCGCCTTGGATCGCTTGCGCGATCCTCCGGCCACGCGATCGCGGATCGAATCTGCCGCCTTGCTCAGGTCGTCGGCAATGCTCTCCGCCCTCTTGCGGCTCTTCGAGCCTTTCGCCGGCAGGGCGTCCGCGGCGCGCCCAGCGATCTTCTTTCGGACGCCGCTGTCACGGAGCCGGGTGTAGAGCTTCTTGTCGGGCTTTGTCTTGGTCTTAGCCATTGGATCTCCTTTCCAGTTGGACGTTCTGGTACCCGAGGAGACTGGACTAACGCCAGGCGCGGCCGGAGGCAGGGTGGCGAGGCGGGCCACAAAGAGCCCGCGTCCGGTTCCGAATAACCCCGCGGCCGCGAGTCGCGCCCCCGCCCGGGCCCTCCGCGAGCCTAGTCCTCGCCGGACTTACGCGACTCGTCGGGCGAACGTTCGAGCACCGGCAGCCCGAGTGCTTGCTCGAGCAGCACTCTCGCTCGCTCGGCGTCTCCCTCCTCCATGGCGATCAGCGCTCCGGCGACCCCGTCCTGGAGCTTCGCGACCTTCGCGCTCAGGTGGCGCATCTCGTCCCGCGCTTCCTTTTGCTTCTGGTTCAGGTGACGTACTTCGGAGCGGAGAAGCTCCTGGCGCTCACGCGTCGACCGGAGGTCGTCACGCAGGTTCTCGTCGCGGGTCACTGCGCCTTCTCCTCATCTGTCTTGGTTGCGATCCACCCCAGCACCCTCAGGCGCGAATCTACTCCGCCCCTGGCGAGCGGTCAAGACAGCGAGCGACCCCGCGCGGGTGAACGCCACGGGGCCGTCGCGCATTGGGGACGCCTCCCCGTCCAGGGACAGGGCAACGTCCTTGTGTCGCCACCCTTTCGCGGGGGTGGTACCAGCGGATTACCCGCGCCGATAGTGCGCAACCCCAAACCCGCGACCGGCTGCGTTGGGAAGCAGAGGGATGATGCGCTGCCGAGTGAGCTATTCCGGTCCCCCGGATGCCTGCCACGGGGCGAACTCGGCCTCCTCCGCTTCAGCGATACTCACTTCGCGCAGGGCCAACGGCTCGTCGTCGGCGGCGAAGCGAATCTCAAGAACGCCCCCGCTGATGGCAAAGCGTAGATCGCCATCCTCGTCGACTCGCAGTCCTACGACGAAGGTGTTGTCTCCGCTGAGCTCACGCATCGGCGCTCCCCGGTCTCTTGCGTCCTACGCAGCAGAGACCACCTTGATGCCAACGTCGGATGTCAGTTCCCAGGCCGAGCTGCCCGCCCGGGGCGTGGCTTTTTGCACATTGCCGCCCAAAGTCCGCAAATTCCGATAGTCGGCTTCGGTCCCGGGTAGCCGTATCCCGACGGCTGTCAAGGAGGACCTAATGGCCCAGCAGACCAAGAGCAAGAGCACCCGAAAATCAGGCGGTGGCAGATCGAAGCCCCGCGGTAACTCGTCTACGAGTAAACGAACCACCAAGACGCGCGCCAATTCAAGCGGCTCGCAGAGTCGACGCGGGACCCAGAGCAGGGCCGGGTCGACGGCGCGGAAGCGGTCGACGTCATCGAGCTCTTCGAGCAACAAGGGCACGGTCGCGAACGCGAGGGACGCATCGATTAAGGCCGCGAAGAGCACCGGAGACGCGGTGGGGTCGACCGCCAAGAAGCTGAGGACTCCGGCGATAGCCGCAGGAGCTGGACTCGCGGGCCTCGCGGGAGGCATCGCGCTGACGCGAAGCCGACAAAGGAAGGTGCTGGGCGTTCCACTGCCCGGGCGCGGCACCACCAAGAGCCTCGCCGGCGCCGCGAAGAACATCGGTGCGCTCGCCGAGCAGGCCGGTCATGTCGCCGAGCAGGCACGAGTAGCCGGCGAGGCGCTCGGGGGCAACGAGGCTCGCCGATCCCCGATCGAGGTCGTGCTCCAAGGCCTAACGAGGCGGTCCCAAGCAGCCAAGTCAGACTGACGTCCGCTAATCCGTCCCGGTACAAGCGCGACGGGCCGGCGGGGCTGCCGTTTGGTGCCAGCTTGCTGGTCGTCCGGACACCAAGTGTGGCGGAGGGTCACTCGTCAACGGCAGCTCGACGCGGGTGACACCGTTGCTTCCAACACATCGCTGCCTGTCTAACCAGCGTTGGCCGCCAGGTCCACCTCGAGCGCTGCGTGGTCGCTAAGGCCCTCATCGCGCCAGGCGTGGTGGTACAGGGACGCGGTCGGCCGAAGCTCGCCCGAAGCGAAGAGGTGGTCGAGGCGCCAGCCGCCGCGGTGGCCCGCAATGCGCCGCCAGGTCCAGCTTGGCTCCCGTCGTTCGTACCCATGAAGGGCCCGGAAGGCGTCGACGTAGCCGATCTCGCGCAGGTCCGGCACCACCCCAAGCTCAGCCTCGTCCCACTCCGCGCCCCGCTCCGGGCGCAGCCTTCCCTTGGTATCTCGGGCGAACGAGATCACCTCGCCGCTGGGCAGCTCGCGGCGCGGTGTGTTCAGGTCGCCGCAAAGGACGCGAGCCGCGGGCGGGGCGGCCCCCAGCCCGGAGCGGATCGCCTCCAGCGTGCGGACCTTCACCCAACCGTTGGCGGCGTTTGGAACGTGGACACAGTGAGTTTCGACGCGACCGGCGGCATCTGACCACGCCGTTGCGGCAGTTGTGGTCTCCGGCCACGGAAGCGCCAGCGGCGCCGCCTCCTCCAGCGGGTGAAGCGCGGCGACGAGCACTCCGGTCGCCCGGCGCGAGGCCGGCTCCCGCCTTGGGTCGGCTTCATCAAGCGACACCCGCACGTGGGGCAGGCCGATCGTTTCAAGAGCATGCTTCCAAAGCGGCGCCGTGCGGCGGGTGATCTCCTGGAGGGCGATGACGTCGGGCTCGCGCTCCGAAAGAACCACGGCCTGCTCTGCGAGCCGGGAGCTACGCCGGGCGACGTTCCAGCTGATGATGCGCATGTCCTCGGAGCGTAGGCGGCCAACCGAGCAACGCCAGACGTGCCACGGCCGGCCACCCCCCGAACGCTTGCTTGAGTGCTCTCTCAGCGGGGCAGGGGGTGAGCGATGTTCGTGATCTGGAAGCGATCTGGCGAGCGCACGCAGGTGCGCTTCATGCCCGGCTGCCTTGTCTGGTCGATCGTGCTCTCGATCGCGCTCACCATCTTGGTGAACTTGCTGATCAGATTGTTCTGAGCAGGGAGGGAACGCTCTGGCGGTACCCCTTGAACGCGGCATGGTCGCTCTTCGTCCTAAGCGACATGATCCGGGTACAGGGCGTGGATGAGTCGTTGGACGCCTGTATTAGCGCCGATTCTCTCATGGGGCGGACTCGCTCTGGTAACCGCCTCTATTGCGGGGTTCATCCGGAATTCGGACGGAGCCCTTCCGCTCCTGGGCATCGCCGTTTGTTGTGTGCTGCTTAGTCTCTGGCTCCGACAAACGAGATAGCCGCTCCTCGTCCGAAGCGACTATTTTCGACACCTGGCGTGGCGGCTAGGCGTACCTGAGCTCCGACTCGAGCCCGCAGATCCGTATCAGCCGTTCAACGGGTGGAGAGACGCCGCCCACCGTCAACCGCCCGGCGGTCGCCACCAAGAGCGTGATGCCCGAGCTGTCCATGAACTCGACGCCGTTCAGGTCGAGAACGATCGGCCGACCGCCGTGCTCCTCAAGCTCGGTCTTGAGCGTCTCGATGGTCGCGAAGTCGATCTCACCGCGGACCTCGACCAGCCAGCTCCCGTTCTGCCGGCGGCTTTCGACCTCCATCAGGCCGTTCTTCGTGATGCGACCGGCGTGTGGTCCCTCTCCAGCTTCCATGCCTACCCCTTCCGGGTTTGATGCCTATGGAAGTTGGAGGAGCGACACTCTCCCGAGGTCGCCCAAGGTCCAACGTGGAAGGCACGACCGAGTCTCGTAACCCGTCGCTTGACGCGCTGGCTGGCAACTGATTCCGCCTCACCCTCGGCGCCCAACGTCTCCTCGGCGACGGTGTGGCCGTTGAACATGAGCACCAGGACCGAGTCCGCGTGCAGGTACGTCTTGGCCTTGACCGGCCCTCGCCCGAGATGCTCCTTGAGCACCGTGACAATGGATCGGGAGATCGCCCGTCGTGTCTCCCCGAGACGTCCTGTCTCCTGCTCCGGGTTCTGCATCCGTCCAAGCGGATACCCCTGCCCTCGGCCGGCAAGCCGTCCGCAGGGTCATTTCCCACTGGCCCGCGCCGAGAGCGACGGACACTTCATGGGGCCTTAACGAGCGTCCGCGCTCACGGGCTCATTCCCGGGTAACCGGGAAGCCCATGCCAAGCTCGCTCGATCTCCGGACTCTCGCCGCGCTGATCACCGCGGGCGTTGCGCTCGTGATTTTGGTCGCCGCCGAACCGGCCGTGTTCGTCGCTGCGGCGATCCTCTTAGCCGCTGTCTTGGCCGTGTCCCTCGCGTGGAGGGACTGAGCGTGAGCGACCCCTTCCAGCCCCTATTCCCCTCACGAGAAGAACGGATCGCGCACAACGAGTCTTGGTCGCGAAGCCTTAACGAGCGCCGGGCCGAGTGGGTCAGCGAGCGTCACGTTATGCAGGGCTTTCGATGTGAGTGCTGGCAAGACGACTGCGCGGAGCGCATCCTCCTCTCCGGCGAGGACTGGAGGATGGCCCGTGCCGAGCCGAACCGATTCGCGGTCGCGCCCGACCACGTCGCCCCCGATATCGAGGTGGTGGTCATGAAGCATTCCCGCTTCTGGTTGGTCGAGAAGCTTGGCGTCGCGGGCGACGTCGCCGAGGAGCATGCGCGCTCGGATTGAGGGCCGCGTGCGCTCACGGATCTCGTTCCTCCGAGAGGCTGCGTGTCTCCGCCCCCGGGGGGTACCCGGCTGGTGTTCAGGGACCGATTCAAGGAGGAAACCATGTCAGTTGCCGACCGCCGCAACCGCGGGCGATCGCCGTCGCATCACGATTATGCGCGCGAGCCGGTGTCCGATCCCGCAGTGGTGCGTGAACGCCAGCGCGACGAGTACGGCGGGACCAACTGGGGCGCGGCGTTCTTCGGCTGGCTAGTTGCCGTCGGGCTTGGCGCGCTCCTTACTGCGCTCGTCACCGCGGCGGGCGCCGCCATCGCGATCTCCGAGTTCGAGAGCGTTGGCGACGCGAGCTCCGAGACCGAGACGATCGGCCTTGCGGGCGGCATCGCATTACTCGCGGTGGCAGTCATCGCGTACTTCGCGGGCGGCTACGTCGCAGGGCGCATGTCGCGGTTTGACGGCGGCCGTCAGGGACTCGCAGTCTGGATTTGGGGCATCGTGGCGATAGCCGCACTGGCGATCCTGGGCGCCGTGGCCGGCGAGGAGTACAACCTGTTCGCCGCGCTGGAGCTGCCCCGGATCCCCATCGATGAGGGCGACGTCACGACGGGCGGCGTGATTGCCCTGGTTCTGATCGCGGTCGGCACGCTGCTCGCGGCGATGGCCGGCGGCAAGGCCGGCGAGTCCTACCACCGCCGGGTCGACCGCGCGGGCTGGCACGAGCAACGGGTTCGCGAGCGCGACGAGACGCTGCGCGAGGAGCGCGAGACCGAACGCGAGGAACGGCCGCGCCCCGCCTGAGGGCTCGAACGGAAGCAGCGCCCACCCGCGGTCCACCGGGGGTGGGCGCTCGCTTCGAAGAATGTCTCTTACACCGGTTCGATTCCGGTAGGCGCCTCTCGGGGGAACCCGCTCTGGCGGGGAGGACAAGGCGCTCGCCTCACGAACACATGGGCTGATGAGGGGGACACGTGTGACCTCAATCGCAACGGCCCTGGTGGTCGCCGCTCTCGCCGGCCCCGTCGTCACGGCAGCTACCGGCGCATTTCCCTCGCGCGAAAAGACAAGAGTGAGAATCATCGTGACCGAGGGCTACTACCTACCGAGCGGCGAGCCGAACGGCGCCGGCGATCTGTTTGGCTCCTCTGGAGAGCTGCGGCAAGCCGGCAGGCACATCGGACGCTTTTCCTCCGCCTGTCAGGGCTCCCCCTCGGTTGGGGGGCAGTGCCAGGCAACTCTCGTTTGGAAGGACCGCGGCCGGATTCAGATCACGGGCAACGTGAACACGAGCGCCGAGCAGAACCGCTTGGCGATTGTCGGGGGCACCAGGGACTTCCGGAGGGCCCACGGCACAGCGCTCGTCAAACCCCTCGACGAGCAGGGCCAACGCCAGAGCGTCCGGTTGCTGATTCTGCGTTAGCTCCGCAGCCCGGCGGCTTCGAGGGCTTCGTCTCTCTGATGGGCCAAGAAACCTTCCAGGCGGGTGGCGAGGCCGTTCTCGTCCATCGTCCAGACGGCCCAGGTCTCGTTGTCCAACTCCATGCCGCTTCCTGCGCCGCGAGCCCGCGTTCGTGCGCGCACCAGGATCTTGCTGCCCTTGGTGCGGAACTCAAGCGGCTCCACCCGTGCATCCTCCAGTGCGTCTGGCTCCATCCAGGCCCGAAACGCCTCCGCGCCCCTAAGGCGGGATTGACCTCCGGCGCGGACGAACTCGAACTCGGGGTGCACGATCTCAATCGCGGTATCGAAGTCGCCCCGGCTGAAAGCTTCATAGGCCCGACGCAGCATCTCGACGGTCTCCCCCGACATCGCCTACTCGTCGATCCCAGCGGCTTCGAGGGCCTCTGCTTTCGTCCTGAAGACCCTCAGGAACGCGTGCCGCCCGTCGCGCAGCATCCAGAGGTGGACGAGGGTGCGATCGAGCGCGACGCCGGTGTCGCGCATCCTGGCCGTTTCATGGAGCACCAGGACGACCTGATCGCCCGCGTCGACCAGTTCCTCTAGTTCCGCCGAGTAGTCAACCCACCCGCTCAGGTACGTCGCGAGCATGTCTCTCAGCAGCGCATCGCGCCCGCGACCGTGGTTGGGAACGTCGGGGAGGGGATGCCTGGAAATGTCCCAGCCGACGTCCGGATCGATCGTCTCGAGCCAGGCGTCGAAGTCGCCGGCCGAGAAAGCTCGAACCCGCGTCTCACCACCTCCACGTTCTCCCCCGACATCGCCTACCAGTATCAGTCCGGGGTCCCGATGTCGTCAAGCGCGTCGGTCTTCTCGTAGTAGTGCGTAACTCGTATGGCCTTGCCGTCGCGCATCTCCCACGCCTGCCAGAACCGGAGGTCCACCCTGGCGCCGCTTCCCTTCCCGCGTCCCCACTGCTGGATTCGGACCAGTACGCCGTTTCGACCGACCCGGACCGGCTCCTCCGCTTCAAAGTCCCAGTCCTCGAACGACCCGGCCCAGCGCCGGAAGAACTCCCGCACCTGCTCCGGGCCGTGGCAGGTTGGCGGGAGGTCCGGAATGCGGAGCGGGCCGATCTCCCATACGACGCTGTCCTCGAAGATGTCCCAGACCCGGTCGGGGTCCGAGTGGGCTCCATCGAGAAAGCGACGGACGATCTCAACGTTCTCCTGCGACATCGCGCGCTGAGTATCGCGCGATCCGGAGCTGGCGCCTTGGAGGGTGCTCGTTGTGGGAGGATCAGGCATCCGCACCGAGGGGGCGGGAGCTGGCGGTGGGGCGGCGGAGCGCAGGGAGGTCCGAAACACATGAACAAGAAGCTCGTCCTGGTCGCGATGATCTTCACGGTGTCGATGACGTTCATCGACCAGACGATCGTCTCGATCGCCGTCCCCGAGATCCAGGACGACGTCGGGCTCTCGCCGACCGGGGCCCAGTGGATCGTCAACGGCTACCTGCTCGCCCTCGCCGCCCTGTTCGCCTTCGGCGGCCGGATCGCCGACATCGCGGGCCGGCGCCGGATGGTCCTGATCGGGATCGGCATCTTCGCGGGCGCCTCGGCTCTCTGCGGCGCCACGCCGGACACCTCAATCGCGGAGGCCTGGCTGATCGTCTTCCGGGTCATCCAGGGCGCGGGTGCCGCGATCATGTTCCCGGCGGCGCTGGCGATCGTCGTCGGCGCTTATCCGCAGAGCGAGCGCGGCAGGGCGCTGGCGATCTTCTTCGGCGTCGCGGGCGGGATGACCGCGCTCGGCCCCCTCGCCGGCGGCTACCTGATCGACATCTCGTGGCGGGCGATCTTTTGGATCAACATCCCGGTCGCGATCGCCTCGGTGCTGTTGACCCTGCGCGCGAAGCCGGACGACCGGCGCCAAGCTGCGCAGCTCGACTACCGGGGAGCCGTGCTGTTCGCGCTCGGGATGGGGCTGCTCGTGCTCGGCCTCCAGCAGGCGAGCGACTGGGGCTGGGACGACGTCAAGACCTGGGGGTCGGTCGTCGTCGGTGTAGCGATCATGGCCGGGTTCGTTGTCTCCCAGCTCTCGACCGCGAGCCCGCTGATCCAGGTTCGGACCTTCGCGAACCGTGCGTTCTCCACCGACAACGTGATCCTGTTCCTGATCTCGATCGCGTTCGTGCCGATGTTCCTCTACGCGAGCATGTACTCGCAGATCTCGCTCGGCGACGACGCGTCACAGGCCGGCCTCTACCTGGGCTTGTTCTTCATCGGATACGTGATCGCCGCGCAGTGGGGAGGACGGCTCCTGGACAAGCAGGGCGCGAAGGCCGCTGCCGTCCCGGGGTGCGCGATCGCGGCGGTCGGCTTCTTCCTCTGGGCGGAGACGATGCCCGACATCGCCTACAGCGACGGCGGCGGCTGGTGGCGGGTCGTCCTCGCCGGCGCCGGCACCGGCCTGATCCTGGGGCCGGTCTCAACCGACGCGCTCAACCGAGCGCCGGGCACCAGCTACGGCGAGGTCACCGGGATCACCCAGACGGCTCGCAATCTCGGTGCCAGCCTGGGGCTCGCCGTGCTCGGCACCCTCCTCATCTCGCAGAACCGCACCAATGTCGTGGACAAGCTCACGTCGCTCACGGGCTCCGATCACGTGCCTCACTCTGAAGCGGTCGAGGTCGCGAATTCCCTGAGTCAGCACAGCGCTGGAACCGGAGACGCGACGGGGCACGCGAGCGCGGCCCAGTTCCAGGCGGTGCAGGATGCGTTCGCCCTCTCGTCCCAGACGGTCTTCTACGTGATGGCAGGAGCGATGGCAGTCGCGTTCCTGGTCGCGCTGGCCGGCCTCCCGCGTGGCAAGGCGCCCGAGGCCGAGATCGTCGAGTAGCACCCGCCCGACACTCGGAGGCTCACGCGTATAGGTTGAATCGGTCAGACCACTTGACCACTGAACAGGAGAAGTGAGCGGGTTTGGTGCGGGAGTACGTGCTCGCGAGCACGCCGGACGAGGCCGTAAGGCTCATCGCCGAGGACCCCACCGCGATCGTGATGGGCGGCGGCACGACCATCGTTCCGCGAGCGACCGTGGGTGAGTTGAATGACCGTCGGGTGATCGGCCTCGCGCGCGCCGGGCTTGACCAGGTGGATCGAAACGGGGCACTCACGCTGGGCGCCATGACCCCGCTGCAGGCGGTGGCCGAGTTGGACGACGTCCCTGCCCTCGCGGCAGCCGCTCGATCGATCGGAGGCTGGTCGCTCAGAACGACCGCGACGATCGGCGGCAACCTGCTCGTCTCTCGTCCCTACGGCGATCTGGTCCCGGTCCTGCTGGCACTCGACGCGGAGGTCGCGCTCGCCGGCGCCCAGGGCGAGCAGCGCATCCCTCTCGCCGAAGCCCTCGAGGGCAACCGGCCGCTCGCGGGCGAGCTCCTGACCGAGATCGTGATCCCCGGGCGCGCCGGGGCCGTCAGTTTCGAGCGCTGCGCGCGGTTGGCTGCGGGAGCTCCCCCGGTGGTCAGCGTCGCTGCTCGGGTGCGGCGCGAAGGCGGGACGATCAGCGAAGCCCGAATCGCCCTCGGCGCCGTCGGCCCCCGCGCGTTCCGCGCCACCGGGGCGGAGGACGCGCTGGTGGGTTCGCCCGGCGACGAGGCGGCGGTCGAGGCGGCGGTCGAGGCGGCGGCCGGATCGGTCGAGGTCGTCGACGACGCTGTGGCGAGCGCCTGGTACCGAACGCGGATGATCAAGGTGCATGTGAGGCGCGCGCTCGCGAGCGCTTTGGAGGGCGAGGCCGCATGAGCGCCCGGGCCGTCAGCTTCGAACTCAACGGCGAGCCGGTGACGGTGCTCGCCGAGCCGCTCGAGACGCTTCAGAGCGTGGTGCGTGGGCAGCTGGGGCTGACCGGCGCGAAGGCCGGGTGTCGCCAGGGCGGCTGCGGTAGCTGCACCGTTCTTCTCGACGGTGAGCCGACCCTGTCGTGCCTCGTGCCGGTCGAGAACGTGGAGGACCACGCCGTGCGCACGATCGAGGGACACGGTGAGACCGACGGCCGGAGCGACCTTCAGGCCGCCTTCCACGAGGGCTTCGCATCACAGTGCGGCTTCTGCAGCCCGGGGATGATCAGCGTCGCCGCTGCGCTCCTCGAGCGAAACCCCGATCCCACGCCCGAGGAGATCGGTGTCGCCCTCTCCGGAAACGTCTGCCGCTGCACGGGGATCGCGCCGATCATCGCGGCGGTCTCAGACGCGGCGGGCCGGATGCGTGAGCGCCGGGAGGCCTCGGCATGAGTGCGCCGGGCAACGGGGCGAAGCCGTTCGACGTCATCGGACGGACGCACGAACGCCGCGACGCGCTCGGTCACGTGAACGGCTCGACCACGTTTTCCGGGGACGTCAGCTTCCCGCGCATGTGCCACATGAAGGCGGTGCGCAGCCCGGTGGCACACGCCCGGATCCGTGGCATCGACTTCTCCGCGGCCGAAAAGGTCCCGGGCTTCGTCACCTCGCTGACCGCCGCGGACGTCCCGAAGAACGTCTACACGATCCTCTGTCTGATCGGGGTCGAGCCCGACGAGGAGCAGGTGCTCGCAGCCGAGCGCGTGCGCTACAAGGGCGAGCCGGTCGCGGTCGTCGTGGCGGAGACCGAGACCGCGGCGTTCGAGGCGGCGGCCAAGGTGCAGCTGGACCTCGAGGAGCTTCCTGCCGTCTTCGACGTCGAGGAGGCACTCGAACCCGGCGCGCCGATCGTCACCCACTGGGGCACGAACTACTTCGTCTACGAGGGGCACCACTGCCGGCGCGTTCGCCACGGCGATGCCCCGGCCGCCCGCGAGCAGGCCGACCGCGTGATCACCGGCCGCTACCAGATGAGCCCGATCGAGCATGCCCCCGTTGAGCCGACGGGTTGCGTCGCCAAGCCCGAGGCCGACGGCCGCGTCACCGTCTACACGAACACCCAGGCGATCTTCTTCAGCCTCGACAACACGGCGATCATCCTCCAGGTCCCACCGCACAAGCTGCGCTTCATCGGGGGCAGCGTGGGCGGCGGCTTCGGCGGGAAGGTCGACGTCATCGTCGAGCCCCTGGCGACGCTCGCCGCCATGCGAACTGGCCGCCCGATCCGCTACGTCTACACGCGCGAGGAGGAGATGCAGGTCTCCTCGACCCGGAGCGCCAACCGCATCTACATCACCGACGGCGTGATGGACGACGGCGCGATCGTCTCGCGCGAGGTGACGAGCTACGAGGACGCCGGCGCCTACAGCCGCCACACGCCCTACGGGTGCACGAAGCACGCGGCCAACGCCTCCGGGCCGTACACGATCCCCAACGTCTCGATCGACGTCCACTGCGTCTTCACGAACCGGACGCCGTCGAGCGCGATGCGCGGCTTCGGGGTCACCGAGGCGTCGTTCGCGCTCGAGATGCAGATGGACCGGATCGCGCGTGAGCTTGAGATCGACCCGTGGGAGCTTCGATTGCGCCACGCGTACCGCAACGGCGACGAGCGCCCCTATGGCAAGACCACCGCGGACGCCACCCTGGTCGAGACGATGCATGCGGCAGCCGAGATGGCCGGCGTCGAGCTCTCGGCCGAGCTGCGGGCGATGACCTCGAACGACCGCGGGCAGGTGGCGGAGTGACGCTCCTGCGCGGCCGCGGGATGGCGGCGGTCAACTACCCGACCGGCATGAACCTGGGGGGTGATCCGAGCCAGGCGCTGATCCACTCGACGCCCACCGGTGCCTTCATGATCACCCTCTCGAGCGTCGACCTGGGCCAGGGCCTGCGCACGGTCATGGCTCAGATCGGGGCGGAGACGCTCGGCGTCCCGCTCGAGACCGTCCAGGTCGACACCGCCGACTCGGACACCGGCCCTCATTGCATGGGCACCTTCGCGAGCCGCGCCACGCACCGAGTGGGGAACGCGATCATCGCGGCGGCCAACGAGGCGAAGGAGGTGCTGCTGGAGGTCGCGGCCGACGAGCTCGAGGCGGCGCCCGAGGACGTGGAAACCGACGGCCAGGGCAACATCCGAGTCGTCGGCGTGCCGGAGCGCTCGATCCCGATCGCCGATGTCGCCCTGGCCGCCCACTTCAAGCACGGGCGCTCGATCTCGGGCCGCGGCATGTACATGAAGCCGAAGAGCGAGGTCGACCCCGAGACCGGGGCGATGGACCCGGACTCGACGGAGGCTCACGCGTGCACGATCGCCGAGGTCGAGGTGGACACCGAGACCGGGCACGTCCGCGTACTGAGCCTCAAGAGCGCCTATGAGGTGGGCCGGGCGCTCAACCCGGCCCTCGTCGAGGGACAGATCACCGGGGGAACCTGGATGGGCATGTCGCACGCGCTGTACGAGACGACCGCGCCGTACTACCCGGAGACCGACCATGCGCCGGACGACTTCTCCCACTACCTCATGCCCGGCGCGGCGGAGCTGCCCGAGATCGAGTCGACGATCCTTGAGATCCCCTCTGCGAACGGGCCGTTCGGGATGAAGGGCGTCGGCGAGATGACCGCCAACTCCCCGATTCCCGCCATCGCCAACGCCGTCACCGACGCGATCGGAGTCCAGATCACCGAGCTTCCAATCACTCCAGAGAAGATCCTGCGCGCGCTTGAGGAGGCGGCATGAGCTCACCATTCGGCACCTTCAACGACGTCGAGACGTACGAGTTCGCACCCGGCGTCCACCTCAACGCGGTCGGGGGCGAACAGGTGCTGCTGTGCCGCGCCGCGTACGAGCCCGGGATGCGCGTCGCTCGCCACAGCCATGAGCACACCGAGCAGGTGATGCTGATCCTCGAGGGTGAGGTGACGATGACGATCGAAGACGAGACCCGCACCCTCCGCGCGGGGGACACCGTGGTCGTCAACCGGGGGCTCGAGCACGAGCTTTACTCCGAACACGGTTGCGCGTTCATCGAGGCCTTGGCCCCGGTGCCCCTCGACCACGTTCCGGTCCGCGAGCGGGACCTGGTCCTCGGCGCCGACGGCGGCTCGGGGCACGTCGAGCGCTGATGGACGGGAACGAGCCCGGCGCAGACTTCCGCCCGCTCGCCCGGACGGGGTTCACGACGGACGCGGTCCTGACCGTCAAGGACATGATCCTCGACGGGCGGCTGCGCCCCGGCGATCGCCTGCCCTCGGAGCGGGCGCTGAGCACGGCGCTCGGCGTCAGCCGCCCGACCGTGCGCGAGGCCATGCGGGCGCTTCAGGCGATGAACATCGTCGAGAGCCGGCACGGGTCGGGCACCTTCGTCTCCTCGCTCGGCGTCGAGGAGCTCCTGCGCCCGCTCCAGTTCGCGCTGGCGCTCTCCGACTTCGGGCTCGAACACCTCTTCGAGGTCCGGCTCATGCTGGAACCGGGCGCAGCGGCACAGGCAGCCGAGCGCGCCGCCGACGAGGAGCTCGCGGAGCTGCGCGAATGCGCGCGCAGCGGCAGTGTGCGAAACCTGACGACGGACGAGCTGGTGCGCTTGGACGTCGAGCTACACGAGCGCATCGCCGGCGCCGCGCACAATCCGCTGCTCGAGCGCCTCCTGGCGACGATCGCCGCGATCGCCGAGGAGAGCCGCGGCTACACGGTGCAGCTGCCCACCGTCGCGCAGCGGACAGCCGGCGAGCACCGGAGCATCGTCGACGCGATCTGCGCTCGAGACCCCGAGCGCGCCAGAGTCGCGATGGGCGACCACATTCATCGCATCCGCGACGCCGCGGTTGCGCACCAGAGTCGCGCCCGTGCCTCGGCGAAGGCGGTTGCTCCGCTTACTCGAACCTGACCACCGTGGCCGGAACCCACCAGTGCTCTTCGGTTGCGTCGCCGCGGCCGCCGACAGGCTGGGCACCGCGGTGGGCCTGGAGCTCGGCGCCGCCCTCGACCTGCTCCAGCGCCTTCAGCGCGAGCTCGCGGGCCTCGGCCTTGCCGGCGCCGGCGTCGCGGAGCGCCCTCAGCACCCGGTTCTGCTTGACGGCGAACTGCTCGGCTGGGCCGGTCTGGCCCATCCGGGTCACGTTCGCAGGATCGGTCACGAGCCGCACCGCTTGGTCGACGTCCGCCATGCCCAACACCCTAAGGCCGCGCGTCGTTCATCGTCGTTTCATCACGCCCCCGTAGAAACACGGCCTCAACCCTGAACCCAGGAGGAATGAAATGACCAAGCGAACGAAGATCCTGATCAGCGGCGTCGCCGCGGCCGCGATCGCCGCTGGCGGCGCAGGCGTTGCCCTCGGCACCGGCGGTGACGACGATGCGACCGAGAAGCCGATCTCCGGCAGCGCCCTCGAAAGCGCGAGCGCTGCTGCGCTCGAGCACACCGGCGGCGGCCAGGTGACCGGCACCGAGGTCGGCGACGAGGAGAGCTATTACGAGGTCGAGGTGACGCTGGAAGACGGCAGCCAGACCGACGTGCAGCTCGACCGCTCGTTCAACGTGGTCGGCGACGAGGCCGACGATGGCGAGGAGGACGAGGCCGGCGAGGGCTGAGACCCACCAAGCCAGACCCGTGAGTTCCGAGAGCCCCGCCTGGCGGGGCTCTCGCTTATCCCCGCGCAAGACTTCGCCCACGGCGGTTGGACGGACGTTCCAGTTAGTTTCAGCTTTTCTCAAGTTTTGAGGTTTGGAAACCGAACCTTAGGGAAACACTCACAAATGCGGGGGGCCGTGGGACCGGCCTCCACCGACAAGGCAAACCCGCCGTGAGGCGGGGACGCAAAGCCAGAGGTCTCGGGCTCAGCGAGACGGCTCAGCTACCGAAGAGGAGAACCGGATGCTCGACCGTAGCCGCACCCTCACCGCCGCCATCGTCACGGCGCTGCTCGCGTTTGTTGTTTCCGCATTCGCCGCCGACTCGAAGAGGGACGCCACTCGCTCCGAGAGCTTCCGCGGCTTCGCCAACACGAACCCGCAGCAAGTGTTCAGCGGCCACAGGGCGCAACGCCTGCGCCACAAGACGACCCGGCCTCGAGCCCGGCACCACGGCCGACGGGACAGGACGGCGCCGGACACCGCGATCATCTTCGGGCCGTCAGGCACGATCCCGGTGCCCGCGACCGCCGTCGCGTTCTCTGCGTCGGAGGCCGGGTCCACGTTCGAGTGCCGGCTCGATGAAGGGGATTGGCACGCGTGCTCCACCCCGGAGGCAGTGTCCGGGATGACCGAGGGCCGGCACACGTTCGCGGTCCGGGCGACCGACCGGGCCGGAAACACCGACCCCACCCCGGCCGTCCGCTCGTTTGCCGTAGACCTTCCCCCGGTTCCCACCGACCCCCCGGTTCCCACCGACCCCCCGGTTCCCACCGACCCCCCGGTTCCCACCGACCCCCCGGTTCCCACCGACCCCCCGGTTCCCACCGACCCCCCGGTTCCAACCGACCCCCCGGTTCCCACCGACCCCCCGGTTCCCACCGACCCCCCGGTTCCCACCGACCCCCCGGTTCCCACCGACCCCCCGGTTCCCACCGACCCCCCGGTTCCCACCGACCCCCCGGTTCCCACCGACCCCCCGGTTCCCACCGACCCCCCGGTTCCCACCGACCCCCCGGTTCCGACCGACCCCCCGGTTCCCACCGACCCCCCGGTTCCCACCGACCCCCCGGTTCCCACCGACCCCCCGGTTCCGACCGATCCCCCGGTTCCGACCGACCCTCCGGTTCCAACCGATCCCCCCGGCTCGGCTTCGGTCGTCCCCGGCACCGGAACGGTGGTCTCCCAGGACCTGGCCACCGAGCCGAACCCGTGCTTGATCTGGGGTTCGAACTCGACGCCGTTCCTCTTCGGCTGTAACGCCAGCGGCGCCGACGACCCGTACGTCGTCCGACGCTCGGGCGACGGCGATCCGCACATGGCGATCGGACAGTCGACTCCGAGCCCGTACTACCGCCGTTACATCTCTCGCGCCGGAGAGGTGTCGGTCTACGACCGCCAGTGCCGCTGCAACCAGAACACCAGGACCCAGACGCAGAAGTGGTCGTCCTCGAGCAACCCGATGGCGTTCACGCCGGGCAACTACGCCTTCTACTACTCGTTCCGCCTGCAGGAGCTCGCGAACGGCGAGTCGCCCTTCCCGCACGAGCAGGCCCGCGGCGGCGGCACGGCAAAGTACAGCCAGCTGTTGCAGTTCAAGTCGCACGGCGGCGGCATGGATACGTACCTGCCGTTCTATGCGACCATCGGCTCCGACGGGATCAAGTTCAGGACCAAGGACAGTGAAGACAACAACATGTACCAGATCCTCAAGGTCCCGACCGGCGAGTGGATCCGGATGGCGATCGTCAGCAACTGGGACTCGGACGGCTGGTACGAGGTCTGGGCCGACCTCGACCAAAACGGCTCGATGACCCAGGTGGTGACCCGTCAGACGGGCGTCGACTTCACGGGCGGTCGCCCAAGCTCCTCAGCGGGCATCGGTCTCTATCACCACATGGACCTCTTCGACGGCTCCGTCTCCGGCCAGCCGCGGCAGGCGACGGTCTACACCGACTACGCCAACGTCCAGATCACGAGGTATCAGCCGTAAGTTCGTCGGCGCGCCGGGCGAGGACGTCGGCGACGGTGGTCCAGGCGAAGTCGCCGAGCAGCGACCGGAACCGGCGCTCGGCCGTGCGCAGCCCGACGTAGTGCCGGAAGGCGTGCGTTCGTGGAAGCCCGCTGACGCGCGGCTGGCCGGGGTCGATCTCCCAGGGGTGGATGTAGAAGACATACGGCTCCCCCGAGCCGAGGATGCCGGCCACGCCACGCCGGAAGACGGGATAGGGCAGGAACCGGAAGTAGCCGCCACCTCCCCACGGGAGCGCGCGGGATCCGACGAACAGGGACGAGATGCAGGCCTCGCTGAAGCCGGGCGCCAGCTCGGCGATGCGCTCGCGCGGGCCGACGCCCTCGATGCGGCCGTAGCGGTCGTGGGCGAGGGCGGGGAAGAGCGAGGAGTCGTATTGGAAGCCGAGCTCCTGGAGGATCGGGATGGACCAATCCGTGATCGAGAAGCTGGGCGCCCGGTAGCCGACCACGGGCGCTGAAACGAGGTCCTCCAGCACGACCTTGCTCCGCCGCACGTCCTCACGGAACTCCGATGGAGTCAGCCTGTACACGAGCTCGTGCCCGTACCCGTGGCTGGCGATCTCGTGCCCGGCGGCGGCCAGGCGCCGGATCAACTCGGGGCAGCGGTCGGCGACCCAGCCGAGCACGAAACAGGTACACCGGATGTCGCGCTCGGCCAGGAGCTCGAGCATCCGGTCGGTGTTGCGCTCCACCCGGAGCTCGCGATCGTTCCAGCTCTCACGGGTGATCGCGGTTCGCAGGTTCTCGACCTGGAACCAATCCTCGACGTCGATCGACATCGCAGCCGAGGGGCGTGTGCCGGTCATCAACTGCTCCAAGCCCGCGGCGCGCTCCGCTACACGAGGGCGTGACCCAGGGCGCGGAGCTCACGCGCCTCCGCCGGGCCCGGGAAGGAGAAGTAGGAGGCCTGCTCCAGGTCCAAGGGCTTCGGGTCGGTCGCGCCCTGCGCGAGGTCCTCGAGCACCCGGATCAAGAGTCGCGCGCCCTCGCGCTTGCCTTCGACCATCAGGCGGGAGAGCCGATCCGACGGCAGGACCGGCAGCTCGACCGTGCCGAGCACGGCCCCTGCGTCCAGCTGCGCCGCCATCTCGTGCACGGTGACGGTCACGTGCGGCTCCGAATTGAGCATCTGCCAGAACACCGGCATCATCCCGCGGTAGGTGGGAAGCCTGCCCGAATGGATGTTCACGCATCCGATCGCCGCCGAACCCAGCAGCTCCTCCCGGAAGATCTCGGGAGCGGCCACGGAGACGATCACGTCCGGGGCGAGCTCGCGCACTCGCCGGATGTACTCAGGATCGTTCACCGAAGCGGTCGGCAGCAGCGCGATCGAGGACTGCCGGGCCAGCGACTCGATTGATCGCCGTCGGAGCTTCGCCTGAGCGAAGCGGGCGGCGAGCTTCGCGAAGTCGCGGATGCCGTACAGGCGGAGCACGCGCCGCGCGGTGGCCACGCGTGATTCATTGAAGGCACGGCTGACCGTGATCCCAGCCACCTCGAGGCGCTCGCGCGGGTATGCGTCGAGGAACGAGTCGAAGAACTCGATCACGTAGAGCGGGTCGTCCTCGGTGATGAAGAGGACCCGGAGCGGCCCTTCGCGCTCGGTAGCGCTCCCACCCTCGGTTGCATCCCCAGTGCTCATCGGAGATCACTGTACGCGAGGCTAGGCTGCCGGAGGGATGCGCGTTCTTTTCCTCACCCAGCACTACGCCCCCGAGGTGACCGCGGGTCGTTTCCGCGTCGAGGCGTTCGTGGACGCGTTCGTGCGGAAGGGGCACGAAGTCGACGTCGTCTGCCCCGTCCCCAACCATCCCAGCGGCGTCGTCGAGGACGGCTTTCGCGGGCGGCCACGCGTCCAACGACGGGTCGGCGGCGCTCGTGTGACCTATCTGTGGGTGGCCACGTCGCAACGCAAGACCCCGCGCACACGGCTTGCGTATTACGGCTCCTACGCCGGCTTGGCGACGGGCGCCGGAATGCTTCGATCCCGCCCCGACCTGGTGGTCGCGAGCTCGCCGCCGCTCAGTGTCGCCGCCGCCGGAGCCCTCGTCGCGATGCGCCACCGGGCGCCGTTGCTGCTCGACATCCGCGACCTCTGGCCGTACACGCCGATCGCCGTGGGGGAGCTGGCGCCGGGGCGGGTGACCGACATGCTCGAGCAGATGGAGCGATGGGCCTACGCGAAGGCGAGCGCGGTGGTCACGGCGAACGACGCCTTCGCCGGGTACATCGCCGACCGGGCGCCCGTCGGGAAGCAGATCGTCGCGATCGCCAACGGCACCACCCAGGCGTGGCTGGACGCCGGAGCCATGTCGGTGGACAGGGACGCGGTCGGACTCCCGCCGAGCCGCTTCGTCTGGGCGTACGCCGGCAACATCGGGCTCGCGCACGGCGTGGAGCACGCGCTCGGGGCCCAACGGCTGCTCGGCGACGACTACCTCCTCCTCGTCATCGGCGAGGGACCGCGGCGCGCCGACGTCCTGCATGAGGCGGAGGGATTGCCGGGCCAGGTCGACGTGCGGCCACTCATGTCCCCTACCGAGGCGGGGCGGCACCTCCGCGCAGCCGACGTGGTGCTCGTTTCCGAGCGGCAGGATCTGGTCGTCTCGGCCAAGCTCTACGACGCGTGCGCGATCGGCCGGCCGATCGTCGCGGCCTGCACCGGGGAGCTGCGCCGGCTGATTGAGACGGAGGGCCTTGGCCTCGCCGTTCCCCATGGTGACCCGGAGGCCCTCGCCGGGGCGATCCGCGAGGTTCGCGGGGACCCCGCACTGGGCGAACGCCTCGTGGCGTCCGCGCGTGATTTCGCCGCTCGCCACCTGCGCGAGGGGCAGGCGGAACGCTTCGCCGATCTGGGGGAGTCGGTAGCGCAGCTGCGCTGAGGCCGGACCCGGCTACGGTGCGAGGCCATGCTGCTGACCGCCTCGATCGTCGGCCTCTTCGTCCTTCCCTCGCCGTGGAACGTGATCGGCGTCTGCGTCGCCGCCGTGATCGAGGTGGGCGAGCTCTACCTGTGGAAGCGGTTCCTGAACCGCTATCGCGTGCGCGGTGGGGCGGAGGGGATGATCGGCGAGCGGGCCGAGGTGACCGAGGCGTGCGACCCGCAGGGCCGGGTCAAGCTCCGCGGCGAGATCTGGTCCGCCGTGGCCGAGGACGGGAACTCGTTCGGACCGGGCGACCGCGTACGCGTGACCGCTGTGCAGGGGCTCAAGCTGCGAATTGGTCCCGAGCCGGGCTGACGCGAGCCCCGGCGTTCACACGAACCGCGCCCCCGCCCGGTCTATCCGCGGGCGCGTCCGGCTGAGCGAAACCCGCTGCTAGATTCCACGTCCCGGGCGCTTAGCTCAGTTGGGAGAGCGCCGCCTCGACAAGGCGGAGGTCACTGGTTCGAGCCCAGTAGTGCCCACTACCGTGGCCGCTGACCCACCCCGCGTCCGGATTGCCGACGCATCCGATGCCAGCGCAGCGGCGTCGCTCCTGCACGACTTCAACACGGAGTTCGACGAGTTCACGCCGGGCGTCGAGGCGCTGACCCGTCGGCTCTTCCCCCTGATCGACGCGGGCGAGGCCGTGATCCTCCTCGGGGGCGATGGCCCACACGGGATCGCCGTCCTGCGCTTCAGGCCCGCGCTCTGGACCGAGAGCCTGGACGCGTACCTGGAGGAGCTCTACGTGGCGCCGGACCGCCGCGGCGAGGGCCTCGGGCAGGCCCTGCTCGAGGTGGCGCTGGAGCTCGCGCGGTCCCGCGGGGCCGGCTTCATGCATCTGGGCACGAGCGTGGACGACAAGGCGGCGTGCGCACTGTACGAGAAGCTCGGTTTCACGAACCGCGAGGGCGCTCCGGACGGCCCCCTGATGATCTTCTACGAGCGCGACCTCTAGGCGGACGGCGACATCCTCCGTCGGTAGGCTCGCCGCCCCATGGTCGGCACCTACGCATCGCTGGCGGTGATTCTCGTTGCAGCGGCCGCGTCGGGCCAGGGGCTGTTCGCGCTCTGCGGCCGCCGGGAATGGAGTTGGCTCGCACCCGCCGTCGGGCTGGCCCTGCTCGCCGGCGTTGCCTGGGGCGTGTTGAACCTGACCGACGAGCCCGCCGCAGCGCTGGCGGCAATCGCCGTGCTCGCGGTCGGCGGCCTCGCCGCCTGGGCCTCCGCCGGCGAGCTCTCGGTGCCGAGGGCCGGTGTCGGCCTGGCCGTGGTGGCGGCCGCGATCATTCTCGCCTCGTTGCCGTTCGCGGTCGAGAGCCGGTTCGGCATCCTCGGGACCTCGCTCAACCCGGACATGTCTCAGCATCTCTTCGCCGCCGATCGGCTCGCGCACGGGGGGGAGGAGCGGCTGATCACCGAGGGCTACCCGCTCGGCCCCCACGCGATCGTCGTCGCCGTCTCCCAGGCCGGCCCCAGCCTGCTGCAGGCCTTCGGCGGGCTCACCCTGGCCGTTTCGGTGGCGGCCTCCCTCGCCGCCCTCGAGCTCCTCGGGGGGCTCGCCAGGACCCGCCAGGTCGCCGGGGCGCTGCTGGTCGGCCTCGCCTACATGGCGGCGTCGTACCTGATCCAGGGCGCGTTCAAGGAGACGATGCAGGCACTCTTCGTCCTGGCCTTCGCGATCGGCCTCCAACAGCTGGCGAAGGGCGCATTGGGCGGCCCGGAGCCCGCGGCGCGGTGGCGCCTGCTGGCGGCCGTCCCCCTCGCGGCCCTGGCGATCGGCTCGGTCTACACCTACAGCTTCCCCGGCCTGGCCTGGCTGGTCGGCGCGGCCGGGCTCTGGGGGATCGCGGAACTGGCGGCTCGCCGGAGCCTCCAGCCGATGCGCGCAGCGCTCGTCCCGGGTGCCCTCGCCGTGGGCGTCGCGGTGGTGGCGATCGCTCCCGAGCTGGGGAGGATCGCGGACTTCGGGAGCTTCGAGACCTTCGACCCAGACGGCGACGGCCTGGGCAACCTGTTCAACGCGATCTCGCCGCTGGAGGCGCTGGGGATCTGGCCTTCGGGGGACTTCCGTCTCGATCCGGGCGCCGGGTTCGCCCCGGCCGCCGTCTTCTGGCTCGGTGGCCTCGTCGGCTTCGCGGCGCTCGGCTTCGGCCTCTGGTGGTGGCTCAGTCGCCGCGAGCTCGCCGTCCCCGCGGCCCTCGGCGCCGCCGCGATCCTCTACCTCTATCCGCTGCTCGTGGGCACGCCCTACCAGGAGTCGAAGGCGATCGCCATCGCCGCCCCGCTCGCCATGCTGATCTCGGCCCGCGCCCTGCTCGAGGCCACCCCTGCCGTTGCCGAGCTCCGCGTCGCCACCGGCCGTGCGCTGGCGGTGCCCGCCCTGGCGGTGGCGTTCTGCGTGCCCGCGGCCGCATGCAGTGTCCTGGCGCTGGCGAACGGGCCGGTGGGCCCAACCGAATGGGGTCCGGGTCTGATCGAGCTACGCGAGAGCGGCCGGCTCGGCCCTGGAGGCGAGGACGGGCACGACACCCTGATCGTCGCCCCCGAGGATCTGCTTGTCGAGGAGCGCGGCGAGGACCTGTTCCTCTGGGAGCTTCGGGGCGGCAACGTCTGCGCGGCGACCGGGCCCGCGGACCAGGGCTTTCCCAAGCCGCCGGGCGGAATCGAGAACGTGATCGTCTACGAAGGACCCGAAGCGTTCGACCTCGCTCCGGTCGCGGACCCGCAGCCCGGCCCCCGGTGTCCGTTCATCGCCGACGGGAACCGGGCCGAGCCCTCCGGCTGAGCCCTGGATGTCGCTGGGCGCGACAGCCAGCGGCTCGCTTGGCCCGCTCAGGCGTAGCCGAACTTCTCGCGATAGTCATTCGTCTTGCGCCGCACGGCATCGATCTCATCGGGGCTCAGGGTCGATCGCCACCGTTCGTCGA
>CAVTFG010000019.1:0-260343 GCA_963734015.1 uncultured bacterium | reverse complement strand
ACCAGTGCGACCCTGATCATGCTGTGTGCACCGGCCCGGCCCGTGCCTCGCCGTCAGCCTCCAACGGAAGCTGACAGCTCACCCGCCAGCCCGTTGCCGTCGGCCCAGCGGCGAACTCGCCGCCGAGCGCGGTCGCCCGCTCCCGCATCCCGAGTAGGCCGTACCGAGGTCGGTCCGCTCCCCTGCCGCGTCGGGGACCGAGTCGCTCGTCGTCTCAGCGATCAGACTCGCCCGCCCGTCGCCGACCTCGACCCTGAGAGCGGTCAGCGCATGCGGTGCTGGTGCCGTGCCGCGTTCGCCAGCGCCTCCTGGGTGATCCTGTAGAGCGCGACGCCAACGCTCGGCGTGACCCGGGACAGATCACCCCGGGTCCGCAGCTGGACTTCGAGGCCTCCGACGCGCGCATCCTCGACCAGTGTTGAGATCTCCTCTGCGGACGGGAGCGGCGACGCCGCCACCGCCTCGTCATCGCTCCGAAGCAGCGCAACCGTGCGGCGGAGCTCCCGCATGCTGCGCCGACCCACGTCCTCGGCCGATCGCAGCGCCTCGATCCGCGGCCGCCGGGTCACGGCGGAGCACGTGGTGGGGCGCCTGGTGATCTGAAGCATGACGGCGGCCAACCCGTGGCCCACGAAGTCGTGGACATCGCGAGCGATCCGACGCCGCTCGCCCAGCAACGCCTGCTCGGCAAGCTCTCGCTCGGTGGCCTGGAGTCGGGCTGCCAGCAGCCTCTGGCGCGCGGCGAAGCGGCCGATCACCCAGGGGAACGCGATGCCCAGGGCCCAGATGCCCACAGCGAGCTCGGACGGATTCTGGATCAGGCTCGCGGCCACCGGCGCGGTCAGGGCGAGCACGCCCAGCGCGACGGCCTCCACCCGCGACGGGGCCCACCGCCCGACCGACGTAGCCGAGCAGAGAGACCTCGAACATGAGCGGCTCGAGCTCTCCCGAACGCTGCGCGACGACGACCGGGATGAGCACCGCGAGACCGATCTGCCTGCATCGGCGCGGCGGGAACATAGGCCCACACCGCGAAGGCGCCCACGACGGGTACGGCAAGCAGCAGGTCCGCGGTAGAGTAGGGTCGGTGACAGCGGCTACTACGGCGACCACGAGCGCGAACGCCGGGAACAGCGCGCGCGCCTGGTCGCCCTCACGCGACTCCGGAACGGAACCGTCGTACACGTGTCGACGGTACTGCTCGGTGCCGCACTCGGCATCCCCCTGAGGCGGAGTACAGGCTCGGCCCTCAGGTGGAGGCCATAGGAGCGGTTCACCGCGCGTGCTGCGGGCGGTACCACTTTGGTACCCAACGCATCGTCCTATGCGTCCCGCGTCCCCATTCCGCTCCCCGAGATATTCGCTTCGCATGGAAAGCGACTATCTGCGGGGCGCCGGGAGCAGGCCACGGGACGGCCTCGAGGTTAGGCCGATTCCTGTTCGGAAGGTTTCGAAGAAGCTCGTCGGCAACCTCGGCCGGAGGTGTCGTCGTCGTCAAGACCAGATCAGCCGACTGGCGCAGGAGCGGCTCGACCTCGGCCAAGTCGGCAAGTACCTGGGACAGTTCGGTGTCGGTACGGCCGTATTGGTTGTTGGTGCGCGTGCGCAAGCGCTCGACGAGAACCGACGTCGGGGCCGTGAGCAGCACCCGGAAATCGAATGGCAGACCTGCCTGCTCCTCCGAGCAGCCGGCGAAGAACAACACTGGATCAGTCGACTCCCTGAGCAGCTTGGCGACCACGTCCTCGCGCCAGCCCCACCGGCCGTCCGCTCTCGGCTCAGTGAAGCCATCCTCGTCGGCGTCATGCGCCGGGTATCCCCGCCTCCTGAGTTCCCCGACCAAAGCCGACTTGCCGGTGCCCGACATTCCAGTCAGCAATACACGCACCGCGACAGATTACGCCCACTCGCCACCCAGCAATTGTCGTCGTCGTACGCAGACGAACGAGCCAGACTGGCGATGGGCCCCCAGTCGCTTTGGACGAAAGGCGCATAACTTCAGTCGGTGCGGACGCGAGAGAACGACGAAGGCCCCGCTTCCCCCCAGGAGAAACGGGGCCTCGTGCTCCCGCTGCTCAATGGCCAGCGGGGACCAGCGGGCAACCTAACCGCTAGGCAACCCGCATGCGCCGGTTCTCGCCCCGCGCCCCCTCCGTGTCAAGGGGGTCCGATGCGATTTGCTCGCCCTTCCCCTACGGGGAGAAAGTCGCCGGGCAGCCCCGGCTTCCCCAGAACTGCGGCTCTCACGGTCGTAGAGACGCGATGCACTGCGCTCAATTGGCCAACGAAACGCGATGACCGAGCAGCGAGCTCGGGGCTCCCGTATGACGCCGACGGGACCCCGCCTCCCCTGATCCCCAGCCCCAGTAAAGGACACTGATGAGCAGTGAGCGCGTGGCGACCCGAAGCGGCTATTTCCTAGGTGGACTGGAATGCTCTCGGCATGCATGTCTTGATCACGGGCATGTCGGGCACGGGCAAGTCCGCGCTGGTGCTTGAGCTGCGGAAGCGGGGATACATCGCGTACGACGCCGACGACGATGGGTTTTCCGAACCGCGGCGGGACGGTCGCTGGGGCTGGCGCGCCGCGCAGGTAGCCGAGCTGCTCAACCGATCGGGCGATCAGCTCTTGTTCTTTGCCGGCTGCTCTGAGGAGCAGGCAGAACTTCCGTTCGACTATCGCGTATTGCTGACCGCTCCCGAGCCGGTCCTAGTCGACCGGCTTCAGAAGCGAACGAACAATTCATACGGCCGGGACGAGCGGGAGCTCTCGCAGGTACGGGCTGATCTCGCCGAGATCGAGCCGCTGTTGCGGCGCTCGGCCGACCTGGTCCTGGTGACCACCGAATCGCCGGCAAGGATCGCGGACGATCTGCTTCGACGAGTCGCGGAGCTGAGTCCATGACGAGAAGTTGCGCTTCCCATGCGAAGTGATACTCCGAGCTACTCCCGTAGGCCGGCAGTGTCGAGGGCATCACGATCGGTAGCAAACATCCCAACCCAAATCACCTGCCCGTCCTGGATCTCGCCGAGCTGAAAGACCGCGGGGGAGCCACCCCGACGCCGCTCCCGGCTCCCTGCCCACTCACTCGGAAGGTGGCGAGGACGTGGCGCTTGCCTGCCGGCACGCACTCCTCCAAGTGCAACTGGAAGCCCCGAAACGCGTCCCGCCAGTTCTGCCAGAACTCCCGGACCTCGTGGCGGCCGCGGTACGTCCCGGCGTCGGGAAAAGCCTGGTGGGTCTGCCATTCGATTTCGGGGTGCATCCACTGGAGGGCTTCGTCGAGATCACCGCGGTTGAAGGCGGCGAAGCTCTCACGCACAACCTCAACGTTTGCCTGTGACACCGTGCACGCAGTATCTCGCTTGGCTCACGTGGGCCGCTCCGAAAGTTCCGCTTTCCATGCAAAGCGAAGTCGGCAACTCCCCGATCGTCATCTGCCGGTGTGCGGTGGCGCGGCGGGTAGTTGCACCGTGACACGGAGCCCGCCATCGGCCCGGGGGGTGAGGGTGAGGGTTCCGTCGTGTGCTTGGGTGATGCTCTTGACGATCGCCAGGCCGAGGCCGACACCTGCGTGGTCGGTGCGTATGCGCTTGGTGGCGCGAAGAAACGGCTCGCCAAGCGTGGAAACCAACTGTGGGGTGAGCTTCTCGCCGGTGTTCTCGACCGTGAGCACCACCGCCTTGGGGTGAACGCTGGTCGTGACCCACACGGTGCCCTGTTCGGGCAAGTTGTGGACGATCGCGTTGTGCACGAGGTTCGTGGTCATCTGCAGCAGGAGCGCGTGTGAGGCGATGGTGGGGGTCACGTCGCCGGAGGAGGTCTCGATGGTGAGGCCGCGTTCCTCTGCGAGGGGGAGGAGCGTTTCGGTGGCTTCTTCCGCGATGAGTGACAGGTCGACGTGCTCTCGGGCGAAGGACCGCCGGTCGGCGCGGCTGAGCAGGAGCAGTGCTTCGGTGAGGTCGATCGCTCGAGCATTGACGGCGTGGAGGCGGTCGACGAGCTCGCCGTTGTCGCGGTTCGGATCGTTGCGGGCCACGTCGAGAAGTGTCTGCGTGACTGCCAGCGGGGTGCGCAACTCGTGGGACGCATTGGCCGCGAACCTCTGCTGTTCGGCGACCTGTGCCTCGAGTCTTGAGAGCATGGCATCGAAGCTGTCGGCGAGTTCGCGGAACTCGTCATTGCGGCCTTCCAACTGGATCCGGTGAGACAGCGACCCGTTCCCGGCCATGCGTGTGGCGCCCGTAATGCGAGTCAGCGGGGCGAGCATGCGGCCGGCGAGAATCCACCCCCCCACGAGACCGAAGACCAGTAGGAACGCCATCACTGCGGCCGCCGCCGGGGCGAAGTCACGCACGAGGGCGTACTGGCCCACGTCCTGCCCGCGGGGGCCGATGTACACCTCGGGCAGGTCGCGCAGCATGAATACCCACACGGCCGCGAGCAGCACGGCGCCCGCGACCATGAGGAACCCGGCGTAGCTGAGGGTGAGCTTGAGGCGAACGCTCAACCCAGGCTCCCTATCCACGGTCTCCTCCCTCGGGCACGCCGTCCCCTTGAGTGTCGATGCGGTACCCGGCGCCGGGTACTGTGGCGATGATCCAGGGTTCGCCCAGGCGTTTGCGCAGGGCCGAGACCGTGATGCGCACGGCGTTGGTGAATGGGTCTGCGTTCCCATCCCAGGCTCGCCCTAGGAGCTCCTCGGCGCTGACGACACCGCCTTCGGCTTCCACGAGGACCTCGAGCACTGCGAACTGCTTGCGGGTCAGCGGGACGTAGCGGCCGTCGCGGTAGACCTCGCGGCGAAACGGATCGAGCCGCAGGCCTGCGATCTCTCGCACGGGTGGCCTGTGGTGGGCGCGTCTGCGGTCGAGCGCCCTGAGCCTGAGCACGAGCTCTTGCAGTTCGAACGGCTTCGTGAGGTAGTCGTCAGCGCCGAGCTCGAACCCAGTGGTCTTGTCGTCGAGACGGTCGGCAGCGGTGAGCATGAGGATCGGCATGCCGCTGCCGGAGGCGACGATGTGCTTGGCGATCTCGTCACCTGAGGGCCCTGGGATGTCGCGGTCGAGGACGGCGATGTCGTAGGCGTTGACGCTCAGCAGCTCCAGTGCGGTGTCGCCGTCACCTGCGATGTCTGCCGCGATGGCTTCCGTGCGTAGGCCATCGCGGATGGCTTCGGCCATCAAGGGCTCGTCCTCGACGATCAACACGCGCATGCGTCGAGGCTACGCGCTGCCACATATCGTCGGCGTATCGAAAAACGCATACGTGCTGGCAACACCGCGCTGCCTTGACTGGAGGCGTGACCTACGGCGAACCAGCACGAACAACGACCCATCCGATCCCCAGGATCCTTGTCCACGGCCTGCTCGTCGTTATCGCGGCGATCGTCGCAGCCCGCGGCTACGAGGTGGTGGTGTCCTCGTCCTCGACGGCCGCATCACCGACCGACGTCCGTCACGGCGAGCACCGTGGTGCACCTGGCGAGGCTGACGGTGCCCTCGTCCTCCCCAGTGAGCACGCTGGTGCGCTTGGCGAAGCCGGCGGTGCCCTCCCGGACGGCGCGACGGTCTTCGATGACGAGTTCCCGGCCGTAGCCAACCTGGATCCAGCTCTCCTCGCTCCCCTGCGGCAAGCCGCAACGGATGCCGCGGGCGCCGGGGTCGAGTTCCTAGTCGACAGTGGCTGGCGTTCGCCGGAGTACCAGGAACAGCTACTCCAAGAGGCGGTCGCGGAGTACGGCTCAGCGGAGGAGGCCGCCCGGTGGGTGGCCACCCCCACCACGTCTCCTCACGTGTCGGGGGACGCAGTCGACATCGGGCCCTCCGATGCCACGGCGTGGCTGTCCGAGCACGGCGCCGCGTACGAGCTGTGCCAGATCTACGGCAACGAACCCTGGCACTACGAACTGCGCCCGGAAGCGATCGATCACGGCTGCCCGCCCATGTATGCCGACCCCACCCAGGACCCGAGGATGCAGCCGTGAGGCGCACGGTCGGCCAGAACCGGTGTCAACCCAATCACCACACGCGGAAGGAAACATGAGTAGAAAGCTAGGACCGCTGGCCGCGCTCGCCGTCGTCGCCTTGATCGGCGCGGGCGCGGGCTGTTCCAACGCCAGCAACAACGACGCCGCCAGAAGCAGCGACGCCGCCAACACGACCGCCGACAACGGTGACCAGGGAGTGAAGTTCGCCGAGTGCATGCGGGAGAACGGCGTCGGCGACTTCCCGGATCCGAACGCGTCGGGCCAGTTCGAATATGGGGTCAGTGTGAGCCCCGCGGTGTGGAAGAGGACCCTCGACGCGTGCAAGGACCTGCAGCCACCGGGAACTTTGAGCGCAGACCGGACCCCCGAGGAGCAGTCGGCGGCCTTGGAGTTCGCCCAGTGCGTGCGCGACAACGGCGTGGAGGACTTTCCCGACCCCGTCGAAGGTGAGCCCCTCATCGACACGACCCGAATCCCATCCTCCGATACGCCCGAGGGTATGACCATTCTCAACGCGGCGACGGAGAAGTGCGGCGATTTCGTGGCAGAGGCAGTGGCGGGACAGTGAGCCGGAAGACCTGGGCGGTGGCCGCCGCGGTCGTCCTGGCTCCCGCAGCCGCCACCGGCGGCGTGGTCGTCGCGTCCAACGCCGAGCAGGCGACCCCGACGCCACAAGAGTCGCCGGCGAACACGGCGACTGTAGAGCAGGGAGAGCTCTCCGCCATGGTCTCCCTGGATGGGATCCTGACCTATCGGGCACGATCGGACGGCTCGCCGTACTCGGCGATCAACCGGGCCGGCGGGATTTACACCGAGCTGCCCGAGGAAGGCGACAAGGTCGACTGCGGCGATGTCTTCTATCGGGTGGACGACGACCCGGTGCTGCTGCTGTGCGGCACCGTCCCGGCCTACCGCGACCTGGACGTAGGCGATCAGGGCGACGACGTCCGTCAGCTCAACCGCAACCTGCACGAGCTCGGCTATGACGCCGGCGCCGGCGTCGACATCGATCCCGGCGACAGCGACTTCACGCGGGAGACGGAGGAGGCTCTCGAGCAGCTCCAGGACGACAAGGGCTTTGCCGCGAACGGAGCGCTCCAGATCGACGATGCGATCTTCGTGCCGGAGTCGGCGCGGATCGCCAAGGTGACCGGCGAGCTCGGTGGATCCGCCGAGCCGGGTGGACAGGTTGCGGAGGCCACCTCCGACACGCTCGAGGTGCACGTGAGCCTCGATGCGTCGCAGCAGGGCGTGATGAAGGAGGGCGATCGTGCTCAGATCACTCTGCCTGACAACAAGTCGGTGGCGGGAAGGGTCTACCGGCTAGGGCAAGTCGCCCAACCCCCTTCAGGACCGAACGCCGACGCCGGCGGCGCGACCATCCCGGCCTACATCAGCCTCGACGACCCAGAGAAGGCACATGGGCTAGACGAAGCTCCGGTCCAGGCGGAGATCACCACCGCGGGAGTGAAGAGCGCCCTGAGCGTCCCGGTCACCGCGATCGTCGGCAAGTCCGGCGGCGGGTTCGCTGTCGAGCTCGTGCGCGATGGCGGGCAACTCGAACTGGTCGCCGTGGAGCTCGGCCTGTTCGACACCGCGGCAGGACGAGTCCAGGTCGAGGGCGATCTCGCCGAAGGCGATCAAGTGGTGGTGCCGTCGCTATGAGCGGCGAACCGGTTCTGGACCTGGATGGAGTGACCAAGGTCTACGGTGAGGAGCCGCCGGTGCCCGCCCTCCGGGGGGTGTCCTTTTCCGTCCGGCGGGGCGAGGCGGTAGCGATCGTCGGGCCCTCCGGGTCGGGCAAGTCCACGCTTCTGCACGTCATGGGAACGCTGGAGCGGCCCAGCGGTGGCGTGGTCAGGATCGGTGGGGTCGAGGCGGCACGGCTCAGCGACCGCGAGCTGTCGCTGCTGCGCGCCCGGGAGATCGGGTTCGTCTTCCAATCGTTCTTCCTGGCCGAACATGCCACGGTGCGTGAGAACGTCGCCGACGGGTTGCTCTACGCCGGCGTTCCCGCCGCCGAGCGGTACAGGCGCGCGGATGAGGCGCTCGAACGGGTCGGTCTCGCGGACCGCGCGACATTCAAGCCCACCAAGCTCTCCGGAGGCGAGCGCCAGCGGGTTGCGATCGCCCGGGCCCTCGTCGGGCGTCCGGCGATCGTTCTCGCCGACGAACCGACCGGGAACCTCGACAGCACCACTGGCGCATCGATCATGGAGCTCATCCGCGAGCTCAACGCCGGCGGGGCCACCATCCTCATGATCACGCACGACACGGGCCTCGCAGGTCAGCTGCCTCGCCAGGTTCGGATGCTGGACGGCCAGGTGGTATCCGACACATGAGTGCCAAGGGCGGACGATTGGTGCTGAATGACTGGCTGCGGGTGGCGAGTATCGGGCTGCGGGCCCGGCCGCTGCGCGCCGCGCTGTCGGCGCTCGGGATCGCGATCGGGACGGCAGCGATCGTGGGGGTCCTCGGGCTGTCCTCCTCCTCGCAGGCCGGGCTGCTCGCGGAGATCGACCGGCTCGGCACGAACATGCTGACCGCAGAAGCCGGACAGAGCCTCACGGGGGAGGAGGCGAAGCTGCCCCTCGACGCGCCGGCGCGGATCACACACCTGGACAACGTCGAAGTACTGGCCCACACCGGTCTGATCGAGGAAGAGAAGGTCTACCGGAACTCGATGATCCCGGAGGCCAACAGCGGTGGCGTTCAGGTGCGGGCCACCCCCCTGAACCTGCCGCCGGTGCTCAACACCGGCATCGCAGGCGGCGACTGGCTCAACGAGGGCACTGCCCGCGTTCCGGTCGCGGTGCTCGGTTCCGTCGCCGCCCAACGCCTGGGCATCGACCGGGTCCACCCCGATCAGCGGATCTGGCTCGGCGACCAGTGGTTTAACGTCGCGGGCATCCTGAAGCCCTCGCCGCTGGTGCCCGACATCGACGTCAGCGCCCTGATCGGCTATCCGGCCGCCCGCAAGTACCTCGGCTACGCAAGCGTCGTCCGCGGCGACGAGAAGGCCGGCCCGCCGAGCTCGATCTACCTGCGCGCCGCCACCGATCATGTGGCGGCGGTCCAGTCGCTGCTGGCGCCGACCGCCAACCCCGAGGCACCGAACGAGGTAAACGTAAGCCAGCCGTCCGACGCGCTCACCGCCCGGGCCGCTGCGGCGGGGGCGTTCGACAGCCTCTTTCTCGGACTCGGGGTGGTGGCACTGATCGTGGGTGCCGTCGGCGTCGCCAACATCATGATCATCTCGGTTCTGGAACGCCGCTCGGAGATCGGCCTCCGTCGCGCCCTTGGTGCGACGAAGGCCCAGATCCGGACGCAGTTCCTCGCTGAGTCGATCCTGCTCGCCGTCATCGGCGGCGTCGTCGGCGTGCTGGCCGGGGCCGCGGCAACGGCCGTGTACGCCAGCTCGAAGAGCTGGACCGTCGTGATCCCCGTCGAGGCGTGGTTAGGCGGCATCACCGCGGCCATCCTTATCGGCGCGTTCGCTGGCCTGATGCCGGCCGTTCGAGCGTCTCGGATGCCGCCTACCGTGGCATTGCGAACGGTATGAGCGAGAGGTGAATCTCTTGGGACCTGTCTACGACTGAGGCAGCGATGGCAAATCCATGCGATCCGATGCGCCGCAGTCGGGACCAATCTGGGTAGCCGCCACGCCACCTCGCTCGCCTTTGCAATCGCGTGAAAGGAGAAGTGCCAGTTTCCCACACATAGCGACCGCCTGCGCGATAGTCCGACCTCTTCGACGGGCACGAATCCCAGTCGTCATCTCGCGTCCGCGCGATAGTTGCGCGATGGTGCCCCTACGCACGGAAGCCGATTACGCCACCCGAGCGCGTTGGCGCGAAACGCTTGAAAAGGGCGGCTCCTCCGCATGGACAAGCGAGAAACGGCTGCTCCGCGAAGCGCGCCCGACAGGATTCGAACCTGTGACCTTCGGTTTCGTAGACCGACGCTCTATCCGGCTGAGCTACGGGCGCGGGAAAGGACAGGCTAGCGGCCTGGGCCAGAGCCGGCCGGCCTCGGACACCGCCCGTTCGGCGTCGGCATTGGCGTGGTCGTGGCACTGTTATAAGCCGCTCGGTAGCCGCGTGCTCTTCGACGCCCTCCCACAGTGAACGCCACCCGGTGGCGCCCCGTCTTGACGGTGGTGCTGTTCTCGGTGCTTCCCTTCGCGGTCTTCCTCAATACCAACCGCGCCGACCTCGACCCCGACGCCGACCTTGGCCTGTACGCCCTCACCCTGCTCGTCCCCGGGCTCGCGGCGCTTGTCATCACCGGCCGCCTCCGTGGCCCGGTCGCACGCGAGCGGGCGGCGGTCATCTTCGCCGCGGCGGCGTTCGTCCTCTTCCAGTTCCAGCTCGCGCACTCCATGGCTGAGCTCGCTGGGCTCGAGGGCGATCCTGCCGCCGTCGCGATTTGGCTGGCGCTGTTCGCTGCGGCGGTGATGCTCGCGATTCGCCTCTCCCGTCACGCTCTGGCCTGGAGCTACGCGGTCCTGGCGGGAGCCCTGCTCCTGGCGCTGCCGGTCGTCGACTACACGTTCTTCAGAGCCACAACAGCGGCTCCCGATCTCAATGCCGGCGACACACCGGTGGAATCGTCAAGCCCTCCCGAGCGATCACCCGACGTCTACTTCTTCCTTCTGGATGGCTACGGCCGCGCCGACCAGCTCGAGCAGACGATCGGCTTCGACAATGCCCGCTTCCTCGAAGCCCTGACGCGGCGCAACTTCCAGATCCACGACGAAGCGGTCGCCGCGTACCCGGTCACGTTTCTCTCGCTCGCTTCGACCCTTTCGATGGACTATCCGGCTGTGCCCGGGGAACTCGAGGACCACACCCCGTTCCTGGACGCGGTCGAGGGCGACAACGAGGTCGTGGACGCCTTCCATCGCCTCGGGTACGAGTTCGCGTTCGCCACCGACTACTCGTCCTTCGACTGCGGTGAGCAGGTCGATCTCTGCATCGAGCCGCATGCCGGGGAAGTTGAGGGCGTCGGCGGCGAACGCGAGGTCGCGATCCTCGGGGCGACGCCGTTCGCGACGGTGCTGCCGGCGCTCGGCATCCACGTCAGCCCGCTGCGCGGCTACCTCTCGCCGGAGGACGTCGTCGACGAGGTCACAACCGCGCGCTCAGGGAAACCGCTCTTCACCTATGCCCATCTGCTCACGCCGCACCCGCCCTACCGCTACCTCGAAGGCTGCGCGCTGCGCGACGACCTCACCGCGCCCGAGATCGACTACTGGGGCGACGCGGCGGGGGAGGGAGGCGAGCAGTACCGGCAGGCGATCGAATGCGTCAACCGCAGCCTCCTCCGTGCGATCGACGAGATCGAAGCCGAGGATCCAGACGCGATCATCGTCATCCAAGGGGACCACGGCCCAAAGTTCGGCATCGAGTTCCACCGCCCGCTGAGCGACTGGTCGCAGCCGGAGCTCGACGCGCGCTTCGCGATCATGAACGCACAGCGGCTGCCTGCCTCCTGTGCGCCGGAAAGCGCTCGCGCCGACCTCGCCGTGAACACGTTTCGGATGATCCTGGGCTGCATCGGCGGGGAACGCCTCCCCCTGCTTCATCCCCGCGAGCTCATGATCGATCTCGAGGCGGGCGAGGTCGAGCAGGTGAAAGTGCCGGCTGACCACATCGGCCCGTCGGCGGCTCGCTCGCCGGGGGAGGGCTAGAGCCGGCCCGCCTCGGAGGCCGCGGCTTCGGCGGCGTCCAGCTGCTCGGCGATCAGGTCGAGGCCCGACTGCCAGAAGCCCGGGTCGGTGAGGTCGACGTCGACGATCGCGCCGAGGTCCTCAGGCGAGCGCGAGCCGCCGGCGCGCAGCAACTCGAGGTAGGACGGGACGAACTCGTCACCGCGCTCCTTGTACTTCCGGTACACCGACAGCGCCAGCAGGTGCCCGTACGCGTAGGCGTAGACGTAGCCGGGCGTGTCGACGAAGTGCGGCACGTACGACCACCAGGACCCGTAGTCGTCCGTGACCTCGACCGAGTCGCCGAGGAGGTCCTTCTGGGTGTCGAGCCATTCGCTCGCGAAGTCGTCGACCGCGAGCTCACCCGCCGTCCGGCGCCGCTCGTGGATCCGATCCTCGAAGCGGTTCATCGCGATCTGGCGGAACACCGCCGCGACGGCGCCGTCGAGCGACTCGGCCAAGAGCGAGAGCCGGGCGGCGGCGTCGGGCGCGTCGGCGAGCAGCCGCTCGAGCACGATCGTCTCGCCGAAGATCGACGCGGTCTCGGCCAGGGTGAGCGGGGTCGAGAACTGGAACAGGCCCTGGTCGCGGGCGAGGTGGGCGTGGACGCCGTGCCCCAGTTCGTGGGCCATGATCAGCACGTCGTTCGAGCGGGACGTGTAATTGAGCATCACGTACGGGTGGACCGATGGGACGATGTACGCGCAGAACGCGCCCCCGCGCTTGCCCGGCTCCGGCGGGGCGTCGATGTAGTCGCCGGCGAAGAACCCCTCGGCCGCGTCGCCGAGCTCGGGCGAGAAGCCGCGGTAGCAGTCGAGCACCAGCTCGCGGGCCTCGGTGTAGGGGATGTGCCGCGGGTCATCGGTCACCGGCGCCATCCGGTCGTAGTGCGCGAGCCGGTCGACCCCGAGGAGCTTCGCCTTCAGCCGGTACCAGCGGCGAGCGAGCTCATAGCTCTGCACGACCGCGTCGATCAGCGCCTCGACCGATTCGTCGGACGCCTCGTTCGCCAGGTTCCGCGACGCGAGCCAGTGCTCGTACGAGCGGAGGCGATCCTTGGTCGACTTGTCCTGGAGCAGCGTGTTGAAGATGAACGCCCGGGTTCGCAGGTCCGGCTCGAGCGACTCCGTCACCGCCGCGGCCGTCGCCTCGCGGAGCTCGCGGTCCGGGTCCTGGAGCTTGCTCAGGGCCTCCATCAGCGGCATCGGCTCGTCGGCGTCCGGCAACTCGACCATCAGCGCCGAGGTCTGCTCCGTGAACAGGCGCTGGAACGCGGAGGGCCCGGTGACGTCCGTCTCGGTCAGCACCCTCTCCTCCGGCTCGGTCAGCTGGTGCGGGCGATAGCGGCGTGCCGTGCGCAGGTAATGGCGGCAGAACTCGATCTCGTCGGCCGCGAGCAGCTCCTCGGCCCGCTCGTCGTCCAGCTCGTTCCACTCGAGCTCGAAGAAGAGGAGCGAGGTCTCGATCTCCGCCCCGCGCTCGCGGACCTGCTGGAGCAGGGCGCCGCGCTCGGGGTCGCGCGTGTCGACGGTGAACCAGAGGGACGCATAGCCGCCGGCCCTGCCCACCCGCTCGAAGATCTGCTCGAGCTCGCGCATCGCGGCCACGAGGCCGTCGACGTCCAGCTCGTCGACCTTGCCGCGATTGGCCTCGGAGAACGCCTGGGCCCGCTCGCGCGCCTCGTCGAGGAGGGCCAGCGTGCCCTCGGCGCCGGCGCCGTCGACGAGCGGGTCGAGGTTCCAGCGCGCTTCGGCGAGGGCCTGGTCGGGGGCTTCGGCTGCGGTGGTCACGCCTACGAAGATACGAAACCGCTTCAGGCGACCCGGCGCGCCGCGAGCTCGCCCGCACCCGCAGCGGCCTCCACGAAGGCGCCGAACAGGGCGATCTGCGGCTCCATGTGGACCAGCGTCTCGGCGTGCCACTGCACGCCGAGGCAGAAGCGCCGGTCGGTCGCCTCGAGCGCCTCGATCGTGTCGTCGGGCGCCGCGGCGACCGGGCGGAGGTCACGCCCGAGCCGCCCGATCCCCTGGTGGTGGAACGAGTTCACCTGGAGCTCGGTCGCCCCGGTGATCTCTCCGAGGAGGCTGTCGGCGACCAACGCGACGGGTGCGAGGTCTCGGTGCCCGGCGTATTCTGCCGGTGGGGCAGCTTGGTCGCGAGATCCGGAAGGTGCTGGATCAGCGAGCCGCCGCGGGCGACGTTCAGCACCTCGGCGCCACGGCAGATCCCGAAGATCGGGAGCTCGCGCTCGTCGGCGGCGCGCACCATCGCGAGCTCGAAGCGATCCACGTCCAGGTCGAACGGACCGAGCTCGGCGTGGGCCTTCTCACCGTACGTCCTCGGATCCAGGTCAGGCCCGCCGGGGACGCACAGTCCGTGGAGGCTGTCGAGGAGCGGCTCGAGCGCGACACCGCCGAGCGGCGGCACGATCACCGGCAGCCCGCCGGCCAGCTCGACCGCGCGCACGTAGGGGATCGCGAGAGCGAACTCGTGCGGCGTCGGCTCGCCGTGCGGGGTCGGCCGCAGGGTGCGCGCCGTCCGGATCTCGGAGGTGGTCAGGCCGATCAGCGGCGGGTTGCCGCCTGCGCTCACGCCTCGCCCACTCACGCGAGGACCCAGCTGTCCTTGCCTCCGCCACCCTGGGTGCTGTTCACCACCAAAGAATCGCGGGTCGGCGCGAATCGCGTCAGCCCGCCCGGAATGCCCTGCCACCCGTCCGGCGTCCGCAGGATGAACGGCCTCAGGTCGACCCGGCGCGGCTCGAAGCCGCCGTCGGCGACAGTTGGGTGCGTGGAGAGCGACACCCGCTCCTGCGCGACGTAGTCCTCTGGGCGCTCGGCGACGGCGTCACGAATCCGCTCCAGTCCCGGCCCCTCCTCGTCCTCGGGCTCGACCACGACCCCGCGTCCGCCGGCGCGCTGTCGCACCTTGAACACGAGCTCGTCCGCACGGTCGAGCGCTTCGGCGCGGTGCCGCTCGTTCCCGAGGTCGAGCGTCCGGACCGACCGCAGGAGCGGCTCCTCGCTGAGGTAATGGCGAATCATCTCCTCGACGTAGGCGTGGGTGAGCTTGTCGTCGCCGATCCCCGCGCCGAACGCGTTCGCGACCCCGAGCCTGCCCGCCTCGATCGGCACGCGCAGCTTCTCCCCCACGTCCGTGAGGCCGCCGTCGGCCGCGGTGAAGCCCGCCTCGTCGGTGCGCCTGTAGATCACATCGATCCGATACCGGCCTCCGTCCTGATCCAAACGGATCAGCTCCTCTCCGACCACGTCGAGATCGTCGAGGGTGACGAGCGGGACGTCCAGCCGGCGCGCCGCCTCGCAGTGCTCGTAGAACGCGGGGCTCTCCGGGCCGTCGGTCAGGACCGCGACCTCGGGCTCGCCGGTGCCTTCGGGCGCGGCCAGCCGCAGCGCGTCGGCGAGCCCTTCCAGCTCTGGATCGAGCCTGCGCACGCCGGTGAGCTCGTCTCCCAGCTCGGCGCTGAGCGCGTCGCGAATCGCAAGCAGGTACGAGATCCCGGACGGCGTGCGCAGGTTGTCCTCGAGCACGAACAGCTCGCCCTTCTCGTCGCGGACGAGATCGGGTCCGTAGACGAACACGTAGGCGCCACCGGGAACCTCGATTCCGCGCAGCTGCTCGTCGAAGAGGTCGGATTCGGTCAACACGCGTTCCGGCAGGATGCCCTCGGCGACGATCCGCGCGTCCGAGTAGGCGTCGCGGATGAACGCGTCGAGCGCCGTCGCGCGCTGCGCGAGGCCCCGCTCGAGCCGGTCCCATTCGCCCGCGTCGATCAGCCGCGGCACCGGGTCGACCCGAAACGGCTTGCGCCCGTGCTCGTTGCGAAAGCAGACGCCCTCCTTGCCCATCTCGGACTGGATCCGGTCGCGGACCTCTGTCGCGCCACGCGCGGTGATTGTCTCGAGCAACGCCTCATAGAGCCGCCGCACCTCGGGCGGCGCCACCGCCGTTTCGTCAACGGTCCCTGCGGGCGGCTCGTAGGGAGGCGGCTCCCTCAGGCTCGCCGGCTGCGCCGGTGGTTGGGTTTCGTCCATGTCGCCCTCGGGTCGTCTCCTAACGACCCGAGGGTACCCGCGGCTCGGGGTGGCTAACGGTCCGGTCAGCCCGAGTGCGCGACCAGCAGGCTCGCCCCGATTGCGCCCCCCAGGTCCCCCAGCGACGCCACCCGGATCGCGGGCGGCTCCTCGTCGTTGAACAGATGGGGCATCATCGCGGCGCGGATCCGCTCGACGCCGGGCTCGCCGAAGCGGACGCCCATCCCACCGCCGATGATCACCGCCTCGGGGTCGATCAGGTTCACGGCGGAGGCGACCCCCGCGCCGAGAGCCACGATCGCGCGCTCCATCAGCTCCTCCGCAAGCTTGTCGCCGTGCTCCAGCGCCCGCTCCCAGATCCCGCTGGTGAGCCGGTCGTGCTCGTGCTTCTTCATGAGCTTGAAGAGGTCAGTCTTCGTGCCCTTCTCGTGCTCCTCACGCGCCTTCTCCTCCATCGCCTTGCGCCCGGCGTAGGCCTCCATGCAGCCCCGGCGGCCGCACGGGCATTTGGCGCCGTCGATCTTCACGACCACGTGCCCGATCTCGGCGGCGGAGCCGCGCCCGAGCCAGGGCTTCCCGTCGAGCACCAGCCCGCCGCCCACGCCGGTCCCCCAGAAGACGCCGAGCAGGGAGTCGTACTCCTTGGCGGCTCCGAGGCTGAACTCGGCGTCGGTCGCGACCTGGACGTCGTTGCCCACCTTCACGGGCGGCCCCAGCGCATCGGTCAGCGCAGCGCCGAGCGCGAACTCGCCTTCCCACCCGGGCAGGTTCCGCGCTTCGCGGACGACGCCGGTCTTCTCGTCGGCGAGGCCCGGCGAGCCCACCCCGATGCCGGTCAAATCACCGGGCTCAATGCCCGCGGCCCCGGCTGCCTCGCGCATCACCTCCGACGATGGCCGCGGCGACCTCCTCGGGCCCGCCCTCGCGCGGGGTCGGGCCGCGCGCGCTCGCCGAGCACCTTGTGGGCCTCGTCCACGACGACCGTCTGGATCTTGGTGCCGCCGAGGTCGACTCCTCCACGAGCTGTCATACATCCCCTTCCTCGGCCCGGATCAGGCCGGCGACCGCGGTGATCAACGAAAGATGGGTGAACGCCTGGGGGAAGTTCCCGAGGTGTCGGCCGCTCTCGGAATCGAGCTCCTCCGCGTAGAGCTGGAGCGGGCTCGCGAGCGAGAGCAGGCGCTCGCAGAGTGACCTTGCGCGATCGAGCTCGCCGATCAGCGTCAGGGCCAGCACGAGCCAGAAGGAGCAGATCGTGAACGTCCCCTCCTTGCCCCCGAGCCCGTCGTCGGTGTGCTCGGTCTTGTAGCGGAGGACCAGGCCGTGCTCGGTCAGCTCGTCGGCGATCGCGAGGACGGTCTTGCGGATCCGTTCGTCGTCGGGCGGCAGGAAGCCCATGATCGGCAGGAGGAGGAGGGAGGCGTCCAGGGTGTCGCCGTCGTAGGTCTGGCTGAACACCCCGCGCTCGTCGACCCCGTGCTCGCACACGTCCGCATGGATCTCGTCCGCGACCGCCTGCCACTGGGCGGCTCGGGTCTCGTCCCCGCGCTCCTTCGCGAGCCGGACGCCGCGGTCGAGGGCGACCCAGCACATCGCCTTCGAGGCCGTGAAGTGCTGCGGCTCGCCCCGCACCTCCCAGATTCCGCGGTCGGGTTCCTTCCAGTTCCGGATCGCACCCTCGACGAGGGCCTCGATCCAGCTCCACGAGGCGCTCGAGAGCTCCTTGGTCAGTCCCTTTCCCGCGTGGATCGCTAGCGATTCGACGAGCATGCCCCACACGTCGTGCTGGCGCTGGTCGTACGCCCCGTTCCCGATCCGCACCGGTTGCGCCCCGCCGTAGCCGTGCAGGTGGTCGAGGGTCGACTCGGTGAGCTCGCGCTCGCCGCCGATCCCGTACATGATCTGCAACTCGGATTGGGTCGTCTCCTCGATCAGGAAGGCGTAGTACTCGTACGCCTCCCAGTCGAAGCCGAGCGTGAACAGGCCCCAGAGCATGAACGCCGAGTCGCGGACCCAGGTGTAGCGGTAGTCCCAATTGCGCGCGCCCCCGGGCGCCTCCGGCAGGGACGTGGTGGCCGCCGCGAGCACGGCGCCGCTGGGTGCGTGGCTGAGGCCCTTCAGCGTCAACGCGCTCCGCTCCAGGTAGGAGCGCCAGGGATGGTCGGGGAAGACGCCCTCCTTCAGCCAGCGCCGCCAGTGATGCTCCGTCTCGTGCATGACGTCGTGCGCAGCCTCCGGGTCGGCCGGCGGCGTGCCGTCGCCCCAGGTGAGCGCGCAGAACGCCCGCTCGCCGCCGCTCAGGTGGACGTGTCCGAAGGCCCGCGGCCCCATCAGGTCGAGCCGCATGCTCGTCGTCAAGCGGAGCTCCGGGCCGGACGGCGGCGCGGCCGTGACGGTGCCGTAGTCGTCGTCGCCGTACGTCCACCCCTCGCTCTCGCGTCCGTAGTCGAAGGCCGGCAGGCAATTCAGGACCACCTCGACGTCGCCCTCGATGCAGTTCACGGTCCGCAGCAGGCACTGCCCCCCGACGAACTCGCCGGGAGCGCGGCGAAACCGCTCCGAACGGGGGCCGCCCTGCCATCGATCGAGCACGAGGCAGTCCTGGACGACGAGCCACCCGTCCGGGGTCTGCCAGGTGGTCTCGAGCACCAATGTGCCGGGCACGTACCGGCGCTGGCTCGGCACGACGCACTCGTCCGGGCCAAGGCGAAACGTGCCGGCGCTGCGGTCGAGCATCGCGCCGAAGACGCTGGGCGAATCCGGCCGGGGCAGGCAGAACCACTCCACGGTCCCCGCCGGCGCGACCAGGGCGCAGGTCTCGCAGTCCGACAGGAACGCGTAGTCCGCGATCGGAGGGAAATCGTCCCCGGGCTCGCCCAGATGCCCAAGGCGCTCCGGTTCGAGCGGTCTCCCGGTCAGGCGTTCCCTCCCATTCCGATTGAATCGTATGGCCAGTCGCGAAGGGACGCGATCGCCCAGTCCGCGCGGGCCTCTGCGAGTTGGTCGGTCGTGTAGGCACCGGTCGCCACGCCGACGACGCGCAGGCCGGCAGCGTGTCCGGCGTCGATGTCCCGTGGGGTGTCACCGGCGGAGACCGTGGCAGCCGGGTCGAGCGGCTCGCCGGCGACGGTGGCCGCGCGCTCGAGCGCCCGGCGGGTGAGCTCGGCGCGGTCGGGTGAGTCCGACCCATAGCCGCCGAAGGTGAAGAAGCGGTTGAGGCCGCCGCGGGCGAGCTTGATGTGAGCGGCCGCCTCCACGTTGCCCGTGGTCAGGCCCAGCAGGACGCCTGCCGCCACGAGACGCTGCAGCAGCTCCTCGGCGCCGTCGAGCACGCGGTAGCCCGGGGAGCGCTCGACCTCCTCGGGCAGGTACTCGAGCCGCTTCGCCATCACCCGCGCGAGCTCGGCCGGCTCCGGCTCCCGCTCGGTGTACGCGACGTAGACCTGCCGCCCGACCTCGGGATCGGGCACGCCGCGCCCCGTGTGGGCGGCCACGTCGACGTCGAGGCCGAGCAGGTCGGCGAACGCCCGGTGCCAGGCCCGGTCGCTCGACCCGCCGCTCTCGATCAGCGTGCCGTCGATGTCGAACAGGACGGCGCGCGGCGCGTCAGTCATCGGCGCGGGCGGCCCGGTAGCGGCGGATCAGCGCGTTCGTCGAGCTGTCGTGAGCGAGCTCGGGCTCGTCCGGCGCCTGCAACTCCGGCACGATCGCCTTCGCGAGCGCCTTGCCCAGCTCGACGCCCCATTGGTCGAACGAGTCGATGCCCCAGACGGCGCCCTGGGTGAAGACGCTGTGCTCATACAGCGCGACCAGGGTGCCGAGCGTGTGCGGGGTCAGGCGCTCGGCGAGGATCGTGTTCGACGGGCGGTTCCCCTCCATCACCCGGTGCGGCACCACCGCCTCCGCGGTGCCCTCGGCCCTGACCTCGTCCGGCGTCTTCCCGAACGCGAGCGCCTCACCCTGCGCGAACACGTTCGACACGAGCAGGTCGTGGTGCTCGCCGAGCGGGTTGAGCGAGTGCATGAAGCCGATGAAGTCGCACGGGATCAGGCGCGTGCCCTGGTGGATCAGCTGGTAGAAGGAGTGCTGGCCGTTGGTGCCGGGCTCGCCCCAGTAGATCGCGCCCGTTTCGTAGTCGACCCGGCCACCGTCGAGCGTCACGTGCTTGCCGTTCGACTCCATCGTCAGCTGCTGGAGGTATGCCGGGAAGCGCAGGAGGTAGCGGTCGTAGGGGAAGACGCCGACCGTCTGCGCGCCGAAGAAGCCCGAGTACCAGACGGCGAACAGGCCCATCAGCGCGGGCAGGTTGCGCTCGAACGGTGCCTCGCGGAAGTGCTCGTCCATCGCGTGGAACCCCGCCAGCAGCTCGGCGAAGCGGTCGGCGCCGATCGCGAGCATCGTCGAGAGCCCGATCGCCGAATCCATCGAGTAGCGGCCGCCCACCCACTCCCAGAAGCCGAACATGTTCTGAGTGTCGATCCCGAACGCGGCGACCTCCTCGGCGTTGGTGGAGACCGCCACGAAGTGGCGCGCGACGGCCTCGTCCTCGCCGCCCAGGCCCGCGAGCGCCCACTCGCGCGCGGTTCGAGCGTTGGTCATCGTCTCGAGCGTCGTGAACGTCTTCGACGAGATCACGAAGAGCGTCTCGGCGGGATCGAGGTCGCGCGTGGCCTCGGCGAAGTCGGTGCCGTCCACGTTGGAGACGAAGCGGAACGTCATCTCGCGCCGGGAGTAGTGGCGCAGCGCCTCGTACGCCATCACCGGCCCCAGGTCCGAGCCGCCGATCCCGATGTTGATCACGTTCCGGATCGGCTTGCCGGTGTGCCCAACCCAGTCGCCGGAGCGGACGCGCTCGGTGAACGCGCGCATGCGGTCGAGCACCTCGTGGACCTCGGCGACCACGTCGGTGCCGTCGACGATCAGCGAGCGCTCGCGCGGCATCCGCAGCGCGACGTGCAGCACCGAGCGGTCCTCCGAGACGTTGATCCGCTCCCCGGCGAACATCGCGCCCCGGCGCTCGGCGACACCGCGCTCGTCGGCGAGCGCCGTGAGCAGCGCCACCGTCTCGTCGGTGATCCGGTTCTTCGAGAAGTCCAGGTGGAGGCCGGCGCCCTCCGCGACCATCCGCTCGCCCCGGTCGGGGTCCGCCGCGAAGAGCTCGCGCAGGTGGCGGTCGCCGACCTCCTCGTGGTGGCGCTCGAGTGCGCGCCAGGTCCCCAGGTCGCGAAGCGGCGTCATCCGTTGCGTTGACCGGCGATCGTGGCCAACAGCTCCGTCCACGAGTCGTCGAACGACCTCGCCCCATCGGACTGGAGCTGCGCGGCGAGCGCGTCCACGTCCACGCCCGCCTCCGCGAAGGCGGCCAGCTGACCCTCGGAGTCGCCGCCGTCGGCGGGCAGCGGCCGGGTGAGCTCGCCGTGCTCGGCGAACGCCAGCAGCGTCTTCTCCGGCATGGTGTTCACCGTGAACGGAGCGGCGAGCGCGCCGACGTAGAGGACGTCCGATGCGTCCGGGTCCTTGGTCCCGGTGCTGGCCCACAAGAGCCGCTGCGGTCGGGCGCCCTCGTTCGCGAGCCGCTGCCAGCGATCGGAGTCGAGCAGCTCGCGATATGCCGTGTAGGTCCGGCCGGCGACGGCGATCCCCAGCCGGTCGCGCAATTCGTCCGGCACTCGGTCCATCACCGCCTTGTCCCAGCGGCTGATGAACACGGAGGCCACCGAGCCAACAGCGGGATCGAGGCCCTCCGCGACCCGGCGCTCCAGCCCGCGCATGTACGCCTCGGCCGCGCCGAGGTACTGCTCGGCCGAGAACAACAGGGTGACGTTCACCGGGATCCCGGCGAACACCGTCTCCTCGATCGCATTGCGCCCGGCCTCCGTGCCGGGGATCTTGATCAGCAGGTTGTCGCGGCCGGCGCGCGCGTGGAGCGAGCGCGCCTGCTCGATCGTCGCCTCGGCGTCGTCGGCCAGCAGCGGCGAGACCTCGAGCGATACCCACCCGTCGACGCCGTCCGTCCGTTCGTGCTCCGGCGCGAACAGGTCGGCCGCGCGGCGCAGGTCCGTGATCGCGAGCTCGAAGAACGCGTCCTCGTCGCTCGCCCCGCCCGCGAGCAGCTCGGCGATCTGGGCGTCGTATGCCTCACCTTCCGAGATCGCGTGGTCGAAGATCGTCGGGTTCGAGGTGAGGCCGGTCACCGAGAGCTCGGCGATGTAGCGCTCGAGCGTGCCGTCGTCGAGCATCGTGCGGGTGATGTTGTCGAGCCAGAGGCTCTGGCCCAGGTCGTGTAGATCGGCGGTGGGCGTTGCTCACAGGAGGCCCCTGACCGTTTCGGCGACGCGCTCGGGGGTGAAGCCGAACTCCCCGGTCACGTCCTTGAGCGGCGCCGATGAGCCGAACGTGTGCATTCCGATGACCGCGCCCGCGGAGCCGACGTATCGCTCCCAGCCCAGCGTGGACGCCTCCTCGACCGAGACCCTGGCGGTGATCTCCGGGGGGAGGACGCTCTGGCGGTACTCCTCAGTCTGCCGGTCGAACATGTGCCACGAGGGGAGGCTGACCACCCTCGTCCGCACGCCGTCCTCGGCGAGCTGCTCGTGCGCGGCGATGGCGAGCGCGACCTCGCTGCCGGTCGCGATCAGGATCGCCTGCGGCTCGCCCTCGGCGGGGTCCGCCAGCACGTACCCGCCGCGGCGAAGGCCCTCGGCCGGCGCGTAGCGGGAGCGGTCGAAAACCGGGACGTCCTGCCTGGTCAGGACCAGCGCCGTCGGGCCGTGGGTCAGGTCGACGGCGGCGCGCCAGGCCTCCACGGTCTCGTTCGCGTCGGCCGGCCGGATCACGTTGAGGCCCGGAATCGCCCGCAGGGAGGCGAGCTGCTCGACCGGCTGGTGCGTCGGGCCGTCCTCGCCCAGCCCGATCGAGTCGTGGGTGAAGATGTGGACGACCGGCAGCTCCATCAGCGCCGAGAGCCGGATCGCCGGCCGGGCGTAGTCGGAGAACGTCAGGTAGGTGGACCAGGCCGGGCGGAGCTTGGAGAGCGCGAGGCCGTTGGAGATCGCGGCCGACTCGTGCTCGCGGATCCCGTAGTGGGCCTGCCTCCCTCCGGGCGCCCCGCGCTCGAGCGCCTCGGCTCCGTCGAGTGCGACCGACGTCGAGCCGGTCAGGTCGGCGGACCCCGCGATCAGCCACGGCACCCGGTTCGCGATCGCGTTCAGCGCCGCGTTCGACGCCTTCCGGGTCGCGATCCCCTTGGGGTCGGCGTCGAAGGCCGGCAGCTCGTTGTCCCAGCCCTCCGGGAGGTCGCGCCGCTGCATCCGTTCGAGGTGGTCCGCCTCGACCGAGTGCTCGCGCATGTACGAGACGTAGAGGCGGTCCCATTCCTCCCGCAACGCCAATCCCCGCGCGGCGACCCCGTTCGCGAAGTCCTCGTAGACGCCGTCCGGCACCAGGAACTGGGCATCCTCGGGCCAGCCGTAGGCCCGCTTGGTCTCGCGGACCTCCTCCTCGCCCAGCGGCTCGCCGTGCACGGCCGCGGTGTCCTGCTTGTGGGGCGAGCCCCAGCCGATGTGGCTGTCCACGACGATCAGCGTCGGCCGGTCGGCCTCCTCGCGGAAGGTCTCGAACCCGCCCGCCAGCAGCTCCAGGTCGTTGGCGTCGTGGACCCGCGTGACGTTCCATCCGTAACCCTCGAACCGGAGTGGCACGTCGTCGGAGTAGGTCAGCTCGGTGCGCCCGTCGATCGAGATGTGGTTGTTGTCGTAGATCCAGCACAGGTTCGAGAGGCCCAGGTGGCCCGCGAGGGACGCGGCCTCGTTCGAGACGCCCTCCATCAGGCAGCCGTCGCCCGCCAGCGCGTAGACGTCGAAGTCGAACAGCGGGAAGCCCGGGCGGTTGAATCGATCCGCCTGCCAGCGCGAGGCGATCGCCATCCCGACGCTGGTCGCGATCCCCTGCCCGAGCGGGCCGGTGGTCGCCTCGACCCCGGACGTCCAGCGGTACTCGGGGTGTCCCGGGCGCCTTCGAGTCGAGCTGCCGGAACGAGCGGATGTCGTCGAGGCTCACCGAGGGCTCGCCGACGATCTCGTAGTCCGGGTCCACGGCCCGCACCCCGGTGAGGTGCAGCAGCGCGTAGAGCAGCATCGAGGCGTGGCCGGCGGACAGCACGAAGCGGTCGCGGTTGGACCAGATCGGGTCGGTGGGGTCGAAGCGCAGGAACTTCTGCCAGAGGACGTAGGCGACCGGTGCCATCGCCATCGGCGTCCCGGGGTGGCCCGAGTTGGCCTTCTGGATCGCGTCGATCGAGAGCGTGCGGATCGTGTTGATGCTCAGAGCCTCGACCCCCGCGCCGGGCTTCACATCGTGTGCACCCCCGGTCGCGTCCATCACTCGCCGGACAGTACCGAGGCGTCGGCCACGAGCAGCGCGTCGCGCGCCTTGACCCGCCCTGCTGGGATCGAAGGGTCGCCGGCGAGGAGCTTCTCGAGGGCGTCGCGCTTGTCGGCGCCCGTCACGAGCCAGAGCACGCTGCGCGCCGCCTCGAGGCAGGGATAGGTCATCGTCATCCGGCGCCGGCCCTGGTACTCGCCGCCGGTCAGCGCCATGGGCACGTCGGTGACGTCGAGGACCGCGTCGCCCGGGACGAGCGAGGCCGTGTGGCCGTCCGGCCCGAGGCCCAGGTGCGCCACGTCGATCTCGTTTGGGAGCTCGGCCCCGTATCCGGCGGCAGCCGCGTCGAGGTCGTCGTCCTCGACCGGCATTGCCTCGAGCCTCAGCACGGCCGCCGGGGGCAGACGGCGCTCGAGCTCGGTCAGGTTCCGGTCGGCGTCGCCGCGGGGCGCGATCCGCTCGTCCACCTGGAGGACCCGCACGGCCTCCCACGGCACGTCCTCATCGGCCAGCGCCTCGTACATCGGCCACGGGCTGTGGCCGCCGCTGAGCGCGAGCGAGAACGTCCCGCGCGCCGCCACGGCCTCGCGCGCGGCCGAGCCGATCGCCGCCGCCGCGAAGCGCGCGGCGTCGTCCGGGGTCTGTCGCCGCTCGACCCTCAGCCGGGCTTCTCCTCATGGCCGCCGAACTGCTTGCGCATCGCCGAGAGCACCTTGCCGGCGAAGTCGTCCTCGCCGCGCGAGGAGAAGCGCGAATAGAGCGCCGTGGTCAGGACGGGCGCCGGGACGCCCTCGTCGATCGCCGCGATCGAGGTCCAGCGCCCCTCGCCGGAGTCCGACACCCGGCCCGCGAAGTCCTCCAGCCCCGGCGACTCGCGAAGGGCGGCGGCGGTCAGGTCGAGCAGCCAGGACCCGATCACGCTGCCGCGCCGCCAGACCTCGGCCACCTCGGCGAGGTCGATGTCGTAGGGGTAGTACTCGGGATGGTCGAGCGGCGCCGTCTCGGCGTCGGCCTCGCGCTTGCGCGCGCCGGTGTCGGCGTTGCGCAGGATGTTGAGGCCCTCCGCGTAGGCCGCCATGACCCCGTACTCGATCCCGTTGTGGACCATCTTCACGAAATGGCCCGCGCCGGTCGGCCCACAGTGCAGGTAGCCGTTCTCCGCGGTCGAGGGCTCGCCGTCCGCGCCGGGGGTCCGCTCGGCCGACGCCACGCCCGGAGCCAGGGTCGCGAAGATCGGGTCGAGGCGCTCGACCGCGCGGTCCGGGCCGCCGATCATCAGGCAGTAGCCGCGCTCCAGTCCGAACACACCGCCGCTGGTGCCGCAGTCGACGTAGTCGATGTCCCGCCCGGCGAGCTCTCCGGCCCGGCGGATGTCGTCGCGGTAGTACGAGTTCCCGCCGTCGATCAACGCGTCGCCCGACTCGAGCACGGCGGCCACCTCGGTCACCGTCTGCTCGGTGATGTCCCCCGCCGGGACCATCACCCACACCGCACGCGGCGGGCTGAGCTTCTCGGCGAGTTCCGCCAAGGAGGATGCGCCCTCCGCCCCCTCGCCCGCGAGGGTGTCGATGGCCTCCGCATTCACGTCGTAGACCACGCAGCGGTGGCCCTCCCGCATCAGCCGCCGGACGATGTTGGCGCCCATCCGGCCCAGTCCGACGACTCCAAGCTCCGATCGTTCGCTCACGCGTCTCCCTCCTGGTTGTCCGCCTACGTGCGACTGGACTCAATCATCTTGTCGCTTCGTCTAGCCTGACCGCCGCGACGCCATGGTGCAACGAAGCCGACAGCAGGGGGAGCCGCCCCCCTCGACCGACTGCCTGGTGATCTTCGGGATCACCGGAGATCTGGCGCGCAAGAAAACGTTCCAGGCCCTCTACCGCCTCGAGCAACGTGGGCGTCTTCGCTGCCGGATCGTCGGCGTAGCGCGCAATCCGTGGACCGACGAGGCGCTCCGCGAGCATGCGGCCGAGGCGATCGAAACTACGGTCCCGGACCCCGACTCCGATGTGGTGAAGAGGCTCGATGAGCGGATGCACTACATCGCGGGCGACTACGGCGACCCGGCGACCTTCCAGCAGGTGGGCGAGGCGCTCGAGGGGGCCGGTAGCCCGGTCTTCTACCTGGAGATCCCGCCGTCGCTGTTCGCGCCGGTCGTCCGCAGCCTCCATGACGCGGGACTCACGGATCGCGGCCGGGTGGTGATCGAGAAGCCGTTCGGGCACGACCTCGAGAGCGCCCGGGAGCTGAATCGGGAGCTCCTCGAGGTGCTCGACGAGTCGCAGATCTACCGGATCGACCACTTCCTCGGCAAGGAGCCGGTGATGGACATCACCTACATGCGGTTCGCCAACGCCCTGCTCGAGCCGGTCTGGAACCGAGCGCATGTCTCGCACGTCCTGATCTCGATGGCCGAGGACTTCGGCGTCGCCGAGCGGGGCAGCTTCTACGACCCGGTTGGAGCGCTGCGCGACGTCGTCCAGAACCACCTCCTCCAGGTCATGGCGCTCGTCGCGATGGAGCCCCCCGAGGGGAACCACGCCGATCCGATCCGCGAGAAGAAGCAGGCCCTGCTCCAGTCGGTGCGGGCGGCCGACCCGGCGCGCTATGTCCGCGGCCAGTACGAGGGCTATCACGAGGTCGAGGGAGTGGCGCCCGACTCCGACACCGAGACGTTCGTTGCGCTTTCGCTCCTGGTCGACAACTGGCGCTGGGAGGGCGTCCCCTTCTACATCCGCGCCGGCAAGCATCTGCCGGTCACGCAGACCGAGGTCCGGGTGGTTCTCCAGCGCCCGCCACGGATCATGGTCGGTGCGGGGGGCGTGCCGCAGCCGAACTATCTTGTGATCCGGCTCAACCCGGTGCCGGGCGCCCGGCTGCGTGTCGTCGCGAAGGCGGCGGGCGTCGAGGCGTTCGAGCCCGCCGACCTCGAGGTTCTCTTCGAGAACACGCCCGGGGCCGATCCCCAGCCATACGAGCGCCTGCTCGACGACGCGCTGCTTGGCCACAGCGGCCTGTTCGCGAGCGAGGAGACGGTCGAGCAGACCTGGCGGATCATCACGCCGCTCCTGGAGCACCCGGGTCCGGTTCACCCGTACGCGCCCGGCACCTGGGGGCCCGGAGGCGGCGGTCGCACCTGCCGCGCGGCGTGGGCGCGTGGCAGGAGCCCTGGATGCCGGCGGACGCCGGTTAGGCGCCGGCGAACCGGCGCGGGTCCGAGCCCTCGGCTTCGGTGAGCTCGCCGGCGAGCACCAGATGCTCCAGATAGGCGAGCGTCATCTGCAGTCCCCAGGCTGCGGTCGCAGCGTTCAGGTTCTCGGCCCCGATCAGCTCGGGCACCACCTCGAACGCCGTGCGCGGCTCGCCGTCCATCGCGCCACGCACCCGGTCGAGGTGCTCGTCGACCTCGGCGCGCGTGGCGCTGATCTTGCCCCGAACCTCGCGGAACGGGCGCCCGTGCCCGGCGAGGCATAGCGTCGTCTCCAGCTTCTCGACGCGGTCCAGGCTCGTCAGGAACTCGCCGACCGGGTCCGGCGTGTGGCCGTGGTCGAAGAACAGCGCGACGCGGCCGAGCAGGTGGTCGCCCGAGAGCAGCAACCCGCTCTCGGGCTGGTGGAGCACGACGTGCGAGGGCGCGTGGCCCGGCGTCTCGTGCACGTGCCAGGTCCCGGCATCGGTCGCGACCTCCACCCCGGGCACCAGCGCCCGGTCGGGAGCGACGGTCCGCGCGATGCCCGTGCCCTGGCCCCGGCGCGCCTCGCGGAAGCGCTCCAGCGCCGCCGGCGGCACGCCGCTCTGGCGCGCAACCTCGATCCGCCGGTCGAGCGCTGCGTCGGGGTCCTCGGCGACGCCCCGGACGTGCTCCCAGGCAGGATGCATCCACAGCTCGCACCCGGCGGCGTCCATGATCGGCCCGGCCAGGCCGTAGTGGTCCGAGTGGGCGTGAGTGCACACCACGAGCCGCACGTCGGCGAGCGTGAGCCCGACCTGTGCCATCGCGTACTCGAGCTGGCGCGTGCCGTCGTCGGCCGCATAGCCCGTGTCCACCAGCACGATCCCGTCCTCGGCCCGCAGCGCCCACGCGTTGCAATGCGGGACGCCCGGCCAGGGCAACGGCAGCCGCAGGCGCCAGACGCCGGGCAGGACCCGCTCGCCCCTCCCCATCTCGCCCTTTTCAGGAACCGGATTCGCCCGAGTCGGGTCCCGCGGGGTCGGAGCCGGAGGAGTCGCCGCCCTCGATCGTGATCTCGCCGGAGCCGTTGCCGAGCTGGCCCACGTCCACACCCGCGTTCTGGAGCGCCTCCATGATCTGCTCCTGGAGGCCGGGCACGTCATCGGCGTTGATCTCGGCGCCCTGTGCCGCGTCGGGGTCGATTCCGTACTGCTCGAGCGCGCCGACGATCTCGTCCCGGAGCCCGGAGCCGCGCAGGTCGATGACCTGGCTCTCGCCCTGGGTCACCTGGATGTCCCCGCTCTGGAACGCCTTCTGCATCATCGCCATGATCCCGGCGAGGTCCGTCGCGGCGGTCAGGTCGACGCTCTGGGGGGCCGCCTGCGGAATCGCCTGGCCGATGGGCTGTCCAACGGGCTCGCCGTCTCCCTTGAGCTGGCGGGTGAGCGACTCCGGCGAGTCCGCGGGGATCGCGCTCTCGCGTTCCCGCCGACGCTTGAAGAAGTCGAACAGCCCCACGCGCGGATCGTAACCCGGGCCGCCGCTTTCGCCAAGCCGTAGATCTGGCAGTCTTGGCCCCGTGAGCTTCGTCAAGCGGGGGATCGTCGTCTGGCTGATCACGGCCGGCGCCCTGCTGCTGATCTCCGAGATCCTGCCGGGCTTCACCCTGGACGGGCCGCGGCCGGCGTTGGGGTTGGCGGCGGTGATCGGCATCCTCAACGCCGCGCTCTGGCCGCTCATCGTGCGGGTCGCCCTCCCGCTCACGGTGATGACGCTCGGCCTCGCCGCCCTCGTGCTGAACGGAATCGTCGTCGCGATCAGCGTCTCCGTGATCCCCGAGGCCACCATCGACGGCTGGCCCGAGGGCATCGTCGTGACGGTCCTCCTCACCGCGCTGACCGCGCTCGTCTTCTCGCTGCTCGCGATCGACGACGACGACTCGTGGGCGCGGAACATCACGGCCCGCCGGCTCCGCAAGGAGCGCGCCGATCTGCCGGCGCAAGCGCCCGGCGTCGTCTTCCTCGAGATCGACGGGCTCGCCTGGGACATCGTGCGCCGCGCCATGCGGGACGGGACGATGCCGAACCTCTCGAAATGGGTCCATGACGGCGAGTACCGGCTGGAACCCTGGGAGACCGACCTCTCGTCGCAGACCGGCGCCTGCCAGGCCGGGATCCTCCATGGCTCGAACCACGACATGCCCGCGTTCCGCTGGTGGGAGAAGGACACCGGCAAGCCGATCGTCACGAACCACCCCCGCGACGCCGCCGAGCTCGAGCGCCGCCACTCGAACGGCCAGGGGCTGCTGCATGCAGACGGTGCGAGCCGGGCCAACATCCTCTCCGGCGACGCGACGCACTCGATGCTGACGATGAGCACCGTGCTCACCCGGCGTCGGCCGATCGGCCGCGACTACGCCGCCTACTTCAAGCAGCCGTACGGAACGGCGCGCACGCTCACGATGTCGCTCGCCGAGATCTGGCGCGAGCGCCGCGCCGCAGGGCGACAGCGGCGGCGCGACGTGCGCCCGCGGATCAAGCGCTCGCGCACCTACGCGCTGATGCGGGCGTTCGCCACCGTCGTCCAGCTCGACCTGCAGGTGGCGGCCGTGATCGACGACATCTTCAACTCGCGGCCGGTGATCTACACCACCTTCCTCGCCTACGACGAGGTCGCCCACCACTCGGGCATCGAGCGCGACGACACGCTCGCCGTCCTCGCCAAGGTGGACCGCCAGCTCGGGCGGGTGCGCGCCGCCGCCGACGTCGCCAGCCGCGACTACCGCCTGGTGGTCCTCTCGGACCATGGCCAGTCCCAGGGCGCGACCTTCCTGCAGCGGTACGGCACGTCGCTCGAGGACGTCGTGTCGGCGGCGTGCGAGTCCAGCGAGACCCACGCCGACGCGAGCCGCGAGGACGACGCCGTCTCATATCTGAGCGCCGGGCTCACCGAGCTGTCGCGCGACGAGACGACGACCGCCCGGGTGGTGCGTCGTGCCACCGGCGCCGAGGCCGGCGAGGTCGTCGAGCTCGGCGACGGCGAGGACGAGGAGCAGCCGGAAGCGGGCGAGGAGCTGCCCGAGGTCTCGGTGATGGCGTCGGGCTGCCTGGGGCTGGTCAGCTTCCCGCGCGAACCGGGACGCCTCACGCTCGAGCGCCTCACCGAGCTCTATCCCCGGCTGGTGCCGACGCTCCGCGAACATCCGGGCGTCGGCTTCGTGCTGGTGCGCTCAGCCGAGCACGGCGCCGTGGCGCTCGGCCGGAGCGGCGTCAACCACCTGGATCGCGGCGAAGTCGAGGGCGAGGATCCGCTGGCGCCGTTCGGGCCGAACACCGCGGACCACCTGCGGCGCACCGACTCGTTCCCGCACTGCCCCGACCTGGTCCTGAACAGCACGTACTGGCCGGAGACGGACGAGGTCGCCGCGTTCGAGGAGCTCGTCGGCTCACACGGCGGCGTCGGCGGCCCGCAGAGCCACCCGTTCGCCTGCTTCCCGGCCGATCTCGGCTGGCCCGGCGAGCCGGTGATCGGCGCCGAGCGGATCCACCACGTGTTCCGCGGCTGGCTGGCCGGCCTCGGCCACTCCTCCTATGCGGGGGACTGGCCGGAGCGCTGACCCGGGCCGGCGCTGCTCAGGTGAGCAGCTTGTCCTTGGCCCGCTGGAACTCCTCGTCGGTGATCGCGCCCTTGTCGCGCAGGTCCGAGAGCTTCGCCAGCTCGTCGGCGCCGCCGCCGGCGGTCTGCCGTACGTAGGTGTCGAACTGTTCCTTTGCCTCCTGCTGCTGGGCGATCGACCGCTCGCGCATGCCCCCGCCCCGGGCGATCAGGTAGATCAGCGCCGCCAGGAACGGCACGAAGATCAGAAACAGGATCCAGGCGGCCTTCCCCCAGCCCGAGAGCCCGTGATCGCGGAAGAGGTCGCTCAGGATCGTGAACAGGACCATGATCCAGGCGACGAAGACGAAGACGGCGAGAACGGTGAGCAGTCCCTGCCCAAAGGTGTACTCGGCGACGATCATGCGGTCACTCCCTCCGTGGCACTGAAATCAAGCCGCGGCAGCATACCTCCCCGCCTCGCGGGAACGCGTGCCGAAGCGCCCGGCCGGCGTCACATCACCGGCCGAACGCTTCGAATCGGTCAGGTCACTGCGCTGGTTCGGGCCGCACGCTGCTCCTCGCCGAACACCACGAGGCCGTGGAGCACGATCAGGCAAAGCGCGAAGATGCCCAGCGACCAGAACGGGTTCGGCCCGCCGATCGCCAGCAGCGACACGATTGCGCCGAGGGTGGCGCCGGTGATCCCGACGACCAGTCCGTAGCTGTTGCCCGAGGCGAGCGAGAATCCGCCCGTCAGCTGGATGAGGCCGAGAATCAGGGTGACCCAGCCCCAGGTCTCGACCCCTCCGAACGCATACACCGCGGTGTCGCCGTAGAAGTCAGCGTTGCTGATCGCGGCGATCCCGTAGATGACGTTGAGGGTTCCCGCCACGACCAGAAGGATCGCGGCGAACAGAGCGCGTCCTGCGCCTCTCATTGGGTCTCCTTTCGGATGAACAGCCCGAGAGCAATCCCCCGAGCGCATGCGTAGGTTCTGGTCGCGCACCGCGATTCCTGCCGCGCTGCGCTCCTACTGGCGGATCGTGACGGGGGTGCCGGGCGGCAGCCGGTCGACCAGCTCGCTCACGTCGGCGTCGGCCGCGCGGACGCACCCGTGCGAGATCGCGGCGCCCAGCGTGCCGGACGTCCCGTGGATCGCGATCCGGTCGCCGCCGAGCCAGCCCGAGGGCAGGCGGGTCTGACGGGCGGTGAGCGCGACGGCGCAGCAGCCGTAGGCCGGGTTCAGGTCCCCGCGGAAGGTGTCGGTGACGGCGAACCGCCCGGTCGGCGTGGGCGCCTCCGGCATCCCGATCGAAACGGGGAAGGTCTTGATGACCTTGCCCCGCCGCAGCAGGTCGGTCCGGAACTCGGAGAGGTCGACCTCGACCTCGTAGTGGACCGTGTACACCTCTAGGCGCCGGGGGTCGAGCCGCACCCAGGCCAGCCTCCCGTTCTCGAAATGAGGCGTCGGCACGCCGGCCCACGGGCCTTCGGTGCGCTGAACGGCCAACGCGGTCGGCGACCCGAACTCGGTCTTCTCGCCGATCGTCTTAAGGACCTTCCCCCTCGGCTCCTCGCGGAGGTCCACGCGCTCCCCGTCTCGCACCTGGACGAGGGGGTTGCCCACCTCGGGGAGCGTCAGGGCGATCCTTCGCCTGGGCTTGGGGTCGGCGACTTCGCCGGTCTCGCGCTCCTCCGTGGCCGGGGGCTCGGACTTGATCTGGACGACCTGCGGCTCGGGCTCCGGCTCGGGCGAGTCGTCCTCGCCGCACGCGCTCAACAACAGTGCCGGCAAGACCAGCCCCCACACCAGCCACGAGACGCGCACTCCGGGCACTCAATCCAAGGTAGCTGACTGACCGTGCGCGTCAAGGCGAAACCGCGCGCCGCACCGTCGGGAAGCGGAGAGGGAGGGATTCGAACCCTCGAGAGAGCTTGCGCCCCCTACTCGCTTAGCAGGCGAGTGCCTTCAGCCACTCGGCCACCTCTCCGGGGGTGTCGGATTCCGCTTGATCAAGCCCGTTCTTCGACATCAAGGCGGGGTCCGCCGACGAGCCTCACGCAAGCATAGCCTTGCGGCAGACGAAGGCCTCAGCGTAGGACGTCGGCGAGTTGCACTCCATGCCACGTAGGCGAAGCAGGCCCGAGAAGAGCTCATCGTTGAACCAGGGCTTCGATAGCTGGGAGCCGAAGTGGCCCATCAGATGGTCGATTTTCCGTCGTCGGAGACGCTCGTCGAGCGAGACGAACAAGTTTGGCGTGCCGAGGTCCCCGTCGTACTTCGGCACCTCGTATTCGAGGATCAAGTGGTCGCGGAAAGTCTGCCATGTCAGGTCGGACGCCAGCCGGTGGTCCTGATGGAGGTCGCCGCGCTGGTGGGTGAAGACGACGTCGGGCGAGACATCGCGCTTGAGCCGCTCGAAGAAGCTCTTGACCCTCGTGCCGTTGAAGGGAAAGAAGCCGTCCACGAAGTCCTCCACCAAGACGACCGGCTGGGCGATACCGTGGAGTAGCGACTCCGCGCTCCTGCGCGCCTCGGCGGCGCGCTCCGCTTCACCACTCAGCACCACCCAACAGACGTCGGAGAGGAGGTCGCGCTCTATCAGCTTGAGGATGGTTCCGCCGCAGCCGATCTCGATGTCGTCGGCGTGAGCGCCGATCGCGAGCATCCGGACGGGTCCCGCGTCGGGCCGGCCCAGCAGCAGCGGCAGCATCAGCCGGCGCCCACGCGCACAGCGTCGGGGCGGTCGACATCCCACACCTGCCACGGACCTCGGCCGCTCGCGTGCAGGCTCTCGAGCCGCCGCCTGTCCTTGAAGGTGTCCATCGAAGCCCAGAAGCCGTCGTGTTGCTGTGCGAGCAGGCGATCCTCGCCGGCGAGCCGGTGCAGCACCTCGACGAGGTCCTCGTCGGGCCCCATCTCGTCGAGCAACTCGCTGCGCAGGACGAAGTAGCCGCCATTGACCCAGATGTTGGAGCCGGCCACGTCGAGGACGCCGCGCACGCGTCCGCCGCCGTTCATGGAGACGACATGGAAGCTGTGGTTAGGACGCACCGCGAGGAGGCTCGCGGGAACATCGGCCGTCCGGGCCCGAGCGATCATCGCCGGAAGGTCGGCGTCGGTCAGCGTGTCGGCGTAGTTGGCGAGGAACGTCCCCTCGCCTCCCAGGAGATGGCGGACGGCGCGCAGGCGCTGACCGATCGACGCGTCCAATCCGGTGTCGACCGAAGTGATGGTCCAGTCGTGAACGCCGATCCTCGGTTGATCGACGCTGGCACTGCCGTTGCCGGGGGCGGAGCCGTCGCCCATCGCCTCGTAGTCGCTGAGAAGGAAACTCCTGATGTCCTCGGCTTGGTGGCCAAGGCACAGCACGAAGTCCGTGAACCCGAAGTGGGCGTAGTACTTCATCACGTGCCACAGAATTGGCCGGCCACCGATCGGGATCATCGGCTTGCAGATCGGCTTGAGGCCGGGATCGTAGGCGTCGCGCATCCGCAGTCCCTCCCCGCCGCAGAAGATGACGACCTTCACAGGCCCTCGACCTCCGGATTAGGGATGACGAAGCGCGCACCATGATTGCTCAGGAGCACGCCTTCCCCGGCACTACCGTCCCCCAGACTCATTGTCGAACAACGGTGCTCCTCCACCGCTCCTTTCCAATAGATAGATGCCCGCCCCGGAGCCGCGGGGTAGGCTCGGACGGGTTGTGAGCGCCCCCTCCCCACGCGATCCAGAGGCCCTCCGCGCGCGCTACGACGAGATCCTCGCGGACGCAACGCCGCCGTTTGCGTTCGTCGATCTCCACGCGCTGCGCGCGAACGCCGACCAGATGCTCGGCCAGGCTGCCGGGCTGCCGATCCGGGTCGCGTCGAAGTCCGTGCGCTCGCTGCCGGTCCTCCGCCGGATCTTCGAGTTGGACGAGCGTTTCCAGGGGATCCTGAGCTTCACGCTCCCCGAGGCCCTGTTCCTGGCCGATGAGGGGTTCCACCAGATCTTCGTCGGCTACCCGACGACCGACCCCGCCGCCCTGGACGAGCTTGCCGCGCACGCCGCCAAGCGCCCGGACGCCCACCCCGCGCTGATGGTGGACGACGTCGCCCAGCTCGACCTGATCGACGCGGCGGCACGCCCGCTCGGCGCGACGATCCGGGTGGCGGTCGACATCGACCCGAGTTGGTGGGTCGCAGGGGGGCGGCTTGCGAGAATCGGGCCGAAGCGCTCGCCGATCCGCACCGCCGACCAGGCGCGCCGCCTGGCGGCGGAGATCGAGCATCGCGACGGGACGCGCCTCGTCGGGGCGATGGCGTACGAGGGACACATCGCGGGCGTCGGCGACGACGTTCCCGGCCGCCCTTTGCGGAGCGCTGCGATCCGGTTCATGCAGGGGCGCTCGGAGGCCGAGCTCGCCGAGCGATTGCCGGGCGTCATCGCCGCCCTGCGGGAGGTCGCCGACCTGGAGTTCGTCAACTGCGCGGGCACGGGCAACCTGGCGCGGAGCGCGAAACTCGGGGTCGCCACCGAGCTGACCGCCGGGTCCGGGTTCTATGCCCCGGCGCTGTTCGACAACTACCGCTCGCTGTCGCTCAGCCCCGCGGCCATCTTCTGCCTGCCCGTCACCCGCCGGCCACAGGCGGGGGTCGCGACCGCGCTCGGCGGGGGCTACGTCGCGTCGGGCGCACCCGGGAGCGACCGCCTGCCGGTGCCGTACCTGCCCGCCGGGCTCCGGCTCGACCGCGACGAGGGCGCGGGCGAGGTGCAGACCCCGCTGGGCGGTCCCGGGGCGGAGCGGTTGCGCGTGGGCGACCGCGTGTACCTGCGCCACGCCAAGGCGGGTGAGCTCTGCGAGCGCTTCGACTCGCTCTATCTGGTCGAGGGCGGCGCGATCGCAGACCAGGTGCCGACGTACCGCGGCGCGGGGCACACCTTCCTCTAGACCCGGCGCGATGCCGTCCGGGCGCAACTAGGATCGCCACGGGACGGGCGCGGATGAGCGACGAGACGCTGAACCTGATCACGGTCCCCCTGTTCATGGGGGCGATCGGCTACACGACCAACTGGAGCGGCGTGTGGATGCTGTTCAACCCGGTGGGCTTCCGGGGCTTTCGCGTGCCCGGCCTCAGGGCCGTCGTGCCACTGCTGCCCCGCAAGGTCCAGCAGATCCCGGGCGTGATGCACGGCGGGCTCGGCTGGCAAGGGATCATCCCGTCCCGCGCCGCGAAGATGGGCTCGATCTCGGTTGACAAGGGGATCGCCAAGTTGGGCAGCCCGTCCGAGTTCTACAACCGGCTCGAACCCGATCGGATCGCCGAGCACATCCTCGACACGGCGCGCGGAGACATGCGCGAGGTCGTCGAGCGGATCATGGAGCGCGAGCACCCCGGCCTGTGGCGCGACCTCCCGCCCCGGTTTCGGGAGGCCGTCCACGCCCGCGTCCAGGAGCAGCTCCCCGACATCGTCCGCGAGGTCACCGACGCGATCGGCAACCACACCGACCAGATCCTCGACATCAAGCTGATGGTGATCCGCTATTTCGACGAGAACCCGGAGATGGCGAACCGGATCTTCGAGGAGATCGGTCACAAGGAGCTCCGGTTCATCACCAACTTCGGCTTCTTCTTCGGCTTTCTCCTGGGGATCCCGGTCGCGTTCATCACGAACGCCGTGCACTACTGGTGGATCCTGCCGATCCTCGGCGTGTTCGTCGGCTACATCACCAACCTGGTCGCGATCTACATGATCTTCCAGCCGATCGAGCCCGGGAGGTTCCTCGGCGTGAAGCTGCAGGGCCTCTTCATGAAGCGCCAGGACGAGGTCGCCGGGGTCTACGCGCGGATCGTCGCGGACGACATCGTGAACCTGAACAACATCGGCGACGAGCTGCTGGCCGGCCCGCGCGCAGACCGCACCCGGAAGCTGATCGAGACGGCGATGCGTCCTGCGGTGGATCGCGCGATCGGCCCCGTGAAGCCGGCAGTGCGCGTGGCAATGGGGACGCGCCGGTACGACGCGATCCGCGAGTCGGTCGCAGCCGAGGCGGTCGAGTACACCATGACCCCGCTCGCCGACGAGGAGTTCAACCGGCGCCAGTCGAACGCGATCCGGGACCTGATCACGGCACGCATGTGCGAGATGGCGCCGCGCGACTTCTCGGAGATGCTCCGGACGGCGATCCGCGAGGACGAGTGGCTGCTCTATCTACACGGAGCCGTCCTGGGTCTCGGCGCGGGGCTCCTCCACCTGGCGCTGTTCCCGCCGCCGAGCTGAGCCAGCCGCGACAATCGGGTCGTGAACCCTGCCTCGAAGAGCAGCCCGCTCCGGGTCGCGCTGGTCGGATTCGGCACCGTCGGTCGATGGCTGGCGCGTGTCGTAGCCACAGACTCCGGCTCCCTCGAGGAGCGCTACGGCGCGAGGTTTTCGTTCGTCGGCATCGGTAACGCAACGGACGGCTACATCCACGACGGGGACGGCCTCGACCTCGGCGCGGCGCTGGACCTCGCGGACCGGGGAGCTCCGCTCCGCGAACTCGGCGGCGACCATTGGGAGACCGCCGTCGAGGGCCTGCGAGCTACCGACGCGGACGCACTGGTCGAGGTGACGGCGAGCGGCCCGGACGACGGCCGGCCCGGGCTCACCCACATTCGAGAAGCGCTCGAGCGCGGCATGGCAGTGGTCACGTCCAACAAGTGGCCGGTGGCATTGGCCGGGGCCGACCTGGCCGCGCTCGCCCGCGATCGCGGGACCGCGTTCAGGGCGGAGGCCACCGTGCTCTCCGGCACCCCGGTCCTGAGCACGTTGCGGGACGGGCTCGCCGGAGTCCGGCCGCTGGGGCTCCGCGGGGTCCTGAACGCCACCGCGAACTTCATCCTCACCGCGATGGCGGCGGGCGAGTCCTACGACGCCGCCCTGGCCGGCGCGCAGCGAGCCGGACTCGCCGAGCGCGACCCGCGCGCCGACGTGGACGGCCACGACTCCGTCGCGAAGCTGATGATCCTCTCGGCCCTGGTGTTCGGCCGTCAGCTCAGCGTGGACGAGGTTGACCGCCGCGGGATCTCCGCATTGACCGAGGCTGAGCGAGTGCAGGCCCGGGCCGGTGCGATCCGCGAGCTCGCGACCCTGGAGTTCGAGGAGGGCGGTGGTGGCGTCACCGCCGGCGTGGCGCCCGCAGTCGTCGAGCCCGGAGACCGTCTCGCGGGCGTGCGAGGGACGGAGAACGCCGTGGTCTACCGCGCGGACCCGATCGGCGAGCTGACCGTGTGCGGGCCCGGGGCGGGAATCGAGCTCGCCGGCCAGGGGGTCCTCAGCGATCTCGTCGCCGTCGCGCGGCCCCGCTAGGCGCCCGCCACGCGGCCGAGAACCCGGTCCGTGTACTCGTTCGCGAACGTGGCCCCGGGATCGAGCCGGGCGCGCGCGGCGCGGAAGTCCTCCCACCGCGGATAGAGCGGCTCGAGGTCGGCAGCGGTCATGAAGTGCCGCTTGCCCCAGTGCGGCCGCCCGCCGAGCTCGCGGGCGATCGCCTCCACCCCGCGGAAGTAGGCCTCCCAGTCGAGCTTGCGGTCCTGGTGGACGGCGACGTAGGTGGTGTCGCGGCCGTAGGACGGGCTCAGGAGGGAGTCGTCGGCCGCCACGAAGCGCACCTCGATCGGATACGCCACGCCCAGCTCGGGCCGGTTCGCGAGCTCGAGCACCCGCTCGATCATCTCCCGCCCGCGCTCGCGCGGCACCGCCCACTCCATCTCCGTGAACTTGATGTGGCGCTCCGAAGCGAACACCTTGTGGCTCGCGTCCACCTTCGTCGAGCGCCCGACGTTGCGCGCGGCGATTCGGGCGAGCTGCGGTGCCCGGGACGGCATGCGCCTGATCGCGAGCGCGAACAGCTGCCCGACCCAGTTCTCGAGCATCACCTCCTGCGCGTACACGGCGGCACGGTTGCGAGGCGCGGGCGGCTCCTCGGTGCGCCGGGACTCGCGGCAGAGCGCGACTCCGGTGTGGGGGAAGACGTAGAACTCGAAGTGGTCGGCGCCGGCGTTCAGCTCGTCGAGGCGCTCGAGCGTCTCGGCCAGCGGCTTCGGCGAGTCGACGCGGTTGAGCGTGTACGCCGGGACCGTCCGCACGGTCACCGAGTGGATGACGCCGAGCGCGCCGAGGCCGACCCGCGCCGCTCGCAGGAGGTGGGGATCCGAATCGTCGACGGTCACCAGAGACCCGTCGGCGGTGACCAGCTCGAGCGCGGCGATCTGCGCCGAGACGTTCTGAAAGCGCTTGCCGGTGCCGTGCGTCCCGGTCGAGATCGACCCCGCGACCGTCTGCTTGTCGATGTCGCCCAGGTTCTCGAACGCGACGCCGCGCTCGTCGAGCATCCGGTTCAGATCGCGCAGGACGACACCACCCTCGACCCTGAAGAACCCCGACGCCGAGTCGAAATCCAGCGCCCGGGTGAGGCGGTCGAGCCGGATCATCACGCCGTCGGTCAGGGCGCAACCCGTGAACGAGTGACCTGAGGCGGACACGCGGACCCGCTTTCCCTGGCCCGCCGCCCGCGCGACGGTCTCGCTCAGCTCGGCGAGCGTGCCGGGCGTCTCGATCGCAACGGGATCGCACGTCTGCTCCCCCGCCCAATTGCGCCACCGTGCCATCGCGCGGCGCAATCTATCCTCGGCTTCTCAGGAGGGGTGGCAGAGTGGTCGAATGCGGCGGTCTTGAAAACCGCTAGGCCGGGTTGACCGGTCTCGTGGGTTCGAATCCCACCCCCTCCGCTCGTCCGGGCGTTGACTTTCAAGGCTCTGCCCCGAGGTGAACGCGACGCTCGGCGGCGCTACGTGGCCGGCTCCGGCAACGGGTCGCGCCACATCAGGGTGGCGAACGCGACGGCGCAGATCGCGGCCAGCAGCGCGTAGGTCACTGCGTCGCTCGTCAGCTCGGCCAGACCGGGGCCCGCGGTGGCGCCGAGGGTGTGGCCGAGCGCCCATCCCAGGTTGACGAACCCGAACGCCAGGCCCTGGTCGACGCCGGCGCTCTCGGCGCCGTCTGAGAGCAGCGCCATCGCCGGCGACCAGAGGATCCCGATCGCGGGCGCAGCCGCGATGAGGATCACGCCGAGCACCCAGGTTGAGTCGGGAAGGATCAGGAGCAGCGCGGCGACCGCGCTCGTCGCGAGCCCGACCTTGCTGGGCATGATCCGGCCGTAGCGGTCGGAGATGCGGCCCGCGATCGGGTTCACCGCCGCCTCGGTCAACGCGGCGACCAGGAACACCGCGGCGATCGCGCCGGCGGTGGCACCCAGGTCGTCCAGACGCAGCGGGACGAGGACGTCGATCGCCCCGAACAGGAGTCCGGGGATCAGGATGAGCGGGAGGCCGACGCGCAGGCCCGGAGCCCTTGCGGCCGCGGCCAGGTTGTCGCGCGCCGACCGGGTGACGGTCGCGCGCGGCGCCGGCAGCTGCCTGGTGAGCGCGATCAGCCCGAGGCCGAGCAACGCCACCGCACCGAAGACCGGGCCACGGCCGAGGCCCACCGCCAAGCCGCCCAGCACCGGGCCGAAGAGGACGCCGCCGATCGCCGCAGCCATCGCCGAGCCGATCAGCTCCCCACGGCGGTCGCGCGGCGCGGTACCGATCAGCCAACCGAGCGCTCCCGCCCACGAGCAGGCGCCGCCGACGCCTTGCACGAACCGGGCAGCGTCGAGCAGCACGATGTCGTTCGCGGTCGCGAAGACGATCCCGGACGCGGAGAGCAGGCCCAGCCCCGTGTACACCGTCGGGCGCACGCCCACGCGTGACGCAAGCAAGCCGGCCGGGATGCTCGCGGTAAGCGTGCCGGCCGCGTAGGCGCCGGAGAGGATGCCGGCCGCGGTCTTGGACAGGTCGAAGTCGTCCGAGAGCCGGGGCAGCAACGGCGCCACCGCAGCGAAGAACATGGTGTCGACGAAGACGATCGCCGAGGCCAGCAGGAGCAGACGACGCATCCGTCCACTCTAGGGACGGGTGGTTGAAGCGCCCGGCTGCACCGACCGTCCCACGGGCTCTCGGACCGCAGCCCGGGGACCTGATCTGTGTTGTCCTTCATAACGGGTGCTCTTGGAGGAGACGACGCGCAAAGCAACCCTGGGGGCCGGAGTCGTTGTGGCCTGCCTGCTCGCGGCGAGCCTCGCGATCGGTCAGGGCTCGGCGTCGGGGGCGCGGTTTACGCCTCCGGGCAAGAAGATCTGGCACGGCGTGTCGGACACGGGAAGAGTGGGCGACTACCGCCGCTTCAACAAGCAGGTCAGGGCCCACACGGCCCTGCTCCAGGACTTCTTCCACTGGGGGGTGCCGCTGACGACCGGAGCCTTCCGGCGCTGGGAGCGGACCGACACGCGCGGAGTCCTCAGCCTCTCGACCGCGCCGGGCGGCGAGGCCGAGGTCACGACGCCGCGGCGGCTCGCGAGCGGCCGCGACGACCACTACATGCTGCGCCTGAACGAGTCGATCGACAACTTCAACCAGGTCGTGTACATCCGGCCGTTCGCCGAGATGAACCTGCACCTGAACCCGTACTCGGCCTTCAACGCGGACGGCAGCCGCCGCCAGGGTCATGCCACGAAGTGGTTCAAGCGCGCGTGGAAGCGGTTCGCCCTGATCGTGCGCGGCGGGAAACGTGCCGAGATCAACCGGAAGCTGATGCGGCTCGGCATGCCGCGGATTCACCGCGCCCGGTCGAACCGCGCGCCGGTCTACGAGAACCGCGGCGTGCCGAAGAAGCTCGACCATCCCAAGGTCGCGCTGATGTGGATGCCGCTGACGCGAGGGTCGCCGAATGTGCCGGGCAACGCACCGCGCGACTACTGGCCGGGCCGCCGCTACGTGGACTGGGTCGGCACCGACGTGTACGCGAAGTTCTCGAACCGGACGCTCTGGACTTACCTGCGCCGGTTCTTCCGGGACTTCCGGCGCTTCCCGTTCGCGATCGGCGAGTACTCCGCTTGGGACAATGACTACCAGGGCGAGTTCACCCGGCGGATCCACAAGTGGGCGCGCGAGCATCCCCGCGTGAAGGCGCTCCTCTACTTCCGGAGCGTGGACCCGGACAACGAGTTCAACCTCCAGCATTACCGGGGGGCGAAGCGGGCGCTCCGGTCGATCCTCAACCGCCGCCGCTACGCCGGGTATGCGCCCGGGACCCGGGATCGAAGCGACTGAACCGGCCGGCCCTGGGGAGCTGTGTGCAGGTATAGGCTCGCGCCGCGGGTGCGCTGGGGCTAGCGGCCCTCGACCAGCTCGTCCAGCAGGGCGTTCACGCGGGATCCGATCTCGTCCCGAATCCGGCGCACCGTCTCGACATCCTTGCCTGCGGGATCCTCGAGCTCCCAGTCCTCGTAGTGCTTGCCGGGGTAGATCGGACAGGCATCGCCGCAGCCCATCGTGATCACGGCGTCCGCGGCGCGGACGAACTCGTCCGTCAGCGGCTTCGGGAACTCCTCGGAGAGGTCGACGCCGACCTCGTCCATCGCCTCGACGACGGCGGGATTGATCTCCTCGGCTGGGTCGGATCCGGCCGTTCGAACATGGACGCGGCCCGCGGCGGCCTTGTTCAGCAGCCCCGCCGCCATCTGGGAGCGCCCGGCGTTGTGGACGCATACGAACAGGACCTCGGGGACGTCCTTGGTGATCTTGTCGTCAGCCTGAGCCAGGGCCCGGAGCCTTTCACGCGCGAAGCGATGGGCGAACAGCGGAACGAAGTTCTCGATCCGCGCGGATCCGATCTTGTCCAGCGACTCCGCCATGTAGCGCTCGATCGTCTCGGTCGCGAACACTCCGGAGAACTCGTCGCGCAGGGCTACGAGTCCCTTTTCGAGGTGCCCTCGTGTCACCAGGTTGACGTCGAGCTCGGCCAGTCGCACAGGCATGCGCCACTCCTTAACCTGCCCCGGTTCGGGTGGCTCCTCTCATGCCGCGGAGCTTATTCCATTGACATTTGTCGTTTCAATAGATATATGTAGATAGATGAGCGTCGATCTGGAGCTCGCGCCGAAGCAGAAGCGGCCGAAGGGCGAGGTGTGTTGCGACCCGGTCGTCTACCCGGACATCGAACGCACCGAAGCCGAGCGAATGGCGAGCGTCGCCAAGGCGCTTGGCGACCCGATCCGGATGCAGCTCGTTGACGTGCTCCGCAAGCACGCCGGCAAGGTCTGCGTCTGCGAGCTGGTTCCTCTCTTCGACCTCTCCCAGCCCACCGTGTCGCACCACCTCAAGGTGCTCCGGGAGGCAGGAGTCGTCGGTTCCGAGCGGCGCGGTCTCTGGGCCTACTACTACGTCAAACCCGATGCGGTGAAGGAGTTGTCCACGTGGCTGAACAGTTGAAGAGTCGCGACGAAGTCCGCGAGGCGGTGCGCGAGCGCTACGCCGGCGCGGCATCCAGGATCGAGGCCGGGGACAGCGATTGCTGCGGGCCGAGCTCCAGCCCACTCGGCTGTGGCAACCCGACCGCCGTGGCTCATCTGGGCGAAGGTGACGTGGTGCTGGACTTGGGATCAGGCGACGGCACCGACGTACTCATCTCCGCCCGCCGCGTCGGGCCGGCCGGCAAGGCCTACGGCCTCGACATGACCGACGAGATGCTCGGCCTCGCGCGCCGCAACCAGGCGGAGGCCGGGGTCGAGAACGTCGAGTTCCTAAGGGGCACGATCGAGGCGATCCCGCTTCCCAACGACTCCGTCGACGTGATCATCTCGAACTGCGTGATCAACCTCTCCGGCGACAAGCCGGCGGTGCTCCACGAGGCCGCGAGGGTGCTGAGACCTGGCGGCCGGTTCGCGGTCACCGACATCGTCGCGGACACGGACATGGACGGCGCTACCCGCGCCGACATGCAGCAGTGGACCGGCTGCATCGCAGGCGCGCTCACGGCGGAGGAGTTCGACCGCGAGCTCCGCGAGGCGGGCTTCGTGGGGGTGACGCTGGAGGAGACCCACCGCGTCCACGAGCACGCCGGCTCGGCGATCATCCGCGCCCGGACCCCCGATCACTCCATCGCGCCGAGCTGACGCAGCCTGGCGCGGCCCTCCGCCAGGCATCGGTTGACCTTCGTATACGTCCAGCCTGTCAGCTCGCAGATCTCCCGGTACGAATAGCCCTGGCCCTTGAGGACGAGGGCGCGGCGCTCGTCGGGCTTCAGCCGGCCGAGCAGGCGGACGCGGTCGCGCGAGCGCTCCCGGCGCTCGGCTCGCTCGGCGGGGCTGGGCGCGCAGCACGGGAGAGCTTCGCCGACCTCGGCGGCCAACAGACGCTCGCGCTCGCGGCGTACGGCCAGCGCCTCGCGCCGGGTCACGACGTGCATCCAGCCGGCCAGACGGCGCGGCGGATGCGGTGGTGCCTTGGTGAGCAGGATCAGGGTCGCGCGCTGGAGGGCCTCATCCGCGTCGTCATGGCAGATGGAAACCCGGCGCGCCGCCCGCCGCAGCGACACCTCGTGGGCGCCGAGGAGCGAGACGGCTGCGCGCGTCCTGGCGGCGTGCTGATCCACGCTCGGACAACCCCGAAGGCGCGCCTGCCGCCCCGGTCGGGTCGCTGCACCGCCATCGCAATCCAGCTCTCAGCCACGGCCGCGGCGCTATTGTGGCCCCGGCCATGACCACCAGCATCGTCAGCGGGGGCGCTGGATTCCTCGGTTCGCACATGTGCGACGCACTGCTTCGTCAAGGGGCACCGGGTGATCTGCGTCGACAACCTCGATACGGGCTCGCTTCAGAACATCGAGCACGTCGAGGACGATCGGTTCCATTTCCTGATGCATGACCTGACCGAGCCGCTCTTCATCGACGAGCCGGTCGATTTCGTCTATCACCTCGCGTCGCCCGCGAGCCCGATCGACTACCAGCGTCTCCCGCTCCACACGCTCAAGGTCGGCTCCTACGGCACCCACCACATGCTCGGCCTCGCGAAGATCAAGCGTGCGCGCTTCGTGCTCGCCTCGACCTCCGAGGTGTACGGCGATCCGCAGGTCCATCCGCAGCCGGAGGACTACTGGGGCCACGTCAACCCGATCGGCCCGCGCGGCGTCTACGACGAGGCCAAGCGCTACGCCGAGGCGCTGACGATGGCCTACCACCGCCAGCAGGGAGTCGACACCGGGATCGTGCGCACGTTCAACACCTACGGCCCCCGGATGCGCCCGCACGACGGCCGGGCGATCCCGACCTTCCTGCGCCAGGCCCTTCAGAGCAAGCCGCTCACGGTGTTCGGCGAGGGCAGCCAGACCCGGAGCTTCTGTTACGTCGACGACCAGATCCGCGGCTACATCGCGATGGCCGAGTCCGACGTCCACGTGCCGGTCAACATCGGCAACCCGAACGAGTTCACGCTGCTCGAGCTCGCCGAGACCGTGATCCAAGTCGCCGAGTCGCAGTCGGAGATCGTCTTCGAGGCGCTCCCCACCGACGATCCGCAGGTGCGCCAGCCCGACATCAAGCGGGCAAGGCAGCTCCTGGGATGGGAGCCCGAGGTCGAGCTTCGGGAGGGCCTCGCGCGGACGATCGAGGAGGCCGGCGCCGAGCAGCTGGTCGGCGTCGCCCGCTGACGCTTGCGGATAGCTCATCTCACCGCGACGTTCCCGCCCTACCGGGGCGGCGCGGGCAACACCGCGCACCGGTTCGCCGTCGAGCAGGCCGCGCGGGGACATGAGGTCGAGGTCTTCACCGCCCCGGCGCCGGGCGAGCCGCCGAGCTCGGGAGGGGCCGTCGTGCACCGAATCCGCCCGGTCTTCGCGATCGGCAACGCCCCGCTGATCCCGCGACTCGCACGCGTGGCGGGATTCGACGTCGTCCACATCCACTACCCGTTCATCTTCGGGTCGGAGCTGACGTTGCTCGGACGCCTCAATCGCCAACGCCGCGCCCAGGCCCTGCTGGTCCATTACAAGAACCGCCTGGTCGGCAAGGGCCCGCGCGGCGCGCTGTTCGAGGCGTACGAGCGCACCGTGGCGCCCGCCCTGATACGCGCCGCCGACCGGGTCTGCGTTCTCTCGCCGGACCACGCGAACTCCGTCCCCTATCTACGCCGGACGGGTGAGCGGGAGCCGGAGAAACTGGTCGAGATGCCGAACGGAGTCGACGCCGACGTCTTCTCGCCCGGGCCGGACGCGGGCGACCTGCGCGGACGCCTCGGCATCCCGGCCGACGCCGTGGTCGCCGCGTTCGTCGCCACCCTGGACCTGGCGCACCACTTCAAGCGCCTGGACGTCGCGATCGACGCGCTCGCGGAGCTGGGCTCGGATGCCGTGCACATCGTGGTGGCGGGCGACGGCGAGCTGGTCGACGGGTTCCGGGCGCGAGCCGCGACCCGGGGCGTATCGGAGCGGGTTCACTTCCTCGGCGCGGTCCCGCACCCCGAACTGCCGGACGTGCTGCGCGCGTGCGACCTCTTCCTGCTCACCACCGAGCCGCCCGAGTCGTTCGGGATCGTGCTCATCGAGGCGATGGCGACCGGGCTCCCCGTGGTCGCCACCGACTATCCGGGCGTGCGCGCCGTCGTCGTCGAGGGCGAGACGGGGCTGCTCGCGCCGCGCGGCGACGTCCCGGCGGTGGCGGCTCGCCTCCGCGAGCTCGTGGACGCCGGGCCCGGCGGACGCGGGCGCCTCGGCGCCGCCGGGCGGGCGCGGGCCGAGCGCGAGTGGAACTGGCCGCGCCTGGTGGATCGGATGGACGCCGCGTACGCGGAGGCCGTCGTCGCCCGCAGCGCGAAGATGGCGTCGTGAGCGCGGAGCTCCACAAGGGAGCCCGTATCCCGGGCGGAGCGCGAAACACGTGAGTGGGCGCCGGATCCTGCTGGTCTCGTACTTCTACCCGCCGTGCCGCGACACCGGCGCCCACCGCCCGGCCTCGCTCGCCAAGTACCTGCGGCGGGCGGGCCACGACGTGACCGTCCTGACCACGTCGGCCTATGGCTCCGGCTCCAGCGACGAAGACGCCGGCGTCGAGCGCACCGCCGATGCGCAGCTGTGGCGGGCGCGGATGCGCGGCGCCGACCACGTCAACGCCCTCTACGACTCGAACACCTACTCCGGGCGGCCCCACCCGCTCAGCAAGCTGATCGTGCCCGAGCCGCTGGCGCTGGCATGGACCCCCTTCGCCAGGCGCCGGGCCCGTTCGCTCCAGCGGCACACGCCCTTCGACTGCGTGATCACCACCTCCCCGCCCGAGTCCGCGCACTCGGTCGGCGTAGCGCTGCGGCGGCGCGGCGTCGCCTGGGTGGCGGACGTGCGCGACGCCTGGACGTTCGAGCCGCTGCGCCCGCCGTTCCCGACCCGGGCCCAGCGGCGCCTCGACGAGCGGATGGAACGCCGTGTGCTGGGCGGAGCCGACGTGGTGGTGTGCGTCTCCGAACCCGCCGCCGCCGACCTCCGGGCACGGGGCATCGCCGACCCGCTCCTGGTCCGAAACGGCGCCGACCCGGAGCTCCTCGGCGCGGCCGACCCCGCCAGCGTCGCCGGCCTCCTCGATCCCGACCGCGTCTCGCTGGTCTACACCGGGCGGTTCGGAAGTACCGGCCGCGACCCCCGCGCCCTGGTCGAGGGGCTGCGGAAGCTGGCGGCCGAGCATCCGAACGAGGCGGGCACGCTCGAGCTGGTGATCGCCGGGCCCCTGACCGATGCCGAGAACGAGCTGTTCGCGACCGACGTCGGCCCGGCTCGCATCTCGGTCGTCGGCTCGCTCGACCGCGACCGTGCGCTCGCCCTGCAGCGCGCGGCGGATTGCCTCCTCCTTGTGGCTCATCCCATCCGCAGCCAACTCGCCAACTTCAAGCTCTACGAATACCTCAGTGCCGGGCCGCCGATCCTCGCCCTGGCGGCGGGCACCGAGGCGGGCACGATCGCCCGCGAGGCCGGCAGCGAGCCGGTCGCCGCCGGCGATCCCGTGGCGATCGCCGAGGCGCTTCGCAGGGTCGCCCGCCGCGAGATCCCGCCGCCCGATCCGCACGCACGCGAGGAGCACTCGTACCCGGCGGTCGCCGAGCGAATGGCGGCGGCGGTCGAGACGGCGATCGAGCGGCGGGGCTAGGCGGCCCTGGCGGCGATCGCCGCCGCCACCCGCTCGGCGGATCCCGGGGCCTGGTGGAGGTAGAGATTGGGCTCGACCGCCTCGAGCTCCATCAGGACCGGTGAGCCGTCGGCGCCCGCGACCATGTCCACGCGGGCGTAGAGCGGGACGTAGTCGAAGCGACTGGAGACGTGGTCGATGACCTCGCGCGCGAGGTCGAACTCGGCTTCGGTCGCCTCGCCGGCGACCACGAGCTCGGGGTCGTACATGACCTCCGCCGCTCCCACGGCGTCGTCGCGAACGGGGGCCACCTCGTCGGGCCGCAGGACGGCGGCCTTGCGCAGCACATGGCTGGGCTCGCCGTCGAGGCAGACGATTGCCGTCTCGCCGGCGCTGTCCACCGCTACCTGGTACGGCTGGACCATTACGGTTCGCCCGCTTCGATGGATGCGCTCGATCAGCGCGTACGCGTCGTCATGCGTCCGCTCGCTGAAGCGCCCCGAGTCCTTGGCTCCCGCCGAGATCGTCGGCTTCACCACCACCTCGCCGTCCAGCGCGGGAATCGGCTGGCCCGGCGCCACGTACTCCGTGTGCACCACGGGAAGGCCCGCACGTTCGAGATCGCCCATGTAGCGCTTGTCGGTGTTCCAGCGGATCACCTCCGGCGAATTGTGGAGGCGGCTTCCGACCGAGTCCGCCCAGTCCACGAACTCGTCGCGACGCGACGCGTAGTCCCAGGTCGAGCGGATCACAACGGCATCGAACGTCGCCCAGTCGGCCTTGGCGTCGTCCCAGGACACGCGGGCGACCGAGGCGCCCAGCGCCCCTATGGCGTCAGCGAGCCGCTCGTCGTCGGTGAACTCCGGCGGCATCGAGGCGAAGGTTGCGATCGCGACGCGCATCGAACGATCGTAGGAGACATATCCTCAAGGCGATGAGCGACGAGGAGACGGCCGCGACCAGCGACGCCGACGCGAGCAGCTACGACCCGGAGGCACACCGGTACATCGCGCCGGTGACCGGCCCGGACGACGAGCGGAAGTTCACCGATTCCGGGATCGAGATCGATCCGCTGTACGACGCCGACGACGTGGCATCCGGCCTGGAGGAGCGCCTCGGCGAGCCGGGCGAGTACCCGTTCACGCGCGGCATCCACGAGCGCATGTACCGCGACCGCCTCTGGACGATGCGTCAGTACGCCGGCTTCTCCTCGCCCGAGGACACGAACGGCCGCTACCGCTATCTGCTCGAGCACGGCTCGACCGGCCTGTCGATGGCGTTCGACCTGCCGACCCAGCTCGGGCGCGACTCGGACGATCCGCTCTGCGACGGCGAGGTCGGGCGCACGGGAGTCCCGATCGACACGATCGAGGACATGCGGATCTGCTTCGACCAGATCCCGCTCGACCAGGTCTCCACCTCGATGACGATCAACGCCCCGGCCGCGATCCTCCTGCTGCTCTACGAGCTCGTCGGCGAGGAGCAGGGGGTCGAATCCACTGCGCTGCGCGGCACCGTCCAGAACGACGTGCTCAAGGAGTACGTCGCGCGCGGCAACTACATCTACCCGCCCGAGGCGACGATGCGCCTCACCACCGACATCTTCGAGTACTGCGCCGAGCGCGTCCCCAAGTGGAACACGATCTCGATCTCCGGCTACCACATCCGCGAGAAGGGCTGCTCGGCCGTGCAGGAGGTGGCGTTCACGCTCGCGAACGCGATCGCCTACACGGAGGCGGCGCTCGAGCGCGGGCTCGAGATCGACGCGTTCGCCGGGCGGCTGGCGTTCTTCTTCAACTGCCACAACAACGTCTTCCAGGAGATCGCGAAGTTCCGGGCGGCGCGCCGGATGTGGGCCAAGCTCATGCGCGAGCGGTTCGGCGCGTCCAAAGAGCGCTCGCAGATGATCCGCTTTCACACCCAGACCGGAGGCGTCACGCTCCAGGCCCAGCAGCCCGAGGTGAACATCATCCGGGTCGCGCTCCAGGGCTTCGCCGCGGTCAGCGGGGGGACCCAGTCCCTCCACACCAACGGCTTCGACGAGGCGCTCGCGTTGCCGACCGAGCGCTCAGCCAGGATCGCGCTTCGCACACAACAGGTGATCGCTCACGAATCGGGCGCGGCCGATACCGTCGACCCGTTCGCCGGCTCATACCTGGTGGAGTCGCTCACCGACGAGATCGAGAAGCGAGCGTGGGAGCTGATGGCCGAGGTCGAGAACCAGGGCGGCTCGGTCAACGCGCTCGAGTTCATCCAGAAGGAGATCGAGGAGTCCGCCGCCTCCTACCACGAGCGCTACCGCACGGGCCAGGACATCATCGTCGGCGTCAACAAGTACGTGACCGATACCGTTGACGACGTGGACATCCTGAGGGTGGACCCGGAGTCCGAGACGCGCCAGGTCGCCCGCCTGAAGAAGCTCAAGGAGTCGCGCGATCAGGCCGGCGTCGACGCGAAGCTCGATGCCCTCCGCGAGGTCGCGAAGGGCGAGGGCAATTTGCTCCACCCGATCCGCGAGGCGCTGGCCGCCGACGCGTCGCTCGGCGAGGTCTGCAACGCCATGCGCGACGTCTTCGGCGAGTACCGCGGCGGCGCGTTCTTCTAGCCCGAGCGGCGTCGAGAGGACGTGGGACGATCCCGACCGGATAGCCGTCGAGCCGCGAGAACCCGCAGATGATGTTCTGGGCCCAGTGCTCGTGGACCTCGAAGAACTCGCCGTCGTCGACGATGCGGGCAACCCATTCTGAGCTTATGAGAGCGGCTCTCATGTCAGTCTCACGTTCAGATCACGTTCGTGGGGCAGGGTGGGCTCCAAATCGAGTCGACGATGCGGACATCGGGGGGAGTGCGGGTTACCGCCCGGCTCTTGGTAACAGGGGCGATCGCAGCCGGTGCTTTTTGCGCGCCGCAGTCCGCGTTTGCCGATCCCGCCGTTGAGGGGGCGTGGGGGCCGCTCCAGCAGTATCCGGTGGTGCCGGTCTCGATGGGCGTGATGCCCGACGGGAAGATCGTCGCCTGGGACCAGGCCAACCGCCCGCCCAACTTCGGCTCCGTCCCCAACAACGGGCCCGCGATGATCCTCGACCCCCAGACCGGTCAGATCACGCGCACGGCCAATATCGCTCCCCGGACGACCTTCTGCAGCCTCATCGCCACCCTCCCCGACGGCAGGCTGGCCGTGATCGGCGGCGGCTCCGACTCCGGCGCCGGGGCGATCGCGGACGTGCAGATCTACGACGCGGCCTCGCGCACGTTCTCCGTGCTCGGCCAGATGAACCAGCGCCGCTGGTATCCCGGCGGCACGCTCGACCGCGAGGGGAACCCGATCGTCGCCGGCGGGACGAGCGCCGGGATCGAGCGGTTCAATCAGCTGACGGGCGTCAGCACCAACCTCAACACCACGTTCCGCACCAACTGGTATCCGGACCTCGTCCGCACCCCGAACGGGAACTTCGTGATCGAGGACGTCGGCGACAACGCCACCGCCGGGCCGGGCCGCTTCCTGCTCTCGGACACCAGCCTGACCACGATCGCGGATCAGACGCTGCTTCAGGCCCGGCGCCGCGGCGTGCGGACGCTGATCGGGCCGCACACGCTGTTCTACAACTCGGGCGGGACCTCGCGCTCGAGCATGATCCTCGACGCTTCCTCCGGCACCCCGCAGTACCAATTGGCCGCGCAGAGCAGCTTCCCGCACATGACGGGCCAGGCCCTGACGCTGCCGACGGGCGAGGTCCTCGTGATCGGCGGCAACTCCACCGGCAGCGACACCAAGGGCACGCCGGTCATGACGCCGGAGATCTATTCGCCCTCGACCAACTCGTGGACGAGCATGGCGAACATCGAGCGGCGGCGGACCTACCACTCCGTCGCTGCGCTGCTACCCGACGGGCGGGTCTGGTCGGCCGGTTCGTCCTTCGACGAGGTGCAGGAGCCGAACGGGCAGTTCTTCTCGCCTCCGTATCTCTTCCGTGACGACGGCAGCGGCCAGCCCGCGCCGCGGCCGACCGCGACGGGCGCGCCGGCGAGCGTGGCCGCCGGCCAGACGTTCACCGTCGACACGAACACCCCGAACGACATCGCCTACGCGTCGTTCATCCGCCTCGCCGCGACGACGCACCAGGTCAACACTGGACAGGCATTCGTGCAGCTGCCCGTCACGGCCCAGAGCGGCCGAGTCGAGATGCGGGCGCCCTCCGTGGACCAGGCGCCGCCCGGGTACTACATGGTCTTCCTGGTCAACGAAGACGGCACGCCCTCGATCGCTCCCGTCGTCCGCATGTATCCATCGCCCACGTCGACGCCGCAACCGCGCGTGGTCCAGGTCTCGCAGCGCGACGTCGCCTCACCGGCCTGGAACGCGTTCGACGGCGACGCTGCTCAGGGCAGCGGCGCGAAGATCAGTCGCACGCTCGACGAGACGCAGCCGTGGTGGGAGGTCGACTTCGGCGCCCCGCGTGACATCGAGAACGTCCGGCTGCGGCTGCCGACGACCTGTTGCGACGTCGGCAACCACGACGTCTGGCTGATCGCCTCGAGCCAGCCGATCCAGTCGACCGACCTCACCACGGCCCGCAACCAGCCCGGCGTCACCGCCGTGCGGGTCCAGACGCCGGCCGGCCAGTACACGAGCCTCGCAACGATCAACCGGAACGCGCAGTACCTACGGATCCAATCGACAGCCCCGGCCACGTCGCTCGCGCTGGCCGAGGTCGAGCTCGTCGCCAACCAGAAGCCCACGGTCCAGCTGACGGCCCCGGCCGGCGGAGCGTCGTTCACGGCCCCCGCGGGCTACACGATCTCGGCCGACGCGGCGGATGCGGACGGCAACGTGACAAACGTCGAGTTCTTCCGCGGCACGACCCTGGTGGGCACCGACGACACCGCGCCGTTCTCGGTCAGCGACGCCGGGGTCGCGCCCGGCAACTACACGCTCACGGCCAAGGCGACCGACAACAGCGGCGGGACCACGACAAGCGCGCCCCACTCGATCACGGTGACCAACCAGAACGCTGCCACCGTGAGCAAGGCCGGCGACATCACTTATCAGGCCTCGGCAGGGGCGCAGAACAACGTGGCGATCTCGGTCGCGAGCGGCGACTATCGGTTCGTCGAGCCGGGGATCCAAGCGGGTGCGGGCTGTACGCAGGTCGCTTCCGATCGGGTGGAATGCAGCGCCAGCGGCGTTTCGGATGTGACCCTGAACCTCGGCGATCAAGCCGACACGCTGAACGCCGCGAGTGGCTCGCAGCGCCGTCTGACCGTGAACGCCGGCGACGGCAACGACACGGTAAACGGCGGCAGCAAGCGAAACATCATCGACGGCGGCGCCGGTGACGACGTCCTCGCCGGCGGCCCGGCCAACGACGACTTCTACGGCGGCACGGGCGCCGACCGCTTCACCGGCGGGGCGGGGCTGGATCGCGTGTTCTACGCCGACCACGGTGCCGGAGTCACGGCCGACATCGAGCCCACGGGGCCGGCAAGCGCCGACGACGGGAACTCGACGGATGGGCCCGCGGGCAGCCGCGACGACATCACCGCCAGCATCGAGACGATCTCCGGGAGCGGGTTCCCCGACGTGATCAGCGCCGCCGCCGCGCAGGCGGCTGCGACCCTGTTCGGCCGAGCCGGTAACGACGTCCTGACGGACGGCCCGTTCGACGACCTCCTGAACGGCAACGGCGGCGCTGACACGTTCAACTGCACCGGCGGTGGCGAGGACACCATCGCCGGGCTCCAGGCGATCGACACCGTCAACGGGAGCTGCTGAGCGGTCTAGACTCGCAGGTCGTCGATGCTCGGGCCGCCGGTCGTGCGGCGCTTCTTCTCGTACATCGCAGCATCGGCTCGGGAAAGCAGCAGCTCGGCATCCCGCTCGTTGGGCTCGGCGAAGACCGCGCCCATGCTGGCGACCACGACGAGATCCTCGCCGTTGATCGGGATCGGCTCGCGGAACACCTCCTCGACCTTGCCCACCAGCGTCGTCAAGAGGTCGCGGAGCTCCGGGCCCTCGCACATCACCGCGAACTCGTCGCCGCCGAGCCGGGCCACGGTGTCGCTGGCGCGGAAGTTCGTGCGCAGGCGCGAGGCCACCGCGAGCAGGACGGCGTCGCCGGCGCCGTGGCCGAGGAGGTCGTTGATGTCCTTGAACGAGTCGACGTCGATGAACATCACGAGGATCTCCATCGGGGAGCGTTCCCGCCGCGCGAACGCCAGGCGCAGCCGATCCATGAAGAGGAGGCGGTTTGGGAGTCCGGTCAGCGCGTCGCGAATCGGAGGCTCGACCGCCCGGCGTCGCCCGCGCTCGATCGCGAGCAGCACCGCGGAGGAAAGTCGGTCCTCGCCCAGCTCGGCGCGCGATACGTAGTCGTCGGCCCCGAGGGCGAGGGCGTGCTTGCCGGCCTGCCAGACCGGGCCGTCGCCGACGACGACGACGGGGAGCCGGTGGACGAGCTCATCGTGTCGCAGCACGGCGGGAATCGTCGCGTCGCCGATCCCCTCGCTGGTCGCGAGCACGAGACAGTCCCATTCGCCGGCTCGCAGGAGCGATCGAGCCTCGTCCAGCGATTGCGCGACGGTCGCACCTCCGACGTCGTCGAGCAGGGTCCGCAGCATCCGGCGCAGGGAGTCGGCCTCGCTCTCGACGTCACTGAGAATCAGGATCTGAGCGCCGATCCCCCCGCTGGGCCTGGGTGTCGAGTGTCGTCCATCCGGCATCGGGAGGTCCTGTTCCCGCAGAACCGGCTGTGAACCCGGCCGATTCGTGGTGTGTCTGAATTTACCGCCAACGCCTGCGGGCGGCCGCCTGCAAGGTGCGCATCCGTGGAAGGAGACCGCCGGCGGCGGTTGAAGCCGCCGCTGATGGAGACAAAGGTGAACCGCACGCTGGTGAAGTCGGCCCCCGAGCTCTGGGAGCTCGCCGACGACGGCATCAGGCTGGAATCGTGGATGGGGGCGCTCCTCGGGTCCGCCCGCTCCCTTCAGATCGAGGTGACGGACCGCGAGCCCGAGCGTGTGCTGGCATGGCAGACGGCAGGCGGGACGCCGTTCGCCCGGATCGCGCTCGAGCTGACCGAGAAGGGCTTCGGAACATCGGTCGCGATCACGGCCCACCACCGTGGCGCGGAGCCCCGCGCGACGCACGCCCTGGAGAATCTCCTCGATGAGCTCGGATCTCCCGAACGCCAGCCCTTCGCCCACACCTGACGAGGTGGTCATCGACCGCGAGCTCGTCGAGCGTGTGCGGCTGCTTGGAGCGCCCCTGCTCGAAGCGCTCGAAGCACACTCGCCGGGATCCGGCGAGCACGCCGATGCGACCGGCTGGTACGCGTTCGCAGGCGCGGCGGGAATCGGCGTCGATCGCGGCACGGCCGACCTCTGCCGCGAGACGGCCCAGCTGCACGACGTCGGCATGATCTACGTGCCTACCGCGGTGACCGGGAAGCCGTTCGACTCGTGGAATGCCCAGGAGCGGGAGGTGTTCGACGCCCACTACGACGCGGGCGCGAGGCTGGCCCGCGGAGCGGGCATCCCCGAGGCCGTGTGCGGCTGGCTGCTCCAGATCCGCGAGCGCTACGACGGCCACGGGCCGGAGGGGCTGGCCGGCGAGGCGATCCCGATCGCTGCTCGGGTGGCCCGCGTCGCATGCGCCTGCGACACCCTGCTCGCCTGGGGCGGGAGAAGCGAGCCGCCGCCGGAGCGTCGCCGGGACGTGATCGAGCGCCTCCGCTCCGGATCGGGGCGAGAGCTGGATCCGGCGGTCGTCGATGCGCTCGTGAGGGTGCTCGAGACCGGCGCGCCCGCCTGACCTCCGCTCGCAGAGGCATAGAATCCCGCGCCCGGATGCGCGAGAGCTATCCCGAAACCCACGACGAGAAGCTCGCCCACCTCCGCGAGCTGCGAGAGGCCGCGGTCCATTCGGCATCGGAGGCGGCGGTCGAGAAGCAGCACGCCAAGGGCAAGCTCACGGCACGCGAGCGGATCGAAAAGCTGCTCGACCCCGGCAGCTTCGAGGAGCTCGACACCTTCGTCCGCCACCGCACGTACGAATTCGAGATGCAGAGGAACCGGCCCTGGGGCGACGCGGTCGTCACCGGCTACGGCACTGTCGACGACCGGCCGGTGTTCGTCTTCAGCCAGGACTTCACGGTCTTCGGCGGCTCGCTCGGCGAGGTGATGGCCGAGAAGATGTGCAAGGTGATGGACCTGGCCGCGAAGGTCGGGGCGCCGGTGATCGGCCTCAACGACTCAGGCGGCGCGCGGATCCAGGAGGGCGTCGTCTCGCTCGGCGCCTACGGGGACGTGTTCGTGCGGAACGTGCAGTGCTCCGGAGTGATCCCGCAGATCAGCGTGATCATGGGCCCGTGCGCGGGCGGCGCCGTCTACTCGCCGGCGATGACCGACTTCATCTTCATGGTCAAGGAGACGTCGCACATGTTCATCACCGGCCCCGAGGTGATCAAGACCGTGACCGGCGAGGAGGTCGAGTTCGAGGCCCTGGGCGGCGCGATGTCGCACAACTCGAAGTCAGGGGTCGCCCACTTCGCGTCGGCCGACGAGGACTCGTGCCTGGAGGACGTGCGTTACCTGATCGGCTTCCTGCCCTCGAACAACCTGGAGATGCCGCCGCGGGTCGAGCCCTACGACGACCCCGAGCGCGAGGACCCCGAGCTCGACGCGCTGGTGCCCGACGACTCCTCGAAGCCCTACGACATGCGCGACGTGATCGCCCGGATCGTCGACGACGGCGACTTCTTCGAGGTCCACGAGCACTGGGCGCAGAACATCATCTGCGGGTTCTCGCGGCTCGACGGCTATCCGGTCGGGATCGTCGGCAACCAGCCGAAGCACCTCGCCGGAGTCCTCGACATCGACTCCTCGTGCAAGGGCGCCCGCTTCGTCCGTACCTGCGACGCCTACAACATCCCGATCGTCACGTTCACCGACGTGCCTGGGTTCCTGCCCGGCACATCGCAGGAGTGGGGCGGCATCATCCGCCACGGGGCGAAGCTGCTCTACGCCTTCACCGAGGCGACGGTGCCGAAGCTGACGGTGATCACCCGCAAGGCGTACGGCGGCGCGTATGACGTCATGAACTCGAAGCACATGCTGGCCGACTTCAACTTCGCCTGGCCGACCTCCGAGGTCGCGGTGATGGGGCCCGAGGGGGCGGTCAACATCATCTACCGAAAGGACATCGCCGAATCGCCGACGCCCGACGAGCGGCGCGAGAAGCTGATCGACGACTACAAGGCGCACTTCGCGAACCCGTACTCCGCGGCCGAGCGTGGCTACATCGACGACGTGATCGAGCCGCACCAGACCCGGCCGAAGCTGATCCGGGCGCTACGGACGCTGCAGACGAAGCGGGTCGAGCAGCCGAAGCGCAAGCACGGGAACATCCCGCTCTAGCTAGCCTCGCCAGCCCGTGCGCGTCCAGTACTACACCGCCACCTCGCTCGACGGCTACATCGCGGACGAAGACGACAACCTCGATTGGCTGACGAAGTACGCCCCGCCTGATCCGCCGCCGGACCTGGAGCGCGACACCAGCTCGTACGACGAGTTCTATGCGGGCATCGGCGCCATGATCATGGGCTCGACCACATACGAGTGGGTGCTCGCGCACGTCGATTCGTGGCCCTACCCGGACAAGCCTACGTGGGTGCTGAGCTCGCGCGATCTGCCCTCGCCGGAGGGCGACGCCGACGTGCGGATCGTCGCGGCCGAGGTCGCCGACCTGCGCGACGACCTGACGGCCGCGGCGGGCGGGCGCAACCTGTGGGTCGTCGGCGGCGGGCCCGTGGTCTCCCAGTTCGCGGCGGCGGGGCTGCTCGACGACGTGATCGTCACCGTCGTCCCGGTCGCGCTCGGCGCGGGCAAGCAGCTCTTCGCCGAGCGCCTGCCAGGCGGGCCGATGAAGCTGGTCGAGGCCCGGCCCTCGCCGACCGGGATGGTCGAGCTGCGCTACGAGGTCGTGCGCGGCGCATAGCGTCCGGTCTTGCTCTAGAACGCCACCGCGCCGCTGCCGTTCCAGGCGGCCAGCGCGAGCAGCTCCCGCTCCGAGGCGTCTGATCCGGAGAGCACGCAGGTCTGGCCGTCGCGACGCCAGGTGACCACGGTCGCTCCGTCGCGCTCGAACGTGCGGAATTCGATGCCGTCGCGGATCGTCTTGCCGGCTTCCGCAGGCCACGTGAGGGCTTCGCCGGAGACGATCGTGTACGCGACTTGCCGCGTGCCTTGCTCGTAGAAGACGGTTCGGGTGACCCGTTCATCGAGCTCGTCCGCCCGCGCTCCTTGGGCACGCCAGCCAAACTCCTTCCGGAAGTCGGGAAAGCCGACACCGGCGACTGACGCGTCCAGCAAATTCGTTGCGGCCGGCTCGGGAGCGGGCGCGTTCGCCCCGCGATCTGCGAGCGAGGCCACCTGGGCGGTCGTCGGCGCCGCCGCACCGCCGGAGAAAACGAGGACCGCTGCGAGCGTCCGCCGCTGCGGCCGCCGCCAGCCCGCCGCCCAGCGCCAGGCTCCACGGGCGCCGCTCCTTGCGAGCGCCGACGGCCTCAACACGCGCCCGTAGGCGCTCGGGGGCCTGAACGTCCAGCCCGCTGACCGCGGCGAGCGCCGAGCGCTGCTCCGCGACGAGCGCCCGCAGCTCGGCCGAGCGCTCGACGCGGGCGCTGACCTGCGCTCGGCGCGAGGGCGGCAGGGAGCCGTCGGCGAATGCGGCGAGCTCGCTCAGCTCACGGTCACTCAGCTGTTCGAGCGTCTCAGTCATGTCGCTCCTCGCCGCTCCTCGATACCCCGGCCGTCTCGCGCGAGTCGCCCTGGTCGGAGCCAAGCCCGCGGGCCACGCGCCGGCGCGCCCGGAACAGACGGCTCGTGATCGTCGCCTCCGGCACCCCCAGGGCCCGCCCCGCCTCGCGGTAGCTCAGCCCGACGATGTCCACCGCCACCAGCGCCTCCCGAAACTCGTCCGGGAGGGAGAAGATGGCGTCCAGAATCGCCCGCTGCTCCAGGGCGACCTCCGGCCGCGCCCGGGACGACTCCATGCGGGAACTCTCCTCGGCCGGAAGCTCGGTCGTGCGCGGGCGGCGGCTCGCGGTGCGCAGGCCGGTGAGGTAGGTGTTGCGAAGCGCCTTCATCAGATACGGAGCCGGCTCGCCCCGCTGGAACAGGCGCGGCCGGGCGAGCACCCGCGCGAAGGTCTCCTGGACGAGGTCCTCGGCGTCGTGCGGGGACCCGCACAGCGCCCAGGCTGCGCGATATAGGCGATCGAGGAGTTCGCGTGACGGTTCCACGGGTCCCTATGACGGCGCCGACCTTCCTATCGCTTGCGGTGCTCGACCAATGTGACTCCGATCACAGCGATTCCTTCCCGCGGAAGGAACCCGGCCCTCCCGGAGTCTTGATCGCAGAAGCCAACCAACACGCTCTCGAAGGGGAACACCATGCGCCTGTTCATCACATCGCTCGTAGTTGCGGGTCTCGCATTGACGGGGACAGCCCAAGCTTCCTACTCGGTGAAGGTCGAGGACCGGACGCTGATCATCAAGGGGGACCGTGCGAGCGACCGGCTCGCGCTGCGCGCGAGCGTCGCGGCGCCGGACACACTCGCGGTCGATGTCGGTGACAACGGCTCGGCGAACTTCGAGGTGGCGCTCAACCGGTTCGACCGCATCCGGGTCAGCGCGGACCGTGGCGACGACCTCGTGCGGATCGACGAGTCGGCGAACGAGCTCATCGAAGGGATCCCCACCACGCTCGCGGGGCAGCGCGGCCGCGACACGCTGCTCGGCGGTGCCGGGTCGGAGACGCTCACCGGCGGCCGGGGAGCCGACCTGGTCGACGGCAACGGGGGCGAAGACGTCGGCATCCTCGGCGCCGGCCGCGACCGCTTCGTCTGGGATCCGGGCGACGCCAGCGACGTCGTGGAGGGCGGCCTTGACTCCGACGCCCTCACCTTCAACGGCAGCAACGCCGACGAGGCATTCGACGTGTCGGCCAACGGGCCCCGGGTCCGCTTCTTCCGAAACATCGGCGACATCACGATGGACCTCCGTGGCGTCGATCGGGTCGACGTGGCGGCGCTGGACGGGGCGGACACCCTCACGCTCGGCGACCTGTCGGGGACCGACCTGCACGCTGTGAACGGGGATCTGGCCGCCGCTCCGGGCGGAACCACTGCCGACGCCCAGCCGGACCGGGCGATCGTCACCGGGACCAACGCCGACGACGCGATCGTCGCGACCGGCGCCGCCGGGAGCGTCAGCGTGACCGGACTGTCCAGCACACTGCGCCTCACGAACTCCAATCCGGCGCAGGACACGCTGACGGTCAACTCGCTGGCCGGGTCAGACGACGTGTCGGCCGCCGGCCTGGCCGCCGACGCCGTCGACCTGACGGCCGATGGCGGCCTCGGGAACGATGAGGTGCTCGGCAGCGCGGGCGCGGACGTGCTCCGCGGGAGCCAGGGCGACGATTCCCTCGACGGCAACGGGGGCGGCGACGCGGCCTCCCTGGGCGCCGGCGATGACCTGTTCACCTGGGATCCAGGCGACGGGAGCGACGCCGTCGAGGGCGAGGCCGGCCGTGACGCGATGGCGTTCAACGGCGCCAACGTCGACGAGACCTTCGACGTCTCGGCCAACGGCGGCCGCGTCCTGTTCGTCCGCAACATCGCCAACATCACGATGGACCTCGACGGCGTCGAGCGCGTGGACACCCGCGCGCTCGGCGGAGCGGACACCGTGACCGTCCGCGACCTGTCGGGGACCGACCTGCGGCAGGTGGATACGGACCTGTCCGGCGAACTCGGCTCGAGCGCGGGCGACGGCCAGATCGATCAGCTGATCGTGAACGGCACGAACGGCAACGACGCGATCGAGGTCGCCGGCGCCGACGGCACGGTGGACGTCACCGGGCTCGCCGCGTCCGCACGGCTCACCAACGCGGAGGCCGCCAACGACCGGCTGACCGTGAACGGGCTCGGCGGGACCGACACGATCGATACGTCCGGGCTCGCGCCGAACACGATCGGGGTCACGTTCAACCAGTAGGCGGGAGGGACTCGGCGACGAGCTGGGTCCCTGGGCGCAGACCCGATGACCCCACGAACACAGCGACGGCCGCCTCTGGGCGGCCGTCGCTTTGGAGCTGACGTCCGCGATCCAGGACGTATGTTCGTCAGAGCTCGACCGTCGGCGCCTCGATGACGCCGCTGCGGCGGGCCTCGAGGATCGCGAGCGCGATCCCCAGGTCCTGGATCGCAAGTCCCGTTGAGTCGAAGAGGGTGACCTCCTCGGCGGCGCTCCGACCGGCCGCGTCGCCCGCAATCACCGAACCGAGCTCGGTGACGTCGGGGGAAGTCACGGCGCCGCGTGCCACGGCGCCCGAGAGCTCGCCGCCCCTGGACGCCTGCTCCCACTCGTCGCAGAAGAGGCGGCAGCTCTGAAGTGCTTCGAGCTCGACCTCGGCCTTGCCCTGCGCGTCGGCTCCGAGCACCGCGAAGTGCTGCCCCGGCCGGAGGTCGGACGCCAGGACGACCGGCTCATCCCCGGGCGTGACCGTGACGACGACGTCCTGCGCCGCGGCCTCGGCCCGTTCCCCCACCCGCCAGCCGAGCTCGGCGGCGAGCGCGCCGGCGACCTCGGCGCGCGGGTCGTGACAAAGGCCCAACGGATAGCCGGCGGCGGCCAGGCAGCGCGCGGCCCAGGCGCCGTTCACGCCGCAGCCGATGACGCCCACAGAGCCGGCGTCATCCCGCGCGAGCGCCTGTGCCGAGACCGCAGCCGCCGCACCGGTCCGCAGCGAGGTGACGCTCGCGCAGTCGATGATCGCCTCGAGCTCTCCGGTCTCCGCGCTCGAAACCAGGAGTGCGCCAGTGACCACCGGGAGGCCGCGCGCCGAGTTGCCGGGGAACGACGTGACCCACTTCAGGATCGCGACGCCCTCGCCGCGGGCGGGCATGGCCCGGAAGTCGCCGGCGGGCGGCGCGTCGACGTAGGTCTTGGGCGGCATGACCCAGTCGCCGCCGTGATGGCGCAGGAACGCCGTGCGGGTGCGCTCGATCGCCTCGCCCGGAGGGACCGCGGCGAAGACCGCTTCGGCGTCGAAGACCGGGATCGAGGGCATCGGCGGGCAGGTTAGAGTTCCGCGCGATGGGCCGAGACGGCGAACGCAGGCCACCGCGGCCGCGGATCGAGATCCTGAGCTCCGGAGCCTCCGCGTCGGAAGCCGCGGCCGTCGTGGCGGCGATCGAGCGGTTCCTCGCGGACACCGCGCCGGCACCGGCGGCCGAGGGGCCGGCGATCAGCCCGTGGGCGCGGGCCGCCCTGGAGGACGGGATCGCCGCCCGCCAGGTCTCCGGTTACGCCTGGGGCCACGCGCCGCAGCGATAGCCCGGCTTGCCCCGTCAAAGCGCAACGGATAGAACACCCTCACCCAAGTGAGGCGGAGTCCGAAGGACGAAGCCGAGCCCCGCCGTTGTTGAGGCGGCTCAACTAAAGGAGGAGAGCGTGGCAGTTGTGAAGATCATCGAGCTCGTGGGCAGCTCGAAGACGTCGACCGACGACGCCGCGAAGCAGGCGCTGGCCGAAGCCCAGAGCTCGCTTCGCAACATCCGCGCGGTCGACATCGTCTCGACCGGGATCCGCGGCGAGAACCTGGACGAATACCGCGCGCACGTCCGGGTCGCGTTCATCGTCGAATCAGACGTCGACTAGCCCGCACGTAGCGAGGGGACGGGGAGGGGACCGCCTCCCCGTCCTGCCTGGGCTCGGGTAATACCCTAATCCCGGTCGGGATTTATGTAATACTGCGCCGCTATGGAGCCAACGGCAGCACCGGTCCGACCGAAGGACAAGGCGACCCCCGACCAGCTCGACCAGGATCACGGCAAGGCCCAGCACGGGAAGGGCAAGGTCGGGTCGCTCGAGAACCCGGAGGTCTACGAGAACGTCCCCGGGCACCTGATCCCGATCCTCGAGCGCGAATTCGACGACTTCGACACCGAGGCCAAGAGTTTCCTCGACGGCCAGCAGTCCGAGGAGCAGTTCATCGGCTTCCGCCTGAAGCAGGGGGTCTACGGCCAGCGCCAACCCGACGTGCAGATGATCCGCGTGAAGCTGCCCATGGGCGGGATCAACCCGGAGCAGATGGACGCGTTCGCTTCGGTGATCGAGAAGTACGCCCCGCTCGACAAGGGTCACATCACCACCCGCCAGAACATCCAGATCCACCACGTCCCGCTGCCCGACGCCGCCAAGCTGATCCGCGAGATCTCCGAGGTCGGGCTCTCCTCGCGCGAGGGCTGCGGGAACACGGTCCGTAACGTCACCGGCGACCCGTTCGCCGGCGTCACCCGGGGTGAGCCGTTCGACGTCACCCCCTACGCCGGCGCCTACGTCCGCTACTTCGTGCGCCACCCCACCACCCAGCTGATGCCGCGCAAGATCAAGACCGCGTTCAGCGCCACCGACGAGGACGTCGCGATCACCGGCATCCACGACATCGGCTTCATCGCGCGCGAGCGCGACGGGGTCCGCGGGGTCGAGATCCGGGTCGGTGGCGGCACCTCGATCATGCCCCGCATCGCCCCCACGCTCTACGAGTTCGTCGAGCTCGACAACGGCGAGTACCTGAAGGTGACGGAGGCCGTGCTGCGGATCTTCGACCGCCAGGACTGGCTGCGGGTGAACCGCGCCCGGGCTCGGATCAAGGTCCTGGTCGACAAGATCGGCATGGATGCCTTCCGCGAGTTGGTCGACGCCGAGCTCGAAGGCGATTGGGTCGACGAGCGCGACTTCGACGTGGACCGCCTGAGCTTCGACTACGACGAGGAACAGGAGGCGCCGACCCCGGCGGCCGGTTACGCCTCACCGAACGGCGACGTCTCGGAATTCGAACGCTTCCGCCGGTCCAACGTCAAGGGCCAGCGCCAGGAGGGGTTCTCGACGGTCGTCGTCAAGGTCACGCGCGGCGACCTCACTCCGGCCCAGCTCCGCGGCCTCGCCATGATCATGCGCGATTACACGGGCGGCTTCGCCCGGACCACCGTCCAACAGAATCTCGTGCTGCGCTGGGTCCGCGACGAGGCGGTCTACGACGTCTGGAATCAGCTCGGCGAGCTCGGGCTGGCCGAGGCCGGCGCGCGCGAGGTCACCGACATCGTGTCCTGCCCGGGCACGGACAGCTGCAAGCTGGGGATCACCAGCTCGATGGGCCTGAACGCCGCGGTCCAGGAGCGGATCGAGCAGATGGGGATCACCGACCCCCTCACGAAGCAGATCCACATCAAGATGTCGGGCTGCCCCAACGGCTGCAGCCAGCACCACATCGCGAGCATCGGCTTCTACGGGGCCTCGCTGAAGGTGGGCGGCAAGCAGGTCCCCGCGTACATCCCTCATATCGGGGGCAACTACGAGGGCGGCGAGGTCGTCTACGGCGGCCGCCTGAAGTCCCGGATCCCCGCGAAGCGGGTCCCGGAGGCGGTCGAACGTTGGCTGCGCCTGTATGAGGCCGAGCGCTCAGACGGGGAAGCGTTCAACGAATTCGCCGAGCGGGTCGGCACGTCCCGCTTCGAGGAGGAGATCGCCGAGCTGGCGATGCCCGCCGAGTTCTCGCTCGAGACGATGGACCAGTTCATCGACTGGAACCGGGCCGAGCCCTACAAGGTCGAGCGCGGCGAGGGAGAGTGCGCGATTTGATGGAGTCGTCAGTCGTCAGTCGTCAGTCGTCAGATTCGCGCCCCCGGCCGCTCGACGAGGCCCTCCGACAGAACGGGAACGGCCACAGACCCGTGCCGGCGATCGGCGGCAAGCTCGTCGATCCCGACGGGATCTCCGCCGAGGTCGAGGAGATGGGGGCGGAGGAGGCGATCGCATGGGCGGTCGAGACCTTCGGCTCGCAGCTGCGCTTTGCCGCCTCGTTCCAGAAGACGAGCTCGGTGATCATCGACATGGCGCACCGCATCGATCCCGCCGCCAGCTTCTTCTACATCGATACCGAGCTGCTCTTTCCCGAGACATACGAAACCCGCGACAGGCTCGCGGAGCATTTCGGGATCGAGTTCGAACGCTTCGCGCAGGACAACCCGCCCGGGCTCCGCGAGCGATGGGACGCGGGCGAATGGGGACCCGAAGACGAATGCTGCGCTCCCCGCAAGGTCGCTACCATGCGACGCGCCCTCGAGGGGGTCGACTGCTGGGTCTCGGGAGTTCGAAGGGTGGACTCCAAGACTCGCGCCGGTGCCCGGCGCTTCGGATGGGACGTACGGTTCGACCGCTGGAAGCTCAATCCCCTCGCCGACTGGGGCGACAAGCAAGTTTGGACCTACATAAAGGAACGTCACGTGCCTTACAACCCACTTCACGACCAGGGCTATCCATCCATCGGGTGCATGCCCTGCACGTCTGTGCCCGGCGAGGGCCAGGACTCACGAGCCGGCCGTTGGGCCGGGACCGACCGGACCGAGTGCGGCATCAATGGGTAGCGCCGAGACGGCGCTGGATCTGACGCTCTCGAACCGTCAGGCCAGCGACTTCGAGCTGCTGGCAAACGGAGGCTTCGCGCCCCTAACCGGGTTCCAGGGCTCGGCCGACCACGAATCGGTCTGCCGCGACATGCGCCTTGAGTCCGGGGAGCTCTGGCCGATCCCGATCACCCTCGCGACCGACCTCGAATGCAAGGTTGGCGACGTCGTCGAGCTGACCGCGCCCAACGGCAAGAAGCTCGGCCGACTGACCGTCGAGGAGATCTACGAGAAGGACGTCGAGCTCGAGGCCGAGCAGGTCTACCGCACGACCGACTCAGAGCATCCGGGCGTGGCCGCGATCCGCGAGGAGGGCGCCCGTTGCCTGGCCGGGCCGATCGAGGCCGACGCGCTGCCGGACCACGAGGAAGCGTTCATGCGCCGGTACACCACGCCGGAGGAGACCAAGAAGGCGTTCGCGGACCGCGGCTGGAAGCGCATCGTCGCGTTCCAGACCCGCAACCCGATCCACCGGGCGCACGAGTACCTCACGAAGGCCGCGCTCGAGATCTGCGACGGGCTGTTCATCCACCCGCTGATCGGGGAGACCAAGAAGGGCGACATCCCGGCCGACGTGCGGATGCGCTGCTACGAGGTCCTGATGGACAACTACTACCACCCGGAGCACGTGATGCTGGGCGTCAACCCCGGCAAGATGCACTACGCCGGCCCGCGCGAGGCGGTCCTGCACGCGTGCATCCGCCGGAACTACGGCTGCACCCACTTCATCGTGGGCCGCGACCACGCCGGCGTCGGCGACTACTACGGCACCTACGACGCGCAGCGGATCTTCGACGACATCGATCTCGGCGAGCTCGGGATCACGCCGCTGTTCTTCGAACACACCTTCTGGTGCAACGAATGCGAGGGCATGGGTTCGGCGAAGACCTGCCCCCACCCCGCCGAGTCGCACCTCTTCCTCTCGGGGACCAAGGTGCGCGAGATGCTCGAGGCGGGCGAGAAGCCGCCCCACGAGTTCAGCCGGGACGAGGTTGCCGAGATCCTGATCGACGCGTACAGAAAGGAGGGCGTCTAGTGAGCGACGCAAGGCGCGAAAGCATGTTTGCCCTCCTGGTAAGGAAGGTTTTTGCCGATGGCTGACGACGGCTACACACTGTGGTTCACGGGCCTCTCCGGCTCGGGCAAGACCACGATCACCAACCTGCTGGTCAAGGACCTCCTGAAGCGCGGCTCGAAGCTCGAGGTGCTCGACGGCGACGTCGTGCGCGAGAACCTCTCGAAGGGCCTCGGCTTCTCGAAGGAGGACCGCGACACCAACATCCGCCGGATCGCGTTCGTCGCGAACCTGCTCTCCCGCAACGGCGTGCCGGTGATCACCGCCGCCATCTCGCCCTACCGCGAGATCCGCGACGAGGCGCGGCAGATGATGGACGGCCGGTTCATCGAGGTCTACGTGAAGGCGTCGGTCGAGGCCTGCGAGGAGCGCGACGTCAAGGGGCTCTACGCCAAAGCCCGCTCCGGCGAGATCAAGGAGTTCACCGGCGTCTCCGACCCGTACGAGGAGCCCTCGAACCCCGAGGTCACGGTCGCGACCGAGGAGCAGTCGCCCGAGGAGTCCGCGCAGCAGATCCTCACCTACCTCGAAGACAACGGCTGGATCAGCAAGAGCTGACGCGGACGTGCGCGAGCCGATCTCGCGCACCTACCGCTTCGTCATGGCCGTGCTCGCCCCGGTGATCCGGTGGTGGGGGCGGCTTGAGGTCGTGGGCGCGCGAGCACCTGCCCACGGCCGGTCCGACGCTGCTCGTCGGTAACCACGACTCCTACTGGGACCCGGTCGCGATCGGCATGGCCGGGCGGGAGCGGCGGCAGATCCGTGCGCTCGCCAAGTCCACGCTTTGGAAGTTCCCGGGCCTGGCGCCGATCCTGGACGCCATGGGCCAGGTGCCGATCGAGCGCGGGAAGGGCGACGCGCAGGCGCTCCAGGCCGCCATCGACACGCTCCGCGACGGCGGCTGCATCGGCGTCTTCCCGGAAGGGACGATCTCGCGCGGCAAGATGCTGCGCGCGCGAAGCGGCGCCGGCCGGCTGGCGTTGGAGGTGCCGGAGGCCCAACTCGTTTCGGTGACGGTCACTGGAACTGTCGACATCGTCCGGTTCCCGAAGCGGCCGCGGATCCGGGTCGAGTTCTTCGCCCCCGCCGGTGGCCCGGTTGGGGACGGCGAGGAGCCCAAGGCGGTGTCGGTTCGCCTGATGGCCGAGATCCGCGAGCGCGCGCCGATCGCGCTGCCCGGCCGCAGACGAACGGCGGAGCGCCTCCGCCGCGCGGCCGAGGACGAGTCCGCGCCCTGAACTGATGCAGCCTGCGACCGAGGGGTGGTCGCGCAATGCTTCGGTTCGCAGCTGAGCCGCTCAGCGGCCCGGGATCGGCACCTCGGCCTGGATGCGCTCGGGGTCGACGCTCGAGACGAGCGGCACCCGCAGCTTGCGCGCTATGCGGTACGCCCAGGCGTACGGGAACGGGATCGGCACACCAGGGGCGAAACGGGTGACGCTGCCGTCGCGGGCGACGATTTCCAGGCTCACCCGCGCGATCGGCACGATCCAGCCCTCAGGGTGCGAGATCCCGGCGAGACGGATCGCCTTCGGGCCGCCGCCCCCCGAGGTCCCGCGAATCCCGCGAACCGCGTCGCGGATTCGAAGCGGGTTGAGGAGGCGTAAGCACTTCACGCCGTTCGTCTACCCGTCACGAACCCGGCTTATCGCGCGGCAGCCGACTCCGCGCTTCCGGACACCGGCCCGTGATATGACGAGGGTATGAGCGCGAGACTCGACCACGTCGGACTCGACGTCGCCGACTACGAGGCCAGCAAGACCTTCTACGAGCGCGCGCTCGAGCCACTCGGGCTACGGATGATCATGGAGCCGGTCCCTGAGGTCGGCGGGTTCGGGGACGACTTCCCGTTCTTTTGGATCGCGAAGCGCGACCGCGGCCCCCAGACGGGGGTCCACCTCGCCTTCCGGGTGGACACCCGTGAGCTCGTCGACGCGTTCCACGCCGCAGCGCTCGCCGCGGGCGGGACCGACAACGGCAGCCCGGGCGTCCGCGAGATCTACCACCCGGACTACTACGGCGCCTTCGTCCTCGATCCGGACGGCAACAACGTCGAGGCCGTCTGCCACAGCCCGGCCTGAGTCAGGCGGCGTCCCAGCGCCCGTCCGCCTTCGCGCGCTCGACCTCGGCGAGCCCGGCCGGACGCATCCGTCCCGCGGCGGTCAGGCTGGCGACCTTCTCGACGTTGATCCGCGACCAGTTGCTGCGCGGGCGCCGCGGCGTGTAGCGCTGTAGGTAATGGTCGTCGTCGAGCGCCTCGCGGCGACTGTCGATCCAGCCGAAGCAGAGGCAGAGATCGAGTGCCTCGGCGATGGTCACGCTGGGGATCCCGCTGCCCTTCTTGGCGATCTTGAGCCACGCACCCTCAGCGGCATCGTGGTTCGCCTCGAGCCACTCCTCCCACGCCGCGGCCGAGGTGACGGCGAGCTGCGGCAGGCCGTCGTCAGCCCCCATTCGCGGCGGGCATCTCGGGGACCTGTGGCTCGCCGAGGCCGTACGTGTCGTAAGCGCCCCAGCGGCTGAACGTCTTGTGTGTCGGGCCGTGGAAGTCCGACGAGGCGGTCGGCACCAGGTCGAACTCCTCGCAGAGCTCGAGGCAGTGCTTGGTCTGCTCGGCGGTGTGGGGCGGGTAGAAGGTCTCGATTCCGTCGAGCGAGACGTCGCGGACCAGGCTCTCCACGAGATCGCGCACCTGCTCGGGGTCCTGCACGTCCCAGTAGGGATGAGCGACCACCGCCGCGCCGCCGGCGTCGTGGATGATCCGGACCGCCTCCTCCGCGCTCGGCCACTTGCGCGAGACGAACGCCTTCGCACCCGGCACGAGGTACTCCTCGAAGAACGGTCCGAGGTCGGGGCCGGCGCCCGCCGCCTTCGCGATGTGGGGCCGGCCGATGGCGTCGGCGGCTCCCGACTGGGCGACGGCCTGCTCGAACGTGACCTCCACCCCGTGCGAGTTGAGGTTGGCGATGATCTCCTTCGCGCGGTCCACCCGCTCCTGCTGCGCGCGGTCGCAGGCGGGCTGGATCCGGTCGACGTCCACCCAGTAGCCGCAGATGTGCAGGTCCTCCGAGTACTTGTGGACGCACGACATCTCGACCGCCGGCACGCACTCGATCCCGACCTCCTCGGCGGTCGCGAGTGCCTCGGGCACGCCGGCGACCCCGTCGTGGTCGGTGAGGGCCATCGTGTCGATCCCGGCCTCGGCGGCCGCGCGGACGACGTCGGCCGGGGGCAGCTGGCCGTCGGACACCGTGGAGTGCGATTGCAGGTCGATCATCGGCCGCGCACTCTATCCAGACGCCGCGATCCGTCTCCGGGATTCGAGCACACGGGAGGTGCTCATTTTTCCTCGCCGAACGGGATTCTTGACCCTGGATGCGACAATAGGCCTGTATGCGAATCTCGACCAAGGCCGATTACGCCGTGCGCGCCGCGCTCGAGCTCGCGGCGGCGCCGGAGGGCTCCCCGGTCAAGGGAGCCGACCTGGCCGAGCGCCAGGAGATCCCGCTCCAGTTCCTCGAGCACATCCTCCTCGAGATGAAGCACGCGGGCCTTGTCTTGGCGCGGCGGGGGGCACGCGGCGGCTATTGGCTCGCGAAGCCGGCCGACGAGGTCACGGTCGCCGACGTGATCCGCGCGGTCGAGGGGCCGCTGGCGAACATCCACGAGTCGGCTCCCGAGGAGCTGCGGTACGAGGGCGCGGCCGAGCGGCTCCGCGACGTCTGGGTCGCGGTCAGGCACAACCTGCGGGCGGTGCTCGAAAGCGTGACCCTGGCGGAGCTCGCCGACGGCCAGCTCCCGTGGCAGATCGACGCGATGCTGAACGACCCCCAGACCTGGCACAAGCGTTAGCCGTCGGCTACCCTTTCGCCACCGCGCTTTTGAGTATCTCGGTCAACAAAGATCGAAACTAGCTCGCTCGCGCGCAAACCCCCGCCATGGACCCAGCGATAGTCGTATTCGGCTTTGGCATCGGCGTGCTGGTCGGCATGACCGGCATGGGCGGCGCCTCCCTGATGACCCCGCTCCTGATCCTCGTGTTCGGGATCAGCCCGGTGACCGCGATCGGCACCGACATCTTCTACGCCGCGATCACCAAGACCGTCGGCGGCTTCCGCCACCTGCGCCTGAAGACCGTCCACCGCGGCATCGCGTTCTGGATGGCCGTCGGGTCGGTGCCGGCGTCGATCGCCGGCGTCTGGGTGATCGAGTTGCTGCAGCGCTCATACGGCGAGGATCTCGACAAGCTGGTCCTGGGGATGCTCGGCGGGGCGCTGCTCGTGGTCGGTGCCGCCACGCTCCTGCGCTCGATCTTCTTCAAGGACGTGATCGCCGAGCGCTCGTCGCTCCACCTCTACCGCCGCCACATCATCGCCGCGATCCTGACCGGCGTGACCTGCGGCTTCGTGATCGGCCTGACCTCCGCCGGCAGCGGCACCCTGATCGCGATCGCCCTGATCGCGATCTTCCAGCTGACCCCCCAGCGCGTGGTCGGCACCGACGTCTTCCACGCGGCGATCCTGCTGTGGGCGGCCGGGCTCGCGCACTGGGTGGGCGGCAACATCGATTTCGGCCTCGCCGGGAACATCCTGCTCGGTTCGGTCCCCGGCGTCGTCCTCGGCGCCAACCTCTCGGTGAAGGCGCCCCAGGCATTCCTGCGGACGGCGCTCGGCGTCGTGCTGATCGCCTCCGGCACGACGCTGGTGGTCAAGGAAGGCGACCCGAGCGTCGTCGTCCCGGCGATCGGGATCGCCACGCTGATGATGGGAGCCCTGTTCGCGGCACAGATCGTTTCCCACAAGAGGGTCAACGACAGCGCCCGCGGGTCACCCGCCGAGGCACCGCCGTAATACGCTGCGCGCATGGACTTCGACCTGACCCCGCGAGTCATCGAGCTCCGTGACCGCGTCCGCGAGTTCATCGACTCACAGGTCCTGCCGGTCGAGCTGGAGGCCATGCGAGCGCTGGATAAGGAGGTTCGGCCCGGTGCGAACGTGGCGTACCCGGCCGTGATCCGCGACCTGCGGGAGCGCGCGAAGGCCGACGGGCTCTGGAACCTCTTCCTCCCCGACGACCGCTTCGGCCCCGGGCTCACCAACTGGGAGTACGGCGTGCTGTGCGAGGAGATGGGCCGCTCGCCGGCGATCGCGCCGATGGCCTTCAACTGCGCCGCGCCGGACACCGGAAACATGGAGATCCTGGCCGAGCACGGCACGCCCGAGCAGCAGGAGCGCTGGCTGAGCCCGCTGCTGGACGGCGAGACGCGCTCCTGCTTCTCGATGACCGAACCCGAGGTCTCCGGCTCGGATCCGACGACCCTCCAGTCGCAGGCGGTGCTCGAGGGAGACGAATGGGTCATCAACGGCCACAAGTGGTTCACGTCGGGAGCGGTTGGCGCCGCGCTCGCGATCGCGATGGTGGTGACCGATCCCGACGCGCACCCCTACGCGCGTGCCTCGATGATCATCGTGCCCACCGACAACCCGGGCTTCAACCTGATCCGGCCGGTGCCGGTCATGGGGCACGACGGCGGCCCGGGCCACTGCGAGATCCGGTACGAGGACTGCCGGGTCCCGGCCGACAACCTGCTGGGCCCGCGCCAGGCCGGGTTCGTGATCGCCCAGGACCGGCTTGGCCCCGGGCGCATCCATCACTGCATGCGCGCGATCGGCTCGGCTGAGCGGGCGATCGAGATGATGTGCCGCCGCGCAAACGATCGCGAGGCATTCGGTTCGAAGCTCGCCGAGAAGCAGTTCGTCCAGGACTTCGTCGCCAAGTCACGCATCGAGATCGAGCAAGCACGCCTGCTGACGATGAAGGCCGCCTGGCGCATGGACACGGAGGGCAAGAAGGCCGCCCGGCGCGAGATCTCGATGATCAAGATCGTTGCCGCCAACGTCGTGATGGACGTGCTCGACCGGGCGATCCAGGTGCACGGCTCGCTCGGCATGTCGGACGACACGCCGCTCGCGTCGATGTGGCGCTACAGCCGCATGCTCCGGATCGCCGACGGCCCGGACGAGGTGCACAAGATGGTCGTCGCCCGGCGCGAGTTGAACCACTGGGCGAAGGCGGCGGAGGCCGAGGCGCCCGAGCAGGACGCCGCTGCACTCACGCCCGCAGGCGCCAAGTAGCCGCCGGAGCAAACCGGCGCACTGACCGTTACCGCGCCGTAGCATCGCTGCGCGATGAGGGGCCGGATCTCGATCACCGTAGTCCGACCTGTTCGACCCACAGCGCGCCGTGGGCGCGGTGAACGTGACGTCGCTGAAGGTGACCCTGCCGACCACGCGCGCGCGCCGACCCTGACGCTATCCCAGCCGCCGTTCGGCCTCGTCGGCCAGCTCGGCGAGACGGGCGACGTTGCGGCCGAACGCGTGCACCGCGTCGAGCTCCGCCTTGTCCCCGTACTGGCCCGCCGAATAGCGCGCGAAGACGCCCTCGAGGATGATCGCAAGCTTCCAGAGCCCGAGCGCAACGTAGAAATCGATCAGCGACAGGTCACGACCGGATCGCTCCGCGTAGCGCTCCCTCACCTCGTCGCGCGAGGGAAAGCCCGGAGCGATCGTCGCCGGCGCGAACAGCGGGAAGAGCTCGTCGTCGGGATCACCCCAGTAGACGAGGAGCATCCCCAGGTCCGCAAGCGGGTCGCCCAGCGTGCACAGCTCCCAGTCGACGACCGCCGCGACGGCATCGGCGCCGGGGGTGAGGATCATGTTGTCCAACCGGTAGTCGCCGTGGACGATCGTCGCCGGGCCCTGATCGGGGATCCGGGCTGCCAGCCGGTCGTGCACCTCGTCGACCAGGGGGATCTCCCGCGTCTTGCCCTTCTGCCACTGGCCCTGCCAGCGATGCAGGGTGCGGGCGACATAGTCACCCTTCTTGCCGAGCTCGCCGAGCCCCACGTCGTCCGGCTCGACGGCGTGGATGTCCACGAGCGTGTCGACGACCCGCTCGCCAATCGCGCGCCTGGTCGGCTCGTCAAATGCGTCCGCGTCCGGTCGCCCACGCAGGATCGGGCCCTCCACGAAGTCCATGACGTAGAACGGCGCGCCGTTCACCTGATCGTCCTCGCAGAATCCGGCGATGTGCGCAACCGGAACGTCGGTCCCCTCCAGCGCCGAGACCACCCGGCACTCGCGGCCCATGTCGTGCGCCGAGCCGAGCGTCTTGCCCATCGGCGGGCGGCGCAGCGCCCAGCGCGAGCCGTTCGCGTCGGTCACGCCGTACGTGAGGTTCGAGCGGCCGCCCGCGATCAGCTCGAAGTCGAGCGGAAGCTCGGCGCCGGACACGTGGTCTGCGAACCATCCCTCGACGCCGTCGCGGTCGATCCCGTCTATAGCCTCCGGCTCGCTCATGAGCGGGAACCCTAGTTCGAAGCGAGCGCTGCTCGTCGACTACGGCGGTGTGCTGACGACCTCGATCTGGGTCGCGTTCGGCGAGTTCTGCGAGTCCGTGGGACTCGAGCCCGAGGCCGTCCGCGCGCTGTTCCGCGAGGAGCCGGAGGCGCTCGCGTTGCTGCGCGGGCTGGAGACGGGCGAGCTCGACGAGGCCGTGTTCGAGCCCCGCTTTGCGGCGCTCCTGGGAGTCGACGACCACGAGGGCCTGATCGGGCGCCTGTTTGCCGGGCTCGGGCCCGACGAGGCGATGATCGGAGCCGTGCGCGCCGCGCGGGCGGGCGGAGTGGCGACCGGACTGATCACGAACTCGTGGGGCCTCGGCATCTACGACCGGGCACCGGTCGCCCTGTTCGACGCCACTGTGATCTCCGGCGACGTCGGCCTGCACAAGCCGCAGCCCGAGATCTACCGGCTGGCCTGCGAGCGCCTGGGCGTACGGCCGGAGGAGTCGGTGTTCGTGGACGACCTGCGCGAGAACGTGGCCGGTGCCGAGGCCGTGGGGATGGCGGCGGTGCTCCACCGCGAGTCAGACGCGACGATCGCCGAGCTGGAGCGCCTGCTCGGACTGCCTTTGCGCTAATCCGCCCCTACCGGGGAGGCAAACCTTGTTTCGCGACTTGCGTCGCTCATTCAACATCCGAGCAGATCTCGGTCGCGTCCGTGAGCGCGTGGGCGAGGCCGCCCATGCTCGGCTTCGCCTCGACCCGGATCGTTCCCGGCGCGCGGGCATCGACGACGGTCCGGTCACCGCTCTCGCGGACACAGGCGTCGCCCTCCGCGACCCGGTAATAGGGCGACCACCGGACCGCGACGTCGAACTCGCCCGCGCCGGGCGCGTCGAGCTCGAACCCGGTCTCACCGAGGCGCACCGGGACGGTCGCGAGGGGTGCCGGGTCCGTTACCCGGTAAAGCTCCCAGTCGGCGTTCGACCAGACCTCCTCCAGGTAGGGCAGGCCGCCGCGCACCAGGTCGATCTCGTCCTCGGAGAGGTAGTCCGGCTTCGCGTCCAGCGACAGGGCCACGAACGCGACGCCGCGTTCGTCGAGCCAGGCGCGGTACGAGTCCGCTGTCAGGTTGCCGTCCTGGAAGAGGTCGAAGTCGTCCGACTCGGCCTGGCGCAGCCAGCCGCGGGCGAGTGGAAACTCCTCGGCGACGTACTTGGCCTCCCAGCGGTTGCGGGTCGGCGGGACCTGCACGCGGAACGGAGTGGCCGGCGCGCGTGCCTCGAGCTCGGCCAGCAGCGGGTCGTAGTACGCGGCCTCGACCGACGGCTCGCCGACCGCGTCCGCGAGATCGCGGACCGGCGCCACCCACTGCCAGTAGAGGAGCGGGAGGAGCGCGAGGCCGACCAGCCAGGCCGGGCGGCGGCCCCACGCGCCCAGGGCGAGGAGCGGCGCCGCCACCAGCGCGCCGAGCCGCGTCGCGTTGCCGCCGACCGGCGTGTCGATCGCGAACAGCGCCAGGCACATCAGCAGGTAGAGCGCCGCGCCGAGCCGCACGCGGTTCTCGGCGGAGGGCAAGACGGCGATGAGGATCAAGGTGGCCGCCGAGATCAGCGCGAACGTGTTCGCCTCGAACGGCTCGAAGCCGCCGGTCGGGAAGGCGAAGGCGAGCAGTGCGGTCGCGGCGAGCGCGGGGACGCCCAGGACGAGCCCGTCCCGGCGGCGGCCGGTCACGAGCAGGACGCCGGCCGCGAACGCGAGGAACAGCCCGGCGACCGGACTGGCGGCAGGGGTCAGAACGGCAAGGACCACGGCGAGAGCCGGGCGCCCGCGGTCCAACGCCAGCAGTGCGCCGAGGGCAACCGCGACCCCGAGCGCGAAGGTGAGCCGGCCCGTGAACAGATTGGTGGCCGCGCCGAGCCCGAACAGCCAGACCGCCAAGCGGGCGCGGTCGCCGTAGTGCGGGCGGACGAGCGCCGCGAACAGGCCGGCGGCGACCACCACTGAGATCGCCCCCACCAGCCGGATCCCGAGCAGCGACGCTAGCGGCGGGAACAGCAGGCTGTAGCCGGGCAGATGGAAACCGCCGTACCAGGCGTTCGACCAGACCTCGAAGCCGTGCGCCTCGAAGAGCTCGGTGCGAAACGTCTGGGCCGCCAGATCGGCGCTCGGCGGCGACCAGATCAGATAGACGGCCGCCAGAAGGACGGCGGGGACCATGCGCCCGCCTAGCTTATGACGAGCCCGGGCTAGCTCTTCGCGTACTCGACGCGGATCTGCTTGCCCTTGAGGCGCGTGCCGTCGAGCCGCTCCAGCGCGGTCGCCGCGTGCTCGGAGCCCAGCTCGACGAACGAGAACCGCTCGAGAACCTCGATCCGCGAGATCTCGCCCTCCGGGATCACGGCGCCCTCGACCAGGGCCCAGCGCAGGTCCTCCTGCTCGATCCCGCTGCCCGAGCCGCGGTTGACGAACAGCTTGGCGCCGTTCGCCGGAGCGCCCTCCGCGGGCGGCTTGGCCTCTTCCTTGACGTGCTCGCGCTTACGCGGGCGCGGGGCGTGCTTCAGCCGCTCCTCCGGGGGCTCCCACTCGCCGATCGAGGTCTTCGCCTCGCGCTCGATCCGCGGTATCTCCTCCATCTGGGCGGGCGTCACGAAGGTGATCGCACGGCCGGTGCGGCCAACGCGGCCCGTCCGGCCGATCCGATGCACGTAGATCTCCGTGTTGTTCGGCAGGTCGTAGTTGATGACGTGCGTGACGTGCTCGATGTCGAGCCCGCGGGCCGCGACATCGGTGGCGACCAGGAGCGGCAGCTTGTGGTCCTTGAACTGGAGCATCACGCCGTCCCGCTGCCCCTGCGTCATGTCGCCGTGGAGCGCCTTGCAGCGCAGCCCGGCGTTCCGCAGCTGCTCGTCCAACCGGGCCGTGCCGATCTTGGTCCGGCAGAAGATGATCGCCTGCTCGGGGTCCTCCGTCTTCAGCACCTCGCGCAGGCGCGTCGCCTTCTCACGCGCCGGCACCTCCACGTAGGCCTGCTCGATGGCATCCACCGTGAGTTGCTTCGGGGTGATGCTGATCGTGATCGGGTCGTACATGTGACGCTCGGCGAGCTTCGCGATCGGCGGTGGCATCGTGGCGGAGAACAACCCTGTCTGGCGACCGGAGGGACACATCCGCAGGATCTTCTCGACGTCCTCGATGAAGCCGAGGTCGAGCATCTCGTCGGCCTCGTCGAGAACCACGAAGCGAACCGACGTCAGCACCAGGATGTGGCGCGAGATCAGGTCCATCATGCGCCCGACGGTGGCCACGACGACCTGCGCCCCAGCGCGCAGGCGAGGCGCTTGCTGCGCGATCGGCTGACCGCCGAAGACGGCGACGACCTCGATGTCCATGTGCTCGGCGTACGAGCGCAGGGCTTGCGTGACCTGGATGCAGAGCTCGCGCGTGGGCGTCATCACGATCGCCTGGAGCTCCTGCGATTCCGGGTCGAGGTACTGCAGAAGCGGCAATCCGAACGCCGCCGTCTTGCCGGTTCCGGTCTGCGCCTGGCCGATCACGTCGTGCCCGGCGAGCAGCTGGGGGATCACCTGCTCCTGGACCGGCGTCGGCTCCTCGAAGCCGAGCTCGTCGATGGCAGTTTGGATCTGCTCGGAGAGGCCGAGCTCGTTGAACGCAGGCATTCGCGCGAGAGAGGTAGTCAGCGGGCTCAACGACGCCGGGGCTCGGCTTCGCTTTCGCTCCGCCTCGCTACGAGGCGGGGTCCAGCAGCAATTTGCCCTGGGTGCCGCGGGCGGCGAGCGCCTCGTGCGCGGCGCGCGCCTCCGACAGTGGATGGACGCCCCCGATCACGACCTCCAAGTCGCCCGCCTCGACCGCGGCGAGCAGCTCCCGGATCGCGGCGCTCGTCGCGCCCGGGTCGCGGAACAGATGCACCAGCCAGAAGCCGATCACCGCGCGGCTGTTGCGCATCAAATGGCCGGTCCGGACCTGGTTCTCCTCGCGCGAGGCGATCCCGAACGTGACCATCCGGCCGAACGGGGCGAGCGTTCGAAGCTGCGCATCGAACGCAGCGCCGCCCGACATCTGCAGCACGGCGTTGACCTGGTTGCCTTCGTTCGCCTCCAGGATCGCCTCCTTCATGTCCTCCGCCCGGGAGTCCAGGGTCACGTCGGCGCCGAGCCGCTCCACGAGCTCACGTTTCTCGGGCGACGATGCGAGACCGATCACCCGCGCCCCGAGGCGCTTGGCGAGCTGAACCGCCAGGCTCCCGGTGCCTCCCGCCGCGGCCTCGACCACCACGGTTTCGCCGGGCTCGAGGCGAGCGCAGCGATTCACCAGCGCGTGCGCGGTCAGGCCCTGGAGGAGCAGGGCGGCCGCCTGATCGTCGCTGACCTCGTCGGGCACCGGCACCAGCACGGCCTCGGGCACGGCGACCTTCTGGGCGTAGCCACCGTTCATCAGCAGCGCCGCCACTCGCCGGCCGTCCGCGGTCCTGCCGGCCACCTCGCCGCCGGGGATCAACGGCAGCTCCTGCTTCGCGAGGTAGTCGTTGCGCGTGACGTGCGTGTCGGCGAAGTTCACCCCGGCCCGCACGACGTCGACGACGACCTCGCCCTCCCCGGGCTCCGGATCCGGCAGGTCCACGTATTGCATGGCCTCGGGCCCGGAGAACTCCTCGAGCTGAATCGCCTTCACGCCCTCATCCTCGCGGATCGGCCCGGTACGCGTAGCGGCGGCGATTTGTCGCGGAGTGGTAACTAGGATGCCGCGCTCATGTCGCTGACCGTGGTCGGGAGCATCGCGTTCGACAGCGTGCGCACGCCGTTCGGCGAGCGCGAGCGGATGCTGGGCGGATCGGCCGTCCATTTTGCGCTGGCGGCCAGTTTCTTCACCGACGTGCACATGGTCGGGCCGGTCGGCGACGACTTCGGCACGGAGCACACGGAGCTGCTCACCTCGCGCGGGATCGACACGTCGGACATCGAGCGCGTCGAGGGCGGACGGACCTTCTTCTGGCGCGGGCACTACGAACACGACTTGAACGTCGCCCATACGGACGAGACGCAGCTCGGCGTATTCGCCGATTTCGAGCCGAAGCTCTCGGCGACGTCGGCGGGCGCGGACACGTTGTTCCTGGGGAACATCCAGCCGGAGCTCCAGCGGCGGGTGCGGGCGCAGTGCGAGGCCGCCCGGTTCGCGGCGCTCGACTCGATGAACCTCTGGATCGACACCGCGCGCGACTCGCTGGTGGCGGCGATCGCCGAGGTCGATTGCGTGCTGCTGAACGACGCCGAGATCAGGATGCTCACCGGCGAGCCGAATCTCGCGCGCGCGGCGCGCAACCTCATGGCGATGGGGCCGGGCGTCGTCGTCGCGAAGCGCGGCGAGTACGGCGCAGGCCTGTTCACGGCCGATGGGTTCTACGGGCTGCCCGGCATGCCCCTGGAGGACGTCCGCGACCCGACCGGGGCCGGCGACAGCTTCGCCGGAGGGCTCCTGGGCTACCTCGACGGACAGGGCGGCGATCTCAGTCCTGCCTGCCTGCGCCGTGGAATGGCCTACGGAACGGTGCTGGCGTCGTTCAACGTGGAGCAGTTCGGGACCGAGAGCGTGGCGGAGCTGACGCGGGAGGACGTGGACGCCAGGTTTGCCGAACTCCGCGAGATGACGCACCTCGCCGACGATTAGAGCCCGCTAGAACGTTTAGAAGGGCCTAGCTGCGAGAATTCGTCGTGGCGAACGACGACGAAGCAAGGAGACGGCTTTGAGCGAGCAAGAGACTTCGGTGGACGGCGGCGGCGTCGCCACGGCCGACTCGACCAAGGGCACCCTCTCGGTGACCGACAACCGGACCGGCCAGGACTACGAGATCGAGATCACGGACGGGACCGTGAGGGCGATGGACTTCCGCCAGATCAAGGTCGCCGAGGACGACTTCGGCCTGATGACCTACGACCCGGCGTTCACCAACACGGCGTCGTGCCGCTCCGCGATCACGTTCATCGACGGCGAGAAGGGGATCCTCCAGCACCGCGGCATCCCGATCGAGCAGCTCTGCGAGGACTCCAGCTTCCTCGAGGTCGCGTTCCTGCTCATCTACGGCGAGCTGCCGACCCAGCCGCAGCTCGAGCGCTGGCTCCACGACGTCACCCACCACACCTTCGTCCACGAGAACGTCAAGCAGTTCGTGGAGGGCTTCCGCTACGACGCGCACCCCATGGGGATGCTGCTCGCGGGGGTCGGCGCGCTCTCCACCTTCTACCCGCACGCCAAGGAGATCGACGACCACGAGGAGCGCTACATGGCGGCGATCCGGCTGCTGGCGAAGATGCCCACGCTCGCCGCCTTCTCGTTTCGCCACAACCGTGGCCTCCCGTACGTCTACCCGGACAACGACCTGAGCTACTCCGAGAACTTCCTCTCGATGATGTTCAAGATGACCGAGGTCAAGTACGACCCGGACCCCCGCCTGGCCAAGGCGCTCGACGTCCTCTTCATCCTCCACGCGGACCACGAGCAGAACTGCTCGACCAACGCGGTCCGTTCGGTCGGGTCGTCGCAGGTGGACCCGTACTCGGCCGTCGCGGCCGGGGTCGCGGCCCTGTACGGCCCGCTGCACGGCGGCGCCAACGAGGCGGTGCTGCGGATGCTCCGGAGGATCGAGACCGTGGAGAACATCCCGGAGTTCCTCGAGGGCGTGAAGAACCGCGAGGAGAAGCTGATGGGCTTCGGGCACCGGGTCTACAAGAACTACGACCCGCGGGCCCGGATCATCAAGAAGCATGTGGACGAGGTGCTCGAAGCGACCGAGTACAACCCGCTGATCGAGATCGCGACCGAGCTCGAGAAGCGCGCCCTCGACGACGACTTCTTCACCTCGCGCAAGCTCTATCCGAACGTCGACTTCTACTCGGGCCTGATCTACGAGGCGCTCGAGATCCCGACCGAGATGTTCACGTGCATCTTCGCGATCCCGCGGACCGCCGGCTGGGTCGCACAGTGGCTCGAGCTGATCGACGACTCCGAGCAGAAGATCGCCAGGCCGCGCCAGATCTACACCGGCGCGCGCGACGAGGACTACGTCCCGATCTCCGATCGCGAGGGGCCGGAGAAGATCACCAACGAGTTCCTCCGCCGCCCGATCCGCTCGCGCCGCGGGGCTTGAAGGCCGCGTACAGGCTCACCGTGCGGCAGGGCCCGCGCGTGTCGCGGGAGAAGTTCGAGGATCTGGATTCCGCGCTCGAGGCCCTCGAGCAGCACGCGAAGGACATTCGCTCCGCGGGGCCGCTGAAGGGCCGGAAGATGCTCCGCGAGTTCGAGCCCGAGGTCCAGGTGGCCGGCCGGGTCGAGATCTCGACCGGCGGCTTGATGCGCCGCGGCATCGACGCCGGGATCGACGTGATGGGCGACGGCACCTTCGTCGCGTTCTCGGGCGGCATGCGAAGGGTCGAGCTGGACCCGGGCACCCGCGGGCCGTTCGCGGCGGTGCGGAAGGCGCTCTCGTGAGCGACGCGCCAGAGATTCCGAAGGGCAGCTACGCGGCCGGGCGCCGGGCGCGGCTGCCACGCGGCGCGCGGGAGCCGATCCGGGTGCACATCAACGGTGTCGAACAGCCGCGCGGCGAGGTCTGGGACGTCCGCCAGGGTGAGATCGTCTTCGCCCGGCCGATCATCAAGGAGTCGGTCAGCAGGGGCCGCTGGATGGCCATGTACCTCGGGCTCTTCGGCAGCTACCGGCTGAACGAGGCTGTGGACATCGAGTACAGCCTCGGCGGCGCGCCGAAGCTGGCGGCGGACGTCGAGATCCTGGACTAACGGGTTAGCGCGACGGCGTGACGTCGGTCTCGGCGGCCACCTGGTCCTCGATGCCGCTGACCCGCTCCAGCGTGGTCCCGGTGCGTTCGCGCTCACGGATCTCGAGCCTGCGCGAGAGCCTGGAGAGCGCCAGGTTGACGAAGATGAACAGCACGCCCACGACGAGATAGACCTGAAGGACCGGCGCCGGCACCCCGCCGAAGAACCCGGACGCGCTGGTGATGTTGCCGGCTCGCCCGATCACCTCCTGGATCGCGATGATCGAGACCAGCGTCGTGTCCTTGTTCAGCGTGATCAGCTGGGAAACCGTCGCCGGGACCATCCGCCGGAGGCCTTGGGGGAGGATCACGAGCCGCATCTGCTGCGTGTAGGTGAGCCCGAGCGAGGCAGCGGCCTCGTGCTGGCCACGGTCCAGCGACTGGATGCCGGAGCGCATGATCTCGCAGAGCACCGCGGAGTTGTAGAGGACGAGGCCGAGCAGCGCGCCCAGTACCAGCTCGTCCTGGAGCGCCTCGGGAAACCAGCCCGGGATCAGGTCGGAGTACGCCTCGCGCCACGAGGTGGGGACGGCGAGCGCGAGGTAGAGGATGATCAGGATCAGCGGCAGGTTCCGCCAGACGTCGACCCAGATCCCGGCCGGCACGCTGACGAAGCGGCGCTTCGAGATCCTCATCAGGGCGAGGAAGAGGCCGAAGATCATCGAGAAGAACATCCCGATCAGGGCGATCTCCAGGTTGACCAGGAAGCCCTCGATCAGGAAGCGGAAGTTGTTGCCCGTCCAGAGCCACTCCCAGTTTCCCGAGTCGAACAGATAACTCATCGGCGAATCGCGAACCGGCTCTCGAGATACCGGAAGACGAGCGTGACCGTCAGCGTGAGGATGAGGAAGCCCACCGCCCCCCAGAAATAGACCTCGTTGGGCTGGGCGGTATCGGCCTGCACCTCCCGGGTCTGCTTGAGCAGATCCGGGAGCGCGACGAGCGAGCCGCCGACGATCGCCGAGTTCTTGATCATCGCGATCACCAGGCTGCCGAGCGCGGGGATCACGGTCCGAAACGCCTGCGGCAGGATGATCCGCCGCATCGTCTTCGGATACGTGAGGCCGAGCGACAGCGCCGCGTCGACCTGCCCTTTCCCGACCGCGAACACCCCCGAGCGCAGCGCCTCGGCGATGTAGGCCGCGGTGTAGAGGCCGAGGCACGACATGCCGGCGACCCATTGCGAGACGCCCACGCCGGCCCGGGGAAAGCCGGAGAAGACGATGATGAGGAGGACGAGCAGCGGGATGTTGCGAAACGTCTCGACGTAGATGCCGCCGATCCGGTTCAGCCATTTGACCGGCGCAACCCGCAGCGCCGCGACCAGGGTGCCCACGACCATCGCGATCACGAACGCGATCGCGACCAGCCGGATCGTCACCCAGAGGCCGGAGCTGAACTCCGGAAGGTGCTCGGTGAGCACCTCCCAGAGCTCGCTCACGCTCTCCTCCTCACGTCGTCTTCGTCCGGCTCCCTACTTCGGCAGCGGGAATAGCTTCAGCGCCTCCTGGAGCGTCATGTCCGGCGGGCCCTGCTGCTGATCCTCGGGCAGGTGCTGGCCAACCCACTCGTCGTAGGTCTCCTGCCATGCCCCACTGTCGATGAACTCGGCGACGGACGCGTCGACGAACTCCTTCATCTCGGTGTCGCCGTCGGGAATTCCGACGCCGTACGGCTCGGTGGTGTAGTCGAGACCGAGCAGCTCCAGGGTCTCGTCCTGGATCACCATCCCGGTCAGGATCACGTTGTCCGTCGAGACCGCGTCGACCGAGCCCGTCTGGAGCTGGTCGAAGCACTCCGAGTACAGGTCGACCAGCCGCAGGTCGGCGTCCGGGGCTTCCTCGCGGATCGTGTCCGCGTAGGTCGAGCCCAGCGCCGTGCAGACCCGGCTGCCGTTCAGGTCATCCAGCGCCGCGATGTCGGAGTCGCCGGGAACCAGTACGTCGCCGTTGGCGATGTAGTACGGCTCGGAGAAATCGATCTCCAGGTCGCGCTCCTCGGTGATCGTCATCGTCGACAGGATCAGGTCGATCGTGCCGTCGACGAGCAACGGGATCCGGTTGTCGGACGTCGCCTCGCGGAACTCGGCCTCGACCCCGAGACGGTCGGCGATGTAGTTGCCGAGATCGACGTCGAACCCCTCGACCTCGCCGGTCTGCGGGTTGTTGAGCCCGAACGGCGGAACGTCGAACTTGACCCCGATAGTGATCGTCCCCTCCTCCTGGATCTGACCGGGCGTCGTGTTCGCCGGGAACTCCTCGACCTCGGCCGCGGGCTCCTCCGTCTCCGCGTCGTCATCATCGTCGTCGCCGCACGCCGCCAGGACGAGCGCCGCCAGGACGGCTGACATCAACGCCAACCAGCGCCAGCGTGTCCTCTCCATGTTGCCTGTCCTCTCTCCTCCCCCCTTCGGTGTTGCCTCGGGTCAGTGGTGAATGATCTTGTCCACGAACTCCTTGGCTCGATCTGAACGCGTGTGATTGAAGAATTCGTCGGGCGTGCCCTCCTCGACGATCCGGCCCTCGTCGATGAACACGACCCGGTCGCAGACCTCGCGGGCGAATCCCATCTCGTGGGTGACCACGACCATCGTCATCCCCTCCCGGGCCAGGTCGCGCATCACGTCGAGGACCTCGCGGATCATCTCGGGGTCGAGCGCCGAGGTCGGCTCGTCGAAGAGCATCAGCTTCGGGCGGATGGCGAGAGCGCGGGCAATCGCGACGCGCTGCTGCTGGCCGCCGGACAGGTCCGCGGGATAGTCGTCCCCCTTTTCGGGGATCCCCACCCGCTCGAGCAGCTCGCGGGCGCGGTCCTTGGCATCGCCCGACTGAACCTCGCCGACCTCGCGCGGTGCCAGCGTGATGTTCTGGAGCACGGTCATATGCGGGAACAGGTTGAAGCTCTGGAACACCATGCCGATCTGTGCCCTGATGCCATAGACCTCCCGCCCGCTCGACTCGACCGGCTGGCCGTCGAACGTGATCGCGCCCGATTCGATCGGCTCGAGGCCGTTGATGCAGCGGAGCATGGTGGATTTCCCGGAGCCGGACGGGCCCGCGACGACCACTGCGGAACCGCGCCCCACCTCCAAGTCGATCCCATCGAGGACGACGTTCTCACCGAAGCTCTTACGAACGCCGGCGAGCGTCACCAGATGCTCAACCTCCACGTCCCATAGGACTTACCCGACGACCGCGGGCTGGCAAACTTCCGCCAACGATGCCGAATCTCCCCCTGACCGGAGGCTGCCTCTGCGGCAGCGTCCGCTTCGAGCTCAGCGAAGTCCCCCGCGGTGCCGGCTACTGCCACTGCACCCGCTGCCAGAAACGCACCGGCACCGCGTCCTCGGCCCAGGCCCGGATCGACGGCCGGACCTTCCGGCTCGTCCAGGGCGATGACCTCGTCAAGGCCTGGCGCCATCCCGAGGGCGGGTTCGAGAAGTGCTTCTGCGGCGTGTGCGGCGCGCAGCTCTTCTCGCGGAATCCCGACGACCCGACCCAGATGAGCGTTCGGATGTCCGCCTTCGACGGCGACCCCGGCGTGCGGCCGAGCTGGCGCGCGTACGTCGCCTACGCCGCGGACTGGGAGCCGATTCCCGACGACGGCCTGGAACGGTTCGACGAAGGTACGACTCGGGGCCGCTAGGCGTTGAGCCCGGTCAGCTCCGCGACGCGATCGCGGTGTTGGCCTGCGCTGCCCATGAGCTGGGCGGAGACGCGGGCGCGCTTCAGGAAGAAGTGGATGTCGTGCTCCCAGGTGAAGCCGATGCCGCCGAGCGTCTGGATCGCCTGGTGGGTCACGGCTGAGGCGGCGTCCGACGCTCGCGCCTTCGCCATCGAGGCGGCGAGCGGGAGCGACTCGGGCCTGGCGTCGGCGCACCACGCTGCGTAGTAGGTGAGCGAGCGCGCCTCCTCGACCTCCCAGAGCATGTCGGCCAGGCGGTGCGAGACGGCCTGGTAGGCGCCGATCGGCCGGCCGAACTGCTCGCGCTCCTTGGCGTAGGAGACGGCGATGTCGAGTGCCCGCTGCGCGACGCCCACCGACTCGGCGGCGAGTGCGACGGTGCCGGCTGCCACGGCTGGAGCGATCTCGCCTGGGAGCGGATCGCCGCCGTTCGCGGTCACCTTGAAGTAGGCGCGGGTCCTGTCGATCAGCGGGATCTCCTCGAGCTCCGCGTCGGCGGTCGGGACGAGCTTGGCCCCTTCCCCCTCGGCCAGCACGAGCACCGCGCTGCCGGCCGCTGCCCCGACGACCGGCCCGGGCTCGTTCGTGAACTCCGCGGCGCCTCGCTCCTCGCCGGATGCGATCCCGGGGAGCCACCGGCGCCGTTGCTCGTCGGAGCCGGCCGCGGCGATCAGGCCGCCTGCGTACGCGTTCGAGATCAGCGGGCTGGGCGCGAGCGCGTAGCCCATCTCCTCGAGCAGGATGACCAGCTCGACGACTCCGAGCCCCTGGCCCCCGTGCTCCTCGGGGATCGCGATCCCGGGCCACCCCAGCTCGCACATCTCGCGCCAGGTCGCGTCGTCGTACGGGCTGTCGGACTCCGCGAGCTCCCGCACCTTCTCCGGCTTGAACCGGGAGGCCAGGAACTCGCGCGCGGTGGACTTGATCTCGCGCTGCTCGTCCGAGAAATCGAACTCCATTAGCTCCCTTATCGCAGCTTCGGCAGGCCCAGCACCCGCTCGGCGACGATGTTCCTGAGCACGTCGCTGGTGCCGCCCTCGATCGAGTTCGCGCGCGAGCGCAGGAAGCGGTACGCCCACATCGAGTCCGACCGCAGCGCATCGAGGCCGCCGACCTCGACCGCCAGCTCGGTCAGGGCCTGGTTCGTGGACGACCACTGCAGCTTCGCGATCGAGCCCTCGGGACCGGGCGTTCCGACCTTCATCGTGGCCGTGAGGGAACGCATGGCCCCGAGCCGCAGGCCCTCGATCCCGATCTTCAGGCGCGCGACCTTGTCGCGGACGATCGGATCCCCGCCGCGTCCCCTCTCCTTCGCGAGCTCGATCAGCTCGTCGAGCGCGTTGGCGAGCCCCAGCGCTGCCGAGGCGCCCAGGCCCGCGCGCTCGTTCATGAGCGTGGTGATCGCGACCATCCAGCCGTTGCCGACCCCGCCGACGACGTTCTCGTCTGGGACATAGGCGCCTTCCATGAACAGCTCGTTGAACTCGGCCTCGCCCGTGATCTGGCGGAGCGGCCGGACCTCGATCTCCTCCTGCTCCATGTCCAGCAGGAAGTAGGTCAGGCCCTTGTGCTTGGCCGCTTCAGGGTCGGTCCGCGCGACGAGCATGCACCACTTCGCCTCGTGGGCGAACGTGGTCCAGACCTTCTGGCCGGTGATGCGGAAGCCGCCGTCGTCGGGGACGGCCTTCGTCTTCAGCGACGCGAGGTCGGAACCCGACTCCGGCTCGGAGAACCCCTGGCACCAGATCTCCTCGGCCGAGAGGATCGGCTCCAGGAAGCGCTCCTTCTGCTCCTCGGTGCCGTGGGCGATCACCACCGGACCGCCCATCACGAGGCCGAGGACGTTTGCCGGCCGAGGCGCCTTCGCGCGCGCCAGCTCCTCGCCGAAGATCGACTGCTCGATCAGTGTCGCGCCGCGCCCGCCGTACTCCTTCGGCCACGAGATCCCCGCCCAGCCGGCCGCGTGGAGCTTGCGCTGCCACTCGCGCTCGAACTCGAACTGAGCCTGATCGCCGCCGCCGGGCGCGTGGCCGGGATGGTTGTCCGCGATCCAGGCGCGGACCTCGTCCCGGAACGCCTCTTCCTCAGGGGTGAGCGTCAGGTCCATGGGGACGGGGAGACTATCGGCGCCCGGCACAGATGCGCCTGCGCAGGGCCGCTCCTGCAGCTCGCCCGCCCCCCTGTGACCGGTGCCTGTCTAAGCGGCTCGCTCGCGCCCTCCGTAGGCGACCAGCGCGTAGATCACCAGGATGTCGACGATGAACAGCATGAACGCCGCGAACGGGAACGCGTTCACCGTGAACAGCAGGATCACCGCGTTCACGCTGGCGGCGAAGATCCCGAAGACCTGGCCGAACGTGTGCCTGTTCCAGATCGAGAATGCGGCGATCACCTGGAGGACCCCGACGATGAGGAAGAACCAGCCCCATGCGTTGAGATCGTCGAATATGACAAAGCGCCCCTCATCGGTGAAGAACGCCGAGTTGTCGATCGCGGCGATTCCCCAGATGAAGTTGATGAATCCAGCCAGCATCAGCATGATGCCGGCGAACGCGATCCATCCCTCACCTGGGCGGTAGTCGGACTCGTGGGTACCCATAGCGACTCCTTTCACTAGTGCGGGCCCGCACTAGTTAACTGAATTGTCGCCCGCGCACTGGACGGAACCCGGCGCGCACCCTGGCTGTGCAAGCCAGCGTGCGACGGCGACGCTCGGTCGAACGACTCGCCGACGAGCTTCATTCCCGGTTAGGGTAAGTCTGTGAGCGAGGGGGAAGCGAACGAGAAGACCGGCCGTCGGGCACTCCCGATCATCATCATCGTCCTCGCGACGATCATCGGGATCGTCTCGGTTTTCGCGCTGTGGGCAAAGCGCCAGGTGCTCGAGACCGAGACCTGGAGGGACACCAGCGAGGAGCTGATCCAGGACGCTGACATCCAGGCGGCTCTCAACACCTTCATCGTCGCCGCGATCTTCGACAACGTCGATGTCGAGTCCGAGCTCGCCGATCGGCTTCGCCCAGAGCTCGCGCCGCTCGCCGGCCCGATCGCCGGAGCCCTTCGCAGCGGCGCCGACAACGTCGTCGAAAGGGCGCTTGAGGAGCCCAAGGTCCAGCAGCTCTTCGTCGACGCGAGTGCAGCGGCACAGAGCAAGCTGATCGCCCTGATCGACGACAAGGGCGAGTTCGTCTCGACCACCGGCGGGGTGGTGACGCTCGACCTCAAATCGGTGCTCGAGTCGGTAACCGCACAGCTCGGGCTGCCGGACGTGGCCGCCAAGCTGCCGGCGGAGGCGAGCTCGATCGAGGTGATGAAGTCGAGCGAGCTCGACGCCGCCCAGAAGGGCCTCAACCTTCTGAAGAAGATCGGCTACGTGCTCACCGCGCTCACCCTGCTGCTCTACGCGGCCGCGATCCTGCTCGCGGGGGATCGCCGCCGCCAGACCCTCCGCGCCGTCGGGTTCTCGTTCATCCTCGTCGGGATCGTCGTCCTCTTTGCTCGCGGCGCGGGCGGCAACCTCGTCGTCGGCTCGCTCAGCGAGGCGGCGTCGTCCGATGCGGCGGTCAGCTCCGTCTTCAACATCGGCACGTCGCTGGTGCTCGAGACGGGTCAGTCGATCGTCCTCTACGGGATCGTGATCGTGCTCGCCGCCTGGCTCGCGGGCCCGACCCGCTGGGCGACCTCGATCCGTCACTGGCTCACCCCCTACCTGCGCCAGCCCCGCTACGCCTACGGGGGGCTGGCGGTCCTCCTGCTGCTGCTGTTCTGGTGGGACCCGGTGATCGCCACCCACAGGGTGGTCCCCTCGCTCCTCTTGATCGCCTTCGCGGTGCTCGGGACCGAGATGCTGCGCCGCCAGGTGATCCGCGAGTTCCCCGACCACGTCACGACCGGCTCGCCGGCCGGCGTCGCGCACGGGATCGCCGAGCGGATGCGCGAGGCGCGCGAGCGGCGTGTCGCGACCGCCGGCGCGCCCGCCGCGGCGGCCGGCGGCGACCCCCGCGTCGGCGAGATCGAGCGCCTGGCCGGGCTCCGTGACTCCGGGGCGCTCACCGAGGAGGAGTTCGCGGCGGAGAAGGCGCGGATCCTCGGATCCGGGTAGCTCGGGCTAGTCCAGAATCTTCGCCTTCTGCGCGCGCCATCCGCTGGCCTCGCTTATAGGCGGAGACTCTCCCAGACGGCATGTAGGGTCAGTCGCGTGGCAGCGGCTTCGGCAACGGGGATGGGCTAGCGGCCGTGCGCAAGTGGCTGCCCATGCTGATCTTTGCCTCGGCCCAGTTCATCATGGTGCTGGACTCGAGCGTCATGAACGTGGCGATCTCCCAGATCGTCGAGGACCTCGACACGTCGATCCAGGGCGTGCAAACCGCGATCACGCTGTACACGCTCGTGATGGCGGCGTTCATGCTGCTCGGCGCGAAGCTCGGCGACATGCTGGGCCGTAACCGCGCGTTCGCGATCGGTCTGGCGATCTACGGCGTCGGGTCGCTCACGACGGCGTTGAGCCCGAACCTGGCCGTCCTGCTGGTTGGCTGGTCGGGGATCGAGGGATTCGGAGCCGTGCTCGTGGTCCCGGCGATCGCGGCGCTGACCGCGGCCAGCTACGAAGGCCGCGACCGCGCGCTCGCGTACGCGCTACTCGGGGGCATTGCCGCTGTCGCGATCGCCGCAGGCCCACTCATCGGCGGCTGGGTCACGACGGAGTTCACGTGGCGCTACGTGTTCGCCGCCGAGACCGTTGTCGTGATCATGATCCTGCTGCTCCGCCGGCAGATCGCGCAGGCTCCCGCGCCCGAGCGGCGTCCGCGACTCGACGGCGTTGGCGTCGCCCTCTCCTCGAGCGGTCTGGGCCTGATCGTGTTCGCGATTCTGCGCAGCAGCGTGTGGGGATTCGTCCAGCCACGGACGCCACCCACGATCAACGGCACCGAGATCACGCCGCTGGGCTTCTCGCCGGTGCCGTTCATGGTGCTCGGTGGCCTGGCCCTGCTCGGGGCGTTCGTCGTCTGGGAGCGGCGGCGCGCCCGCCTCGGGCGGGACCAGCTCCTCGACACGACGCTGCTGCGAGGTGCACGGCTGCGGGCGGGCCTCTCGACGCTGGTGGGGCAGCAGCTTGTCCTCATGGGCACGTTTTTCGTCATCCCCGTCTATCTCCAGGTCGTGCTCGGTCTCGACGCGTTCGAGACCGGCAAGCGCCTGCTCCCCCTGTCGGTGGCCATGCTCGTCTTCGCTCTGGTCGGTCCCCGGATCGCGGGGCGGCGCTCGCCGAGGACCGTCGCGCAACTCGGGCTGGTCGCGGTCAGCATCGGCTCGATTGTGATGCTCGCGACGCTCGACGTGACGCTCAACGACACCGGCTTCAGAGTGGCACTGGCCTTGATCGGCGCAGGCGCCGGCTTGCTCGCGTCGCAGTTGGGAAACGTGATCATGTCCTCCGTCCCGCCGGCGAAGACCAGCGAGGGAGGTGGGCTTCAGGGAACCGCCCAGAATCTCGGGTCCTCGCTGGGCACGGCGATAATCGGCGCGGTGTTGCTCGGTTCGCTCGCGACGGGCTTCAGCGAGCGCATCACCGACAACCCGGCTATCCCGGTGGCCACGCGCGAGACGATCGTCGCGAACGCCGAGGACGGGATCGACATCGTGCCCGTCGAGGAGGTCGAGCAAGCCGCAACGGATGGCGGGCTCACGCAGGACGAGGCGACCGCCGTAGCCGCGGACTATGGGGATGCCCAGCTCGACGCGCTGCGCCTGGCGCTCGGAGCAGTCGCCCTGGCTGCGCTGCTGTCGCTGTGGTTCACGGGGCGACTTCCGACGGAATCGCTTGCGGGTGACGAGGTCGGCGCGACGGAGCCGGCAGCCGCTCAGTCGAACGCGTAGAGCACCAGAAAGGCCGAGACGACGTAGCTCGCGCCCGCGAAGATCATTCCCGGGTCCTCGGCCAGGATCGCCGCGGTCGAGCGGGTGTCGCGGCGGTCGTAGATCAGGTAGAGGTAGCGGAAGACCCCGTAGAGGACCGAGGGAGCGGTCGCCAGCATCTTCGAGCCGGCGAACGGCGAGTTCACCGCGTAGATGATGTAGCTGAGGATTGCGATCGCGGTCACCATCGCGATCAGTTGGTCCAGAAACGGCAGCGAATAGTGCTCGAGGACCGGGCGGGTCGTGGCACCTTCCTGGGGCTCCTCCTCCAAGATCGCTTCCTGCCGCCGCTTGGTGAAACCCAGGAACAGCGCCAGCATCGCCGTGCAGACGAGGAGGTACTCGGACGCGGTCGCGTCGACGGCCACCGCGCCGGCGACCACTCGGAGAATGAAGAGCGACGCGATCGTCATCACGTCGAGGATCACGAGGCGCTTGAGGAACACCGAGTAGGCCGCGGTGACCACCGCGTAGACCGCGACGATGCCCGCGACCTCGGCGTCGATCGTCGCCCAGGGCAGGAGGATCGCGAACGCTGCCAAGCCCGACCGCCGCCGTCGTCGCCGTCTCCACCGACAACGCCCCGGAGGCGATCGGCCGGTGGCGCTTGTCCGGGTGGAGCCGGTCGTGATCCCGGTCGCGCAGGTCGTTGAACAGGTAGCCGGCGCTCGAGATCCCGCAGAACGCGACGAACGTGATCGTGGCGTCGAGGAGCGCCTGGCCGTCGTCGAACTGGCGCGAGAAGATGACGCCCGCGAAGACGAGCAGGTTCTTGATCCACTCCTGCGGGCGCAGGGAGGCGACGAGCGGGCTCATGGCCGCGTGAAGGTTAGGCCGCGGGGTCGATCAGCACGCCCGGGTTCAGCACGCCCGCAGGATCCAATGCGCGCTTCGCGGCGCGCAAGCGCCTCGGCGAAGGGCTCCGGACGCTGGCGGTCGTACCAGGGCCGGTGGTCGCGGCCAACCGCGTGATGGTGGGTGATCGTGCCGCCGGCGTCGATCAAGACCTCCGAGACCGCCGCCTTGATCCCGTCCCATTGCTCGATCTCGGAGCCGCGGCGGGCGGGGGTGAGAACGGTGAAGTACGGCGCCGGGCCGTCGGGGTAGACGTGCGTGAAGCGGCAGGTGACGTGGCTCGGCTCGCCGACCGCGCTCCGGGCAGCCTCCATCACCCCGGCGTGGAACTCATCGAACCGGTCCCAGGTGATCGCCGTCTCGAACGTGTCCGAGAGGACGCCGAGCTGCGTCATCGAGTCGCGCAGGTACGGCGCCGCCATGAAGGCGTCGCGCCATGTGCTGGATGCTTCGCTCCCGTCCCCACCGCCGCCGGTCCGCACCGGACCCGCCTCACCGCCGCGGTCGCGCGCCGCTTCGAGCGCCACATCCAGGTCCGAATCGACCGGATGGTGCGCGGACTCGAAGCCCAGCATCAGCATCGCGCTCTCGCCGTCGCCGGCACCGTTGATGCGCGCCTCCGTGGCATCGAGCAACCGGCAGTTCGACGGGTCGAGCCCGGACTGCGCCAGCTCGCGTACGGCTTCGGCGCCGGCCGCGAACGATTCGAAGGCGATGGCACACGAGGCCTTGTGGGTCGGCCGGGGCTGGACCCGTACCCACGCCTCGGTGATGACTCCCAAGATGCCCTCGGAGCCGATCAGCATCCGGTCCGGGCTCGGCCCGGAGCCGGAGCCCGGCAGGCGGCGCGACTCCCATTCGCCCGCCGGCGTGATCGCGCGCACCGACTCGACCATGTCGTCGATGTGCGTGAGCTTGGTGGCGTAGTGGCCGCCGGCCCGGGTCGCGATCCAGCCGCCAAGCGTCGAGAACTCGAAGGATTGCGGGAAGCAGCGCAGCGTGAGCCCGCGCTCGCGGAGCTGGTCCTCCAGCGCCGGCCCCGCCGCCCCCGCCTGGATCCTGGCCGAGCGCGAGATCTCGTCGACCTCCAACACCCGGTCGAGCGCCCCCAGGTCGATCGAGACGACGCCGGGATACTCGCGCGGCAGACGTGGCTCGATGCCACCGACCACCGACGTACCGCCGCCGTACGGGATCGCCGCGTACCCCTGCTCGACGCACCACTCGAGCACCGCCTCCACCTCGTGCTCGTCGCGCGGGCGTGCCACGAGGTCGGGCGGATTCTCGAAGCGGCCGCGAAGGCCGCGCCAGACGTCGCGGGTCGCCTTGCCGAGCGCGTGCGTCGCACGGGAGTGCGGATCAGCAGCGCAGATCGGCTCAAGCACACGCGAAGGGGTGATGCGCGGCGCGGGGAGGTCGATCGCCTTGAGCGGCACCGGCTCCTCGACGGGCTGCGCGTCGAACCCCAGCCGCTCCCGCACCAGCGGCGCCATCGCTTCCAGGTCGGCGGCCGAGGGCTGGCGTGACTCCGAACCCCACCCCCAGTGCTTGCGGCGCTCAGCGGTCGCGCTCATCGTCCCTGCGCTCTCCCGCTGGTTCTACCAATGCACCCCGCGCATCAGGTACGCGAACGCCACGCCCTCGGTCGAGACGTCCTCGTCCTTGGCGGCCTTGTCGGCGTCGCCCTTCGCGGCCTTCGAGTCCGGGAAGAGCTTGTAGCCCTGATGGAGGATCGCGTCCGACGCCTTCGGCGCCAGTGAGTAGAGGACCTCGCCGAACGTGCCCAGCTTGGTGGCGACCTTCTTCGGGCGGCGGATGATCGCGTCCGTGATCATCTCGGCCGCCTCCTCGGACGAGATCGTCGGGAACGCGTCGTACATCTTCGTCGGCGCGATCATCGGCGTCCGCACCAGGGGCATGTGGATCGTGGTGATGTGGACGTTGTCGTCGATCACCTCGGAGCCGATGCACCGTGAGAACGCGTCCAGCGCCGCCTTGGACGCGACGTAGGCGGAGAACCGCGGCGTGTTCGTCTGCACGCCGATCGAGCTGATGTTCACGATGTGCCCGAACCTCTGCTCCCGCATCACGGGGAGCAGCTTCATGATCAGCTTCAGGGCCCCGAAGTAGTTCAGCTGCATCGTGCGCTCGTAGTCGTGAAAGCGGTCGTACGACAGCGCCACCGAACGGCGGATCGAGCGGCCCGCGTTGTTGACCAGGACGTCGACGCGGCCGTGCTCGGCCAGCACCTCGTCGGCCATCCGTTCGATGTCGTCCAGGTCCGAGAGGTCGCAGCGGTGGATGTGCGCCGTGCCGCCCGCCGCCTCGATCTCGTCACGCGTCTCCTCGAGCTTCTCGGGCGTGCGCGCGACGAGCAGCACCGTGCCGCCCGCCTCGCCCACCTTGAGCGCTGCCGACCTGCCGATCCCCGAGGAGGCACCGGTGATCATCACGACCTTGCCGGCGACCGCGCCGGCCAACGAGCGGTCCTTGAACAGGTCGGGATCGAGGTTCCGCTCCCAGTAGTCCCAGAGCTTGTCCGCGTATGCGTCGAGGGGCGGCACGGTGATGCCGCTGCCATCCAGCGCTTCGGCCGCGTTGCGGTTGTCGAAGCTGGTCGGGTAGTTGACGTAGGTCAGGACCGACTCGGGGATGCCCAGATCGGTGAGCACCGTGTTGCGGATCCGCTTCACGGGCGGCAGCATCAGCATCCCCGAGCGCACCTGGGGCGGGATCATGCCGAACATCTTCGGGTCCAGCCGCATCCCCATCTGCGGCGCGTGGCCGGCGCGCGCGAACAGGTTGATCACCTGGCCCGCCGTCTTCGGGTTGGGGTCGGTCAGCGAGAAGGCCTTGCCGTCCCAGCGCGCATCGTCGTTATGGGCGATGTGGTCCAGCGCCTTCGCGACGAAGTCGACCGGGACGAGGTTGATCTCCTTGCCCTCGATCCCGATGGTCGGCATCCATTGCGGCAGCGCCCCCCGAAGGCGCTGGATCAGCTTGAAGAAGTAATACGGGCCGTCGACCTTGTCCATCTCGCCCGTCTCGGAATGGCCGACGACGATCCCCGGCCGGTAAACGCGCCAAGGCCGTTCGCAATCGGTGCGCACGATGCCCTCGGAGTCGTGCTTGGTCCGGAAGTAGGGGTGGGTGTCGAGGTCCTGGGCCTCGTCGAACATGTCCTCGAGCCACAGCCCGTCGTAGAGGCCCGCGGCGGCGATCGAGCTGACCATGTGCACGCGCCCTGCCTCGACCTCGTTCGCGAACTCGACCATGTGCCGGGTGCCCTCGATGTTCGCCACCTTCTGCGACTCGGCGTCGGCGGTCATGTCGTAGATCGCCGCGAGGTGGAAGAGGTGGTCGACCTCGCCCTGCAGCCGGCCGAGGTCCTCGTCGGAGATGCCGAGCCGGGGCTGCGACAGGTCGCCCGTGATCGCAACGACCCGATCCGAATCCGCTCCCCAGCGGCTCCGAAGCTCCTCGAGCCTGCCCTTCGACCCCTCGCGCACGAGCACGTAGACGGTTCCGTCCCGCTCGAGCAGCCGTTCGACCAGATGCCTCCCGATGAACCCGGTCGCGCCGGTCACGAAGTAGCCCAATTTTGTCTCTCCTCCTGCGTCTAGCTCGACCCTGCGCTGACCCTACACTTGGCAAAGCGCCGATGGCCCTCGAGTTCACACCCCAGTCCGGCGACCCGGCCGGCCCCGACGGCCGGACCGAGCACGTCGACGAGCGGCTCGACGAGCGCAAGCGGCTGGTCGCCGACGGCATGCAGGTCCTGGCCCGGGGGGCGATGCTCTGCCCCTCGTGCGCGCTGCCGATCTCGCCCCCGGCCCGCTCGCGGCCGAGAGCGGAGATGCGCTGCGGATTCTGCGACCACAGCGCTCCCGTGCACGAGTTCGTCCGTGGCGACGTCGTGGACACCGCGGCGAACGAGGTGCGCATCGTCGCCCGGATCGGGTAGCCGCCGAGCACTCCCCTTACCGCGACGCGACCTTGCCCCGAGCCGACCCTCCCAACCTTCGCCTGATCAAAGAGCCCAGCAGTGCCCACGTCCCTCAGACGGGTGCGGTGTCCTCGGTGCAGCGGGCAGAGATCGAGATGGCGGCGAGTGCCCTCGATGGACTCTGGGCCCCCGAGAACCTGGAGCGCCTGGCGCGGGCGTATTGGCGTCACCTGAGCCGGATCTCGCTTGGCGTGCTTCGCGTCGTGTACGAACCCGCCGCCCGGACGGTGGTGCTGATCGGAAGACCGTTTGCATTGCTCCGCTTCCACGCGCCGGAGTACGACGCGCACGACGGGCAGGCGAGCGTGACCTGGCGGATCGAACGGGGACTCCTCGTCGCCCGGGACGGGGAAGAGCAGGGCCTCCTGCGTATCTCGGTGGAACGGCGCGACGGCGGCGGACCCGGCCGCGCGCTGTTGCTGGTGAGCACGGAGGTCAGCAACTTCTATCCGTGGCTGCGCGGCTCGGGGCGGCTCGCTCGGCTGGGAACCTGGCTCTACGAACGGACCCAGGCGCGAATCCACGTCATCGTCACGAATGGCTTCCTGCGCTCGCTCGCCCGCCTCGACCTGCCGCCGTCCAGAGTCGGCGCCCTGACCGGCGAGATCCAGGCCGGGCCCGCCGCAAGCGAACCGCCCGATCGCTGAGCTCCCGCACTCACGCGGTCACAACCCGTCTGAATCAAGCACAACTGGGAATCGGCATCGCATGAGGGCATTGGTGACCGGGGCGACGGGCTTCGTGGGCGGACGGCTCGCACGGGCGCTGGCCGAGCGAGGAACCGAGACACGCTGCCTGGTCCGGAACGCGGAGCGCGGCGAGGCGCTCCGCCGCGAAGGGCACGACCTCCACGTCGGCGACGTCCTCGACCGCGACAGCCTCCGCGGCATGGCCGAGGGTGTCGACGTTGCGTACTACCTGGTCCACTCGATGGGCCGAGGCGGGGACGCAGCCGACTTCACGGAGCGCGAACGCCGGGCAGCCCGCAACTTCGCGGACGTCGCGCGAGATGAGGGCGTGGCGCGGGTGGTGTACCTCGGGGGCCTCGGGGACGACCAAGGGTCCAAGCACCTCCGTAGCCGTCACGAGACGGCTCGTATCCTCGGCTCGAGCGGACCACCGCTCACCTACTTCCGGGCTGCGATGGTGGTTGGCGCGGGCAGCGAGTCGTTTCGCACGTTGCGCTACCTCGTCGCCCGTCTGCCGGTCATGATCGGGCCCAGCTGGCTCCGGACGCCGACGCAGCCGATCGGCATCGACGACGTGGTGGCGTACCTCCGCGCAGCGCCCGAGGTGCCGGAGAGCGCGAGCCGCGAGGTGCAGATCGGCGGGCCCGACGTGCTCTCGTACGCCGAGATGCTCGACGAGATGGCAAGGGCGCTGGGAACGCGTCCGCGCCCGATGCTCCCGGTGCCCCTCCTCTCCCCCACCCTCTCCTCACTTTGGATCGGCCTGGTGACCCCGGTGGACACGGGGGTTGCGCGGCCGCTGGTGGAGGGCCTCAGCACCGAGACGGTCGTTACCGACCCGAGCGGAGCACGACCGTTCGACATCGTGCCTGCGCGATTTCGCGAAACGCTCGACCGGGCGCTCAGCGAAGAGCGCTCAGGGCCGAGCGAAGGGGCCGCGTGACGCAAGCGGTTTGCAGCCCGTGACAGAGATCGTCTGGCTCCGTCGCGACCTTCGCGTTCGCGACCACCCGGCCCTCCGCGCGGCGCTCGACACCGGCCACCGGGTGGTCCCGGTCTTCTGCTTCGACGACCGCCTGCTGCACGGGCGACACGCGTCGGGGGCCCGGACGCAGTTCCTGCTGGAGTGCCTCAGCGACCTCGACGAGAGCCTTCGACGGCTCGGCTCGGGCTTGGTGGTTCGCCGCGGCCCGCCCGAGCGCGAGCTGCCGGCTCTCGCGGCAACGGTCGGCGCAATGGCGGTTCATCTCACAGCCGACGTCAGCCCGTTCGCCCGCCGCCGCGGCGATCGAACGCGGCGTGCGCTGAAGGAGGCGGGAGTCGAGTGCGTGGGGCATCCCGGCCTGTGCGCGGTCGACGACGTCGGTGCCGTACGGACCCAACGGGGCAAGCCGTACACCGTGTTCTCCCCCTTTCACCGCAACTGGCTTGGCTGCGAGCGCCGCGCTGTCCTGATGTCGCCCAGCCGGATGCCCGCCGCTTCCCTCCCGGCTCGCAAAGGGCCGCTCCCCTCGCTCGCAGCGCTCGGGTTCGAGCAGGAGGTGGCGAACCCGCCGCCGGGCGGCGAGGCGGCGGCGCCGGCGGGCGCTCGACCGCTTCCTCGACGGCCCGGTGCGTGACTACGCGGACAACCACGATGCCCTGGGACGCGACCTGACCTCCCGCCTCTCCCCTTACCTCCACTTCGGCTGCCTGAGCCCGAGGCAGATCGAGGACCGGCTGCCGCGCGGCAAGGGGGCGGAGGCGTTCCGACGGCAGCTCTGCTGGCGCGACTTCTACCACCACGTCCTGCTCCACCACCCGCGGAACGCGAGATCCGAGTTCCAGGCCCGCTACCGCGGCAAGATCAGGTGGAGCTACGCGCGGCGCCCATTCGAGGCGTGGTGCGAGGGCCGGACCGGATTCCCGCTGGTGGATGCGGGAATGCGCCAGCTCCGGCAGGAGGGCTGGATGCACAACCGCGCGCGCCTCGTCGTCGGCTCGTTCCTCACCAAGGACCTCGGAATCGACTGGCGCTGGGGAGAGCGCTGGTTCATGCGGATGCTGGTCGACGGCGACGAGGCCAACAACAACGGGAACTGGCAATGGATCGCCTCGGTGGGGGTCGATCCCCAGCCCCCGTACCGCCGCATCTACAACCCCACCCTCCACATGGAGCGCTACGACCCGAACGGGGACTACGTCCGGCGGTACGTCTCCGAGCTTCGCGACGTGCCCGACGAGCACCTCCGGGAGCCGTGGCGGATGCCCGATGAGGTGCAGCGCCAGTCCGGCTGCGTGATCGGCGAGGACTACCCGGCGCCGATCGTGGACCGCAAGCGGGCGCGCGAGGAGGCGCTCGCGCGATACCGAATGTGAAAACCCTGCTGCGATGCGCGAATCCGCGCACCGCTTGGAACCCGAAGTCATAGACTCAGAGTCAGACGTGGCAGACACCCAAACCGTCGAGATTCAGATGCCCCAGATGGGCGAATCGGTCACCGAGGGGACCATCCTCGAGTGGCACGTCTCCGAGGGTCAGGAGATCGCCGAGGGCGACACGGTCGTCGAGATCTCCACCGACAAGATCGACGCCGAGGTTCCCGCGCCCGCGAGCGGCGTGATCACCAGGATCCTCGCCAAGGTGGACGACACCGTTGCCGTGGGGCAGGCGCTTGCCGAGATCGACCCGAACGGGTCGGGCAACGGCGCCGCGCCGGCGGGAGACGCCGGCCCCGGAGATCCCGAGGAGGCGCCTGCGAAGCAGGGCGGCACCGATGCCGGCCCGGGCCTGGCGGTTGCCGGGACGGGCGAGGGCGATGCGGATATCGGAGACTCCAACCCGGCCGAGCTCCTCGAGGACGCGCGCGGCGAGGACGACGGCGGTTCGGCCACTCCGGCCGAGGCTCCTGCGGGCGAGAGCGTGGTCGTCCCGATGCCGGAGATGGGCGAGTCGGTCACGGAGGGCACCGTCCTCGAGTGGCGCGTCGCCGAGGGCGATCAGGTCAACGAGGGCGACACGGTGATCGAGGTCTCGACCGACAAGATCGACGCCGAGGTCCCCGCGCCTTCGGCCGGCACGATCACCAAGCTTCTGGTCCAGCCCGACGACGTCGTGAAGGTTGGGCAGCCACTCGCCGAGATGGCGGCGGGAGAGCAGGCAGCACGCAGCACGGAGCACGCAGAGCCTCAGGCTGAGGCCTCGGCGGCAGGCGTTGAGACCCCCGCGGTGGACGGGGAGGGACGGGCTTCGCCGGTCGCTCGACGGATGGCTGCCGAACGCGGCGTGGACCTTGGGTCCGTGGAGGGCTCGGGCCCGGGAGGCAAGGTGGTGAAGGCTGACGTGCTTGCAGCCGAGGGCAACGGTGCCGCACCCGCCGCCCCCGCGAGGGCGGGCGAGGCCAAGCCCCTTCGGGGCCCCGCGGCGATGCTCGTCAAGGCCATGGACGAGAGTCGGACCACGCCGACGGCAACCTCGTTCCGCACGCTTCCGGTCGACACGCTCGATGCCAAGCGCAAGGCGGTCAACGCCCAGCTCAAGGAGCGTGGGATCAAGCTCTCGTTCACGCACCTGATCGCGTGGGCCATCGTCCGGGCCGCGACCGAGTGGCCGGTGATGGTGCGGACCTTCGAGGAGCGCGACGGCAAGCCGTTCGTGATCACCGACTCTCCCGTCAACCTCGGGATCGCCGTGGACGTGGAGAAGAAGGACGGTTCCCGCAGCCTGATGGTGCCCTGCATCAAGGGCGCGGACGCCCTCGACTTCGCCGGCTTCCACGGCGCGTACGAGGACCTGATCAACAAGACCCGCGAGAACAAGCTGACGCCGGACGACTTCCAGGGCACGAACATCTCGCTGACGAACCCGGGCGGCCTTGGAACAGTCGCGTCCGTGCCGCGCCTGATGACGGGCCAGGGCGCGATCATCGCCGTCGGCTCGATCACCTACCCGGTCGAATGGGCGCACGCGCCGGCCGAGAAGATCAAGGCGCTGGGGATCTCGAAGGTGACGACGATGACGTCCACCTACGACCACCGGATCATCCAGGGCGCGGAGTCCGGCTCGTTCCTGGGCCGGATCGACCAGCTCCTCCAGGGCGAGGACTCGTTCTACGAGACGGTCGCGCACGACCTCGGGGTCCCGGACCGGGTCGTCGCCCAGGCTCATCCGGCGTCGGCGTCCGCGCCACCGCTGCCCGTCGCCGGCACGACCCCGGCGCCCGCCGGCGCGATGGTCACCGCCGAGCCCGACCGCGACCTGCTCCAGGCGGTGCAGGCGGCGACGTCGTTGCTCAAGGCGTTCCGCACGCACGGGCACCTCGCCGCGACCGTGAACCCGCTGGCCGAGTCCGCGCCGAAGGGCGATCCGGCGCTGGAGCCGGAGAGCCTGAACCTGACGCCCGAGCTGATGCAGCGGATCCCGGCCTCGATCCTGCGGATCGGCGTCGAAGGGGAGACCCTGCTCGACGCGCTTCCGCGGATGCGCGAGGCGTACTGCGGCACGATCGCGTACCAGATCGAGCACCTCTCCTCGCATCAGCAGCGGATGTGGCTGCGGGAGATGATCGAGACGGGCGGGCATCGCACCCCGCTCACCGCCGACGAGAAGCGCTCGCTGCTGCGACGCCTGATCGACATCTTCCAGTTCGAGCGCTTCGTGCAGAAGGCCTACCTCGGACAGAAGATGTTCTCGGTCGAGGGCCTCGACGCGGTCGTCCCGATGATCGACGGGCTCGTCTCCCAGGCGGGCGCCGGCGGCGCCGAGGAGGTCGTGATCGGGATGGCCCACCGCGGCCGGCTCAGCGTGCTCGTCCACAACCTGGGGCGGTCGCCGGAGTCGATCATGGCCGAGTTCGAGGGCGCCAAGGCGCTCGACCGCGTCAAGGCGATCGCCGCGATCCCGCATTCCGGCACCGGAGACGTGAAGTACCACTACGGCGCCGAGGGCGTCATGACGACGCCCGACGGCGAGGAGATCCGCGTCCGCCTGTATCCGAACCCTTCGCACCTCGAATACGTCGATCCGGTCGTCACGGGCGGGGCTCGCGCAGCACAAACGGAGCACTCGGGCCCGCGCCTGCACCACAGCCCGAACGTCGCGGTGCCGCTGCTGCTGCACGGGGACGCCGCCTTCCCGGGGCAGGGCGTCGTCGCGGAGACGCTCAACCTGCAGTCCCTGGCGGGCTACTCCACCGGCGGCACGATCCACATCATCACCGACAACCAGGTGGGCTTCACCACGGACGCCGAGGAGGCCCGCTCGACGCCGTACGCCGGCGACCTCGCGAAGGGCTTCAACTGCCCGATCATCCACGTGAACGCCGATGACGTCGAGGCGTGCATGTCGGCGATGCGGCTGGCGATGTCGTACCGCGAGCGGTTCGGCCGCGATGTCGTCATCGACCTGATCGGCTACCGCCGTTACGGCCACAACGAGACCGACGAACCGGCCTACACCCAGCCGAAGATGGCCGCTCAGATCAAGGCGCATCCGCCGGTCTCCGAGATCTACGCCGAGCAACTCGTCAAGGAGGGCGTGGTCACGCCGGACGACGTCGCCGCCGACGCGAAGGAACGCCAGGAGCGCCTCTCCCAGAAGCTCAAGGACCTGCGGGCGAAGATGGAGACCGGCGACTACGAGGACCCGACCTCGACCCACATCGGCACCGGCGAGCTCGACCGGACCAAGTCTCCCGAGGTCGAGACCGCGGTGTCGGAGAAGCGGCTGCGCTCGCTGAACGAGGAGCTCCTGAAGGTGCCGGACGGGTTCGCGATCCACCGCAAGCTGCGCAAGCCCCTGATGCGCCGGCTCGAGATCCTCGACGAGGGACCGATCGAGTACGGGCACGCCGAGGCCCTGGCCTACGCGTCGCTGCTCACCGAGGGGACGCACATCCGGCTCACCGGGCAGGACACGGAGCGGGGCACGTTCTCGAACCGCCACCTGGTGCTCCACGACGAGAAGACCGGGCTCCGCTACGCGCCGATGCAGAACCTGAGCGGGGCGCTCGCGCCGTTCGAGATCCACAACAGCCCGCTGTCCGAGATCGCCTGCCTGGGGTTCGAGTACGGCTACTCGGCGGCGTCGCCCGAGAGCCTGATCCTCTGGGAGGCGCAGTTCGGCGACTTCGGGAACGCGGCCCAGGTGATCATCGACAGTTTCATCGTGGCCGGCGAATCGAAGTGGGGACAGACGACGCGACTCACCCTGCTCCTCCCCCATGGATACGAGGGCTCGGGCCCCGAGCACTCGAGCGCCCGGATCGAGCGCTTCATCTCGCTCGCGGCCGAGGGCAACATCCGGCTCGCCAACCCGACGACCGCGGCACAGTACTTCCACCTGCTCCGCCGGCAGGCGCGGATCGCGAAGCCGCGACCCCTGATCGTGTTCACGCCGAAGGGACTCCTGCGGCTGCCCGGTGCGGCGTCCAAGCTCAGCGACTTCACGGAGGGCACGTTCCAGTTCGTGCTCGACGACTCGGGCGCCACCGGCCGCGAGCAGGAGATCACGAAGCTGGTCCTCTGCTCGGGCAAGATCTACTACGACATCGACGGCCATGAGCGGCGCGCGCAAGCCGGGAACGTCGCGATCGCGCGCGTCGAGCTCCTTTATCCGTTCGCCCGCGACCAGCTCCGCACGCTGATCGAGCGCTACCCGAACCTGAAGCAGATCGTTTGGGTCCAGGAGGAGCCGAAGAACATGGGTGCCTTCAGCGTGATGGCCCGGCGCATGCCGGAGCTCGTGCCCGAGGGCGTCGATTTCAGCTACATCGGCCGGCCCCAGCGCTCGAGCCCGTCCGAGGGCTACCCGGCGGCGCACCGCTCCGAGCAGGAGCGGATCGTGCTGACCGCGCTTTCGTAGGGCGCCGGACGGTCGTCTGGCGCTCAGCCCAGCAGCTTCGCCTTCTGCGCCGCGAACTCCTCCTCCGTGAGCACGCCGCTGTCGCGGAGCTCCCCCAGTTCCTTCAGCTGGGCGATCGGATCGGCCGGCGCGGGGGGCGCGGCCTCCTGCGGAGCCGCTTCGTAGTAGCCGCCCTGCTCCGGTTCCTGTTGCGCCCAGCGCGCCTGCTGGCGGCGCCGAACGCGACCGCTGACGGCGGTCGCCGTCCCGGCCACAGCGGCCGTACGTGCGACACCTCTGATCAAACCTGGCATGAGTTGCTCCTCTCTGACTTCAGGACGTTGCGCTGGCCGCTTCGGCTTCCTCCGCCGCCTCCAGGGCCGCGAGGATCGCCTGGATCGGTATGCGGCCGCTGGCGACCAGCTGCGCGCCCGAGCGGCGCAAAGCGGAGGCGAAGGGGGCCGCCCAGCGGTTCTCGAAGACCAGAAGCGCCGCCGAGGTGCCCGGCTCAAGCGCCTTGGCTGCCTCCTCGACGTCCTCGTCCCCCAGCAGCCCCGACGACGCGCCCTCGAACAGCTTCAGCTCCTCCACCTGCTCGCCCAGGTCGGAGATCTCGAGGCCGGCGACCTCGCCGTCCGCGTCCTTGGTGATGAAGGCCAGGTCGAGGACGCGGATGATCCCGCGCTCCACCAGGTCGGCCACGATCGGCGCCGCCTCTCCGGTCGGCTGGCGACCGGGCCACTCGACCACCAGGTAGTCAATCGGGCCCATCTCTTCAAAGTCTTCCGCGTTCACACGCTCTCCTTCCCGGAACCTTAGTGCCGCGCCCGATGCTACTCGGCACTCGCGATCGAGTCGCAGAGCGTCGACAGCGCGTTCTGTGCCTCACCCGACGGGAGCTGGCTCACCGCGCTCTTGCAGGAGGACTCGGCCTGCGAGAGCGCCTGCTTGACGTCCTCACTGCCGCTGCTGAGCGCCTTCTTGGTCGTGTCACCGACGCTCGTGCACGCCGCCTGCAGAGCAGTTCCCGCGCTACCGCCGAGCTGCTGGGCCTGGTCGGTACACGACTGGACCGCCGAGTCGACCGTCTGCTCGGCACTCTCAGCAGCCGATGTGGTCGTCGTGGTGTCGTCATCGTCATCGCCGCATCCGACTGCGAACAGAGCCCAGACAACGAGCACCGGGATCGCTGAGAAACGAAGTCCTCGCATGGTTTACGTCCCCTCCTTGAACCACCCCACGGGAGTCGCGGAGCGGGACCATCGTAACCCGTCCTCTGCTGCGAGCCGGAACCTGGGAGCCCGGCTCGGCGGCCGGGCCCCCACTACGGGCTACCTGCCAGATGAACCATGCGGCGACGCCGGGCGCATCCTCCAAACGGGATACTGCAGGTGACCCCGTCGAAAGGAAGCCGGCATGGCCGACAGACCAGTGTTCCTCTACGCAGCGATCTACGACGAGATCGCCGATGCCGAGGCCGATTACGAGGCCGTGTTCGAGCTCCACGCGCTGGGGGCGATCGGGACCTTCGACTCGGCCGTGATCCGCAAGGAGGAGGACGGCAAGGTCCGGGTGACGAAGACCGAGAAGCCGACCCAGCACGGCGCCTGGACCGGCGCCGGCGTCGGAGCCCTGGTCGGGATCATCTTCCCGCCCGCGATCCTCGGCAGCGCGATCGTCGGCGCCGGCGCCGGCGGGCTGATCGGACACCTCAGGGGTGGGATCTCGCGCGACGACCTCAAGGAGCTCGGCGAGGAGCTCGAGGCCGGCAACGCCGCGGTGATCGTGATCGGCGAGTCGAAGATCGAGGAACAGCTCGAGAAGGCGGTCACGCGCGCGAACAAGCTGATCGAGAAGCAGATCGACGCCGACGCCGAGGAGCTCAAGCGCGAGATCGACGCGGCGGCTAAGGAGGGCGCGGCCTAGAACCTCGATACCGGCGCCAAGGAAAGCGCACCGGTGTGACGAAACCCCGGTGAATGATCCCGCTTCTCCTCGCGGCCCGGGGGCTCGCGAGGGCGATGGGCGCCGTCTGGCGCGACCCGGAAACCAAGGCGCTGCCGCTCGTCGCCGGCGCCCTGGTGCTCACGGGAACGATCTTCTACTGGCGCTTCGAGGACTGGACGATCGTCGAGGCTTTCTACTTCTGCATCGTGACGCTGACGACCGTCGGGTACGGAGATTTCGCCCCGACCTCCGCCGGAACCCAGATCTTCACGGTCATCTTCATCCTCACCGGATTCGGCGTGCTCGTCGCCCTGCTGACCTCGGTCGCGCAGCAGTACCTGAGACAGAAGGCCGAGAGCCCCGGCCGCGCGCGCGAGCGCGTTCGTGCACGCCGGCAGCGCAACCGCCCCGCCGAGGGCGACGGACCCCCGTAGGCCCGGCCGCCTCCTCCCGACGGCCTCTCTAGCCCCCGTCGCCGGGTCTTGAGACGACCGCCGACTGCCGCCGTGGCGGACGCGATACTGGGAGAGCCCCGGTAAGCCGGCCATGATCGAGCCCCAGCGAATCTCCCCCCGACCAAGGCAGCGTCTCCACGCTCCTTCGCGACGCGTTTGGGCGACGGTCACTCACGCCTCGACGGGCGGCCGGTGTGATCAGCGTCGCGACGGTGATCCTGACGGTGGCGGGGGGTGTTGCCATCTGGCTCGTCGACAGCGACAACTTCTCGAGCCTCGGGGAAGGACTTTGGTGGGCGGTGCAAACGCTGACCACGGTCGGCTACGGCGACGTCGTCCCGGACGACACGACCGGCCGCCTGATCGGGACGCTGGTGATGCTCATCGGGATCGCGTTCCTGACCGTGCTCACGGCCGCGGTCACCGCGACGCTGATCGATCAGATGCGCCAGCGTCGTCAAGCGTCATCCGAGCAAGGCGACGACGATGCGGACCGGGCGAGCAGCCTCCGGGAGATCAACGCCCGGCTCGAGGCCATCGAGGCCCTGTTGGCGAAACGGGACCGCGACTAGCGACAGACGAACTCAGCCGGCCGGGGCGGGAAGCTCGTCGCCCGCATCGGGTTGATCGCCCCGATCGCCGGAGGCGGCCTCCTCGGCCTCGGCGCGCGAGAGGTCCTCGGAGATCCGGACCGTGGCCGAGACGAGCGGTGCCGCCAGGATCAGGCCCACCACTCCGAACAGAGCACCGCCCGCGATGGTGACGATCAGCACTGCAAGCGGATGGATCCCGAGTGCGGCGCCCATCGCGAACGGCTGGACGAGCTGCTGGAGGATCCCGTTCGCGAGGAGCTGCACGATGATCATTCCGCCCGCGGCGTCGGCGCCCGAGCCGCCCAGGGCGATCAGGACCGCGAACGCCCCTGCGGTCCAGGCGCCGAGATACGGGATGTAGGCGCCGACGAAGGTCACGACGGCGATCGTGCCCGCGAGCGGGATGCCGAGGATCAGCGCTCCTAGAGCCACCACGGCCGCGTTGAAGGCGGCGACGATCGTCACGCCCAAGAAGTAGCCGCGGAGGGCGCCGAGCGTTCGCTCCGCGATGATGTGAGCGACCGTGGGAGGGACGCCGAGATGGCGCTCGCCCCAGGCGCGGATCGTGGGCCCGTCCTTCAGGAGGAAGAACAGCGAAAGCGCCGTGAGGGCGAGGAAGAACGCCAGGCCGGAGAGCGCGCCCAAAGCCTCCCCGATCCCGCTCAGCAGATGGGAGCCCGCTGAGTTCACCGAGTTGCTGGCCTCGTTCTTGGCGTTCTCGGCGTCGGGAGCGCCGACACCCGCGTCCTTGAGCCAGTTGGCAAGCGTGTCCTTCGCCTCGGAAAGATGGCCTTCGATACTCGGCAGCTCGCTCGTGATGCCGGCGAGCACCACGATGAAGAGGCCGACGCCGACGGCGATAATCCCCAGGAGAACGACGACCGCTCCCAGGCCACGAGGTAGGCCACGCCGCTTGAGCCAGCCGACCACGGGCGATGCCACCGCCGCGACGACGGAGGCCGCGATCACCGGCAAGACGATGACCTCCGTCAGCGACATCAGCCAGACAGCGCCCACGAGGAACAGCGCGACACCGACCAGGAGCCACGCGGTGAACCCGACGTCGCGCAGCCATGACGGAGCCGCGAAGACGCCGGACAGCGCCCCCGGCTCGATCTCGATGACGTCCTGATCGTCGGGCGGCGGCGCTGCCCCCGCCCCCTCGTGCCGGCGTCGAAGCCGCAGCCGAGCCCGGATCGGATTCACGCGCTCAATCTAGCCCGTGCACCGGCGGTCTCCGGATAGGCGACGGCTGGTGATGTAGGAAACCACTGCAGTTCCGAGGAGTTCGAGGCCTGAGAAGCGCCGCCTCATGGTGCCTGAGAAGCGCCCGCCCCCTCTCGGGGACGGGCGTCGCAGCTCTCCCGCTTCCGCAGTTCCTTGCGTCAGTGAGGCCTGATGCGCAGCCGCGCGGTGGCGCCGGAACGCCTGTGGTCGACCCTTACCAGCCGGCTTGCTTCGCGCCGGACCAGTGCCACTTCCCGGATCGACCGGCCGGAGGCTGTGCTCAGGGTTCGCTTCATGCCCGGCAGTTTGCCGCCCGGGCATTCCCGGCCCTATGGCCTTCTGTCCAAAGCTGGGTGCGGGCGCTTGTACGCCGGTCGCGGGCGTGCCCCTGCGAAACTTGGGAAGCCGTGGCAGAAGCGGAGATGACAGCACGGGCGCCTGAACGGCCCTCCGACGCATTGCGAAGGCCAGCTCCCGGTCGGCTGTTCCCGATCGTGAAGGTCGCGTCGTGGGTGGAACTCGGCCTGTTCGCGATCCTGCTCGTGGTCTGGCTCGTTCCGGGCCTCGAGCACGAGACGTTCTACGCCGGGCTCGCGCACGGGGTCGGGTTCATCGCCCTCGCGCTCCTGATCTGGATCGCGGTCCTTCGCCGCGAGGCGCCGTACACGCTCCTTGCCGCGACGCTCACGCCTGTTGGGCCGGTGGGCAGCGTTATTGCGATTGAAGTGCTCGAACGCAGGGAAACCTGACCAAAAGCTCTTTCTTGTTGACACCGAGACAACGGATCGGTCAGAATGGGTTTCGTACCGCGCAGGGAGGTGATGGGACCAATAGGGACTTTACGAAGCTCGTCCCCGGCCAGTCCCGCCTCCGGGGGCGATCGCGTCGGCATCCCTCCCTGGCTACCGACGCGCTAGGCGTGGGCGCGGGCTGTGTGGACCCCCTGCCTCCCACAGCCCCGCCCCGCCTGTTTTGTACTCCGGGACGTTGGGCGCCGCGGGCCTCAGGGGGAGCTCAGCGCAGCTCGCGCAGCACGCGGTGGAGGATGCCGCCGTGGTTGTAGTACTGGACCTCGTTCGGGGTGTCGAGGCGCAGGCGCGCGTCGAACTCGATCGGGTCCGCGCCGTCGCGCGATGCGGTCACGTGTAGGTGCCGCGCCTCCGAGGTGGGCTGCTCGAGGGCCTCATCGAGGCCCGACACGTCGAACGTCTCCTCGCCGGTGAGGCCGAGGGACTCGGCGGTCTCCCCGTCCGGAAACTGCAGCGGCAGCACGCCCATCCCGATCAGGTTCGACCGGTGGATCCGCTCGAAGCTCTCGGCCAGCACGGCGCGCACGCCCAGGAGGGCCGTGCCCTTGGCCGCCCAGTCGCGTGACGAACCCGAGCCGTACTCCTTGCCGGCCAGGACCACCAGCGGCGTGCCCTCGCCGGCGTAGGCCATCGCGGCCTCGTAGATCGTGGTCTCCTCGCCGTCCGGGAACGTCCGGGTGAACCCGCCCTCGCGCTCGACCAGCTTGTTGCGCAGGCGGATGTTCGCGAAGGTGCCGCGGATCATCACCTCGTGGTTGCCGCGGCGCGATCCGTATGAGTTGAAGTCGCGGGGCTCGACCCCGTTCTCGATCAGCCACTGCCCCGCGGGGCTCGCCTTCTTGATCGCCCCCGCGGGCGAGATGTGGTCGGTCGTGACCGAGTCGCCCAGCACCGCGAGCACCCGGGCACCCGAGATCGGCTGGACCGCGGGCGGCTGGGACTCCATGCCCTCGAAGAACGAGGGCTTGCGGACGTAGGTGGAGTCGGGCCAGGTGTAGCGGTCGCCCGACGGGGTGTCGAGCCCGCGCCAGCGCTCGTCGCCCTTGAACACGTCGGCGTAGCTCTTGGTGAACATGTCCGAGCGCACCGCGTCGGCCACGGCCTGCTTGATCTCGTCGCTCGAGGGCCAGATGTCGCGCAGGTAGACCGGCTCGCCGTCCGACCCCTCGCCGAGGGAGTCCTCGAAGATGTCGACGTCCATGCGGCCGACCAGCGCGTAGGCGACGCAAAGGGGCGGCGAGGCCAGGTAGTTGTTGCGCGTGTCCTGGTTGATCCGGCCCTCGAAATTGCGGTTGCCGGAGAGGACGGAGCAGACCACCAGTTCGTTGTCGTTGACCGCCTTCGAGATCTCCTCCGGCAGCGGGCCCGAGTTCCCGATGCAGGTGGTACACCCGTAGCCGACGAGGTTGAACCCGAGCTGGTCGAGGTAGTCGTCGAGCCCGGCCTGCCGCAGGTAGTCGGTGACCACGGTCGATCCGGGTGCGAGCGAGGTCTTCACCCACGCCTGGCTCTGGAGGCCGCGCTCGACGGCCTTCTTCGCGAGGAGCCCCGCGCCCAGCATCACCGAGGGGTTCGAGGTGTTCGTGCAGCTCGTGATCGCCGCGATCACGACCCGGCCGTGGTCGAGGGTGGTCTCGGTGCCGTCCTCGAGGGCGACCGACACCTGTTTCGCCGCCGGACGTGGAGTCGTGGTCGCGCTGACGGCCTGCCGCGGCTTGCCGTTCTCTCCCGACTGGCCGTTCGGCGGGTCCGAGGCGGGGAACGACTCTTCGATCGCCTCGTCGTAGCCGTTGCGGAGCTTCTCCGCGGCGCCTTCGTCGAACTCGGCGAGGGACTCGAGGAACGCGGGCTTCGCGTCGGTCAGCGAGATCCGGTCCTGCGGTCGTTTCGGCCCGGCGATCGATGGCTCGACGCTCGCCAGATCGAGCTCGATTGTCTCGGAGAACGTGGGCTCCTCGGAGTCGGGGGTGTGGAACATCCCCTGCTCTCGCGCGTACGCGTCGACGAGCTCGATCAGCTCGGTTGGCCGTCCCGTGAACTCGAGGTAGCGCAGCGTCTCCTGATCCACCGGGAAGATCGCGCACGTCGACCCGAATTCCGGCGACATGTTCCCGATCGTGGCGCGATCGGCGAGCCCGAGCGTGTGGAGCCCGGGTCCGTAGAACTCGACGAACTTGCCGACGACGCCCCGCTCGCGCAGCATCTCGGTCACCCGCAACACGAGGTCGGTCGCGGTCGAGCCCTCGGGCAGCTCGCCGCCGAGCTTGAAGCCGAGCACCTGCGGGAGCAGCATCGAGATCGGCTGGCCCAGCATCGCGGCCTCCGCCTCGATCCCGCCGACGCCCCAGCCGAGCACGCCGAGCCCGTTGATCATGGTGGTGTGCGAGTCCGTTCCGACGAGCGTGTCGGGATACGCCTGCGTGACGCCGTCGCTCTCCGTGCTGAAGACGACCTCGCCCAGGTACTCGAGGTTCACCTGATGGCAGATGCCGGTCGCCGGCGGGCACGACCCGGAAGTTGTCGAACGCCTGCTGGCCCCAGCGCAGGAACGCGTAGCGCTCCTCGTTGCGTTCGTAGTCCCGGTCGGCGTTGATCGCGAACGCCCGCTCGCTCCCGAACGCGTCCACCTGCACGGAGTGGTCGATGATCAAGTCGACGGGAACCAGAGGGTTGATCTTCTTCGCGTCGCCGCCGAGGTCGTCCATCGCGTCGCGCATCGCCGCGAGGTCGACCACCGCCGGCACGCCGGTGAAGTCCTGCATGAGTACGCGCGCCGGCTGGAACGGGATCTCCTGCGACGGCTCGGCGCCCGCGTCCCAGGTCGCGATCGTCTCCACGTCGCTTGCTCCGTGACGGACTCGCCGTCTTCCAGGCGCAGGGCGTTCTCGAGCAGGACCTTGAGCGAGTACGGAAGCCGGGCGACGTCGAAGCGCTCCTGCAGCGCGTCCAGGCGGTGGATCTCGTACTCGCGCCCGGATACGTCGAGGCTGGCCTTCGCTCCGAAGCTGTCGCTCATACATCCAGGCTAACGCCTGGCTTAGCGCTTCTCGGTCTGGCTGTCCGCGACGTCGTCGGCCACCTTGACGGCGCCGGTCCAGGCCGCGATCCGGCCCGCCAGGTCCGGTCGGCGGGCTGCGAAGTTGGTGAGGATGCGCTGCAGGCGCGGCGCGACCTCGACCTCGGCGCGGTCGCGCTCGATCGCCGCGACGACGCCGTCGGCGACCTCCCCGGGCGTACTGGTCCCCATGCCGAAGGGCATCCTCGCCCCGGAGTCGGCGAACATCCCTGCCTCGCGGATCGTCCCCGGCATCACGACGGACGAGGAGACCGGCGTCCCGCGCAGGTCCTCGCGCAGGGCGAGGGAGAACCCGCGCAGGCCGAACTTGGTGGCCGAGTACAGCGACGCGCGTGCGGTCGCGACCTTGCCGTTCAGCGAAGACATGTAGACGAAGTGACCCGAGCCACGTGCCAGCCAGTCGTCGAGCAGCGCGTGGGTCATCAGGATCGGCGCCTCGAGGTTCACGCGCAAGGCGCGATCGATCTGCTCGGCGGAGTAGCCGTCGAGCCTTCCGGAGGCCGGCAGCCCCGCGTTGGCGACCAGGATGTCGATCTCCCCCGCCTCCGCGAGCAGCTCGACGGCCGCTCCCCGTTCGGCCAGGTCGGCCGGGGCGACCCGGTGACCGGAGCCGGGCAGCGACGCCTGGAGCGCGGCCAGCTCATCGGCCTTGCGGGAAGAGAGCACGAGCTGCGCGCCGCGGGCGGCGAGTCCGAGCGCGACCCCGCGCCCGAGGCCGCCGGTGGCTCCGGTCAAGAGCGCGGTCTTGCCCCGGACCTCCATCGCGCGAGACCGTACCGCAGGCCCGCGGTGGGCGAAGGCGACCCCGCCACGGCCGCCGAACGCGCGTCCGAGGCCTCCTGACAAGGCATCCGCCGCAAAACGCCGAATAGTTAGTAACTATCGGCACCATCTAAGCGTGCTCTGAGCGGATTATGAGCAACTGCTTGCAAAACGCCTTGCACTCCTGTACGCTGCCGCGAATTCCAAAACCGGTAAGCCGAGTCCGTGCCCCACTGGGGGGAGCGGAACGGGGGAACCGATCAGTTGGGGCTAACCCGCCCGTCCTTGGGTGGGGGCGCGACTCCTTTTGTGCCAGCCCGTCAGCTAACCCCGTAGGCGCCAACAAGGAGACTGGTTCGTTTTGACTTCAAAGAGAACTCACCGGCGTATGAAGCTGGTTGGACTTACCGCGTGCGCCCTGCTGGCGCTTCCCGCGTCGAGCGCACTCGCCGGTGACGGTGGCATCGGCACGGGCGGCGACGGCGATCGCACCGTTGCGGGCGACAAGGCGAAGCTCGTGAACGGCAAGGCCATCGCCCCCGAGAGCGCCCCCACCAAGGTGAGGCGCGCGATCGACGCCGCGAACGACATCGTCAAGGGCAAGGACTACTGCATGGGCGGCGGGCATCGCCGCTGGAAGTCCCGCTGCTACGACTGCTCCGGCACCGTGAGCTATGTCCTCGGCAAGTACGGCGCGCGCGTCCTCGACGCGCCGCTGCCCTCCGGCTCGTTCCGCAGCTGGGGCAAGCGGGGCAAGGGCAAGTGGATGACCGTCTACTACGACAGCGGCCACATTTTCATCAAGATCGCCGGCCTGCGGCTCGACACGTCGCAGACCGCGGGCGAGGGCCCGGGCTGGAGCAAGAACGTCCGCGCCGGCTTCGCGAACGTTCCCAAGAGCTCGGCCCGCCACTGGCGGAATCTGTAACGAGGTCGCGGAACCGAATCGTGAGGAAGGCGCGCCTGAGAGGGCGCGCTTTCGCTTTGTATGACATAGGCGAAGCGCCGCGGGATGGCTAGTTTTCGCGGCCATGCGCGACGGGATCAAGGCAGGGCTTCCGATCGCCGCGGCGTCGTTCGTGCTCGCGATCTCGTTCGGGGTGCTCGCGCAGCCGGTGATGGGGACGGCGGCGCCGATCGTGATGTCGGCGCTGGTGTTCGCCGGCTCGGCCCAGTTCGCCGCCCTCGCCGTCCTCAGCGCCGGAGGCGGCGCGGGCGCCGCGATCTTGGCGGGAGTGCTCCTGAACGCCCGCTACATCCCGATGGGCGTCGCCCTCGCCCCCTCGCTGCGCGGCGGGCCCGTTCGCCGCGCGGCTGTCGGGCAGACCATGATCGACGCCTCCTGGGCGATGTCCATCCGGGAGGGTGGCCTGTTCGACCCCGACTACATGATCGGCGCCACCTTCCCGAACTACTTCACGTGGGTGGGTGGAACCGCGGTCGGAGTCTTCGCCGGTGACCTGATCGGCGATCCCGAGGCGCTCGGCCTCGACGCGCTCTTCCCCGCCTTCTTCCTGGCGCTCCTCGTGACCGAGCTCGGGCGGAGCCGTCGCGCCGTGATCGCAGCGGCGCTGGGCGCGGTGATCGCGCTCGCGACCTCGCCGTTCACCGCGCCCGGCGTGCCGGTGATCGCAGCGTGCTTCGCGGCGCTGATCGCGCTGTGGCCCGATCGGGCACGCGGACCGGAGCCGGCATGAGCGACACCTGGACCACCATCATCGTCCTGACCTTTGCCACCGCCGCGATCCGCGCGGTCGGCCCCGTCCTGGTGGGCGCCCGTCAGCTTGCCGATCCAGTGGTCCGTGTGATCACCCTGCTCGCCCCGGCGCTGCTGGCGGCGCTGATCGCCGTGGGGACGTTCACCGAGACGGACGGGGATCTCGTGCTGGATGCGCGAGCCGCGGGCCTCGCCGCCGCCGCCGGCGTCCTGGCCTGGCGCCACAAGGCGATGCTGAGCGCGGCTCTGGCGGCTGCCCTGGTGGCCGCCCTCGTTCGGGCGCTCGCCTGAGCCCTCCGGCGGCGCCTTAGGCCGTTCCGTCCAAGCGGAGCCCGGCCCCGTTGCTCCGGTCTGGCCCACGCCCGACGCGAACTTTGGCCAAGCCGCTGTAAGCGGTAGGACGCGCGTTCCGATACGGTCGCTCCAGCGTCTCGTCCACGCTTGTACACAGTGGAGCAATCCGCCAGCCCAACGACCGAGGGGGGACCGGCTGAGCCCGGTGCATCCGATGTCGCCGAAACGCCCGACGTCACGCTGAGCGGGATCTCGAAGCGCTACGGGGACGTTGTCGCGATCGACCACGTGGACCTGGAGGTCGCCCCCGGCGAGTTCTTCACGATGCTGGGGCCCTCGGGCTCCGGCAAGACCACGACGCTGCGGATGATCGCGGGCTTCGACGTGCCGGACACGGGCCGGGTGCAGATCGCGGGGCAGGACGTGACCGACCTGCCCGCCTATGACCGTGAGGTCAACACGGTCTTCCAGGACTACGCGCTGTTCCCGCACATGACCGTGGCCGAGAACGTCGAGTACGGGCTCCGGGTCGCGGGCGTCGCCAAGGGCGAGCGCGGCAGCCGCGCCGCCGACGCCCTGGAGATGGTCCGCCTGGGTGACTACGGGACGCGCAAGCCCGCCGAGCTCTCCGGCGGCCAGCGCCAGCGGGTTGCGCTCGCGCGAGCGATCGTCAACCAGCCGCGGGTGCTCCTCCTCGACGAGCCGCTCGGAGCGCTCGACCTGAAGCTGCGCGAGCAGATGCAGGTGGAGCTGAAGTCGATCCAGTCGGACGTGGGGATCACGTTCATCTACGTCACGCACGACCAGGAGGAGGCGCTGACGATGTCCGACCGGGTCGCCGTGTTCAACGAGGGGCGGATCGAGCAGGTCGGGCCGCCGGCGGAGATCTACGAGCGCCCAGGCAACCCGTTCGTCGCGGGCTTCGTCGGGACGTCGAACCTGCTCGAGCGTAATGGCCAGCGGTTCACCGTCCGCCCGGAGAAGGTGCGCCTCGTCGACGGAGCAGCGACTCCAACGGGACTGCACACCGAGCGCGGGCGGTCGTCGACGTCGCGTACGCGGGAATGATCACGCGCTACCTCGTGGAGCTGGAGGCCGGCGGGCAGCTGCAGGTGGTGCGACAGAACCTAGAGACGTCTTCCTTGGAAGAGCTCGAACGGCAGGGGACCGACGTGGTCGTGGGGTGGCTGCCGGAACACACCGTCGCCATCTCCGAATCAGAGAAAAAGGGAGAGGAGGCGCTATGAGCGCACTGTTGAGGAGCCCGGTCCGCGTGGCCTGGCTGCTCGCCGTGGCAATGGTCTCGATCGTATTCGCGGCCGGCTGCGGTGATGACGATGACTCGGACGACGGAGGAGGTGGCGACGACAGCGAGATGCTGACCGAGATCGGCGAGCCCGAAGGCGAAGTCAACCTCGTCGCCTGGGCCGGCTACGTCGAGGACGGCTCGACCGACCCGAAGGTCGACTGGGTGACCGACTTCGAGAAGGAGACCGGCTGCCAGGTCAACACCAAGATCGGCAACACGTCCGACGAGATGGTCCAGCTGATGCGGACCGGCCAGTACGACGCCGTGTCGGCGTCGGGCGACGCGTCAGGACGCCTGTATGAGGGCGGGGACGTCGTGCCGGTCAACGTCGAACTGATCGAGAACTACGCGGACGTCTTCCCGGCGCTGAAGGATCAGCCCTGGAACACGTTCGACGGCGTCAACTACGGGATCCCGCACGGACGCGGCTCGAACCTGTTGATGTACGACCCGGCCGAGGTCAAGCCGGCGCCCAAGTCCTGGGATGTCGTCTTCGACAAGGCCTCGGACTACAGCGGTCAGGTGACCGCGTACGACAACCCGATCTACATCGCCGACGCAGCGCTGTACCTGCGCGAGCACAACCCGGAGTTGGGAATCACCGACCCGTACGAGCTCGACCAGGAGCAGTTCGACGCCGCGATCGAACTGCTGAAGCAGCAGAACGAGCACATCGGGGAATACTGGTCCGACTACACCAAGGAGATCCAGGCGTTCGCCAACGGCGACTCGTCCGTGGGCACGACCTGGCAGGTGATCAACAACCTCCTGGCCGCCGACGGCGAGCAGGAAGAGGTCGTCCTTCCCGAGGAGGGCGCGACCGGTTGGTCGGACACGTGGATGATCAGCTCGGAGGCGGCAAATCCGAACTGTGCGTACCTGTGGCTCAACCACATCATCAGCCCGGAGGCCAACGCCGGCGTTGCCGAGTGGTTTGGGGAGGCGCCCGCGAACCAGAAGTCGTGCGCGCTGACCGCCGACAAGAACCATTGCGACATCTACCACGCCGACGACGAGGAGTTCTTCGACCAGGTCGAGTACTGGAAGACTCCCGTGTCGGACTGCGGCGATGATCGCGGCGAAGAGTGCAAGACCTACGACGAGTGGGTCCAGGGATGGAACGAGGTGAAGGGCTGATCCAACACCTCGTAGGTTCGTGGAAGCCGGCGTAGCAACGCCGGAGAGGAGGTCGGTGGGCCGTAGGCTCGCCGGCCTCTTCCACGGACGCCCACGGCTGCAGGCCGGGGGGCTCCTCGCCGGCCCGGTCGGCTGGCTGGTGGTCGGCTACCTCGGGTCGCTCGCGGTCCTGCTCGTCACGAGCTTCTGGACGCTCGGCGAACTGAGCGGCGAGATCGAGCAGTCGTTCACGCTCGACAACTACAAGGACGTCGTCACCGAGCCCGTCTACCGCGCCGTCACCGGCCGCACCGTTCTGATCGCGGCGCTGGTGACGATCACCGATGCGCTCCTGGCGTTCCCGATCGCGTTCTACATGGCCAAGGTCGCGCGGCCGCGCGTCCGCGGGATCCTGGTGGTCGCGGTTCTCGTCCCGCTCTGGTCCGCGTACCTCGTCAAGGCTTTCGCCTGGCGAGGGATCCTGAGCCAGGACGGCGTGCTCAACTGGCTGCTGAACCCCTTCGGGATCGAGAACCCCGGCTACGGGATGTTCGCCGTGTGGCTGGTGATGAGCTACATCTGGCTCCCCTACATGATCATCCCGATCTATGCGGGGCTCGAGAGGATCCCTGACACACTGCTCAGTGCATCCGAGGACATGGGCGCGAAGCCCGGCCACACGTTCCGGCGCGTCGTTCTGCCCCTGGCCTTCCCGGCCGTTGTCGCCGGATCGATCTTCACGTTCTCGCTGACGCTGGGGGACTTCATCACCCCGAACCTTGTGGGCTCCGGCGAGCAGTTCCTCGGGACCCTCGTCTACTCCAACTTCTCCGTGAACCTCCCGTTCGCCGCGGCGGTGGCGACGGTGCCGATCGTGATCATGATCATCTACCTGCTGATCGCTCGCCGCACCGGCGCGTTCGAGCACGTCTGATGCGCCTGTCGCGACGCTCGCAGCTGCTGCTCCGCCTCGGCACCGGCCTCACGCTGGCGTTCATCTACCTCCCGCTGCTCGTGATCGTCATCTATGCGTTCAGCGACGCGCGCACGTTCACCTGGCCGCCGCCGGGCTTCACGCTGGAGTGGTTCGACCTGGCGCTCGAGAACGAGGGAGCGCGGGACGCCCTGTGGTACTCGGTCAAGGTCGGCGCCCTCGCGACCGCCGTCGCGCTCGTGCTCGGGACCCTCGCCTCGCTCGCCGTCGCTCGCCACCGCTTCTTCGGCCGCGAGGTGATCTCGTTCTTGGTGATCCTGCCGATCGCGCTGCCCGGCATCGTGACCGGGATCGCGCTGAACTCCACGTTCACGCAGGTCTTCGACATCGGGCTCGGCCTGCTGACGATCGTGATCGCGCACGCCACGTTCTGCATCGTCGTCGTCTACAACAACGCCGTGGCTCGCCTGCGGCGGATGTCGAGCTCATTCGAGGAGGCATCGGCCGACCTCGGAGCGACTCCGTGGCAGACGTTCCGCATGGTGACCCTGCCGAACATGCGAAGCGCCCTCATCGCCGGTGCCCTGCTGGCCTTCGCCCTGTCATTCGACGAGATCATCGTCACGACGTTCACCGTGGGCGCGGGCGATGAGACTCTGCCGATCTGGATCTTCACCAATTTCTCGCGGCCGAACCAGCTGCCGATCGTGAACGTGGTCGCGGTCATCGTGATCCTGATCTCGATCATCCCCGTCTACCTCGCCTACAAGCTCTCGAGCGAGGTCGGCGAGGGCACCGGGGCGGCGGGACCCGCCGCGGGGGCCGCCAGCGCGAAGCCCTGAGTCGCGCTACTCCACCTCGATGGTGCCGTTCATGAACTGGTGGAAGCGGCAGAAGTACTCGTAGGTGCCGGGTGTGTCGAGGATGATCTCGCCGGAGTCGCCCTTCTTGAGGGTCCCCGTGTCGAACGAGTCGTCGCGCGCCGTCGAGGTGTGCGGCGCCTTGTCCTGGTTCGTCCAGGTCACCGTTGTGCCGGCCGCGACGGTCACCTCCTCGGGCTCGTACAGGAACTCGACGATGTCGACCTGCACGTTGCCCTCCGCGGCGGACGCCGCGTCCTCGGAGGCATCGCCCCCCTCGTCGTCACCACAGGCGGCGGCCCCCGTCCCCGACAGAGCGAGGACCGCCGCCGTGGCGATGACTGCTACTGAGCGAGGAATGGCTGGACCGCCTTGAGGACCTCATCCTCGTTCAGCGTCGGATCGAACGCCTCGGGCGCGGGTGGCTCGCCGGCTGCGAAGCGGATCGCGGCGGCGTGGCGTGCCTCGACCTGGACGATGCCACCGGCGGTGGCGAGCAGATCCTTCGACTCGATCATCGGAGCCGCGCCGTTGTAGGCGCTGACGCCGAGGTCCTCGAACGTGATCGCCGTCTGCAGGAACGTGTCGACGTCCGCGAACGAGTCGCCGAAATCGACGCCGGGCGCCTTCGACGGGCTTCCCGCCGAGGTCCTTGATCGTGGCCGCGAGCGCGTCCACGTGCTCCTGCTCCTCGGCTCCGAACGTCTTTACGTAGTCGGCGACCTCGCCGCTGAGCCCGGGGACCTCCTTGCCGGCGGCGTCGTAGAACGCGGCCTCGAGGTACTCGAGAGTGAGCGCGAAGTTCAGGATGTCGACATCCCCGCCTCCGCCCTGGGCGAACGCCCGCCGCAGGATCGGCCCCGTCGCCAGTGCGCCGTACGCGGCGCCTGCGGCGAGAACTCCGCGCATCAGGAACGCGCTTCGGCTCACGTTGTCGACCTCGATCGAGGCCAGCTCGGGAGCGCTTTGGATCTTCTGGTTCATGTCTTCGTCTTCCTTTCCGGTCGTCCGTGCCTCAGGCGAGGAACGGCTGGACCTCGTCGAGGACGGTCTGGGCATCGGCGCCCACTGCGAACGCGCCATCGGGCGTGACCGGCTCACCGGCCAGGACGTTCAGGACGGCCGCGTGGCGAGCCTCGTTCGAGTGGATCGACAGGGCCGCGGCGAGAACGTCCGGGTTCTCGATCGCCGCGGCCTGACCGAGGTACGCGGCGGCGCCCAGGTTCTCGACCGTCGCCGCCAGCTTGACGACCTCCTTGGCGCTGTCGAGCGGGAACTCCGCCTTGGGCTCCGGGGCCGGCTGGCCGCCGAGATCCTTGGCCGTCGCCGTGAGTGCGTCGACGTGCTCCTGCTCCTGCTTGCCGATCGTCTCGATCAGGGCCTGCTCGTCGCCCTTGAACAGCCCGCTCTTCGCGACTGCCGCGTAGAAGCCGGCCTCGAGGTACTCGAGCGTCAGCGCGTAGTTGACGATCCCGAGGTCGCCCTCGCCGAAGTCCGCGAGCGGATCACCCGACGTGGCCATCTCGTCGGTCGTCGACGGGCTCTGAGTCGCGTCATCGTCGTCGTCCCCGCAGGCCGCCAGGAAGGCGGCGGAGGCGCCGGTCCCCCCGGTCAGCGCCAGGAACTTCCTGCGCGAGAGCGGATCGCGGGCGATTCGCCGCAGCGCGCTCCGCTGGGGGTCGGTGGTCGGTGCGGTCATTGGTGGGTCCTCCATGGGTGGGGGGCACGGACTTACCCCTCCCTTCGCACCGGATGTGGGTTTGGATCAGCGCAGGACCAGGCAGTGCTCGGGGTGCCACCCGAGGCGGATCTTCGTGCCGGGCTCCCACCGGTCCTCGGAACTCGCCCGGTATGTCGCCTGCTCGAGCGCCACCAGGCGGGCTCCGTTCCCCAGCGAGACCGTGAGCTGCGTCATCACGCCGAGATAGACGCGCGCCTCGATCGTGCCCTCGAGCGCCACCATGTCCGGCTCGAGCTCCTCGACCGCGATCTTCTCCGGGCGGACGGAGAGAGAGACCAGGTCGCCCGGCCGACAGTCGTCGGGCAACGGAGCCGGGACCGTGAAGCCCGTGCCGAGCCGCACGTTCCCGGAATCCTCGACGGTTCCCTCGAGCAGGTTCGAGATGCCGATGAAGCCGGCCACGAACTCCTCGGTCGGCCGTTCGTAGACCTCCTCCGGGGCACCGCTCTGCGCGACCTTCCCGTGGTTCATCACCGCGATCCGGTCGCTCATCGAGAGCGCCTCCTCCTGATCGTGGGTGACGAAGACGAACGTGATCCCGACCTCGCGCTGGATCTGCTTCAGCTCGACCTGCATCTGGCGACGGAGCTTCAGATCGAGGGCACCGAGCGGCTCGTCGAGCAGCAGGACCGCGGGGCGGTTGACGAGGGCCCGGGCCAGGGCCACACGCTGCCGCTGGCCGCCCGACAGCTCCTCCGAGCGCGCGCGGGCGCGCTCGGCGAGGCCGACCAACTCCAGCGCCTCGCCGACCCGCGTCTGGATCTCGTCCTTGGGGACCTTCTTGCGCTTGAGGCCGAAGGCAACGTTGTCGGCGACGTCGAGGTGGTCGAAAAGCGCATAGCTCTGGAACACCATGTTGACGTTCCGCTCGTAGGGCGGCACGCTCTCGACCGGCTCGCCCTCGAGCATGATCCGCCCCTCGGTCGGCACCTCGAAGCCCGCGAGCATCCGCAGCGTCGTCGTCTTGCCGCAGCCGGACGGGCCGAGCAGCGAGAAGAATTCGCCCTCCTCGATCACCAGGTCGACGTCGTCCACCGCGGTGAAGTCGCCGAATCGCTTGGTCACGCTCTCGAGCCGGATCGCCTCGGTCATCGTTATCCCTCTCCTGCTGTCAGCACCTTGATTCCGCTCTCGCGCTTGCCGAACAGGCGCGGGAGCGCTATCGCCAGCCCGATCGCGCTCAGCGACACCACCATCATCAGCGTGCCGATCGCGTTGATCGTGGGATCGAGCCCGAACCGGATCGCCGACCAGATCCGGACGGGCAGCGGCTGCAGGTCCTCGCCGGTGGTGAAGAACGACAGCACGAAGTCGTCGAACGAGAATGCGAAGACCAGGAGGCCGGCCGCGAGGATCGAGGGCCAGAGCGCCGGGACCAGCGTCAGTCGCACCGCCTGCCACCGCGTCGCGCCCAGGTCCATAGCCGCCTGCTCGACCTCCTCGGAGATCGCCGCCATGCGCGCGCGCACGACGATCGTCACGTACGAGATGGAGAACGTGATGTGGGCGATCACGATCGTCCAGAACGAGAGCCGGATCCCGAGCTGGCTGAAGATCAGGAGCGCCGAGATCCCGGCGACGATCTCCGGCACCACGAGCGGCACCAGCATCAGGACGTTCGCCCCGGGCGCCCAGCGGGCGCGCGAGCGGACGAGGCCGATCGCGAGCAGGGTGCCGAGCACGGTCGCAGCGAGCATCGTGAGGAACGCGATCTCGAGCGACGTGAACAGCGACTCGCGGAGGCTCGGGTCGTCCAGGAACTGCTCGTACCACTGCAGCGAGAAGCCCTGGAACGACTGCAGCGACTTGATCGAGTTGAACGAGAACAGGATCACGACGAAGATCGGCGCGAACAGGAACAGGTAGACGCCGATGCTGAAGACGCGAAGGAAGCGCGGCTTGTCGAACCCGCCACTCATATCGCGGGGGCCCTGACGTCTTTCGCTGCCGAGCGCAGGTAGAGCACCATGAAGACCGCGAGGAAGATCATCATCACCACGGTCAGCGCGGCGCCAAACGGCCAGTTGTTGGCGGTGAAGAACTGGTCCTGGATCAGGTTCCCGACCATGTAGGTATCGGGGCCGCCGAGCAGCTGGGCGGAGACGAAGTCGCCGACGGAGGGGAGGAAGACCAGGACCGAGCCGGCCAGGATGCCCTGTTTCGTCTGCGGCAGGGTGACGTGCCGGAAGGTCTGCCACGGCGTGCCGTAGAGGTCCTTGCCGGCCTCGACGACCGAGCGGTCGAGGCGTTCGATCGAGCCGTAGACCGGAAGGATCATGAACACGAGGTAGCCATAGGTGAGCCCGCCGATCACGGCCCACGGCGTGTTGATCATCTGGATCCCCTCGCTGCGGAGCCCGAGGTCGACGATCGCGTTGTTGACGAGCCCCTCGTCGGCCAGCAGCGCGACCCACGCGTACGTCCGAACCAGGTAGTTGACGAAGAACGGGAGCACCAGGAGCGCGATGAGGGCGTTCCGGTACTTGCCGCCGTAGCGGGCGATGTAGTACGCGACCGGATAGCCGATCAGCAGGCACAGGGCGGTCGTTGCAAGCGCGTAGAGGACGGAGCGCAGCAGGACGGGCAGATACGTGGGGTTGAACGCGTCGGCGTAGTTGGCGGTCTCGGTGGAGTAGACGGCGCGCCCGAGGTCGTCCACGTAGCCGAACGAGAGGGCGAGGACGAAGACCAGCGGAACGGCGAACAGCAGCAGCAGCCAGAGGCCGCCGGGCACCAGGAATCGGCTCCAGAACCCCTCCGCGCTCATGTCAGGTGGCCTTGACCTCCGTGAAGATCTGGGTCCAGAGCTGGCGCGCCTCGGGGCTGTCGAGCCGGTATTCGAGCGCGCTGTTCTCCAGCTCCTCGAGGTTGACGTCGATCGACGGCTCCTCCTTGACCAAATCGGCGAATGCCTGCAGGCCGCCCTCCACCGGCTGCGGATAGCCGTTCCACATCACGTTCCGCGCCGCGTGCTCCGGCTCGATGATCCAGTCCATGAACATCATCGCCGTACCGGGACTCCGAGCGGTCGCCGGGATGCACATCAGATCGCTGCCGACCGGAACGCCTTCCTTGCAGGTCTCGTACTTGTAGATCGAGGGGTCGTCCACCTGGTTGCGGACGTTCACGATGTCGCCGTTCCACGCCTGGTGCAGGACAGCGGTCCCCGAAACCAGGTTCTGGACGGAATTCGTCGAGAACCCGCGAGCGTTCTCCTTCTGCGCGAGCAGCGTCTCCTTCGAGATCTCGAGCTCGTTCTCGTCCTCCGTGTTGAGCTCCCAGCCGTTGATCAGGTTCGCCTCGCCGATCGCCTCCTGGAAGTCGTCGAGGATGAACATGCGCCCTGCACCGTCCGGGTTCAGCAGGTCGTTCCACGAGCCGGTCATTCCCGTGACCTCGTCGTCGCGCCAGCAGATCCCGGTGGTGTAGTACGCGTACGGGACCGAGTACTCGTTGTTCGGGTCCCACCAGGGGCTGTCGTAGAACGGCGAGATGTTCCGCGAGTTTCGGAGGTCGTCGCGGTTGAAGCGCCTCAGCAGCCCCTCTGCGGCGAGCCGTGCCACGTACTCGGTGCTCGGCCAGATCAGGTCGTACTGGCCTCCTGAGCGGAGCTTCACCACCATCGCCTCGAGGTTGTCGAAGTTGACCTCGTTGACCTCGACGTCGTAGCGCTCGGCGAACTCCTTCTTGAGCGCGGGGTCCATGTACTGCGCCCAGTTGTAGAGCAGGAGGTCGCCGTCGATCTTCGGCTTCACGATCTCCCCGGCATCGGCGGTCTCGACCGGGCGCGAGACCGTGCAGCCGGACAGGCCGTAGGCCGCGAGCGCCGCGCCGCCCCCGGCTTCGAGGATCTGGCGGCGGGTGAAGCGGTTGGTCATATTCATGCCCCTACCGGGGAGGTCAACATGCTTTCGCGCCTTGCGTCGCTCATCAGACAAGTAGTGCCTCCGGGTCGATCCCCAGGTGGGGGGCGAGCAGCTCGGCAATCCGACGCCGGGCCCGCGCGATGTCCATGCTCGGGTCGTGGAGCAGGGCGCGTAGTCCGAGTCCGTCGAGCAGTGCCATCGCGTGGTCGGCCACTTCGCCCGCGTCCACGGCGGCGAACTCGCCCGACGTGATGCCCGCCTGGATCACGGCCTGGAGCCACGCTCGATAGCGGGCGTAGAGCACAGCAGCGACGGGCTGTAGCTGCGGATCGCGCACGGCCCGGAGCCACAGCTCCACCCAGAGGATCCACTCCCGCGCCGACTCCCCCGCCTCCGGCAGCGACGTGCGGATCGCCCGCGCCAGGCCATCGGTGGCCGATTCGTCCTCGATCGGCTCCTCGTCGAACCGCTCGTCGGCGGCGAGCTGGAAGGAGTGCAGGATCGCCTGCTCGAGCAGGTCCTCCCTGGTGGAGAAGTAGTGGTGGACGAGGGCGGTGGACACGCGCGCGCGGTTCGCGACCCGCGCGATCCGGACGTCGTCGATTCCCTCGGCCGCGATCAGGTCGCAGGCCGCCTCGAGGATCCGCTCGCGCGCCGCCGCGCGCTCGGGCGCTTCCGGGGTAGCGGGCGCATCCGGAGCCATCACGCCCGTCCCACCGCGTCCGCCGACCGCACCGGGAGCGCCAGGCCGGAATCGGCGAGCACGGCCGCGGCAGCGTTGCGGCCATTCAGGCCGATCACGCTCCCGGCTGGGTGCGTGGCCGCCCCGCACAGGTACATGCCGGGGACCGGGGTGCGTGGGGTCAGCCGCCCCTCCCACATCTGGTCGGGCGTCACCTCCCCCTGGAAGATGTTGCCTCGAGTGAGGCCGATCCGCCGCTCGATGTCGGGCGGACCGAGCACCTCATGGTCGATCAGGCAGTCCTCGACGTCGGGCGCGAAGCGCGCGATCAGGTCGATGAACTGCCGGGCCACGTCGTCGCGGCGCGCGTCCCAGTCCGAGTCGGCGATGTCGTACGGCGCGTATTGGCCGAACACGCTCAGCAGATGCTTGCCCGCCGGCGCCGGGCTCGGGTCGTACCCGGTCTGGATGTAGATCTCACCGAACGCGACCGCCGGCTCGCCGCGGTCGCACGCCTCGAACGCCCGCTGCGCTTCCTCCATCGTCCCGGTCGCGTCGATCGTCGCCCTCGCGGGCCAGTCCTCGCCCGGCGCCGCGGTCCAGGTCGGCAGGCGCTCGAGCGCCGCGTTGAACTTCACCACGGGGCTGCGAACCTTCCAGGCCTCGAGCCGCTCGCGGTAGGCGGGCTCGATCTCGGCGTCGCCGAGCAGCCGCAGCGCCACCTTCGGGTCCGCGTTGCAGATCACGGTGCGGGCGTTGATCCGAGTCCCGTCGTCGAGGACGACCCCCCGATCGGGCTCGATCGCGCCGACCGGCACCCCGCAGGCGAGCACGGCGCCCGCCTCCTGGGCCGCCTCCGCGATCGCGAAGCTGATCATCCCCATGCCGCCCTCGACGTATCCCCAGACCGGCCCCTGGCCGTCGAGGTCGCCCTGATAGTGCATGAGCTTGATCGAGGCGGTGCCCGGCTCGTACGGGCCGCCCCAGGTGCCGATGATCCCCTGGCCGAAGAGCGCGGTCTTGAGCCGCTCGTCGTCCAGGTGCGCATCGAGCACGTCCGCGATCGATGCCTCGAAGCAGAGGTCGATCATCTCCTGGTTGCCGCCGAGGATCTCCTCGATCTCGGCCCGGGTCGGGGTATCCCCGACCCAAGTGTCGCGCTCGCCTTTGCGCAGCAGCTTGCGGACGTCGTCGAAGAGCTCCTCGTATGCCCAGTAGCCCTCGATGTCCTTGGCCGAGACGCCGAGCTCCTCCAGGCTCGCTTGTGTCTTCGCATCGTCCAGCCACTGCCCGAACGCGGTGCCGTCCTCGAACGGGACCCAGAGGTTCGGGTCGGCGACCCAGTGGCGCAGCCCTCGGCGCTCGAGCTCGAGCTCTGAGATCACGAGGTCGTCGAGCAGGCCGACGACGTAGGCGCAGGGACTGATGACGAAGCGCTCGTCGGCGAACGGGCGCTCGAGCGTCGCGGCCCCGCCCAGCCGCTCCCGGCGCTCGAGCACCAGCACGCTCTTGCCCGCGCGGGCCAGATAGGCCGCGGCCGTCAGGCCGTTGTGCCCGCCGCCGACCACGACGACGTCCCAGTCGCGCGCCGCCAGATCCTTGACGGGCTCCGGCAGGCCCACCTCGCCGAGCTTGGCCGCGATCTCGTTCACTTAAGCGCCTTCATGTAGCGCTCGGCCACCATCACGTCGAACTCGTGAACGTCGCCCTCGTTGACGGCCGAGTAGCGGCCGGGAGTGAAGCCGCGCACCCGCGCCCCCTTCTGCGTCAGTTCGCAGACGTGCCAGTCCTCGCGGTTGACCTGGTCCCAGAAGTCGATCGCGTCGCTCGGGTCGAAGTCGGGCCGGGCCATCGTCGCGGGCTCGAAGTACCACTCGCACACGACGTCGGTGCGGTCCGCGGAACGGGGCCACAGGGTATGGAGCATCACGTAGTCCGGGTGGAGCGACACGAGCGCGTTCGGGAACAGCACGAAGTAGAGGATCGTGTCGAGCTCGCTCTCCGGGAGCCCCGCGATCGGGGGTCGCGAGCTCGCGCGGCCCGCGCCCCTCCCCATCGTCTTGGCGCCCTCGCGGAGCGTCATCGAGCCGCCGCACCAGGCGCCGGCGCCGGTCACCTGCTCCCCGCTCATGTAGTCGCTGAGGTGGTTGAGCTCAGGGTGCACGCCGGGGCAGTGAAGGCACTCGCTGTAGTTCTCGGCGAGCGCCTTCCAGTTCGCGTCCACGGTGTAGAAGCGCTCCCCGCCGCGCGTGAGCGTGTCCACCCGGTAGCGGTGAAGATGCTCGACCAGCTCGCCGACCTGCTCGTCGGCCGCCGGCGCGTCGCCGCTGAGGTCCACGTGCACGAGCCCTCCGACCACGGCGAGCCGGACCGGGATCAGTCCGTAGCAGGAGCCGTCGAACTCCTCGACGCCGTCCATGTGCGGCGAGGCCTTCAGCTCCCCGTCGAACCCGTAGGACCAGCCGTGGTAGGGGCACTGGATACGGCGGCGAATGCTGCCCTCGGACTCGCTCACGATGCGGGCGCCGCGGTGCCGGCAGACGTTGAGGAACGCGTGCGGCCGCCCGTCCTCGCCGCCGATCACGACGACGCTGTCGTCGCCGATCTCGCGCATCACGAAGTTTCCGGGCTCGCTCACGGCGGAGACGTGGGCGGCGCACACCCAGCCGCGGAACACGTTCTCGAGCTCCCACTCGAACACTCCGCTGTCGATGAACGCGCGCGGGGGGAGCATCGACGCCCGCTCGACCGGTTTCAGCGTCTCGGCGACGGCGTCCGGGTCGAGGCTGAGCGGGGTGGTCATGAGTCGGCGACCTCGGCAAGGGCGGGGCTCGGCTTCACCCAGCCGGGGTCGGCGTCGTTGCTCGGCACCCCGTTGTCTCGTTGGTCCCCCAAGTCGTCCCTGACCTTCTGCGCAAACCACCCTACCGCCGCCTCGCGAGCCGACAACGGTCCCGGCTCGTACCCACGTGATCGCACCCCGCTCTGAACAGCGGCGACGAGGTCGATGTCCTCGTCCAGGACGATCGAATTGAGCCTGTTGTTGGCGCGCTGGGCGATCCGCGTCAGCGGGCCCGACTTGGGGTGACGGAAGCAGGCCCAGACGTCGCGCGAGCGGTCGACCCCGTCGGGGGTGATGTGCCAGATGTTGACCTGGTCCGGATAAAGGTCGATCGCCGTGTTCGGGTAGATGAACGCGAAGCGCCAGGCGCCGCTGTCCTCCGCGCTCATGCCCGGCATAGGCTTGGCGAGCCGGCGGTAAAGACGCTCCAGCCGGTTGCCCGCGGCGGCGTCGCGAAACGGAGCGTGGAACCACGCCCAGCCACCGTTCGCTTCGACCGTGTAGGCCTTGTAGTCGAGGATCCGCATCAGGCCGGGGTGAGCGATCGGCACGTGATAGCCCTCGAGGTAGTTCTCGACAACGATCTTCCAGTTCGCGGGCTGGTCGGAACCGGCGCCGGACGAGAAGCGCTCGAGGTTCGCGAGGTCGTAGGGCACGAGGCGCTCGGCCAACCCGTCCGTCTGCTCCGCCAGGGACGCAGCAGCGGGGTCGAGGTTCACGAAGATGAGACCCGCCAGCGTCTCGATCCGCACCGAGTGCAGGCCGAGCGTGGACTTGTCGAGCTCGGCATAGTTCCGATGCTCCGGAACGCCGAGAAGCCGCCCGTCGGTGGCGTCGTAGGTCCAGCCGTGGTAGCGGCAACGGATCGCCTTCTTGCAGCGGCCACTCCCGGTGAGGAGCTGCGAGCCGCGGTGACGGCAGACGTTGCGAAACGCCCGCAGCTCCCCGTCGTCCCCTCGGAGAACCAGCACCGGCTGGTCGCCCGCCAGTGCCGTCAGGTAGCTGCCCGCGTCGGGCAGGTCCGCGACATGACCGGCGTACTGCCAGGTGCGCTGGAACAGCCCGTCGAGCTCGCGCTCCAGGACGCTCGGGTCCGTGTAGAGCCTCGGGTCGAGGGCGGGCGGGATGGATGTTCTTGACTTTGTAGTCAAACGCACTGGTACGATAGCGCGTGATGGTGCGGATTGGAAGTGAATGGCTCTCATTGACGCCGGAGCCCGAGCGCGAGCTGCCCGATGCCGTCGCGACCCTGAGGCATGGGTCGGCGGCCCCGCCGGAACGCATCGCGGCTGAGCGCAAGCGGTTCGAGCGATTGATCGTCAGTGCTCGCCGGCGCGCGTATGAGCGCTGGCTGACCGAAGCCCGGGGGCTGGCAGCCGCCGGCTCCTCGGACGACGCCGATCCGGAGATCCGCTCGGCCGCCGAGACCACCATCGCAGTGATCGACAACCACGAAGCCCTTAGATCCGGCTTGATGAGGCGCGGGCGCGGGGGACGAGGAGGACGAGGCCGATGACACTTGCGAGCGAGGCGACCGAGGTGGCGCTGGCGCTGCCTCTCGAGCTCACCCCGGAGCAGGAGGAGCTGCGCGCGCGGGCGCGCAAGTTCGTGGACGAGGAGCTGATCCCCCTGGAGGAGGAGGCCGAGCGACTCGGCGGACGCCTGCCGGCGGAAACGATCGCCCACCTCAAGCAGGCCGGGATCGCCGCGGGGCTCAACGGCGGCCTGCATTCGCCGGAGTTCGGCGGCCAGGGCTGGACCCGTGTCGAATGGTCGCTGGTCGAGGAGCAGTTCGGACGGTCCACCAACGGCATCTTCTGGCACATCCCGAACGCGTACAACGTCTGGGACAACGCGTCCGACGCCCAGCGCGAGCGCTATCTGCGTCCCGCCCTGCGCGGCGAGCTGAAGGACGCCTATGCGGTGACCGAGGCCGAGGCCGGTTCCGATCCCTCCGGGATCAGCACGGTCGCGGAGCGCACCGACGCCGGCTTCAGGATCTCCGGCGAGAAGTGGTTCGTCACCACGGGCGACGTCGCCAAGGTGCTGATCGTCATGGCCAACGTCGTGGACGGCGAGCACAGGCTGCCGACGCTGTTCCTGGTGGAGTCCGACGCGCCCGGCGTCGAGTACGTCGACGATCCGCCGTTCACGCACAACTACCCCGAGGGCCATCCGACGATCACCTTCACGGACGTCGAGGTGGGTGCCGACGCGGTGGTCGGCGGGGTCGGCGAGGGCGACGAGCTGCAGCGGCTCTGGTTCACCGAGGAGCGCATCGCGATCGCCGCACGCGGCGTCGGCGCGATGTGGCGCCTGCTCGATGAGACGGTCGACTGGGCGACCTCGCGCGTCCAGGGCGACACGCGGATCTACGACCACCAGGGCGTCTCCTTCCCGCTCGCCGACTCGGCGGCCGACGCCGCAGCCGGCCGGCTGCTGGCGTTCAACGTGGCCGCGCTGGCCGACGCCGGAGCGGACCCGAAGATCGTCCACCACAAGGCGTCGATGGCGAAGCTGTTCGTCAGTGAGGCTGCGTGGCGGTGCGCGGACCGCTGCGTCCAGGCCTTCGGGGGCCGGGGCTACATGCGCTCCAACGTCGCCGAGCGGCTGCTCCGCGAGCTCCGGGTCGACCGGATCTGGGAGGGCACGAGCGAGATCCAGCGCCTGATCGTGGCGCGCGGTCTCGAGCGGCGGGGCGTCGAGAGGATCCTCCACTAGCGACGAGGCCGGAGGGGCCGCCCATGAACCTCGCGCCACTTCTGGAGCCGCGCTCGATCGCTGTCGTCGGCGCCAACGACCGCCCGGGCAGCTACGCGGACGGCGTTCTGCGCAACCTGATGCGGGCGGGCTTCACGGGGCCGGTGTGGGGCGTCAATCCCAAGCGGGAGGAGGTCCTCGGGTTCGATTGCGTCCCGTCCGTAGCCGACCTCCCGGAGGCCGTCGACGCGGTGGTCGTCGCGATCCCCGCGGCCGCGGTGCCGCCGGTGGTGGCGCAGGCCGGCGAGCGCGGCTGCGGAGGCGCCGTGGTCCTGTCCGCCGGCTTCGGCGAGATCGAGGCGGGCCGCGAGCTCGAGGTGGCGCTGCGCGAGGCCGCCCTGGCCCACGACCTGCCCGTGTGCGGTCCGAACGGGAACGGCATCGTCGCGGCCCGGGCGCGCGCGGCGATGTGGGGGGACTCGGTCGCCCCACTCGAGCCGGGATCGGTGGCCATGGTCACGCAGAGCGGCAACGTCGGCGTCAACGCGCTGGGATCCCAGCGCGGCATCCGCTGGCACACCGTCGTTTCGACCGGCAACCAGGCGGTCTGCGACGCCAGCGACTGGCTCGCGGCCCTTGCGGGCCTGGAGGACGTCCGCTCGGTCGCGTTGTTCCTCGAGGCCGACGGCGACGGGGCGCCCCTTGCGGAGGCCCTCGCGAGTTGCGCGGAGCGCGATGTGGGCGTCGCGGTACTCAAGGTGGGCTCGTCCGAAGCCGGAGCCGGCGCGGCCGCCGCGCACACCGGCTCCCTGGCGGGCGACCAGCGGGTTTTCCGCGCCCTGGTCGAGGAGGCGGGCGCGGCGTGGGCTGAGAGTCCCCACGAGCTCCTGGAGCTTGCGCGGGTGCTCGCCGAGCCGAAGGCGCGCCCGGCATCTCCAGCCGCCGAAGGACTCGCCGTGCTGACCTGCTCAGGCGGCGACTCCGGCGTGGCCGCCGACGCCGCGGAACGGCTCGGCATCGCGCTGCCTCCGCTCGGCCCTGCCACGCGGGGCCGCCTCGAGGAGCTCCTGCCCGCCGCGGCGACGATCGCGAACCCGCTCGACTACACCGCGATGATCTGGGGCGATTCCGAGCGGCTCGCCCGCATCGTCCAGGTCGTGGGCGAGGACGCGGCGATCGACCAGCTGCTCCTCTGTTACGACCACCCGCACGATCTGTCCCCGGAGTCCGAGGCGTCCTGGGGGGCGGTCCGCGACGGAATCGTCAGGGGCGCCGCGGGCTCCCGCGCCGGAACGGTGGTCTGCTCGACGCTCCCCGACCTGATCGATCCCACCGCCATCGAGGAGCTCGGAGCCGAGGGCGTCCCGCTGGTTGCGGGCCTGGGCACCGCGCTTTGCTGCGTTCGCGCACTGCGAGCCGCGGAGGCCGACCCGGGCCGCCTCCGCGAGATCGCGGCGGCCGCGGGGCGTGCCAAGGCGTCGTCCGCGAAGGGCGGGAACGGCTGGGTGGGGGAGGCCCAGGCCAAGCTGGCGCTGAAGGAGTTCGGAGTGGCGGTGCCTCAGGGCAGGGTCGCGAGCGACCCTGAGGACGCCGTGGCGGCGGCACGTGAGGTGGGCCTCCCGGTTGCGCTGAAGCTTTCGGGCGAGCAGATCCGGCACAAGTCGGACTCCGGCGCGCTCGCGCTCGGCGTGGCGACCGAGGCGCGAGTCGAGGCGGAGGCGGAGCGGCTACTCGCACTTGCGGGCGGCGGCGACGCCGAGCTCCTGGTGGAACGCATGGCCGAACCGGGAATCGAGCTGTTCGTTGCGGCAACGGCCGCGGGCGTGGTGCCGGCGCTCGTGGTCGGCCTGGGTGGCATCTGGACGGAGGCGCTGGACGACGTAGCGATCATCCCCCTTCCCGCCGATCCCGAGCGGGTCGAGCGCGCGCTGCGTTCCCTGCGCGGCGCCGCGCTACTCGAGGGCGGGCGCGGCCGGGAGGCCGTCGACCTTCAGGCGGTCGGCTGCACTCGCGGCCGACGCCGGTCGCATGCTGCTGGAGACCGGCCTGTCGCTCCTCGAACTGAACCCGGTCGTCGCCGGCCCGAAGGGCGCGGTGGCGCTGGACGCGCTCGCGCGGCGCTAACCGAGCGAACGCACGGACCCGAGAGGGCTCACGGTTGCAGGCTGAACGGCGGGTAGCGATCCGTGATCAACGTGAGCGCGTAGGCGACCACGCGGTTGTGCCACCGCATCACGCCCTCGACGTAGTCGAAGAGCCCGCGCGGGTAGCGGCCGGTGAAGAGGATCGCGAACCAGGTCACGATCAACGCGATCAGGACTCCCAGATAGAGGAACGCGAGGACGATGTAGTGCGGGATCGCCAGCAGCCACTTGAACAGGGGTAGCCCGCGATTGAGATCGCGCTCGACGTCCGGATAAGGGAAGTCGAGATGTACCGACTGCTCGTCGTCGGTCGCCGGATAGCGATCGTCCATCAGGAACAGATACGCCACGACCCGGTTCGCGAACCGCTGCAGCTGGAGGTTCCAGTCGTACCACCAGCGCGGGTACTTCGCGCGGAACAAGAGCATCAGGAGCACTGGGAGGAACAACAAGCCGACCCCGCCCACGACGATCGTGGTCGCCTGGTTTCCGGCCTCGTCGTACGGCGCGGACGAGAATCCCGAGATCGAGTGCAGCAGGATCGCGATCGGGATGATGGTGAGCACCCTGAAAAAGCTCGAGAGGCGATCCAGGGAACGCTCGGGGTAGTCGACGCTGAAGCGCAGTGGGTAGTCGCTCATGGCGCGAAGGTACGCACGCCGCCGGACGTGAAGCTGCTACGCGGCCGCAGGCTCGCCGATCCGCCCGGCCGCGATCTCGAGGCCGGCGCGGAGGATCTCCGCGATCTCGTCGAACAGCGCGGCGTCGGCCACGAGCGGCGGGGCGATCTGGACGATCGGGTCGGCCCGGTCGTCGAGCCGGCAGATCAGGCCGCGGTCCCACAGCGCGGCGGAGAGCACGTCCTTCAGGAGCCACTCCGCCTCCGGGCCGGTCAGCGCCTGCTTCGTCGCCTGGTCGCGGACGACCTCGATCGAGAAGAAATGTCCCATGCCGCGGACGTCGCCCACGATCGGGATGTCGCGGAGCGACTCGAGCGCGGCGCGCGTGTGTGGCTCGTTCGCGCGCACGTTCTCGAGGATCCCGTCGCGCTCGTAGACGTCGAGCGCGGCGAGCGCGACGGCGGAGCCAACCGGGTGACCACCGAAGGTGAGGCCGTGCATGTAGTCGGCGGTGCCGTCGAGGAACGGCGCCGCGACGCGATCCGAGATCAGGAGGCCGCCGAGCGCGAAGTGCGCCCCCGTCAGGCCCTTGGCGAACGTGATGAGGTCGGGCTGGTAGCCGAACGCATCCGCGCCGAACCAATGGCCCAGCCGGCCGAACGCGCAGATCACCTCGTCGGAGCACAGCAGCACGCCGTGCCGGTCGCAGATCTCGCGTAGGCCCTGCCAGTAGCCCGCCGGTGGCACGAGGGACCCCCCGGCGTTCTGAACCGGCTCGGCGATCACCATCGCAACCGTCTCCGGGCCCTCCTCGGTGATGGCGGTCTCCACCTCCTCCAGGAGCGCCGCAGTGAACCGCGCCTCGTCCTCCCCCTCGGGATGCCGGTAGGCGTTGGTGTTCGAGACGTGCCTGACCGGGATCGCCATCGGCTCGAACGGGTCGCGGCACACCGGGATGCCGGTGAACGAGAGGGCGCCCAGCGTCACCCCGTGATACGCGTCCTTGCGCGCGATCGCCTTGCGGCGCCCGGGCTCGCCGTTCGCCTGGTGATACTGAAGCGCCAGCTTCCACGCGGACTCGACGGCCTCGGAGCCGCCGGAGGTGAAGAACACGCGCTCGAGCCCGGCGGGCGCGAGGTCCGCGATGCGGGCGGCGAGCTCGATCGAGCGCGGGTGCGCGACGGTCCAGTTGCTGGTGAACGGCAGCGCGCGCATCTGCTCGTGGGCCGCGCGGCCCAGCTCGTCCCCGTACGAGTGGCCGAGGTTCGTGCAATAGAGGCCGGAGAGGCCGTCGATGTAGCGGTTGCCCGCGTCGTCGATCACCCGGCAGCCCTCGCCGCGCTCGATGATCGGGATCGGGCGCTCGGCGTAGGCCGCCATGTCGCTGAAGTGGAGCATCAGATGCGCCTTCGCGAGTGCCTGGTGATCGGTCATCTCTTGCCTGCTTTCGGGTTTTCGGGTGGTTGTTGACCTTGTAGTCAATCACATTATTGTGCTAGGGTGCCGCGCATGGAAGCCACCGCCACGAAAACTCCGCCCGTCAGCACCAACGGCCAGCCGGCCACGTCCACGGGGGGCCGGCGCAACTTCGACGCGATCGTCGTCGGCGGTGGCCACAACGGCCTGACCACGGCCGCATATCTCGCCCGTGGCGGGCTCGACGTCTGCGTGCTCGAGCGGAGGCACATCCTCGGCGGCGCCTGCGTGACGGAAGAGGTTTGGCCGGGCGCCCGCGTCTCCCGCGCCTCCTACGTCGTCTCGATGCTGCAGCCGAAGGTCGTTCGCGATCTGCGCCTCCACGACTACGGCTATCGCGCGGTCCCGCTCAACCCCGCCTACGCTGCGCTCACCGGCGACGGACCGATCTTCTTCTTCGACGAGACCGACCGCACCTCCGAGTCCATCGCGCGCCAGTCCGCTGCCGATGCGGCCGCCTATCCCGAGTTCGAGGCGCTGCTCATGCGCGCCGCCGATTTCCTCCGCCCGATGCTGCTGCGCGAGGCGCCCGCCCTCGGGTCCAAGCGCCCCGGCGACCTCGCCTCCTTGCTTCGCGACGCCGGTCGCGCCGCGGGCCTCGGCCGCCGCGAGCTGCACGAGCTGGTCCGGATCTTCACGATGTCGGTGGGCGATCTGCTCGACGACTACTTCGAGCTCGACGGGGTCAAGGGATCCCTTGCGTCGACGGGCGTCGTCGGCGTCTGGGCGGGGCCCCGGACCCCGGGCACCGCGTACAACCTTCTCCACCACGCGCTCGGCGAGCTGGACGGAGTCTCCGGCGCCTGGGGACAGGTGATGGGCGGCATGGGTGCGATCTCGCAGGCGCTCGCCCGCTCGGCCGAGGCGGCCGGCGCGACGATCCGCACCGAGGCCGAGGTCGCGTCGATCGACATCCGCGACGGACGCGCCGTGGGTGTGACCTTGACCAACGGCGAGTCCCTGCACGCGCCGATCGTGGCGTCGGGCGCTCACCCGAAGACCACGATCCTCGACCTCGCGGGCGAGGAGCACTTCCCGGCGGAGGTCGCCGGCGACATGCGCCGCTATCGAACGCGCGGCGGGTCGGTGAAGATCAACATGGTGCTCTCCGAGGCGCCGCGCTACGAGGGCGTCAGCCCCGAGGAGGCCGGCCTGCTCCTGACCACCGGCGTCAACCTCTGCCCGTCGATCGACTACCTCGAGCGAGCCTGGCAGGACGCGACGCTCGGACGCCCCGCGGAGAACCCCTATGTCGAGGCGGAGCTCCCGTCGGCGGTCGACGCCTCGCTCACGGACGACGGCCGCTTCGTGATGACGATGTTCACGCAGTACGGCCCGCCCTCGGAAGAGGCATGGGCCGGCGATGCCCGCGAACGGTACGCCGACGCCTGCGTCGAGCACCTCGCTCGCTACGCCCCGAACGTGCCCGACGCGATCCTCGAACGCGAGGTTCTGGCCCCGCCCGATCTCGAGCGGATCTTCGGACTCGTGGACGGCTCGATCTTCCAGGGCGAGCAGGGCCTCGACCAGATGGCCTTCATGCGCCCCGCCCCCGCGATCGCGCAGTACGCGACGCCGGTGGACGGCCTCTACCTCTGCGGCGCCGGCACCCATCCCGGCGGCGGAGTCATGGCGGCTTCGGGTCACAACGCCGCCCGTCGGATCCTGCGCGACCGGCGGTTCCGGCGCCTGCGCCGCCGCTCGCGCATCGCGACCTAGCTCGGGAGCTCTACATCGAGGAGCCGCTCGCTGACCTCGGTGAGGACGGCGCGCATCCTCTCGGCCCGGCTCGGATCGCTCACGGTGACATCGACCGAGAGCCCGACCACGAGCGAGACCAGGACCAGCGCCACCTGGTCGGGCGAGACCTGGGCGAACTCGCCGTTCCGCTGTCCGCCCCGGATCATGCGCGCGAACAGGTCTCGATAGGCGCCGCGCAGGGTTTGCCGCGCGGCGCGGGCGCGCCCGTCGCGCAGGCCGAGCTTCCAGAGCTCGATCCAATAGGCCACGTCGTAGTCCGCGACGCAGAGATCGATCAGCGCCTTCAGCCGCTCCGCGTGCGTGGGGAGCTTCGCGAACCTTGCGTCGGCCTGATCGAGGAACCAGCGCTGGCGGATCTGCATGACCGAGATCAGCACCTCGGTCTCGTCCCCGAACCAGTACGTGACGGCCTCGGGCGCCACGTCCAGCTCGCCGGCGATCTCGGCCAGGTCGAGGCTCCCGATCCCCTCCTCCCGGATCTGGCGCGCGGCCACCTGCACAACGGCGTCCCAGCGGACTCTCGGCGGCGAATCAGACATCGTCCAGCCGGTTTCGGATCTTCAGCTCGGCGCCCAGCAGGCGGCTCGCGACCGACGCGGACGCCCCGAACATGTAGTTGGGTGAGACCGTGTCGTCGCGAAGGGTGGCGTCGACCGCGAGCGAGTCGATCAACGTCGCGATCGCGATCGCCGTCGAGGCCGGGTCGGGCACGTCGAACTCACCCGATTCGCGCCCATCCTGGATCAGCTTCTCGAGGCGCATGCGGAAGTTGCCGTCGAGCTCCTCGCGCAGCTCTCGCGCCCGTTCGTCCCGCAGGGCCAGGCTCCAGAGCTCGATCCAGTAGGTCCAGTCGAAGTCGTTCACGCACGCCTCGATCAGGGCGAGCACCTGCTCGGTCGGGACCGTCGTCGCGGCGACCGCCTTGTCGACGATCGCGTTGAACTGGGCCTCGTCGTGCCGGATCACTCCCGCAAAGAGGTCCCAGGGCTCGGGCACCTCGTCCGCGGGCACGCCCGCGCGCGCCGCCACGGCCTCCCGCGTCAGGCCCTCGCAGCCCGCTTCGCGGATCACCTGACTCGCGGCGGTCAGCAGCCGCTCATCGATTTCGTTTTCGGTTCGCCCCCCGGCTCGCGTACCCCGGTTTCCCATCAACCCCCGCGGTTTCTACTCGAGATTGACCATTACATGCTTGATGTTCGTGTAGTCCTCTACCGAATACATCGACATGTCCTTGCCATAACCTGACTGCTTGTAGCCGCCGTGCGGCATCTCTGATGCCATCGTGATGTGGTCGTTGATCCACACGGCCCCGAACCGCAGGGCGTTCGCCACCCTGTGCGCACGGCCGACGTCGCGAGTCCAGACCGATGCGGCCAGCCCGTAACGGGTGCCGTTCGCCCACTCGATCGCCTTGGCCTCGTCGTCGAACCGCTGGACGGTCATGACCGGTCCGAAGATCTCGTTCTGGACCATTTCGTCGTCCTGCTCCAGGTTCGCGACCACTGTCGGCTCAATGTAGAACCCGGGCCGGTCGGCCTGCCTGCCGCCGGTCACGATCTCCGCGTGCCCGGGCTTGCGCTCGAAGAAGCCCTCGATCCGCTCCCGCTGCCGCTCGGAGATCACCGGCCCGAGCGTCGTCTCGGGATCGTCGAGGTCCCCGATCCTGTAGCCCTGGGCCTCCTCCACCAGACCGCCCACCACGTCGTCGTAGACCTTCGGCCCGGCGAGGATGCGGGTCGCTGCGGTGCAGTCCTGACCGGCGTTGAACAGGGCGGTACCCGCGATCGTCTCGAGGGCGGTCTCGAGCTCCACGTCGTCGAAGACGATCACCGGCGCCTTCCCGCCCAGCTCGAGATGGACCCGCTTGAGGGTGTCGGACGCGGCCTTGGCGATCCACTTCCCGGTCTCGGGCGAACCGGTCAGCGAGACCATGTCCACCTCGGGATGGGTGACGAGGGAGGCGCCGGCCGGCTCCCCGTGCCCACCGACCACGTTGAGGACGCCGGGCGGGAGGATCTCCGCCGCGACCTGGGCGAGCTTGAAGGTCGAGAGCGGCGTGTTCTCGGCCGGCTTCAGCACCGAGGTGCAGCCGGCGGCGAACGCGGGGCCGATCTTCCACATGGCCATCATCAGCGGGTAGTTCCACGGCGTGATCTGCGCCGCGACGCCGACGGCCTCGCGGCGGATGAACGAGGTGCGCCCCTCGGCGTACTCGCCGGCCGACTTGCCCTCGAGGTTGCGGGCCGCGCCGGCGAAGAACCGCAGGTTGTCCGCGCACATCTCGAGCTCCTCGTCCACGAACGCCTGGCGGGGCTTGCCGGCGTCGGCGGACTCGAGGTCGGCGAACTCGTCGCCGTGCTCGAGGATCGCGTCGGCGAGCTTCAGCAGCATCTCGGACCGGTCCCGCGGCGTGGTCCGCGACCACGAATCGAACGCCTTGCGCGCTGCCATCACGGCGCGGTCGATGTCCTCGGCGCTCGAGAGCGGCGCCTGGGCGATCACCTCCCCCGTGGAGGGGTTGATGACGTCCTCGGCGCCCCCGTCGGCCGGATCGACGAACGCCCCGTCGATGAAGTTCTGCAGCTTGCTTGCAATTGCGGTCGCCAATTTTCTCCCCTGGTCGCGTTGTTTGCTGTGGTCTTTGCTGTCTGCCTAGCTTGAACCCGGCATCGCGCGGGCGGCGGTCGCCCCCGCTCCGTCGGCCGAGGCGCCGTTTACCGGCATCTCGAAGCCCAGCACCTGCTCGGGCGATGAGTACTCCATGCCGACGCCCTCGGCCACGGCGCGGTGCGTGACCTTGCCGCCGGCGACGTTGATGCCCGGCTTGAGACCGGGGTTGCGCCGCACCGCCTCGACCACGCCGTGGTTGGCGAGCGAGAGCATGTAGGGAAGCGTCGCGTTGGTGAGCGCATAGGTGGACGTGATCGGCACCGCGCCAGGCATGTTTGCGACGCAGTAGTGGATGATGCCGTCCACCTCGTAGGTGGGGTCGGAATGCGTGGTGGGCTTCGAGGTTTCGAAGCACCCGCCCTGGTCGATCGCGACGTCCACGAGGACCGCGCTTGGCTTCATCAAACCGAGCTGCGCCCGGCTGACCACGTGCGGCGCGCGTGCGCCGTGGACGAGCACGCCGCCGATCACGAGGTCCACGTCGGGCAGCCGCTCCTCGATCGACAGCGTCGAGCTGAAGACGGTGGACGCGCGTCCCCCGAAGGCTATGTCGAGGTCGCGGAGGCGATCGATCGACTTGTCGTAGACGAAGACGTCGGCCTCCATCCCGATCGCGATGAAGGCCGCGTTCATCCCGACCGCGCCGCCGCCGATGATCATCACGTTCGCCGAGGCCACGCCCGGGACGCCGCCCAGCAGGATCCCGCGCCCGCCGAGGGGCTTCTCGAGCATGAAGGCTCCCGCCTGGGTCGCGATCTTCCCCGCGATCTCAGACATCGGTGCGAGGAGGGGCAGCTGGCCCTGGTGGTCCTCGACCGTCTCGTACGCGATACACGTCGCCCCGGTCGCGCAGAGCGCCTTGGTTAGCTCCGGCGCCGGCGCCAGGTGGAGATAGGTGAACAGCGTGTGCTCGGGCCGCAGCAGCGCGACCTCCTCCGGCTGCGGCTCCTTGACGCCAAGGATCAGCTCGGCCTCGCCGAAGACGTCCTCGGCGGTCGGGGCGATCCGCGCGCCCTGCGCCTCGTAATCGGAGTCCGTGATCGCCGATCCGTCTCCGGCGCCCTTCTGGACGATCACCTCGTGCCCGTCCTCGGCCAGCTCCCGGACGCCGATCGGCGTCAAAGCGACGCGGTATTCGTCCGTCTTGATCTCGGTTGGGACTCCGACCTTCACCTGTTACCTCACCAGCTCCCGTGCTCGAAGTGCGAGCCACAGCTCGATGCGATCCGTGGCCCTCGACAAATCCCTGCCCGTCAACTCCTCGATCTTCCGGATCCGATAGCGCAGCGTGTGGCGGTGGCAGTAGAGCTGACGCGCCGCCCGCTCCCAGTTGCCGTTGTTCTCGATGAACGCCTCGAGCGACCGCAGCAACTCGCCACCGTACTCCCCCTCGCCGCGCTGAATCGGCTCGAGGAGCCCGTCGCTGTAGAGCCGGAGGGCCTCGTCGTCCTGCAGCGCCAGCAGCAGGGTGAACGCGCCGAGATCGCGATAGGACGCCACCTCGGGACCGGCGCCGTTCAGCGACGTCGCCTCCAGCGCGCAGCGCGCCTCGTGGAACGCGCGGCGCAGCGCGCTGAGGCCAACCGACCTGCTGGCTGCGACCCGAAGGTCGGGGTGGGCGCCGATCAGGGCTGCGCGCGCCTGCCGGCCGACGGTCACCGGATCCCGCACGGATCCCTCGATCACGGCGCAGAGGAGCGCGCGCCCGGCCGCCGCGCTGGTGGCCACGAGGGCGGGAACGCCGGCTTCCGTGAGCGCGACCTCCAGCGTCGCCTCGGCCGCAGGCGGGTCGTCCAGCTCGAACACCAGCACCGCGGCCTCCGAGTGCACCCCGAAGGGGCGCAACCGGCCGGAGAGCTCCTCCGCGTCGAGCCGGCCGGAGAGGGCATCGGCCAGCAGGTCACCGGCGAGCCGCCGCTCCGTTTCGCGCACGACCCGCTCGCGCATCAGCTCCAGGCCAACGACGATCGACGCCTGGCCGGCGATCAAGCGCTCGAAGTCCCCCAGCGGGCCGTTGTCCGAGACGACCACGAGCCACCCCGCCGGAGGCGCGCCGCGTGGGCCTGGGACCGGCACGGCCAGGGCACGGTCGCCGGTCGCCTTGGGCTCGAAGGCATGAGCGCCCTCCGCACCCGAGCGTTCGACCAGCTCGGCGCCGATCGCACCGGCCTCATCGGCCTTTGGCGTCCCGCGCTGGGGATGGCGGGCCACGGGCTTGCCGGCGCCGTCGAAGACCATCGCCGCGCCGGCGAGCGCGCCGGCGACCTGAGCCGTGATCTCCTCGAGCCCGCCGCCGTCGATCACCAGGCGCTCGAGGCGCTCGTGCACCTTCGAGCCCCGCTCGAGCACGTCGTACTGCTCGTTGACGAGGCGCGAGGCGGCGCGCTCCGTGATCGCGATGAACGGCATCTCGTACGGCACTTCGAACAGGGGCATGCCGACCTTGCCGGCCGTCTCGAGGATCGCCTTGGGCAGGCGCTTGTGGTCGAAGCCGATGCCGAATCCCATCCCGGCCACGCCCTTCGACGCCAGGAGCTCGAGGTACGTGCGCTGTTTCGCGGCCGTGTCGAGGTTGTAGCCCGTGGTCAGGACCAGCTCCCCGCCCGAGAGCCAGGGGGTCGGATCCTCGTGCTCGGTGGCGTGGACCCAGCGGAGCGCCCGCCCGCTGTTCTCCTCGCCGGCGACCAGCGTCAGGCCGCAATCGGAGACCAGTGAGGCGACCGTCAGCACCGCTCTGCCTCCCGACCCCGCCCGGCCCGTCCTAGAGCCGCTCCGCGGCCTCCGTCAGCACTCCGCGAAGAACGGATTCGATCTCCTCGAAGTGCTCGGTGCCGCAGATGAGCGGAGGGGCGAGCTGGAGCACGGGGTCTCCGCGGTCGTCGGCGCGGCAGATCAGCCCACGGCGGTAGAGCTCGCCGGAGAGGAACCCGCGCAGGAGCGACTCGGACTCCTCGTCCGAGAAGCCCTCCTTCGTGTCCTGGTCCTTGACCAGCTCGATCGCGTGGAAGTAGCCGGCGCCGCGCACGTCGCCGACGATGGGAATGTCGCGGAGGCCGTCGAGCATCGCGCGGAACTCGTCCTCCTTTGCGAGCACGTTGCCGCAGAGGTCCTCGCGCTCGAACACGTCGAGGTTCGCCATCGCCGCGGCCGCCGCCACCGGATGGCCGGCGAACGTAAACCCGTGAACGAACGAGGTCGTGCCCGTGCTGAACGGCTCGTAGAGGCGCTCCGAGGCGATCATCGCTCCCATCGGGGCATACGCGGAGGTCAGCGCCTTCGCCGAGGTGACGATGTCGGGCTGGTAGCCGTAGCGCTCGCAGCCGAAGTAGTGGCCGAGCCGGCCCCAGGCGCAGATCACCTCGTCCGAGATCAGCAGGACGTCGTGCTCGTCGCAGATCTCCCGGACCCGCTGGAAGTAGCCCTCCTGCGGCGGGATGCAGCCGCCGGCGTTCTGGACCGGCTCGAGGATCACCGCGGCGACCGTCTCCGGGCCCTCGAACTCGATCCGCTCCCGGATCTGCTCGGCCGCCCAGAGCGGGTCGCGGTCGGCCGGCCAGTGATAGGAGTTCGTGTTCGGGACGTGGCAGCCGCCCTGCGCGAACGGCTCGAACGGGGCGCGGAGCCCGCTGATGCCGGTGGCCATCAGAGCGCCCATCGTGGTGCCGTGGTAGGCGACCTCGCGGGCGATCACCTTGTGCTTCTGGCCCTTGCCGGTGACGCGGAAGTACTGGCGCGCAAGCTTCAGCGCCGACTCGACGGCCTCGGAGCCGCCCGACGTGAAGAACACATGGTTCAGGTCGCCGGGCGCCAGGTTCGCGATCCGGGTCGCCAGCTCGATGGCGCGAGGGTGCGCGTAGCTCCAGTTGGTGACGAAGTCGAGCTCCCGCACCTGGCGCTCCATGGCCTCGCCGATCTCGGCGCGACCGTGGCCGGCGTTGCAGCAGAAGAGGCCCGAGAGCCCGTCGAGGTAGCGGTTGCCGTGCTCGTCGTAGACGTAGGCGCCCTCGCCGCGGGCGATGATCGGGATCGGATGGTCGGCGTCGAAGCCGCCCATGCGCGTGAAGTGCAGCCACAGGTGCTTGCGGGCGAGCTCCTGCAGGTCGGCGCCGGTCTCGGTTGCGCTGGGGGTCGCGGTCGTGGTGGCCATTCTCTCCTCCGCAGTGGCTCGTCGGGTTGACTGACGTTCCGTACAAAGGTATCCACACAAAAGACCCCAGGCAAGCGATTTCTGGTTCAAGACTTCCCTGAGCGTTTATACGATTCGGACAAGGGCCGTTGGACGTTTTGAAGGTTTCGCTACTTGCCAGAACCTGCCCGGGCGCATAGCCTGATTGTCGAGAGAGCCGCCGCCCGGCTGGACAGCCCGGCGCCGGGTCCCACTCAGGGACGAGAGAGCAGAGAGATTTGGACGAGCCGAGCAGGAGCGACGCCAGCCCCGGGGCATCGAAGTCGAGCGTCACGCTGGAGGGCGTGACGAAGCGCTTCGGCGAGCTGGTCGCGGTCGACGACCTGGACCTGGAACTGGCCGGCGGCGAGTTCTTCACGCTGCTCGGCCCTTCCGGCTGCGGCAAGACGACGACGCTGCGCATGGTGGCCGGGTTCGAGCAGCCGGATGCCGGGAAGGTCCTGATCGACGATGACGACGTGGCCGAGCTGCCTCCGTACAAGCGGCCGACGAACACCGTCTTCCAGAGCTACGCGCTCTTCCCGCACCTGAACGTCGGCGAGAACGTGAGCTTCGGGCTCAAGCGAAAGAAGGTTCCGCGGGACGAGATCGACAAACGGGTCCAAGCCGAGCTCGAGCGCGTCGGCCTGGCCACCGAGGCCAACCGCCGCCCCAATCAGCTCTCGGGCGGGATGCAGCAGCGGGTCGCGCTGGCGCGGGCGCTGGTCAACCTGCCGAAGGTGCTGCTGCTCGACGAGCCCCTCGGCGCCCTCGACCTGAAGCTCCGTAAGGCCCTGCAGCTGGAGCTGAAGCGGATCCAGCGCGACGTCGGGATCACGTTCGTCTACGTGACGCACGACCAGGAGGAGGCGCTCACGATGTCCGACCGGATCGCGGTGATGAACCGCGGCAGGGTCGAGCAGGTGGATGCTCCCGAAGCCGTCTACGAGCGCCCGGCCACAACCTTCGTCGCCGGATTCATCGGCGTCTCGAACCTGATGCCCGCCGTGGTCGAGCAGGCCGCGGGGGACCACACGCGCGTCCGCCTCGACGCGGGTGTGGAGATCGAGGCGGCCGGAGACGGCCTCGCCACGGGCGAGCGCTGTCACGCCGTGGTCCGACCGGAGAAGCTTGATATCGGACGCAAGGAGGACTCGACCCGCGACGGCTGGCCGTCGGTCGAGGGGACGGTCGAGTCCTCCGTCTACCTGGGCACGGCGACGCAGATCGTCGTGCGCTTGGCGGGCGACGTCCCGATGACCGTTCTCGTCCCCAACGCGGACGAGGCCGAACGCGGGCGCCTTCCGGGGGGAGGCGCCGGCGTGCGCCTCTCATGGGCGCCCGAGCACATCCATCTCGTCAGAGAATCGGCGGCCCAGCCGCCCCAAGGAGGCGACTGAACATGCCCGTAAAGCTCACGATCGCGATCGCGACACTGCTCGCGGCGCTCGGACTCGCGGCGTGCGGCAGCGACGAGACCGTCGGCGGCGCCAGCGAGGAGGAGGTGGTGGTCGCGGAGTCTGGGCCGGTCGAGGGCGAGCTCACGGTCTCCAACTGGCCGGGCTACATCGACCCGGGCAAGAACGGCTCGATCGCGGAGTTCGAGGAGCAGACGGGCGCCACCGTCAAGTACATCGAGGACATCAACTCGAACCTCCAGTTCTTCGGCAAGATGCAGCCGCTGCTCGACCAGGGCGAATCGGGCGGCCGCGACATCATCGTCGTCACCGACTGGATGGCGAAGCGGATGTACGACCTGGGCTACCTCGAGGAGATCAACCCGGACGACGTCCAGACGGTGCTCGACAACCTCGCGCCGCAATTCCAGTCCGAGGGTTCCTACGACCCCGAACACAAGTTCTCGATCCCGTGGCAGGGCGGTATGACCGGGCTCTGGATCATCAAGGGCGAGGCCGATGACGTTACGTCGGTCAACGACCTTCTCGAGGATCCCAAGTACAAGGGGCGCGTGACCGTCCTGGACGAGATGCGCGACACCGTGCCGCTGGTGATGAGGGCCGACGGCGTCGACATGGCGAATGCCACCAAGGAGGACTGGATGGCAGCGATCGACAAGATCGGGAAGGCCGTCGAGTCGGGGCAGATCCGAAAGGTGACCGGCAACGAGTACACCGAGGACCTCACCAGCGGGAACGTCGTCGCTTCGGTCGGCTGGTCCGGCGACGGTTACCTGATCGGACGGGACGACGTCGAGTGGCGGCGCCCGGACGAGGGCTGCAATCTCTGGTTCGACATGATGGCGATCCCCGCAGGCGCGCCCAACACGGCCGCTGCGCTCGAGTTCATGAACTTCGCATATGAGCCCGAGGTCCAGGCCGACATCGCGGCGTTCGTCAACTACGTCACGCCAGTCGCCGGGGTCAAGGAGATCCTGGCCAAGCGCGATCCGAAGCTCGCGGAGAACCCGCTGATCTTCCCCGACGACCAGTTCGTCGCGGACTGCTTCCCGTTCCAGGAGCCGCCGGGAGACGACGCCGACGTCCAGGAGGTCGAGGAAGCGTGGAACGACGTCATCGCCGGCGGCGGGCCCGGCTGACCAGAGGAGCGGCGGCGGAGGTAACAACGAGATGAGCTGCGCTCGCCCGTGAGCCGTCGCCGCCGCCTCGTCCCGTACGGTCTCCTCGCCCCGGGGACCATCTGGCTGATCCTCTTCTTCGTTGTGCCCATGTACTTCATGGGCGAGTTGGCGCTCCGCTCGGGCACGTTCACCGAGGGCTTCGTCTTCACCTGGGAATGGTCGAATTTCCCGGACTCGCTCGACGGCCGCTGGGAGCAGATCTTCCGCACCTTCCTGTACTCCGGGGTGGCGACCATACTGGCGCTGCTGATCGCCTACCCGCTGGCCTATGCGATCGCCGTCAAGGCGAGCCCACGCTGGCGGCTGCTCCTTCTGTTCGCGGTGATCGCGCCGTTCTTCACCACGTACCTGATCCGCACGATCGCCTGGAAGACGATCCTGGCTGACTCGAGCCCGCTCGTCGATGTCCTCCAGTTCCTCGCGATCATCCCCGACGACGGGCGCATCCTGGCGACCTCGGGCGCCGTGATCGCCGGGCTCACCTACAACTTTCTGCCGTTCATGATCCTGCCGATCTACGCCAGCCTCGAGCGGATCGACTTGAGCCTGATCGAGGCGGCAAAGGACCTCTACGCGTCGGCGAGCACCGCCTTCCGCAAGGTGACCCTGCCGTTGACTGCACCCGGGATCGTCGCCGGGAGCCTGCTCACGTTCATCCCAGCGTTCGGGGATTACGTGAACGCCCAGATACTCGGGAGCCCGAACCAGTTCATGATCGGCAACCGGATCCAGTCGCTCTACCTCAGCGACCGGAACTACCCGGAGGCGGCGGCGCTCTCGTTCCTGATGATGGCGGCGGTCCTGGCCGTGGTCCTCGTCTACATTCGCGCCGCCGGCACCGAGGCCTTCATGGGCGAAGAGGAGGAGGCAAGCTAGCCGATGCAGTGGCTACGACGAAACGGGCTCATGATCTACGCCGGGTTCGCGGTCGCGTACATGCTGATCCCCATCGTCGTGATCGCCGTGTTCTCGTTCGCCGAGACCCCCCGCGATCGGCTCGACTTCTCCCTCAGCGGCGGCTTCACGCTGGAGTATTGGAAGGACGCGTTCTCCATCCCGGAGCTGAACGACGCGATGCTCGTATCGCTCGAGCTGGCGGCGGTGACCACGCTCATCGCCACCGCGATCGGGACGATGATGGCGATCGCACTCGTACGCCACCAGTTTTTCGGCCGGCGTGGCGCGAATCTGCTGATCGTGCTGCCGCTGGCCACCCCCGAGATCGTGATCGGCGCCGCACTGCTCTCGATGTTCGTCGTCTATGGCCTCGCGCTCGGGTTCACGACGCTGTTGATCGCGCACGTGATGTTCTCGATCAGCTTCGTCGTCGTCGTCGTCCGATCTCGGCTGATCGGGTTCGATCGCAACATCGAGGAGGCCGCCGCCGATCTCGGGGCAACGCCGCTTCAGACCTTCCGCCACGTGACACTGCCGCTGCTGGCGCCGGGCGTGATGGCGGCGGGCCTGCTCGCGTTCGCGCTTTCGATCGACGACTTCGTGATCTCGAACTTCAACTCGGGAACGACGGTGACCTTCCCGCTCTACGTCTACGGCGCGGCCCTGCGCGGGATTCCCATCCAGGTGAACGTGCTGGCGACGATCCTCTTCCTCGTCGTAGTGGTCGCGATCTCGCTCGTGCTCTGGCAGCAACGACGAGCGGAAGAGATGGCGTCGGTCGCTGAGGACGAGGTGGAGCCCGCACTTCCACTCGCCCCCGGGGGCGCTCACACCTGACCCACCCGTGGAAATGCGCCCGGCGCGGCGCTGCGATACTGACCCCGGATGACCGAGGGACCGGGACCCGGGGCGGGCGAGCGACTGGCTGACGAGCGTCTGCTGCTCGAGCGCTATCACCAGACTCGCGATCAGGCGGTCCGCGAGGAACTGGTCGACCGCTTCCTGCCTCTGGCGCGGAGCCTGGCCAACCGCTATGCGGGCGGCCCCGAGCCGACGGAGGACCTGCACCAGGTCGCCAGCCTGGGGCTGGTCAAGGCGATCGAGGGCTTCGACCCCACGCTGGGCTACACGTTCGCGAGCTACGCGGCGCCGACGATCCTCGGCGAACTCAAACGGCACTTCCGCGACCGGGGGCGCCAGGTCCATCTGCCGCGCGGGCTCCAGGAACGGATCGCTGACATCGACCGCGCCGTCGACACACTCCCCACCAAGCTGGGGCGCGCGCCGTCGGCCGCCGACGTCGCCGACCACACCGGGCTCAACCTCGAGCAGGTGCTCGAGGCGATGGAGGCGGCGAGCGCCCGCCGGCCGTACTCACTCGACGCCGCGGTGGGCCCCGACGACGACGCCGCGGTGCTGGCCGACACGATCGGGGACGAGGACCCGGCCTTCCAGACCGTCGAGTACGGCGAGGCGATCCAGCGGACCCTGGCGCTCCTGCCCGAGCGCGAGCGCACGATCCTCAACCTGCGATTCGTCGAGGACCTCACGCAGTCGGAGATCGCCGAGCGGGTCGGAATCTCCCAGATGCACGTCTCACGCCTCCTCCGCCGAGCGCTCGACGCGGTGCGCGAACAGGTGCCGGGCCCCGAGTAGCCCACCCCGTCCGGGAGGGACGGGAGGGCCGCCCCCCGCTCCGCGGGTAGTGGTTCTTAGGGCGCGATCTCGATCACGAGGTGCTGGCCGGTGTCGTCGGACTCGACGTCGACGCGGCTCGCGAGCTTCGTGATCGAGACGCCCAGGCCCGGCAGCTCCATGCGCTCGAGCATGCGCTGCGCGCCGCCCTCGACGAACGGCCCGACCTTCACGCACAGGTTCGGCCCGCATTCCTCGATGGCGATCCCGACCTGGTTCTCGGCGAAGTCGGAGACGTTCCCCGCCGCGATCGCGTCGCCGAGCAGCACTCCGTCCGACATGCGCTCGAGCGAGAAGCCCGCCCTGGTGGCGGCGATCGCCAGGACCCGCGCGATCACGGGGCGGGCGGACGTGCCGGCGGTGATCGCCAACTCTGCCTCGCGGGGTGGCGCGGGCCGGGTCGGCACCTCACCGTTGCCGTCCGAGTCGGCCGTGCGGACCCGGGCGACCAGCGCGGTGCCGCCGTCGGCCGGGCTCGCGATCTCGAAGCTCTCGGCGACCGTGGCGATCAGGGGCAGGCCCAGCCGCAGCGACCCGTCGGGCTCGGCCGGGCGGGGCCGGAAGCCCACCCCCCAGTCCCGGACCCGCAGCTCAACGGTGCCCTCGTTCGCGATCGCCGTCACGTCGATCCGGCCCTCCTCGCCCACGGCGGGATACGCGTGGACCACGGCGTTCATGCACGCCTCGGTCGCGATCTGCTTCAGGTCGGCGAGGGTCCCGTCTCCCATCGAGATCGCGTCGGCGAAGCCCGCCAGTGCCTGGCGAACCAGAGCGAGGTTCTCAGCCCGGGCGGCGAGGCCGAGCCGAAGCTCGGTCGCCTCGGCGGTCAAGAGGGCTCCTGTGCGTCCAGTGCCGCCAAGGCGGCTTCGCGCGTGGAATGCACCGGAAGCTCGTCGGCCAGGCCGGTGACTTCAAGCACCCGGCGGACCGGTTCGGCTTCGCCGCTGCAGGCGACCGCGAAGCCGCGGTTGCCGTCGGCAGCGGTACGGCGCGCTTCCAGAAGCGCCCCCAGAATCGATGAATCGACGAACGTGGCCGAGCAGAGGTCAACGAGGACAGCGTTGCCGTCGGAGGCGGCGCCGGTGAGCGCCTCCTTGACCCGCGGGACGGTGCCCAGGTCGTGCTCGCCGCTCAGGACGACGATCTCGACCCCATCCGCGGTCTCGTTTCGTACCTCTCCGACCACGTCCACGTCGCGGGCAGCATAACCGGGTCGCACATCCACCCGTTGGCGCTTGTTCCCCCGGCGCGCAAGCCGTCCAAGCCGAATCACGCACCTGCCATACCCGCTACGCACGAATCGCTAACCCCTCTCATCGTTTTGGCGCTTGGTCAAGCGGAACGTTGTACGGGAAGGACGCCCCGGCAACGCTACGATCGCCTCGTGGGGACGATCGAGACGAATCTGCTGATCAACGGGGAACGGGTGGCCGGCCAGGGCGACCCGCTCGCGGTGGAGAACCCGTTCACCGAGGAGCCCGTGGCCACGGTGGGAAGCGCGTCCGGGGAGCAGCTGGACGCCGCGATCGCCGCCGCGCGCGAGGCGTTCCCGGGCTGGGAGCGAACCCCTGCCGTCGAGCGGGCGGAAATGCTCCACGAGGTCGCAGGCGCGCTTCGCGATCGAACCGACGAGCTGGCCGAGCTGATGACCTCGGAAGGCGGGAAGCCGCGCGTCGAGAATGCCGACGAGGTCAGCTGGACCGCCGCCGCGTTCGACTACTACGCGGAGATCGGGCGCGATTCGGCCGGGCGGGTGATCCCGTCGATCGAATCGACGCAGCTGGCGCTCGTCGTCAAGGACGCGCTGGGCGTGGTCGGCTGCATCGTGCCTTGGAACTACCCATTGCTGCTCTTGGCATGGAAGCTGGCGCCCGCGCTGGCGGCCGGCAACACAACCGTCTGCAAGCCCTCCGAGGTCACTCCGCTCTCGACCCTGGCGATCGGGTCGTGCTTCGACTCGCTGCCGGCCGGCGTCGTCAACATCATCGCCGGCGCGGGCGACGTGGGCGCCGCTCTGTCGGCCGACGAGCGCGTTGACGCCATGGCGTTCACCGGGTCCGTCGAGACCGGCAAGAAGGTCGCCGCTGCGTGCCTCGACCGGATGGCCCGCGTCAACCTCGAGATGGGTGGGAAGGATCCGTTCATCGTCTGCTCCGACGTCGCGCCCGCGCTCGACGTGGCCGCGCGCGGCGGGGCCTGGGCCGCGTTCCTGAACGCGGGGCAGGTCTGCACCTCGGCGGAGCGCTTCTACGTGATGAGCGACGTCTACGACGACTACGTCCAGGCGTTCATCGATCACACGTCGACGCTGGTCGTCGGCGACCCGATGGACGGCGGCACCGACGTCGGCCCGATGGTCTCCGCCGGCCAGCGCGAGAAGGTCGAACGGCAGGTCGAGGCGGCCGTGGCGGCCGGCGCCGAGGTGGTGGCCGGGGGCGATCGCGCGGGCCACGACCGCGGCCACTTCTTCGCGCCCACCGTCGTGACCGGGGCGCCCGCCGACACCGACCTGCTCAGCCAGGAGACGTTCGGGCCGGTGGCGCCGATCGTGCCCGTCGCGTCGCTCGACGAGGCGATCGAGCTGGCGAACTCGACCCGCTTCGGGCTCGGCGCCAACATCTACACGCAGGACCTGAAGACCGTGCTGCGCTGCATGCGCGAGATCAAGTCGGGGACCGTCTGGTTCAACGACCCGCTGACCGACAACGACGCCGGCCCGTTCGGCGGGTTCAAGCAGTCGGGCCTCGGCCGGGAGCTCGGGCGCGAGGGGCTCGAGGCCTTCCAGGAAACGAAGCACGTTCACATCGAGACGGAGATCGCCCCGAAGGAATGGTGGTATCCCTATTCGGAGTACACCGGGGGGAACGACCCCAGGGATGGAGGTATTTGATGAGCGACGCAAGGCGCGAAACCATGTTGGCCCCGCCGGTAGGCGAAGGTATCTGAACCATGGAACCCGCAGCAACCGAGACGCGCACCCTTCGAAACTTCGTCGGCGGCGGCTGGGTCGACGCCGCCGGCAGCGGGACGCTCGACGACGTGAATCCCGCGACCGGCGACGTCGAGGCGCTCGTCCCGCTCTCCAGCGAGGCCGACGTGGACGCAGCCGTCCGCGCCGCGCGCGAGGCCTTTCCGGGCTGGCGGCAGACCGCCCCGCAGAAGCGGGCGCGCGCCGTGATGGCGCTTCGCGAGGCGCTCTGGGCGAACCACGAGCAGATCGCGCGGCTCGTCACCGAGGACATGGGCAAGACGCTCGCCGACGCGCGGGGCGAGGTCCTGCGCGGGATCGAGTCGACCGAGGCGGCCTGCGGCATCCCGCATCTGCTCAAGGGCGAGAACCTCGAGGGCGTCGCGGGCGGGGTCGACGTCGAGATGGTCCGCCAGCCGGTGGGCGTCGTCGGCGCGATCACGCCGTTCAACTTCCCGGCGATGATCCCGCTGTGGTTCCTGCCGTACGCGATCGCCTGCGGCAACACGTTCATCCTGAAGCCGTCCGAGCGCGATCCCCGGCCCTCGGAGCTGATCTTCGAGCTGATCGCCGAGATCGACGAGATCCCGCCCGGGGTCCTCAACCTGGTCCACGGGGCGCATGACGCCGTGAACGGACTCCTGGACCACCCGGGAGTCGACGCGATCTCGTTCGTCGGCCAGGCGTCGACGGCGCGCTACATCGCCGAGCGCTCGGCGGCGACCGGCAAGCGCTGTCAGGCGCTCGGCGGGGCGAAGAACTCACTCGTGGTGATGCCGGACGCCGACCTCTCCAAGTCCATCCCCGCGATCATGTCGAGCTCGTTCGGCGCGGCCGGCCAGCGCTGCCTCGCCGGTTCCGTGGCCGTCGTCGTCGGCGACGCCGAGCGCCAGGACGAGGTGATCTCCGCGCTGCGCGAAGCCGCGCTCGAGCTTGGCGTCGGCCCCGGCGACGCCGAGGGTGTCGAAGTGTGCCCGCTGGTCGGCCCGGAGGCGCGCGAGCGCGTCGTCGGTGCGCTCGAGCGGGCGGCCGACGGCGGCGCCGAGGTCGTCCTCGACGGCCGCGAGGCGTCGGACGGCGGGCCCGGCGGCACGCTGCTCGGCCCGACGATCGTCGAGACGCCGGATCACGAGTCCGAGATCGCGCGCGACGAGCTCTTCGGCCCGCTGCTCACCGTGGTTCGCGCGTCGGACCTCGACGGCGCGCTCGAGTTCGTGAACGGGTCGCGCTACGGCAACGCCGGCTCGATCTTCACGACGTCGGGCGACGCGGCGCGCCGCTACCGCTACGACGTCCAGGCCGGAATGCTCGGCGTCAACATCGGCGTGGCGGCGCCGGTCGCATGGTTCCCGTTCTCCGGCTGGAAGGATTCGATCGACGGCGACCTCCACGCGAACGGCGGCGACGCCGTCGAGTTCTACACGCGCAAGAAGGTCGTCACCTCGCGTTGGTAGCCGCCGATCGATGAATCCCGTCGCCGAGAAGCTCGGCGAGCTCGGGCTTGCCGACCCGGTTGCCGACCTCGCCGCGCGCGACTGGGACGCCGTAGTGGTCGGCGGTGGCCACAACGGTCTGGCCGCGGCGGCGTACCTCGCCCGCGCCGGCAAGAGCGTGCTGGTGCTGGAGCGGCGGGACCGGGTCGGCGGGGCGGCCACGCTCGAGCGCCCGTTCTCCGATGAGCGCTACATCGTCAGCCCGTGCGCCTACGTCGCGGGCCTGCTCGACCCGCTGGTCATATCGGAGCTTGGCCTTCGCGAGCGAGGAATCTCGATCACGATCGCGGACCCGGCCCTGTTCATCCCGTTCGACGACGGCACCGCGTTCGTCGATTGGCGCGACCAGGAGCGCACCGTCGCCGGCATGCGGGACCTGGGGATCTCGGAGGCCGACATCCAGGGCTACCACGACTACAACGAGCGCTTCGACCGGTGCCGGCGGCTCCTCCGCAAGGGGGAACGCGACACCTGGGTGGGCGATTCGCCCGACCGCGCGGAGATCGAGGAGCTCCTCGGCGGCGAGCGTGAGCTGATCGACATCCTCTTCGAGGCGTCGATCGCGGAGGTCCTCGACGATTGCGTCACCGACCAGCGGATCAAGGACGCCCTCTACGGCCAGGGCCTGATCGCGGCCTGGGGCGGCCCGCGCACGCCCGGGACCGCGGCGGTCCACCTCATGCACCACATGGGCGAGCTCAACGACGCCCCGGGGGCGTGGGGCTACGTCCAGGGCGGGCTGGGAATGATCAGCTTCGCGATCGCCGACGCCGCGCTCGAGGCCGGAGCCGAGATCGCCTGCGGCGTTCCCGTCGCCGGAATCACCCCGGGCGAGGGCGTCGAGCTCGAGGACGGGACGTTGATCCGCGCGCGCACGGTGGTGTCCAACGCCGACCCGAAGGTCGCGCTCCGCCTGCTGAACGGCAACGGCGTCCCTGGTGATTTCGAGCAGCGCCTGCGTGACTGGAAGGTCCGCAGCCCGGTGCTGAAGCTGAACGCCGCGCTCGCGGAGCTCCCGCGCTGGACCGCGACGGGCGGCGAGACGTGGCCGTTGGCCGGCACCGTCAACTGCCGCGAGTCGCTGGACGACGCGCAGGCGGCGTTCGAGGCGGCCGAGCGCGGCGAGCTCAGCGTCGGGTTCACCGAGGTCTACTCCCAGACGGCCGCCGACCCGAGCGTGGCGCCGCCGGGCCGCCACGTCATCAGCGTCTTTTGCCAGTACGCGCCTTCCGACAAGGACGTCGCCGCGTGGGACGCCGGCCTGCGCGATCAGGCCGCCGAACAGGTTTTCGGCCTGATCGAGCGCTACGCGCCGGGATTCCGTGACCAGATCCTGGAGCACGAGGTTCTCGGCCCGCCCGACATCGAGGAGCGGATCGGCCTCACGGGCGGGTGCATCTTCCAGGGCGAATGCTTCCCGGACCAGATGTGGGACCGCCGCCTCGCCCCGCGCACCCCGGTCGAGGGCTTCTACCTCTGCGGCGCCGCCACCCACCCTGGCGGCAGCGTGATCGGCCTCAACGGCCGCAACGCTGCGATGGCGCTGCTGGCCGACGAGACCGAATGAGCGAGTCGGACAGCAAGGCGGTCGTCGGCCGCCTGATCGACGAGGTGCTGAACGGAGGCAATCTCGATCTGATCGATGAGCTCTACTCGGCCGAGATGGCGGCCGGAGCGCGACGCTGGATCGAGCCGTTTCGCGTCGCCTTCCCCGACGTCGAGATGGAGACGATCGAGCTCTTGGCGGAGGGCGACCGGGTCGCCGGGCGCTTCCGCTGCTCGGGCACGAACCTGGGCCCCTGGCGCGGCGGGGAGCCCACGGGGAAGCGGATGCGAGAGATCGACGAGGTCTACTTCTTCACGGTGGTCGACGGGCGGATCACCGAAGCGTGGGGCCTGGAGGACACGGCCAAGCGCGTCAAGCAGCTCGAGCTCTAGATCAGGCTCAGAGCGCCTGGGTCGGACTCGGCGGTGGGCTCCGCGAACGACGCCATCCGCACGCCCAGGAGACGCACCGGCCGCTCGGGCGCGTTCTCGCGCAGGAGCTGTAGGGCGACGGACGCGATCGTCTCCGTCTCGTTGGTGACGCGGTCGATGCTGCGCACCCGCGTGTAGGTGGAGAAGTCGTCGGTGCGCACCTTGATGCCGATCGTGCGGCCGGCCATGTCGCGGTCCCGAAGCTCACCCGCGAGCCGCTCCGCCTGCTCCCCGAGGATTCGCTCCATCTCCGCGAGGTCGGCAATGTCCTCGTCGAACGTGGACTCGACGGAGCGCGATTTGGTCTCGCGCTCGGTGGAGACCAACGAGTCGGAGCGGAAGTGCGCGCGCTCATGGAGCGAGCGGCCGGTGTTCTCGCCGAACCGCTCGATCAGCCCGGGAACGGTGCAGCGCTGAAGCTGGCCCAGCGTCTCGACCCCGTAGCCGCGGAGGCGCTTGGCCGTCTTCGGCCCGATCCCCGGGATCAGGCGGACCGGCTCCGACGCGAACCGGGCGACGGCCTGCTCGCGGGTCAGAACGACGAAGCCCCGCGGCTTCTCGGCATCCGACGCGACCTTGGCGACCAGCTTGTTCGGGCCGATCCCCACCGAGGCGTCGAGCCTGAGCTCGTCGCGGATCCGGCGGATGAGGGCGCTCATCTGCGCCACCGGGTCGGGCACGCCCGAGAGGTCCAGATACGTCTCGTCGAGCGACAACGGCTCGAGGGGCACACCGAGCTCGCCGACCAGGTCCATGACCTTGCGCGACGTCTCGCGGTAATACGCGAAGTCGGGCGGCAGCCAGTGCGCATCGGGGCACATCCGCCGGGCGCGCGACGCCGGCATCGCCGAGCCCACGCCGAACTTCCGCGCCTCGTACGAAGCGGTCGTGACGACCGCCCGCGGCCCGGTCCCCGACACCACGACGGGCTTCCCCACGAGCTCCGGATGCCGCAGCAACTCGACCGACACGTAGAACGCGTCCATGTCCAGATGCGCGATCGTCCGGGGCACGGATCCGATCGTACGCCGGGACACGGCGCCGATGGGAGGGGAGGGGAGGGGAGGACCGCCCCCTACACGCTCAGCGCCCCACCTGCACCCCCACGCGCTCCGGGATTCCGGCAAGGAACGATGAGATCGGGCCGGGGTCGCGCCCCTGATCCTCGGCGCGCTCCTTGCGCAGCAGCGCGTCGCGGATGAGCAGGCCGCCGAAGTAACGCAACGGCTCTGGCGGGACCTTCAGGGGCTCGGGTTCGACGATCGCGAGCCGGGAATGGTCGTCGCGGCGGTCGAGGGCCAGCGAGGTGAGGGCGTGGGCCGCCATCCGCGAGGGGCCGACGCCGTTCCCCGTGAACCCGAAGCCGTAGTGGACCCGGTCGGAGAGGCTGCCGACGATCGGCGTGTGGCTGGGTGAGACGTCGATCGGGCCGCCCCACGCGTGCTCGATCCGGCGGCCCGCGAGCCTGGGGAAGAAGCGGACGAGGTGCCGGATCACCGCCACGGCCACCCGCGCGTCGACCTCGGCGTGGCGGTGCAGCCTGGCGCCGGGAACCACTCGCCCCCCGCCCCACCCGAACGCGATGCGGCCGTCCGGGGTTGTCCGGAAGTAGTGGAGCATGTGGCGGGCGTCCGTGATGCACTCGCCGCCGGTCCAGCCAAGCTCCTCGAGCAGGTCGGGGACGGGCTCGGTGATGACCATGTGACTCGACGTCACCGTCAGGCGGTTGCGGAGTGGCCGCATGGCCTCCAGCGCTCCGCCCGCGGTGAGCACAACCTGCCCGGCGCGCACGCCGCCGCCCGCTCCTCTCACCTCGACGCCGTCGGGCCCCGAGTGGACGCCCGCAACCCGCGTGTTCTCGCAGACGTCCACGCCGGCGTCGATCAGCTTCTCCCGCAGGCCGAGCGCGAGGCGGGCCGGGTTCACCGTCGCCGAACCCGGGAAGAACGCCCCCGATCGGAAGATCGGAGACGCGCAGCGCGCCTGCACCTCGGCCTCGCTGAGCGCAGCCACCGCGCCGGCGTCGCCGAGCTGCTCGCATGCTTCCACCGTCGGCAGCCAGGTGTCGTCGTAAGCGGGCGCCGTCGAGACCTGGAGGTAGCCGCCGCGGCGGTACCACGCATCGACCTCCTGCGCCTCGCACCATGCTCCGACCTCGTTCACCGCCGCCTGCGCCGCGCGCGCAACGCCGATCGCTCCGAGGTCGCCGAAGCGAGCGCGCATGGAGGGCAGGCTGAACCACATCGAGTTGACGAAGCCCCCGTTGCGGCCCGACGGCCCGTGGCCGCAGCGCCCGGACTCCAGGAGAACGATGCGCGCGTCGGGCTCGGCCTCGTGCAGGAGCCACGCGGTCCACATCCCCGCGTATCCGCCGCCGATCACAGCGATGTCCGCCGTGGAGTCCCCCTCCAGGGGGCCCTTCGGCTCGACCGCCGGCTCCTGGCGGAGCCACCACCCCTGCGCGTCGTAGATCACGCCCGGGAGTTTGCCGCGTTCACGTCTCGACCGCCACGCCGATCGGGAGCCAGCGAATCGCGTCGCGCACGTCCTCGGATGCGTCCGCGAGCTCCCGCTCCACCGCCTCCCGGCCCTGCCGGAAATGCTTCCAGCCCTCGTAGTGGATCGGGATCGCGACGCGGGGGCGGAGAAGCCGGCACATCTCGACCGCGTCCCGGCCCGTCATCGTGTAGCGGACGGGGCCGGTCACCGGGAACCGCACACCGCCGAGGTGGAGGACGGCCGTGTCCACGTCGAGCCGGTCAGCGACCTCGCGCACGCCGTCGTAGAGGACCGTGTCGCCCGAGATCCAGAGCACTTGTTGGCCCTGTCCCTCCCAGGAGAGCCCGAACCCGATCACGTCGCCGACCAGCGGGTGGCTCAGCGGCGGGCCGTGGCGGCATGGTGTCGCGGTGAGGTTGATCGGCGGTCGCCCGTCCCGCTCCAGCCGCGTCGTCGCCCAGGGCTCGAGGCCGCGGGCGCCGCCGCCCAGCCGCTTGGCGCCGGACGCGGTCGTAATGACCAGGTCGACCGAGTCGAGCAGCTCGCGACCTCGCGCGTCGAGGTTGTCGTCATGGTGGTCGTGGCTGAGGAGCACGGCGTCGATCGGCCCGATCTCGGACGCGTCGATCGCGGGCCCGGCGAGCTTCCGCGATCCGGTCCCCCATCCGAACCGGTAGGCGCCGCCCGGCGGGTCGAACGTCGGGTCCGTGAGGAGCCGCCAGCCGCCGGCCTCGATCAGGAGCGTCGGGCCACCGATATGCGTGAGCCGAAGGCCCTCCATGCCGTGGCGCTCGTATTGACTAATGCGCGGGCTCGGATGCCCGGGCCTGGTGGCGGTCGATCAGCTCGCGCTGCACGGAGCGCGGCTCGCCGACGACCGCCCGGCGCTCCCAGCTCCCGTCCTCGCGCAGCTCCCAGGCGTTCATGTTGTCGGCCAGCGAGCGGTCGAGCACGTCGAGCAGCTCCGCGCGGATACGTGCGTCCTCGATCGGCACGACCAGCTCCACCCGGTTGTAGAGGTTGCGCGGCATCAGGTCGGCCGAGCCGATGTAGATGCGCTCGTCCTCGCCCGGGCGCTCGAACGAGTAGATCCTGGAGTGCTCGAGGAAACGGCCGACCACCGAGGTGACCTCGATGTTCTCCGAGACGCCCGGCACCCCCGGGCGCAGGGCACAGATCCCGCGGACGTTGACCTGCACTCTCACCCCCGCCTGCGAGGCACGGTAGAGCGCCTGGATCGACCTGGCGTCAAGCAGGGAGTTCATCTTCAGCCGGATCCGAGCCGGCGTGTCCGGGCTGTGCGCCGCGATGGTCCGCTCGATCTCGTCGAGGATGCTCTCGCTGAGGTTGTGCGGAGCGATCAGCGCCTTGCGGAAGCCCGTCGGGCGGGCGTAGCCCGTGAGGTAGTTGAACATCTCGGCGAGGTCGGAACCGAGGTCCTGGTCGCAGGTGAAGAGCCCGAGGTCCGTGTAGATCCGCGCGGTCTTCGGGTTGTAGTTGCCGGTCCCGACATGGGCGTAGTGGCGGACCCCGTCGCCCTCGCGCCGGACGACAAGGACGCATTTGACGTGCGTCTTCAGCGCCGGGATTCCGTACACGACGTGCACACCGGCCTCCTCCAGCTTCTTGGCCCAGGTGATGTTGGCGCGCTCGTCGAATCGCGCCTTCAGCTCCACCATGCAGACCGCCTGCTTGCCGCGCTCGGCCGCCGCGATCAGCGACGGCACCAGCGGCGAGTCGGCCGACGTCCGGTACACAGTCTGCTTGATCGCCAGCACGTCCGGGTCGGCCACCGCCTGGCGCACGAACCGCTCGACGGAGGTCGAGAACGAGTCGTACGGATGGTGGACGAGGATGTCTCCCTCGCGCATCGCGGCGAAGACGTCGGCGTCTTGGCCGTCCTCGCCCAGCAGGCGCGGCTTGGTGACCGGTGTGTACGGCGGATCGCGCAGGTCGCTCGGGAGGCCCTTGATCGCGTAGATGTCCCAGAGGTCGCCGAGGTCGAGCAACCCGTTGACCTCGTATGCCTCGCGCTCCTCGAGCCCCATCGCCGTGACCAGCTGGCCGCGCAGCGTCGAGTCCATGCCGCCCTCGACCTCCAGCCGGACGACCTCGCCGAAGCGCCGGCGGCGAAGCTCCTCCTCGACCGCCTGGAGCAGGTCGTCGGCCTCGTCCGAGACGTCGTAGTCGGTGTCCCGGGTGACTCGGAAGAACGAGTAGTCGAGCACCTCCATGCCCGGGAAGAGCTTGCCGACGTTGGCGGCGATCAGATCGTCGAGCGGCACGAGCGTAGAGCCGTCCCCGATCGGCAGGAAGCGGCGGAGCAGCTCCTTCGGCACCTTCACCCGGGCGAGCACCTCGGTCTCCTGCTCGGGATCGCGCAGCCGCACCGCGAGGCTCAGCGACAGGTTCGAGATGTACGGGAACGGCCGCCCCAGCCCGATGACGAGCGGGGTGAGGGTCGGGAAGACCTGCCGCTCGAACACGCCACCGAGCTCGTCGAGCTCCGCAGCGGAGGCTTCGGCCACGGGCAGGATGCGTACGCCGTGCTCCTCCAGCTCGCCGCGCAGGCCCTTGAAACAGGCGCTCAGGCGGTCGCGCTGGGCGATCACGCGCTCGTGGATCGCCCCGACGACCTCGATTATCGGCATGCCGTCGGCGCCCCGCGCGTCCCGGCCCGCCTCCAGCTTGTCCTCGAGGTTCGCGACCCGCACCATGAAGAACTCGTCCAGGTTCGATTCCCAGATCGCGCAGAACTTGATCCGCTCCAAGAGCGGCACCGAATCGTCCTCGGCGAGCTGCAGGACCCGGTCGTTGAAGTCCAGCCACGAGAGCTCGCGGTTGAAGTAGAGGTCCGGGTGCTCCAGGTCGATGGCTTCCGTGGCCGGCTGTTCCGAGCCGTTGACTGGGGCCTCGATCTCGAGCGTGTCCGTGTCGCCCCTGGTCTCGGTTGGTTCCATTGGCCGACCACGGATAGTAGACCGCGGGCGCCGACGGGCCGTGAACGCCGGGTGAAGGCGCAAGCGCCTGGTCAGGCAGCGCGGACGATCGGGGCCGGCGCGACGGGGTCGCCGCCCAGGGCCGGGCCGCCGGTGCGGCGGCTCCGTGCGAGCACTCGGTCATAGCCGGCCGCGAGCTGTTCGAATGCGGCGTCCCAGGTGCGGCCGCGCACATCGGCGAGCGCCGAGCGCGAGAGCCGCTCACGCAGGAACGGCGAGGCGGCGAGCTGTGCGACCGCGGCCGCGACCTCGTCGGCGTCCGAGTCCACCAGCCAGCCGGAATGGCGGTCGCGGATCAGCGAGAGGGGGCCGCCCTCGCCGACGGCAACGACGGGCAGGCCGCTCGCCTGCGCCTCGGCGATCACCTGGCCGTAGGTGTCGGTTCGCGAACAGAACAGGAACACGTCGGCGCTCGCGTAGGCATGCGCGAGCTGTTCGCGGTCGAGCCAGCCGAGGAACGTGGCGTGCTCGCCCAGGCGCTCTCGCAGGCCCCCTTCCTCAGGGCCTCCGCCCGCGAGCAGCAGGTGCAGACGAGGATCGCGCCGATGCGCCCGCAGGAAGCCGTCGGCGAGCAGGTCGACGCCCTTCTCCTTCGTCAGCCGGCCCGCGTAGAGCACCTTGATCTCGCCCGGGTAGGCGTCGGGCTCGCTCAGCGCCGGGTCGTAGAGCGCGAGGTCCACTCCGCGCGCCCAGCGCCCGATGCGGTCGCGGTCGACGCCGAGCGCCGCGAGCGAGTCGTCGGCCGCCGGGCTCGGTGAGAGCACCACCTTGCACTGGCGGTAGAAGACGGAAAGCGCCATGCGCATCCCGGCCTCGAGCGCCGGGTCCTCGCTGCGCAGCCCGGCGTAGGCCGCGAGTTCCGTGTGGTAGCTACCGATCAGCGGCAGGTCGCCGATCCTCGCGGTGAGCGCCGCTCCGACACCGGCGGGTCCGGGCGAGGCGAGGTGCACCAGGTCGTAGCGGCCCTCGGCCAGCGTCTCGACAAGCTCGGGGATGCTCGGAATGCCGATCTGCATCCCGGCGTAGAACGGGACCTCGATCTCGGCGACCGCCGGGAGCCGGCGGTCGACCCGCGAGTCCGTGCCAACGACCTCGACCTCGTAGCCGGGAACGCCGTGCTCCCGCAGCCGCTCGATCGTGTGGCTGACTCCGTGCATCGTGCCGACGCCGTCCACGACGAGGGCGACGCGCCGCGGCTCGTCGGTGTGGAAATCAGCCGCCTCAACAACGGCGGAGCTCCGCTTCGTCCTTACGGACTCCGCGTCGCGGGAGAGCTTGGCCTTCTCGGTGCCCAGGATAGTTGTCGACGGCACGTAGGGAATCGCCGGGATCACCGACTCGAACAGGGCCGTTGCCGCTTCCCCATAGCCGTCACGGCGCTCGACCGCCACGGACACCGCCTCAACTGCCTCCCGCAGCTTGCGCTCGTGGATCCGCTTCACCCGCCGGAACAGGTCCGAATGGCTGAAGTCGTCGGCCTTCATGAGCGCGATCAGCGCCGGCGGGTCCGTTGGCAGGTCAACCGAGTCGAGCCAGGCGCGAAGCAGGGCCGTCGCCTCGCCTGAGCCGAGGTTCGCCTTGGCCTCGCCCCCGCGCTCCCCGCCGTCGGCCACGACCCGCTCGGCGATCTCCAGCACGGCAGCGGGATTGACCGGCCCGGTTTCGGCGACCTCACCCTCACGAATGAGCGAGCGAGTGGCCAGCGCAAGCGCCGCATGCGCCCACTTGGCGGCGCTGCCCTGGCTCCCGGCCGACTCGGCGTGGCCCACGCGGATGTGCTCCAGAAACTGTTCCGGCGAGGACGCGGGCGCCGTCTCGGTGTACGTGCGCCCGATATCCACGCCGGCATGGTCGTCGGACCCCCCGATCCCGGTGCCCCCGTGGGTCTCGATGTAGACGGCGGCGGGCATGTTCAGCTCGCGTGCGCGCGAGCCGTTGCGGACCTCCCAAACGGGAAAGAGCTGCGCCAGCCGGCGCCGGTGGCGCGCGGTCAGTGGCGCGGCCACGTGGAAGAACGGATGTGCCAGCGCGCAGGTGATCTCGTGCTCGTGCAGATACGCCGCGCACGTCTCGAGGTCGCGGGCGTGAGCCTGGAGGAACTCGTGGTCCTCCGGCGTGATCCCGTAACAAAGGACGTGGACCGCCTGCGGCTCGTCGGCGAACCAGGTCGTCAGCTCCTCGGAGACGAAGACGTCCGACCGGTCGGCGAGCTCGAGGCAGCCGGCGATCGTGTCGTGGTCCGTGATCGTCACGAAGTCCATCCCCCTGGACTTCGCGAGCTCGTAGACCTCCTCCGGAGGCGTCGCGCATTCGGGAAGCCCGACGCTGCGCTGGATCCCGAGCTTCGCGAGCTCGGACGCGGTCGAGTGACAGTGCATGTCGGCCCTGGCCTGATTGGGAATCATCGTTGCTCCCTTGGAATTGCCTGCAATTGAACGGTTCCAGCTTGAGGTCGGCGCGCCCCGGTCCGGTTACCAGCCGGAGAACCTGAAGTGAATCCGCCGTGAACGCCCGTTCACCCACTGGTAACCGGCAGGCACGTATCCGCTGCGACCGTGGGTGCGTGGCCGCGACGATCGAGCGGGATGCCCGGACCGTGCGCCTCGATCGGGGACGACTTGCCGTTGAGGTCGCGCTCGATCCACTGCGGGTCTCCATCAACCGGGCCGGGGGGCCGGTGGTGGATGACCTGCGGCTCGGGCTGCGCAGCGGCTCCGGCGGCGAGCGCCTGATCCAGATCACCGAGGGCGTCGTCCCGGAGGAGACCTGGGGCGAGCTGGAGCCGGTGACCGCCGCGATCGTCGAGAGCGATCCACGTGACGCGGGTGCGGGGATCGCGCTCCGCGCCGCCGCGGGTGCGGGCACGGCCCGCGTGCGTGTGGCGATCCCCGCCGCGGAGCAGGTTCTGGTGGAGCTGCGGGGCGACCCGGAGCCGTTCCGCCTCGAGGCCGGCTGGCGGGCCGCCGACGAGGAGCGCCTGACCGGCCTCGGCGCCCGGCACGGGCTGCCCTTCGACCAGCGCGGGCGGCGCATCCGGCTCGGTGCCGACCGCCGCTACACGGGCCCCGACTGCCCGCAGGACATGCTGGCCGAGGGCGGGATCCCCCAGGGCGACTACGTCCCAGCGCCGTGGCTGCTGTCGAGTGCCGGCTGGGCGCTCTGGGCGGAGACCTGGGGCCCCGGACTGGACCTCGACCTGGCCGGCCCCGAGCTCTCGCTCTCCCAACGCGGCGCCGCGGGCCCGCTCCGGCTCCATTTCTTCTGCGACCCGACCCCGGCGGCACGCCTGCGGCGGTACCTGCGGATGACCGGGACGGCGCCGGTCCTCCCCGAGTGGGCATACGGCCACTGGAAGAGCCGGGACGTCTACGAGCACCAGCGCGACGTGGAGGAGGACTGGCGCGGCTACCGGGAGAACGACCTGCCGCTCGACGCGATCGTGATCGACTCGCCGTGGGAGACGCAGTACAACACGTGGCGGTTCAACCCGCACCAGTTCCCGGATCCGCGCGGGCTCATCCAGGGGATGCGCGCCGACGGGGTGCGGACGGTGGTCTGGGTGACACCGTGGACGAACCTGGACTCGTCCGACGGCCAGCGCCCGCCCGACCGCGAATCCGAGAGGATGCACGCGCGGCCGGCCGACAACTACTCCGAGGGGGCGCTGGCGGGTCACTTCGTTCGCGGCCGCGACGGCAACGCGTGGGTCGGTCGGTGGTGGATGGGCACCGGTTCGATCGTCGACTTCACCTCCCCGGCGGCGCGCCGCTGGTGGCAGCGCCAGGCGCGCTCGGTGCTCGCGATGGGCGTCCAGGGGATCAAGGCCGACGACGGCGAGGGCTACTACGTGCCGCCGGACGCGCGCTTCGCGGACGGGCGGACCGGCGCCGAGGCCGCCTGGGCGTTCGGCGACCTCTACCGGCGGACGATGCAGGAGGTGCTGGACGAGGTCCACCGCGGTGACGGCGTGCTCTTCGGGCGCTCGGGCTGGACCGGTCAGCAGGCCACCGGCATGCTCTGGGGCGGCGACCAGGTCTCCGACTGGTGGTCGCTACGCACCCTGGTCGCCGCGACCCTGACCGCGGCCGCGAGCGGATTCTCCAATTGGTCCCACGACGTCGGCGGATACCTGGGCCGGATGCTCGTCGAGCGCTGTCCGAAGGAGCTGCTGCTGCGGTGGACGGCGTTCGGCGCGCTCACGCCGCTGATGCAGGCGCACGGCAGGTTCGCGCAGGAAGCGTGGCGCTACGACGCCGAGACGCTCCGGATCTATCGCGAGCTCGTGCTTCTCCACGAGCGCCTGGTGCCCTATATCCGCGCGGCCGCGGCGACCGCCGAGCGCACCGGGCTGCCGATCACGAGGCCGCTCTGCCTGGTGGATCCGGGCGATTCGCGCGGCTGGCAGATCGCCGACGCCTACGGCTTCGGCCCGGCGCTCTGGGTCGCGCCCGTCCTCGAGCAGGGCGCGCGCGAGCGGCGGGTGTACCTGCCGCGGGGCGAGTGGCTCGACTTCTGGACCGGCGAGCCGGCGGTCGGCGGGCACGACGCGATCACCCCGGCTCCGCTGGACAGGATCCCGATCTGGGTCCGGCGCGGTTCGCTGATCGTCACCTACCCGAGCGAGCACGTGGCGGCTGGACTGGGCGACACGCCCGAGTCCGAGCGGCCGCTGGAGGCGCGGCTCTGGGGCCGGCCGGCGACGGGTCGCGCCAAGGCGCGGCTGGCGGACGGCACCGCGGTCCGCTGGGAGTCGGGACGGTGGCTGGCGCCCCCGGGGCGTGAGGTGACGTTCGAGGAGATCTAGCCGGGGCCCGAAGCGATCACGTCCCGGACCTCGGCCTCCCGGGGCTGCTGCCCGAAGCCCACCAGGCACCAGGTCGCTCCGGCCTCGGCCCATGGGCTCGGGGTCCTCGCCCGGCGGGCTCGTTACCACGAGGTCGAACGGCCCCTCGGCTCCCTCCCGGAGGCGGGCCACGTCGCGGGCAAGCTCGGCGAGGGACTCGGGTCCGTCCAGGTCGATCGGGAACAGCCCGTCCCAGCGCGCCGCTCGGCGAACCGGACGCCGGTTCGGCCACCTCGCGGCCACCCAGACCGGGATCCGCGGCCGCTGCACCGGAAGCGGCTCGAACTCCCCGGCCCAGAAGTTCGCCAGCCGCTCGAGTCCCCGGTCCAGAAGGTCTGCTCGTGCACGTGGATCGACGACCTCGCCGAACGGCTCCAACTCGCCGTTCCGGTCGCTGCCCAGCCCGACGCCCAGGACGAGACGCCCGCGGCTGAGTTGGTCCAGAGTCACCGTCTCGCGTGCCAGCTTCTGGACCCGGCGGCGCGAGAGCGGCGTCACCATCGGCCCGAGCATGAGCCGCTCGGTCGCGGTGGCGCACGCGCTGAGCGCAACCCACGGGTCGGCCACGGCCCGGGTGGGAGCGCGGTAGGCGACGTGGTCCCAGACGAAGAAGCCGTCCCAGCCGCGGTCCTCGGCGCTCCGCGCCAGCTCCGCGAGGACCAGCGGATCGGCGAGGCCCTCGAAGGGCGCGACGTAGATCCCGCGCTTGACGCTCACCGGCGAGCTACGGCTTGGGCGGCTTGCCCGGTTGACTGAGCCAGACGTCGAACTCGGAAGGGACGGCGCCGGCGACCTCGTCGATCTTGTCGCGGAAGCCCTCGGTCGTCACGTTGCCGTACGCGTTCTCCTGCGCCCATTCGAGCAGGATCTGTTCGAAGTCGTCGTCGCCCACCTGTCCCCGCAACACCTGCAGGGCCATCGCGCCACGGTCGTAGACCGACGTGTGGAAGAGCTGTTCGGGGCGGGCGACCTGGGCGGGCGGCGGGTTCCAGAACCCGGAGTCGCCGGCGCCATGCCGGTTGTAGAGCTGGTTGAAGCGCTGCTGCGCGGTCCGGCCGTCGTTCTCCTCCTCATAGAGCCACTCCATGTAGGTCGCGAAGCCCTCGTTCAGCCAGATCTCGTCCCACTCCTCCGGCGAAAGCGAGTTGCCGAACCACTGGTGGGCCAGCTCGTGGACGACCAGGTCCTGAGACGGCGGTCCCGGGTAGTACGGACGGCCCTGCGTTTCCAGCGCGTAGCCGACGTTCGACGGGTCGACAACGCCGCCGGTCGCAACGAAGGGGTAGGGCCCCGCGACGCTCGGCAGGAATGTGTGAGCGCGACGGCTGCGCTGCTTCAGCCGCGTTACCTGCTTGCGGTCGAACTTGCGATCGATGGCCCCCAGATACTCGATCCCGGCCACGGATCCACCGTCGAGCCGGTAGCGGCCGATCGCGGCGATCGTGAGGTAGGTGGCCATATTCGACTCCACCCAAGTCGTCGTCACCTTGCGACCGTTGCGACGCCGGTTCATCAGGCGCCCGTTCGAGATGCCGATTGCGGGCCGGGGCGTGGTGATCCGGATCCGGTAGTCGGCCTTGTCGGTCGGGTGGTCGTTGCACGGGAACCAGGCTGGTGAGCCACGCGGCTCCCCGAGGGCGATCGCGCCGTCCGGAGTCTTCGTCCAGCCCTCCTTGCCGCCGTCCGGATCGGTCAGCTGCTTCGGCTTCCCGGCGTAGAGCACCCTGACCCGGAACCCCGCGCCGTTCGCCAGCGGCTGCCTTGGCGTGATGATCAACTCCTGGCCGTTGCGGCGCCGATCGGCGCGACGCCCGTCGACCTCGAGCGACTTGATCTTCGGCCCGCGGTAGTCGAGGTTGAAGCGACGGAGGGGTGGGCCGGGAGTCTCCACGGTCGCCTTGATCCTTGCCGCCGCGCGCAGCCGATCCGTGCGTGGGCTGTAGTTCAGCCGCAGGTCGTAGTCGCTGACGTCGTAGAACCCGTTCCCCGACTTCGGGAACAGCGGGTCTCCGACTCCCGGCGGGCCGTTCACGCCGTCGCCGCCGGCCGACGCAGCCGGCGCGAAGACCCCGAGGGCGGCCACCGCCACAGCGGCGGCCCTTCTGATTCCTGCCTTCACGTAGTCACCCCCTGCCCGGCCGTGGCGGCACTAACCGTTGCTGCCGGCGTCCTGCCGGGCGACCCGCAGCTCCTCGGCGGCGCGCCGGGCCCGCTCCGCGGCCTCGCGCTCGCGCCGCTCGGCTTCCGCCAGGGCCTCGGCGGCGCGCTCGGCCCGCTCCATTGCCTCGCGGCGAGCCCTCGCGTCCTCGAGCGTGCGCTCGGCGGCGCGGTCGAGGCGGTCCCAGATACCGCCGCGCTCCTGCTCCTCCCAGAACTCGCGGAATCGCTCGAACAGCAGGCGCCGCCGCGCTTCGACGTACACCGCCAGGACCTCGAGCCCTCGGTAGGTGGTCCGGTGCGGCGCGCGCGCCGCCAGCGCCGGGTCGAGGTCGGGGGCGTCGCCCGCGCGCTCCCGCACCGCGCCGGCGTCGGCACTGCGCAGCTCCGCCAGGTGATGCTCGACGCGCGGCAGCAGCTCGTCGCAGTCGTGGAGCTCGCCCAGGATGGCCTGGAGGTCCTTGATGCGACGCCGAGCGTTCGGGCCGGCCCGGCCGAAGCAGAACTCGGTGGCCTCGAGGATGTAGCGCAGGCGCTTCGCGGCGATGCGCATGTCGTGCTGCTCGACCATGCAGTCCTCGTGGAGAGCGGCGGGGATGAACGAGCGCAGCTCGTCGAGCCTCACCTGGACGATCCGGGCGGCGTTCTCGCCCAGCGGGCCCGTCGGATCCAGCTTCTTGACCTTCCGCGCCTTCATCGGGCTCCTCCGAGGGGGTCGCCGCCGTTCGACGAGGGCGCGTCCGCCTCTCGGCCAAGCTCCTCCGCAGCCGCCACGAGCTCGTCCAGGCGGACGCGCAGTCCCTCCAGGCGGGCCTGGTCGACGAAGCCGGCGAGTCCCTGGTTCGCCTTCTCCTGCTCGCTGCGGAGCTTTGCGACCAGCGACTCGATCCCGGGGCGGTCCGGGGCGGCCAGCACCTCGCCGAAGTCCTCCAGCGTCGCGATCGTCACGTCCCGGTCGCGACGCTCCCCGAGGGCGTCCGCGATCGCCTTCACCTCGCGGAGAGTGGCCTTGAGCTCGTCGCGCGGGAAGCACGGCCTGAAGACCTCGAGCGCTGCCCGGAGTCGTCGCGTTGCGACGCGCATGTCGTGGACCCGTTCGATGTCGTTCACATCGAGGACGCCACCCGCAAGCTCGACGACCTCGTCGGCCCGCACCGAGACGATCCGCGCGGCGGCCACCGCATACGGCATGTCCTGGTGGATGCCGATGATCTCACGGGCCTTCGCCATGCCACGAGGAGCGTAGCGCCGGAGCCAGGCTCGGGCTAGGCCGCGAGACGCTCGACGGGGGCGCCGTTGGCGGACCCGTTCAGGAGATCGAGGATGATCCCCTCGCGCAGTCCCCCCTTGCCGATCTGCAGCGGCTGGCCGAGCAGCTCGGAAAGCTTCTCGAGCAGGAGCACCCCGGACGGGAGGATGCGGACCCGCCGCGGGTCGAGCTCGAACCGCTTGGCGACTTCCCCGATCGGATCGCCGGCCAGGACCCGCACGCCGCGCTCGAGCGTCTCGTACTCGAGGACGGCACCGACGAGCGTCCGCAGCGAGGTTGCGCTGCCGCCGACGGCGACGGCCTGCTCGGGCTTCGGCACGTCGACGCCGTCGAAGAAGTCGTCGATGTGGTCGCGGAGCTTGCGGATCTCGCTGGCCGACGGCGGGTCCTGCTGCAGGAAGTCGTCGGTGAGGGCGCCGGAGCCGATCTTGAACGACTTCACCCAGGTCACCCCGTCGGCGACGGTTCCGATGATGATCTCGCAGGAGCCGCCCCCGACGTCCACGACGCCGATGTCGCCCTTCACGGGATGCCCGAGGGTCTTGGTGGCGCCGACGAAGGCGAGCCGTCCCTCCTCTTCCTCGGACAGGACGTCGACGTCGACTCCGGCGATGCGCTCGATCTCCTTCACCGCCTGCTTGCGGTTCTTCGCCTCGCGGATCGCCGCCGTGGCCACCGTGCGGATCGCCTCCGCGCCGAGCTCCTGCGGCCAGACGGACCTGCGTCGCCACCACGGCGCCAACCTCGACGATCTTCGCCGAGGAGATGGTGCCGTCACGCTTCGTGTCGGCGCCGATCTGCGTGTAGGCGCGCTGCTCCATGACCTTGCGGAGCTGGCCCTCCTGCGGCTCGGCGACGAGCACGCGCGTGGTGTTCGAACCGATGTCGATCGCCGCGCAGAGCATCGTCAAGTTGGACGGCTGAGTTTGGCAGACCGAACGGACACGGACGCCCGCGAAATACCCGCAATAACCGGTTGTTCACAGCCGGTTCACGCACGATTCACCCCGCGACGCCGAACGAGGCCCACGATTGCTTTGAATGTCCCTGCAAGAGCCCACTTTTCCGGGAGTCCGAACCACCCGCAGGGACGATCATGCGGGCCCGGCCAGCCCGCTTGACGGCCGCTTGGGCCTGACCGTCCCCCACGAATGGTGGCCTTCGGCCCACCTGCTGAAGTCGTTCGAGGCCGCCGGCTTCAGCTATGCCCAGGTCGACTCCCCGCCGGCCTCGGTGCTCCGCGACCCCCGGCTCTGCACCAAGCATGCGATCGCGCTCCACGAGGCGCTCGCGACCACCGGCCTGGCCCCGCTCGTGCACGCCCCGGCCGGCATGCGGCTCGGCAGCGCCGAAGGTGACCGGGCGATGGACGGCCTGATCGACTACGCGGCCGAGGTCGGCGCCGGGCAGGTCGTCTATCACGCGCTCGCGCTTCCCGACGAGCCGGAGACCGAGGACCGCCTGCGGTTCGAGGTCCGGGCGCTCGGCCGGGCGGCCCGGCGGGCGGCGGACCTGAACCTGCGGGTGGCGGTGGAGAACCTCGCGCCCCTCTACCCCGGGCCGGAGACGCTCTCCGCCAACCCGATGAGCCTGCGCGGCCTGGTCCACCGCCTGGACTCCGACGGGGTCGGAATCTGCCTCGACGTCGGCCACGCCCACGTCGTCGCGGAGCTCCGCCGGACCTCGCTCGAGCGCTTCATCGAGCCGGTGCTGGACTCGGTGACGCTGTTCCACGCCCACGACAACTTCGGCGCCCGGCGCGGCGACGAGCGCGCCGACGCCCTCGGCGTCGATCCGCTGCGCCTCGATCTGCACCTCCCGCCCGGCCGCGGCAGCCTGCCATGGCACTCCATCGGTTCCCTCGTCTCGGGGCACCGGGCGCCCGTCGTCCTGGAGGTGCACCCGCCCTACCGGCCGCGCGCCGACGAGCTGCGCGAGGACGCCGCGCTCCTGATCAGCGCCCCCTGAGAACCCGGCCGGCTTGCCCGCTACTGCGCGGGTGTAGTGAGCGGGCTGTCCTCTGGGTGCGAGGCGTCCTCGAACTCGCGGAACAGGCCGGTGACCACGTAGGCGACCTGCTCGCCGATGTCGACGGCGTTGTCGCCGATCCGCTCGAGCGCACGGGCGACGAGGATCATCGTCATCGCCCACTCGCGGCGGTCGTGGTCGTCGCCGATCTCGATCGCGATCTGGAAGCACTCCTTGTTCAGGTTGTCGACGACGTCGTCCTGGCGTACGAGGTCGCGCGCGAGGTCGATGTCGCGGTCGGCGAAGGCTCGCTTCACCTGCGTGACCAGCGAGCGGACCTGCTTCCCCATCGTGAAGATGTTCCCCAGCATGCGCTCGTCGGCAGGGGGGTCGTGGCCCAGGATCGGCAGCATCTTCGCGATGTTCACGCACTGGTCGCCCATCCGCTCCATGTTCTTCATCACGTGGAGCAGGGCCGAGATCAGGCGCAGGTCGCTCGCGACCGGCGCCTGCGTGGCGATCATGGTGAGCAGCCGCTGGTGGACCTCCAGGTAGCGGCCGTCGAGCACGTCGTCCTCGGCGATGATCAGCTGCGCGAGCTCCGTGTCCTGATGCTGCACGGCCTCGATCGTCCGGTCGAGCGCCTGAACGACGAGGTTCAGGCCGTCGAGCGCGGTTTCCTCGAGCTTCTCCAGATCCTCCTGGTAGTGCATGCGTGCCTCCTCCGGCATCCCCGGCCCGCCTGCCTATCCGACCTTGCCCGAGACGTAGTCCTCGGTGCGCTTGTCGGAGGGGTTGGTGAAGATCTTCTCGGTCTCGTCGTACTCGATCACGCGGCCCCAGCGATTCTTCTCGTCCGAGTCCAGCTCGACGATCAGGAACGCCGTCAGGTCCGAGACCCGCGCGGCCTGCTGCATGTTGTGGGTGACGATCACGATCGAGTACTGCTCCTTCAGCTCCATCATCAGGTCCTCGATTTTCCCCGTGGAGATCGGGTCCAGAGCCGAGCAGGGCTCGTCCATCAGGATCACGTCGGGCTCGACCGCCATGCAGCGGGCGATGCAGAGGCGCTGCTGCTGGCCGCCCGACATCCCGAACGCGTTGTCGTCGAGGCGGTCCTTGACCTCGTCCCAGAGCGCGGCGCCGCGCAGCGCCTTCTCGACGATCTCGTCCATGTCGCCCTTCATCCCGAGGATGCGGGGCCCGAAGGCGATGTTGTCGTAGATCGACTTCGGGAACGGGTTCGGCTTCTGGAACACCATCCCGATCCGCTTGCGGACCTCGACCGGGTCGATCTGCGGGTCGTAGAGGTTCTGGCCGTGGTAGATGATCTCGCCCTCGACCGAGGCGGCCGGGATCAGGTCGTTCATCCGGTTGAGGCAGCGGATCAGGGTCGACTTGCCGCAGCCCGACGGCCCGATCATCGCCGTGATGTGGTTCTTGAAGATGTCGATGCCCACGTCGTCCACCGCCAGATTGCCGTTGTAGCGGACGCTCACATCCTTCAGCGCGAAGATCGGATCACGACGCGTCGTCGTCGGCGTGCCCGCCGTCTTGTGGGCCTCGTGTGCGGTCCCCGAGAGGTCGAACCCCCTGGCTTCGTGCTCGTTCGGCGTGCGCTCTTCTCGTGGTCAGCCACAGTTCGCTCCACCTTATCCACCTACCACTTCTGTTCGTATCGATTTCGTAGCCAGATCGCGACGGCGTTCATCGCCAGCAGGATCACCATGAGGACGATGATCGCCGCGGCCGCGAGGGCCTGGAATTCGGTCTGGGCGTCGGCCGTCCAGCCGAAGATCGTGATCGGAAGGGCCGAGAACGTCCCGTCCGTGAAACCCACGGACGATGTCGTGACGAAGGCCACGGCGCCGACCACGATCAGGGGCGCCGTCTCGCCGATCGCCCGCGACAGGGCCAGGATCACGCCCGTGGCGAGGCCGGGGATGGAGGCGGGAAGCACCTGCTTCCAAATCGTCTGCCACTTGGTCGCGCCGAGCGCCATCGAACCCTCGCGAATCGAGGGCGGGACCGCCCGGATCGCCTCGCGGCCGGCCACGATCACGACGGGCAATACGAGGAGCCCAAGCGTGAGGCCTCCGGCAAGGACGACGTTGCCGAGGCTCAGGGGGCCGCGGACCAGGAACGCCAGCCCCAGCACCCCGTAGACGATCGACGGCACCGCGGCCAGATTCTGGATGTTCAGCTCGATGAAACGGTTGAACCAGTTCTCGCGATTCGCGTACTCCTCGAGGTAGAGCGAGCTCGCAACGCCCACGGGGATGATGAATAGAGCGCAGACCACCATCAGGTAGAGCGTCCCCTTGATCGCGGGAGCGATCCCGGAGCTCTCCGGGTCGATGCGCGAAGGTGTCTCGGACAGGAACTCGGCGCTGAGGCTGCCGGCCCCCTGAGTGACGACGTCCACGATCAGCACGATCAGGGTCAGCAGCGCGATCCCGAGCGCGGTGAGGAGCGCGCCTGCGAACAGGATCTCCCGGACCTGGGTCGAGCGCTGGCGGCGGAACGCGGTGCCCGGCATCGGGGCGACCGCGGCGTCGGCGGAGGGAGGCGGGGCGGCCACTATTCGTAGACCTGCCTGTACCTACGCACGAAGCGGATGGCGATCATGTTCATGACCAGCGTGAGGAGGAACAGGATCAGGCCGCAGGCGAAGATCGACTCGTAGCCAATCGAGCCGGCCGGGTTGTCGCCGTCGGCGGCCGAACCCATGAAGGTCGTGATCGTGGCGTACCCCTCCGTGGGGTTGATGCCGAAGTTCGGCTGGAGCCCGGCGGCGAGCAGCACGATCATCGTCTCGCCGACGCCTCGCGAGACGCCGAGCACGATCGACGCCACGATCCCCGAGATCGCGGCCGGGAACACGACGCGCGTGGCGACCTGGCGGCGAGTCGCCCCCATCCCGTAGGCACCCTCCCGCAAACCCATCGGAACCGCGCGCATCGCGTCCTCGGAGATCGAGGCGATCGTCGGCACGATCATGATCCCCATGACCAGCCCGGCTGACAGTGCGTTGAACGACGAAACGTGGATCCCGAGCGGTTGCAGCAGTTCGGGCGTCACGAACGCGAGCGCGAAGTAGCCGAAGACGACGGTCGGCACGCCGACCAGCACCTCGAGGATCGGCTTCACCACCTTGCGCACCCGGGGCGAGGCGTATTCCGACAGGTACACGGCGGCACCCAGCCCGAGTGGAACCGCCACCAGGATGGCGATGCCGGTGATCAGGAAGGTGCCGTTGAGAAGCTGCCAGATCCCGAACTTCGGATCGGCCGCGAACAGCGGTCCCCAGGAGTCGTCTGTGAAGAACTTGCTGCCGACCTCCTCGAAGAATGGGATCGAGTCGGCGAGCAGGGCGACGATGATGCCCAGCGTCGTCAGAACGCTGATCGCCGCCGCGAGGAACAGCAGGGCGCGGATGATCTCCTCGCCCCAGCGGCGGCGCTTGACGCCGAGAGGGGTCCACCCTCCCGGCGCCGCGCCTTGCGTCTGTGCTCCGGCTTCCACCTGAACCTGGATGCGGCTTCAGCCGGTCCTCGTCGTCCCTACGAACCCACCGCGCCGTCGACGGCGGTGCTCGCGTCGCCGGCCTGCGTGTCGTCCATCGGGACGATCAGCGCCGCCTCGGCGATCGTGTCGTAGTTGCCGACGACGAATTCCATGAACGGGGCCACCGCAGCATTGTCTGCGATCGCCTGCGTCGACGGGTACATGAAGAGCGGCCGCGACAGCGGGGTGTACTCGCCCGACTGGATCGTTTCCACGCTCGGGGTCACGCACCCGTCGCCCGAGTCGACCGAAACCAGGTTGAGCTGGTCGGCGTTCTGCTCGTAGTAGGAGAATCCGAAGTACGCGAGGCCGCCCTCGTCGCCGGCAACCCCGGTGACGAGCTGGTTGTCGTCCTCCGACGGCTGGTAGTCGGTGCGGCTCTTGCCTTCCTCACCGTTGACCTCCTCGGTGAAGTACTCGAACGTCCCGGAGTCGGTGCCGGGCCCGTAGAGGCTGACGTCGACGTCGGGGAGCGGCTCGCCGGTGTCGGCGTCCTCACCCAGGTCGCTGTAGTTCGTGACGGTGTCGTCGGACCAGAGCTGCGCGAGCTGGTCGGTAGTGAGGCACGAGATCTCCACGCCGGGGTTGGTCACGATGGCGACGCCGTCGTTCGCGACCTGGACCTCGGTGTACTCGATCCCCTCCTTCTCGCAGACCGGGACCTCTTCCTTCTCGTCGATCGGCCGCGAGGCGTCGGAGATGTCGGTCTCGCCGACGCAGAACTTCTCGAAGCCGCCGCCGGTGCCGCTGGCGCCGACCGAGATGTCCACGTCGGGGTTCTCCTCGTTGAAGAGCTCGGCCGCAGCCTCGGCGAACGGCGCCACGGTGCTGGAGCCGTCGATGGCGATCGTGCCCGATACGGCTTCCCCATCGGAGCCGCCGCTGTCGTCATCATCGTCGTCGCCGCAGGCCGCGACGCCGAACGCGAGAAGGCCGCTGACGCCCAGCGCGAGCAACCACTTCTTAGAGATCACGTTGAAAGGTCTCCCTCTTGGTTGGATTGATATTCAGAGTCGGTCAGGGGACGATTGGCGCTCGGAAAGCGCCGGCTCACCCCGGGGACATGCCTCAGGCTGACGACGGCGGGTTTCAGTCTTGTTATCCGGATGGTGTAGACCTGTGAAAAAGGTGTGAACGCGAAGCAGGGAAAGACGACGCGCACCCGACGGGCAGGCGTCCCGCCCGCCCTTTCGAACGGCGCCCCGCCGCGGGACTTCGACGACGGCCGGCTCGAGATCCGAGCGGCCGACCGGGTGGTGCTTACCGACGGGCGGCACCTCCAACTGACCCCGAGCCAACTCGGCCTGCTCGTGGAGCTGCTTCGGTACGCGGGCCAGGCGCGCTCGCGCGAGCAGCTGATGGCGGCGGTCTGGGGGCCGGACGCCGAGGCCGGGCCGCGTGCGGTCGACGTCGCGATCGCGCGCCTCCGCGCGCAGCTCCGCCGCCGGATCCCGGGCGTGGCCTACATCCACACGGATTTCCGCAGCGGCTATCGCTTCGCCCCCGAGCCCGCCGAGTGAGCGACCCTGGGGACTAGCGCTGCTCGGCGTGCTCGGCTTCGAGCTCGGCAAGCTCGTCCGCCGATGTCACCCGGCTGCGGCGCGGTTGGGGCGTCGGCGGCGCCGGGCACCTCGTGCTCCGGCTCGAACCGGTAGCCGACGCCGAAGTGGGTGTGGATGTAGGACCAGCTCGGCGAGTGCTTCTGGAGCTTCGCGCGGAGCTTGCGGATGAAGACGTCGACGGACCGGTCGCCGTGCGCCATCGCATAGCCCCAGACCCGCTGATAGATCTCCTCGCGCTCGAGGACCTTGCCCTCGGCCTCGGCGAGGGTCTGGAGCAACTCGAACTCGCGTCGGGTCAGGTTGATCGAACGGCCCGCCACGAACGCCTGGAACTGGTCGGCCCGGATCTCGAGCTCGGCCGCGACCACGGGGCCGAGGTCCGAGCGCGGCTGGCTGCGGCGGCGGCGGCGTACGACGGCCTCGACGCGCGCCATCACCTCCTCGGGATGGCAGGGCTTCGCGACCCAGTCGTCGGCGCCGAGGCGCAGGGCGCGCACGCGTTGCGCCACGGTCGAGCCCTGGCTGACGATGACGACACCGAGGTCCGGCAGCATCCCGCAGACGCGCTCCAGGAACTCCCATCCGATCGGCCCCAGCAGGGAGAGGTCAACGACCAGCGCGTTGAGCTTCATCGCGATCAGCTCCTCGGGCGGCACGGTGCTGGACAGCACGCGGTGCTCCCAGCCGGCGGCCTCGAGGCGCTTCGCGAGCACGCGAATGAAACCGCTGTCGGTGTCGATTACGGCTAGCCGGACCTGGCCTGGCGCTGCGTTCATAGGTTCTTTCGCGCGGGGGGAGGAAAGCCGACCTTGCTGCCCCGGGTCGCGATGCCTGCATCGTAGTGCGCCCGCACCTCGGAAATTGGCCGTTCACAGGAATTTCACAGGCTTTATCGGGATATTCACGCAGGTTGCGGGCTCCGGCCCGAGACTGCGCTCAGCGAGATCCTCTCTCGTGCTGCGCGCGACCTTCAAACCCTGCCCCGGGTCGCGCGCTCACTTCGACCGAGCCAGGGCGACGCCGCGCACCATGCCAATCGCAGAAATCCTGAGGGGAAGCGAGTTGGTGCAGGTGGCGGTCGGCGCCGGGCTCGGTCTGGCCGTGATCGCGGCGTTCGCGATCGGCCTGCGGGCCACGATCCAGTCTGGCGAGAGCTGGCGGCGCGGCGAGGCGGCGCGGAGCATCGTGCTCGGCGCGCTCGGGGGTGTCGCGCTGCTCGCGGCCGTTGCCGGGACCGTCTACGGCCTGGCCGTGATCGCCGAGGACAGCCCGCTCGGCTGACTGGTCAATCGATCGCGCCGGTGCCCGCGAGCACCAGGACGAGGATCCCGAGCGGGATCCGGTACGCGACGAAGATCTTGAGCGTGTGGGTCGCCAGGTACCGCAGTAGCCAGGCGATGGCGGCGTAGCCCGAGGCGAAGGCGACCAGGGTCGCGATCACGGTCGCGCTCGCGGACGCGGTGTCGCCGTCGCCCAGCTCGCGCAGCTCGAACAACCCGCTCAGCACGACCGCGGGGACGGAGAGCAGGAACGAATAGCGCGCCGCCGCGGCGCGGTCGAAGCCGCGGAAGAGCCCGGCCGAGATCGTGGAGCCCGAGCGCGAGACGCCCGGGATCAGCGCCAGGGCCTGGGCGAAGCCGATGAAGATTCCGTCGCGCTCGTTGATCTCGGCCAGTGGACGGTGAGTGCTGCGGGCGCCGGCCCACTCGGCCGCGAGCATCACGAACGAGAAGAGGATCAGGGCCGTGCCGATCAGGTAGAGGTCGCGCGCGCCGGACTCGATCTGGTCGCTGAATGCGAAGCCGAAGATCGCGATCGGGATCGTGCCGAGGACGATGAACCAGCCGAGCTTGGCCTCGTGGCTCAGCTGCCGCCACGGGACGCGCAGCTCGCTCAGCCACGCCCGGGCGATCGCCCAGAGGTCCGCACGGAAGTAGACGAGCACGGCGGCCATCGTCCCGAGCTGGATCACCGCGGTGAACGCGGCCCCGGGGTCCTCCCAGCCGAAGAAAGCCGGAACGATCCGCACGTGCCCGCTGGACGAGATCGGCAGGAACTCCGTCAGGCCCTGGACGAGCCCGAGCACGATCGCTTCCAGCCAGGACATGAGCCGGGCATGGTAGTGAGGAGATAGGCTTCGACCTCCGTGAAGCGCGTTCAACGCACAGCCGTGCTTGCCGCTCTGGCGCTGGTTTCGCTGCTGGCGCTCACCCCGACGGCGATGGCCGCCGACGGCGAGGGCCTCTACGGCCGCACGGACGACAAGGTGATCACCTTCTTCGCGTTTGGCGTGATCGCCTTCTTCGCGATCCTGGTGATCGTGCTCTCGATCGTGCAGGGCCGGCTCGAGAGCCGCAAGGAGCGTGTGCGCGAGGACATCGAGCGCCTCCGCCAGCCCGTAGGCATGGCTCGTTAGCGGCGGTGCCCGAGACCAGCTACGAACGCGTCGGGTCAGCAGCGGTCCTCACGATCACGCGTCCCGAGCGCCGGAACGCTGTGGACGCCGCCACCGCGCTGGCGCTCCGCGAGGCGTTCGACCGCTTCGAGGCGGATGACGAGGCGCGCGCGCTCGTCCTCACCGGCGAGGGCCCCGAGGCGTTCTGCGCGGGCGCCGACCTGAAGGCGTTCGCCGAGGCCGCCAAGGACGGCGTCGATGCGGAGGCGTGGCTCTCCCACTTCCCCGACGGGCCGCTGGGATTCACCCGGCTCACTCCGTCGAAGCCCGCGATCGCCGCGATCTCCGGCTGGTGCCTGGCCGGCGGGCTCGAGCTGGCCCTGTGGTGCGACCTGCGGATCGCAACCGAGGACGCGAAGCTGGGCTTCACCGAGCGCCGGTTCGGCGTGCCGCTGATCGACGGCGGCACCCAGCGCCTGCCGCGGATCGTGGGGATGGGCCGGGCCCTCGAGATGATCCTCACCGGCCGCCTGGTGGAAGCGGCCGAGGCCAGGGAGTGGGGCCTGGTGAACGAGGTCGTGCCGGCCGGCGCACACCTCGAGCGAGCGCTGGAGATCGCCGAGGGCCTGGCGGCGTTCCCGCAGCGGACGATGCTCTCGGACCGCCGTGCCGCGATCGAGGGAATCGGGATGCCGTTCGCCGCCGGCCTGGCACACGAGGCCGCGCTGGGCGTGGACTCGCTCGTCACCGGCGCCGAGGGCGCGAAGCGCTTCGCGGGCGGCGAGGGGCGCGGCGCCGCGGGCACCGGGGTCTAGGTAGCCGCGGGCTGGTCCCCGCCGATCCGGAACTCGCTGAGCAGCCGCTTCTCCGACTCGCCTTCGACCGTGGCGATCACCTCGACGTGCTCGGCCAGCGGGGTCCCGCGGAGCTTGGTGGCGAGCAGGTCATCGACCTGGAAGACGCCCGCCGAGTTGTTCATCGCGATCTCGATCCGGACAGCGCGCTCCTCGCCGGCGGCGATGTCGATCGAGTCGATCGCGGCGGCCGAAATCGCGTGGATGCCCACCTGCCCCGCCTCGACGGGCAGCCGCGAGCGCCCGTGCGCCATGTCGAGCGCGTCGGCCACGCGCACCACCCCGCCCTCGACGGTGTAGGGCTCGCCCCGGCGGCGATGGCCGATGATCGCGTGGAGGCACTCGGCGATCACGACCGGGCGCTCGGCGTCCTTGTAGACGTCGGCCAGCAGCTCGCGCAGCTTGCGCTCGGCGAGGAACAGGCTGTACGCCTCATGGTCGGCGCGGTGGATCGACATCCCCACGTCATGCAGCAGCGACCCCGCGGCCACCACGACCTCGGCGTCGCGGTCGCGCATCGCGTGGTCGGCGACCATCGTGGGCTGCACCCCCGCCTTCACCAGCAGGCGCAGGACCCGCAGGGCGATGTTGAGGACGATCTGAACGTGGACCCACGAGTGGTCGGACATCCCGAGCCGCTCCGAGTTGACCTGGGCCATGTGCCACCAGCCGCGCACCTCGGGGTCGGCGTTGATGCCGTCGAGGAGCGCTTCAAGCCTGCGGTTGCCACGGGTCGGCGCCTTGACGTGCGCGCGTTCGATCGCCTCCGCAGGCGCGAGCCCCCGTTGCCCGGGCCCCGCCGGCTGCGGGAGACCCTCCTCGACCTCGATCCGCTCGTCGTCACTCACGATGCGCTCAGTCTCGCACCGTCGTAGGATCCGACCAGTGCCGGGTCTGCTTTCGATCGAGCACACGGGGGACGTCGCGGTTGTGACGCTGCGGCGGCCGGAGAAGCGCAACGCGCTCTCGATCGACCTGCGCGTGGAGCTGGCCGATGCCTTCGCGCACCTATCCGAGGACGACGGGGTGGGGTGCGTGATCCTGACCGGCTCGGGGTCCGCGTTCTGCTCCGGCATGGACACGGATCAGTTCGGCGGCAGCCTCGTCAACCGCAGGCGGCTGGTCGAGACCTCGACGCTCGCGTTCGAGACGGTGGGCAACTGCAAGCGGCCGGTGCTTGCGGCGGTCAACGGGCCGGCGCTGGCGGGCGGGTTCGCGCTCTCGCTGCTCTGCGATCTGCGGGTCGCCCACGAATCGGCGACCTTCGGCTATCCGGAGCTGCCGCGCGGGATCCCGCCCAGCTACGCGGCGGCCCGCGCCGTGCTGCCGGCCACCGTGGCACAGGAGCTCTGCCTGACCGGGCGGGTCGTCCCCGCCCGCGAGGCGCAGCGGCTCGGGATCGTGCGCGAGGTCGTCGCGGGCGACGTGGTCGAGCGCACCACCGAGCTGGCGACGAAGATCGCGAGCATGCCCAGGCAGGCGATCCTCGAGACGAAGCGGCGCACGCTGCTGGAGCGCCGGCACCTGTGGGGCTTCCTGTTCGAGGAGGAGTACAACGTCTTCCGCCGTGCCCTCCTCGGAGACAACGACGAGTCGAACGGCGAGGCGGCCTAGGTAGCTAGAACCCGGGCAGCGGCGACGCCTGCTCCAGCAGGCGAGGCCAGACGAAGGTCTCCCAGGAGGAGGCGAGGACGAGCATCGGGATCGCCACCGCAACCGTGGCGAAGGTCGCGGCCAGCAGGTCCTGCCACTCGCTCCGGCGGCTGGCGATGGTCCACGCTGCGAGCGGCAGGAATACGGCCGTCAGCTCGACCAGGGCGTGCGGGAGGACCGTGGCGAGCAGCAAGGCGGGCGAGATCTGGAACTGCTCCGCGAGCTGGGCTCCGGTCGAGCCGAGGATGTAGGCCTGGGTGACCAGCGAGAAGCAGGTCACGCCGACGATCCAGCCGAACGCGAGCGGCCGGGCCTGTTCGTGGATCCAGCGGCGCCAGCCCGTCATCTGGCTTGCCTGCAACGGCAGCGAGCTGCCGGCGATGAACCCGGCGACGCATGCGACCGCGTGCAGGGCGAGCACGAGGCCGTTGCGGAGGATGACCTCCGCCACATCATCGATCCCGGCCGGGAAGGCGACGCCGGGGATGTAGACCGGGCTCAGGTCGGGCTGGACGGCCGCGGCGACGACCAGGACCGCGCCGAGCAGGCCGGCCGCGAACGCGAACGCGCCGCCGAACCACGGCCGCAGCACCTCGGCAGGCTCACGGTTCCACCGGAGCAGGGCAACGCGGGTCTCGCGCATGCCCTGCGCCAGCGCCATCTCAGAAACGCTCACCTATGAGGCGTCGGCAGCCCGGCGGGTGGCCGTTAGGCGCCGCAGACGGGCCAGGGGCTGGAGCCGGCGCGGGAGTAGAGGACGGCCGCGCGGTAGTCCTGTTCCTCCTCGGAGGCCTCGGCGGGATTGCCGCTGCCGCCGACCGAGGCCCAGGTGCCCATGTCGAACTGGTACTTGCCGTAGTAGCCGGCGGGGTTCACGGCCGTCGGGTCGCCGCCGGACTCGCAGGACGCGATCGCCTCGAGCGTGGCGAGGGAGACGCCTTCGATGCTGCCGCCGGACGGCGCGAATGCCGCCTCCTCGCGACGCTCCTGGCGGGCCTCCTCGCGGGCGCTCACGACGCGATCGCCCAGGGTGCGGATCCCGTCGCGGATCTCGGGCTCGGTGGTGACCCGCTCGGCCAGCAGGTGGTCCTCCGGAGCGACCTTGAGGTTGCGCGCCTGCTCGAGCAGGACGTCGTAGCGGACCTCGAGGGCCGCCGCCTCCAGAGAGCGGTCGAACCGCGCCGAGGGGTGCTTGATGAGCTCGACGCCGTCGTCGGACGTCGGAGCCGGCGCCACCGGAGCGGCCGCCTGGGCAACGGTCGCCAGGCCAAGGACGCCGGCGCAGGCGATGAGTGCGAAGCTGCGTTTGCTGAACACGGAAGGCTCACCTCCATTCGGCTGTCCCGGCGCCCCCGGTTGGCGGGGCGTGCGTGCGTGTGAAGAGGCCGGTCTTGCCGCGAGCGGCTTGGGCCGCCGCGCTCCTGCCTCACGCCGGGCTTGCGTGACGCCCCTGGTGATGTCTCGTCGATGCGCGCCGATCGGCGGCGCGCACCAGGGGCTTCCCGTGTGTCGCGCAAGGAGAGCAGGCAGGGAGGCAAATATGTGTGACGGTGGTCACACATGCAAGACTTTGCTCACAATTTAGATTCCGTGGAATCCCTGCAAACAAGCCAAAAACCCGGGTTGACGCTGATTCGACGGCCACGGTCGGGTGAGCCTCCGCTGGACACCGCGATCTCGCACACCGTGCTGCTGCGCGTCGCCGCCGGCGAGCTCGGCGCCACGTTTCGCCTGCGCGCGGCCGAGCCCGTGCTGGCGTTCGGGAAGCAGGACGCAAACAGCCCCGGCTTCCCCCGCGCCGTCGCGGCGGCGAGGGCGGCGGGGTTCGCCCCGGTGCTGCGCCTGGCGGGTGGCCGGGCGGCGGTCTTCCACCACGGGACCCTGGCGTTCGCGCACGCCACCCCGGACGACCGGCCGACCCGTGGCACGCGCGAGCGCTTCGAACGCACCGGCGAGTGGCTGGTCGCGGCGTTGAAGCGCCTCGGGGTGGATGCGCGGGTCGGGGAGATCCCGGGCGAGTATTGCCCCGGGGCGTTCAGCGTGAACGCCGGCGGGCGAATCAAGCTCGCCGGGCGTCGGACAGCGGCTGATCGCCGGAGCCGCCCATCTCGGCGGCGTCCTCGTGGTTCGGGATACGGCCGCGGTCCGCGATGTCCTGATCCCGGTCTATGAGGCGCTCGGCCTCGACTGGGACCCGGCGACCGCCGGGAGCATCGAGGACGAGGTGCCCGGGATCACGCTCGACCGGGCGACCGACGCGATCCTCACCGAGCTCGAGCACCGCTACGAGCTGACCGACGGCGACTTCGACGAGGAGACCCTCACGCGGGCACGCGAGCTCGAGGGCCAGCACACGATCACGCCTTAAAGCCTAAATGAGAACGAGTCTCGTTCCTGTTGTATGCTGCCGGCGTGCTCGAGTCGCTCGACCTCCCATTCGTCCAGCGCGGGCTGGCCGAGGTGGCGCTGCTCTCCGTAGGCGCGGGGCTGATTGGCACCTGGGTCGTCCTGCGGGGCCTCGCCTTCCACTCGCACGCCGTGGGGACGGCCGCGTTCCCCGGCCTAGTGCTCGCCGACGGCCTCGGCTTCGCCGCCGCCCTCGGTGCGCTGGGCGCGGCAGCCGTCTTTGCAATCCTGGTCTCGGTCCTGGCCCGACGGCGTTCCGACGACCGCGGGTCCGAGGTCGCGCTCGTCCTCGTGGGGATGCTGGCGCTGGGGGTGATCCTCGCCAGCGACGTCTTCGAATCCTCGGCCTCGATCGAGACTCTCCTGTTCGGCAGCCTCTTCCTGATCGACGGCGGCGAGCTGGCGCTTGCCGGGGTCGTCTCCGCGCTCGCGTTGGCGGCGACGATCGTGCTCGGTCACCACTGGCTCGCACACGGGTTCGATGCCGAGGGCGAGGGGACGCCCGGATCCCGGCTCGAGCCGGTCCTCCTGGGACTGGTCGCACTCGCGACTGCCGCGGCGGTGACGGCGGTCGGAGCGCTGCTCGTCACCGCGTTGTTCGTGATCCCCGCCGCGACGACCAGGCTTTGGACGTCCCGCATAAGGACCTGGCAGGTGGCGACCATCGCCCTCTGCGCCGCCGAGGGCATGGCGGGGGTCCTCCTCTCGGTCGAGCTGAACGCCCCGCCGGGAGCCGCGATCGCTCTCCTCGCGGGCATCGCCTTCGCGCTCTCGGCCGTGGTCGCGACCGTCCGCCGGGGCGCCGGAGGAGCAGGCAGGCCGCTCGCACGCTGGGCCGCCGCCGGGGCCGCCCTCTTCCTGATCTCCGGATGTGGATCCGATTCGGGTGATGAGGGGGTCTCCGTCGTCGCCACCACGCCGGTCGTCGGCGACCTCGCCCGTAACGTCGCCGGCGAGGACATCGAGGTGACGACGCTGATGTCCGCGGACACCGACCCGCACGACTACGAGCCCCGCCCGGACGACGTGGAGGCCCTCGCGAGCGCCGAGCTGGTCATCTCGAGTGGTGGAGACGTCGACGCGTGGATCAACGACGCGGTCGGCGATTCCGGCTCCGGGGCCGAGGTCCTGGTGCTCGGCGAGGTGGTTCCGCACGAGCTCCCCGACGATCCTCACTGGTGGCATGACCCTCTGAACGCGGCAGCGGCCGCGGGTCAGATCGCCGGCGCCCTGGCTGACCTCGAGCCGGAGGCGAGAGCCTCGATCGAGGCCCGCGCCGAGGCCTATGTCCGGGAGATCCAGCGCCTCGACCGGGGCGTCGCCCGCTGCCTCGATGCGGTCCCGGCGGACGAGCGGAAGCTCGTCACCGACCACGACGCCTTCGCCTACCTCGCCGACCGCTACGACATCGAGGTCGTCGGCGCTGTGATCCCGGCGACGACGACCGAGGCACAGGCATCCGCGGGCGAGCTGGCCGAGTTGCGCGACCTGATCGAGTCGGAGGGGGTACGCGCGGTGTTCCCCGAGGCTTCCGTCACCACCGACCTCGCCGAGACGATCGCCGACGAGACCGGTGCCAGCGCGGATCACGAGCTGTACGGCGACTCACTCGGCCCCGAGGGATCCGCGGGCGCGACCTACCTGGACGCGATCCGGGCCAATGCGGACTCGCTCGTCCGGGGCTTCACCGGCGACGAGCGGGGGTGCGACGCGTGAGCGGCCCGGAGACATTGGTCGAGAGCACAGGCCTGGTGGCGGGCTACGGCGGGCCGCCCGCATTGGAGGACGTCACCTTCGCTGCCCGCGCGGGCGAGCGCGTGGCCATCCTGGGACCCAACGGCGGCGGCAAGACCAGCCTGTTCCGCGTCCTCGCCGGCGAGCTCGCGCCCGCGGGCGGAGAGGTGATGGTCCAGGGTCGCTGCGGCTGGGTGCCCCAGACGGAGCGGTCCCGCCTTGACTTCCCGGTCTCGGCCCTCGACGTCGCGCTCATGGGATCGCTCGCCACGCTCCCGTGGTGGCGGCCTCCGGGCCGAGCCGAGCGGCGCCGAGCTCGCGAGGCGCTCGGCGAGGTCGGGATGGCCGAGCTGGCCGGCGCGACGTTCGGCACGCTCTCCGGCGGCCAGCGCCAGCGCGTCCTGATCGCCAGGGCGCTCGTGCAAGAGGCCGGGCTGCTGCTGCTGGACGAGCCCTTCTCCGGCCTCGACTCGCGTGCATCCGACCGCCTGCTGGCGCTGATCGACGAGCTGGCCATCGTTGGCCGCACGATTCTGATCGCCACGCACGACCTCGACCAGGCGCGGGCCTGGGATCTCGTCCTCTGCCTCAATCGCCGCCAGGTGGCGTTCGGGCACCCGTCCGAGACGCTCACGCGGGAGGTACTCGAAGCGACCTACGGCGGCGCGATCGTCGAGATCCCGGGCGACGGCGGCGGGCTCGGCGTGCTCCCTCCCCACCACCACGACCACGATCACACGCACGATGCCTGACCTCGCCAGCATCGGCTCGTTCCTCGCGGATCCGCTCTCCGACCCGCTCGTGCGGCGCGCAGCGATCGAGGTCGCTCTGATCGGGATCGTTGGCGGCGCGCTCGGGTGCTGGATCGTGCACTACGGCCTGCCCTACGCCGCCGAGTCGGTCGCCCACTGCATGCTGCCCGGGCTGGTCCTGGCCTCGCTCGCCGGCCTCCCGCTGATCCTCGGCGGCGCGGCCGGGCTGCTTGCGGGAGTCGCCGCGATCGCGCTCGCCACCCGGGCGCCGGGCATCGGCCGGGAGACCGCCATCGCGGTCGCCGTCACCACTCTGTTCGGAGTCGGGGCATTGCTCGCGCTGTCTCCGGAGACTCCCCCGAACCTCCAGGGCATCCTGTTCGGCGACGTGCTCGCGGTCTCGGGCGAGGACCTGGCGATCGCCGCGGGGCTGGTCGCGGTGACGATCGCGGGCCTCGTGCTCCTCCACCCCCGGCTCCTCGCGGTGGGTTTCGACGCGCACGGCGCGCGGGCGATCGGCGTTCGAGCGAGCGCGGTTGAGGCCGCGCTCCTCGTCCTGCTCGCGGCGGCGGTGCTGGTGGCGGTGCAGGGCCTGGGCAACCTGCTGGCCGTCGCGTCGCTGGTCGGCCCCGCAGCCGTCGCGCGCATGCTCACCCACCGGATGGCGCCCATGATGGCGCTCGCCACCGCCCTCGCGATCGCCAGCGGGGTGATCGGCCTCTACGCGTCGTTCCATTTCGAGCTGGCGGCGGGCGCGTCGATCGCGGGCGCCACCGTGCTGATCTGCGTCGCCGCCCTGGCCGCATCCCCGCTGCTTGCGAAACCCGAGCAACGTCCGAGTCCCGTGCCTACCATCGCCCCGAGTTGACCTCCAAACCCCACACCCACGCCCAGGATGCCCTCACCGGCCCGGATTGGGCCGAGCACGCGCTCGCGCGGCTCGAGTCCGCCGGCTTCCGGCGCGGCGGCGCGCGGCGCGCCGTGATCGAGGTCCTGGGCGCCGAGGCGTGCGCGCTCACCGCCTTCGACATCGATGAGCGGCTTCGCACGCGCGATCGGCGAGTGGGACGCGCGAGCGTCTACCGCACGCTCGAGCAGCTGACCGACCTCGGCCTGGTGCACAAGCTCGACCTGGGGTCGGAGACCGCCAGGTACGAGCGCACGGATCCCGGCGGCGAGCATCACCACCACATGGTCTGCGACGAGTGCGGGAAGGTCCTGCCGTTCGAGGACGCCGGGTTGGAGCGCGCGGTCACGAAGGTCACCGGCGGAGCCGGCTTCGAAGTCCGGGACCATGAGATCGTCCTCCACGGGGCCTGCGACGACTGCCGCTGATGCTCGGGGAGGGGCCTACACGCCTGGTCAGGGTCGCGCTGATCGCCGTCGCCGCGGTGACCGGCATCGCGATCGTGGTGCTCTGGCCGGGGGACGACCGGCCGGCGCTGCCCAGCGGCCTGGGCAACGACAGCGAGCTCGCCGAGGTCGAATCGGTGACCGAAACGGCTTGCGCGGGCCCGTCGGGTTCCTGCACCGACGCCGCGATCGGGCTCGAATCCGGTCCCGACGAGGGCACGAACGCGACGATCAGGCTGGGCGAGTTCGTCGCCGATCCCGAGCTCGACGTCGGCGACCGCATCCGCGTCGTTGACAACCAGGGGACGTATCTCTTCGTCGACTTCGAGCGACGGGGGCCTCTGATCTGGCTGGCTCTTGCGTTCGCGGCGCTGGTCGTGCTGTTCGGCCGCCTGCGTGGCGCGCTGTCACTGGTTGGCCTTGGACTGAGCCTCCTGATCGTCCTCGGGTTCGTCGTTCCAGCGATCCTGAGCGGCGAGGAGCCATTCGCCGTCGCGGTCGCCGGAGCCCTCGCGGTGATGCTGGTCACGATCCCGCTGGCCCACGGGCTCGGCGGCAAGAGCCTGGCGGCGATGCTGGGCACGTGCGTCGCGCTGCTCCTGACCGCGGGCCTTGCGCTTGCCTTCACCAAGCTGACGACCCTCACGGGCTACTCGTTCGACGAGGCCCTCGCCCTGCAGTCCGCCGGGATCGAGATCTCCTTCCAAGGGCTCCTGCTCGCCGGCGTGGTGATCGGCGCCCTCGGCGTCCTGGACGACGTCACGGTGAGCCAGGCTTCGACCGTGTTCGCTCTCCGTGCCTCGGATCCGGATTCCAGCTTCGGAACCCTGTTCCGGCGGGCCCTCGACGTGGGCCGCGACCACGTCTCGGCGACCGTCAACACGCTCGTGCTCGCGTACGTCGGCGCGGCGCTGCCGGTGCTCATCGTCTTCGGCTCGAGTGACGTCTCACTCGTGAACGCCGTCAACCTCGAGGTCGTGGCGCGCGAGGTCGTGGCCATGCTCGTCGGCTCGATCGGCCTGATCGCGGCCGTCCCGGTGACGACGGCACTCGCGGCATGGCTGGCGCGCCTCCACACCCGAGGCCGACCTGGCCCCCCTGGCCGACCCCGCCCATCAGCACTGACGCCGCGAATCGCTGCAGCTCGCGACCACCTCCCGGTTGCAGCCTGCATCAGTTCGGGATTGCGGCGGCCAGCCGGGTCTGCGCTTCGTCGGCCGGTGGCAGGCCCGCGGTGGCGCCCCAGGTCCCGACGACGCGTGCCGCCGCCGCCATCGCGACCTCCACGACGGGAGTCAGGCCGTCCGGCGGAATCCCGGCGGCCAGCCCCGCGGCAAGCACTCCGGCGACGGAGTCGCCCGCCCCGGTGGCGTCCACCACTTCGGCCTCGACCCCCGTCACCGACTCAACCCGGCCGGCGGAGACCGCCAGCGCCCCGCGCTCGCCCAGGGTGACCACGACCGCGTCGGGCCCGTCCGAGCACATGTCGGCCGCGGCGTCCTCGATCCGCTCCTTCCCTCCGAGGCGCACCGCCTCCCCCTCGTTGCACTTCACCACGGTCGCGGTCGCGACCAGCTCGCGGATCACGCGCAGCATCTCGTCGTGGTCGGCCCACCGCCGCGGCCTGACGTTCGGGTCGCAGAGCACCTGCCAACCCCGCTCCCGCGCCAGCCGCGCCGCGTCCATCGTCACCGTCCGCTCAGCCTCCCCGAGGAGCGTGTCGCTCCCCACCACCAGGACTCCGGGGTCGCCCGACAGGGCGGGGTCGAGGTCGTCGCCGGCGTGGGCCGCCGGCCGGTCGTCGTCTCCGTAGAAGGCGAAGCTCGGTTCGCGGTCGGCGTCGACCGAGACGAACGCGTGCGAGGTCCCCGCGCCTGGCATGAGCACGAATCGCTCGACCCCGACGCCCTCATCCGCGATCCGTTCGCGGAGCCAGTGTCCCCACTCGTCTTCGCCCGCGCCGCCCAGCATCTCCACGCGGCGCGCCGAACCGTGAGGCGGCGACGGCGATGTTCGGAAGCGACCCGCCCGGGCGCGGGACGAAGAAGTCCGCCTCGCCGAGCGAGGCGACCGGTCGCTCGCAGACGAAGTCCACGAGCGCCTCGCCAAGACAGACCACTCTTCGAGTTGCGCTCATCGGGGTATGCGTGATCTCGGGATCAGGAGAGGAGTTCTAATCTGAAACCGATGGACACCGGCTTCCCGTCCTCCGACGCGCAGACCGATTTCGGGCGCGCCCGGCGCCGGCAGGTCGCATCGCGGCTTGCACGTCGCCTGCGCGGCGAGCCTGGGGACGTCCATCTCATCCTTCCGTTCGACGAGGTGATCGACGCTCTCGGACGCCGCAGCGAGCGGCGGATCGGCCTCCGGACCATCCCCCTCGACTCGATCGTCGGGACGGTCGATCGCACGCGCGAGTTCGATCGCAGCTTCCGGCCGACCTCGCGGCGGGTGAAGCGCCGCTGGCAGCGGATCGCCGAGGCGATCAGGCGGGGAGAGTCGATGCCACCGATCGACGTCTACCAGATCGGTGACATGCATTTCGTGCGCGACGGCCACCATCGCGTCTCGGTCGCGCGGCAGCTCGGCCTAGACGTGATCGAGGCGAACGTCACCGAGATCGAGACCGCGGTCGGAGCAGACGCGGGCGTCCGGATCCGCGACCTTGCGATGAAGAGCCACCAGCGGCTGTTCTTCGAGCGGGTGCCGCTGCCACCGGAGCACCGCTCGCGCATCGTCCTGTCGCGCGGCACCTGGTACGCCGAGTTGGCCGAGGGCGTCGAGGCGTGGGGATTCCGCTTGATCCAGGCGACGGGCGAGTTCAAGGCCCGCGAGGAGGTGGCGCGCTTCTGGTTCGAGGACGATTTCGAGCCGATCGTCGAGGATGCTTCGGGAGGCGGATGTGGTCGGGGAACCTGACCGACGCCGAGGCCTACATCCGCGTCGTCGGTTTGCGCTACTACCTCCTCCGCACCCATCGATGGGACGACGAGATCCTCGAGCGCCTGCGCGAGGAGCTGCGCCGCAGGCCACGGCGCGAGGACGACACGCTCACGCACATGCTGCGCGGACGACCTGCGCTCGTAGCGGCTACTGCTGCCGTTTCAGACTCTCGCCCGTCTCCGGATCGAACAGGTGCAGCTTGGTCGAGTCAACCCAGAGCTCGGCCTCCTGGCCGCGGCGGACCTGGCTCGCGGCGTCGAGCCGAGCGACCACGTTCCCCTCGCCCGAGCTCGGAACCTCGGTCGTGCCGGCGTCCTCGGCGAGCTCGCGGAATTCGTCCGATTCGACGCGCTTCATGCTCGAGCTTGAAGTAAGCGTATTGCTCGGAGCCCATCGACTCGACCAGGTCGATCGTCGAGCGGAACGCTCGTGCCGCGTTCCTTGGCGTCGCCGACCAGGTGCGCGTCCTCGAACGACTCCGGCCGGATGCCGGCGACGACCGTCCCGCTTCTCGAACCGACGGACTGAAGCTCCTCGGGCAGCGGAATCTCGCCGAAGGGCATCTTCACGCGGCCGCCCTCGAGCGTCGCGGCCATGAAGTTCATCGCGGGCGAGCCGATGAAGCCGGCGACGAACAGGTTCTTGGGATCGGCGTAGAGCTCGGCGGGCGAGCCGACCTGCTGCAGCACACCGGCCCGCATCACGGCGACGCGGTCGCCCAGCGTCATCGCCTCGGTCTGGTCGTGGGTGACGTACACCGTCGTGGTGCCGAGGTCGGCCTGGATGCGCGACACCTCCGTCCGCATCTGGACGCGGAGCTTGGCGTCGAGGTTCGAGAGCGGCTCGTCCATCAGGAACGCGCTCGGGTCACGAACGATCGCGCGACCCATCGCCACGCGCTGACGCTGGCCACCGGACAGGTTCGCGGGCTTGCGGTCGAGATGCTCGTCGAGATCGAGGATCTTCGCGGTCTCCTCGACCTTCGTGCGGATCTCCTCGTCAGGGACGTCGGCGAGCCGAAGCGGGAACTCCATGTTCTGGCGGACGGTCATGTGGGGGTAGAGCGCGTAGTTCTGGAAGACCATGGCGATGTCGCGGTCCTTGGGCGCGCGGTCGTTGACCACCTCGCCCGCCGATCTTCAGTGAGCCGTCGCTGATGTCCTCCAGGCCGGCGATCATCCGCAGCGCCGTCGACTTGCCGCAGCCCGACGGCCCGACCAGGATCATGAACTCCCCGTCCTTGATGTCGAGGTCCATCTGCTTGACGGCCTCGAAGCCGTCCGGGAAACGCTTACTCACCTTGTCGAGCGTGATATCGGCCATGCGGGTCCTCCTTATCCCTTAACAGCACCGGCAGTCAGGCCGGCAACGATCCGGCGCTGGAAGATCAGTACGAAGATGATGATGGGAATGGTCACGATCGACGCGGCTGCGGCGATAGCTCCGGTCGGCTCCGTGAACTGCGACTCGCCGGTGAAGAACGCGAGCGCGGCCGGGACGGTGCGCGAGGCATCGGACGACGTGAGCGAGATCGCGAACAGAAAGTCGTTCCAGCAGAAGATGAAGACGAGGATCGCGGCGGTGAAGACGCCGGGGGCCGCGAGCGGGATGATCACCTTGCGGAACGCCTGCAGCGGCGTCGCGCCATCGACCTGCGCCGCCTGTTCGAGGTCCCACGGGATCTCGCGGAAGAACGCAACGAGCACGAAGATCGCGAGCGGGAGGGCGAACGTCAGGTACGGGATGATCAGCCCCGGGTACGTGTCGTAGAGGCCGAGCGTCCGCCACATGTCGAACAGCGGCCCGATGGTGGAGATCGGCGGGAACATCGCGATCGCGAGCGCGCCGGCCAGGATCAGCGCCTTGCCCGGGAACTCCAGGCGGGCGATCGCGTAGGCGCAGAAGGCGGCGAGGACGATCGCGATCAGGGTGGCGATGATGGAGATCAGGATCGAGTTGATAAGCGGCGCGATGAACGGGCTTTCGGAGATCCCACCCGTGAAGAGGCTCTCGTAGTTGTCGAAGGTGAATTCCTCGGGCCAGAAGCTCGACCAGACGGTGTCGCCCGAGGCGATCGTCGCGGGCGTCTTGAACGAGAGCGAGACGATCCACAGCACGGGAACCAGCGCGAAGATGATGATCAGGACGAGCCCGATCGACCAGAGCGTGTACTCGCGGGGGCTGTGCCGTTCACCCATTAGGTCCCTGGCCTCCCTTCCTGCACCCGCACGCCGAAGCCGCGGATGAACAGGAACGCGATCACGAACACGCTCAGGAAGATCAGGACCGAGACCGCCGAGCCTAAGCCGAGGTTCAGTCGCCCGATCAGCTGGTTGTAGCCGAGGATCGACACCGACTCGGTGTCCTGCGCGCCCCGAGTCATCACGAAGATCGTGTCGAAGATCCGGAAGGCGTCGAGGGTCCGGAAGAGCAGCGCGACGAGGATCGCCGGCTTCATCAGCGGGATCGTGATCTTCCAGAAGCGCTGCCACGCGCTCGCGCCGTCGACCTTCGCGGCCTCATAGAGGCCGTCGTCGATCGTCACCAGCCCGGCTAACAGAAGCAGCGCCATGAACGGCGTCGTCTTCCAGACCTCGGCCGTGATTATCGCCGCGAACGAGCTGAAACGGTCGCCGAACCACGCCTTGTCGTCGGCGATGAACGGCAGGTCGTTGATCCAGCCGACCTCCGGGTCGAACGCGTAGAACCAGGAGAACGCCGCGACGACCGTGACGATCCCGTACGGAATCAGTACGGACGTCCGGACGACCCCGCGCCCGAAGATCGCGCGGTACATGACGAGGGCGATGATCATTCCGAGCGCGAGCTCGATCGCCACCGAGATGACCATCACGAACGTCGTATTGAAGAAGTCCTGCCACCAAAGGCTCGAGCCGAGAACCGCCCCGTAGTTCGAGAGGCCAACGAAACCGCCCTCGTCGGGGAAGCGCAGGTCGACCTCCTGCAGCGAGAGGACGATCGCGTAGGCGATCGGATAAGCGGTCACCAGCAGCATCGCGGCCACCGCGGGCGCGCACAGCATCCACGCGAGCTTGCGCTCCGACCGTGTCCTCTCGGACTTCATGAGTCAGCCGCCTCAACAACGGCGGGGCTCGGCTTCGCTTCGCTCCGCCTCACAGGAGCCCCTCCCGCTGAACCGCGTCCTCGAGGGCGCTGCGGAGCTCGTCGTAGGTCGTCTCGACGTCGTTCGGGTCGATGCTGCCCACCGGATGGAGCGTCCGCTGGATCGCGAGCGAGAGATCGGTGTATGCGGGCGTCTGAGGTCGCGGCGCAGCGTTCTCGATCGACTGGCGGACCTGCTCCTCGAAGTCGGGATACGCCTTGCGGACGACCGGGTCGTCGTACAGATGCTCACGTGCGGGCGGCAGCCCGTCGAGCTCGGTGGTGGTCAGCGCGCTCTCGTCGTTGACGAGACATGTTGCCGCCTCGAACGCCAACTCCGGATGCTGGGAGAACGTGCTGATCCCGAGGTTGAAGCCCCCGAGCGGCGGCGCAACGGGTTGGCCTTCGACGACCTCGGGCAGCAGAGCCGCGCCCATGTTCTTCGCGATGTCCGGAGCGTTCGCGTTCGCGCTCGCGAACGCGAATGTGTAATTGAGCATGAACGCGGAGCTACCGGCTTCGAATCCGAGCGCGGCCGAGCCCTCGTCCGAGGTGTCGACGTCGGGCGCGGGCGCCGTCGGCGAGTTTCCGAACTGTCCCATGACCTCGAGCGCCCGCTCGGTGGGCTCCTGCTCGAGCACGACCTCCTCGCCGGTCTCGTCGACCACCTGCGTGCCCGCCGACTCGAGCAGCATGTTGAAGAAGACCGTGAAGCCCTCGTAGCGGTTCGCCTGGACCTGGACGATCCCCTCGTCCCCGAGCCGCTCCGACTCGGCGAGCATGTCGTCCCAGGTCTGCGGGGGCTGATCGACTAGATCCGTGCGGTACCAGAGGACCTGGGTGTTCGAGCTGTGCGGCGCCCCGTAGAGCTTGTCTTCGAAAGATGCGCTCTGGACCACGCTGTCAAAGACGCCGTCGGTGACCTCGGCGGCGGCGTCCCCCGTCCATTCGCGAATCCAGCCGGCGTTCGCGAACTCGGCGGTCCAGATGACATCCATGCCGATGATGTCGATCGTGTCGTCCTCGGCCCCCAGGCGCCGAACGAGCTGCTCCCGCGCCTGGTTCGCGTCGGTGGCGGCGAGGAGCTCGACCTTGATGTTGTAGCGGCCGTCCGACTCCTCGCTGCAGCGCGCCGCGACCTCCTGGATGCTGCCTCCGGGCTGGTTCGCGATGAACCACGTGAGCTCGGTGCCCGAGCCCGCGGAGTCGTCAGATCCCGTACACGAGGAGAGCGCGAGGGCCGTGAGCGCGACCGCCGGTAGCGCTGCGAACCCCCCTCGGGAAACGCCTACACGCAATCCTCTCCTCCTTCAGGGCCACTATACCCACGGGAGGAATGCGCGCAAACGTAGGCGTGCGGATGGATCAGCGCTTGCGCGCGATCACCACGGCGGCCTCGCCGGTCGCCACGAACAGGTCCGTTGAGTCGTCGATCAGCTGCTCCCGCGAGCGGGCGGTCGGCCTCATGTACGGGCAGCGCGCCCTGGCGATCGGGGCGATCGACCCGCGGAACTTCGTCGGCGCGAGGACCCATACGCGGCACGCAACGCGGCCATTCCGCCGGCTCGCGGCCACCGGCAAGATGTTCGAGGAGATCTTCTTCGGCACGAAGTCCGAGGCCGACCGGGTCCTGGCTGCCGTCCACCGGATGCACTCGACGGTCAAGGGCGAGCTGCCGGAGGACGCGGGGTCGATGCCGTCCGGCACCCCGTACTCCGCGCTCGACCCCGAGCTGATGCTGTGGACCATCGCCCCCGCCGCCGACTCGGCGATCCACTTCTACGAGCTCTTCGTAGGCGAACTGGCCGAGGCGGAGCGCGACGAGTTCTGGGCCGACTACGTGCGGTTCGGCGAGCTGTTCGGGATGTCCGCCTCGGTCGCGCCCGCCGCGTGGCAGGGACTGCGCGAGTACCTGGACGGCAAGATCAACGGCCCCGACGCCCACCTGACCGACGAGGCGCGCTACGTCGGGTACGCGGTGATGATGGAGATCCCGCACTCCCGAACGCGCGGACCGGCGATGCGGCTTCACAACGTGGTGATGAACGGCTCCCTGCCGGCGCGGATGCGCGAGCTCTACGGACTGCGGTGGACGCCCGCGGACGCCCTGGCGTTCAGGGCGGTCGTCGCCGCCTCGCGGGCGGCCCGCCCGCTGACCCCCCGGTCCGCGCTTCACGGTCGCTGCACTTCGTACTTCGACGACGTCGCCGCTGCCGAGCGCGCACGGATCGAGAGCGGTCGTCCGGCGCCGGGTGCCCTCGCCCCCGTCGGCTAGCCGCCATCCATAGGATCAGCGCGATGCGGATCCTCGCCTTCAGCGACCTGCACCGCGACGTCCGTCGGGCGCGCGGCCTGGTCGAGCGGAGCGCCGGCGCGGACGTCGTGATCGGCGCCGGCGACTTCGCGTCCATTCACGAAGGGCTCGACGAGACGATCGGCGCGCTGGCCGGGATCGACACGCCGACGATCCTCGTGCCGGGCAACAACGAGACCGCCGACGCGCTGCGTGAGGCGGCGTCGGCCTGGTCGTCGGCGACCGTGCTGCACGGGGAGACGGCGGATCTCGAGGGCCGGACGTTCTTCGGCCTGGGCGCCGGCATCCCGATCACCCCCTGGGACTGGAGCTTCGACCTTTCCGACGATCAGGCGACCGCGGCGCTCGAAGGCTGCCCGGACGAGGCGATCCTCGTGCTCCACTCGCCGCCGCTCGGCCACTGCGACGTGAGCGGCGCGGGGGACCACCTCGGCAGCCCCGCGCTGGCCGCCGCCATCGAGCGCATCAATCCGCCGCTCGCGGTCTGCGGCCACATCCACGAGAGCTGGGGCGCGAGGTCGATGCTCGGCGAGACCGAGGTTGCCAACCTCGGTCCCGATGGTGCGTTCTTCGAGGTTGTTTGATGAGCGACGTAAGGCGCGAAACTATCTTCGCCTCCCCGGTAGGGGCGTGTCTCTGATGACCGCGGGATCACAGAGGTAAACCGAGCGGCTATGGGTTTCCTCAGCTGGATCCTTCTGGGGCTGTTCGCGGGCGCCATCGCCCGCGCCTTGATCCCCGGCCGCACGGAGCCGGGTGGCTGCATCGGAACCACGGCGGTCGGCATCCTCGGCGCGCTCCTGGGCGGCTGGATCGCCACCGAGCTCGACCTCGGCGAGATCGACCGCTTCTTCGACCTTGAGACCTGGCTGATCGCGATCGGAGGGTCCGCGCTGCTGCTCCTGATCTTCCGGGCATTCAGCCGCTAGACGCTCGCACCCGCCCTGCCATCCTGAAGCGATGGCGATCTACGGGCGAATTCTTCGAGTCCCCGGGGTCGCCGTCCTCATCGCGGCGGCGACGCTGACCCGTCTGCCGTTCGCGATCAACGGCCTCGCGGTGATCCTGTTCATGCGCGACGCGACCGGGTCGTTCGCCACCGCCGGGCTCGTGGCGGGCTCGCTGGCCCTGGGTGCAGGCATGGGGGCGCCGTTCGCCGCCCGGCTCGTGGACCGCCGCGGGGCGGTCTGGCTGCTGCCGCTCGCGATCGTCCACGGCGCCGCGATCCTGGCGCTCTGGGGCCTCGGCGAGATCGACGCCGCGGCGGTTGCGCTGGTGGCCGCCGCGCTGGTCGCCGGCGCATCGTTCCCACCGTCCGGAGCCGTGCTGCGCTCGCGCTGGCCGGAGCTCCTGGCGGGCGACCCCGAGCTGGTGCGCGGCGCCTACGCGTTCGACTCCGTCACGATCGAGATCTCGTTTGTCAGCGGCCCGCTCATCACGGGGGCGCTCGTCGCCCTGGCGGAGCCTCAGGCCGCGATGGCGCTCTCTTCGGTGCTCGTCGTTGCCGGAACGCTGCTCTTCCTCTCGCGGCTGCCGGACGCGCGCCGCGCGCTCCCCGCGAGTGAGCACACCGCCGGACTGGGACCCCTGCGGTCGCCGGCGATCCGGCTGATCGCCCTGACCTCGGTGCCGGTTGGCTTTTGCATCGGCAGCGTCGAGGTCGTCATCCCGGCGTTCAGCGAGGAGGCCGGGGACGCCGCGCTGGCGGGTGTCCTTTTGTCCGTCTGGTCGTTGGCGAGCGGGATCGGCGGGCTGATCTTCGGCGCCCGGCAGTCACGCGGTGAGTTGCTCGACAGCTTTCTGCTGATCGGGGCCCTCTTCCCGCTGGCCACGCTTCCGATGGTGGCCGCCGGCGCGCCCGTGACGATGGCGCTGTTCGTGGCGATGTCCGGCGCTCCGATCGCGCCGCTGATCGCCACCAGGAACGAGCTGATCTCGCAGGTCGCACCGGAGGGGACCGGCACCGAGGCGTTTACGTGGTTGATGACCGCTCTGATCGCGGGACTGTCCCTGGGAACGGCCGTCGCGGGCGCGGTGGTCGAGTCGAACGGGTGGCCCGAGGCCGTCCTGATCGGCGTGGCGGTCGCCGCCGTCGGCGCGATCATGACATTCGCCCGGCGCGGGTCCCTGCGGCCCGCGCTGGCCCCGGCCTGAACCTAGACTCGCTGTCATGGACGTCGAGCTTCTCGAGCGGACGCTCGCCGAGCGAGGCGAGCCCTCCTATCGCGCCGGTCAGGTGTGGGAGTGGGCCGCGCGTGGCGCCGGCGGCTACGACGAGATGACGAACCTGCCGGCCGCGCTTCGCACCGAGCTGAACGAGGCGGTCCCGTACTCGACATTGAAGCTCGAGCGGGAGGCACGGTCGAAGGACGGGACCGTCAAGGCGCTCTTCAGCACCGCGGACGGCCGCGCGATCGAGGCGGTCCTGATGCGCTACCGCGACGGACGCCGGTCGATTTGCGTGTCCTCGCAGTCCGGTTGCCCGCTCACCTGCACCTTCTGCGCCACCGGCCAGATGAAGTTCGGCCGCAACCTCACGGCGGCGGAGATCGTCGACCAGGCGCTCCACTTCCGCCGGCTCGAGGCGATCGACCACTGCGTGTTCATGGGCATGGGCGAGCCGATGATGAACCTGGATGCGGTCCTCGAGGCCTGCCGGCGCCTGCCCGACATCGGCATCACGCACCGGCGCACCGCGATCTCCACGGTCGGCTGGATCCCGGGGATCGAGCGGCTCGCCGAAACTGAGATGCCCATCCGCCTCGCGCTCTCGCTCCATGCTCCGAACGACGCGCTGCGCTCAGAGCTGATGCCGGTCAACGACCGCTACCCGCTGGCGGACGTGCTCGACGCCTGCCGGCGGTATCACCGGGCGCGGCGCCGGATGGTGTTCGTCGAGTACGTGATGCTGGCCGGGGTCAACGATTCGCAGCGAGCTTGCGGCCGCGCTGGCGGCGATCCTCGACCCGCGGGTCTTCAAGCTCAACCTGATCCCGTACAACCCCACCGGCGAAGGATTCGAGGGTTCCGATCCCCAGGCGATCCACGAGTTCAAGGCGGCGCTGCAGCGGGCGGGCCTTCGCGCAACCGTGCGCCTGACACGCGGGCGCGACATCGACGCGGCCTGCGGCCAGCTCGCGGCGAAGAGCTAGCCCGTCCGCGGCGGCTCGGGCGAGTCCTCGGTGACGTCCAGGGCTCGCGCCACCGGGCGCCCGCTCAGTCCGTAGACGAGCACGGTCACGACCACCACCAGGAAGGTGATCGGCACCAACAGCTCGTGATCCGGAACGTCCTGCTTGGCGAAGGTCAGCTCGAAGGCGGAGACGGTCGACGCGGCGACGATGCCGCGCGGCATCATCCAGGCGACGAGCCCGCGCTCCCGCCAATCCAGGCCGGTCCGCACCGTGCCGAGCAGGGCGGAGAGCGGGCGGACCATGAGGATCAGGAAGGCGACGAAGGCGACTCCCTCCCACCCGAGGTCCGCCACGCGCTCGGGGTCGACGCGCGCCGAGAGGATGACGAACAGGATCCCGATCAGGAGGCTGGTCAGGGTGGTCACGAAGTCGTGCGCCTCGCGCTCGATGTCCTCCCGCCGGTGGGCGAGGGTGACGCCCATCGCGATCGCGGCGACCAGGCCGGCGTCGTCCCGGATGTCGCTGGCGACCGCAACGGCGACGAGCACCAGGGCCAGGAGGACGGACGATTCGAGCGAGCTCGTCATGCGGTGATCGCGCAGCGCGAAGATCGCGGGCACCGCGGCCGCGACGCCGACGCCGACGCCGACTCCGACCGTGGCCAGGAACGGGCCGGGCTGGAACTCGCTCCCACCCGTGGAGATCGCGCCGAAGGCCAGGACGGCGAAGATCGCGCCGATCGGATCGATCAGGATCCCCTCCCATTTCAGCACCGCGCCAACGCGCTCGCGAGGGCGCACGTGCTCGAGCAGCGGCAGGACCACGGTCGGCCCGGAGAGCGAAAGCACGGCGCCGAGCAGGATCGCCATGCGGGTTTCCATGTCGAACAGGACGATTGCGGCGAGCGCACATAGGGACCAGGTGACCGCGAATCCCAACGTGACGAGCCTGGCGACGACCGGACCCGCCGACCCGCTCAGCTCCTCGCGGCGCAGCAGCAGCGAGCCCTCGAACAGGATCACGCCGACGGCGAGCTCCACCATCGGGTCGACCAGGTCGCCGAAGAGCTCATCCGGGTCGAACGCGTCGATCACGTACGGGCCGAGCAGCACTCCGGCCGCCAGCAGCGGAACGATCGCGGGAATCCGAAGCCCGCGCGCAACGATCTGCGATCCCACCGCCGCGGCGACGATGATTGCGATGGCCGTGGCGTCGTCCAATGGTCCTCCCGAGACCGGGAGCCTATTCAGCCTCGATCCGGCCGACGCGCGACCTACATTGGCCTTGCATGGCAGAGCCCCCCAGACCCCGGCCTTCGTTCGCCACGAGGCTCTTGGGCGGTGGCGCCCGCGGTGCGCGAGCGGTCGCGGAAGCCACCGGGATCGACAACACGGTCCAGGTGGCGACCGAGGAGGCGATCGTCAGCGCGCTCGAGAGCGAGGCGGTCGAGCGGGCGCTGATCAGGGTGCTCCAGGGCCCGGCGACCGAGAGCGCGATCCGTGGCGTGCTCGCCAGCCCTGAGTTCGAGCGGGCGCTCACCGACGCCATCGACTCGAAGCTGGTCGACAAGGTCTGGGACCAGCTGCTCTCGAGCGACGAGGTGCAGAAGCTGATCGAGCGGATCGCCGATGCCCCCGAGATCCGCAACGCGATCGCCTCCCAGGGCGTCGGCCTGATCGCGGACCTCGGCCGACAGGTCCGGCGCATCGCCAACGGGCTCGACGCGGCGGTCGAGAGGATCGCCCGGCGCCTGGCTCGCAAGCCGCCGCGAACCGAGCCGTCGGACAACGCCGGGTTCGTCACGCGTTCCCTGGGGCTGGCGATCGACGTGGCGATCATCAACGCAACGTTCTTCGCGATCTCGGCCGGCTTCACCTTCATCGTCAATGCCGTCTTCGGGGACTTCGAGACCTCGTCCGCCCCGGCGCTGGCGCTCGGCACCGTCACGTTCCTCACGATCCTCACCGTCTATCTCCTCTTCTTCTGGACGCTTGCGGGTCAGACGCTCGGGCATGCGCCTGCTGGGGATCCGCCTGATCGACTTCCAAGCCGACCCCCATCTGGACATGCGCACCGCGGTCCGGCGGCTGTTCGGCGTCGTGCTCTCGGTCCTCACCCTGGGAATCGGGTTCCTCATGGTCCTGTTCTCCGACCGCAGGCGGGGGCTCATGGACCGGATGGCGAACACCGAGGTGATCCTGGTCGACCGCGACGGCCAGCCGGAGTCGGCCAGCCGTCGCGCGGCCCTCGAGTCCCGTTACTAGCGGCCAGCCATGTGGCCCGCCGTCGCTGTACGGTTCCGGGCGTGACTTTGGCCGACGGCGCGATCCGGCACACGGTTTCCTTCCGCCTCCGGCATCCCGACGGCTCGGACGACGAGCGGCGGTTTCTCGAAACCGCGGCGGCCACCCTACCCGCCATCCCCGGCGTCGACGCGTTCGAGGTCCTCGACGAGGTCAGCCCGAAGAACGGTTTCCGCTTCGGCTTCTCGATGGAGTTCGCAGACCAGGCCGCGTACGACGCCTACAACGCCCATCCCGAGCACACCCGTTTCGTCGCGGAGCGCTGGGACCCCGAGGTCGAGGACTTCCTCGAGGTCGACTACCGAACGCGCGCGGCCTGAAGGCCCTCAGCCGCGCTTGCGCTTCGGCGCGTAGAGGTCGGTGATCGTCCCCTCGGCCTTCTCGGCCGCGAACATCAGCGTCTCCGAGAGGGTGGGGTGCGGGTGGATCGTCAGGCCCATGTCCTCGGCGTCGGCGCCCATCTCGATGGCGAGCGTCGCCTCGGCGGCCAGGTCTCCGGCGTTGATCCCCACGATCCCGGCGCCGATCACCCGGCGGGACTCTGGATCGATCAGGAGCTTCGTCTGACCCTCGGGCCGGGCCAGGCCGAGGGCGCGGCCCGACGCCTGCCAGGGAAAGATCGACTTCTCGTAGTCCGTGTCCGAGGCGACCGCATCGGTCTCGGTCAGGCCCGTCCACGCAACCTCGGGGTCGGTGTATGCGACCGAAGGGATCGCGAGCGGCTCGAAGGCGACGTTGCGGCCGGCGATCACCTCGGCCGCGACCTTTCCCTCGTGCGATGCCTTGTGCGCCAGCATCGGCCCACCGGCGATATCGCCGATCGCGTAGATGTGGGCGACGTTCGTGCGGCGCTGGGCGTCCACGGCGATCTCGCCGCGGTCGTCGACGTTCACGCCCGCCTTGTCGAGGTCGAGCTGGTCGCCGTTCGCCCGGCGGCCGACCGCGACGAGGACCTTGTCGTAGGTCTGCGCCTCGGGGGCGTTCTCCCCCTCGAACTCGACCCGGATACCGTCGTCGCCGGCTTCGGCGGACGCGACCTTGGTCGAGAGCATGATCGCCTCGTAGCGCGATTCGACGTACTTGTGGAGCGGCTTCACCAGGTCGGGGTCGCAGCCCGGGATCAGCTGGTCGGTCAGCTCGACCACGGAGATCGCGCTGCCGAGCGAGGAGTACATGGCCGCCACCTCGAGGCCGATGATCCCGCCGCCGACGACCAGGAGGCGCTTGGGTATATCGGCCAGCTCGAGCGCGACCGTCGAGTCGATGACGCGCTCGTCGTCCGGCAGGCCGGGCAGCTCCATGGAGCGCGAGCCGGCAGCGATCACGCAGTGCCGGAACTCGATCTCGGTGCCGTCGACGTCGACCGTGTGGTCGGACGTGAAGCGGGCGGTGCCGCGCACCACCTCGACCTTGCGCTGCTTGGCGAGGCCGTCGAGCCCGCCCGTCAGCTTGCCGACCACGTCGTCCTTCCAGCCGCGCAGCGCGTCGAGGTCGATCTTGGGGTCCTTGAACTTGACGCCGAAGCTTCCGGCCTCCTCCGCCTCGGCGATGACCCGCGCCGCGTGGAGCACGGCCTTCGACGGAATGCAGCCGACGTTCAGGCAGACGCCTCCCAGCGTCTCGTCGCGCTCGACGAGCGTCACGTCGAGGCCGAGATCGGCGGCGCGGAACGCCGCTGTGTAGCCACCGACGCCGGAGCCGATCACCACCACCTTCCCACCCGCCTCGGGCTCCTCCGCGGCCTGCGGGGCCTCAGCCGCCGCATCCTCGTCCGCCTTGGGTTCAGTCGGCGCTTCCGGCTCACCGCCCGGTGCCTCGGAGCCGGCTCCGCACCCTCCTCCGCGTCGATCTCCAGGATCGGCGCGCCCTCGCTGACCGTGTCGTCGATCGCGACGAGGACCTCGGTGACCTTGCCGGCCGCGGGCGCCGGGACGTCCATCGTCGCCTTGTCGGACTCGAGCGTGACCAGCGGGTCCTCGGCCGCGACCGTGTCGCCGGCCTTCACGTGGATCTCGATAACCGGGACGTCGGAGAAGTCGCCGATGTCGGGGACCTTGACCTGCATCAACAAGCCGCCTCTAAAGCGGCGGGGCTCGGCTTCGCTCCGCTCCGCCTCACAGAAGAACCCTCCGCAGGTCGGCAAGCTCGCCGGCGAGGTGGGCGACGAACCGCGCCCCGGCGGCGCCGTCGATCACGCGGTGGTCGTACGAGAGCGAGAGCGGCAGCATCAGCCGGGGCTTGAATTCCTCGCCATCCCAGACGGGCTTCATCTGCGACCGGGTGACGCCCAGGATCGCCACGTCAGGGGCGTTCACGATCGGGGTGAAGCTCGTCCCGCCGATGCCGCCCAGCGACGAGATCGTGAAGGTGGAGCCCCGCATCTCCTCGGCTGAGATCTTGCCCTCGCGCGCCTTGCCCGACAGCTCGGTCAGGTCGGCCGCGATCTCGAGCAGACCCTTGCGGTCGGCGTCCTTGATGACCGGGACCATCAGCCCCTGCGGGGTGTCGGCCGCGAAGCCGATGTTGTAGTACCGCTTGATCACCAGCTCGTCACCGTCCAGCGACGAATTGAAGTCCGGGAACTGCTTGAGCGAGCCGACGCACGCCTTCACCAGGAGCGCGACCATCGTCACCTTCACGTCCTGCTGCTCGGCATTGATCTGCTTGCGGAACGCCTCGAGGTCGGTGATGTCCGCCTCGTCGTTGTGGGTCACGTGCGGAATCACGACCCAGTTCCGGGCGACGTTCGGGCCGCTGATCTTCTTGATCCGCGAGAGCGGCACGCGCTCGATCTCGCCGTACTTCGCGTAGTCGACCTTCGGCCAGGGCGCGAGGTTCAGCCCGGGGATCGCAGCACCCTCGCCCGGAGCTGCCGCCGGCCGCTCCTTTGCCTGCTTCACATCGTCCTTCGTGATCCTGCCCTTGCGGCCGGAACCCTGGACACCCTGGAGCCCTACCCCCATCTCACGAGCCATCCGCCGCACCGCGGGACTCGCGTACACCGGCCCATCCCCAGCCCCGTCCTGCCGAGCGTCGGCTTGCCGGACACTATGTCCGGGTTCCACGTCGTTCGGCGACGGGAGGCGCTGCGGCCTCGGCCTGCGGAGCGGCCTCGGGGGCCGCTGCGGCTTCGTCGCCGTCACTGCCTCCACCAGCGTCGGCGCCCTCCTCGGCGTCGGCGCTGGGCTCCTCGCGGTCGGCGGTCGCGTCCTGGCCACCCTCGGAAGCCTCGACCACCATCAACACCGACCCTTCCGAGACCTCGTCCCCCACCGAGACCTTCAGCTCCGCCACCTTCCCCGCGAACGGCGCCGGCACGTCCATCGTCGCCTTGTCGGATTCGAGCGTCACCAGCGGCTGCTCGACCGCGACCTCGTCGCCCGCGGCGACCAGGATCTCGATCACCGGCACGCCTTCGAAATCGCCGATATCGGGAACGGTGACGTCGCGCGAATCCGCCATCAGCTCACAGCGGGGTCGGAAGCGTTCGGGTCGATGCCGTAGGTCGAGATCGCGTCGTCGACTACCGACCGCTCGATCTCCCCCTCGACCGCCAGCGCATCGAGGGCGGCGACCACGACGTGATGGCGGTCGACCTCGAAGAACCGGCGCAGATGCTTGCGGAAGTCGCTGCGGCCGAATCCGTCCGTGCCAAGGACTTCGAAGCGCCCCGGCACCCAGGCGCGAACCCCGTCGGGGAGCGCCTTCATGTAGTCGGTCGCGGCGACCACCGGCGCCGAGCTCCCGCCCAGGGATCGCGCCACCCAGGGCTCATCGGCCTCGCCATGGAGGCGCTCCTCGCGGTCGCGGGCCAGACCGTCGCGGCGAAGCTCGGTGTAGCTGGTCACGCTCCAGACCTCGGCCGGGATCTCGAAGTCCTGGCCGAGCAGCTCGGCCGCCGCCTCGACCTCGCGCAGGATCGTTCCCGAGCCGAGCAAGCGCACCTTCGCGCCGTCGATCTCGCGCACCCGGTGCATGCCGCGCAGGATCCCCTCCTCGGCTCCCTCGGGCAGCGGCGGATGGCGGTAGTTCTCGTTCATGATCGTGAGGTAGAAGAAGACGTCCTCCTGCTCGCCGATCATGCGCCGTAGGCCGTCCTGGATGATCACGGCGACCTCGTATGCGTAGGCGGGGTCGTACGAAATGCAGTTCGGCACCGTCGAGGACAGCAGGTGGCTGTGCCCGTCCTCGTGCTGCAGGCCCTCGCCGTTCAGCGTCGTGCGGCCCGCGGTCCCGCCGAGCAGGAATCCCCGCGCGCGGTTGTCGCCCGCCGCCCAGGCCAGGTCGCCGACCCGCTGGAACCCGAACATGGAGTAGAAGGCGTAGAAGGGGATCATCTGCACGTCGTGGTTCGAGTAGGACGTGGCGGCGGCGATCCACGAGGAGAAAGCGCCCGCCTCGGTGATCCCCTCCTGGAGGACCTGGCCCTTCTGGTCCTCGCGGTAGAACATCAGCGAGCCGGCGTCCTCGGGCTCATACAGCTGGCCCACGTGCGAGTAGATCCCGAGCTGGCGGAACATGCCCTCCATCCCGAACGTGCGCGATTCGTCGGGGACGATCGGGACTACGCGGGGGCCCAGGGTCTTGTCGCGTAGCAGCGCCGCGAGCACGCGGACGAAGGCCATCGTGGTCGAGATCTCGCGCTCCCCGGTGCCGTCGAGTTGCGACTGGAAGGTCTCCAACGGCGGGACCGGGAGCGGCTCGTCCACCTTGCGCCGACGTGCCGGCAGGTAGCCGCCCAGCGCCCGGCGGCGTTCCTGGAGATAGCGGATCTCGGGCGAGTCGTCGGCCGGCTTGTGGAACGCGATGTCGCTGACCTCGTCGTCGGAGATGCCCAGGTCGAACCGGTCGCGGAAGGCGAACAACGCCTGCTCGTTCATCTTCTTCTGCTGGTGGGTGATGTTCTGGCCCTCGCCGGCCTCGCCCATCCCGTAGCCCTTGATCGTCTTCGCGAGGATCACCGTGGGACGGCGCGTTGCGGACTGGGCGGCGGCGTATGCGGCGTAGACCTTCTTCGCGTCGTGCCCCCCGCGGTTCAGATCCCAGATCTCGTCGTCCGTCATGTCCTTGACCCGCTCCGCCAGCTCGGGGTACTTCCCGAAGAACTTCTCACGAACGAACGCCCCGCTGCGGGCCTTGTAGGTCTGGTACTCGCCGTCGACGGCCTCTTCCATGCGCCGGACGAGCAGGCCGTTCTCGTCGGCCTCGAGCAGTGGATCCCAGCGATCGCCCCAGATGACCTTGACGACGTTCCACCCCGCCCCGCGGAAGATCGTCTCGAGCACCTGGATGATCTTCCCGTTCCCGTGCACGGGGCCGTCGAGGCGCTGCAGGTTGCAGTTGATGACGAAGACGAGGTTGCTCAGCTCCTCGCGGCCTGCGAGTGAGATCGCGCCGAGCGACTCCGGCTCGTCGGTTTCCCCGTCGCCGAGGAAGCACCAGACCTTGCGCCCGTTCGTGTTGAGCACCCCGCGATCGGTGAGGTAGCGCATGAACCGGGCCTGGTAGATCGCCATGATCGGACCCAGCCCCATCGAGACGGTCGGGAATTGCCAGAAGTCGGGCATCAGCCACGGGTGCGGATAGGAGCTGAGGCCGCCCGGTCGTGATACCTCCTGGCGGTAACCCTCGAGCTCCTCTTCGGACAGCCGGCCCTCGAGGAACGCCCGGGCGTAGATCCCCGGCGACGAGTGCCCCTGGATGTAGATGAGGTCGCCGCCGTGATCGTCCGAGGGCGCATGCCAGAAATGGTTGAACCCGATCTCGTAGAGGAGCGCCGCGGATTGGTAGCTGGCGATGTGCCCGCCCAGTTCCGACGACTCCTTGTTCGCGCGGAGGATCATCGCGATCGCGTTCCAGCGGATCAGCGAGCGCACTCGCCGCTCCAACCCGGGGTCGCCGGGGAGCGGCGGCTCGTCCTCGACATGGATCGTGTTGACGTAGGGCGTCGGCCCGACGTGCTCGATTGCGGCGCCCTTCAGCCGGGCGCGCTCGATGACCCGCTCTACGAGGTCATGCGCACGCCGCGGACCGTCGTGTTTGACGACCGCGTCAAGGGCTTCCAGCCACTCCTCAGTCTCGACAGCGTCGATGTCCGCCACTGCGGCTCACCCTAGCGATTGGGGTTCCGCAGCTACCGGCAGCGCGGGCTCGGCGCCCCCGCCATCCGGGGGGTTTCGGCGGCCGCTCAGTCCAGCTCGCCGAACGGCCCCCAGATCGCGTACGTGACCGCGGTGCTCTCGTCGGGCGGGTTGAGGGGGTCGGTCCCGTCGGGGCCGCCGTCCTGCCTGCCGCCCTGCTGGTTCAGGAAGAACGTCCTTCCGTCCGGGCTGAAGCAGCCGCCGCAGAACTCGAAGTTGTTGCGGAGCGTCTTGACGAAGTCGTAGATCCGGCCCCGCCGGTCCACGCCGCGGACGAACTGGACGTCCTCCGCGTCCTCCTGGAGGAACACGTGGCCGGTCGCCGGCACGACGACCAGGTTGTCCGGCCCCTCGAGGTCGTCGACCGACGTCGACTCGTAGATCAGCCGCAGTTGCCCGCCATCCCGGCCGCGCGGCGTGAGCTCCCAGAGCTGCCCCAGCCCGGCCTCGCCGCCCGACGTGCAGTCGAAGTAGACGCGCCGCTCGGTCGGCCAGATCCCCTCGGTGCGAGTGAAGATCGCCGCGCCCTTCTCCTGTGCTTGGACCCGCACGGTGTCCGCCGCCGGATCCGGGTCGTCGATCTCGACCCATTCGACCTGATACTCCTCGCCGGGGTTGGCGGTGTCCATGTCGAAGTTCGGCCGCCCCCTGACGACCAGCGCCTCGAGCCTGCCGCCGAACGCCGCGAGGTCGCCGAACTCGCGCGGTTGCCGGCTGGGAAGGAACCGGTAGAAGCACGCGTCGCCGCGGTCCTCGGTCTCGTACAGCACGCCGTCGAGCCAGGCCACCGCCTCGTGCGAGAACCGCCCGGCGTCGTTGATCTCGAGCGGGCTGGCCGGCCCGTCCGCGTCGGCCGGCACCTCGAAGGCGTAGCCGTGCGGCGTGCCGGGCGGTGCCGCGTTCGCCTCAACGGAGCCGTAATTGAAGATCTCCTCGCAGGTGATCCAGGTGTCCCACGGGGTGGCCCCGCCGGCGCAGTTCGTGTGGGTCCCGCCGAGGACCGCAAAGCTCCCGAGCAGCTCGCGCTGCCTCGAGACGACCAGCTTGGTGTTGCCGCCGCGCGTCACGGGGTCGCGGTCGTACTGCCTGCTCCGCGGGACGACGACCGGAATCTCGCCCGCGCGCGAGCGGTTCTCGTGGTTGCGGATCAGGATCGTGGTCGAGCCGGGCCCGTCGTATGCCGCCATGCCGTCGAAGATCCCGGGCGTCGGGTTGCCGTCGTCCATCGGCTCTCCCTGGCGGCTGATGATCCGGTACCGAAAGCCCGGCGGCAGCTCGAGCCACTCGACTCCGGTGTCCCGTTCCGGAGTCGGGGCCAGCTGGCCGTAGCCGACCGTGCGCCGGCTGGCCTTCGTGTTCTTGGAGCGGGCCGCGAGCGCCGAGATCGGGCCACCGAGCGTGAGCCCTGCGCCGAGTGCCGCGGATCCTTCAACGAACCGCCTACGGGTGAGCTGAACGGACATCGAGTCCTCCCTGCCGAGTTGCTTGCCTTGAGAGATCCCTTATCGCCGTTCTCCGCCCGGGACCCGTGAACGCGTGGTGACCAACCCGTGAATCAACTGTTATCGCCCTGGAAATCCGCCCGGATCGACCTACGATCGCCGCCGGATGCCGCGCGACCTCTACACCAGGCCGCCCCGCCCGGCCGACTCGGGAGCGATCACCCGGCGCGCCCTGCTGAGGCTCAGGCCGCCGCCGGCGGTTCGCGATCCAACCGGCGTGGCGGCCCGGCGCGCCGCGATCGCCGGTCTGTCGACGCACCCCGGCCAGGTGGCGCTCCGGGCCGCCATTGCGCCCGTCATGCGAGCGCTCGGAGACTTCGCCGGCAGCACGCCGGTCACCTCGGCGTTCGCGATCGCGCTCGACCCGGAGCCTGAGCGCGCGGTCGCCGAGCTTGCGAGATCGGCCGCGCCGGGCGGAGTGGTGGCGATCGCGACCTGGGTCCCGCGCGGGCTGCCGGGGCGCCTGTTCGAGTTCGCGGAGCAGATAGCGCCGCTGCCGGTGGGAATCCCGAGCCCATCGGAGTGGGGGCGCGCTGAGACCGCGACCCGGCGCCTTGGAGCGGTCCTGACCGACCTCGAGGTTCGCACGCGAACGGTCCGGCTCTCGTTTCCGGATCCGGACGCGGCGTTCACCGCGATCACCGCGGGGCTGCCATTTCCCCTGTCCCGGCTCGACGAGCTTCGGCCGTCGTTCGACCGCCTGCTGTCGTCATGCAACGACGCCCTGGACGGCGTCCAGATCGCGGGCCGCTACCTGCTGCTGCGCGGCAGCCTCAGAGCCTGATCGACCCGGCCAGGTGCGGCGTGTCGTCGCGGGCCGAGCGCACACCGAACGCCGAGGCGTCGTCGGCCGAGGAGAACGTGACCTTGGAGGGCAGCAGGATCGGGCGCTTGAAGGCGACGTCCACGGTGAACGCGTTGAGGCGTGTGCGTTCCCAAGTCGGGTCAGATGTAGCATCCCGCCGTCGGACTTTCGACCCGAGGGGATTTGCTGTGTCGCTGACCCGCATGTTTTCGTTGCTGTTCCTGATCGCCGCCCTGGGGGTGGTTGCTGGATGCGGGGATGACGACGACGACTCGGGCGACGAGGGGACCACGACCGCCGCGGTCACCGCCGAGGACTGCCAGGCCGACCAGCTCGACACGCTGAACTCGGGAACGCTGACCGTGGCGACCGACAGCCCTGCGTTCCCGCCCTACTTCGAGGACGACGACCCGACCAACGGGGAGGGTTTCGAGAGCGCCGTCGCCTACGCGATCGCGGATCAGCTCGGCTTCGCGGAGAACCAGGTCGAGTGGGTGGTCGAGCCGTTCAACTCGTCCTTCGCCCCCGGGCCCAAGGACTTCGACTTCGACGTCAACCAGATCTCGATCTCGCCCAAGCGCGCCGAGGCAGTCGACTTCTCGTCGCCGTACTACACGGCGAACCAGGCCGTTGTGGCGCTCAAGGGCTCCGACGCGGCTTCGGCGACCTCGCTCGCCGACCTCGCGGACGTCCAGTTCGGCGTCCAGATCGGGACCACCAGCCTCGAGGCCGTCCAGGCCTCGATCCAGCCCAGCACCGAGCCGCAGGTATTCGACACCTCGAACGACGTGGTCACGGCGCTCAAGCAGGAGCAGGTGGACGCGATCGTCGTCGACGTCCCGACGGCCTTCTTCCTGACGGCGGTTCAGGTGCCCGAGGGCACGATCGTGGGCCAGTTCTCCGCCCCGGGCGGCGACGAATGGGGCGCCCTGCTCGAGAAGGACTCGCCGCTGACCGACTGCGTCTCGTTCGCCGTCGACTCGCTGAGCGAGTCGGGTGAGCTGGCCGAGATCGAGCAGACGTGGATCAGCGAGAAGGCCAAGGCGCCGGTGCTCGAGTAGCGTCGGAGGCGCCCGATCGAAGAGCCGAGCGGGCCGAGGCCCGCCGGGCGCGGGCGCTGCGCGGCGGCACGATCGCCGCCGTATCGACGATCGTCGTACTCGGTGCGCTGGCGGCGCTCGTGCTCACGAGCCCGGGGTGGCCCGTGGTCCGCGAGTCCTTCTTCGACGCGAGCGAGTTCTCCGAAACGTTCCCTGACGTTCTCAGGGCGTTCTGGCTCGACATTCGCGTGTTCTGCGTCGTGGAGGTGGTGGTCCTGATCCTTGGCCTGGCGATCGCCATCCTCCGCACGGCAAGGGGACCCGCGCTTTTTCCGCTGCGGATGCTTGCCGTCGTCTTCACGGATGTCTTCCGCGGGATCCCGGTGATCCTGCTCGTCTACCTCATCGGGTTCGGCGTTCCCGCGCTGGCGCAGGGGGAGAGCGCAGACGGCTCGCAACCGCTGGACTGGCTGCCGACCGAGCCCGTGGTGCTCGGAGGGTTCGCGCTCGCGCTCTGTTACAGCGCGTACGTCGCCGAGGTCTACCGTGCCGGCATCAACTCGATCCACCGCGGCCAGCGTGACGCGGCGCTGGCGGTCGGACTTACCGAGGGGCAGGCCTTGCGTCACGTGATCGTGCCGCAGGCGATCCGGCGGATCGGCCCCCCGCTGCTGAACGACTTCATCGCGCTCCAGAAGGACGTCGCCCTGCTCGCGATCATCGGCGTTACCGGCGAGGCGTTTCGCACGGCTCAGATCGAGACCGCGTCCCGGTTCGACTACACCCCGCTCGTGGCCGCCGCCCTGCTCTACCTGTGCATCACGATCCCCCTGGCGCGGATCCTCGACCGCTGGGGCCTCGCGGAGCAAGCGCGCTGATGGCGGGCGAGCCGGTCCTCGAGCTCAAGGGCGTCACGAAGGCGTTTGGCGACCTCCAGGTGCTGCGCGGGATCGACCTCACCGTTCACGAGCACGAGGCCGTGGCGTTGATCGGTGCCTCGGGTTCCGGCAAGTCCACGCTGCTGCGCTGCGTCGACCTGCTCGAGGACATCGACGAGGGGGACGTCTTCCTCGACGGCGACGTGATCACCGACCCCTCGGTGCGCGCGGTCGGCGTGCGGCGCCGGCTCGGGCTCGTGTTCCAGGCCTACAACCTGTTCCCGCACCTGAGCGCGCTCGACAACGTCCTGCTCGGGCTCGTCCAGGGCCACGGCACTCCCAAGGCCGAGGCCAGGACGCGGGCGCTCGCCCTGCTCGAGCGCTTCGGGCTCGCCGGACGCGAGGACGACTACCCCGATCGCCTGTCCGGCGGCCAACAGCAACGCGTCGCCATCGCGAGGGCGTTCGGCACCCGGCCGCGGGCGATGATGCTGGACGAGGTCACGAGCGCGCTCGACCCGGAGCTCGTCGGCGAGGTGCTCCAGGCTGTTAGAGACCTGAAGGACGAGGGCGTGACGATGCTGCTCGCCACCCACGAGATGGGCTTCGCCCGCGAGGTCGCCGACCGCGTCGGCTTCCTCCACGAGGGGCGGCTGCTCGAGGTCGCGCCGCCATCGAAGCTGTTCGAAAACCCCTCGCAGCCGGAAACCCAACGGTTCTTGCGGCGGCTGCTGGAGTCGGGACGGGCTTAGGACCGATCGAGGGCCCGAGATCGCCATTCATCGAGCGTGCTCGACGGCCCACTCCAGGACGTCGTCGGCGATCTTCTCCCAGCCGTCCGCGGCGATCATCAGGTGCGGCCCCTCGTACTCGGTGATCTCGGTAACGGTGTCTGACTTGTAGTGCTTGTGGTTGGACTGCTGGATCGACGGCGGCATGAGGTGGTCCTCGCTGCCGGACACGAACAGCAGCGGAGCACGGTCGTCGTTCTTGTAATTCACCGCCGTGGCTTGCGGCCCGGGAATGAAGTTGGCGGTGACGCTGTCAAACAGAATCCGGCCTGACCCAGGGATGTGGTACCGCTCGTAGAGTTCCCGTGATTGCTCCTCCGGCAGGCCGTTGGTGAATGCGTAGTTCCACTGCTCAAACGTGAAGCCCACCGCCTTGTGGTGGTTCGCCGGGTTCTTCAACACGGGCCACGTGGACTTCACCTGGGACGGTGGCACGATCCGCACCCCCTCCGTCGGAGCCGAGTTCAGCGCCACGCCAGCCGCACCGTAGCCGTGGTCCAAGAGCACTTGAGTGAACGCGCCGCCAGCTGAGTGGCCGATGATGATCGGTGCTGAATCCAGCCCCTTGATCGCGTTCTCGAAGTTCTCGACGATAGCCGGCACGCGAGCTTCCACGATGGGCGTGTCGTCTTCGTTCAACGCCTCCACCTCCACCTCGAAGCCGGGGTAGGCGGGCGCGATCACGTTGTATCCCTTCGCCTCATAGTGGGCGATCCAGTTCTCCCAACTCCGGGGGGTCACCCAGAAACCGTGGACGAAGACGATGCTGTCGGGAGGAGATTCATTGCTCATGGGAATCCTTTCCGCTGGGGCTCGGGAGTGGTCACGAGACTATTCCTTGGCGTGAGGGGGATCCTCGCCTGGTGGACCTGGCCGGGCCGATGGCCTAGGGATCCGGCCGTTTGTTGAACCACTCGGTGTACTCCGAGCAGCGGCCATCGGCATCGAAGCGCATCACGAAGCAGTTGTAGTAGACCTTCTCGACCGCGCCGCCCGGCTCCGTGAAGTAGGTGCTGGTCCCGGTGGCGACCGCGACGTCACCGTCGATCGCGACCGTGGCGTACGAGCCGTCGTAGGTGCCTTCGGCGTCGCGGCCCGAGGCTCCCTCCGCCTCGTTCTCGCCCAGCCAGCTGCGGACGACCGCCTCACGGCCCTCGAACGCGGGGTCGTACGGGTAGTACCGGTAGCGGACGTCCTCGCTGAACAGGGCGCCGATCTGGCCGGGGTCGTAGCTCTTCCACGCGGCGACGTACGCCTCCAGCCAGCGATCCACCTCAGCGCGCTCCATCGGCCCTCATTATCGCCTTCTGGCGCTACTCCGCGAGCTCGGGGATCAGCCGCGCAACGTGGTCGGCGAGCGTGCGCCGGACCCAGCGCTGCGTCTGCGAGTCAGCCATCCGGTAGCGCGCCAACAGGAGCTTCTGCTCCTCGATCGGGAGGCCGGCGATCTCCCACCGCACGGCGAGCCGCTCGAACAGGAGCTCGGACCGCCGCTGGTAGTCGTCGTCGACCGTCGCGGCGCCCGAGGCCCGCGCCTTCGCGATCTTGCGGATCGACCCGGAGCTGAGCGACTCGCGCAGGGTCAGGACGTTGCCCTCGGCGTCCGTGTAGTCGACGGTCGCCGGCGGCTCCTTGCGGCGGCGCTTAGCCACACTGCTCCTCGACGAGGTCCGCGAGCGGCTCCTCCTGCCCGGCGTCGATCGCCTCCGCGGTCACTAGGAGGACGAAGCCCGAGTCGACCTTGACCCCCTTGCACGCCTCGCTGTCGGCGACGAAGTCCCGCAGGATGTCCTGCTTGTCCGGCTGCAGCTCGGCGATGAACTCGCCGACGGTGATGTCGTAGGCGGCGCCGGCCACGACGCCCTCCGCGCCGCTGGCCCCGGCCGACTCCGCATTCGCCGCCGGCTCGTCGTCGTCACCGCCGCAGCCGGCGATGGCGACAGCGGCCAGGATGAGCACCAGCGTGCGTCGCATCAGTCGATCAGGCGGAGCTCCATCCGCCGCACCGCGACCCGCCACATGGCGAGCGCGAACGCGACGAGGAAGGCGAACCGGAGCAGGTCGGTGGCCTCGAAGCCGAAGGCCGCGTGCCGGACGAGTTCCACGAGTTGGTAGAGCGGGTTCACGTTGGCCACCACCTGGAAGCCTTCGGGCAGCTCGTCGATCGGGAAGAACGTCCCGGCGACGAGGAAGAGCGGCGTGATGATCAGGGTAGTGACGTAGTTGAACTGGTCGATCTTGCCGACGGTGGCAGCCACCGCGATCCCGAACGCCGCGAAGCCGAGGGCCGTGGTGAAGCAGAAGAGCGGCACCAGCAGCATTCCGAGCGCCGGGTCGAGGCCGAACGCGATCGTGACCAGCAGCGGGAAGCATCCGTAGAAGCCGGCGCGGATCCCGATCCACAGCATCTCGCCCGTCACCAGCTCCTCGACGTCGACGGGAGCCGCGAGGATCGCGTCGTAGGTCATCTGGAAGCGGTGCTTGACGAAGGTGCCGAACATCGCGGGGAGCGCGCTGGAGAAGATCACCGCGGTCGCGACCATCCCGGTGCCGACGAACTCCACATAGTCGAGGCCGTCCACGTCGCTGACGACGGTCGCGCCGAGGCCGAGGCCGAACGCGAGCAGGTAGACGATCGGCTCGAGGACGCTGGAGAAGGTCGTCGCCTTCCAGAAGGTGCGGAAGTTGGCGACCTCCCGGCTCATCACGCCCGTGATCGCCGCCGGCTCGAGCCGGCGGGCGCCAACCTCGCTCACTCCGCCTCCTCCCCCGTGAGGAGCACGAACACGTCTTCGAGCGAGGCTGCGCGGCGGATTGCGTCGTCGGGAACCGCTCCGTCAACCGCGCGCTCGGCGCCGACCACGGCGATCGCCGGGCCGGCGGGCCGGACGCGAAGGCCTTGGGACTCGGCGATGCCTCGGGCCTCGGCGAGGCGATCGGGCGGGCCGTAGATCTCGGCGGTCTCGCGCCCCGCGTGCTCGGCGATCAGGGCCGAGGGCTTGCCGCGCGCGATGACCTTGCCCTTCGCCATGAGCGCGACCTCGTCGGCGAGGCGCTCGGCCTCCTCGATGTAGTGGGTCGACATCAGGATCGTCGTTCCGCGCGTGCGCAGGTCGCCGATCAGGGTCCAAAGTTCCGTGCGGATCTGGGGATCGAGCCCGACCGTCGGCTCATCGAGCAGCATCAGACGGGGTTGGTGGACGAGGCCGCGAGCGAGCAGCAGTCGGCGGCGCATACCTCCGGAGAGCTCGTCGACCGCATCGGTCCTCCGTCCGGTCAGGCGGGCGAGCTCCAGCGAGCGGTCGACCGCCGCGCCCACGTCGGGCACCCGGTAGAGGCGCGCGAACACGGCGAGGTTCTCCTCGACCGTGACGTCCACGTCGAGGTTGTCGAGCTGGGGAACCACGCCCATCTCGGCGCGGGCCCGCTTGGCGTCGGCCGGCAGGGTGTGCTCGAGCACGCGGATCTCTCCCTCGTCGGCGATCGCCTGCCCGGTCAAGAGCCGCATGGTCGTGGACTTGCCGGCGCCGTTCGGGCCCAGGAGGCCGAGGCAGATGCCCGGGGGCACGTCCAGGTCGAGGTGGTCCACGGCCGTGATCGAGCCGAAGCGCTTCACCACTCCTCTGAGGCTGATCGCGTCCACGACGCCTGAGCTTGGCAGACCGGCCGCGCGTCACCCGCGCACGGCCGGCCGTGCCTCTACGTGAAGTCGCCCGCGGTGAGCGTCGGGCGTGTGCCCCTGGCCCTGGGTCGTAGCGAAATCCGATAGGTGGCCCGATTCGTTTCTCGCTACGACGCACGGATCGTCGAGCGAGCACGCCTACCGGCCTGATCTCGGCGACGGCTTTGTGTACTAAGCGGGGAGGGGCCAGCGCCGACTGGACGCCCCCGAGTCGTCCAAGGTGCGATTCCGGGCTGCTCCGGCGGCCCAGCGGCCTCAAAGGGCTTCGGTGCGGTGCCACGTTGCTCGTCTAGAATGGGATGCGCGCGACCCGAGTGCAGAGGAGATCGTTGTGCGTGTTCGCAGACAGGTGTCCGGAGCGTTGGCGGCGGTCCTGGTGGCAACGGGGGCGCTCGCCCTCTCGGCCGGTCCGACGGCCGCCCAGAGCGGTCCGGCGGAGCCGAGGTACACGGCCGGTGCCCCTGGTGCGGGCGACCCCTACTTCCCGTTCGCCGGCAACGGTGGGTACGACGTGAAGCACTACGACCTCGACCTCACCTACACGCCGCCGGAGCCCACCCCGGCCCCGCTCGTCGGCCAACTGAGCGGGGTGGCGACGATCGACCTGGTGGCCACGCAGGACCTGGACCGATTCAACCTCGATCTGCGCGACCTGGACGTGCAGGCGATCACCGTCAACGGGAAGCGGGCCAGCGAGGTGGCGCCGCCCGCCGGCGGGGCCGAGGTCGAGGGCGCGGCCTACTGGCAGGAGCAGGACGACGCGGCCCGCATCTGGGAGCTCACGATCCAGCCCCGCCCCAAGATCAAGCAGGGGCAGACGGCGCGCGTAGTCGTCACCTACGGCGGTGCGACCACTCGGCCGACCGACATCGAGGGTGTCCTCTACGGCTGGGTGACCATGCGGGACGGCGCCATGGTGGTGAGCGAGCCCGAGGGCTCGATGACCTGGTACCCGGTCAGCGACCACCAGACCGACAAGGCGACCTACGACTTCGAGATCACCGTACCCGAGGGCAAGGTCGCGGTCGCCAACGGGCTGCCCACACGCGACCCCGTCACCGAGAACGGGTGGACGACCTGGTTCTGGGACGCCCCCGATCCGCAGGCCAGCTATCTCACCACCGCCTCGGTCGGTGACTACGAGCTGCGCTTCACCGAGACAGCCGGTGGGCTGCCGATCATCGACGCGGTCGACGACAACCTCACGGCCACCAACGCGGCCACCACCGAGGCGAGCCTCGACCTGCAGGCGGAGATGATCGCCTTCCTCGAGGAGACGTTCGGGTCGTACCCGTTCAACTCCGCCGGCGCGATCGTCGATGACGACAGCGTCGGCTACGCGCTCGAGACACAGACCCGGCCCGTCTACTCTCGGGTGGCACGGGAGGGCACCGTCGTCCACGAGCTCGGGCACCAGTGGTTCGGCAACGCCGTGAGCCCGGAGCGGTGGGCGGACATCTGGCTCAACGAGGGCTGGGCCACCTACGTCGAGTGGTTGTGGAGCCAGGACAGCGGCGGCCACTCCGCCCAGGAGAGCTTCGACGCCGTCATGGAGATCCCCGCTGATGACCCCTTCTGGGACCTGGCCATCGCGGACCCGGGTCCGCTGGGCCTCTTCCACGGCGCGGTCTACGACCGGGGCGCGGCGACGCTGCACGCCCTCCGGGTCAAGGTCGGCGACGGGACGTTCTTCGCCGCCAGCCAGGAGTGGCTCACGCGCTACGACGACTCGACCGCCACCACCGACGACTTCCAAGCGGTCTTTGAGGAGGTCTCCGGCCAGGACCTGAGTGCGTTCTTCGACGTGTGGGTGCGCACGCCGACCAAACCCACGACCTGGTGACGGCCCGCGGGTCGCCGGGAGGCGCCTGAGCGCACGCCGTAACCCGGCAGGTCCGGGGCCACCGCGCGCCGACCCACGTCCGCCACGGCCCGGACTACCGGCTCCCACATCTAGGGCGGAAAGCGCCGGCCTCTCTCGATCAGGCCGACATCGACTCCGGCCTGGGCGAGGCGGCACGCGGACACTGCACCGCCGAACCCGCTGCCGACGACGATCGCCTCGTATGCGTCCTTCGAGAACCATCGACGCGTGGTTGACGGCGCCGATGGGCCCGAGGGCGCGACGTCCGTCTCAAGCCCACGGCCACGGCGCGAGCCTATCCCAGCCGATACCACCGCGCCTTTGACCGCTTTTCGTCCAAAGCGGTACTGCTGCTCTCACGCGAAAGGATGAGAAGCGCTTTGGACGGAAGTGACACCAATAGTCGGCCGCTGCCACATCTCGCGCAAAGGAGGCCGTGGGCGTCTTGGATAAAGCGCCCGCACGCGGCGGCGTCGGTGCGGCGGCGGCAGCGGCGGCAGGCCTCAGGTCAGGCCAGGCATCGCGCCCTCGGCAAGCTTGATCCGGGTCCAGACGTTCATGTTGACGACGACGGCGACGATCTCGAGGGTCTCCTCCGGGCTGAAGTGCTCGGCGAGCGCGTCGTGGAAGCGCTGGAACGCCGCGTCCCGGTCGGTGTCGGCGGCGCGGGTGAGCGCCTCGGTGTAGCGGAGCGCCGCCTGCTCGGCCTCGGAGTGAAGCTCGGTCTCCCACCACGCGGTCAGGGTGTCGATCTTGGCCCGGGGGATGCCCGCCTCGCGCGCCGCCTGGTAATGCAGGTTGAGGCAGTAGGCGCAATTGTTGAGCTGCGAAACTCGCAGGCGCAGAAGCTGGGCGAGCCCGCGGTCGATCCGCAGGTCCGCCGTGTACCCGAACGCGTCCGCACCCATCCGGGCCATCCCGATCAGTGCCGCGTTCTCGCTCGCGTCGAGCCGTCGGTTCGCGATCTGGACATCGTCAGCCATCTTGCTTCCTTTCGGTGCTCATCGTTCCTTCCCACGCCCCCGGGCCCCGCCCGGAGCCGCTCGCTCGCGATCTTCTGGCGCAAGCCCTCGTCCTCTCGCTGCACCACATGTGCGCCCTTCGAGTATCCGCTCGATCCCGGCGGCCGCGAGGCTTCGGCGTCGCACCGGAGGAACTCAGATCGCGTCGAGCAGGGCGGTGCAGGCTGCCTCACAACGGCGGCAGCTTTCAGCGCAGAGCCGGCAATGCTCATGATGCTGGGCGTGGCGTTCGCACTCCTCGGCGCAGGTCGAGCAGGATTGCCGGCAGCTCTCGACCTCTGCCCGCGCGGTCTCCGGGTCGTATTCCGTCTGGCGGCTGACCATGCGTCCGGTCGCGATGCAGACGTCGGCGCAGTCCATGCAGAGGCGAATGCACCGCCGCATCTCAGCGACGTCTCCCTTGGCGAGGTCGGCGTCCACGCAGATCGTGCAGCTGCGGGCGCAGTCGTAGCACTCGGCGATGCATCGGGCGAGCGCCTCGCGGTCGACCTCGCTCGGTCGCTGGTGGGTGGCGAGTAGCTCGGATACGTCGGCGGCGGTGGCCATCGGTCCTCCATTGTTTCCGGCTTAGGTCAGTCTTGAGCATCTCATCTCAACAACGAGGTACTCGCGACGGACACCAACAGCAGCCGGGCCGTGGCGACTCGCTCACTGCTCCATTGCGCGAGAAAGGAGAAGCGCCGGTGATTCGTGCCGCTTTCCATGCAAAGCGAAATAGCCGCTTCTCGTCCAAAGCAGATAGCTCCGGCGAGTGGATCGAGAGCCCGCGGTGCCGCCGGATCGGATGGGTGCCTGACTGCTGTCTCGTCTACCCGGCAGGCCTGTCGTGGACCTCAAACCAGACGTTTCCTGCCGGTCCTGGGTCGATCCCCAGGAATCGATCAGGTCCCGGACGAGCGGCGACAACACCTGCTCCGCTCATGGCTCTCCTTCGCTCCCTGAACTGACCGGATCATCCTGTCAGATCTTCAGGCCTCCCGCGAGCGGTGTGGAGTGTTAGGTTCGCGAGCGATGGTCGTTGCGATCGCAGGCGGACACGGCAAGATCGGCCTCCGGCTCACCACGCTGCTGGCGGAGCGGGGCGACCGCGTGCTCAGCCTGATCAGGAATCCGGCGCAGGCCGACCGCGTCTCAACCGCGGGCGGCGAGCCGGTGATCGTGGACCTGGAGGCCGCCGGCGCTGCCGAATTGGCCCGGAGCATCCAGGGCGCCGACGCGGTCGTGTTCGCCGCCGGCGCGGGACCCGGCAGCGGGGCCGAGCGCAAGCTGACGCTCGATCGTGACGGGGCGATCCTGTTGGCCGACGCCGCGAACGCGGCGGGCGCGCGGCGCTACGTGATGGTGAGCTCGATCGGAGCGGATCCCTCGCACCCGGGGGACGAGGTCTTCGACGTCTATCTGCGCGCCAAGGGTGAGGCCGACGCCGCGGTGGCGGACAGCGGCCTCGACTTCACCATCGTCCGCCCGGGCTCGCTGACGGACGGGCCGGGAACGGGCCTGGTCGAGATCGCCGAGCACGTCGACCGGCGCGAGGTCACCCGCGACGATGTCGCAGCGGTGCTGGCGGCCACGCTGGCCGACCCGGCGACGATCGGCCGGACGTTCGAGCTGATGTCCGGCTCGGACCAGATCGAAACCGCGCTCGCGAAGCTCTAGCCCACGGCGAGGATCTCGAGCGTCTTCGCGCCGCTCGGGGTCGCGACGGTGACCTGATCGCCCTTCGAGGCGCCGAGGAGCGCCTTCGCGATCGGGCTCTCGGTCGAGAGCTTCCCTTCGGTGAGGTCGGCCTCGAGCCTGTGGACGAGCGTGACGTCCGTGACCTTCTCGGTGGACGAGTCGCGGAAGCTGACCTGCGAGCCGGGGCCGACGGTGTCGCCGCCGCTTGCCTCGACGATGGTCGCGCTGGCGAGCAGCTCCTCGAGGACGCGGATCCGGGCTTCGTTCATGCCCTGCTCCTCGCGGGCCGCGTGGTACTCGGCGTTCTCGGAGAGGTCCCCTTCCTCGCGCGCGGCCTTGATCGCCGCGACGATCGCCGGGCGCCGGACCTCGGTCAGCTCCTTGAGCTCGGCCTCGGCCTCGGCCCGGCCCTCCGGGCTGATCGCGTTTTTCACGTCCTCATTCACGGCGCCGGAGGGTAGCGGCAGCGACAGCGACGGCGGTATCCTTCGTGAGGACATATGGGGGCGATTCAGATTCGACGTGGATCTGTTCGCCTCGGTGTTGCGAGTCGAGGATCCGGGGTTGGCCTCGTAAAACTCTCCCCGGAAAACCAATAAGTGCGGACTCCAAGCATGAGTTCGCCCTCGCGACCTAACTAGTCGTTTGAGGGAGTCGGCCCGAATTGCCCGCGTTCGGATCACCGGCTTCAGAAAGCGGGCTCACCCCACAGGTAGGACCCTCGATCTGAGGGGGACAATTCAGGAGGGTATGGCGCCGGCGACGTGCCCCGCGGATCGACCGACCCGGATGCCGAGATGAGACTCCGACGGGCACACTCGTAGACGCATCGAGACAACATCTGCGGACGTGGGTGCAATTCCCACCGCCTCCACTCTCAGGATTCGCGGACCCAGTCCACGGCCAGCTCGGGCACGTGGGCCTGGTCCTGATCGGCGCCGGCCTTCTCGGGGAAGTCGAAGACGGCGACCATCATCTGCATCGGGTAGTCGGGGGCCTGCCCAACGGTCTTCACCCGCTCGCCGTCGATCAGGAAATCGACCCGGCCTGGCCGCCAATCGACCGCGTAGACGTGGGGCTCCGTGACGTCGATCGCGACTCGTGGGGCGTCGAACGAGTCGTGGATCTGAGGGTCGCGGAACGGGCGAAGGCCCATGCCCACCGCCGCACTGGGCCGGTCTCCGTCGGCCGTCAGGGCGTCGCCGAAGACCTCGAACAAGAGGATCTCGGCACAGCGCTCGGGCCGATCCTCGGGCCCGGCCATCCAGACGCCGGCCATCGAGCGAGGGCTCAGGTCCATTCGCGCCCGCACCTCGAGCAATCCGAAATGCGGCGTCCACCCCCAGCGCGTGGGCTGGAACTCGCGGACCACCAACCCCTCGCGGAAGGGCTGCTGTCCGATCGTGCTCCCGACTTCGCCCGAGAACACGCCGGACTGGATACCGGAGACACGAAGCGGGTCGTGCTCGCCCGGACACCAGAGCCCCTGGTCCGACGGGATGCTCAGGCGCAGCTCGGAGCCCGCGACGGAATAGGCGGCCGCGCTCTCGGCCCGCGAGCTCCACATCGGGAGGTAATGCGGGACCCAGACCTCGGTGTCCAGCTGGGAGCCCTCGAAGTCGTCCGAGAATCGCATCGCGATTTCCCTACCCGCGGCGTTCGCGTTTGAAGATCCGCATTCCCCGAGCCTCGTAGTTCGGGAGGGCCTGGGGGCTGTCGAGCGTGCAGGTGTGCAGCCAGACACGGTCGCCCAGCTCGAACCCGCGGCGCAGCGCGTCGGTGAGCAGGTGCCCGCCGAGGCCCAGTCCATGGAACGCCGGGAGCAGGCCGAAGACGTCGATCTCAACGGGTTCGATCGACAGCCGCAGCGAGTAGAACCCGGCGCGTTCGCCACCGACCTTGGCCATCCAGGACTCGCCCTGCGCATCACGCTCCCGCCATTGCTGGGGCGTCCACGACAGGCGGTCCACCCAGGAATGGTTCGCGCCCACCCTCTCGTAGAACCACCGCGATACGCCGGGGTCCTCGACCGGCTCGAGGGCGTACTCGCGCTGCGGCGGGCGCGCCGGCGGACGGATGTCCGTGGGGTCGGTGAGCTCGAGGAAGGTGACGGTGATCGGCATGCGGCCCTACTTGTACTTAGGGATAGCTGAACACGATCCGCCACCATGTGTCGGGTGAGCAACGCAAGGCGCGAAAGCATGTTGGCCCCCCCGGCAGGGGAGGATTCCGCATGAACGAGAGCGGATCAGGCGGCTGGCGCGCGCCGGTTCCAGAGCCGGACTACGAGCCGATCCACCCCGGGGGCGGGCGCCGGGAGTCGTTCGGCGAGCGCGCGAAGCGCTTCCTCGGCCCGATCGCCGCGGTCCTGGTGGTGCTGGTCACCAAGGGCAAGGCGATCCTGCTCCTGCTCCCGAAGCTGAAGATCTTCACGACGTCCGCCTCGATGCTGGTCTCGATCGCTGCCTACGCGTGGATCTGGGGCTGGGCGTTCGCGGTCGGCTTCGTGCTGCTCCTGCTGATCCACGAGATGGGGCACGTGATCCAGCTCCGCCGCGAGGGCGTCGAGGCCTCGGCGCCGATGTTCATCCCGTTCCTCGGGGCGGTGATCGCCGCGAAGTCGATGGGCGACGACGCGGCCGCCGAGGCCCGCGTGGGCCTCGCGGGGCCGATCCTCGGCACGATCGCGTCGCTCGTCCCGCTCGGCATCTGGCTCGCGACCGGTGAGGAGTTCTGGCAGGCGCTGGCCTACGTCGGGTTCTTCCTCAACCTCCTGAACCTGCTCCCCGTGCTCCCGCTCGACGGCGGACGCGCGATGGCGGCGCTCTCGCCGTGGGTGTGGGCGGTCGGCTACGCCGCGCTGGTCGCGCTGACGTTCGCGTTCCCGAACCCGATCCTGATCCTCGTCCTGATCTTCGGCGGTTTCGAGAGCTGGCGGCGGTTCAAGGCGAGGAACACTCCCGAGTCGCGCGCCTACCACGCGATCCCGGGCCGCACCCGGGTGCTGGTAGCCATCACGTACATCGGCCTCGCCGCGGCGCTTGCGGTCGGCGTCGCCGAGACCTTCCTCGAGAAGGACTTCGGCGACGTCTAGGAAAATGAGCGGAGCTCGCGCCAGTCGCGGCTGGCACGGCCCGGCACGTAGGCGCTCGAGAGGCGCTTCGCGACGACACCCGGCAGCCCGCGCTCCGTGGTCGCGTCCCGAAATGCCCGTCCCTCACCACGGTGGTACCCCGGAGCCTGCCAGGCCTCCCCGGCGAGGTCGAGCCCGTCCAGACGCTCACGCCGGTCTTCGTAGGCGAGTTCGATCAGGGACTCGCCATCCAGGTGGAGCAGATCGAACACCACGTAGGTGGCCGGGGTGCTTCCCCGCAAACGCCTGATCTGGCTGTCGGACTCGGCGTTGATCCGTCGCTCCAGCCTCTTTAAGTCCGGGTTTCCGTCCTCGCCGAACGCCACGACGACGCCGTCGAGCAGGGCGGGGCGTCCGTGCAGCTGCTCGAGAACGCCGCGGACTTCGGGGAGCCTCCCGGTCACCTCCTTCCCATCGGCGGTGACCAGCTCCAGATGGCCCGGTTGGCAGAACGCGAGCGCGCGCAGCCCGTCCCAACGGATCTCGAACGCCCACTCGGCCTCGTTGCGAGGCACCTGCTTGCCCGCGCTCGCCTGCATCGGCCTCAGCTCCCTCGGCAGCGGCTCCCATCCCTCCGGGGCGGGATCCATTCGGTGGATCATCCAGTCCTTACCGCGGGTCTGGAACAGAGCGTAGCGGCCCTGGACCCTCTCCCCCGCGAAGGTGACGACGACCTTGGCGTCCTCGAACTTCTCGGCCTCGTATGTGCCCGAGTCCCAGATCTCCATCGTGCCCGCGCCGTACTGGCCCGCCGTGATCTCGCCGTGGAAGTCGATGTACTCGAGCGGGTGGTCCTCGGTGTGGACGGCGAGCCGATTCTCGTCCGGATCGCTTGGCACCCCGCGCGGCAGCGCCCACGACACCAGGACGCCGTCGCGCTCCAGGCGCAGGTCCCAATGCAGGCGCCGCGCGTGGTGCTCCTGGATCACGAAGCGCGCGCCACCAGCTCCGTCTCCCGCGGCGCCGGCCGGCTCCGGCGTCGCGTCGAACGACCGCTTTCCCCGATAGCTCTCGAGCTTGTCCCTGGGCGCCATGAGGTATGTGTACCCGTCCATGGCGAGGGACGAGTTCGACGTCATAGTGATCGGGGCCGGCCCGGCCGGCGAGGTCGTCGCCGGGCGTCTCGCCGACAACGGCCTCGCGGTCGCGATCTGCGAACAGGAGCTTGTCGGCGGCGAGTGCTCGTTCTACGCGTGCATGCCGTCGAAGGCTCTGGTGCGGCCGGGCGAGCTGGTCGGCGAGGTTCAGCGCGTCCCCGGGGTGCGCCTCGCGTCCGACCGGGTGGACCCGGCCGCAGCACTGGCCCGGCGCGACGAGGTGATCCACGACCGCGACGACTCGGTCATGGTGCCCTGGCTCCATGACCGGGGCATCGAGCTGATCCGGGACCCCGCCCGGCTCGACGGCGAGCGCCGCGTGGTCGCCGGCGACCGCGAACTGGCCGCCCGCAAGGCGGTTGTGGTCGCGACCGGGAGCGCCGCCGCATTACCGCCAATCGACGGCCTCGCCGAGTCGGAGCCCTGGACGAACCGCGAGGGAACGACATCCAAGGAGGTTCCGGAGAGCCTCCTGGTGATCGGCGGTGGCCCCGCCGGATGCGAGCTGGCTCAGGCGTGGCGCTCGTTCGGATCCGACGTCGCGCTGCTCGAGGTCGCCGACCGGATCCTCGCCGCCGAGGAGCCGTTCGCGGCCGAGGAGGTGGCCTCGGCGCTCCGCGAACGCGGCGTCTGCCTGCGGACCGGGGTGGAGATCACGATGGTGGCCCGGGACGAGCGCCGGTACCACGTGACCCTCGATGGCGACGAGACCCTCGAAGCCGCCGAGCTCATGGTCGCGGCCGGCCGGAAGCCCCGGACGGCCGACCTGGGCGTGGAGAGCATCGGGCTCGAGCCGGGCGCGTTCCTGTCGGTCGACGATCGGATGTCGGTCGCCGGTCACGACTGGCTCTACGCCGTCGGCGACGTCAACGGGCGGTCTGCGCTCACGCACTCCGGCAAGTACCAGGCGCGGGTCGCCGCCGACATCATCCTCGGACGCGACGCGCGCGCGACCAGCGACAGGAACCCGCCCAGAGTGACCTTCACCGACCCGCAGGTGTCCGCGGTGGGCCTGACGCTCGCGGCCGCTGAGGAGGCGGGCATCAACGCCCGAGCGGTGGACGTCACGACATCCGGCAACGCCGGAGGCAGCTTTCACGGCCGGGACACGCCGGGCACCTCCCGCCTGGTCGTCGACGAGGATCGCCGGGTGCTTGCCGGAGCCACGTTCGTCGGCTACCAGACCGCGGAGCTGCTGCACGCGGCGACGATCGCGGTCACCGCCGCCGTCCCGCTCGAGCAGCTCTGGGACTCGATCGCCGTCTTCCCGACCCGGACGGAGGTCTGGCTCCGGCTGCTGGAGGAGTACGGGCTCTAGGTACCTGGATAAGCCGGCTCAACAACGCCGGGGCTCGGCTTCGGGCTTCGCCCTCCGCCTCAGAGTGAGATCCGGGTCTTCAGGTCGTCCAGGAAGCCCTGCGGGAAGCCCGGAATCGAGTCAAGCTCGTCGAGCGACTTGAATCCGCCGGCCTTCTCCCGGAACGAGAGGACGCGTCCGGTCTGGGTCACGGACATGCCGACCTGGCGGAGCTGCTCGTACGACGCGGAGTTGAGCGACACGCCGTCGGCCACACCGGGCTCGACCGCCGGCTGCGGCTCGGGCTCGGGCTGGGAAGCCGCCTCGGGCTCGGGCGGTGGTTCGGGCAGAGGCTCGGTTGCAGGAGGCGGCGGTGCCGCGGGCGGGGTCGGAAGGGCTTGCTGAACGATCGGATGGGTTCCGGTTGCCACCTCATCGACCATCGCCCTCGCCCGCTCCTCGGCGGTCGCGGCGCGACGCTCCACTTCGGCGATCCGGTCCAGCATGGTGCGCAGGTCCTCGGTGCGCCTGAGCTCGTCCTCCTTGAGCTGCGCGAGGCGCTCGGCGCGCTCCACTCGGGCCTCGGCTTCCGCGGCGCGCGCCTCGACTTCCTCGAGGCGCTTGGCCGCGCGGTCGAGCGCCTCGGCGGTGCGCTGCTGGCTCTCCGCCAGGCGCTCTTCCGTGCGAGCGAGCTCCGCCGTGAGGTCTTCTTCCTGGGCGCGTCGCGTTTCCAGCTGGCGCTCCGCGTCTTCCAGCTCGGCGACGAGCCGCTCGCGTTCCGGGTTCGGCATCCCGATGTCGCCGGCCGCCGGCGTCGCGAGCCCACGACCGGGCTCCTCGGCTTGCGCCGGGGCGGGCTCCTCGGCATGCGTCTCGCGCTCCTCGGCCTCCCGGATCCGGCGCTCCGCCTCCTCGGCAGGGCTCTCGTCGCGAGCAGCGGCGGCGGCCCCCAGCGCCCCGACTCCGACGGCGCCGGCTGCGGCCGCCACGGCTTCGGTGGATGGGCCGGTCCCGGCCGTCGCGGGCTCCTCGGACGGAGTCCCGGGCGAGGGCTGGTGGACGATCGTGTCGAGGCCGCCGTCACCCTCCACAGGCTCCGGCTCCGCGGGCGCGGGGGGCGGTGTGGCCTCGCTCTCCTGCCGCTTGCCGGCCTTCGCTCGCGCGCGCTGTTCCTTCCTGGCCCGCTTCTCGGCCTCGCGCGCTTCCCGCTTCTCCTGCGCGGCGCGCTTGCGATCGGCGGCACGAGCCTCGCGCTCGCGTGTCCTCGCCTCCACCTTGGCCTTGCGCCGCTCCATGTAACCGGGCTTCTTGTTCGCCTTCGCCTCGGCCTTGGCCGCCTCCTTCGCGGCCTTGCCCTCGGCCTTGCGACGTTCCTCCGCTTCCTTCTTGGCCCGGCGCGCCTCGGCGCGAGCCGCGCGCTTGCTGGCGGGAGCCTCCGGCGCGGGCGCGGCGGCCGGGGTGGCGGGAGCGATCGGCGCGCCCGGGGGTGGGATGGAGCCTCCCTCGGCGGGCGCCTCGGGCGTGGGCGGCGAAACCGGTGCCTCCGGCGTCCCCGCGGGCGCCGGCGCCGGCGCCTCTGCAGCCGGAGCGTCCGACTCCGGAGCCTGGGTGGCGGCGTCGGGCACGTCGGCAGCGGGAGGCGCCTCCTCCGACCCTCCCGTTTCCTCCTGGTTCCGCCGCTGCAGCCGGAACGAACGCATCGCGGGTTATCGTCGCATATGTGCCGGGTGCCTGGTCAGCGCATCCGGTTGCGCAGCTCGCGCTCCACCTCGCGCTTGACCTCCCGGTCGCGGATCTCGCGCCGCCGGTCGCGTCCCTCCTTGCCGCGCGCGAGCGCGATCTCGACCTTCGCGCGCGGGCCCTTGAAGTAGATACGGGTGGGGATCAGCGTCAGCCCCTTCTGCTGAGTCCTGCCGATCAGGCGCTCGATCTCATAGCGATGCAGCAGCAGCTTTCGCGGGCGCTCCGGGTCGTGGTTGTCGCCCGCCGCAGGTGGATAGGGCGGGATGTGGAGATTGCGCAGCCAGACCTCGCCGTCGTTCACCACGGCATACGCGTCGGCCAGCACGGCCTTGCCGGAACGCAGCGACTTGACCTCGCTCCCGAGCAGCTCGATCCCGCACTCGAACTTCTCGACGAACTCGTACTTGTGCGACGCGCGCCGATTCGACGCGACGTCGCCCGCGCCGATCTTTCTCTTGGCCTTCTTCGCCATGGGACTAGGTTGACTGATCGCCGTACGCCGGCTCCAGGTCCGCGCGGCCGCGGGCCGGCTCGACCGAATGAACCGTGACCGCCATCGGATCGCCGAGCCTGACCTCGCGGCCGGTGCGGCGGCCGACGAGCGCGGTCTCGGTCTCGTTCAGGTCGAACCGCTCCCCGCGAAGGACGCGCGCCGGGACGAAGCCCTCGTACACGTCACCGAGCTCGCCGGCGAACCGCACGAACGCCCCGGCGCCGACGAGGCCGGAGACCTCGCCCTCGAAGCGAGTCTCCCACCCATTGGAGAACAGCTCCCGCTCCAGGAGGAACGACGCGCACACACGGTCGGCGCGGCGCTCGATGCGCATGCCCTCGCGCTCGAGCTCGGAGCAGCGCCAGCCCGCCTCGCGAACGTCGCCGGGGTCGGGCTCCGACTCGCCCGCTCCGAGCGTTGCGAGCAGCGAGCGATGGGCGATCAGGTCCGGGTACCGGCGGATCGGCGAGGTGAAGTGGCAGTACGCCGAGCTTCCGAGGCCCGCGTGTCCCAGGTTCCGCTCGAAGTAGTACGCCTGCTTCAGCGAGCGCAGCACCAGGGAGGCGTACGCGTCACGCCCGTGGCCTCGCCGCCGGGCCTCGGCCGCGACCAGCCGGCTCGCGTCGCCGACCAGCGCGCCGGCCTCCTGCGGGCTCAGCCCTTCACGCGAGGGCGGCGTCGGGACCGCAAGCGTCGCGAGCTGGTCGAACAGCCGCTCCACGCGCGCGGGGTCCGGCTGCTCGTGGACCCGGAAGAGCGTCGGAGTGCGGCGCTTCTCGAGCAACGAGGCAACCTGCTCGTTGGCGAGGATCATCAAATGCTCGATCAGCCGGTGCGCCTCGGTCTGAGCGACTCCGTGCGCACGGGCGACGCCGCCGTCCGGATCGAACTCGAACTCCGGCTCGAACGACTCGATCTCGAGGGAGCCGACCGGGCGACGCTCGGCCAGCGCCGCCGCGGCCTTGCGCGCGAGCCCGAGCGGCTCCGCCACCGCGGCCGGCGCCTCCGCGCGGCCGGCGAAGATCTCGTCGAGCTGGTCGTAGTCCAGGCGCGCGTCCGAGCGGATGCGGCTGCGGTAGAAGGAGGCCGACCGGGGCGCGCCGGCGGCGTCAAGCAGAATCTCGGCAGTGACCGCGAGCCGGTCGACCCCGGGCACCAGGCTGCAGGCCTCGTCCGAGAGCGCGCGCGGGAGCATCGGCTCGACCAGCCCGGGCACGTAGACGCTCGTCGTTCGCCGCGCAGCTTCGGCATCCAGCGCCGAACCCGGGCGCACGTGAGCTGAGACGTCCGCGATGTGGATCCAGAGGCGCACCCCGTCCCCGTCCGGCTGGGCGGAGACGGCGTCGTCGAAGTCGCGCGCGGTCGCGGGGTCGACCGTGAAGGTCCGCAGCTCGCGCAGGTCCCGGCGTGCAGGATCGACCTCGGCCGCCCCGGGGATCGAATCCCGGGCATCGTCCTCGAGGCGCCGCGGGAATCCGCGACGCTCCAGGCCCTCCCAGAGGAGCGCTTCGACGACGTCGCGCGCCCGCTTCGGAGAACCGAGCAGCCTGGTGACCCGCACGCCGCGCGGGGCGGGCTCCGCCAGCACCATCTGGCCGGGCTTGGCGTTCACCTTGCCGCGTGCCAGCGGGATCTGGCCGCCCCGCTCGAACAGCGGCTCGAGGACGTGGAAGCGTCCACGACGAGCGACGATGCCCACCAGGCGCGGGCGCGGCTCGCGGCGCCGCCCGCGCGGACCGGAGCCCCGGCCGCTCAAGGGAGGTCGGGCGCGAGGGTCGAGAGCGCCTGGTCGAGCGCCTCGTCCGGACGGGTCTTCAGGTCGTCCACGGCACGGACGTCGGGCTTGATTCCCTTGTCGGCGAGGGACACCTCGTCCGCGGTCAGGTACTCGCCGATCGTGAGGTCGAGCGCACCTCCGTCCGGAAGCTGGATCACCTCCTGGAACGACCCCTTGCCGAACGACGGCTCACCGACGATCGTGCCGAGGTCGTACGAGGCGATCGCCGAGGCGAGGATCTCGGCGGCGGACGCTGTGTCCCGGTTTATCAGCACCACGGTCGGGCGCGGGTCGAGGGCCCCTCCGGTCGCGTCGTAGACCTTCTCGCCCTGGGTCCGGCTGCGGGTGGTGACGACGTCACCCTCCTCGACGAAGATGCTGGCCGACAGGACCGCCTCCTGCAGGAGGCCGCCGCCGTTCCCGCGCAGGTCCAGGATCAGGCCCTCCGCGCCCTCCTCGTACAGGCGCTCGATCTCGCTGCGAAGCTCGCCGTGCGCGCCGCGGCTGAAGCCGAAGAACGGAACGTACGCAACCTCCCGGCCGTCGACCCGCACGATCCGGCCGTCGGTCACCGGCAGTCGGACCTCGGCGCGCTCGACCGTGACCGTCCGCTCTCCGGCGCCGCTCAGGGGCTCGATCGTCAGCTCGACCTCGGTCCCCGGCTCGCCCTTGATGCGCGCGGTGGCGACCTCGGACGCGACCCCCTCGATCGACTTCCCGTCGACCGCGGTGATGACGTCGCCCACGGCGAGGTCGGCGGCCTGCGCGGGGGAGTCCGGGAGGACGTCCGCAACTCGGAGGCCCTTCGGCACCTCGTTCACGGTCAGCCCCACCCCGGAGAACTCGCCGCTCGTGGCCACGTTGAACTCCGCGAACTGCTCGGGGTCGAAGTAGTGCGAGAAGCGGTCGTCGAAGCGCTTGCGGAGCTCGTCCACCATGCCCCTGACGGATCCCTGGTCGAGCTCTGAGCCGGAGACCTCCTCGAAGTAGTTCTCCTCGATCACGTCGCGGGCCTGATCGGGCAGCGACGGATCGTCGTCGTCGATCACCGTCGTGGCCAGGGCCACGCCGGCCAACGCCGCGACGGCGCCGGCGATCAGGCCCTGGATGAAGCCGGGAGCTCTCTCCCTCAAACCCTCAGGAAGCGGCGCAGGGTGATGCCACTCCCGAGGGCGGATACAGCGGTCGCCGAGGCGACGAGGATGATCACCAGGGGCAGGAAGCCCATGGTGGAGAAGCTGTCCACGAGTTCGAAGTTCTGCGAGAGCGGGTCTACGACGGTCACCTTTCCGAGCCACAGTATGGCTACCGCGACTACCGCGCCCGCGAGCCCGACGATCACGCCCTCGATGATGAACGGCCAGCGGATGAACCAGTTCGTCGCCCCGACCAGGCGCATCACCTCGACCTCGCGGCGCCGGGCGTAGATCGAAAGGCGGATCGTGTTGCCGACCAGCATCAGCGAGGCGACAAGGAGCAGGACCGCGAGCACGATCAGGACGATCTTCACCGCGCCGGTCACGCGGGTGATCTTGCTGGCGTCCTGACGGGCGTCCTTGACCTCTTCGATGATCGGGCTGATCGGCTTCGGCTCACCGGAGGGCCCGACCGTGCTGATGGCGGACGAAACCGTATTGAGGTTCGCGGGGTCGTCCAGGTCGAGCGCGAACGAGGCCGGCAGCGGGTTCGACTTGAGCTCGTCGATGGACTGGGCGAGGTCCCCCTTGACCCGGCCCTGGAGTATTCCGACGGCCTCGCCCTTGGAGATGAACTCGGCGCCCGTCACGTGCTGGATCGCGGCCAGCTCCTTGCCGAGCGCCTCGATCTCGGCCGGGGTGGCGTCGTCGTAGAGATAGACGTTCAGCCCGATCTGGTCGCGCACGTCCTGTGCCTTGTCCTCGCTGGCCTTCAAGACCGGCACGAGGACGCCGAGCAACAGGGTCGTGACCACGATCGTCACGATCGCGGCGATGCTCGGGGCGGCGCTGCGGCGCAGCGCGCGGAAGGCCTCGGAGATGAAGAAGACGACGCGTCCCATCAGGAACACGCCCCTGGCGGGGAGCCAAACATGGTTTCGCGCCTTACGTCGCTCATTCAACTACCCAGGTCGTGGGCTGGGTCGGCGCCCGGCCGGCTCTCCTCCGCGTCCATCTGCGCCTTGAGGCGGGCGGCGAACTCACGCGTGGACTCGTCGTGGTAGGAGCCGCGGTGCTCGTCGCGGACCAGGCGGCCCTCCTCGAGGCCAATCACGCGGCGCTGCATCTTGTCGACCATGTCGCGGTCGTGGGTGACCACGAGGACGGTCGTGCCGGTGCGGTTGATCCGGTAGAGCAGCTGCATGATGCCGATCGAGGTCTCCGGGTCCAGGTTGCCGGTCGGCTCGTCGGCCAGGAGCAGGGGCGGGTGGTTCACGAACGCGCGCGCGATCGAGACGCGCTGCTGCTCGCCGCCCGAGAGCTGGTCCGGGTAGTTGTGGATCTTCGACTGAAGCCCGACGAGCCGGATGATCTCCGGCGTCTTGCGCCGGATCTCGGAGCGCGATTCGCCGATCACCTGGAGCGCGTAGGCCACGTTGTCGTAGACGGTCCGGTTCGGGAGCAGCTTGAAGTCCTGGAAGACGGTGCCGATCCGGCGCCGCAGCAGTGGCACCTTGGACATCGCGAGGTCGTTGATGTCGTATCCGGCGATCTCGACGAGGCCCGAGGCAGGCTCGACCTCGCGGATCAGCATCTTGATCAGCGTCGACTTGCCGCAACCGGTGGGACCGACGACGAACGCGAACTCGCCGCGCTGGACGTCGAGGGAGATGCGCTCGAGTGCGACGTGGCCGCCCGGGTAGACGACGGTAGCGTCCTTGAGCGCGACGATCGGCGGCTTCGGGGGTGGCTTGCCGGTCCGCTGGGTGTAGCGGGCGGCGGCGTCGTCGTGGCCGCGGGGGCGGCCGCGCGAGGAGCGTGAACGTGTGAGCGCCATCTGGTCGAGGTCTTTCTTCGGCGCCCGGGTTGTTCCTTTCGGCCGCCTCCCCTGCAAGACGACGGCCAATCGAGCGCCCCGACAGGGTAGCGAACAGTGTTAGTGAACGCTAACGATCAACTGGTCTTCTGCAAGAAATCGAGCAACCGGGCGACGAACTCCTGCTCATGCTCGCGGTGCGGCCAGTGGCCCGCCCCCTCGAACACGACGGCCTCCGAACGGTCGCCGAGCATCGCCGCGCTCCGCTCGAACGCGGCGACGTCGATGTCGCTGGTGTCCGCGATCACCAGACCGGGGACCGACGACTCCCGCATCAGCGCGGGCGGGATGTCCGGGCTCAGGGCCCGGTAGTAGTCGAGGGCGCCGGACAGCGCACGGTCGTCGGCGAGCGCGGCCTTGGACTTCGCCAGCGTCGCGTCGCGCTCGGGGCCGTGCCACTCGGGCGCCCAGCGCCGGTAGAGGCGCTCGAAGTAGGCGAAATCGGCCCGCCGGAGCATGGGCTCGGCCCAGGGAGTGCGGAGCACGAAGAAGTGACGTGCCGCCCACATCGTCCGTGGGTCGCGCGGCAGCAGGCTCGGGTGCGGGAGCGCGACCGGCACCACCGCGCGCAGGCGATCCGGGTGCAGGGCCGCCGCGCCAAAGACCATCACGGAGCCCCAGTCGTGGCCGCCGAGCACCGCGTCGCGCTCGCCGATGGCGTCGAGCAGCCGGATCGGGTCGGAGCTGATCGTCAGCATGTCGTAGGGCCGCCCCTCGACGATCGTGTCGGGGTGGTAGCCGCGAAGCCAGGGCCGAACGACGCGATACCCCGCGTCGACGAGCGCCTCCGCCGTCGGCCCCCAGCCATGCGGCGTGTCGGGAAACCCGTGCAGGAGCACGACGAGCGGCCCCGAGCCCTCGTCGGCATAGACGAACGTCTGGCCGTCGTCCGAGACGGCTCGCGACCACGCGGTCATGGCGCGGGATCGTAGGGGCTCGGCGATCAGCCCTTGAGCTCGATCTCGACGAAGACGGCCTCGTCGTCGGCCTCGCTGACCACGTCATGGTCGGTGCCGGCCGTTCCGAGGTAAGGCGAGCCGGCGACCTGGTCCATCTCGCGCACCGAACCGTCGGCCGCGGTCACCCGGAACCTGCCGCCCGTGACCGGCACCACGACGTAGTCGTACTCGTGCCGGTGCCGGCCGGTTGCGTCGCCGGCCGCCACGAAGGTCCAGGTCGTTACGCGGACCCGGTCGGTGTCCGCCGCGACGGTATGGCGAGCCAGGCTCATCCGCAAGCCCGCACGGCCGGGATTCCTAGGTCCAGTCGGGGCCGAAGAGCGGGGGGTGGGAGACGATCGGCTTCAGCAGCAACGCCTCGCGGGCCCGGTCCGCGATGCCACGGGCCGTCAGGCCGAAGTGCTCCATGCAGGCCTCGCCTGTGCCCGAGACGCCGAACTCGTCGCCCATGCCGACCGCGAAGACCGGCACCGGATGCTGCTCGGCCGCGACCTGGCGGACCGCGTCGGCGAGGCCGCCGACTACTCGGTGCTCCTCGGCCGTCACCGCGACGCCGGTCTTGGCGAGCGACTCCAGGATCGTCTCCTGGTGGAGCGGCTTGATGATCGAGACGTTGATCACCTCGGCCTCGATCCCGTCCTCGCTCTCGAGGGAGTCCGCGGCCTCGAGCGCCCGCCAGACCATGTGGCCCGTCGCGATCAGTGAGATGTCCTTGCCCTCGCGCAGGATGTCCACACCGTGGCCCATCGTCTCGGGGACGTCCTCGTAGACCACTGGCGTCGCCGGCCGGCCGAAGCGCATGTACATCGGCTCGTCCGACTCGTACGAGTCGAGCGTCGCGCGATACGCCTGGTTGTAGTCGGCCGGGACGACGACGGTCATCTTCGGCATCGCCCGCATCAGCGCGATGTCCTCGATCATCTGGTGCGAGGCGCCGTCCTCGCCGAGCGAGACGCCGCCGTGCGACGCGCAGACGCGGACCGGAAGCTCGTTGTGCGCGATGCCGAGCCGGATCTGGTCGTAGGCGCGGCCCGTTGCGAAGATCGCGAAAGTCGCGGCGTAGGGACGCTTGCCCGTGGCGGCAAGCCCGCAGGCCATCGACATCATGTTCGCCTCGGCCGCCCCGACGTTGAAGAAGCGGTCGGGGAACTTGTTCCCGAACTTGGCCGACTGGGTGGAGACCGAGAGGTCGGCGTCCAGCGCGACGACGTCCTCGTGCGCCTCGCCGAGCTCGACCAGCGCCGCGCCGAAGGCGTTACGGGTGGCGCTCGGCTCCGTCTTGGCGCCCACTAGCTGCATCCCCCTCGGCGTCGTGCAGGGCCGCGGTCTGCTCCTCGAGCTGCGCCATCAGCTCGTCCAGCGCCTCGCCGGCCTGCTCCGGCGACGGGGGCTTGCCGTGGAAGCCGAAGCGGCCCTCCATCGACGACACGCCGCGGCCCTTCTTCGTCTGCGCGACGATCGCCGAAGGCCGGTCGAGCGTGCGGCTGCGCTCCAGCGCCTCGACGATGGCGCCCATGTCGTGGCCGTCGATCTCGATCGAGTCCCAGCCGAACGACTCGAACTTCGCCCGGACGTCACCGATGTCCATGACCTCCTCGGTCGTCCCATCGGTCTGGAGGTGGTTGTAGTCGACGATCGCGGTCAGGTTCCTGACGCCGAAGTGAGCCGCGGCCGTGGCGGCCTCCCAGGTCTGGCCCTCCTGGCAGTCGCCGTCGGAGAGCACTCCGAAGACGTGCGCCGTGTCGGCCAGCTGGTCGAGACGAAGGGCGAGGCAGATCCCGACGCACATCGAGAGCCCCTGGCCGAGAGAGCCGGTCGAGACCTCGACGCCCGGCGTGCGGGTCATGTCGGGGTGCCCCTGCAGATCGGATCCGATCTTGCGCAGACCCTGCAGGTCCTCGAGCGGGAAGTAACCGTGGTGCGCGAGCGCCGCGTACTGGATCGGTGCCGCGTGTCCCTTGCAGAGCACGAAGCGATCGCGCTCCGGCCACCCCGGATTCTCCGGGTCGTGGCGGAGGACGCGGTTGTACAGGGCCGAGACGATGTCGGCGCACGAGAGCGAGGAGTCGAGGTGCCCCGCCTTCGCGACCGCGACCATGCGCACGCATTCAACCCGCAGGACCGTGGCCCAGCGTTCGAGCTCGGCCTCCGTGGGAGTGTGCTCCCCGCGCGCGGCCTCCTTCGACGGCGGTCGCGGATCCGGCACGGGCCGCAGGTGGCTCATGCCCGCGAGGTTAGCGGCCGGGTCAGAGGCGGGCTGTGGTGCGGGAAGCCCCATGCAAAGCGAGGTTATGCGGGAGCCGGGACGGAAACACGGGACCCGTGATCGCCCACTTTGCGAGGCTTGACGGATGAACTCCAGCCGGCGCCGCACGCTGATCGTCCTCGCGGTCGCTGCCCTGGTCGGAGTCGCAGCCGGCATCACGATCGGGCTGATCGAGGACGACGATCCGGATCCCGGCGCGGGCTCGGCGCCGGCCGCCCCGGCCCCCACGGCCGAGGCGCCGGCCGACGACCCTCCCGGCGGGTCCGGGAACGACAACGGCAACGGCCAGCCGCAACTGCCGCCCGAGGAGGACGATCCCCTAGGCGCCGAGCCGGGACCGAGCGGGCCGGCGCCCGAGACGACCGACGAGCAGGCGGCCGCATCGGCGGCCCGCGGCTACGTCCAGGCGCTAGACCGCCGGGCCGGTGCCGCGGTCTGCGGGACCTTCGTCCCCGGCTCCCTCGACGGCGTCGATTTCCCGGTCGAGCGCTCCACCTGTCCCGCCACCGTCAAGGCGTCGCTCGGGTTCAGGCGGAAGGGCTTCCCGGTCTGGGAGAGCTCGGCGATGACCGACGCCGTCTCCGCCCAGGTCACCGGCGACACCGCCAAGGTCGTCGCCACCGTGTTCACCGTCTACTCGGACGTCCGCGAGCCCACGATCGAAGACGACATCATCTACCTCCAGCGCACGGGCGACCGCTGGCAGATCGCGCAGCCCAGCCTCACGTTCCACCGCGCAATCGGCGACGCCGACCCGCCCCCGTCGGCGCTCTCGCCGCCGTAGCTCAGCGCTTGACCGAGACGATGTGCGAGCGCGGCTGGCGCCCCTCGAGGATCGTGACGTAGGCGCGTTTCCCGCCCAGGGCCGTCGACCACATCCGGACCTTCCCGGACTTGAGCCGCCGGTCGCCCCCGCCCTTCTTCAGTCGGCGCAGGCGGAGCTCGTTTCGGCCCTCCTTCTTCGAGCGCACGTAGAGCATCGAGTTGCCGTGGAGCGAGGGGTTCGAGAGGCCCTTCTTCCTGGCCCCCATGACGGTCCGGCGCTTGCCGTTGTCGGCGTCGTAGACGACGATCTTGTTCTTTTGGTCCTTGGCGACCGCGTACGCCACGCGGCTGCCCGCGACGCTGGGGAGGCCGATCTGCGCGGGCGGGCCGGCGGCAGCGATCACCCTCGCCTGCCCGATCTCGCCGGTGGGTCCGAGCCGCCTCACCTGGAGCGCGTCGCGCCGGTCGACCCGCGTGCGGATCGCGAGCCAGGATCCGGAAACCGCGACGGCGTCCGCGCCGGAGACGCCGACCCGCTCCCGTTCGTCCAGCGGGTGGCGCGCGAAAAGCACGACGTCGCCGCGGTCGAGCATGGCCAAGTAGCCGCCGCCGACCGCGGGATCGGTGCCGGGAAGCTGAACCACTCCCCCCGAGCCGGGTCGGTACTCGGCCGCCCGGCTCTCGCCGCGCTGGCTGGCGAAGTCACCGCCGTCCACCGATGGGTCGGCGCCGGGCTTCACCCTCGTTATGTCCGCCTCGGCGCCCGCCGCGAGGACGAGAGCGGCCGCCGCCGCGGCAAGGGCAGCCGCATCCCCGAGGCGGATCCCGCGGTAGAGGCCGGGGCGCTCGGCCATCAGGGCAACCGCCGAGCGCCCGGCGGGCCGGTCGGCGATCGGCGCGAGCGCGACGATCGGGATCGCCCGGCCGACCCCGAACCCGATGCCGATGGCGACGCCGACCGCAGGCTCGCCGAGGGCGAGAGAGATCCCGGCCAGCGCCCAGACCCCGAACGTGAGGACGAAGGTGGTGAAACCGAGCCCGAGCAGGATCCCGTAGAGGGCCGCGGCCACCGGCATCGGCATCACGCGGCGCCAGTGCTCGGGGAGTTGCCGCCGGATCTGGGGAGCGATGCGCGAGCCGCGCGCCTCGGCGACCGCCGCGAGCAGCGCGACGGCAGCCGCGATCGCGTACGCCAGCCAGCCGCCCGGAAGCACCGAGCCGGCCAGGGCGAGACCGCCGAAGGTGACGATCGCCCCGAGCACCGCACCGGGCAGGAAGGCGGCGCAGGCGGCCGGGGTCACCCAGGGCCCGCCGGTATGCCCGGCCGGCCCGATCGTCTCGATCATCGAGAAGCCGCAGGGCGACCAGGTCCCGGTCGCGCCGACCAGCAGGGCGGCGGCAAGCAGGGTGATCTCGACGGCGCCGAACTCCATCAGCAAGGCACCTTGGTCTGGAAGTACATGACGCAGAAGACCTTGCGGCCGGAGAAGCAGTAGCCCGTGAGCGCCGCGTCGCCGTTGATGCGCCTGCTCGAGTAGGCGCAGCAGTCGACGAGCTTGCGGACCTGGCCGCCGCAACAGCGGTACCAGCCGCCATCGACCCGGGTGGGGAAGTCGTACTTCTTGCCCGTCTCGTCGCAGACCCTCGTGCGGGGCGCGGGAGGCAGGGGCCGGCCGTCGGGATCGCGCATCACCTTGCCCTTCTTGTCGACCGGCGAGCCGCCCTTGTTCACCCGGCGGCCGAGGTTGTCGACCGGCTCGCCGTCGGCGGCGTGCAGCGGGAAACCTTCGCTGTCGATGCGCGGCGTCCCCGTGGGGTGCGGGCACGAGCCCGTGGTGAAGATGTGGCCGCAGAAGTGGTAGGCGTCCGCCTCGCCGGGCTCGATGGCGCGGCCAACCACGCTGCCCGCCGTGGCCGCCATCATCGCGCCGCCCAGGCGGGCGATGAAACCGCGGCGCGAAGTGTTGCCGGCGATCCCGTCGAGCGCCTCCCCCACCCGGTTTCGTTCGGCCTCAGGCACCGGCGGTTCCGCGAGGCGGAGGGCGCAGCCCGAAGCCGAGCTCCGGCGTTGCCCCGCCGGCTGACATCACCGATCCCCGGCGCCGCTCGGCGGCGGCCAGGATCGATTCGAGCTGGGCGAGGTTGTTGAAGGTTCCCTTGGCGAGCACGGTGCCATCCCGATCGAGCGCGACGGCGTAGGGGCTACCCGGGACGTCGAGCGCCAGCCACGCCGCCGAGTCCGCGTGCTCGTCGAAACGGCCGACGGCCACGGCGGGGTGCGCGGCGATCGAGTCCACGGCGGGGCGCATCGCCTCGCAGACGTGACAGCCCGCCGAGCTGAAGACGGCCAGGCCCAGGTCGGCGTCCGCGACTCCGGAGATCTCGTGGACCAGGTCGGCGCGCGAGCCCAGCTCTGGGCCCTCGCTCGGGATCTCGAGCGCCGAGGCGGGGCCGACGCGAAGGCGCAGGAGGCCGACCTCCCGGGCCAGCGCAAACGTCGCCACGCCGAGCCCGGCGCACGCACCGAGCGCGCCGATCAGGCCCAGGCCCAGCCATTGGTCCGTGGAGAGGTCGCTTGAGTCGAGCACCGCTACCACGGTGAACCCGGCCGCGAGGGCCAGGTTGCGGGCGACGCCGGCCCAGCCGATCCGCGACCGCGCGCCGAAGCAGCCGCACGGCTCCCCGGCGCGGCCGCGCATGATCGCTCCGACCATCGTCAGCGCGAAGAGCAACATCAGGGCCGCGCCCAGCCACGCGGCGGCCGTCGAGCCGGCGACGACGCCCACCGCGAGAACCAACTCGACAGCAATCAGGCTCCAGAACGCGAGCGCCCGGGCTCCGGACGTCTGAAACCCGAATCCAGCCATCGCGTCCCGGCCTGCGCGCGGACTCGCCAGCTTGGCGATCGCCGCCCCCACGAGGATGCCGGCGAGCACCAACCGAATCCCCATCTCGACCATGGGCCGAAAGCTACTCGTCGCCTGGTCGATCTTCCACAGCCGGCCGTGGAAAAGTTGCGAAACGACGTGCTGTGTGTCTCATATAACCGTTTGGTAATGTATTTCCATGACCGCCTACGCGGCCCTTGCCGAGCCGTCCCGCCGCCTGATCCTCGACCTGCTGCGAGACGGCGAGCGGTCGGTCAACGACCTGGTCGCGCGACTGAAGCTGAGCCAGCCCGGCGTCTCGAAGCACCTGCGCGTGCTGCGCGAGGCCGGACTGGTCGAGGTACGCCCCGAGGGGCGCCGGCGCTGGTACGCGCTCCGCGCCGAGCCGCTCTCGGAGGTCGACCAATGGCTCGCCCCGTACCGGGAGCACTGGGCCACGCAACTCGATGCCCTCGAACAACACCTGGAGGAGAACCCGTGATGGACGGAACCCTGGAAACGATCGACGGCCGCCCCGCCCTGCGCTTCGAGCGGCGCCTCGAACACCCGGTCGAGCGCGTCTGGCGCGCGATCACCGAGCCCGACGAGCTGGAGGCCTGGTTCGTCGCCAGGCCCGAATGGAAGCCCGAGGTCGGCGAGACCTTCAGCGCGATGGAGCAGGACGGCGAGATCACGCAGGTCGACCCGCCGCGCCTGCTCGCCTGGAACTGGGGCGACGAGCGGTTCCGCTTCGACCTGAGCCCGGAGGGGAACGGCTGCCGGCTCGTCTTCACCCACGTGATCGACGACCGCAAGTTCGGCGCCCAGCACGCCGCCGGCTGGGAGGTGCACTTCGGCCGGCTCGATGCGCTGCTCGCCGGCTCGCCGCAGGGCGCGGACGAGGGGATGGAGACGTGGGGCGAGATCCACGAGCGCTACGCCGAGAAGTTCGGTCTCGACCCCGAGGTCGGACGGCGCGCGCTGGCGGCGTACGAGGCGGGCGGCCCGGAGGCCGTGCTCGAGGAGATGGAGCGCAGCTAGGTCTCTAGCCGATCGCGACCATGCGGTCGATCGGCACCTGCGCCTTGGCCGCGATCTCCGGCGCGACCTTGACCTCGAACTTCATGTCGCGAAGTGAATCGCGGAGCTTCGGCAGCGTGATCATCTTCATGTACTTGCAGAACGCCATCCGGTTCGCCTCGACCAGGTTCGCCTGTGGGGCCGCCTGCTGAAGCGGATAGAGCATCCCGTTCTCGGTCGCGACGATGAACTCGCCGTCCGGGTTCGATTGCACGTGGTTGATCATCCCCGAGGTCGAGAGCATGTGGACGCCTTCGGATTCGATGTCGCCCGAGGCGACGTACTCGAGCGCCTGGGTCGAGCAGCCGCACTCCGGGTGGATCAGGAACTCGGCTTCCGGGTGCTCCGCGCGGACCGCGGTGATGTCGTCCGGGCGGATGCCGGCGTGGACGTGGCACTCGCCGTCCCAGACGTGGAACCGGGCGTAGCGCTCGGGATCGTCGGCAAGCTTCAGCTCGCGCGCCACGAACGCGCCCAGCCACATGTCGGGGCCGAAGAGGATGTCCTGCTCGGGGCCGTGCTCACGCCAGATGTGCTCGACGACCTTGACCGCATTCGATGAGGTGCAGCAGTAGTCGGTGAGCGCCTTGACCTCGGCCGACGTGTTCACGTACATCACGACCTTCGCGCCCGGGTGGTCGGCCTTCCACTCGGCGAGTTGCTCGGCGGTGATCGAATCGGAGAGCGAGCAGCCGGCGCCCAGGTCGGGGATCAGGACGGTCTTTTCCGGCGAGAGGATCGACGCGGTCTCGGCCATGAAATGGACCCCGCAGAAGGCGATCACCTCGGCCTCGGTGGCCGCCGCCTCGCGCGAGAGCTGCAGCGAGTCACCGGTGAGGTCGGCCACGTCCTGGAGCTCGGGGAGCTGGTAATTGTGGGCGAGGATCACCGCGTTGCGCTCAGCGGCCAGCGCGCGCACCTCGTCCGTGAGGGCGCGGATCTCCTCAGGCTCGAGCCTGAGTTGTGCGGTTGGGTCAACGGTCGGCAGGGCGAGTGCCATTCCTTGTCCTTTCCGATGTTCGCTTGCCCGTGGGCTGAGCGAATGACTGCCTACATTCTAGAGAAGAACCTGCCTTGCCAGGCGGGCAAACCTGCTTTCGCGACAAAGTCGCTCACCAAATTCACTGATGCCGGAACTGCCCGAAGTGGAGATCACCGTTCGCCGCCTCGGCGCCGTCCTGTCGGGCGCCGAGGTCGAATCGACCCTCGCGCCGGGAATGGTTGCCCTCAAGACCATCGATCCGCCTCTGTCGGCGCTCGCCGGCCGCAAAGTCGAGGGCACCAGGCGCTACGGCAAGATGCCGGTTGTCGAGTTCTCCGGCGAGCTTTCGCTGCTCGTCCATCTGATGTCCGCCGGGAGGCTGCAGGCGTTCGACAAGCGCGCGTCGCTCCGGGACAAGGCGTCGCGCGTCCTGATCCGACTGACCGACGGCCGCGAGCTGCGGCTGCGCGAGTTCGGCTCGAAGCAGCGGGCCTGGGCAAAGCTGCTGCCCGACGCGGAGGTGGAGAACGACGAGATGGTCGCCACCCTCGGCCCCGAGGCGTGGCCCGCGCCCCCGCTGCCGGAGCTCGCAGCGGCGGTCGACCAGCCGCGGCACCTGCACCCGCTGCTGCGCGACCAGCGGCAGATCGCCGGCATCGGCCGCCAATGGGTGGACGAGATCCTCTGGCGCGCCAAGCTCTCGCCGTTCAAGAAGGGCTCGGAGCTCGAGCCGGACGAGGTCGAGCGCCTCTACGATGCGCTCGCGGTCTTGGGCGAGGCGATCGACCATTACGAGGAGGTCGTCGGGGACGAGGTCCCGAACAAGCTGCCGATGCCGCTCCAGGTGCATAAGCGCGAGGGCGAGCCGTGCCCGCGCTGCGGGACCACGATCGAGGCCGTGTTCTTCGCTGAGCACCAGACGAACTACTGCCCTGAGGAGCAGACGGGCGGGCGTGTGCTCAAGGACCGCCGCCTCTCGCGCCTCCTCAAGTAAGCCGGCGCTAGGCGCCGTCCAACAGGAGGCTGAGGTCGAGCGCCGGCGACGAATGCGTCAACGCCCCGACCGAGATGTAGTCCACGCCGGTCTCCGAGATGCCGGCGACGGTCGAGAGCGAGATCCCTCCCGACGCCTCCAGGGTCGCCCGCCGGCCCGACTCCCGCTCAGCCGCGTCGCGCGCAGCCACCGCTGAGCGGAGGCCCGCGAGCTTCATGTTGTCGAGCAGCAGCCGGTCGGCGCCCGCCTCCAGGGCGTCCTGGACCTCGGCGGCGTCCCGCACCTCGATCTCGACCGGCATCTCGGGTTGGGCCTCGCGCGAGCGGCGCACCGCCTCGCCGATCCCGCCCGCCAGCTCGGCGTGGTTCTCCTTGATGAGGATCGCGTCGTACAGCCCGATCCGGTGGTTCTGGCCGCCGCCGGCGACCACCGAGGCCTTCTCCAGCGCCCGCAGCCCCGGAAGCGTCTTGCGGGTGTCCAGGATCACCGCGCCGCCCTCCCGAGCCGCGTCGACGAACTGTGCCGTAAGCGTCGCGATACCCGACATGTGGCCGAGCAGGTTGAGGGCGACGCGCTCGCCGACCAGGACCGCCCTCGCGGGCCCTGCGACGCGCGCGATGTCGGTTGGAACCTCGTCGCGCCATGCGCCCTCTTCGACCAGCCGGTCGAACTCGTCGCAGCCCGCCTGCCGGAAGACCTCCTCGGCCAGGTCGAGCCCGTAGACCACGCCCGGAGCCTTCTGGATGATCCGCGCGCGAGCCCGCGTCTCGGCGTCGACGACGGCCGCGCCGGTGATGTCGCCGGCGCCGACGTCCTCGGCCAACGCGCGCGCCACCAGGTCGCGGTGCTCGTCCGTGATTTCCACCCTTTCAGCTTAGGCGGGGCGCGTGATCAGGCAGAGCTCAATCGCGCGGGAACACGGCCATGGTGGCCGTGAAGCCATGAAGGAAGTTGCGACCGCCCACCGGGCCGATCTCTCCTGCGCAGAAAAATCCGCCGGCGGGCGCCCCGAAGGCTTCGTCGAGCGCGACGGCGTCGTGGTCGGGCTCGGCGAACATGTGAGCGCCGCGGCCGTTGCACGTGAAGAGCAGAGCACCGGCCGCACCCGAGGGGCCGAGGGCCTCGGCCCTCGCCGCAAGCGCCTCGCGCAGGTCGTCGGTCGCCGAACCCGAGTCCCGAACGTGCAGCCGCACGGTCTGGCCGACCCGCACGCGGTCGGCAAATGCGAGGCCGCCCGACTCGGGATCAACTCCGACGATCGGGCGGACGAGGAAATCGCCGCGCTCGTAGTCGGGCTGGTTCTCGTCGATGACCACGCCGAGCAGCAGGCCCTCAGCCGCAAGATCCCGCTCGTCCGGCTCGAGCTCGGAGATCGCCTCGCGCAGCCGTTCGAGGGCCGGCCTCGAGGCCAGCTCGGAGATCAGGTTCCCCTCGACCCCGGTCACGGTCATCTCCGGCCCGACCGGGGCTGCGCCCTGCGAGACGCAGGGCATGAGCTCGATCCCGCTGAGCGAGCAGGCGACCGCGCCCGAGTCGATCACCTGCCCGTTCAGGAACAGCGATGCCGAGCCCTCGGCCGCGGCGCTCGCGAGCCCGCCCAGCACCGGCATCGCGGGCCGCTCGTCGTTCAGGTGGAGCAGCAGCGCGTCGGCGGAGAAGGTGTTCGGATCCGCCAGCACGACCATCGCGTCGCCGTAGGAGGCCGGATCCTCCGGCAGGCCTGCCAGCGCGATGCCGCCTTCCACCGAGGCGGTCGTCAGGGCGAGAGGATCGATCGTCGCTTCTGGGGCCGACAGCGCCCAGACCACCGCGCCGTTCCCCTCCTCGATCTCGCGGCCGCCCCCGACGACGCCGCCGGCGCCACAGCCGATCAGGACGCGCGGCGAGAGCTGCGCGTGGACCACCGCGAGGATGCCTTCGGCGTGGCCCAGATGGGGAGCGCCCGCGAAGACCATGCAGAGGTCGCAAGCGGCTCCCCCCAATCCGGCGCGGGCGCCGGCGGCGGCCTCATCGAACGCGGACGCCGCATCGAAATCGTCCGAGATCCCGACTGCGACGGTGACGCTCATCAGTCCTGACCGGCGTACTGCAGCAGGTACTCGCGGACGAACCCGTCGATGTCGCCATCGAGCACGCGGTTCGCGTCACCCATCTCGAAGCCCGTGCGGTGGTCCTTCACGCGCTGGGACGGGTGCAGCGTGTAGCTGCGGATCTGTGAGCCCCATTCGACCGACTTCTGCTCGCCGCGCTCGGCCGCGAGCGCCTCGGCGCGCTTGCGCTCCTCCTCCTCGAGGAGCTTCGCCCGGAGGAACCGCATCGCGGTGGCCTTGTTCTGGGTCTGCGAGCGCTCGTTCTGGCACTGGACGACGATGCCCGTCGGAACGTGCGTGATCCGCACGGCGGAGTCCGTCTTGTTCACGTGCTGCCCGCCGGCGCCGGAGGCACGGTAGGTATCGATTCGGAGGTCCTCCTCGTCGAGCTCGACGTCGACCTCGTCGTCCACCAGCGGCCCGACATCCACCTGGGCGAACGCCGTGTGCCGTCGCGACTGGGCGTCGAACGGCGAGATGCGGACGAGCCGGTGCACGCCGCGCTCGGCCGCGAACAGGCCGTAGGCGTTCTCTCCGTGGACGACGAACGTGGCCGACTTCAGCCCGGCCTCCTCGCCCTCGGACGCCTCCCCCATCTCCGTCTCGAAGCCGCGCCGTTCGGCCCAGCGGAGGTACATGCGCAGGAGCATCTCGGCCCAGTCCTGCGAATCCGTGCCCCCGGCCCCCGAGCGGACGGTGACGACCGCATCGCCCGAGTCGTACTCGCCGTTGAACAGCCGCGCCTCCTCCAGCTCCGCCAGCCGCCGCTCGATCGAGCTGAGCTGCTGGCCGAGCTCCGCCTCGATCTCCGGATCCTCGGCCGCCATCTCGACGAGGTCGCCGAGGTCGGCGACGTCCGTGGAGAGCGAGCGGTACGTCTCGAGCCTCTGCTTCGCTCGAGCGTGCTGTGCCGATGTCCGTGCCGCCGACTCCTGGTTGTCCCAGAAGCCCGGCTCCTGCATCAGCTTCTCGAGTTGCGCTACCTCGTTCTCGAGCGCCGCGGGGTCAAAGGTAGTCCGCGAGCAGGGTCAGCCCCTCGCGTGCCTCCTTGACGCGCTCATCGGCGGTGCGCTCCCTCGTGACCTCGGCCATAAGGCAAGACTAGTCGCCGCCGAGGGCGGCCAGCGCCTCCGAGCGGTCGTCGAACGGGCGCCACCTGAAGATCAGGTCGTCCCGAAACTCGAACAGCCAGGCCATCCGCTCGACGCGCGCCGGCTCGGCGCCGGACTCCTCCTCGTCGTCCCACCACCACTCCCGCACGATCAGTGCCAGGACGCGGTCGCCCTCCTCGCGGATGTCCTCGAGGAGGATCTGCTGCTGGACCCCGCCCGGCGTCCGCTTGGCCCACAGCCGGGCGAGGTCGACCCCCACCCGCAGACCGCGGCCGGCGTGGAGCTCGACCTCCGGGTGGAGCGTCATCGCAAACGCGTCGAGATCGCCGGCGTTGAAGGCGTCGATGAACGTCCTCACGGTCTCGGAGCCGGTCACAGGCGCACGCGCTCGCGCGCGGCCTCGACCTCCGCCCGGACCGAACACCCCTCCATGTGGTCGTTCACGATGCCGACCGCCTGCATCAGCGCGTACGCGGTGGTCGGGCCCACGAAGCGGAAGCCGCGGCGCTTCAGCTCCTTCGCCAGGGCCTTCGACTCCGGCGTCGTCGCGGGCACGTCCTCGAGGCGCGCCGGGGCCGGCTCAGCATCCGGTCGGTGGGACCAGGCGAGCGCCGCCAGCGACTCGCCGCCGGCGACCAGGTCCTGCGCCGCCCGCGCGTTCGCGATCGCCGCGTCGATCTTCGCCCGGTTCCGGACGATGCCCGCGTCGGCCATGAGGCGCTCCACGTCCCCATCGCCGTAGGCCGAAACCTTCTCGAAGTCGAAACCGTCGAACGCGGCCCGGAAGTTGTCGCGCTTGCGAAGGATGGTGAGCCACGAGAGCCCCGACTGGAACGCCTCGAGGGTCAGCTTCTCGTAGATGCCACGGTCGTCGGTGACCGGCCGGCCCCATTCCTCGTCGTGATAGGTGACGTAGTCGGGCGCCGAGAGGCCCCACGAACACCGCAACCGGCCGTCGGACCCCTCGCCGAGCCCACTCATCGCGCCGGGATCAGCGGCCGTGGCAGTTCTTGAACTTCTTGCCGGACCCGCACCAGCAAGGGTCGTTGCGGCCGAGCTTCTCGTTCTCGGACTTGACGACCGTGCCCGAGGGCGCCTGGGGCCGCGCCTGCTGTGGCTCTTCGGCGGGCGGCTGCTCGGCGGTGGCCGCCGCTCCGGCCGCGGGGGCGCCCGCCGCCGCGGCGGCTGCGGCTTCGGTCAGCGCCGAGGGCTGGCCCTCGGACGTGCCGCCCGAGTAGTTCACCTGCTGCGGCGCCCGTGCGGCCTGCTGCTCCTGCTGGCCCTCGACGTTCACCTCGACGTGGAAGATGACCCGCGCGAACTCCTGCCAGATCGAGGCCATCAGCTCCTCGAACATCGTGTAGCCCTCGTTCTTGTAGGCCACGAGCGGGTCGATCTGCGCAAAGCCGCGCAGGTGGATGCCCTCGCGCAGGTAGTCCATCTCGTACAGGTGCTCGCGCCAGCGGTTGTCGATGATCTGCAGGAGGATCTGCCGCTCGAGCCAGCGGGTCAGGTCGTCCCCGAGCTCCTCCTCGCGCCGCTGGTAGGCCTTGAGCGCGTCCTCGCGCAGCATCTCGCCGATGTCCTCGCGGCCGGAGGTGTTCGGATCGAGCCCCTGGAGATCGGCGTCGCTGCCCCAGATCGACTCGGCCTGCGACTGCAGGCCGGCGAGGTCCCAGTCCTCGAAGATGTCGCCGGGGGTGAACTCGTCGGTCAGGCGGACGGCCACCTGGCCGACCTCCTCGTACGCCACGTCCGACATGTCGCGGCCCTCGAGGATCTCGCGCCGGTACTTGTAGACGACCCGGCGCTGCTCGTTCATCACGTCGTCGTACTCGAGGACCCGTTTTCTGATCAGGAAGTTCTGCTGCTCGACCTTCTTCTGGGCGTTCTCGATCTGCTTCGAGAGCATCTTCGCCTCGAGCGGGTACTCCTCGCCCTCGTCGTCGACGGGGCCGAGCCGGTCGAGGATCTTGTAGATGCGATCGCCGGCGAACAGGCGGACGAGGTCGTCCTCGGCCGACAGGAAGAACCGCGACTCGCCCGGGTCGCCCTGGCGGCCCGAACGGCCACGCAGTTGGTTGTCGATCCGCCGCGACTCGTGGCGCTCGGTGCCGCAGATGAACAGGCCGCCGGCCTCGAGGACCTTCTCGCCCTCCGCCTCGCACTGCTCCTCGAGCCGGGGGAGGACCTCGGCGAGCGCCTCCTCGTAGCCCTCGGCGCCGGGTTGGAGTCCCTTCTTCGCGACCTCCGCCCGGGCCATCGCCTCGGGATCGCCGCCGAGCTTGATGTCGACGCCGCGACCGGCCATGTTCGTGGCGATCGTGACCGCGCCGATCCGGCCCGCCTGCGAGATGGTCTCGCCCTCCCGCTGGGCGTGCTCGGGCTTCGCGTTCAACACGACGTGCTCGATCCCGTTGCGGTCGAACTCGGCGCCCAGCATCTCCGAGACCTCGACCGAGATCGTCCCGATCAGGATCGGCTGGCCGGCCTCGTTGCGCTCACTGATCTCGCGGACGACTGCCTTCCACTTGCCGGGCTTCGTCTTGTAGATCTGGTCGTTGTGGTCGGCGCGGACCATTGGCCGGTGCGTCGGGATCTCCACCACCGGCATCTCGTAGATCTTCATGAACTCCTGGGCCTCGGTCAGCGCCGTGCCCGTCATGCCGGAGAGCTTGTCGTAGAGGCGGAAGTAGTTCTGGAGCGTGATCGTGGCGAGCGTCTGGTTCTCCTCGCGGATGCGGACGCCCTCCTTGGCCTCGATCGCCTGGTGCAGGCCCTCGGACCAGCGCCGGCCCTCCAGGATCCGCCCCGTGAACTCGTCGATGATCATCACCTGGCCGTCGATCACCGCGTAGTCGGTGTCGCGCTTGTAGAGAGCCTCGGCCTTCAGCGACTGGATCAGATGGTTGACGAGCGTGCCGTTCTCCGACACGTAGAGGTTGTCGATGCCGAGGAACTTCTCGGCCTTGTGGACGCCGCCCTCGGTGGGCGCCACCGTCTTGTGCTTCTCGTCGTACTCGAAGTCGTGCTCGGCCTCGGACGTGTCCTTCGACTCGCCCAGCGACTTCAGCTTCGGCTTGGTCTCCTCGCCATCCATCTGCTTGGCGAGGCGGGCGAACGTGTAGTAGGTGTCGGCGGCCTGCTCCGGCTTGCCGGAGATGATCAGCGGGGTGCGCGCCTCGTCGATCAGGATGTTGTCGACCTCGTCCACGATCCCGAAGACGTGCTCGCGCTGCACGCACTCCTCGAGGCTCGACGCCATGTTGTCGCGCAGGTAGTCGAATCCGAACTCGGAGTTGGTGCCGTAGGTGACCCCGGCGCCGTACATCTGGCGGCGCTGCTCCGGGGGCATCATGGATTGGATCACCCCGACGCTCACGCCGAGGGCGTTGTAGATCGGCGCCATCCACTCGGCGTCGCGGCGGGCGAGGTAGTCGTTGACGGTGATGAGGTGGACGGACTTGCCGGCCAGCGAGTTGAGGAAGACGGCCGACGTCGCGGTGAGCGTCTTGCCCTCGCCCGTCTTCATCTCGGCGATCGAGCCGTCGTGGAGGACCATGCCGCCGATCAGCTGGACGTCGAAGTGCCGCTGGCCGAGGGTCCGCTTGCCGGCCTCGCGGACCAGCGCGAAGGCCTCGGGCAGCATGTCGTCCAGCGGCTCGCCGTTGCCGGCGCGCTCGCGCAGGCCGTCGGCTTCGGTGCGCAACTCGGCGTCGTCGAGCAGCTCCATCTCGGGCTCGATCTCGTTGATTCGGGAGACCGCATGCTCGAACTCCTTGAGCTTGCGGCCCTCCCCGACGCGCAGCGCGCGATCGATGATTGAACGGCCGGCCATTCAACGCCTGAGGGTACAGCGGTACCGGGTTCGCCCCGATGCCGTTAGGCGGTGCCGTCGCGCAGGCCGCCCAGCACGCGGCGGGTGCGCTCGCGGCCGCGGCGGAGCTCGCGGTTCTTCTTGACCTGGCGCCGGACGTCCTCCGCGATCTTGTGGATCGAGTGAAGCATCTCGGGCGACGCCTCGTGGGCGCGGATCGTGGTGCGCTTCAGATGCAGGGTCGCCTCGGCGATCTGGCTTTCAGCGACCCGGGGGTTGCGCTCCTCGGAGAGCTCGATCTCGAGGGTCGCCAGCTCTGACACCTGCCGGCCGACCCGCTTGAAGCGCTTGTGGATCGCATCCTCCAGCTCATCGGTCACCTCGACGTTGCGACCTCTGACCTCGATCCTCACGTCCGCTCCTTTCGTAGCTCGCGCCGGTAGCTCGATGTTACGCCGCGCGGGCCCTCGGGCCAAGGCTGTGAGGCGGAGCCCGGAGGGCGAAGCCGAGCCCCGCCGTTGTTGAGGCGGCTTATCTAAGGCGGGGTCCGTAACGACGAAGCCGACCCCCGCCGTTCAAGAGGCGGCTGATCCGTGGCTCTCGCGAAGGTCAGCGCCCGGACCCGCGTGGCTCCGGCCTCGCGCAGCACCGCGGCGCAGGCGTCCAGGGTGGCGCCGGTGGTGACAACGTCGTCGACGAGCCAGAGATCGTCACCCAGAAGCGGCAGCTTCGCGTTGATGCGCCTGATCCGTGGTGGGTCGGCGACACGTTCGGCGCGCGGGCGCCCCACCTGACGCGGACCGTCGTCGCGCGCGAGGTCGAGCATCACCAGCCCGAAGGATGCGTGCTGGATCGACCGGGCGAGAGCGTAGGCGTCGTCATGTCCCCGGGCGCGTGCCCGGGCCGGCGCGGCGGGCACCGGCACCAACCAGCCTCTCCGCGTCGCGCCCCAGGCCCTGACCATCCGCTCGGCTGCGACCTCCACCAGGGTCAGGCGCGCGGCGAACTTCATCTTGGTGACCAGCTGCCGTGCGACGCCCTCGTACGGTGCGGCGCTGATGACCTCGAGCCCGCTTGATAGCTCGCTGCGCGTCGCGCGGTGCTCCGCGACCCGGTGGTCGCAACGCCGGCAGATCGAGTCGGAGTAGTCGCAGGGATCTCCACACAAGGCGCAGCGGGGCGGGGTCACGAGGCTGGTGACGGCGCGGAGCACCGGCGGATCGTGGGCGACGCCGGCGCGCGTGAGACGCGCGAAGCGCGCCGAATGAGCGCCTAGTCGAAGACCGCGCGCTCGACCTCGGCCAGGTCGTTGTCGCAGCGGATCACGGATGGCGCCTTCCCGAGCGCAGTGTCGGGGTCCTTCAGGCCGTGGCCGGTGAGGACGCAGACCACCGACTCGGGTGCAGCGTCTCCCCCGACCACCGGCAGGCCGTGCGCCAGGAGCCCCGCCACGGAGGCCGCCGAGGCCGGCTCGCAGAACACGCCCTCCCGTCCGGCGAGGAGCCGGTACGCGTCGAGGATCTGCTCGTCGGACACCGCGGCGATACGGCCGCGCGACGACGTGACCGCGGCCATCGCCTCCTCCCACCGTGCCGGGTTGCCGATGCGGATCGCTGACGCGACGGTCTCGGGATTCTCGACGGGGCTGCCGTGGACGAGGGGCGCGGCGCCTTCGGCCTGGAAGCCGTAGAGGATCGGCTTCGTCTCCCGCTCCTCGAATCCCCGGTTCCAGGCGGTCACGTTTCCGGCGTTGCCGACCGGGATCGCCAGCGCGTCGGGCGCCCCTCCCAGCTCGTCGATCACCTCGAACGCCGCCGTCTTCTGGCCTTCGATCCGGTAGGGGTTCACCGAGTTGACCAGCTCGATCGGGTGCGTCTGGGCGAGCTCGCGGACGAGGGTGAGCGCCTCGTCGAAGTTGCCGCGGAGCGCGATCACCCGCGCGCCGTGCATCAGGGCCTGGGCGAGCTTGCCGATCGCGATCTTGCCCTCCGGCACGATCACGGCGCCGCGGAGGCCCGCGCGGGCGGCGTAGGCGGCGGCGCTGGCGGCGGTGTTGCCGGTCGACGCGCAGATCACGGCCTCGGCTCCGCGCCCCGCCGCGCGTGACACGGCCACGGTCATCCCCCGGTCCTTGAACGAGCCGGTCGGGTTCGCGCCCTCGAACTTGAGCAGCACCCGGGCTCCGACCCGGTCCGAGATCACGGGCGCCTCGATCAACGGGGTCGAGCCCTCGTTCAGGGACACGACCGGGTCCCCGTCCTCGAGCGGCAGCTGGTCGCGGTATCTCTCGATCAGCGGTCGCGGCACGGCTACGTCGCGTAGCTCTCGGAGCCCATGATGTGGACGGACACGTAGGGCTCGTCGCCGACGACCCAGCTGTCATGGCCCGGCGGCACGTAGAAGAAGTCGCCGGGCTCCATCACGCGTTCGGTGCCGTCCGCCATCGCCACGGCCGCCCGCCCGCTCATCACCAGCCCGACGTGCTCCACCTGGCACATCGACTCCCCCGTCGCTGCGCCGACGTGCACCGACCACCTCCATCCGGGCTCGTACGTCGCGCGGCCCAGGGTCATGGGCCCGACGGCGTACGTCTCGAACTTCCCCTTCTCGAACGTGCGCGTCTCGGTCGGGTCGTCGAAGTTGACGAGGGCGAGGTCCATCGGCATCTAGACGAACTCCTCCTCGATCACGCGGATCGCGCGCGGGGTGGCGCGCATGAAGTCGAGCTTCGCGAGCTCCGAGAGGGCCGCGTAGAACGCGCTCTCCGGGGTCTCGTGCATGACCATCACCAGCCGCGCCTCGTGACCCGTCCCGCGCTGGACCACGCTCCGGACCGAGATCCCGTTCTGGCCCAACACGTCGGCCACCGCGGCGAGCACCCCCGGGCGGTCGGCCACCTCCAGGTGGAGGTAGAACGAGGAGGCGACGTCCCGGATCACCTCGAGGCGCTCGCCGGGGACGTGCACGGGCGCCTCGCCGGAGAGGATCGAAACGACGTCGCCGAGGACCGCGCTGGCTGTGGCCAACCCCCCGGCCCCGGGCCCGGACATCGTGATCTCGGTGATCGCCGGCGCCTCGACCATCACCGCGTTGAACGGACCTTCGATCGGGGCGAGGGGGTGGCCGCCGTAGAGGAAGCAGGGGAACACCCGGACGCTCACCCCGCTCTCGCGGCGCTCGGCAACGCCGAGAAGCTTGAGGGACAGACCGAGCTCCTTGGCGTAAGCGAGATCGTCGGGCTGGATGTCAGTGATCCCCTCGTACGCAACGTCCTCGAGGCCCACCGGAGTACCGAACGCCAGCCGCGCGAGGATCGCCATCTTCGCCGCCGCGTCGGCGCCGCTGACGTCGTCGGTCGGGTCGGCCTCCGCGTAGCCCAGCTCCTGGGCACGGGCGAGGACGTCGGGGAAGCTCGCCCCGGTCTTGGCCATCTCGGTGAGGATGAAGTTGGTCGTGCCGTTCACGATCCCGAAGACCTTCGCGATCTCGGTCGCGCCGAGGCTCTCCTGGATCACCCGGATCACCGGAACCGCCCCGGCCACCGCCGCCTCGAACCGAAGCTGGACGCCCGCCTCGCGGGCCGCGTCGAAGAGCTCGTCGCCGTGCTGCGCCACGAGTTGCTTGTTCGCCGTGACCACGTGCTTGCCGGCCTGGAGCGCCCGCAGCACGTAATCGCGCGCCGGGTCGGTGCCCCCGATCAACTCGACGACGATGTCGGCCCCGGCCAGGATCTCGTCGAAGTCCCCCTCGGATCGGCGCAGGATCCCGCCGACCTCGGGGCGGCGCCCGGCGATCTCCGCCACCGCGTCGGCCCGCTCGGCCACGAGGTCCGCGAACGCGCTCCCGACCGTGCCCCGGCCCAAGAGGCCGATTCGCGCCGGCTCAGACATCGCGGCTCACCAGGTCCTCCCAGGTCTCGCGGCGCACCACGACGCGGGCATCGCCGTCCTTGCAGAAGATCACCGGCGGACGGGCCATGCCGTTGTAGTTGTTCGCCATCGAATGGCCGTAGGCCCCCGTAGCCGGGGTTACCAGGAGGTCGCCGACCCGCGGCGACGCGAGCTCGGCGTCCCGGACGAGCACGTCGCTCGACTCGCAGTGCATCCCCGCGATCGTGACGCGGGTGTCCGGGATCCCGGCGGCGCGGTTCGCGATGAGCGCCTCGTAGCGAGCGCCGTAGAGCATTGGCCGCAGGTTGTCCGACATCCCGCCATCAACGGCCACGTAGGTCCGGACGCCGGGGATCTCCTTGACCGTCCCGACCTCGTACAGCGTGACCCCGGCGTTGCCCACCAGGGAGCGGCCGGGCTCGACGAGGATCTTGGGAACCGGATCGAACACCCGCCGGACCCCCTCCACCTTCACGTCCACGTAGCTCCGGATCGAGGGCGGCTCGTCGCCGGCGGTGTACGCGATGCCGAGCCCGCCGCCGACGTTCAGCAGCCGGAACTCCTCGGCACCGAGCCCGGCTTCCGCAGCCAGCGCGCCCAGCGCCTCGATCGTCTTCACGTACGGCTCGAGCTCGAAGATCTGCGAGCCGATATGGGCGTGGAGGCCCACGAGCCTGAGGTTCGGCGTGGCGCGCACCGCGTCGATCGCGCGGGCGGCGAGCCCGTCGTCGAGGCCGAATCCGAACTTCGAGTCGAGCTGTCCGGTCTGGATGTACGAGTGGGTGTCGGCCCTGATGCCGGGGGTGACGCGGATCAGGACGTCCAGCGGCTCCGAGAGCAGGGCGTCGAGCCGCTGGATCTCGTCGAACGAGTCCACGATCACGTGCCCGACCCCCGTTTGGATCGCGAGCTCCAGCTCGGCGGCGGTCTTGTTGTTCCCGTGGACGTAGATCCGCGCGGGATCGCATCCGGCCCGGATCGCCATGTGCAGCTCGCCGCCCGAGGCGACGTCGACCGCGAGCCCCTCGTCGGCGAACAGCCGGTAGATCGCGCTGACCGGCGCCGCCTTGGACGCGTAGATCACCTCGAAGTCGTCGCCGTGGGCGCGGAACGCATCGAGGTATCCGCGGGCGCGGGCGCGCAGGTCGTCCTCGGCGTAGACGTACGCGGGCGTGCCGAACTCGGCGGCGAGCTCGGTGACGTCGCACCCGCCGATCTCCAGGTGCCCGCGCTCGTTGACGCGGCTTCCCAGCGGATAGACGGCCGAGCCCTGGACGGGGTCGGTGCGCGTTTCGGCGTCCATCAGCCGCACGAGTTGTCTGCGTCGGCGCTCATCGGGCCGGTCATTATCCCCGCCATGAGACGAGCGGGATCCCAGGTTTGACCCCACGCACACTTCCATCCCCCGAGCAGCCCACCCTTCGCGGCGAGCACGAGGGGCGCCCGTTCTGGCTCTGGCTACCTCCGAGCCGAAGGCGAGGGTCCGGCGTTGCCCCGCCGGCTTCCTCGGCGGATGGGCCCTGGCCGGGGATGCTCATCCTTCACGGGGCCGGCTCGCGGAAGGAGAACCACGCGGACTTCGCCCGGATGTGCGCGGCCGGGGGCTGGGCGGCGCTCGCCTACGACCAGCGGGGGCACGGAGACGCGACGGACGAGATGGGGCCCGCCGCATTGGGCGACGTGACCCGGATGGCGCGGTTCCTGGGCGAGGTTGACGGGGTCGACGGGCGCCGCATCTGCGCTCGAGGTTCGAGCATGGGGGGCTTCATGGCGATCCACGCCGCCGCGACCTCGGACGCGATCGGCGGCGTGATCGCCATCTGTCCGGCGGGCGAGGAGCACCTCCTTCGCGGGTTGCGCGAGGACGACCTGGACTTCAGGGCCGGGCCGGATGCCCGTGCCGCGCTGTCGGCGTGGCTCGCGGAGCACGACCTCCGCGAGGCGGCGCGGCTGATGGGAGCGAAGCCGCTGATCCTGCTCCACGCGCGCGGGGACGAGCGGATCCCGAGCGGCTGGTCCGTGGAGCTGCACGACGCGAAGCCCGACCCGGTGAAGCTCATCGTCCTACCGGGCGGCCACCACCGCTCGGCTCCAGCACGACCAGGAGCTCCAGTCCGTCGCGCTCAGCTGGATGGACGGGCGGCTAGCCGCCCAGGGGTGAGGGGATCAGCCGCCGCCGAGCAGGCCGTTGGTGACGCCGTTCAGCGTGCCGTTGACCTGATTGCCCAGGTTCGGGTTGCCGAGCGCGCCGCCCACGTTGTTCAGGGCGCCGTTCACGGCGTCGTCGACCGGGCCGGTGATCGGGTCGGTCACGTCGCCGAGCGGAAGGTCCAGGCCGGCTCCGCCGGCGGTGTCCTCGACGTCGTCGACCGCGCTGCCGAGCGGGCCGGGTACCGCCGGGGCCGTTGGGGTCTCGCCGGGCGGGACGACGCCTGGGTCGCCGCCGTCCACGCCGGGAATGAGGCCGGTCACGCCGGGCACGTCACTTGTGGATCCGGGCGGGAGCGACGCGGCGATCTCGGCGGCAGCGGCGCCGCTGGGAGTGACCGGATCGTCCGAAACGGCCCCCGCGGTGGCCGCCGCGGCGCCGGCCGCGGCGTCAGGAACGTCCGCGGCGAGGTTGACGGTGGAGTCCGCCGAGTCGTCGGCGCCGAACGGCAGGCCGTTGAAGCCCACGTACGCGGCAACGCCCACGAACACGACCACCGCGGCCGCCACGAGGGCTGCCGTTGCTCCACCACCGGCCAGGTACGCCTTGAGGTTCCCGTTGCGGGGGGCCGAGGGGAGTCTCAGTGACGCAGATTCCATTCCACTTCCGTCAGGTGGCCGAAACAGCAGTCAATAGAGATATCGGCAACTGCTGCCAAGTTCTTTAGAACATCTGTCCATACCCGGTCGCTACCGGGCTCAACCTATAGATACCCCATCGGGTCGACCGGTGCGCCGTTTATCCGCACCTCGAAGTGCAGGTGGTCGCCGTAGCAGCTGCCCGTACACCCGACGTACCCGATCACGTCGCCCTGAGAGACCGAGCCCGACGTGATCGCGAAGCTCGACTGGTGGGCGTAGCAGGTCGAGAGCCCGCCGCCGTGGTCGATGCAGGTGTAGTTGCCGTAACCCGAGGTCGGGGCGGCGAGCACGATCGAGCCCGACTGCGCGGCGCGGATCGGCGTCCCCGACGGAACCGCGATGTCGATGCCGGCGTGGAGCCTGCCCCAGCGCATTCCGAACGGCGACGTGACCGGGCCGCTCACCGGCCAGATCATTCCGCTCGAGCCGCTCTGGATCGGCCCCGCCGGCAGCGGGTCGGTCGTGCTGGTCGACGCCTGTGCCTCGGCGAGCTGCTCCTGGATCTGCTCGTTCAGGTCGGAGATGTCGCCCTCGAGGCGCTCGGCCGTGGCCTCCACCTGGTCGAGCGCGGCAGCCTTCTGGTCGCGCACCGCGTCAAGCTCGGCCTGGCGAGCCTCGAGCTGCATCCGTGTGCGCTCGAGCTCCGCCTCCTTGGCCTCGATCTCCTCCTTGGCGATGCGGATGCGTTCCACGGTCTCCCGTGACTCGTCGCGCAGGAACCGCACGCGGGCGGCGATCGCGGCGTCCTGGTCCTGGATACGCGTCAGGTAGTCGTAGCGGTTGACGAGGTCGTCGAAGCCCTTGGAGTCGAGGATGACGGTCAACGCGTCGGGTTGGTCCGACTTGTAGATGTCGACCAGGCGGTCGGCCAGGATGTGGAGGGAGCGGGTGAGCTTGTCGCGAAGCTCGGCAAGGTTCTCCTTCTCCGTCTCGAGCCGGGCGATCGTCGCGCGCAGCTGCTGCTCGACCTCGAGCTCGCGCGCGCGCAGGATCGCAACCTCCCCCTGAAGCTGTGCGATCTGATCCGAGTAGTCGCTGATCTCGCTCGACAGCACGTCCCCGCGGGCCTTGACGTCCTCGAGCTCGGACTGCTTCGCGGCACGCTCGGACTCCAGGTCCTGGGCCACCGCGGTGCCGCCGGCGGCCGCGAGCAGCGCGACGAGGCCGAGGGCGAACGCACGGCGAGGCGTGGGGCGTGTGATGTTCCTTGGGCGCATCTCCGGGGAGGGCAGGCGCGACTTCGCACCGTTGCCTTAGGTTCCCGCGACCGGGCGCAGATCCTGCCCGTGCAGGCATGGCGAAGTGGGCGCCAGAGTAGCAACGTGAGGGCTGTTTGCAAGCGTTCCTTAACATTTCTCGTGCGCGCTGCAACGCGGCTTGCATGTAACGACGGTTACGTGGATTCGCCACCGCTCACCTGGAGCAGCGCGCCCTCGTCGGCCGCCTCCTCCATCTGGAGCGTGGTGTGCCCGATCCCGTAGCGCTCGCGGAGCAGGTATTCGAGTTCGCGCCTGGCCTGGTCGCGGTCGCGCCCGCGAACCGTCACGACGTGCGCCGAGAGCGCGGTGAAGCCCGCCGTGACGGTCCAGACGTGCAGCTCGTGCACCTCCTGCACCCCGTCGACACCCACCAGCGCCCGCCCGAGCTGCTCAACGTCGAGACCGGCCGGGGCGGTCTCCATCAGGACGCCGAGCGGCTCCCTGACGAGCCGCACGGACGCGAGCAGGATCAGGACGGCGACCGCGAGGCTCGCCACCGGGTCCGCCTCGAGCCAACCCGTTGCGAGGATCAGGGCGCCCGAGGCGACGACCGCCAGCGACCCGAGCGCGTCGGCGAACGAGTGCCTGAGGACGGCCTCGAGATTCACGTCGACGCGGTCGCCGTGGGCGAGCACCCAGGTCGCGGCCACGTTTCCAGCCAGGCCGAGCAGGCCGAGCGCCAGGACGCCCGCGCCCTCGACCTCGGGCGGGTCGGAGAGGCGGCCGATCGCAGCGATCGCGACCAGGACCGCAATCACCACCAAAGCCAGGCCGTTGACGAGCGCCGCCAGGACCTCGCTGCGCTGCAGGCCGTACGTACTCCGCGGGCCGCCGGAGCGGGTGGCGAGAGCCGCGGCCGCGAGCCCGAGCGCGATCGCGCCAACGTCGGAGAGCACGTGGCCCGCGTCGGCCAACAGCGCCAGCGAGCCGGTGACGAGGCCGCCGACCACGGCCGCCGCCAGCATCGCAGCGTTGATCGCGAGCGCGATCTGCATGCGGCGGCGGTTGTCCGCGCGGCGCGCGTCCAGGCCGTGATCGTGCGTATGGCCGGAGCTCACGTGGGTAAGTTTCGCGCGTGTTGAGCCGGGTGCGCTACTTCCTCTCCGACGTCGCCCACTGGATCCGCGGGCACCCGCTGCGAGGAGCGGTCGGCGTGCTGGTCCTGGTGGGCCTCATGGTCGCCGCCGTGTTCGGCATCGGCGCGCTCGCGGACGACGACGGGGGCAGCGCGCTCGCGCCGGCGCCCGAGGTGGTCGTCCGCACCGAGGAGCCGCCCGAGGAACCGACCGACCTGGGCTTCCCCGCGTTCGCCACGAGCAACACGACCAGGGTGGCCGGCGCCGACTCGATCGCGGTCGCGGCCGGCATCTCGCTCGCAACGTTCCCCAGTTCCGGCGGCGTGGACGGCCCGAACGCGGTCACGATCGTCCCGTCCGATGACTGGGCCGCCGGCATCGCCGCGGCGTCGTTGGTCGGCGACCCGGTGGGCGCGCCGATCCTGCTGAGCGACGGCGACGAGCTTCCGGAGCTGACCGCGCTGGCCCTCGATTCACTCGACCCGCGGGGAGCGCGCGAAACCGACGACCGCCAGGCGTTCGCCGTGGGCTCGGCGCCCGAGCCCGAGGAACTCAGGACGACCCGTATCGAGGGCGGCAACGCGGCCGAGATCGGCGCCGAGGTCGCGCTGCTGCGCGAGCGGCTGACGGGGGAGGAGCCGGCCCACCTGCTGATCGCGTCCAGCGACGATCCGGAGTTCGCGATGCCGGCGGCCGCCTGGGCCGCGCGCTCCGGCGACCCGGTGCTCTTCGCCCAGGGCGACTCGGTGCCCGGCGCCACGCTCGACGTCATCGAGCGGTACAGGGATGTCCCGGTCTATCTGCTCGGCCCCGAGAGCGTCATCTCCGCGAAGGCGGAGAAGGACATCAACGACGCGACGAAGGCCGCCGTGCGCAGGGCGGGTGACGAGGACGATCCCGTTGCGAATGCGGTGGCGTTCGCCCGCTACGTCGACGGGACGTTCGGCTGGAATATCAACGACCCCGGCCACGGGTTCGTGATCGCCAATTCCTCGCGGCCGGCGGACGCCCCGGCCGCGGCCGCGCTCTCGGGCAGTGGGACGTGGGGTCCGCTCCTGCTCACGGACGACGCGGAGACGCCCCCGGCCGACCTCGAGGGCTACCTGCTCGACATGAAGCCGGGCTACGAGGAGGACCCGACCCGCGCGGTCTACAACCACGTGTGGATCGTCGGAGACGAATCCGCGATCACCGTCGACTTCCAGGTGCAGGTGGACGAGATCGCCGAGGTCGCGCCGATAAGGTCCGGCAGCGGCGAGTCCGTCCTTGGCCCCGAACCCGGCACGCCGGAGCCCGAGGGCCAGGGCCGGGACCAGGCGAACGGAGCGGACCGGAACCCATGAGCGAGAGCGAACGGCCAGACCGGCTGACGAGGCCCGAGATCACCGTTGACGACATCCGCGCCCTCGCCGGACCGTCGACACCGCATTTCGCGCTGCAGATCCGAAACCGGATCGCGCGCCTGATCGCGGGACTTC
>CAVTFG010000018.1:0-45085 GCA_963734015.1 uncultured bacterium | reverse complement strand
CCCTCCCGGCCGCCGACAAGGCGCGCGGCGCGGTAGGCGAACGCCTCGGCGCCGCCGGCCCGCAGGGCGCGTCGGAGCGGCTCGCCCAACACGTCCAGGCGGGGCGAGGCCCCGCAGAGCACGACGGCCTGCGGCTCGAGCGCGCGAAGCGCCGCCGCGTAGCGGCGTTCGGCGAGGTCGGCCGACAGCAGGAGGACGCGCAGGCCGGTCCGGCGCAGGCACAGCTCGAGCGCCTGGGCGTGCACCGCTTCGAGGCCCAGCGGGGGCCCCGAGTCGAGCAGAAGGACGCCGGCGGGGCGTGAGGCGGGCGGCGCCAGGCGCCGTGCGCCGTGCAGCCAGCCGGTCGCCCAGCGGCACGCGTACTCGAGCTCGGCCTCACCGCCGGTCCGCCGGGCGGCGGCCTCGAGCGCAGGGAGGAGGACCTCCTCGAGCGTGCGTTCGACGGTACGGACCGCCAGGCTCTCCTCGAGCTCGCGGTCGGCGGCGGCCTCGTCGAAGCGGTCGAACGCCGAGAGCAGCCGGGCGGGCGACGCCGGTCCGCGGCCGCGGCGCTGAGCGATCTCGACTGCCGATGAGATGTTGTGCGTCTCGCGCAGCGCGTCGCGCAGGGCCTCGATCTCGTCGAGCTCGTACTGGCGATGGTTCCCGGGCGTCCGCGCGGGTTGCGGGTATCCGAGCCGGCGCTCCCAGGTGCGCAGCGTGGAGGGGCTGACGCCCAGCATTTCCGCCGCGGCAGCGGTTCGAATCCCCGTCATTGCAAGATCACCGCTGGTTTTTCGCGGTTTGCGGCGACTTTTTCAAGTGCCGTTATGGATCTTGCAACGAAGCTTCCGGCGCGAGAGCTGCGACCTCGCCGTCGGCACGGGCGGCCCAGGCCGCCTGTTCGGCCGCCTCGAGCAGGTCGTCGGCGGTGGTTCCGTGGGTGGGACATTCGGCGATGCCCGCGGTGATGGACACCCGCGGGCCATGGTCTGACTGTGAGCCCTCGACGACGTCCGCGATGCGCACGCCGAGCTCGATCAGGTCCCGTGCCTTCCGGCCCGCCGCGAGTACCACCAGTTGCCCCTCGGCGATCCGGAACGCGCGCTCCTCGCCCGCGAGCTGGCCGCTCACGACCGCGGCGACGGCCGCCATCATGCGCCACGATGCGTTCTCGCCGTAGCCGGCGCTGATCCGCTCGACCCCTTCGATCTCGAAGTGGGCCACGCTGAACGGGGCTCCCGAGCTGCGGTGCTCGGTCAGCAGGATGCGCAGCCACTCGTTCAGCTCGGCCGGGCCCGCAAGGCCGGTTTCGGGATCGCGCGCCGCCTCGCCCGAGCGTTCCCGCACCAGCGATTCGAGGGCCACCGACTGCACCGCGCCGAAGACCTCGGCCAGGCGCCCGACAGCGCGGGCGAACTCCCCTCGGTCGCGCTCTGGGATCTCCCGCCCAAGCGCCTGGATCAGCAGCGCCTGCAGGGCCGCGAGCTCGCGGGGCAACCGCTCCGCCCCCCGGGATCCGAGAGCGGCGGCGAACGAGGCCGCGCGCTCGCGGGCTGCCGGAGTGAGCACCAGCTCGCGCGTCGGCCCCGGGTCCGTGAGCTGGCCCAGGATCTCGGCGATCAGCGGTGGCGCCTCCTGCGCGATCCATCCGACCGGCAGGTCGTTGACGTCCGCGAGCGGGGTCCGCTCGACCACCTCGACGAGCCACTCCTTGGCGAGGCCCTCCCAGGCGGCCGGCGACAGTGAGATCTCGGCGGCCGGTGTTGGATCCTGCACGGTGGTGTCAACCGTAGTCCAAGAGCCGGGCGGATCGGGAAGAACAATTCAGGGGGACGCCGGGTGGCTGATCTACACTCGTTGGCGAGTTGGCTGACGACCAAGGCCTTAGACCGCGCGAGCGGGACCTCCCGCCCGCATCATCGGGGACGGACGAAGCCGGGGATCCCGGCGGCGACGCGATCCTTGGCGCAGCCCTGGAGGGCCTGCGCCGCGCGGCCGAGGAAGTCGAGGTCGAGCGCTCGACCGCGGAGACCCTGCAGCGCAGCCTCCTGCGGCAGCAGCTCCCCGAGCTGCCGGGCCTCCGGCTCGCCGCGCGCTACCTCCCGGGCAGCGGTGAGGCGCGGATCGGGGGCGACTGGTATGACGCGATCCCGCTGCGGGACGGCCGGCTGGCGTTGGTGATCGGCGACGTGGTGGGCCGCGGGATCGAAGCGGCCGCCCGCATGGCGCACCTGCAGAGCGCGGTCCGGGCGTACGCCCTGGAAGGGCTGCGGCCGTCCCTCGTGCTCGAGCGCATGAACGGGTTCGTCGAAGAGCTCGAGAAGCGCTGCACCGCCACGCTCCTGCTCGCGGTCGTCGACCCCGACGCGGAGACGGTGCGGCTCGCGACCGCCGGCCACCCGCCGCCGTTGATCGTGAACGGCGACGGGAGCCCGAGCTTCGCGGAGGGCCCGCCTGGGAACCCGCTCGGAGCCGCGCACTTCCCGAGTTACGAGGAGACGGTGCTCGCGCTGCCGGCGGGCAGCGCGCTGGTTCTCTACACCGACGGCCTGGTCGAGGGCTCCGACCGCTCGCTGGACCGGGGCATGGAAATTCTCAGCGGGGCGGCCCCGGACCTGCCCGACGATCCGGACGAGGTCTGCAGGCGGCTCCTCGACCGTGCCCTCGAGGACGGCCACGCGCACGACGACGTTGCGCTGTTGGTCGCCCGGCTCGACGCGCCGCCGGCGATCCTCGATCTGATCCTGCGCGCCGAGCCCGGCTCGCTGGTGGCGGTGCGGCGCGCGCTCGGGCGCTGGCTCCGGGCGAGCGGCGTCGGGGACGCGGACGCGTACGAGATCCAGGTGGCCTGCGGCGAGGCGTGCTCGAACGCCATCACCCACGCCTACCCGCCGGGCGAGGCGCACTTCGCCGTGCGCGCCAGCCGCGACGGCAACGAGCTTGCGATCGAGGTGTCGGACTTCGGCGCGTGGCGCCCGCCGCGTGGCGGCCAGGGGGGCCGGGGGCTCGCGCTGATCGAGCAGCTCACGGATTCGCTGGAGATCGATCGCGGGATTGCGGGAACAACGGTCAAGATGCGACGGCGATCGAATGGGGTGCCTGGGTGATGCGAGACCGGTTGGCGGAAGTTCGCTTCGAAGAGGTTGGGGTCGACACCGTGATCGCGGCCGTGACCGGTGAGATCGACGGATCGAACGCGGGCGAGGTGCAACGCGCGGTGGCCGAGCACGTGCCGACCACGGCGCGATCGCTCGTCATCGACCTCAGCCAGACCGCGTACATCGACAGCACCGGGGTCGAGCTCCTGTTCGAGCTGGCGCGCCGGCTCTCGTCCCGCCGCCAGGCGTTCAGCGTGGTCGTGCCGCACGGTTCCGGCGTGCGGCGGGTCCTGGAGCTCTGCGACATCGCGAGCGTGGGTGCGCTCGTGGCGACCCGCGACGAGGCGCTCGCCGCCGACGGTTCGGCCCAGGCCTAGGTCGCCGCTACGGGGTCTCGAGGGTGCCGGTCCACGAGGCCCGGAACCGTTGCAGCGCGGAACGCAGCGCCGGCGTGAGGTCGCCGCCGCCGGCGAGGATGTCCGCCACCCGGTTTCCGAAGGCCTCGAGCAGGAGGAGCTCGCGCCGGCTCGTCGGCCGGGACGATCGGACCTCGAGGCAGAGGATCCCGGTCAGGCGGCCACCGCTGACCATCGGCGTCACCAGCATCGGTGCGGCGACCGAGCCGTCGTCGTGCTTCGGGGCCGATACGAGCCGTGCCCGGCGTTCGAGGGCGACGCGGCCGATGCTGCCCTCGCCCAGCGTGAGCTCGTGGGCGGGGGCCGGGGTGGGCGTTTGGGCACTCGATGCGTGCGAGGCCAGCTGGAGGGCAAGGCCCCCCTCCTGGGCGAAGTAGACGGTTGCGGCATTGACGTCGGCGAGCGCAGCGACGCCCGAGAGCAGGGCGGTGAGCGTTGCGCTGGGCGTCGCGGTGGGCGGTGCGGCCTGCGCCGGGACGGCAGCCGGCGGTGCCGCGGGCCCGGCGTCCCCGATCTGCCCGTCCTCGAGCGCCAGGGCGACGGCCTGCGAGCGCGTGGACGCACCCAGCTTGTCCATCGCGTTGCGGACGTGCGTGCGGACCGTCTCGGGCGAGAGGACGAGGCGCTCGGCGATCGCCGCTCCGCTGAGGCCTTCGGCCAGCATGCCGAGGACCTCACGCTCGCGCGCGCTCAGGGGCCGCGACCCTGATCCGGTCGCCCGGCGCTTGGATGCTCCTCTCAGGTCCGAACCGGCCATTTCCCAGATTTCCCCCCGACCCCTTTCCCAAGGTCACGCTGTGGGCGAGACTAGCAAGTCCCCGATATGCGGTATCGGCGTACCCGGTTCCTGCGTAGAGCGCTGCAATTTGCGCTTGCAAAAGCGGAATTCGGACCGCATGCTGCGATTACACGTTTTCTTGGCCGGTTGCTCTGCCGGCCGCCCCGTGGCGACACGGCTGTCTGAGGGGGATGATCGCGATCGACACCAAGAACTCACGTATCGGATTCGGGTCCGGAATCTGCGGCTTGGCCGCGCTTCTGTTCGTGGGGCTGGCGCTTCTGCTTCCCGCGGCGGCGAGCGCACAGGACTGCGCCGGGCCGACGGGTGATCAGTACTGCCCGAACACCCAGGTGCTCACCGGAAGCGGCTCCGGCTCCGGCGGCGATCCGCAGGATCCGAGCGCCACCGCCTCGGGCGGACTGCCGTTCACCGGCTTCGACATCGCCCTGAGCCTGGCTGCAGGCGCCGGACTGCTCGGCGCGGGCCTCGCCCTGCGCCGCGCGAGCCGCGCCCGGGACATCGCCGGATGACGCAGCGGCGAAAGCCGCGGGTCCGGGCGCTCCGCGCCCGGCGCGTGATCGACCTCGTCGGGCTGCGCGTGGCGCCGGCGGCGACGGCGGCGTTGATCGTGTGGTCGCACACGAACTACGGGAAGGGTTTGATCACGTTCCTCGCCGTGCTGGTCGCAGGCCAGGTGCTCGAGCGCGCGCGTTTTCCCCTCTCGCTGATGCCGGCGGCACGGATCTTCGTGGGGCTGGCCGCGCCCGTGCTCGGCATGGGCGCCGCGGCCCTGGCGATGCTGGCCATGGAACGAACCTTGAGCTTCGGCGACATGGCGGCTGCCGTGATCGGGGCCTGGCTGGTCCTCGCGCTGGGCGCGTGGATCCGCTATCGGGTCGACCGTGTCGCCAGCGCCCGAATCGCGGTGATCGGCGACCGCTCGTTCGCGATGGATCTGGCTCGAGAGTTCGACGAGGCACGGATCCACGACCACAAGCTGGCCGGCTGGATCGGACGGCCGGGCGACAGCACCGACGGGCTCGTGTGGCTGGGAAGCCTGCGCGAGGTGCGTCAGATCGTGCTGGATCAGGACATCGAGCTCTTGGTGTGTGCTCCCGGCAACGATCTGTCGGAGGTCGAGGAGCAGGCGGTGTTCGAAACCGTCGCGGACTTCTGCCTGGACCTTCCCGTGAAGATGATGGGCGCGAACCAGCTCTACGAGCAGCTCCTGGGACACGTCCCGATCGGGACGATCGACTCCGCGTGGTTCCGCTACATCATGCATCCGCGATTCCACGCAGCGTCGCCCCTGTCGAAGCGCTTCCTGGACATCACGGGGTCGCTCGCGATCGGCCTGCTGTTCGCGCCGGCCATCATCGCGGGAGCGATCGGCATCAAGCTCGGCGACCGCGGACCGATCCTGTACCGGCAGCGCCGGGTGGGCGAAAACGGCAAGGAGTTCCAGATGCTGAAGCTCCGCTCGATGTCCGTTGACGCCGAGGTGAACGGCCCGCAGTGGTCGAAGGGTGAGGACACGCGCGTGACGCGGGTCGGCCGCCTCCTCCGCCGCACCCACATCGATGAGCTGCCGCAGCTCTGGAACGTCCTTCGCGGCGACATGACGCTGGTGGGCCCGCGCCCGGAGCGGCCTGAGCTCGTCGCGCAGATCGAGCGCCAGTACCCGCAATACACCCGCCGCCATCTGGTGAAGCCGGGGATCGCCGGGTGGGCGCAGCTGCGCTGCGGCTACGCCGGATCGAATCTGGGAACGGCGTGGAAGCTCTGTCACGACCTCTACTACGTCAAGCATCGCTCGTTCCTCGGCGACCTGCTGATCCTGTTCGAAACGGCTTTCGAGACGTTCCGCGACGCGCATCGCTCCCTCAGGTCGCCGGCGGAGAGGTTCCTCGTCAACCCGGTTCACACTGAGATCCGTGGCTGACCTGGCCCTCGTCCACGATCGCGGCGCCACGACCGCGGTGCCGGTGCCGCAGGCGGTCGTCGTCGTGAACGACCGACGCCGCTGTGCGGAGGCGAACGAGCAGGCCTGTGAGCTGATCGGCCTCAGCCGCGACGAGATCGTCGGGCGGCGGCTGGACAGCCTGCTCAAGCCGAACATGCGCGGCCGTCTGAGTCATGTGTGGACGGCGTTCGCCGAGGCGGGTGGGCACGCGGGCCCGTTCACGCTGGCGAGCGGGGCGGAGATTCAAATCGCGCTGACACCGAACCTGATGCCTGATCGTCATCTGCTGGTGCTCGCGCCGATCGCGCCCGGCGTGGTGACCACCACCGAGGGGCGGGCCGAGCCGACCGCCTCCGAGGAACATTCGCCCCCCGCGCCCCAGGGCAGGCAGCCGTCGGCCCGCGAGCTCGAGGTGCTGACCCTCCTGGCGGACGGAGCCACTGATCCTCAGATCGCGAAGCGACTCGAGCTCTCGCCCGCCACCGTGCAGACCCACGTGCGGAACGCGAAGGCGAAGCTGGGAGCGCGGACGCGCGCCCAGGCCGTGGCGCTGGTTCTCGAGCGCGGCCTGATCCAGCACTGAGCCAGGGCACCGCGACGCGGGCCCGGAGCAGACGACCTCTGGGCTACCCGTCCGCGATCGCTCGGATCTGGCGCGGGCGGACGAGGCTCACGAGGACGCCGTCCTCGACGGCCGCGAGCCCACCCTTCTTCATCGTCACCCGGGCGCCGGTGGCCTGTTGGATGGCGCGCGAGAAATCGGGCTCGTGGCCGACCAGAAGCACGTCGCCCCGCCCGGCAGCCAGCTCCGCCGGGTCGAAGTCGCCGCCACGGAGGCCGGAGGCCGCCTCGGCCGTCACGCCGAGCGCCTCGCAGGCAAGCTCGGCGGAGGCCAGGGCGCGGACCTTTGGGCTCGCGAGGCACGCGTCGATCGTGACGTCCAGGCGCGCCAGCGCGCGCCCCGCATCGCGAGCCTGGCGTTCGCCCTTCGCCGTCAGGCGCCGCGCCGCATCGTCTCCGCCTGAGTGCTCGGCGTCGCCGTGTCGCAGGAACCAGATCACGGCTTCACCGTACCCGCACGTTGCAGGATCAGCCCGGGTTGGCATCTGGTCTCGCTGACAAGATGAGCCGATGGCCGGAGCCGTCGCACACCTACACGTCCACAGCGAGTACTCGCTGCTCGACGGCGCCTGCAAGATCGACAAGATGGCCCAACGAGCCGCCGAGCTCGGCATGCCCGCGCTCGGCCTGACCGACCACGGCGTGATGAACGGGGCCGTCGACCACTACAAGGCCTGCCGCGCCGCGGGGATCAAGCCGATCCTCGGGCTCGAGGCCTACCTGGTCGACGATCACCCAACGCCGACCGCCGCGCCGAACGGAACCACCTCACGCTGCTCGCGGCCTCGGACGAAGGGTTTCGGAACCTGGTCAAGCTCAGCTCATCCGGCTTCCTGGAGGGGTTCGGACGCGGGAAGGCAAACGTCGACATGGCGATGCTCGAGCGCCATTCGGCCGGCCTGATCGCCCTCACCGGCTGCCTGCAGTCGCGCTTCTGCCGGCGTCTCGTCGAGGACCGCCCGACGGACGCCCGCGCCCATCTCGACGACCTGTTCCAGGCGTTCGGTGCGGACAACGTGTACATGGAGATCCAGGTCAACGGGATCGCCGAGCAGGACAAGGCCAACGAGGGCATCGTCCGGTACGCACGCGAGGCCGGCCGGCCGCTGGTCGCGACGGGCGACGTCCACTATCTCCGCCGCGAGGACTACCAGCACCACGCGGCGCTGCTCTGCGTCCAGACGAAGTCGACGCTGGAGCAACCGAAGTTGCGGTTCGACACCAACGAGTTCTTCCTCAAGAGCTACGACGAGATGGCGGAGGCCTTCGCGCCCTGGCCCGAGGCGGTCCCGACCACGATCGAGATTGCCGAGCGCTGCTCGACCGAGATCGAGCTGGGCAAGCTGCTGCTGCCCCGCTTTCCGACGCCGGAGGGTGAGGAGCCGGCGGCGATGCTGCGGCGGCTTGCCCACGAGGGGCTGCGCCGCCGCTACTCGGAGCCGCTTCCCGCCGCGGCGATCGAGCGGCTCGAGTTCGAGCTCGGGGTGATCGGCGAGATGGGCTTCGAGTCGTACTTCCTGATCGTCTGGGACTTCGTCAAGTACGCGAAGGAGAACGGGATCGCGGTGGGTCCCGGGCGCGGCTCCGCGGCCGGCTCGATCGTCGCCTACTCCCTTGACATCACGGACCTCGATCCCCTCGCCAACGATCTCCTGTTCGAGCGGTTCCTCAACCCGGCGCGCAAGTCGATGCCGGACATCGACATCGATTTCTCGGTCCGCGGCCGGGACCGGGTGATCCGCTACGTCCAGGAGAAGTATGGGCGCGAGTCCGTCGCGCAGATCATCACCTTCGGCAAGATGGCCCCGCGTGCCGCGACGCGCGACGCCGCTCGCGTCCTGGGCTACGACTATGGCACCGGCGACCGCGTCGCGAAGCTCATCCCGGAGCCGATCATGGGCCGCAGCCCCAGCTTCGCCGAGTGCCTGAAGCCCGGCCAGGAGCTGCGTCAGACGGTCGACGCCGACGCCGACGCGAAGCGGATCGTGGACGTCGCCCAGGGCCTCGAGGGCAAGATCCGCAACAACTCGATCCACGCGGCCGCCGTGGTGATCGCCGACCGCCCGCTCGACGAGATCGTCCCCCTCCAGCTCGCCGAGGACCGCAACGCATCGGCCGAGAAGGGCCCCGACGGCCGGCTGGAGCGCCAGCGCAAGATCGTCACGCAGTACTCGATGGGCCCGATTGAGGAGATCGGCCTCCTGAAGATGGACTTCCTCGGCCTGCGGAACCTCGACGTGATCGAGGACGCCGTCGCGATCATCGAGCGCTCACGCGAGATCGAGATCGACATGCCGTCGATCCCGATGGACGACGCGAAGACGTACGAGATGCTCGCCCGCGGTGACTCCGTCGGCGTGTTCCAGTTCGAGTCGGAGGGGATGCGTGACGCGCTGCGCAAGGTCCGCCCGACGGATTTCGACGACATCGTCGCGCTCGGCGCCCTGTACCGCCCGGGAGCGATGCGCTACATCGACGATTACGCCCGCGGCAAGCGCGACCCCTCCTCGGTGACCTACGCGGACGACCGCCTGCGCCCGATCACGGAGGCCACCTACGGTTGTTGCATCTATCAGGAGCAGCTGATGGAGATCTCGAAGCAGATCGGCGGCTTCACCCCGGCCGAGTCCGACGACCTGCGCAAGGCGATCGGCAAGAAGAAGCGCGACCTGATGGCGACGATGAAGGACAAGTTCCTCGAGGGCTCATCCGCGTCGGGGACCCAGCGCCGGGTCGCCGACGACCTCTGGTCGCTGATGACCGCCGCCGCCGACTACTCGTTCAACAAGTCGCACGCGGCTTGTTACGCGCTGATCTCCTACCGGACCGCGTACCTGAAGGCGAATTACCCGGCCGAGTACATGGCGGCCGTGATCTCCTCGGTCATGTCGACCAAGGACAAGGTTCCGTTCTTCGTCAACCGCTGCAACGAGATGGGAATCGACGTCCTGCCGCCGGACGTGAACACGTCAGACCACGGCTTCGTGGTCTCGGGCAAGTCGATCCGATTCGGGCTCGACGCCGTCAAGAACGTCGGCCACCAGGCGGTCGAGGCGATCATCGGCGCCCGCGAGCGCGGCGGGCCGTTCGAGTCGATCTGGGACTTCTGCGACCGGGTCGACGCGCGGGCCGTAAACAAGCGCGCGATCGAGTGCCTGGTCAAATGCGGCGGCCTCGACTCGACCCGCGCCAGCCGGCGGGGGATGCTGGAGGTGCTCCCTCAGGCCCAGGCGTCGGGCCAGAAGGCACAGGATGACGCGCTGCGCGGCCAGGGCTCGATCTTCGACCTCGGCGGGGACGGCGCGGCCGAGGAGCCGCCGGCCGGCGCGTTCGGTGCTCAGCGGCCGCCTGTCCCGGCGGAGGAATTCGGCCAGCGCGAGCTGCTGACGCTCGAGAAGGAGACGCTCGGGACGTTCCTCTCGTCCCATCCGCTCACCGAGGTGCGGGAGGCGCTGCGGGAGGCGGTGGACTGCTCGCTCGCCGACGTCGCCGGCAAGCAGGACGGGGCGTGGATCACCGTCGGCGGGATCGTGGCGGAGGCGAAGAAGGTCCGTACCCGCAGCGGCGGCTATGTGATGTTCGCCAAGCTCGACGACCTGGAGGGGCAGGTCGAGCTGTTCGTGCGGGACGCCGCCGGCGAGCAGGCCGAGGCGATCACGCTCGACCGCGTCGTGGTGATTCGCGGCCGGGTCGACCACAAGGGGCGTGACCAGATGAGCGTGGTGGTCCAGGAGGCGAATGCGTTCGAGCCCGACGCGGACGAGCTGGCGAAGGCGAGGGCGCGTGCGAAGAAGCGCAGCGCGCCCGCGCGGATCGTGCTGCGCATCGACGCCAGCCGGTTCGGAGCCGAGCTCGTCGAGGAGCTGAAGGGCCTCTTCGAGGCGTATCCGGGGGGGACCGAGGTGGCGCTCGAGATGACGACCCGCGAGGGCGTCAGGCGCCTGCGCTTCGGCGAGGGCTACCGCGTCGACCCGGACCACGGGCTGCGGGCGGAGCTGGACCAGCTCCTCGGACCGAAGGCTCTTGCCGCTTAGTATCCCGGTATGGCGCTAGAGCAGCGTGAAGTCGCCCGACACGGCGAATGCCGGCGGTGCTCCGCGTTCTGCGACAAGCTCGTCGAGCCGCGGGGCTGCCTCGAGATGCGCTGCGGCTACCTCTACAGCTACGAGGATCGCTGGACCGGCAACCGCTACATGGGCTGCCTTCGCAAGGTCTTCCGCGCCGAGGTCGACGTCGAGATGTTCGAGCTCGCCGAGAACGCGGGCGGGTTCGGCGGTCTGAAGATGACCGGCGAGCCGCTGCCGCAGTGCCAGTTCAGCGTCGAGCCGGCCTACGCGGGTTCGGGCGACGGCTACGACTGCGTGAACCGCCGGTTCTTCGACTGTGCGGAGACCGGCCCCGAGGGCCTGCGCGCCTTCGACCTGCGCGACGCGCTGCGTTAGCGCCGTCCGCCCCGCGGCGCTCGGCTCAGGCCCGGTAGCGGTAGCCGACGCCCCGCACGGTTTCGAAGCGGCGGCCGCCGAGCTTGCGGCGCAGGTACCCGACGTAGACGTCGACGACGTTCGAGCCGGGGTCGTAGTCGTAGCCCCACACATGAGCGAGGAGCTGCTCGCGGCTGAGGACCTGATTGGGGTGCTCGAGGAAGGTGCGCAGCAGCTCGAACTCGCGGGCGCTCAGCTCGATATCGCCCTCGCCGGTCGAGACCCAGCGCGTGCGCAGGTCCAGCTTGACGCCGCCGGTCGCGATCACGTGACGGTCCTCCTGTGCCCGGCCGTCACCGCGGAGGCGAGCACGGATCCTGGCGACCAGCTCGTCGAAGTGAAACGGCTTGCCGATGTAGTCGTCGGCGCCGGCCTCGAGGCCGGCAATGCGGTCGCTCGTGTCGTCTCGTGCCGTGAGGATGATGACCGGCAGGCTGCTGCCGCCGGCACGCAGATCCCGAAGGACGTCGAGGCCGTCCTTCCCGGGGAGCCCGAGATCGAGGACCATGAGGTCGAACTCGGATTCGTCGGCGGTCGCGGACGCGCCCGGTCCGTCCGCGACGACCGTGGTCGTGAACCCGCTCGAGCGCAGTCCCTTCTCGAGGAACGCGGCGAGGCGGGGCTCGTCTTCGGCGATCAGGACTCTGGCCACGTTTTCACCGCCTCCTCGGGCGGAGTTTCGCCGCTGGGAATCACGATTGTGAATCTCGAACCCTTGCCCGGTGTGGACTCGAGCTCGACGTGGCCGCCGTGGGCCTCGGCGATCGCCTTCACGATCGCCAATCCGAGTCCCGCGCCGTGGCCCGGGATCGCCTGCTCTCCGGCCGCGAACCGCTCGAAGATCCGTTCCTGGTCCTCGACGGCGATCCCCTGGCCCTCGTCGCGAACCCAGAGCCTCACGTGGCCGTCGGCCAGCGAGCTGCCGATCGCGATCGCGTCGTCGCCGCCCGTGTGGCGGACCGCGTTCTGGGCGAGGTTCATCACCGCTGACGTCAGCCGGTGCGGATCGGCCTGGACCAGTCCGACGTCCGCCTGATCGATCTTCCACCGCCGCACCCCGAGGGTGCGCGCCTTGCCGAACAGGTCCTGGGTCAGGACGTCGAGGTCCAATGGCTCGGTCCGTAGGAAGTCGGGTCGGTCCGACCGCGCGAGTAGAAGCAGGTCGTCGACGAGCCGGCTCATCCGCTCGAGTTCCTCATTGATGACGGCGCGGGCCTCGCGCCGCTCGTTGGGATCGTCCCCGAGCGTGTCCATGTGCCCGCGGATCACGGTGATCGGCGTCCGCAGCTCATGCCCGACATCCGCCAGGAACTCCTTCTGGGAGGCGAACGCCGTTTCGAGGCGGTCCAGCATCCCGTTGAAGGTGCGCCCGAGCTCGGCGATCTCGCTCTCGCCCCGGATGTCGACCCGCTCGGACAGATCGGTTTCGGTGATCGACCGGGTGGTCCGCGCAAGCGCCCGGAGCGGCTGGACGGCCCGGCCGGCAGCGAGCCAGATGAAGAGCGATGCCAGAAGCGTGATCACGATCGAGACGCCTGCCGCGATCCGGACGGCGCTCTCGACCCGGTCGTGCTCGTCGTTCAGGAGCTTTCCAGCGACCAGGACCCCGGTCTCGCCGGCGCCGCCGTCGACCGGCACGGCTACGTAGCGGACCGTGCCGAGCGGGCTGGCCAACTCACCGCTCGTGGGCTCCTGGACGTTCGCGAGCGGGTCGAAGACATTCGGCAGGTACCCATCGGGCTGGGCGGCGACTGACTTCCCGTCGATGAAAGTCTCGAGCACCCCGTCCTCGAGCGGCCGCTCCTGCCCCAGGTAGAGCTCGAAGACACGATCGAGATCCTCGCCGAGCTGCTCGCCGGTGTCCGGGTCGACGCCCTCCTCGGTGAGGATGCGCAGCTCGTCCACCTGACTCGTCAGTCGCTCCTGGACCTCGCTGTCGATGCGCGAGAGCAGAACCTCGCGGAGAACCAGCAGCGACGCTGCGGTCGAAACGACGAGCAGGATCAGGAACGAGACGAGAATCCGCGCCCGCACGTCGCCCAGAAGCGGCCGGCGATGGCGAACCGGCGAGGATCCCTCCGTTGAACTGGACACGCGCGGACGATACTCCGCGGCTGCGATTCCGGCGCGATCCGAACGCTCGCGGGGCGTGATCCTGCCGGACTCGCTCAGCGCTCGGGGCCGGCGACCCGGCCCAGGATGCGCGCCACCGCGGAGTCGTATTGCTCACCCGTCGGCGTATCGCCACCGGTCGGCGTATCGCACCTCGCCACCGCCTGGAGCCCCCGGCGGCGCCGGAATGGCATCGCCAGGCTGCACAGGAATGAGGCGGATGCCGGCGAGAGTCCGGGCCCCGTCGCCGCTTCTGGCCGGACCCGCGGGGGACTTGCTGTTGCGCTGCCCTGTCGCTTGTCCGTTTCCGGGCGTCACGCCCGCCGGGATGTCACCCTCGACCTCGATGCCGCTCAGGGGGTTCGGGTCGCTCGGTTGCAGAAACGCGAAGTACACGATGGCCCCCAGGGCCGCAACGCCGAGGGCTTGAAGGGCGATCGCGAAAATCCGGGCGGTCACGGAGCCCCCCTGTCTCTCGGTTTATGCACGGGCCCCAGACTGGCTCACGATCATGAGAGGGCGATGAGAGCCGGGTGAGAAGGGTGCCCAACCTTTTGACAAGGATGAGAGCAACTCTCATGCGCGGCTCACGGTGCTCTCACGGCGCGCCCTTAGGTTGCCATCGTCGTCATCTAGTTACGGGGAGGAACTCACGTGCGCAGCACCAATCACAGGGTTAGAACGGGTCTTGTCGGACTGATCGCAGTCGTCGCGCTCAGCATCGGGATGCCCGCAGTGGCCGGAGCGCAGCAGGTCAACGGTTCGACCGGCCCGACCGGCGACCAGTACGACCCGCCCGCCGTCCAGGTCGAAAATGCGGCCGGGGGCGGGGGCAACGAGGGCGGTAGCGCCCTGGCCGATCCCGTCGGCGGGCTGCCGTTCACGGGATTCGACGTGATCGCCATGCTTGCCGTAGCCCTTGCGGTTACCGGCCTTGGCCTCGGGCTGCAGCGGGCTGTCGCAAGGCAGACGCACGGGTCCGACTGACGCGTTTTCGCAACTAGCGCAAAGGGGAGACACCGCGCCGGTCCGGGGGCCGGCGCGGTGTCCTTCCCGCTCTCCTGAGCCCTAGCGCCGGCGCCTGCGGTTCGCGAGTCCCTCGCGACGCAGGCGTTTCGCGATTCTGACCTGCTCGAGGTCCGGCCCGCCCGCGTCGGGCCCTGTCTCGAGCAGCGCCGGGAGCCCCTCGAACCGGGGCTCGGAGAGGAACACCCGGAGCCCACGCTCGCCGAGCTCTCCGTCGCCGAGCGTCGCATGCCGGTCGCGGTTCGACCCAAGCGGCATTCTCGAGTCGTTGATGTGAAGCGCCTTGAGGCGGTCGAGCCCGACCTTCGCGTCGAGATCGTCGACCACCTCGGCCAGCGCACCGCGCCGCCGCACCTCGAAGCCCGAGGCGAGCATGTGACAGCAGTCGAGGCAGAGCCCGAGGCGCCCGCCGCCTCCACTGAGCTCGATGATCCGCGCCAGCTCGTCGAAGTCACGGCCGAGGGTCCCGCCGGCGCCCGCCGTGTCCTCGAGCAGGATCGGGCAGCGCTCGGTCTCGGCGAGCGTCTCTCGGAGGGCTTCGCCGACGGCCGCCAGGGACTCGTCATAGTCCCGGCCCTTTTGAGCCCCTGGATGGAGCACGACGCCGATGGCGCCGATCCGGTCGCCCAGCGCCAGGGCGCTCTTCAGCGCGGTCAGGGACTTGCCCCGGATCTCGTCCTCCTCGGAGGCGCAGTTGATCAGGTAGACGGCGTGGATCGCGACGGATTCGATGCGTGACGAACCGAGCGCCGTGCGAAACTCGGCGACGTCGTCGTCGCTGTAGACGTTGGGTCGCCAGGCGCGTGAGCTCTGGTTGAAGATCTGGATGGCGTCCGACTCGCGCTCGACCCCGCGCTCGACGGCGCTGACCAGCCCGCCCGCTATGGAAACATGCGCGCCGATCAGCATTTAGCCGATAGCCAAGCGGTTTCCGGTGGCGTCCGGGGTCGTGGTCTCGGCGCTAGTGCCCATTAGTGCCCATTCAAGCGCACGATCGAACTCGTGCAGGTGGTGACCCGAGAGCTTCCCGCGGCGCTTGACCGCCTTCTGGTACCGCGCAGGCGATGTCGCAGGAGAACGTGGAGCGGGCCTATCGCGGCTACGACGCGTTCAACCAACGCGACCTCGACGCATTCCTCGGCTTTGTTGACCCCGAGGTGGACTTCACGACGTGCTTCGGCCTGATGGAGGGCCAGCCTCAGTACCACGGTCACGACGGCGTCCGCGGGTGGTGGGAGGACCTGCTCGGGGTCTTCCCCGACTTGAACTTCGAGGTCTTGGAGTTGCGCGACCTCGGCGACCTCCTGCTCGCCGCCTTTCACCTGCGGGGCCACGGTGCGGACAGCGATACGCCCTTCGAGGAGACGGTGTGGGCGGCGGGCGAGTGGCGTGACGGGAAGGCGATCTGGTGGCAGTTCTTCCGCTCCGAGGAGGAAGCCCTCGAAGCCGCCGGGCTGCGGGAGTAGGGCGCTCACGGCGTTTTTACCCAGCGCGACAAACGGCGGTGAGCCGAAACGCCAGCACAAGAAAAGCACCCACCGGCGGCACTCTTGCCACTAGGACCGCCGGTGGGTTGGGAATCCGGGTGTACCCCCGAGCGCGGGCAGCCTAGCCGACCAGATTTCACCCCCTGCAAGACCCGGGTGTAGCGTGGCCGGTACCACCAGAGGGGGGCTCGCGTCGAAGCGTGTCGTTAGCCCACAGAAGGGGAAGGACGACATGGGTAAGCGATTCGCGATTGTGATCGGCGTCGTTGCGGTTGGCGTGATGGCGCTCGGGGCGCATGCGGCGACTTCAACTACGGGGGAGCGCGGCGGCGATCTCGTCCCGCCGAACCTCCATCTCTCAGGGGACAAGACGCAGAACCCCCAGGCGGACACATTTTGCGATCGCAGTCGTTGCGATGTGCGCGTCCTGGTGAACTGTGGCCACCAGAGGTGCACCGCACGCGCCAGGGGTAGGCTGACGCAGGTCAACAGAGACAAGCTCGAGCCGGACGACCCCGTGGTCATCAAGGCGGGTGAGACGAAGAGGCTGGGGCCGGAGCTGAAGAAGCCGAAGCAGCGCAAGCAGGTCCGCGAGGCGCTCGACAACGGCAAGACGGTCCTGGCGAAGGTCACCGTCCGCGCCAAGGATGCGGCTGGCAACACCACGACCGCGAGGCGCACGATCAGGCTCGTCAAGTAGGAACGACCCGGCGCCGAGGTTGTCGGTCTGAATGGAAGGGCCGCCGAGGCGGCCCTTCTCGTTACCGGGTGCGGGCGGGGGTCGGTAATGACGCCGTCATGCGGATATGTTGGCTGGAACCGCGAGCTAGGAGGGCTCATGGCCGCACCCGCACGAAGCGCCGAGACCCGCGACCGGGCCGAGAATCGACCGGCCTGGCTGAAGCTCCTTGTAGCGAGCCACGATGAGCGGCACGTGATGCGGCGCTTTCCCCCAGGCCCTCCCTGCGCCGCGTGCGGAGGGAGCGGGCAGCGCCGGCTGGCCGATACGGGTGGGCGCCCCGCGACGTGCCGTCGATGCGGAGGGACGGGGAGCGAACCGAGGCCCGTGCCGCGGCCGTAGTCACGCGCGCGATACTGCGCAGGCGATGTCGCAGGACAACGTTCAGGTCTTGCGTGAGATGTACGGTCGGCGCACGCTTGCCGACGCGGCGTCGTTGATGCATCCCGACGCCGAGATGCATCAGCCCTCCACGCTTATCGACACCGATCACTACTACGGGCGTGACGAAGTCGTGCGCGGCACACAGCGTGCGCTGGAGGCATGGAGGGAATTGGACTTCATCCCCGAGGAAGTGATCGATCTCGGTGAGCGAGCGTTCATGCGGGTGCGACTTTCGGGTCGGGCCAGAACCAGCGGCATCAAGGTCGAGCAGATGGCCTTTCACCTTTGGACCTTCCGCGACGGAATGCCCTGGCGTTGCGAGGTGTTCTTCAGCGAGGCCGAGGCCCTCGAAGCCGCCGGGCTTGAGGAGTAGGCGATGTCGCAGGAGACAGTGGAACTGGCACGCGAAGTCATGAAAGCGTTGAGTCAGCGCGATCTGCCTCGTCTTATCGACTTCGCCGATCCCGAAGTCGAATGGCGATCGTTCTTCGCGGAGTTGGGCGAGGGAGGCGTGTATCGCGGTCACGAGGGGACGAGGCGGTACCTGAACGACCTCAGCGAAGCATGGGAGATCGTGCGAGCCGATGTGGACGACGCACTCGGGGTGGGGGACGTCGCCTTGCTCGTCGGTCGCATTCATTACCGCGGCCGAGGCAGCGGAGCCGAAACCGAGACGGCAGCTGGGTGGATGCTGAAGTTTCGCCAGCGGAAGCTGCTCCGGTTTCGCGCGTTCCGCGACCCCGAGCGCGCCCTCGAAGCCGTCGGGCTGTCGGAGTAGGCGATGCCGCAGGAAACCGTGGAGATCATCGCGCAGCAGGTCGATGCATTCACCCGGCAGGACGCAGAAGAATTCGTCGCGACGGTCAGCCCGGACGTTGAATGGGAGGACGCCATGTTCTGGTCGGAGCCTCGGCGGATCTATCGAGGGCGTCAGGAGATCCGAGAGTGGTTCGTACGGGCGGTCGTTGAACCCTGGGAAAGCTTCCACGTGGAGGTTGAGGAGATCATCGACGCCGGAGAGGAACTGGTTATTGCCGGGGGACTCCTCACCGTACGCGGCAGGGGCAGCGGCGTCGAGACACAAACTCACGGCTGGTCGGTCTTCTGGTTCGAGGGCGGACTGATCAGCCGGCGCCGAATCTTCCTCGAAAGAGCCGAGGCTCTCGAAGCCGCCGGGCTGTCGGGGTAGGCGAAGGGCAGATAGGTTCCGCGCGTGGACCCGGTCTTGTTCGTCGTCCTCGCTGCGCTTGTCATCGTCGCGCTGCTCGTCGCCATGCGCTTGCGGGACACCAGGCGTTGCCCGTTCTGTCGGGCGATGGTCGCTAAGCAGGCAACAGCCTGCCGCTCCTGTGGGCGCGACATGCAACACGAGCCCGAGCACTAGGGGACACCCAGCCGGTCGCGGTTTGGAGCGTTGCGCGCGTATCGGCGCGGGTAATCCGCTGGTGCCACCCCGCGAAAGGGTGGCGACACAAGGACGTTGCCCTGTCCCGGGACGGGGAGGCGTCCCCAAGGAGTGACGACTTCGGCCCCCGAACAGCCGGGGTCGTCCTCTGCCACAGGGTCTTAGGCGCCGCTGACGCCCACCGAAGCTCCAATTTGGGGCAAGCCGATTAGGTTTGGCTGCCAGATAGGAGTACCGTGGGGCCACAGCGCATAGCCGCCCCTCGAGTCTCACACTTCCTCTCCCTTGATCGCGCGGCGTCCACCGAGAGGAAGACGAATGGGGGCCCAAGGATGGGCGCTAAGGGCTGGAAGCCCGACGAGGGCGGAGCTGGACGACTTGAGATCCAGACCCGCGCACACGATGGAAGCTGGTTGGTTGCGGCGCGCGGTGAGATTGATCTCGCTACGGTCACCGCTCTCGAGGCCGAGTTGGCGAAACGCGAAAGCAGGCCGATCATTCTCGACCTCAGCGGGGTGAGCTTCATCGACAGCACGGGCCTCACGCTGTTGATCCGCACGGCGGGAAGGCTGACCATCGGGGCCGTCTCGGCCACCGTGGATCGCCTGATCCAAATGTGCGGCCTCGAGACCGAGCTTCGCTTCGCCGAGTAGCCGACGATCTGCCGCGGCCGCAGTCACGCGCGAGATACTGCGTAGGCGATGTCGCAGGAGAACGTGAACTCGGCGCTGGCATTCGCCGATGCCTTCAACCGGCGTGACTGGAACGCCTTTCTGGCGCTTGCCGATGAGGAGATCAAGGTGGAATCCCGCCTGGTGGCCATGGAGGGCTCGTATGAGGGCCATGAGGGGCTGCGTCGCTGGTGGGACAACTTCCTCGGTGCCTTTCCCGACTACACAGTCGAGGTCGAGGAACTGCGCGACCTCGGCGACGTGACGCTCGCGCACGTCCGTGGTTGGGGACATGGCGCAGGTAGCGCGACGCCGCTTGTCGATCCGTTCTGGCAACCGCTCCGGTGGCGCGAAGGCAAGTGCGTCTGGTGGCGCAACTGTTCGACAGAGGACGAAGCCCTCGAAGCCGCCGGCCTTCAGGAGTAGACGATGTCGCAGGAGGACGTAGGCATCGTGCGTTAGGGTCCGGCTGTGAGTAGCGAGGACGCCAAGACAGTTGTTGTCCTCACCACGAGCGAGTTTCAGACCGCGGTAGCCGTCGAGGAGCTTGAGCGGCGGCTGAGTCGCGGCGGCGCCTCCCCGTTTCAGAAGGTCATCGATACAGATGGCCGCGAGCACTGGGTGAACGTCAGCTACGTGGTCGAACTCCGCGATCCCTCCTAGTTGCTCACGCCGCACGTCGGGCCTCCTCGGGGCCGCCGTGTGAGATCCGTACACCTTCCGAGCCGTCCCCCTCGACGGTCCCTGGCTTCCGGCTTCGGGCCGCCCGGGTGGGCGTATGCTGCGGCGCTTGTACTCGGCTCGCCGGTAGGTGCGCATGCACCAGGGCGAACAGAAGACCTGGGCTCGTTTGGTCGTCGCGCTACGGGTGAACACGTCGCCGCACTGAGGGCAGCGGGCTCGTTCGGTGTGGCGGGCTCGGTAGCGCCGGCGTTCAGCGGTTCGCTGGCAGCGTTCGGAACAGAAGCGTTTTTGAGGCCTGGTGCGGGTGAACGGGGCGCCGCACTCCTCGCACGTCCCCCTGTCGGCGGTCCCGAGGGGCCGCTTTTCGCTTTTTTCTGGGGCGATCTCGCGCGAAATTTCTCTCGCCGTGAGCCTCTCCGGCGGTTTCTGCTCGGGCCGGTCCGAGGTTGCCCGCCACCCCGTAAGGGTGGGGACCCGGGGGTCCTGCTAGGTCAGTTGGATGACGAGCCTGGTCGGCTGGTCCAAGTAGCCGGTGAGTCGATCTCGGAGCTCCGTCAACTCTTCTGGCGTCGCCTTCAAGTACTCGTCCAGAGGGATGGAGACCACCACCCGCCGCTTCTTCCCCGGTTCGTCGCCCTTCACTTCGATGTTGTCTGGGATTCGCATCGGTCCCGATCCTATTCGGAGCGGCCTCGGCGTCCATCACTCGCTCCCCTCGTGGATCGGCCGCACCAGCGCAGCGTCGCGTTCGGCCTTGCTCCGGTCATACGCGGTGTAGCCCAGCTGTTGATGAAGCAGATTGAGTCCTTCGGGGACCACAGGCTCACGCCGCGTCCTCCTGACGCGCTCCGCGTGGAGTAGAGCCGGACGGATAAATGGGCACCAGTGCCCGAAACCTCCGGAATCGTGCCTATTCAGGCCGAATCGACCCCGTACCCTAAGCGTCCGTTTACCGCCCTAGACCGCCATTCCTAGCGGTTTTCCGCGGCCGCCCCATCGCGCTATGGAAACATGCGCGCCGATCAGCAACGTGAGCTCCGATCCGAAAGTTGTCCGCTTCGCGCCGTCGCCGACGGGTGCCCTGCACATCGGTGGCGCGCGGACGGCACTCTACAACTGGCTCGCCGCACGAGGCTCGGGCGGAAGGCTGATCCTGCGGATCGAGGACACGGATCGTGAGCGGTCCACCCCGGAGAACGTGGATCAGATCCTCGACGCCCTGCGGTGGCTCGAACTGGATTGGGACTCGGGGCCCGTGAGCCAATTCGAACGCCGGGAGCGGCACGCCGATGCGATCTCCCGGCTGATCGCCGAGGGCCACGTGTACCCGGATCCCTCGACCGGCGAGGCCGTGCAGGCCTGGAAGGCCGAGCACGGTAACCGTGGCTATCGGGGCGACCCCCGCGACGAGCCGGGCGCAGCGATCCGGCTCCGGGTGCCCGAGGGCGAGGCCACCGTGGTGGACGACGTGCTGCGAGGAGAGGTGTCGTTTCCCAACGAGGCCCAGGACGACTTCGTCATCGCGCGCGGCGACGGCACGCCGCTCTACAACCTCGCGGTCGCCGTGGACGACGCCGAGATGGGGATCACGGACGTGATCCGTGGGGACGACCACCTCTCGAACACCCCAAAGCAGGTCATGGTCCTCTCCGCCCTCGGGGCGGAGCCGCCCCGTTACGCGCACCTGCCCCTGCTTCACGGCCCCGACGGCAAGAAGCTCTCGAAGCGCCACGGCGCGGCCTCGGTGCAGGAGCTCCGTGACTCCGGGTACCTGCCGGCCGCCGTCCGCAACTACCTGGCGCTTCTCGGCTGGGGGACGGAGGACGACACGACGCTGATGAGCACCGACGAGCTCGTCCGGCGTTTCGATGTCGCCAGGGTGGGGAAGGCCTCGGCGATCTTCGACGAGCGCAAGCTGCGGTGGGTCAACGGTCGCCACATGCGCGAGCTGCCGCTCGACGATTACGTGGAGGCGGTGGCGGCACATCTGCGCGCCACCGCCATCGAGCCGCCGGGCGACCGCGAGCGCTTCCGCGCCGCTTGCGCGATCGCACAGGACAAGGCGCAGACGCTGACCGAGGTGTGGCCGCTGGTGCGCTTCATCTTCGAGCCGCCGGTCGATGACGAGAAGGCTCGTAAGAAGTTCCTGGCGGCCGACGCGCTCCCGCTGCTCGTCGAGGCGCGGGCGCTTCTCGCCGAGTGCGAGCCATTCGACGCCGACGAAATCGAGACGGTATTGAGCGCCCTGCTCGAGCGTTCCGGGGCCAAGCCGAAGCAGCTCTACCAGGGCATCCGCGTTGCGATCACCGGGACGACCGTGTCGCCGGGGATCTTCGATTCGATTGCCGCGCTCGGGCGCGAGCAGACCCTGGCGCGCCTCGATCAGGCACTCGCGCGGGCCTGAGCCCACATCGGGCTAATACCGCGTGCGGTTCCTGCCGATGTAGGGGGTGAGCGCGTGGAGACGCGGGTCTCGCGCGCTTGGCTGAGGAAGGTGACTTGATGAGTACGGTGACGACAGATGTCGGCGGCACGGCCGCCGTGCGCCCGATGGGAGCCGGAGGGCGGCGCCTCGCGGCCGCGTTCGACGCGATCTCCAGTTTGCCGGCGCTGGCCGAGGCGCAGGACCGCATCCTGCTGCTGAGCGAGCAGCCCACCACCTCGAGCGGCGAGCTTGCCGACGCCGTGGAGGCCGACGCGGCGATTGCGATCGCCGTCATGCAGGCGGCCAACAACGGCAACGGCCCGAGGGGGCGGACCGGCAGCGTTCAGGAAGCCGTCGAGACGCTCACGGCCCCGCGTGTCGTAGAGATCGCTCAGCGGGTGAACACGTACGACCTGCTCGGCGCAGCCGGCTCCGGCAGCGACCGGTACGAGCGGTTCCGCCGGCACGCGATGGCCGTGCGGACTGCCGCGGACCGCGTCGGCGACATGGCGCGCATCCCGGAGCGCGACGAACTCGCGGTGGCTGCGCTGCTCCACGACGTGGGGCGGCTCGTCCTGGGCGAGCTCTATGGACAGGATTTCGGCATCGGCTTCGGGGCCGACGAGGACCCGGACGAGCGCATCCGCCTCGAGCGGCGCGAGCTCGGGATCGACCACGCGTTGGTCGGTGCGGTCCTGATCCGCCGCTGGGGACTGCCGGCTTCGATCGCCGCCGCGGTCGAGCGGCATCACGCGTCCGACGCGGAAAGCATCGCCGCCGGCGTCGGGTTGGCTGATCTCGTGGCGCATCAGGCAGCCGGGAACAAGGTCTCTGGCGAGGCGCTCCGGGAGGCGGCGGGTCGGGTCGGCATCGACGAGGGGGGTCTCCGACAGCTCCTGTTCGAGTACCCGCATTCGGCGCTGGCGCGCCCCCGCGCGGCCGAACCATGCCCGCTCTCGACCCGAGAGGTCGATGCCCTTCGTGGCCTTGCCGAGGGCAAGGTCTACAAGCAGATCGCGCAGGAGCTGTCGCTTTCGGTCAGCACGGTGCGCACGCACCTGCACAACGTCTACAAAAAGATCGGCGCCGTCGACCGGGCCCAGGCTGTCCTCCTGGCCCGAGACCGCGGCTGGATCTAGCTAGTCGATCAGGCCGGAGCGTAGGGCGATTGCGACCGCGTGGGCGCGGTCGCGGGCCTCGAGGCGGCGGATCGTGGCCTTGGTGTGGGTGCGCACCGTTTCGGCGCTCAGGCCGAGGCGGTTGGCGGCGCCGTCGGTGGAAAGCCCGTCGGCCAAGAGCTGAAGAACCTCGCGCTGGCGCCGGGTCAGGGACGATCCCCTGCCGTCCGCCGCCGGGTCCACGAACCGGTCCGAGTCGGCGGCCGCCTCGATCGCGCTCTCGAGCGCCTCGGCGGGCGAGCTCTTCGCGACGTACGCCGACGCGCCGGCATCGAGCGCCTCGGTCAGGGAATGCCGTTCCGCACGTCGCGCGTGCGCGACGATCCCGGTGCCCGGCATGGCCTTGCGGATCGCGCGGATCATGGAGGCTCCGCCCAACTCGCCCTTGGGGCGGATGCGGGGGTCGAGCTCGACGACCGCGACGTCGAACGCGCCCGTCTCGGTCAAGGCGTCCAGCGCGCCGCGCCAGTCCGACGCCTCCTCGACGTCGTACCGGCCGTCCAGGAGCCCGCGCACGCCGATGCGCACCACTGGATGCCCGTCAACGACGAGACAACGCCGATCCTCACTCACTGCAAGCTGCCCCTTCTGCGTGGAGGGCCCGAGGGCCCCCTAACGACACACCGGCCTGGCGGCCGGTCGCGCCCATCCTAGCCATCCCGTAGCGACAGTCCTCGCCCGGTCTCGCTATGAGCGACCTTTTTGTTTCCCCCCGTCCGGTACAACGTGGGACATGATCTCCGTCACGTCGAAGTCTCGCTACGCAGTGGTGGCGATGGCGGAGCTTGCCCGTTCGGGCGACGGGGGGCCGGTCCCGATCGCGCAGATCGCCGAGCGGCGCGAGATGCCGGTCCAGTTCCTCGAGCAGCTCTTCTCGACGCTCCGGCGCGGCGGCCTGCTTAACAGCCAGCGCGGGGTAAAGGGCGGCTACACGCTCGCCCGGCCGGCCGAGGACATCACCGTGCTGGAGGTCGTCCAGGCGCTCGACGGGAAGGTCGGCGAGGAGGGCAAGGAGGCGGGCGGGATCTGGGCCGAGGGAGTCGAGGCCCTCCGTGGGGTCTTCCGTTCGACCACCATCGCCGACATTGCGCGCCGCGAGGCCGACGAAGCCGGCTCGCAGATGTACTACATCTAGTTGAACCCGCATTCCCATGCGGTTTTCGGTCCGAAGTGGGCACGAAACGGTCACGTCCGGACTTATCGCGGCTCCAGGCGGGCGCCTCCGCCCCTGAGGAGTTGCTTCCGAAATAGCCGCTTTGCATGGAAAGCGATACCTCAGTCTGAGCCCGCTGACTGTCCGCAAGGCGCACTGAGCTGATTGGCGTCGAACTCCGCGGAGACACCGAGGGCCGCATGCGCGGCTTGGACCGTGTTCGCCAAGCGCTCAATTCCGTCTCGAGCCCCCGGCTGGAAGTAGAGCGGTCCACCTCCGTCGAACGCGAGTTGAGAAGCGATCGCAACCCCCCGCACTCGGGGGCTCTCTACGGTGGCGACCGACGTCGCCAGAGCATGTAGCTCTCGGTGGCAGCAACGAATCGCCTCACGACTCAGAGGCGCCTGCGCGGTTCCGTGGCGGATAGGCCGACTGGCGTCGGCGACCGCCCTGTTGAGAGCGAAGGCGATGCGGTGCCGGACTGGCACCCGTAGTAGGTGACGTGCCCGCAGCTGATGGGCTGGGGTGGCCGACGGTCGAATGCCGTCGGCAAGGTCCACGTCGAGAATTGGGGCTCGCACAACGGCAACGACGCGGGGAATGAGCACAGACCGCGCTCGGCGGTTTCCAAGTCCGAGTCGCCGTGCAAGGACGCCGGGGGAAGTCATCAGGAGCCTTTCGTCGAGCGTCACAAATGACGCCGACCAGACTTCCCGGCACACCTAAAAGGAGCTTACCGCTGTCCGGCTCGTGGCGCTCACGCCCGCTTTGGACGAAAAGCGGCTAACAGATCGCCGCCGCCACGCGCTCGGCGGCGATCTCATCTGATTGCGGCAGGAGGCTCGCATAGGTCGCGAGGATCGTTCTCGGGTCGTCTCCGAGCCGCGCCGCCACGATGTGAACCGGGACGCCGCTCGTTAACGCCAGAGTCGCGGCGGTATGTCTCAGAACGTGCAAGGTCCCGGTCGCGATCCCGGCGGCCTTGCGGTGCTCGCCGAACTGACGGGTGAGCGTCATCGGTGAGATCGGTCCGCCGAGCGGATCGCAGAACACCAGGTCACGGTCCGAGTACGCGGCCCCGGCGAAGTCGCGCTCGAGCAACTGCGCGTCCCGATGCCTGCGAAGCGCGTCGACCGTCTCGGCGTCGAGCGCGATCCGGCGCCGCGAGCGAGCCGACTTCGGCGGACCGAAGCTGACCCCGCCGGGTCCGGGTACGAGCTGCTGCTCGACCGCCAGCCGAGCGCCGTCGAGATCGAGGCAGCGCCAGGTGGCCCCGCAGAGCTCGCCGCGACGCAGTCCGGTGGTCGCTGCCAACCTCCACAACGCGGACTGCCGGTCGTGGGCGACGTGATCGAGGAAGCGCCGCAACTCGCCGGCGGTCCAGGCGTTGACGCGGGAGCGCTTGAGCGCGGGTGGGTCGGCGAGCGTCGCCACGTTTCGCACCGTCCGGCCCCAGCGCGTCGCGTCGCGTAGAGCTCGGTGAAGCACGGTATGGACGCCGCGACGGGTCGAGACCGAGAGTCCGGCCTGCTCAAGCTCGCGGTAGAGCGCGTTGAGGTGGCCGCCAGAGAGCGCTTGGAGGCGCACCGAGCCGATCCGCGGCGCGATGTAGGCGTTCACTCTGGATCGGTAGGCGGCGAGCGTCAGCGGGCGAACCGTCCCGTCCACCGCCGGCAACCACTCGTCGGTCAGGAACCGCCCGAGCGTGAGCGCTGAGGGTGTCGCGTAGGAGCCGTCGCGTATCCGGGTCTGCTGCTCGGCGAGAAAAGCCTCCGCCTCGCGCTTGGTCCCGAAGCCGCCTTTGCGGCGCTGCCGACGGCCGGTCTCGCCGGGTTCGTCGTAGCGGACACTCCAGAGCGAGCCGCGCTTGGTGATCGAGCCGCGCATCAGTCGGCGCCCTCGCCCGTGTCCGGAATTGGCCCCGCTGAAGCCTCTCTCCAGTACCCATAGACGCAGCGGGTGCCACCCCGCGAGGGATCGTGGGTGTCGTGGACGATGCCGTCGATCACGGCGGTTACGTGGCGGGACACGACGACGACGAGCCGATCCGCAGGAAGCTCGTCGGCGCGTAGGTGGACGCGGCAGCCGCTACCGATCTCCATCGTCGGCGTCCATTCCCAATTGAGGCTTTCGAGTAGCCGGCGGGACGTTTGCTTGTAGACGCCGGTTCGGGCGCTGCTGATCCCTTTGTGCTTGCCGCGTCGTTCGTGCTTCGCCGCTAGCGCATTCAAGCAGTCGTAGACGTCCTGATAAGGAAGTCGGGTGGCGATCGCGATCGCGCGCGTGACGCAGTCGCCCGTCTTGCCCCGGTAGCCCGCCTCCTCGCGGCCGCCGTCGTCGTGTGTCCAAGCAGTCATCAGCCCTCGTCCTCGCCGCCGGTCTCGAGGCGCGTCCAGCTCTCCTTGTCGACCCGCCAGCCTTCCACCCGAAGCTCGTCGAGCGGAACCTCCGCGAAGTACGTCCGTGGGTTCTGAAACGGGAACATCGGCCTGGCGCCCTTGATCCAGCCGCGCATCTCCTTCGGTGTGCAGGTGTACTGCGGGCCAAGCGTGATCTCCTCGTCCGAGTCGGTCGGCACGAACAGGTGGACCGGCGCCACGTCGAGCGCGAGCGCGTACTGGAACGCCTCGGTCAGCGAGAGGCCGCGCTTGCCGAGCTCGACCTTGGCGACGGCGGCGCGGTCGGTCCGCGCTCCGAGTTGGTTCAGCTGGTCGGCGAGCTGCTGCTGAGTCCAGGCGTGGCGCTTTCGCAGTTCTCGGATGCGTGCGCGGGTGGCTTCGTCGGGGGTCGGCATCTATCTCCCTTGTGTGCGAATACGGAACATAAGCGTATCGCCTCTTCCCATTCCCGTCAAGCTGCTCTAGCATCGCTCGGCGATGAGTGATACAGGCACACCCACGCTTGAGAACCACACCGAGCGCCTGATGAACGTCGCCGAGGTCGCGAGCTGGCTCGGCGTCGCTGAGGGAACGCTCCGCTGGCGGCACGTCCACCGCGGCCCGCGCTCGCTCTCGGTCGGCGGCGCCGTGCGCTATCGCGCGAGCGATATCGAGGCGTGGCTCGAGAGCGGCGTGAAGCGCGGTGACGCGGCGTGAACCTCGCCGACGACCGCGCCGTGTTCACGGTCGAGGAAACCGCCGAGGTGCTTCGCATCTCTCGAGGCGCCGCATACCAGCTGGCCCGGCGCGGCGACCTGCGTGTGCTTCGACTCGGTCGGACCCTTCGCGTCCCCCGCGGCGCGCTCGAAGAACTTCTAAACGGCGGGGCGTCGAACGGCGCCCTGAAAACAAACGGCACCGGTGCAAACGGTGCCGTCACGAAAGGAGGTGTCCTCAACCATGGCCACCGTACATCACGCGGCCGATAAGCCGCAACAGTCCGCGTTCGACGCAGCCGAAGACGCCCACGGTGCTGCGAAACCTGAGCCGCACATGTGGCCCGACCGCTTCACCGATGAGCGCTTCGCGATCGAGTTCGCGCACTTCGAGGAGTGCACGACCCGTGACGACAAGACGGTCGAGACGTTCGTCGGCCGGTTGCGAGACGGCACGTGGTCGCGCGAGTGGTTGTTCCCACCCGACGACCCGAAGTCGCGCGGCTGGCGCGCACAGGAGATCGAGTTCATCGAGGAGATCCGGGCCGACCTGAAGTCCGGCGACATTCTCGTGCTCGAGCTCGGTGCCGAACGTCCGAGTAAGGACAACCCTGACCGCAAGGTGCGGCCGTTCAGGGGCACCCATCACCCCCAGGAACCCGAGCACGCTCGGACCACGGATGATCAGGACTACGACGAGGCGTTGGCCGAGACGGTTGCGGCGCTCGAGGCCAAGCGGGACGAGGTCGACGAGGCCATGAGCGAGATGCACGCACCGTTGGGCGATAGGGGTGTGGCGGCATGACGGCGCAGGAGACGCGACTGCAAGGCGTCTACCGCGTGGCGGATCGGATCATCGGCGACCCGAGCGACCTGCCGCGCGCCGACGACTCAGCGCTGCTGCTCGAGCCGTGGCTCGTCAGCGAGCTGGAGGCAGCGGTACTCGCGGTTCGGCGAGATCGAGCACTGGGTCCGCTTCAGTGCGGGATCTGTTGTGGCTTCGAGCCGTCGGCCGCTATCGCATGCGACGAGGACGGTTTGGAGAGAGCGGTCTGCGTACGGTGCGCGGACCCGGAGCGCGTTGTCGAGTCGATCGAGTTGAAGCTGGTCGAACTCGCGTCGGCCGAGTGGGTGCCGGTCGAAGCACGCGCTCCGGTCGAGCGGAGCCTGCGCGAACTCGCTTCGCTCGTGTGGTTCCCGGTACCTCCTCCCGAGGACCAACGGGCGTGACAGCAGCGAGTCAAACGGCGGCGGCTACGGATAAACCCGTGGTCGCCGCCGCGCTCGCCGAACTTCACCGCGAGCTGGTCGAGGCGTCGGGGATCAGTCCCGAGGTCTCGGCTGAGCGCGGCTATTGGACCGCGACCAAGAAGTCCGAGCTCCAGGTGCTCGGCTTCTCACCCGCGCAGCGCAACGTCCCGGCCCTCGTGGTCCCGATCCGCGACGCCGGCGGCGAGGTCGTTAACTACCAAGTGCGTCCCGACACGCCGAGGATCGGTGACACCGGAAAGCCGCTCAAGTACGAGTCACCGGCCGGGATGCCGCCGACGCTCGACGTTCCGTTGCGCTGCCGCGAGGGACTGCGCTCCGTACACGCGCCGCTCTGGATCACCGAGGGCGCCCGCAAGGCTGACGCCGCCGCGAGCGCCGGATTGTGTTGCGTTTCGCTACCCGGCGTCTGGTCGTGGGTGCGGCGCCTGAACGCCGACGCGCGGCAAGTGCTGCCAGATCTGCAGCGGGTGCGGTTGGACGAGCGCAAGGTCGTAGTCGCGTTCGACTCAGACGTGATGGCGAAGCGCCAGGTTCACCACGCGCTCGAGGCGCTCGCCGAGTACCTGCGCTCGCAAGGCGCGCTGGTTCACTTCGCGTATCTCCCCGAGCCCGAGCCGGGGGTGAAGTGCGGGCTGGACGACTTCCTCGCCGCGCACCAGGTCGACGCGGTGTGGGAGCACGTCGCCGACGAGTTGCGGCCGCTACCCGAGCCCCGCGAGAAGCGCCGGCCCGCGCAGCCGACCTCCTACTTGCTCGCCTACGTCGACAAGCTCCTACGGCGGTTCGTCCACTTTTCCGACGGCGGCGAACACGCGCGGCTCGCGCTATCGCTCTTCGCGCTTCACACCCATGCGATCGACGCGGCGACGGTGACGCCCTATATCTACGTGAAGTCGCCGCAGAAGCGCTCGGGAAAAACGAGGCTCCTCGAAGTCCTCGAGCTCGCATGCCGTTCGCCGATCCGCGCGGCGTCGATCACCGAGGCCGCGCTCTTCCAGGCGATCGAGGCTTACTCGCCGAGCTTGCTGATTGACGAAGTGGACGCGCTCTTCACGTCGCGCTCTGAGCGCGCCGAGTCGCTCCGCGGCGTCCTGAACGCTGGCAACCGTCGCGGCTCGTGCGTGATCCGCGGCAGCCAGGACGGGACGCCGATCCGCTCCGAGACGTTCAGCCCGAAAGTGCTCGCCGGAATCGACTCCGGCAGGATGCCGGACACGATCCGCGACCGCGCGCTCGTGATCGACCTCGAGCGGAAGATGAAGGGGGAGGGCGTCGAGCGGCTACGGTTGGCCGATCTCGGCGAGGAGCCGGCGGAGCTGCGCGCGCGGCTGTCCGATTGGGCGGTCGAACACCACGAAGAGCTCGCCGCGTATCGGTGTGACCCGATCCCCGAGATTTCCGACCGGCTCGAGGAGGCGTGGGAGCCTCTCTTGGGGATCGCCGAGCTTGCCGGCACGGAGATCGCCGGGAAGGCGCGCAAGGCCGCGATCGCGCTCGCCGGCACCGACGACGCGGGCGAGGATCACGGTCAAGTCCTGCTCGTCGCGCTTCGCGGCATCTTCGGCGTCGACACCGACGAGCCCCAGGACGCGGTCCAGACCGCGGATATCTGCAAGGCGCTGAACGCAAACGACGAGCTTCCCTTCGGCGACTACCGAAAGGGCGAGGGGATCAACGGACGCCGGTTGGCGTCCCTCCTACGTCCCCACGGCATCCGGCCGAAGAACGTCCGCGTGGTCGGCTCCCAGGGCAAGGGCTATGAACGCGAGCAGCTCGAGGAGGCGTGGGAGCGCTACGCGCCGCACCCGCGAGGCTCGACCCCTACCGGTGAAGCGTCCCAAGCGTCCCACCGTCCCACGGAGGCCGAAAACGGCACTAGCAAGCCGGAAACGACCGGGACGGAAAGCGGGACGGACGATAACCCGACCCTGCTCGATCCGTCCCAAAACGGCGCTGGGACGGGTTGGGCTCAAGTTGGGACGGATGCGATCTCGGAACCGTCCCGGCCACAAACCGCATTGACAAGCCAAAACGCGAGGGTGCGGGACGGCAGGACGGTTGGGACGCACGACCCGCAAGCCGTGGCTCGCGCACATACCGACGACGAGCGCCGCGCGGCCGCGCTCGGGCTGTCGGCGTACGACGAGGGCGATTGTGCATGACGGCGCTGCGAGTCGACTTCCCCGACGAGATTCTGGACGCAATCGCCGAGCGCGTGGCTAAACGGATCGGCCGACGGGAGTGGCGAGACGCCGCGCTCGGCGGTGCCAATTCGACAAACGGCCACCGAGGGCGGCCGCAACAAAGGAGGTCTGCATGACCGAAGGACTCAACATGACGCCGGCGCGGAACTCCGCAAGCCCGATCAAGGTCACCACCTACACCTGCTGATGCGTCTGTGCTCGACACCGGGATGCACCCGCGAGGCGACGACCGGCAACCGGTGCCGCGAGCACGAACGCGAGCGCAACCGCCGCCACCGCTCCAAGCACAAGTCGATTTACAACACTCGTAAGTGGACGTTCACCCGTCGCCGGGTCCTCTTTGAGCACCCGCTCTGCGAGCGATGCGGGGGGATCGCAACCGACGTTCACCACCGTGAGGGCTACGACGACCCCTATCGCCTCGCTGGATTAGAGCCGCTCTGTCATAGCTGCCACTCCAAGCTCACCCGAGCCGAGCAGCTGGCCGGAGGGCTTACATGAGCGAGGGCTACTCCGACAGCCCGGCGGCTTCGAGGGCTTCGGCCTGATCCATGTACGGCTGGACCCGTATCACCCGTCCCTCGCGCACCGTGAAGACAACCGCCGTATCGGTCTCGACTTCGATGCCACTGCCTCTGCCGCGCCGGTACTCGTGCATGAGCACCACGACGAGATCGTTGACGTGAAGGAACCTCTGCGGGTCGAGCTGACGCTCTTCCCAAGCTTCGAGGTCCTCAGCCTCAAACGAGTTGAGCATCTCAGAAAGACCGCGAGCGACCCGGCCCTCCCAAATGCCACCGATCGTCCCGTGCACTTCAACGTTGGGATCGAGGAGTTCTGCCGCTCGCTTGAGATCCCGTCGGAGGGAGGCTCCGGTCGCCGTCGGCCCGCTCGTCGAGCCGTAGATCACTTCGAAGGCCTTCCGCACGATCTCCACGTTCTCCTGCGACATCGCCTACTCCGACAGTCCGGCGGCTTCGAGGATTCGCCCCATCGGCGGGGCGCACCGCTCGCCGCTATCGCTTACCGCCCGTCACCATCTGGCGGTTACGACTCGGACGAGGCCCAGCCTTCGTCGCGCTACTGCAGGGGCCGTTCCGACGACAGGGCGTATAGCCCCGAGCCTCAGCCTCGCGCTTCTCGATCGGCTCGGCCGCATACATCAGAGGCATCGGGCAGTCACGCGACGTGTGATACCGCAGCTTGCTCGGCGGTCTCGACTTCGTCGGACCCAGAATCCAAACCTTCTCGCTCATGTGCCCTCCGAGTTGGGTGGTTCACGCAGTATCCCAGGGCCATAGGGAGGGTCGAACATGGGTTCGGCGTGATCGCAAAGATCGCCGAGTGGCCGACGGCGCGCGCCGAACCGAACCGAGGTCAGCTAACCGATGCGAAGTAGAGCCCGCGCCCACAACGTCATGGTCAAGCTCAACGATCGCGAGCTTGCCCGGTTGGACGAGCTGCGCCCGCCGGACGTGAAGCGAGCGACGTTCCTGCGCTCGCTGCTTCAAGAACCCCCGTCGGGCGATGAGGTCGCAACCCGCTCGGAGGCTCTGGCGATTCTGACGCGCCTCGCCCGCGATGGTCGAGTAACGGCGGCGATCGCGCTCGAGCGCGCCATGCGTGACGACCAGGCCGCGCCCGAGGGCGAGCTGGCGAGGCTGCTCGGCAATGAGTGAGCGCCATTGCGAACACGGCTACGCCGAAGGGCGGCACTGCCCGGTCTGCGGCGGCGAGGACGCCGGCAAGGAACCGAAGCGCCGGTCGGTGTACGAGGATCGCCCCGTTGTCGAGGTCGTCGACGAGGAGTGGCGTGCCGAGAAACTTCGCGAGGCCGGGATCGGCTACGGCTGGCGCCGGCGCGACCAGTTCCTGCGGGACCGCCAATGACCGACGTCGAACGCTTCGCGCGGTTCTTCGCGATGCTCGGCTACGAGCTCGAGCCGTTCCAGCGCGAGATCGTCACCGAGTGTTTCTCACCCCGGCGCGAGACCCTGGTCCTGATCCCGAGGGCGAACGGCAAGTCGACGCTCCTCGCCGGGCTCGCGGTCTGGGAGTTGCTGAAGCGCCCGAACGCGCAGATCGTGGTCGGCGCCGCCTCGCGCGAGCAGGCTTCCGTCCTCTTCGACATCGCTCGCGAGATGGCCGCTCATCCCCAGATCGCCCCGCTGGTCGAGATCACGCGGCGCGAGATCCGGACTCAGGCGGGCTGGCTCAAGGTGATCGCCGCCGACGGCCCGCGCCAGCACGGCCTGATCGTCGACCTGGCGATCGTCGACGAGCTTCACGCCCACCGCCACGACGAGCTTTACATCGCGCTCCGCACGGCGCTGCAAAAGCGACCGGGCGCGCGGATGGTGACGATCTCGACCGCCGGTGCCCGCTCGGACACGCCGCTCGGAGCGCTCCGGGAGCGCTGTCTCAAGCTGCCGAAGGTGGAGCGCCAAGGCGCGCTGACGCGAGCCGAGGGGAAGAACCTGGCGCTGCTGGAGTGGGCGCTTCCCGAGGGCGGCGACTCGGACTCGATTGAGGCGGCGAAGAGGTGCAACCCGGCCTCCTGGCTCACGGCGGAGGGCCTCACCGAGCAGCGCGACGCCGTCCACGACCTCGCCTGGCAGCGATATCACCTGAACGTATGGACCGGGGGCGAGGCGCCGTGGATACTGGCCGACGAGTGGGACGCGAACGCCGGCGAGCCGGTCCTCGACGGTCCCGGCTTCAGGGTGATCGGGATCGACGCCGCCGTCACCTCCGATACCGCCGCGCTCGCGCTCGTTCGCCGCGACCCCGACGACGTCTACCACGCGGTCTGGCGGGTCTGGGAGCCGACCAAGCGCGACAAGGTGCCGCTCGCCGACGTCGAGGCCGTCACCGGCGAGTGGGCCCGCCGCCACAAGGTCGACGCGATCGTCTATGACCCGAGATTTTTCGAACACGCGGCGCAAAATTTGGCGGACGAAGATCTGCCGGTGAAGGAGTGGACCTACAAGCGAAACGCGGCAGCGGCGGGCACCCTGCACGAGACCGTCTCCCACGGGCGCCTACGCCACGGTGGCGCCGACCTCCCCCGCCGGCACGCGCTCGCCGCCGAGATCCGCGACCGGGAGTTCGGCCAGGTCATCTCGAAGACGAAGAGCCGCGAGCACATCGACTGTCTGATGGCGCTCGCCTACGCCGTCGACGAGCTCGCGGCGCTGAAGGAGAAGCGCGAGAGCGTTTATGAGACCCGCGGCCTGGTCATCGCATGAGTTCGATGCGCGCTGCGGGAGTCAGGGCCGGTGCCTCGGCCCCCGCTGCAAGGGAACCGGCTCCGAGCCTGCGCCGAAGATTCCGCAGCGAGTCTCGGGATCGCCCGTTGCTACTGGCCGGCTGCTCAGGCGAGTACCGGCGGGTGACCGCGTACTTCGAGCTCGTAGTGCCCGGCCCCGGCGACGTCAAGAGCATCGGCGGCCCTGGCCCGAGCGCCGGCGGCGGTCGTTGCCTCGATGAGGAGGTAGTGCCTCCCGCGGGCGCTGGTCGCACCGGATGGGCCAACGGTCTCGAAGTAGAGGTCGCGAGCGCCAAGTTGTTCCACCGTGGACCGGCTGAGGTCCGCGCGGCAGATCACCGTGTAGATCATCGTCGCGAGCTTATGACCTTTCAGCCGAGGCGGGCGCGCCGTGGGCCGGGTTCCACACGCTGCGCCATACCTGCGCGTCGATCTTGTTCGAGGAGCGGCCGCAACATTCGCCAGGTCCAGCGCTGGCTCGGGCACCACTCGCCAAGCTTCACGCTCGATACCTACGTCCATCTGTTGGACGAAGGGATCGGCGAAGGGCTGGCGCTGGACGTCGAACTCTCTTCGCCAACGAAGCCCTGTCTTCCAGCGACTGCGGCGTGAAAGTTCCGCTTTTCGTCCTAAGCGGCACTCGATTGCCGGGCCCAGCGCGTGGTCAGACCCACGGAAACGCGAGGGATGGCGCGACCGACAGCGGGTAGTAAAGCCCTCATGGACGGGAAAGGGGCTCGGACGCGCGACCGCGTAGTGCGAACCTTGCTTGCCGGCGTGATCGTCTCAGGCGGGCTCGCGCTCTGGACCCTGCTCCCCTATTCCTGGCTCCAGCTCACGGGTGGCCTGAGCCCGGGCGCTCGCTTCGTGCTCGTGATCTTGGGGCTGCCGCTGACGATGGCGCTCGCCTTCGTCCTCCTCGTTCGAGTAGACGCGCACAGGCAAGCTTTGCGGGCCGAGCACCAACACGGCTCTACCGACGTGATCGACGAAAGCTCGGCGGGGGACGGCCGCTCATCCTTACTCGAAGTCACGCTCGTGGCGTCGGCGATCATCGCCCTGATTGGACTGGTTCTGTGGTGGGCGTTCCTAGCCGACAGCCCCGATCCGAGCGGACCACTGCAGCCGATCTAGGGAAGGCCTGGTTGAGGACCGCTTTTCGTCCAAAGCGCAACGTTCCGCGCTGCGCGGGTCGGGCGCTACTCCTGCAGTCCGATCATCACGTCGGAAGCCTTGACGACGGCGAAGACCTCTGAGCCTTCCGAGAGACCCAGGTCATTCACGGCCTCAACGGTTATGGACGAGACGAGTCTCTGGCCGTTGGCATCGAGCTCGACGTTGGCGATCGCCTCGCCGTGGGTGATCTTCACGACCTTGGCAGGGATGCGGTTGCGGGCGCTCAGCTTCATGCGGCGGTCCTCCGGGGTTTGGGTGCCTCCAATCTAGTCGCCGTCTTGTTCGGGTGAAATGGAGCCGGCCCCTGTTGGAAACGCCGCTTTTCGTCCAAAGCGGATATCTCGCGCCATATGCCCGCAGCCCGGCGCCGAATCGATCCTTGCCGCCGCGGGGCACCTGGCTGTTGCCCCGTTACTTACAAGAGATATTTATGCACTGAGCTGGATTGCCGTTGCCGTGCGCCCTGTTCCCGCCACCGTCAATCACGCCGCGCAGTGCATTAATGCCGAGATCGCCGTTGCGCACCGCCCGGTTGCGCGTGAGCTTCGTCGCTCGGTGGGTCCTAATGGCGAAGCCGTCGTCTCCCGCGCCGACGGCGACGTTCCGCTTTAGGAGGCTCTTGTGGTGGTATTGAGCGACCCAGAATCCGAATCGGCGGGCTCCTCTGACCAGATTCCGGCGAACGGTGTTGTTGCCTCCGATGGTGAGATAGATGCCAATTAGGCGAGCCCCAACGACGACGTTGCGGGCTGCCACGTGGCCGCGTCCTTCGATAACGATCTCGCCCCCGTCTCGGACCTGGTTTCGGGTGATCACGTTTCGGTTGCCGCGGACCGAGACCGCGCCCCCGGAGACCCGGTTTCGGGCAATCACGTTTCGGTTGCCGACAACGAAGATCTCCCGCGACGAGATCCCCAGCACGCGGTTGTGATGTGCTGGGTCCTCGGCGACTGGGTCGTAGTCGTAGACCCCGGCCGTGAACTCGCTCACCGAGCCGTCCCTCACGGTGACCCCATCGTGGCCCTCGTTGAAGAGGCCGAGGTCGCAGTACAAGCAGCCAACCACCGGGGTGTCGTCGCCGTCGACCGTGTGGCCGTTCAGATCGAGGGTGATGTCGTTCGCGCCGATCACGATTCCGTGATTCGGGCAGTCGACGAGGTCGCTGTCGAGGGTCGTGTCGGTGGTGACCGTGTCGCCGCAGCTCACGTGGGTCGCCGAGGCCGGAACGGCGCCGAGGGCGATCAGCCCGGCGACTGCCAGGGCGACGATCACCAGGGATTCGGCTTTCCTCACCACGTTGGCTCCTTCCCCTACCGCTCGCAGTCTCTGATGTGGTCGTGGCCCTTGTGCGGGACGCACTCGTCTCGGCCGTCTCCCCCGTTCAACCGGTCATTTCCGGTGCGTCCCCACAGCAAGTCGTCGCCGCGCCCTCCCCAAATCGAGTCACGGCCGTCGCCGCCACGAAGCTTGTCGTTTCCCGCGTCTCCTCGCAGGGTGTCGTCGCCGCGACTGGCATCAATGATGTCAGCGCCCCCGCCGCCACGAAGCCTGTCGTCCGTCCCTCGGTCAAAGATTTCGTCGGCGCCCTGAGCACCGCAGACCAGGTCCTCGCCACCTTTTCCGGAGATATGGTCAGGCCCCTTCAACGCGTGGATGACGTCGTCCCCACGGGTGCCGACGATGGAGTCCCGCCCCGGCGTGCCGATGATGGTGGCCGGTTTGCCAAAGCATGTGGGAACGGGCCCGACTCCGGATGAGCCCTCCGGCGTCAGGAGCGGAGAGAACGCCGCCGCGCTGAGAACCGCCGCCAACGACACCCGAGTGAAGTGGATTGAGCCCATGTCGCGGCTACGACGTTTCATGAGCCCACGCTAGGACCGACGCCGCCCTTCGGTCTACCGACCCAGGGTGAGATCGTCCTCACCCGCTTTCATGAGTTCCGCTCGTCGTCCGAAGCGCCAGAGACACCTGGCGTAGTTCAACCGCGACCGACTGCGCTCGAACATGAGATTCCTCCCCCCGATTTGTCTGGACCCGGCGGCGGGCACTTCCGACGCTACACCCCCGATTTGCACCTGCTGTAACCGGGGGGTCTAGCATCGGAGTCCACGCCGCCCTGGGGAGTCTGGGGGGTGCGGGTCGACCGGCTGCGAGGCCGCGAACAGGAAGTTCCCGGCCAGAACGGGAGGGATCAGATGAGAAAGCTGCTGACGCTGGTCGCGGCGCTCCTCGTCCCCCTGGCCTTCGCGCCTCCCGCGGAGGCGTTCGTCTACTGGTCCAAGGCCGACGGCGCGATCGGGCGCGCCAAGCTCAACGGCAAGGCGGTGGACCATGGATTCATCAACGATCTATCCACCGCGGGACTCGCGGTCGACGACACGTACCTTTACTGGGCCGGCGGCCTAGATGGGATCGGGCGCGCCAAGCTAAACGGCACCGAGGTAAACGAGTCGTTCATCAGCGCGAGGGATCCCTACGGGGTCGCGGTCAGCGACACCCACGTCTACTGGGCCAACTGGAGGGAGGGCGCAATCGGACGCGCCAACCTGGCCGGCACCCAGGTGAACGAGGAGTTCATCAAACCTGCGGGCGTTTCCACGGACGTCGCGGTCAACGACACCCACGTCTACTGGACCCACCTTTACAACGGCGCAATCGGGCGCGCCAGGCTAAACGGCAGGCGCGTGGAGCGGAAATTCGTCACGTTCGGGGCTCGTCCCCAAGCGCTGGCGGTCGACGACGCTCACGTCTACTGGACCAACAACAACGGCCATATCGGGCGGGCGAAGCTCAACCGGACCCGCGTGAACCCGCGCTTCATCACCGGCGTGGCCGAGCGCGGCTGGGAAAGTCTCCTAGGGCTGGCGGTCAACGCCCGGCACGTCTACTGGACCAACCACGACACGGACAAGATCGGGCGCGCCAGGCTCGACGGGACCCGCGTGAACCCGCGCTTCATCCGCGCGGGGTGGCGCCCCTACGCGTTGGCGGTCGGGCCGGGTCGCGGCTGACCCCGCGCGGCCAGACGCCCGCGTCGTCTATTGCGCTTTCCATGCAAAGCGGAACTTTCGGCTGACTTGTCGCTCGATTCCCAACCGGGAATCGATTCGGGCATCAAAGTGAGCGCAAGACCACGCACGTTGGAAGCGCTCACCGTGCCCGGGCGAGCGGCGGACCAACTCAAAGCATGCGCATCGCTCAATCCAATAACCCAGAGGTCGCGGGTTCAAATCCCACCCCGCGAAACGTCGGAAGCCCGCTCACAGAGCGGGCTTCCCTTCGTTTGGCCGGCGCGCCAAAGCGCGTGAGCGTTTGCCCGACCTATCCCTCGGTCGTGAACGAGCCGGACGACAGCGTCTGATTGCCGCTCCGCTCGATCGCCAGCACCTCCCAGTCGTACGCGGTCCGCGGCTGGAGGAAGCCGTCGGGGATCTCCATCTTCGTGACCGAGGGCCGCAGGTACATGCTGAGGCCGAACTTCCCGATCATGTGGCGATGGGGCTCGACGTCCTTCTCGACGATGAGCTGGTAGGCGACGATCTTCGTCGGCTCGCCGGTGATCGTCTTCGACACCGGTTCCCAGTCGGCGACGACGCCCTGGGTCGGCACGGTCGCGTCCTCAGTGGGCGAGACCAGTTTCGGCCCCTTGGGGATGTCGTGGGTGAGCCACGCTCGGCCGAGAGTCGGCCCGGTGGGCTCGCCGTTCTCCTGTCCGGGCCCGGAGAACGTGTAGCGCCCCTCGGGCAGCTTCGCGAGCATGCGCCGGATCGGCACGTCCGCGTTCTCGGGCTCGACCGTCTCGAAGAAGAGCTCGGTCAGGCCCAGCTTACCGAGCGATCCGAGCCCCTTGAATCTGAGCACCCGTCCATCCGGTCCGCGCGCATCGAGGCGCCGCCAGCCCTCGCTGTCGACGAATCCCTGAAAGCCGGTGTCGCGGTCGGTCGCGTTGTGCTCGATGTTGAGCTTCGCCTCCTTCAGGGGCACAGGCTTCTGAGCGCCCGCGGCCCGTGCTGCCGACCCGCCGGACGACTGCGCTCCGGCGTACACGCATGCCACCGCGAAGATGATCATGGAAATTCGGCCTATTAGCTTCATCGCGAGCCTCCATTCGGGTCCTGAATGCTTCGCGGGCGACGCTAGGTGGCGGCGATGAACCAATCGTGAAAGGCTGAACGGCTCCCGTCGGGTGCGAAACCGTCTGAACAAGCGGTTCCGATGGGGATCCCCCGGTTCAGAGCTCATAACCCGCAGGTCGTGGGTCAAATCCCATCCCCGCTATTCGTAGAACCCGCTCTGAGAGCGGCTTCTTCCGTTGTGGGCGGTTACAGCCTTTGGAGACCGGGCATCAATCGGGCATCAATTTGTCCCGCTCTGCATTTGGAAAACGGAAGGAATCCACGGGAATACCCTCCGTGGCGTCGGAGACAAATGTCCGCACCGCGACGCGCCCGTCGTTTGGGAGTGGAAGGAGGCGGTAGGGGGTGGCGCCGGCCTCCACCGTGGACGCGGATCGCGCGTTCGGTCATGACCGAAACACGAAACGGTCTCGGGCAGAGCGCTGCCGCTCACGCGGGTGTGGCCGGGCTTGCGCGCCGGTGCGGAAGCCATCGCCTCGGCGCCTTCGCCTTCACCGGCGCCTCCTGCGCGCGCGTCGTCAGGTCGAGGTAGAGCAGAGTGGTCGCGAGCGCGACGTATGGGAGCAGCAGCGCAAACACCAGCGATCCGAGCAGGTTGATCGCGATCAGCGTGAGGTCGGCGAAGATCAGGCCCCAGCCGAGCACGGGTCCGGCTGCGATGCTGAGGAGCCAGAGGAAGCCGGCGACGCAGGCCGTGTACCACCAGTGGCCACGGACGAGCCGGGAGCTGCCCCGGAATGCGTCCAGGATCCGCTTGTCCTCAAAGAGGATCTCCTGCTGGACGAACTGCCACCTCACGTGGAGCCAGATCGCGATCGGGATCCCGATGGTGGTGAGCGCGATCAGGCCCACCACCAGCATCGCCAGCAGCTGGGCGATGACCGCGCGCCAGAAGTAGGGCGCCATCAGCCGATAGGCGGCGATCAATCCGATCCTTTGCCCAAGCTCGAGCTCGCGGACGAAGGTGACCACGGCGGCGGCGACGATCGCGAAGCCGGCCAGCGTTGCGAAAGGGAAGATCGAGCCGTCGATGCCGGTCCTGACACCGACCGCGCCGACTGGGCCGAGGTCGATCAGCGTCTCCGCGATCCAATGGAGTCCGTCGAGCGCAGCGACGATCGGAATCGAGCTCAGCCCGATCAAAACCAGCGGGCCCCAGTGGCGGCCGTAGAGCTGGCGCGCCGCTCGCAGCAGCTGACCGAAGCGCCGCTGCTGTCGAAGCGGCGTCAGGCTGACGGGACGCCAGCGGGTGAGAGCGACCGGAACGGCGACGAGCAGCACCGCGATCACGACCAGCAGTAGCGTTCCGGCGGGAGTCCTCGCCCGCAGGTTGATGAAGCTTGAGACCTCGGCTACCGCGCCGCAGAACGTGCTCGTCACCGCCGGGCCGAAGACCGCGCCGCTGGGCAACTTGGCGCTCGACGACCGCAGCTGGGACAGCATGTCGAGCGGCTTCAGCCACTGCGGCTTCGTGTTCGGCCCGGTCGGCCCGTTGTTAAAGCCCTTCTCCTGCTCGCCCCACCGCCCCCGGTAGGTGAGCCATTCGAAGCTGGTGCCCGCCGACGGATGGGTCGGAACGAGCACCGCCCTCGGCTTCACCCGGCGCAGCGGCTCGCTCGCGTTGTCGCAGCCGAGGCCCGATCCGCGCTGGCCGTTCTCGATGTACACGGCGGATTCGTAGAACGTCGCGTGCGACCCCGCCCCCGGGTAGACGACCGGGTGCGTCCCGCGCTTCTCGACCTTCTCGTCGAGCCACTCGGCCTTCTCACCGCCGCTGTGCTGGAACAGTCCGATCTCGGTGGGTCCCGCGGCGAGCGCCTCGCTCGGGCTGTTCGCGTCGAAGACGATCTGCATGCCCTCCCAGTCGCTCTCGTGCAGATCGTTGAACTGGTTGAAGTAGTAGTAGAACCAGTACTGGACGGTGAGCCCGGCCTGCCCGGGCTGGCGACGGATGTGGGCGTAGGTGATCGCGGGCCCTTCGCCCGCGCCCGCGATTGCCGCGAAGTCCTTGGCGTAGGTGCAGCGGGGATCGAGCGGGTTGCCGGGCAGGTCGAGGTGATAGTTCTTGCCCCGCCCGGCGATATCGGCGACGGTGGGTGCGGGCTTGATCGGCTCGGAGGAGCCCCGCGGCGGCATCAGCCGCACCTGCGGATTGCCGAGCACGGCGTGGACCGTCGTCGGCAGGTACTGCTCCTCGGAGGAATCGCACGGCGGGTCCTCCTCCTGCGCCCGCAGCATCACTATCGGCGCGTAGGCCCGCACGAGCTGGTGGCGCGGAGTCTGGGCCGCCTGTCCGGACACGGTGCTGACCGACCAGACTGCACCGACCAAGATCAAGGCGGTTATCCGGCGCGTTCGCCGGGTCACCTGGCGAAGCTACCACCCCCGGCCTCGTGGTGGCAATCGCGGCACACGGAATCGTTGGGAGTCGCCTCGACCCACCGCGGACCTCGGACGCCGCCCGGGACCGGGGGCGGGGCCTTACGGGGATACTTCGTGACCGGTATCCGACTCCCGCAGCCCGGCGGCTTCCAGGGCCTCGCTCTCGCCAGCAAACATCCCAACCCAAACCACCTGCGCCTCACGGACCTCGCCGACCTGGAAGACCGCGGGGGATGCCACCCCGACGCCGCTGCCGGCCCCCTGCCCACTCACCCGGAAGGTGGCAAGGACGTGGCGCTCGCCTACCGGCACGCACTCCTCCAGATGCAACCGAAAGCCCTGAAACGCGTCCTCCCAGGTCTGCCAGAACTTCCGGACCTCTTGACGGCCACGGTACGTCCCGGCGTCGGGGAAGGCATCATGCGTATGCCACTCGATTTCGGGGTGCATCCACTGGAGGGCTGCGTCGAGATCACCGCGGTTGAAGGCGGCGAAGCTCTCACGCACAACCTCAACGTTTGCCTGTGACACCGTGCACGCAGTATCTCGCTCGGCTCACGTGGGCCGCTCTCGAAAGCTCCGCTTTCCATGCAAAGCGGCAGTTTGGGGGCCCCACAACAACTGAGCAAATCCGGACGGTGAATGGTTACCCGCGCCCGCCCTGCGACCGTCGACTGGGGGCCGAGCGGTTGCTGGTTCAGATCCAGTCGGCCCGATACCTCCGAAGCCCGGCCCTAGAGCGGCCTTGTCCGTCGATGCCGCGTGTCACAGACGGCGGTGCCTGGGGAGCGGTAAACTGCGCTTGCTCTTGTAGCGATTGCAACAAGGAGGGGATCAGAATGAGCCGGGACGCGGGGCTCGCTGAGCTGAACAAGGCGCAGGGATTTTCGTTTGGGCCGACGATCATCCGCGAGGCGAACGGGCCGGACTCCCGGTTCCCTGGCCTTTTGCGCTGGTCGAGCACGTCCCGCACAAACAACGCCGACGGCCTTGGCCACGCCGTCGGTCCTGGCGGCACGCTGGACGAAATGGTCGCCTTTCAAGAGACGGCGGTCAAGCACTTACGAAGGCGCTCAAGTCTTCGGCCGCGCGAATCGCCGTGGATCAAGAACAGGCAGGTGATCAGCGGGGTGGAGGGGGCGGCCCTGGAGAACCTGCACGACAATCACGTCCACGTGGCGCGCTGAGAGCGGTGCAATGGCGCCCGAGCGGTCAACATGATGAGTTGGAGGGCGTGAGAGGGGAATGGCCAAGCGCCTGATCGTCTGCTGCGACGGGACCTGGAACCGGCCCGATCAGCTGGATGGCGGACTCGCGGCGCCGACCAACGTCGCCAAGTTCGCGCTCGCGGTGGCGCGCGAGGCGCCCGACGGGACGAGTCAGCTCCTTCATTACCACCCCGGGGTGGGAACCAGGCGATTCGAGCGCCTGCGGGGAGGCGCCTTCGGGCTCGGAATCTCGCGTAACGTGAGCGATTGCTACCGGTTCCTGGTCGAGAACTACGAGCTCGGCGACGAGCTCTACCTTCTCGGCTTCAGTCGCGGGGCATTCAGCGCCCGTAGCCTCGCTGGTCTGGTTCGTAACAGCGGGATCCTTCACCGGCAGCACCTCGCTCGGATCCCCGACGCCTACCGCCTCTATCGGGCGCGGCGCGCTACCACGAAGCCGCGCGGGATCGAGGCCCAGCTGTTTCGGCGGATGCACTCGCACCCTGACCAAAACCCGATGGTGCATTTCATCGGCGTCTGGGACACGGTCGGCTCGCTCGGAATCCCCCTCGACGGGCTCGGGGTCGGCCGGCTCGTGAACCGGCGCTGGGGTTTTCACGACACCGACCTGAGCAGTCGGGTTCGCCACGCCTACCAGGCGCTCGCGATCGACGAGGAGCGACGCCCGTTTCGCCCGACGCCGTGGACGCTCGGTTCTGAGCCGGCCGAGCAGACGCTCGAGCAGGTCTGGTTCTCGGGGGCCCACTGTGACGTCGGCGGTGGCTACTGTGATCCAAGCCTGTCCGAGATCGCCCTGCTTTGGATGGCGGACCGCGCGAGCGCCTCGGGCCTAGCGCTCGATCCCGAGCGGCTGGGTCCCTGCGACGTGCCCGGCGACGACCCACGCAGGGTCACCGCGACCTGGGTCGCGCCCGACGCGCTCGGGGCACTCCATACCTCACGAAAGGGGCTATACCGGCTGCTTCGGCGATACCGGCGCCCGATCACCCCCAATTACCTGACCTGCGAGGCGGTTGCGTCGAGCGCGATTCGCCGGCACGATCAGGTGGCCGACTACCGACCGCCGGCACTCGAGAACTACGGGGAGCCGATCGCCTCGGTTCACGAGGAGCTCGAGTCGGCCAGGCGTGCAGAGACCGGAGGAACCGTGGCGCTCGCCCCCGACCGGGTCCCGGCCGCGCGCTAGAGCTTGGTCTCGCGCCGGCTATCGCCTGGCCTGATCGCCTACGGCCGGAGCTGACCCGGAGATCGCCCGCAAGGTCGACCGCCACCTGCTCCTCGCGGCCACACCCGAGGCGCTGCGCTACGTGCCAACGCGCTGCACCTCGAAATAGAGCAACGCGTGATCCGAGAACTTCTCGATCCACGCGCTCTGCTCGTCCTCGGGAAGTTGTGGCCAACCGCGCACGTCGACCTCGCTGCCAGCGAAGGATTTGAACTCGAGGTGGTCAGTCACGACCACGTGGTCGAGGTTGCTGCGGAGGCCGCCGGGGCTCCCGCGGGTGTCCCGGGCCCTCGCTCCCGTACTGATAGTCCATCCCCATCGTGTTCAGGTCGCCGAGGAAGACGTAGTTCGGCTCCTCGCCGACCGCGTCGGCAAGGGTCTCCTTGAACTCGAACGCACGCTGGGTCATGTCGGCCCGAAGTCCGAAGCCTCGGGCCCCCGTCATGCTCGCGACGTGCAGGAACAACAGCGCGTAGTAGTGGTCGTCGACCCG
>CAVTFG010000017.1:0-221811 GCA_963734015.1 uncultured bacterium | reverse complement strand
AGGTCGGCCAAGTTCCCCTCTTGGAAGATCCAGACGACTGCGCCGAGCGAGGCGGCGATCGTGAGCAGGAACCCCGCGGCGGCCGTGACAGGGACCGCGATCGAGCGGAACACCGTGGCCAGGAGGAGCAGCGCCAATCCGACGACGAGAACGAGGAACACCGGCAGCGCGGCGGTGAGCTTGTCGGACGTGTCGATGTTGATCGCCGTCGTGCCGGTGACCATCGCGTTGATGCCCGACTCCTGACGGATCTCGGCGGCCTCGTCGCGCATCCGATCGACGAGGTCCTTGGTGGTCTGTGAGGCTGGGCTGCCGCTCGGGGTGACGATGATGATCGCGACCTCGCCGTTCTCGTTGAAGAGCGGCTCGGAGGCGGCCGCGACGCCGGGGAACTCGGCCAGCGCCCTCGCCGCGTCCTCGGCGATCGCCCTCGGGCTCTCCTCGGCCTGGGAGTCCTCGAAGTCGATTACGGTCGTGAGCGGCCCGGTGAAGCCCGGGCCGAAGCCCTTGGTCAGGAGATCGTAGGACTTGCGCTCGGTCGTGTCCGTCGGCTGCGTCCCGTCGTCCGGCAGGCCCTGGCGCATGTCGAGTGCCGGCAACGCCACCACGACGATTACGGCAACCACCGCTCCTATCGCGACCCACGGCCTCCGCGTCACGAGCTGCGCCCAGCGCCGACCCGCGGTGGGACCCTCCTTCTGCCGCCGACCGCGGCCGGCGCGCTGGCCGGCGAAGCCGAGCAGCGCCGGCAGCAGCGTTACGGCAATCAGCACGGCGATCGCCACCGTCCCGGCCGCCGCCAGCCCCATCACCGAGAGGAACGGGATGCCGACCACGACCAAGCCGATGAGCGCGATCAGCACGGTCACTCCGGCGAACACGACCGCGCTGCCGGCCGTGGCGGTCGCGCGCGCGACCGACTCGGCGGGATCCAGCCCGTCGGCGAGCTGCTGGCGATGGCGCGACACGATGAACAGCGCATAGTCGATCCCCACCGCCAGGCCCAGCATGGTCGCCAGTGTGGGAGCCACCGAGTTGATCTCAGTGACTGCGGTAAGCGCGGAGATCGCCGACAGCCCGATCGCCACGCCGAGAATCGCGGTCACCAGCGGCAGCCCCGCAAGGAGCAGCGTGCCGAAGGAGATGAAAAGCACGACGAAGGAGGCGACAACGCCGATCACCTCAGCGCTCGACTGCTCGCCCTCGCTCGTGCTGACAACGCCGCCCGAGAACTCGACCTGCAGACCCGCCTCGCGCGCCGGCCCCGCGACCCGCTCGAGCGCCTCCTTCGTCGAGTCCTCCAGATCCTCGACCGGGACAGCGAAGTGGAGATCGGCGAAGCCGATCGTCCGGTCGCGCGACGGCGTGAAGCCCTCGACGAACTGCTCGCCCGTGGTAACGGCCTGCGGCACCGCCTGGGCGCGCTCGACCGTCGGCTCGACGACCTTCTCGTACCGCGGCTCGTCGAGCGTGTGTCCCTTCGGGGCGGCGAACACGAGCCTCGCCGTCGCGCCGCCGCTCCCGGGGAACTTCTCGTCCAACAGGTCGAGCGCACGCTGCGACTCAGTGCCCGGGACGTTGAACGCGTCGTTTGTGTCCTTCTTGACCGCCTGCGACGTCACGACCACCGCGACGAGCAGCGAGAGCCAGAAACCAAGGACGATCCACCGGTGCCGAAACGCCCAGTGCCCGAGGCGATACAGGTAAGAAGACATCCGAGGCGAACCTATGCGCCAGCGCCTGCCTTGGGATGGAGCTTCGACTTCAGCTCCTCGACCTTGGCGTGTGCGTTCTCCTTGCCCTTCTCGAGCAATGTCCCGTCCTTTTCGGATGTGCGCGTTTCGTGACGAAGCGCCTTCCGCGGAGCGTTCCACTCTTCGTCCAAAGCGGGTGCCCTCACCCACGCCTTGCTCGAGCAGTCCTTCACGCAGTCCTCGCGGAATCGACCACGCTGAGCCAGCGGTCGACGAACGCGCCCAGCGCATCGAGCGCCTCGGCGCCTTCGTCGAGGCCTTCGTCGAGCATGCTCGTGAAGCTCTGAAAGACATGCGGCATATCGGGCCAGACGTCGAGCCCGACGCGACCGTCGCACTCCGCCACGCGTCGAGCCAGGCCCACGGCATCGCCCATAAGGATGTCGTGCGAGCCAGCCTGGACGAGCATCGGGGCGAGCCCGGAGAGGTCGGCGAACAGCGGGCTCGCCGCCCGGGCATCCGCCGGCGTCACGTACTCGCCAGCACGACGTTCCAGCCCCTGCACCGACAGCACCGGATCGACGTCGGCCTTGCTGTCCAACGTCGGATTCGTGAGCGTCAAGTCCACCCACGGAGACATCAGGCCCGCGCACGCCGGCTGGGGCAGCCCACCCGCCTTTGCCCTCACGAGCGTCGCGGCTAACAGCCCCGCTCCGGCCGATTCGCCAACGATCGCGAGCTGCCGCGCGTCGACGCCGCTGTCGAGCAGGCCGCGATACGCGGCAACGCAATCGTCGACGCCGGCAGGGTAGGGATGCTCGGGCGCCAAGCGGTAGTCGATCGAGTAGGCCCGCGCCCTCGCACGCCGAGCGACCTCGGAGGCCAGCCCAACGCCGGCCTCCGCCGATCCGAGCGCGTACGCGCCCCCATGCAGGTACAGGAACAGACGATCGGAGCTCGTCCCGGAAGTCTCGACGAGGACCGCTTCGATTCCCCCGAGTGTCGCGTCGCTCGTCGTGACGTCGTCGGCCAGCGGGGTCGAGGCCGTCATCTGCTCCACGATCACTCGCTGCTCGGCCACCTCCCCGCCGAGATCCAGGGGCACCTTGCGCAGGAGCACGTCGAGCGCCTCGTGCTGCTCGCGACTCATAGCAACTCCTTCCGGTTGGGTACGGAACGATCCTCCATGCCGGCTGGGTGAGCGATCATCAGCCAAAGTGGATGATTCGCGGTGGGTTCTTCCCCTGATCCCTGGCGCTCTCCCAGATGGCGAGGGGTCGCTTTCCATGCAAAGCGATACTTTCGTGGCGCAGCCGCCGCGGTACCACTTTGGTACCGACTGATACGTCCTATGCGTCCAGATCGTCCCTGCCCGGGGACGATGGGGACGCCGGGGACGCTAAAAGACGCATCTACACCTGGATCCGCGCGGCTGGGGGCCGAGCGGTCGCTGGTTCAAATCCAGTCGCCCCGACTCCTTGGAACGGCGCTCCGCATGCGGGGGTGATCAGCGACCCTAAGGGCGACCGGCGGGTAGGGTGCATGACGGGCACGATCTCAGCATCGTTGCGCGAATCTCGCGCTCCGAGCATCCGAGCGCCGCGCCCCGTGTGACCGACCGTTAGGAGCGACAGTGGAACCCACAGGCTCGACCACGCAAGCCGCCGCAGAGGACATCCGCGAGTTCACTATCGACGTCCCCGAGGACCAGCTCGCCGACTTGCGCAGCCGCATCAACGCGACGAAGTGGCCTGACCGGGAGGTGGATGCCTCCCAGGGCGTGCAGCTCGAGACGATCCAGGCGCTGGCCGGCTACTGGGGGACGGACTACGACTGGCGCAAGTTCGAGGAGCGCTTCGCGGTATTGCCGCATTTCATCACCGAGATCGACGGGGTCGACATCCACTTCATCCACGTTCGCTCCGAGCATGAGGGCGCGTTGCCGCTCGTCGTCTCGCACGGGTGGCCGGGCTCGACGGTCGAGCAGCTGAAGATCATCGATCCGCTCACCGATCCGACGGAGCACGGCGCGAGCGCAGCGGACGCGTTCCACCTCGTGATTCCTTCGTTGCCGGGCCATGGGTTCTCGGGGAAGCCGACCGAGACCGGCTGGGACCCCATTCGCATCGCCCGCGCGTGGGTCGAGCTGATGAGCCGCCTCGGATACACGGAGTTCGTCGCGCAGGGCGGCGACTGGGGCAACGCCGTCACCGAGCAGATGGCGCTGCTGAAGCCCGAGGGGTTGCTGGGCATCCACACGAACATGCCGGCGACCCTCTCACCGGACGTGTCGCAGGCAGTCCAGGTCGGCGACCCGCCCCCATCCGGACTCTCGGCCGAGGAAAGGAACGCGTACGAGATCCTGGTCCACTTCTTTGCGACCGGCACCGGCTACGCCGCCGAGATGGGGAACCGCCCGCAAACGCTATACGGCATCGCCGACTCGCCGGTTGGCCTGGCGGCCTGGATGATCGACCACGACGTGGCGAGCTACGAGCTCATCGCGCGCGCTTTCACGGCGGAGGCCGGCGGCCTTTCGCGAGACGACGTCCTGGACAACGTCACCCACTACTGGCTGACGAACTCGGGGGTCTCCTCGGCGCGTCTCTACTGGGAGAGCAAGCTGGGGTTCTTCGACGCCAAGGGCGTCGAGCTCCCGGTCGGAGTGACCGTCTTCCCGGACGAGCTCTATCCGGCCCCGCGAAGCTGGGCGGAGAAGGCGTACCCCAATCTCATCCACTTCAACGAGGTCGACGAAGGCGGCCACTTCGCCGCCTGGGAGCAGCCGCAGATCCTCTCCGAGGAGATCCGGGCGACCTTCAGGTCACTGCGTTGACGGCGACGGCCGAGTTGCCGTTGGCTTCTCGGCGCAACGGTCAGCCCTAATTTTCTCGGGCCGACAGAAGGAGCCATGCGTTCCGGGCCTTCACGGCAGCGCTGATTTTCGCCCGCAACGCTGCCACCAACTCATCGCTCGCCCGAGTCAATCCTCGCCGGGCCTGAGCGGCTCGGCGGCGGCGAGCTCCCAGGCCGAATCCTGGTAGCGGATCATCGCGATCACGACGGGAACCGCGACCAGCGTCCCTGAGATCACGGCCGCGGCCAGCGAGTGATCGAAGATCAGGATCGCCGCCAGAGCCGCGGTCGAGCCGGCGAGCACCGCGGTGATCATCGCGATCATGCCGGCGACCGTGCGGTACCCCTGCCAGCGATCGCCGGGCACCCGCTGCATGAGGAGCCGCTCCGCGGGCGGGACGCTCAGCAGGTACGGAGTGATCTCCGGCGCGTGCTTGAAGTAGTAGCCGCGCAGAAGGGCGATCCGGCGTGCGGACTCGGTGTCCTCAATCGAGGACTGCAGCGCCCGCTCGAAGGTGACAAGCCCGACCAAGGCCAGGGTCGGAAGGAGAACCAGGCCGAACCCATAGAACGGAGAACCAGGCCGAACCCATAGAACGCCGCTCCCAGGCTGCTTGCGGTTGCCACCAGGCCCAGGGCGACGAGGCCGCCAGAGACCGCCGCCAGGAACATGTTCGCCCGGCCGTTCGACTCCGCGATCGTCGCGGCCCGGGCGCCCTGGAGCACGAAGTGCTCAGTGGTCACGAAGGCGACCGCCGCGGAGCGCGGGGTCGGCCTCGTCGGTGCTGGGCGGGTCGCTGTCGGTCGCGGCTACCCCTCCTTAGTGATGGCGGCTACTCGCGCCGGTGGCAGGACCGCTTCGAGGTTATTGTCGCGTCTCCTTCTCGAGCACACCCGCGAGTCTTCGCCACCGTGTGGCGAGCTGCTCCGTCCGCGTGAATGGGGACAGCGGTTTGCACCGAATGCCAATGGCCCCCCCGGACCACGATTTCTAGGGCTCCGCGCGGGACTCGCCGAAAGCCGAGAATGGCCGCGCGTTGCCAGCGACTTGGATCGAGAGGCGCCAAGGGCTTCGGTGATCCGGTCCGCGTCGCGCCGCGCGACCCGCGCAGCTCCGCGAGCGTGATCGGCGTTGTTGGCGATCCAGACCCGCGGGTGTAGTGTCGCGCCCAAGTCTCCCTAAACACGGAGGTCCCATGACGACCACGAGCCCGCTCCCTGACGTCGGGATTGAACTTCGGGAGGGTTACGTCGAGGTCGACGATCAGACCTTGCATTACGTCGAGGCCGGTGAGGGGCCGCTGATCGTTCTGCTGCACGGCTTCCCTGAGTTCTGGTTCGGCTGGCGGCTGCAGATCGAGCCGCTCGTGGCGGCGGGTTTTCGGGTGGTCGCGCCCGACACGCGCGGCTACAACCTGTCATCGAAGCCAGAGGACTTCGAGGCCTACGCCGTCGACCTGCTCGCCGCCGACATCCGCGGCCTCATCGGAGAACTCGGTGCCGAGTCCGCGCTGATAGTCGGTCACGACTGGGGCGGAAGCATCGCCTGGACCACCGCGATGAACCACCCCGAGGTGGTGGACCGACTCGCCATCCTCAATGCGGCCCATCCGCGGCGGCTTGGGGAGGGACTCCACAACCCGAACCAGCTCAGGAAGTCCTGGTACTTCTTCTTCTTTGCGCTACCGGGACTGCCCGAGGAGGTGGTGCACGCCAGAAACTGGCATTTCTTCCGACACTTCCTGAGTGACGCGAACCCGCCTTACACGCCGGAGGAAATCGAACACTACGTCGAGGCGTGGTCGCAGCCAGGCGCAGCAGCCGCCATGGTCAACTACTACCGCGCCTCGGTAAGACAGTCCCAGAAGGAGGCCGCAGCAAAGTTGCGCCCGATTTCGGCGCCGACACTGGTCATCTGGGGAGAGCGCGATTCCTACCTCGGCTCCGACCTCGCCGAGCCGCACCGCGACGACGTGCCCAACCTCGACCGCGTGGAGCGCCTGGCCGACGCGTCGCATTGGGTGCACCACGACGAGGCTGAACGCGTCAACCAGCTGCTCATCGACTTCTTTGCCGCCAAGGCCGCGGCATAGGCGCTTAGAGGCTGAGCCAGCGTCGGACGAGCAGGGGAAGTCCGCGGGCATCTGGTGGAGAGTGCCACGCCTTCGCGTGGCAGCAATCAAGCGGCTCAGCCGTCTCCCTGGTCGCCTCGTCGTCCCAGAGCGACGGCAGATTGCGGGGGGAGGGTGGCGCTACGCAGCGGAGGACCCGATCTCCTGCGCGAGCACTGGCCCGGACCCGAGGAATCCCTCGCAGTCATGATGCGGGTGGCTTATGGCCGTTCGTCCGGCTAGCGCCGCGACGTCTACCCCTAGATAGCCGCTTTTCGTCCAAAGCACTACTCCCGCAGCCCGGCGGCTCGGTGCGGGGCGCGAAGTCCGAGGCCGACCAGATCGAGCTCCTCGGTGGCGACGGCCCGAACCGCCGCCCGGTTTTCGCTGTCATTGCCGGTCGAAAACATCTCCGCTGTGTAGATGGCGATCTGCACGCCGCGACTGGCAGCTCGGGCCCGAGCTCGCCGCAGCTCTTGCGCCGAAGCTTCATAGACCAACAGCGGCTGGACGAGCAGCGGCAGGTAGGCGACGCCGTCGGCGTCCTCATAAGACTCGCCGATGGCGTCTGGCTCGGCGACACCGACCAGGCCACTGGTCAAAAAGGCAGTCAACATTGAGGCGTTGCCAAGACGCGAGATCCTCTCGGACGGCGATCGCCGCCTTGGTACGTCCGCGGTCGCATCGCCCAGTACCTCGACAGCGTCGAGGACATCGGCGATCCCGAGCTTACGGCGCTCAAGGACGAGGTCGCGCGGCTGGGGACCGAGGTTGCGGGGCTCGTCGACTGGATGGTGCTCGCCATCCCGACTACTTCGACGAGCGTTAGGCCCGAGTGGGCGACAAGAGCTGACGAGGCAAGGTGAGGACGGCACCCAGTCACCTCAGCGACCACGGTGTGAGGGCTTCGGCGCAGCACCGGCGCTGATCGTTGGCCCCGCAGAGTCCAGACAGGGGTCGGGGCGAACGATGGCTTATCACTTGCAGCGTGAGCATTCCCAGACCGAATCGCCCTGACCCTTCTGATCTGGCCGAGCAGGCGTTCGTGCTTCACGAGCAAGGAGAGACCTACCGAGCGATCGGCGCCGCACTAGGCATCTCCTGCGGCAAGGCGCATCATCTTGTGAGCGCGGAACGCGCCCGCCGCGAGGCCCCTGCCGAGGAGCCGCAACGCAATGAGAAGAAGGCGCGCTCGAAACGCCTGTCCGCCACCGAGCGTCGCGCTCGGCGCAATGACCGGATCGTGTTGGCGAGGCTAAGTGGCATGCCGGAAGCCGCCGTCGCCAGCACTTTCGATCTCACGATCCGTCAGCTCAGGCGGATCCTTGCCGACCATAGGAGGCGACGTGGCCTCGTCGCACCCGTGGCGGTTAAGGCGATGGAAGATGCGTACTCCCGCTTCAACGAGGCGCTCAGCGAGGCCGATGATGCCCGCGCAGTCGCCGAGGATCCAGAGTTTCGAATGCAGCTCTTGGAGAGGCGCGTGGCCGCGATGCGTGAACTCAGTGAATCCCTTGGGCTCGCTGGAGCGGTCTCACCCTTAAGTTACGCATTCGGGCGGTGGACGCAAGCCGCGGATAGACTCGATCGCCAGGATCGAGCGCGTGGGATCAACGAGGGCATCCGACGGGTCTTGGCGCGCGGCGATGTGTCGGACGGCTTGACAGAGCGCGTGGTCGACGAGGTGATGAAAGGGCTGGACCTGGAGGAATGCCTGTAGCGCGATCGCCGTCGGCGTTCATGCGTGAACATGTCCTGTCCTGGACCATCGCGCGGGCTATCGCGCAGCCGGCAATGTGCTCCAGATTGCGGCTATCTGAGCCGATCTAGCGGCGGCGGTCCACCATCTACGAAACCGAAGGTCACAGGTTCGAATCCTGTCGGGCGCGTTCTGATTCGCCCTTGTTCAAGCGCGATTCGTCGTTTCTAGGGGGACAGCCGCAGCGCGCGCCAAAGAGCGGTTGACAGCATCAAGCGCGGGTGTATCTTGGCTAGCAGCTTCGCCTCAGACCCCGGGGAGCGAATCTTTCCGGCTCCGACCCGTGGCCGGTGCATAGGCGTGCTGACCTCAAACGGTCTGGGCCATCCATAACTGCCAAACACGTTAGGAGCCCATGTCTGTCACCACCGATAAGCCGTCCGGCGCCACAGAGATCCGTCCCTTCGAGGTCGATGTTCCGGTGGAGGAACTGGATGAGCTCCGCCAACGCATCGCCGCGACGCGGTGGCCCAGCAAGGAGCTAGTCGCAGATCGGTCGCAGGGCGTGCAGCTGGCGACGATCCAGGAGCTCGCCCGCTACTGGACGAGCGACTACGACTGGCGCAAGTGCGAGACGAAGCTCAACGCGCTGCCGCAGTTCACGACCGAGATCGACGGGGTGGACATCCATTTCATCCACGTGCGCTCGCAGCACGAGGACGCGCTGCCGCTGATCATGACGCACGGCTGGCCCGGCTCGGTCATCGAGCTGCTCGAGACCGTCGGCCCGCTGACCGACCCGACCGCTCACGGCGGCACCCCCGGGGACGCATTCCACCTGGTGCTGCCGTCCCTGCCCGGCTACGGCTTCTCGGGCGAGCCGGCCGAGCTCGGCTGGGACGCCGCCCGCACAGGACGCGCATGGGCGGAGCTGATGGAGCGCCTCGGCTACACCCGCTACGTCGCCCAGGGCGGCGACGTGGGTGCCCTCGTCACGGACCTGATGGGGCGCCAGGCGGTCGAGGGTTTGGTCGGCTACCACCTGAGCCTGCTCACGGCGGTGCTCGCAATCGGCGATCAACTGCCCAAGGAATCCGAACAGGAACGCGCAGCGGCCGAGGCGGTCGCGACGTTCAGGGAAGACGGCTTCGGCTACTTCTTGGAGATGGCCACGCGGCCGCAGACGATCGGCTACGCGCTGCTGGATTCACCCGTCGCGCTGGCGGCCTGGATGCTCGACCACGACACGGACAGCTACTACAAGATCTCGCGGGCGTTCGTCGACGGCGAGCCGGTGGGCAATCTCACCCGGGAGAGCATCGTCGACAACATCACGCTCTACTGGCTGACCGGCACCGGACCGTCGACGGCCCGGTCTTACTGGGAGGACGGACGCGCGCTGGCCGCAGCGCTTGCGAGCGGCCAGCCTCCTCCGGCGGTCGCCGTGCCGGTCGGCTTCACCACGTTCCCCGGCGAGATCTGGGCGTCGCCCCGGAGCTGGGTCGAGGCGGTCTACCCGGGCCTCGCCTACTTCAATGAGGCCGATAGGGGCGGCCACTTCGCCGCCTGGGAGGAGCCTGACGTGTTTGCCGACGAGGTGCGCGCAGCGTTCCGGTTGCTGCGCTAGGCGGCGTGTTCGAACGCCTGCGCCAGCGTGTGCACATGCCGTCGCTCGACGGGGCGAGCGGGTGGCTCAACTCCGAGCCACTCGGCCCCGCCGAGCTGCGCGGGCAGGTCGTCCTCGTCAACTTCTGGACGCTGACCTGCATCAACTGGCTGCGCCAGGAGCCGTACGTCCGCGCCTGGTCGCAGGCCTACCGAGACGACGGCTTGGTCGTCATCGGAGTCCACACGCCGGAGTTCTCGTTCGAGCACGAGATCGATCTGGTCCGGGTGGCGACGAAGGAGCGAGGGATCGATTACCCGGTCGCTGCCGACAACGACTACGAAGTCTGGAGCGCCTTCGACAATCACTACTGGCCCGCGCTGTACTTCGTGGACGCCGAGGGCATCATCCGCGACCACCATTTCGGCGAAGGACGCTTCGAGGAGTCCGAGCGCGTCATCCAGCGTCTGCTGGGCGTCGAGCGCGAGCTCGTCTCCGCCGAAGGTCTCGGCGTGGAGGCCGAGGCCGACTGGGATCACCTGCGCACGCCCGAGACCTATCTTGGCTACGGGCGTGGCGGGCCGGCGGCCTCGCTGAATGAGCTGAGCGTCAATAACTGGGCCCTCAGCGGCGAGTGGACGATCGGCCAGGAGAACGTGGTGCTCGACCACGCCGGGGGGAGCATCGCGTTCCGGTTTCATGCGCGCGACGCGCATCTCGTGCTGTCGTCCGGAGCGCGAGAGCCAATTCGCTTCCGCCTGCTTCTCGACGGCGAGGCGCCGGGCCCGTCGCGCGGCGAGGACGTTGACCCGGAAGGGAACGGCCTGCTCCGGGACGGCCGCCTCTACCAGCTCGTCCGCCAGCGCAACGCGGTACGCGAGCGGACGCTGCAGATCACGTTCCTCGAGCCGGGCGCCGAGGCCTATGCGTTCACGTTCGGCTAGCCGAGATGGCCACCGCGGACGATTGGGTCGTGGTTGGGGTCGCCCGAAGCGAGCCCGAAGCCGAGTTGCTCTGCTCGGTCTTGCGTGGAGCCGGCATCGAGTGCGTGCCCCGGTTGACGAACAGCGGGGCCGGGGCTGGTGACGGCCTGGGGACGGTCGGTGCGCACGACATTCTGGTCAGCCCGGCCGACGCGCAAGAGGCCCGTGACCTGCTGCGCTGACCTCGGTGAGCTACGCGGCCTGGGCTGAGATCGCAGGCGCGCACGAGGCCAGCTCGTATCGGCCAGGCATGTTCCGACGCAGGGAAGCGAATGCGATGCCCCCCGCGATCAGCGGCAGCCAGAAGAGGATGACGCGGTAGGCGAGCACGGCCGCGGCCGTGCCAGCGGCCGGCGCTCCGTAGACGATCAGCGTCCCGATCAACCCCCCGTCGATCCCGCCGATCCCGCCCGGGATGGGCAGCAACCCGCCGAGCTGGCCGATGAGATAGCCCATCAGGACGATCGTGAGCGGGGGGGAGAGGCCGACGGCGTGGAAGGTGGCCCAGAGGACCGCGTTGTCGAACACCCAGTAGCCGACCGACCCCGCGAGCACGCGGCGGTTCCGCGAGCGCAGGATCTGTAGCGCTTCGTAGGTGCCGTCGATCACCGCCCGACGAGCCGCGGTCAGTGCGCGACGCATGCGGGACGCGTGGGGGCCGACCGGTTGGCCTGGTCCAAGCCGTGGGATCACCAGCACCGCGCCAAGTGCCAGCGTCGCTATCGCCGCGGGGAACGCCGTCAGCCACAGGGAGAGCTCTGGCCCGGCCAGCCCAAGCGCCATCACCGTCCCGAGGACGGCGACGGCGAGAAAGTTGACCCCGCTCTTGATCAGGAAGAAGGCCACCGAGCGACGCCCGATCCGGGCGCCGTCCATGCCGCCGCGGTGAAGGATCCAAGCGCCGAGCGCCAGCCCGCCGGCCCCGCTCGCAGGAACCAGCGAGCCCATCGCCAGCTCCGAGCCGCCGATCTGCCAGCTGCGCCGCCAACTCAGCCCGGTGCAGAAGATCGGCCCGAACATGATCACGTAGGAGGCGAAGGAGAGGCCCTCGAACAGACTTGCCAGTGCGAGCCAGCCGGGATCCGCACCCGCAAGCGCATCTCGGACCTGGCCCAGCCCGGGGGCGAGGAAGACGATTGCGACGAGAACGCCGAGCGCGGCGATCGCCTGCAGCGATCGCTTGCGCAGCGTGCGGAGTTGAAACTCGCGCGGCAGGTCGGCTGCCGACGGCGACGCTGCCTCTGTCAAGACACCCGCCCGGGTCGCGGAGTCGGCGCTGAGTTGGTCGGGGCGAGAGGTGGCTCACGGCCGACGTCGTGGATCACGTTCCTGGCGGTCGGCATTCGACCGCACACTACGAAACCGAAGGTCACAGGTTCGAATCCCGTCGGGCGCGCTTCGTCTCTCAGCGCGATCGCGTTTACCCAAGCGGTAGCGTGGAGCGAGTGACCGCCCCGCCCCCCAGCACGCTGACCGCGGTCGCGGATAGCGACCACGTCACGGGATCGGATGAAGCAGGGCTGACCCTGGTCGAGTACGGGGACTTCGGGTGTCCGTTCTGCTTGGTCGCGAGCCGTCCGGTGAAATCCCTTCTGGATCGCTTCGACGGCCTCCGCCTGGTCTGGAGACACTTTCCAGACGCCGAGCTACATCCTGGAGCGGACCTCGCGGCGGAGCTATCCGAGCTCGCCGGCGCCCACGGAAAGTTCTGGGAGGCGCACTCCCTCTTACTCGCGGGTCGCGAGGGGTTCTCACACGAGGACCTGCTCGAGGTGGCGCGGCGGCTCGAACTGGAAGAAGAGGAGGTCGATGCGGCTCTTCGCGAGCGGAGCTTTCGGGAACGCGTGCTCGCGGACGTCGCCGGAGGCCGGCGCGCCGGAGTCCATGGCACGCCGACCTTTTTCGTGGACGGGGAGCGGCTCGACGGCCCTTGGCGCCAGCTCGCGCAGATCGTCCCGGCAAAGCTCGAGAAGACGAAGCCGTAGCGGCGAGACGTAGCAACTCGCTGCCGATGCGGTCCGTTTGTCGGCCCGGCTGAGACGTCAGACCGGTGACGACTCGGGCACCGGCTCCGCGGTCGCAGGCACTTCCTCGGGCATCGCCTCTTGTCCCGGTGGCGCGGCGGGGCGCAGGAGCAGCGCGCCGAGCGCGCCGATCACCGCGAAGACGGCGGCGACCAGGAATGCCGCGTTGTAGCCGCCGGTCAGGGCAACCGCCTCACCGTCGCCGGAGTCGAGGAGGCTCTGCGTGCGCGAGTCCGCCACGCTGACGAGCACCGCCAGGCCCAGAGCGCCGCCCATCATGAACGCCGTGTTGACGATCCCCGAGGCCAGCCCGCTCTCGGTCGGCGCGACGTCGCCCATGGCAGCGAGCAGCAGTGGGTTGAAGGTGATCCCGCCGCCGATCCCCATGACGAGCATGGCCGGGAGCACGTCGACGACGAAGCTGCCGTCAGCGGGCGCGCGCGCGAACCAAAGCAGGCCGATTGCAAAACACAAGAGCCCGCCGACGATCGGTGGCTTGACTCCGAACCGCATCACGAGCCGATCGGAGAGCGCGATCGAGCCTGCGGCCATGATCAGCGTTGAGGGCAGGTAGGCGAGGCCGACCTCGAGCGGGCTGTAGCCGAGCACGAGCTGCAGGTAAAGCGCCGAGAGGAAGAACCACCCGAACATCGAGGCCGCCAGCAGGACTCCGACGACGTTGGCGACCGAGATGTTGCGCAGGCGAAAGAGCCCGAGTGGCATCAACGGCGAGCCGACCCGGGACTCGAGCACGAGGAAGAAGGCGAGCAGGGCTGTCGCCGCGGCGAGCAGCCCAAGGGTCTCGCCGGAGGTCCAGCCGTTCTCGTTGCCGTTGATGACCGCGTAGGTGCCGAGCATCACGGCGGCGGTCACGGTCACCGCTCCGCCGATGTCGAGGCGACGATCACCTTCCTCCGGGCGATCGTCTGGCAACAGCCTCAGGCTCAGCACGAAGACCGTGATCCCCACCGGGAGGTTCACCAGGAAGATCCAGTTCCAGGCAAGCAGATCGGTGAGTACGCCGCCTAAAAGCACCCCGGCCGTCGCGCCTCCGGACAGCACGAAGCTGAAGACGCCCATCGCCTTGGCGCGCTCGGCGGTCTCGGTGAAGATGGTCATGATGAGCGAGAGCGCGACCACGGAGACGATCGCCCCGCCGAAGCCCTGCACCGCCCGGGCGGCGACCAGGAACTCCTGCGACCCGGCCAATCCACAGGCGAGCGAGGAGGCCGTGAAGAGCGCCAGGCCGATGAGGAACAGCCGGCGGCGGCCAAAAAGGTCGCTGAGGCGCCCGCCGAGCAACAGGAAGCCGCCGAAGGTGAGCAGGTAGGCGTTCACCACCCAGGCGAGCGTCGCGTCGGAAAAGCCGAGGTCGGCTTGGATCGACGGTAGGGCGACGTTGACGATCGTCGAGTCGAGCACGATCAGCACGTCGCCGAGGCAGAGCACGTAGAGCGCCAGCCATCTCCGGTTGCCCTCGAGGGTCATCAAGGCGAGGAAACTAGCGATTCGACCGCGTCACCGGATACCGCTCGGTGTGGCCGGCGCACGATGATTCTTCACGCCGGCGATGGTCCTAGCCGGTGTCAACCAACGCAGGAGGTCCGCAAATGAGCAACCGCATCAGCAAGATCGCCAACGTGATCATCCCGGTCGCCGACCAGGATCGCGCGCTCCAGTTCTACACCGAGGCGCTCGGCCTCGAAAAGCGTGCCGACGCGCCCTTCGGGGACGGCAACCGCTGGATCGAGGTCGCGCCGGCCGGCGCCGACACGCCGATCGCAATCTGCCCTCCCGGCCCGGATGCGACCGCGGGTGGCAAGGACACCGGCATCTCCCTCCAGACCGACGACATCGAGGCCTCACACGCTGAGCTGAAGGACCGAGGCGTGGACGTGGACGCCGAGGTCAGCCGCTTCGGCGACGCAGTCCCGCCGATGTTCTGGCTCCGCGATCCCGAGGGCAACACGCTGATGATGGTCGAGGGCTCGTGAACTAGGGTGGCTCAGAGGTCGACGGGGACGGCCGATCGAAGGGAGTCGAGATGTCGGAAGAGAAGATGGTGGAGCTGGTCCACGCCGCGCTCTCAAAGCGCGGGGTGGAGGAGGAAGTGTTGGCCGTCGGCGAGTTCAATCCGCGCGGCCACACCGGCGGTCTGTTCGTCGGCGGGCTCGCTGGAGATACGGCCGCGGGCGGGCTCGGCGGTGCGGCCGAAGGTGTGGGCATGGCCGCCGGCTCCCTGGCCGGCATGCGTGCCGCGGACGCCGCCTCCGGGCTCCCGGCGACGATGCTGGTGGGCGTCACTGCCTCGACCGTGTACGGCTTTGCCGGGCGCAGGAACGCCGAGCCGACGCAATTGGCCTTCGAGGTCGCGCGGGAGGGCCTCACCGCCAAGGTCCATCAGCGGGTGAACGTGCGGGTGCTGGAGCTGATCGACGAGGGCAGCGGATCGCAGATCGAGCTCGAGGGCAACCGCCTGCCGATCACCCACGCCAAGGACGTGATCGACGAGCTCGCCGGAGCGGCCGCCTAGACCGCGGACAGGATCTTGATCTGGTGCTCGCCTGGCCGAAGACTTGATCGTCGGGCTCGCCCTCGCCTTGGTCTGCGCCGCCGCCACAAGCGTCGCGTTTCTGCTCAAGCACCGCGGCGCAGTCCTCGCGCCCGATGTGGAGGTCCGGCACCCGCTGCGAAGCGCGGCCGGCCTCTTCCGCTCGAAGTGGTTCGCGGTCGGTTGGGGGGTGGCGGTGGCCGCCTGGGTGCTCCACGTCGCCGCCCTCGCCCTCGCCCCGCTGTCGATCGTGCAGGCCGTCCTCTCGGGCGGGTTGGTGTTTCTCGCCGTCTTCGCCGAGCGCTTCTTCGGCTTCCGGCTCGGCCGGCGCCAGTGGATCGGCGTGATCGTCACGGCGGCGGGGCTCGCGATCATCGGGGTGACGTCGGGGTCGGACGGCGAGCCGCCGGACTACGCCCCCGCGGCGTTGATCGCAATCGAGTGCGGCGTCCTTCTCGCCGGCGCCGCGGTCGCCGCGATGTCGGGCCACGACCGCGTCCCGCGCGCGGCGCAGGGCCTGCTCCTCGGCGCTGCCGCCGGCGCGCTCTTCGGAGTCTCCGACATCGCGATCAAGTTCCTGGCCGACGACATCGAGAGCGGGGTGCTCGAGCTGATCAGTCCGTGGACGGCGGCGGCGCTGATCGCATCGGTGGTGTCCTTCTACGCGTCCGCCCGCGGGCTGCAGATCGGCCCCGGAGTCGAGGTCATCGCCATCACCTCGGTTGCGGCCAATCTCGTTGCGATCGTCGGCGGCATCCTGGTCTTCCGGGATCCGGTGGGCAGCGGGGCGCTGGAGGTCACCGGACGGATGCTTGCGTTCTGCCTCGTGATCGCAGGGGCGGCGCTGATCCCGGCGCCGGTGCGCGCGACCGACGATGCCCCTGGCGAGCCGGGGGCGCTGGGGCCTGAACCGAATCCCGAGGCATAAGCGTCACAGGCTCAAGAGGCTGTCGCGGGGCGCGCGCGAGCCTGGCGCGACGCTCAGAACAGCATCGTCACGTCGGCGACCCCGGCCTCGATCTCGACGCTGAACGAGTGATCGCCGCGTTCGAAGACGCGGAGCATCCGTGAGTTCTCGGCGAGCACGTCCGCCGTCAGGCCGCGCGCGCCGTGGTCGCGGGCGTAGTCGACCAGGCGCGCGTGCAGGAGCGCACCCAGGCCCGCACCCTGCCATTCCGGGTCCACGATGTACGCGACCTCGGCGAGGCCGCTGGCGGGATTGAGGAAATAGGTGCTGGTGGCCACGATGCGCTGATGCGCCGACGGCCCGATCACGGCCGCGAACGCCATTTCCTCCTCGTAATCGACGCTGCACAGGTGCTGGGCGGCCGTGTCCGTGAGCGAGGTCAGCTTCTGGAAGAAGCGGGTCCTGACGTCGTCCTCGCTGAGCCGGTGGAAGAGCTCCTGCATCGCGCCGGTATCGCTCGTACGGGTCGGTCGCACCTGCATTTTGCGGCCGTCGCGCAGCCGAGCTTCGCGCACCTCGGCGACCGGATACGCCGTGCGGCTGCGCAGCCGTTGCTTGTGCCGGACGAGACCACTCGAGATTGCCGCGTCGAGTAGTTCGCTCCGAACGTCGGGATGCGCGATCTCGATCAGCGCGACCGCGCGCTCGGCAAGCGAGCGGCCGAAGAGATACGCCGTCCCGTATTCGGTGACGACCCAGTGGACGTCGGCACGTGGAATCGCCACCGCGTCGCCCGGACCGAGCTCGAGCGAGACGGCGGAGCGGCCCGCCGGAGTCCGCGAGGCGAGGCAGACGATGGCCATGCCGCCGGGGGAGGCCAGCGCTCCGCGGTGGAAGGCCGGGCCGGTGGAAACGCCGCCGTAGAGCACCCCGTCCAGCCGCTCGGTCGAGACCTGGCCGGTCAGGTCGATGCCGAACGCCTGCGTCACGGAGACCATCCGCTCCCTGCCTTGGATGACGGTCGGGTCGCAGACGTAGTCGATCGGATGGAAGGTGAATCTGGGGTCGTCGTCAACGAGGTCGTAGAGGCGCCTCGTGCCCATCGCCCAGCTCGTCGCGACCGGGCCGGTCACGACGCCCGCGGCGACGAGGTCGACGATCGGCTCGGTGATCACATCCGAGTGGATCGCCAGATCGCGCCGGTTGGTCAGGTGGGCCAGCATCTCGTTTGGGACCCGCCCCAGTCCGACCTGGAGCGTGGAGCGATCGTCGATCAGCCGTGCGACGTAGCGGGCGATCTGCTCGGCCACCTCGCCGACCGGCTCGTGGAGGTACTCGACCACGGGGGTGTCCACCGGGACGAAGCGCGTGATCCGTTCGACCGGGATCCGGCTGTCACCCGCGGTGCGCGGCATCGCGGGGTTGACCTCCGCGACCACGATCCGCGCGGCCAGTGCGGCGGACTTGGTCACGTCGACGGAGATCCCGAGGCTGCAGGTGCCGTCCTCGTCGGGTGGGGCGACCTGCACCATCGCGACGTCGAGCGAGAGCTGTCCATCGGCGAACAGTCGAGGCGCATCGGCGAGCGAGAGCGGCAGATACTCCACCTGGCTCGACTCGAGCAGCGCACGGTCGTCCGTGCCGACGTAGAAGACGCGATGCCGGTAGTTGGTGTGCGGGGCGTCGCCGGCGCCGGCCTGGTTGGTCAGGAAGTGCACCAGCTCGACCCCCGGGCGCGCCAGCTCCTCCAGCGCGCGCACGAGGGCCCTCGGGGTTGCGCACGCGCTGCCAACGAAGACCTTGTCGCCGGCCTGGATCAAGGACACAGCCTCGGTCGCGGAGACCTGGCGGTCCCGCCAGTCGGATGCCCCCTCGACGCTCATGCGTCGGACGATTGCACGGCGATCACGACCTTCCCGCGGGCGTGTCCCTCCTCCAGGTACCGGATCGCGTCCGGGACCTCCGCCAGCGGATACGTCCGGTCGATGACCGGCGTCACCGTGCCCGCCTCGATGAGTCCCCGCAGGAATTGCAGGTCGTCCCCGTTCGGCTTCATGGTGAACCCCACGAGCCGCTGCCCCACCAATGGCGACAGGAGGAGTGCCTTGAGCGTGCGGCTCAGCGGCCCGATCCAGCGGCCATTCGATTCTCCGCTGCTCAAGAGCAGCGTCCCCTTCGGGGCGAGCGCGCGCCGGCACTCCGAGGGCGAGTGGGTGCCCGCCAGCTGGAAGATGAGGTCGTAGCGCTGCTCGCCCTGAGTGAAGTCCTCGCGGGTGTAGTCGACGACGTGGTCGGCCCCGAGGGATCGGACCAGGCCGGCTTTGCCGGCGCTGCACACCCCGGTCACATTCGCGCCCAGGTGCTTGGCGATCTGCACCGCGAACGTTCCGACGCCTCCCGCCGCACCGACGATCAGGACGTTGTGCCCCGGCTCGACCCGGCCGTGATCGCGCAGGCCCTGCAAGGCGGTCATGCCGGCGAGGGGTACGGCAGCCGCCTGCTCGAACGAGAGGTTGGCCGGCTTCGGCGCCAGGAGGGAGTGCGCGACCGACACACGGTCGGCCCAGGCGCCGAAGCCGCGCATGAACGAGCACCCGAACACCTCGTCGCCCGGCTGGAACGCCGCGATGTCGTCGCCGACCGCCTCGACCTGTCCCGCCAGATCGCAACCGAGGATCGCTTCCTTGGGCCGGCGCAGCCCGAAGGAGAGGCGGGCGATGCGGGGCTCGCCCCGCATGAAGTGCCAGTCGGCGGGATTGACGGAGGCCGCGCGAATCCGCACCAGCGCTTCGTCGTCCCCGGCGGCCGGCTGGTCGATGTCAGCGGCTCGGAGGACATCGGGCGGGCCGTACTCGTGGTAGACGATCGCTCTCATCGCTCTCTCCTTCGCGCAATGGATTCCCGGAAGCCTTACGGATTCCGGTCGCCGGCCGATCAGCCGAGCTGCATCGGCTTTGCGGTCCTGCTCAGCTAGGTCACGGCCAGAGCGAGATACCGCGAGGGCGATGTCGCAGGAGAACGTGGAGGTCGCCCACGCGAGGGCGTGCGACAGCCGAACGACGCGAGCTGATCGCAAGGCAGTCGCCGAGGGCTACGTGCCGGCAAGGCATCGGCAGAAGCTCTAGGTCTGTCCCCTGCAAAGCATCTACTGAGCTATACAAATAGCCGCTCCAGCAAGGAGGCCGCTTGCGCGGCCCCTTTGCAACGGTGTTTCTGGTCCGAGCTACTCGTATAGAGCCACGAAGAAGTCGGGTCCCGTGTCGTTTCCGATGTGGACCCAAGCGTCGTTGCCCTGACACCAGGCCGGGTCTTCTTCGAGATCGGCCGTCAGCTCGTTGCTGCCGCCGCCCACATAGCGATGTGTAGCCTGGATGTGCTTCGGCTGGAACTGCAGGTTCTCGATGCAGAAGCCGCCGCCGAAGACGTCAATGTTGGAGTCGCTGATGCCGCGAGAGTACGTCTCGGCGACCTCACCGTCTCCGGTCACCAGCGCATACGCACGCACGGCGATGCCCTTCTCCAGGTCCTTGTACTTCGCTCCGCCGTCCTTGATGTGTTTCGACTTGACGACGTTCTTCTTGATGTCGTTCTTGTCGACCGAGTTCTTGCCCTGTAGACCGTTCGCAACTCCGCCAACGGCGAAGACGAGAGCGATCACGCTGACGACCATCGCAGGAGACGGTCGTCCCTTCCTGATGATGCTTCCCATGCATCTCCCCTCCTTCGGCGACGCCTTGTCGCCGGCAGTGATGTTCTCGGACCCTATCCCGTCGGGCGGTCGACGAGTCAAGCCCTGGGTACGCTGCCGCGCGTCCGTGGGCCCGCCCGAGATCGCGGGCCAGTCGGGCGCTGCTATGGCCTAACGGCACCATCTACTTGGCTACTGCAAGGCCCAAAGTGCCGCTTCGCATGGAGAGCGGAATGAATCGCGAGATACTGCCCGGGCGATGTCGGAGGAGAACGTCGAGTTGGTCAAGCGGGCCGTTGCGTTCGTCAACCAGAGGGATATCGACGAGTACCTTGCCTGCTGCACGGAGGACGTCCGGCTGATCACCCCTCTAGCCGACGTTGATGGAGCGTACGACGGTCGCGAAGGCATCCGCCGCTTCTTCGCGGACGTAGCCGACACTGGTCCCGACTTCAAGATCACCATCGAGCGTCTGGAGGAGGTCGGGCCAAACCGGGTCTTGGCCCTCACGCGCGTGACCGCAACCTTTCGAGCGAGTGGCATTCCGACCGAGACGGCCACCGGGCACGTCTACGACCTTGCGGACGGCAAGATCAAAATGATCCGCATCTTCTTCGACCGCAATCAGGCCCTCGAAGCCGCCGGGCTGCGGGAGTAGCTCGGACTATCGCTTCGGACGAAAAGCGGTAGTCCAGCGGGTCGTCGGGTCCATCGAGTAGCTCCGGGTCGTTCTGCCTATATACGCGCCATCTACTCGTCGCGGTCGGGCTGAACGAGCAGGCCTCAGACGGAGGCGCGTTGGGGTATGGATTCCTCCATGACCGATCAGCCGCTGCAGATCCGCGAGTTCGAGGACGGGGACTGGCCAGCGATCTGGCCGATCTTCCGAGAGGTGGTCTCCGCGCGCGACACCTACGCCTATGACCCGGAGTGGAGTGAGGAAGAGGCGCGGGAGATATGGGTCATGACCGAGCCGGGATCGACCGTGGTGGCTTGCGCCGGCGACGAGATGCTGGGCACTGCGCAGATGGGCCCGAACCGGCCCGGCCCGGGCTCGCACGTGGCGACCGCGAGCTTCATGGTCGCCGGCGGTCACCGGGGTCGCGGGGTGGGGCGACTGCTGGGCGAGCACGTCGTCGACTGGGCGCGGGCGCGCGGCTACCGCGCGATCCAGTTCAACGCCGTCGTGGAGTCGAACGAGCCCGCCGTCGCGCTCTGGAAGTCGCTGGGCTTCGAGATCATCGGGACCGTGCCCGAGGCGTTCGAGCACCCCGAGCACGGCCTCGTCGGCCTGCACGTCATGTATTTGAAGCTCTGAGCTCCGCGCTCAGATGTGAGGCCGCCGCTATCGTCGATCGCCGTGTGGGTGCAGCGCGAGATCCGGCTCGATCCGCACCCGCGTGGGTTCCACCTGATCGGTACCGAGGTGGAGGCGGCGCTGCCCGAGCTTCGTGAGGTCGGCATCGGCTTGCTTCACCTCCACATCCAGCACACCTCCGCGTCGCTGGCGCTGAACGAGAACGCGAGCCCGGACGTGCGGCGGGATCTCGAGACGTGGTTCAGCCGCGCCGTGCCGGAGGACGCGGACCACTGGCGGCACACGCTCGAGGGTCCAGACGACATGCCCGCGCACGTGAAGGGGGTCCTGATCGGCCCGTCGCTGACGCTCCCCCTGGCCGACGGGCGCCCCGCGCTCGGCACCTGGCAAGGGATCTACCTGTGCGAGCACCGCGAGTCCGGCGGCGCGCGGAACCTGATTGCGACGATCCATGGGGACTGACCGGGCTCCCTCCATGTCGGCGTAGCGATCAGAATCCGGGGCATCGCCTCCTATTCGGTCAACCCAGACGCGGTCGAGCACGCCGAGAAGCTCATCAGGGGGCGCCAGTACGTGCTCGACAGCGACTGGGGCGAGGTGCAGCCGACCGCCGACGTCGAGAACGACTTCCTCGACTCGCATTCCTGGAAGGAGTACGCGAGCTGGCATCTTGGCCTGACGGACGGCGCCACGCATGAGACCAAGGCGAGGTACGCATTCGTGTACGGCGACTTCCGCCGCATCCATCGCACGGGCGTTATCGCATGTCATTACCGGGCTGCGGAGTGGCGCCACAAGGAGATCGAGCTCGCCGCCCATGACCTGCTCCAGCTGCTGGATGAGACGAGCGCCTGACCGCGATGGACGAGACGCGCTTCGGCCCGTTCGGCGAGCGGACCTGGCTCGACACAGCGCACCAGGGAGCGCTGCCCCGCGCGGCGAGGGAGGCCGGCGAGCGCAGCCTGGAGCGAAAGGTCGATCCGCACCTGATTTCGGACGATTCGTTCACCGAGGTGCCCCGGCGGCTGAAGAGCGGCCTGGCGCGGCTGGTCGGGGGCCGGCCCGAGGACATCGTGCTGGGCAACAGCACGAGCTATGGGTTGCACACGCTTGCGATGGGCCTGCCGCTCCGGTCCGGCGACGAGGTGCTGCTCGTCCACGGCGACTTCCCGGCGACGGTGACGCCGTGGCTGCCGCTTCGGCGCCGCGGCGTCGAGGTGCGGATGATCGAGCCGCGGACCGGGTTCCTGACCGAGCAGGACGTGGCCGAGGCGATCACGCCCCGGACGCGCGTCCTCTGCACGAGCTGGGTCTTCTCGTTCACCGGCCACGCCGTCGACCTGTATGCGATCGGTGGCCTCTGTCGCGAGCGCGGCGTGCGCATCGTCGTCAACGGATCTCAGGGGGTGGGTGCGCGGCCGCTCGACGTGGGGGACGCCCCGATCGACGCGATCGCGAGTTGCGGCTGGAAATGGCTGTGCGGCCCGTACGCAACCGGCTTCCTGTGGCTCTCGGAGGAGGTGGGGGCGGATGTTGAGACCGACCACGCGTACTGGCTCTCCGGGATGGCCCAGGGCGACCTGGGCTCCGCGGTCTCGTACGAGCTGCGCGACGACCTCGGCAACGAGCGGCTCGACGTGTTCGGGACGGCGAACTTCACGGCGTTCGAGCCGTGGCGCGAGGCCGTCGAGATCGTTCTGGAAGTCGGGCTCGAACACGTCGCCGAGCACGACCAGGCGCTGGTCGAGCGGCTGATCGACGGCCTGCCCGGCGACCGGTGGGAGCTGGTCAGCCCGCGCGAGGGTTCGCGCCGGTCGGCGCTCGTCCTGATCCGCCCCGCTGACGGTACGCCCGCCGCCGGCGCCCACAGCCGGCTGCGGGAGGCGGGCGTGGACTGCGCGCTGCGCGCCGGGAGCCTGCGCTTCTCGCCGCACCTCTACAACGACCCGGGCGACATCGACCGGGCGCTCGAGGCATTGGCGGCGGCTACCCGGAAGTGATCGCGACGAGAGCGTCGACCACGCGGCCCGCCAGCGTCCCGTCCTCGTCGCGATCCGGGTTGAAGTCCGCGACCGAGACTCCGATCAGGTTGGGCGCGGCGGCGAGCGGCGACGCGAGCTCCTCAAGCTCCCGCCAGTCGAGTCCCTGAGGCTGCGGGTAGCTGACGGCGGGCAGCGCCTCCTCGTCGAGGACGTCGAGATCGATGTGGAGCCAGGCCGGGCGAGCGGCGAGCCCTGAAGCGGCTTCGGCGCCCGACCTCCGCGCGCCGTGGGCCCGCACCTCGGGCGCCGTCGCGGCGCGGATCGAGGGGTCGATCCGCGAGTTCTCGAAGGCGGTGTCGGCGTCCAGGTCGCTGGGTCGATGCCCGAGCAGGATCACGGCCTCGGGGTCGATGAGCCGCTCGTCGAAATCGAGCAGCCCCGGGGGCCCGTGCCCGGTGAGGATCGCCAGGTCCATGTCGGCGGCCTCGCCGGTCGGCGAGCTCTCGCCGTCGTAGAAGTCGGCGTGGCCGTCGACGAACCACAGGCCGCAGCCCGCCGGCAACGCGGTGAACACGCCGAGGAGGAGGGTGCAGTCGCCGCCAACCACGAGCGGCACGTCGTCCGTATCCAGCAACTCGCGCAACCGCTCGGCGATCTCCGCCGTCGCCCGGCGCACGTCGGCCGCGCCGATCACCCCGGTCTTCGCATCGCGGGTTGAGGCGCGGATCCGTGCGTCCGCCGCGCCCGCGTCGCGGGCTCCGAGGCGCTCGACCAGCCCGGCCGCGCGGAGGGCGGCCGGCGCGTTTTGTTCGGCTCGCCCGGCACCGGAGCAGTCGAGCGGCGCGTCGAGAACGGCGAACATCCACGTAGCCTAGGCCCGGCAACCGCTGGGCAACTTCCGCACGGAGGGAGAGACATGGAGCGTCTGGGCGTAGTCGGGGCAGGGTTCATGGGGACCGGGATCGCCGAGTCCGCGGCGGCGGCCGGCATCGAGGTTGCTCTGTACGAGCCGATCGAGCCTCAGGTCGCGAAGTCGCGCGAGCGCATCGCGAGCTCGCTCGAGCGCGCGGTCTCGGGGGGCAAGCGAAGCTCCGAGGAGGCCGAGGCGCTGCTCGCGCGAATCACCTGGTCGCACGAGCTCGACTCGATCGCCGACGCGGAGCTCGTGATCGAGGCGGTGGTCGAGGACACCGAGGTCAAGGTGAAGACGTTCACCGAGCTCGACCGCCTCTTGGCCGACGACGTGGTGATCGCCTCGAACACGTCGTCGATCCCGATCGCCGGGCTCGCGGCCTCGACCGGGCGCCCCGAGCGGGTCCTGGGCCTGCACTTCTTCTCCCCGGTTCCGGTGATGAAGCTGGTCGAGGTCGTGGTGGGGATCGAAACCTCCGATGAGACCGTCGAGCGCGCCGAGGCGTTCGCCGAGCGGATCGGAAAGACCGCGATCCGGACCAAGGACCGCTCCGGGTTCGTCGTCAACTTTCTCCTCGTCCCCTTCCTCATGGCCGCCGTCCGGATGTACGAGGAGGGGTTTGCGAGCCGCGAGGACATCGACGAGGGAATGAAGCTCGGCTGCGGGCACCCGATGGGGCCGCTGGCGCTCTGCGACCTGATCGGCCTCGACGTCCTCTACTCGGTGTGCGACTCGCTGTACGAGGAGTTCAAGCGCGATGAGTACGCGCCGCCGCCGCTGATGAAGCGGATGGTCGTCTCGGGCCACCTCGGGCGCAAGACCGGGCGCGGGTTCTACGAGTACGACGGAGTGTGAGAGACTGCCCGGCACATGCGTACCAGCTCCGGGCAGGGAGGCCTCGCTTCATGACACATCGGGTTCGCTTCATCGCGTCTGCCGTTCCTCGTGCTCGCGATCGCGCCGGCGCTCGCCGGCGTCGCGCAAGGCGGCCAGGGCAAGCCCAGGAAGCCGGACACCGCGCGCTACATCCTGCCGCCCGGGAACTACGGCGGGCTGCCGCTGACCCCGAACTCGACCGACCAGCTTCCGCTCTACTCCGGCCTGACGCCCCTGCGTGACGACGTCCGGAAGGCCGACATCAACAACCTCTTCCTGCCCGAGGACTTCAAGCCGATCGGGGCGACCGAGGAGATCGACACGGGTGAGCCGGGGCTGCGGCTGATCTACGACGAGTACGGGATCCCGCACGTCTACGGCGATACCCGGTACGACGTCGCCTTCGGCGCCGGCTGGGCCACGGCGCGCGACCGCCAGCTCCTGATCCCGCTTGCCCGCGGGCCTGCCCGCGCGGCGATCGCCGACATCCCGAACCTGAATGCGTTCGGGCTGGTCCTGAGCGGCCAGCAGTTCGTGCGAGCCCCGAGACCGAGGCGCTCGTCACCGACCAGCGCAAGCTGCTGATCGAGGAGTACGGCGCTGAGGGCAAGCAGATCATCGACGACGCGCGCGCCTATGCGGACGGGATCAACGCCAACTGGGAAGCGAACGGCATCAACCAGCCGCCCGCCACCGTGAACGACGTGATCGCCGTTACCGCGTTCATCGGCTCGATCTTCGGCGCCGGCGGCGGCGGCGAGGCCCTGAACGGCGAGCTGCTCGAAAAGCTACAAGCGGAGCTCGGGCCCGGCGAGGGCATGCGGGCCTGGAACGACGTGATGCTGGCCGCCGACCCCGAGGCGCCGACGACGACGGACGAGCGCTTCCCCTACCGTGCGTTCACCGGCGGCCCGATCGAGGGCTCGGTGACGATCGACCCGGACTCGATCGAGGAGATCGACCCGACCCCTCCGGCGGCCGCGGCGGGCGCGACCGAGGAGGGAGTCCCGGGCGCCGCTCCCGCGCGCAAGCAGGCCTCGAACTGGCTGCTCGCCTCGCGCGGGCGCTCGGATTCCGGCAACAGCCTGGCCGTGATGGGTCCCCAGCTCGGCTACTTCTATCCCGAGATCGTGCAGCAGATCGATCTGCATGGGCCGGGGATCAAGGCGCAGGGCGCTGCCGTGCCGGGCCTCGCGATGTACATCCTGATCGGGCGCACGCCGAACTACGCCTGGAGCCTGACCTCGGCCGGCCACGACGTCCGTGACGTCTACGCCGAGAAGCTCTGCGAGCCCGACGGCTCGGAACCCACCCGGGACTCGGACCACTACATGTTCGACGGCAACTGCCGCGAGCTCGTGCACTTCAACGCGGGCACGCTGAACGGCGAGCCGGTCACCTACGACGTCTCGGCCCACGGCCCGGTGTTCGCGACGGCGACGATCGACGGCGAGCCGTACGCGCTGTCGCGCCGCCGCTCCACCTTCGGCCGCGACGGCCTCAACCTCGCCGCTCTCAAGGACATGACCGAGGGCGATGCCTCGACGCCGAACAAGTTCTTCACCGCGGCGAACAAGTTCGGGTTCACCTTCAACTGGGCGTACACGTCCCGCAAGAAGAACGCGTTCTTCTCGTCGGGGCGACTGCCCGTGCGCCCGCCCGGGCTCGACCGCCGGCTGCCGACGATCGGTACCGGGGACTACGAGTGGACCGGCTATCTCAGCCGCAACCAGCATCCGCACGACGTCAGCGGCCCCAGGGGGCTGCTCCTCAACTGGAACAACCAGTCCGCCCCTGGGTTCATGCACGGCGACGATGAGCCCTACGGGTCGGCGCAGCGAGTGGAGCTGTTCAACCGGTGGCCGCGCGATGCGCGAATCACCGACGTCGTCGGGATCATGAACCGCGCGGCAACCGAGGACGTGCGCTCGCCGGTCTGGCCGGTCGTGAGCCAGGTCCTGCACACGGGCGCGGCGCCGACCCCCCGCGACCAGCAGGTCGTGGACCTGCTCGACGCCTGGGTCGCGGACGACGCTCCGCGGCTCGACGCCGACGAAGACCTCACGTTCGACCATGCCGGGCCGGAGATCATGGACCGGCTCTGGCGGCCGATCGCAGACGCGGTGATGCAGCCCGTCTTCGGAGACCTCCTGGACGACCTCAATGAAGTGCGGGGCCTCGGTGGGCAGTCGGGCCACTCCTACGTGGACAAGGACCTGCGGACGCTGCTCGGCAGGAACGTCGAGGGGCCGTTCCGCCTCTCTTACTGCGGCGCCGGCTCGCTCGCGGATTGCCGCGACTCGCTGTGGCAGGCCGTACACGACGTGGCCGACCAGCTCGAGGCCGAGTTCGGCAGCGCCGACCCGGCGACCTGGCTCGGGGAGGCCGATCGGACCGGCTTCGCGCCGGGGGTACTCCCGAACACGTTCCCGGCGACGAACCGCCCGACGTTCCAGCAGGTGCTCGAGCTCAGACGGCGTCGCTGATCGTCAGTCGAGGTCGAGGTTGCCGAGGAACTCCTCGGCCTCGCTCCATCGGCCGGGCGGCACCTGCAGGTAGACGTCGCCCCGGCCGAAGCGGTCGAGCTCGTGGTCGCTCGTGACCACGGCCTCGATGCCGGCGTCGGCGAGGTGCCGGCGCCAGGCCTGGGCGGAGTCGAGGTCCTCGAACTCCCGGACGACCTCCCAGTCGTCGAAGCGCGGATCGCCGACCTGGAGCTCTGTCGCCCGACGCGGGCCGGGCCCGCCGTGATCGCCGCTTGAAGAAGCCCATCGCCGTCGCCTGATCGTGCCAGACCTGGCCGCGGTGGTACGGGCGTGCTAGCCTGCCGCCATACAGACCGCCCGCGCTGAGGAGAGCGCGCGGGCCACCAGGATTCATCGGGGAACTCGGAGCAAGGAGGCGGACGCGTTGCGCAACGGGCATTCTTGGAAGCGGTCTGTGTTGTGGACTGCAGCGGTGGGGATCACGGTGCTTGCCCTGCCAACGCTTGCGGCCGGTCACCTCGAGCGCCCCTCGTACTGGCCCGACCCTGCGCCCGACACCAGCGTGAGCCCGCCGGCCGGCGGCGAGGTGCCCACGGCGCGCTCGCTCGCGTCGGCCACGACCGGCGAGGGCCCCGGCCAGGTCCTGGTCGTGTGCAAGGGCGAGGACGGCGAGCAGTCGCTCGGCCTCCTGCGCGAGTCCATCCGGGCGGCCAAGGACAAGGGCGGCTACAAGCTGCGCCCGAGCCAGCCGAAGGTCAAGACGAACAAGAAGAAGTACAAGAAGCTGAAGCGGATCAACAAGGATCTAGCCGGGGACTGCGCCTACGACTCCGTCCAAGCTGCCGTGTTCGACGCTGGCAACAACGACCGCATCGCGATCATGCCCGGCCGGTATCCGGAGTGGGATTCGCGGAACCAGCCGGTGAACGATCCGGCCTGCACCCCCGACCTTCTGCAGGAGGACGCCAGCGGCGACCTGACGCCCAGCTACGAGTACCAGGTGACCTGCCCGAACGACCAGAACCTGATCTACGTCCAGGGCCGGGAAGTGGTCGGCGAGCCGCTCGTCCCGCCGGACACGGACCGGCGCGGGATCCCGGAGCAGGAGCTCGGCGAATGCGTGCGGTGCAACCTCCAGATCGAGGGCACCGGGCTGAAGCCCGAGGACGTGCTCCTCGACGCGGGCGCCGACTACGCCGGCGACGGGCCCAAGGCCGAGCCCGGCAGCTACACGAAGCACGTCGTGATGCGCGTGGACCGCGCCGACGGATTCGTCGGGCGCAACTTCCTGACGCGCGGGGCCACGGAGCACGGCTTCTACAACGAGGAGGTCGACGGGGTCCTGCTCGACAAGGTGAAGTTCTTCTGGGCCGCCGACTACGGCCACCTCAGCTTCACCTCGGACCACAACCTGATCAAGAACTGTGAGGGCTTCGGAGCCGGCGACGCGGTCATCTATCCCGGCGCCTCGCCCGAGACCGGCGAGCAGACGAGCGACTTCTATCCCGACGGCCCGCGCGACAACACCGTGGTCAAGAAGTGCGACATGCACGGCTCGGCCCTCGGCTACTCGGGTTCGATGGGCAACGCGGTGCGGATCACCGACAACCACATCTACGGAAACATGACCGGGATCTCCAGCGACACGCTCTCGGCCGCGGGCCACCCCGGGTTCCCGGCCGACAGCTCGGAGATCGACCACAACTACATCTACTCAAACAACCTCGATCTCTACACCGACGACGCGCGTGTGGACCCGCTGGTGGCAGTCCCGATCGGCACCGGCGTCCTTTACGCCGGGATGAACAACGCCGACGTGCACCACAACTGGATGTTCGACAACTGGCGCGACGGGGCGATGATGTTCGCCGTGCCCGATTCGTTGACCAACGGGGGCGGCGCCGAGGGCGACATCTTCGCCGGCGTGTCCTGCCCGGGCGCTCCGGCGAACGGGTTTTCGACCTCGTGCGCCAACGAGTTCCACCACAACACGATGGGCCGGATTCCGAGCGGGTTCAAGGTCCCCGGTGCGATCGACCAGTTCGGCAATGTGCACGCCCTCGACGGCGGCGGCGTCCGGAAGCCGAACGGGAACGACTTCTGGTGGGGCGAGCTCTTCGATGTGGGCGCCCCGACGATGAACTGCTGGTATGCCAACACCGGACCCGACGGTACGGCGGCGAGCGTGACCGGGCCCGGCGAGGCCGGACGCATCGCGGCCGCCCCGCCCCAGGTGCTCCCGTCGGATTGCGCGACGAGCACGAGCAACAACGATGGCGCCAAGCTCGGGTACCTGGTCGAATGCGGGAACGGCCCCGACGAGGACACGGGCCCCACCGACTGCGACTGGTGGGAGCTCCCGGCGGAGCCCGGCAGCGCCGCGGCCGCGGCGGCGAAGGCCAGCCAGGACGAGGCGGCGGAGGCGTTCGAGAACTCGCCCGAGGCGCGGGCGCTCGAGCGACGGGTAGCCGCGCTGACGCCCTGATGGGCGCCGCCGGCACCCGCCGGGCGGCGCTGGTGCTGTTTGCCGCGCTCGCGCTGCTCGCGGGCTGCGGCGACAGCGGCGAGTCCGGCGACTCCGGTTCGGCCGACGTCGAGGGCGTGGGCCCCGTCGTCGGGGGCTCGACCGCGCAGTTCGCGAGCTGCCGGGACTGGGTCGGCGGCACCGAGGAGGAGCGCTACGCGACGATCGAGGACATCCGCGGCCAGCTGACCCCGCAGAGCTCGGAGACCGCCGAATCGGACCTCAGCGACGAGGCGGCCTACGAGATGTTCGAGCACAGCTGCGAGGCCGAGTGGGCGGCGAGCCTGCGCCTCTACAAGCTCTACGCGCACGCTCAGCCGTTCGCGCCGCTGGCCGGGGACGAGTAGCCCCCGTCACATTCCGCCCCTGCGATCCGTCTCAGGGGTATGGACACATCTCAAACAGATCAGCCCAGAACCGAGAGCTGGCTCGAGGTCGGAAGCATGTTCGGGGTGGGCCTTGGGGTCATCACCTTCGCGCTGTTCCCCTTCCTGATCCCGGGTCTCGCGATCCTCGCGCTGTTCGCGCTGCCGCTCGTCCCGCTCGTGATCCCGGTGATCCTCCTGATCCCGGTGTGGCTCATCGGCCGCGCTTTCGCTCGGCGGCTCAGCCGTCGAGCACGGTCAGGTCCAGCTCGGCCAGGCGCTTGGGGTCCCCAAGCAGGTCAACCTCGGTGATCCTGTCGCCGGCGACCGTGATGCCGGCGACCGAGAATGGCCGGCCGTCGCGGATCACGACGAAGCCGGCCGCACCGTTGACCAGCGCGGGCCGGGCGAACTCGGCCAGGTGCGCGAACGCTTGCGCCTGCTCGGCGACCGCACGCGCCCCACGGGTTTCGCGCCGGCCGAGTGGCCCCCGGTCCACGCGGAACACCACGTCGGGGTGCAGCACCGAGACCAGCGCCTCGAAGTCGCCTTCGCGCGCGGCGGCGAGGAACGCCGCGCCGACCTCCCACTGACGGTCGAGGTCGGCGTCGGACGCCGGCGCCGCCCCGCGGACACGGCGGCGCGCCCGGCTCGCGAGCTGCCGGGTGGCATCCGGCGAGCGGTCCACGATCGGCGCGATCTCCGAAAACGGCATCCCGAACATGTCGTGGAGCACGAACGCCAGGCGTTCCGGCGGCGCAAGCTCCTCGAGCACTACGAGCAGGGCGAGTCCGACGGAGTCCGCGAGCAGCGCCTCGTGCTCCGGATCGAGCCCAGCCTCGGGGTCGACGATCGGCTCGGGCACGTGCGGGCCCAGCGAGTCCTCGCGGCGCGACTTGCGCGAGCGCAGCATGTCCAGGCAGACCCGGCCGACGACCGTCGTCAGCCATGCGCGGAGATTCTTCACCTCGCCGGCGTCGGTGCGGCTGAGCCGGAGCCACGCCTCCTGGACGGCGTCGTCCGCCTCGGTCACGGAGCCGAGCATCCGGTAGGCCACGGCGCGCAGATGGGTGCGGTTGGCCTCGAACCGGTTGGCCAGCGCGTCTCGTTCGTTCACGGTCACATCCTTCCGACTTCCTCGTCACAGGGGTGACGAACGAAACGGGCCGCGTGTGACCGGGCGTCAGCGGCCGGCGCCCATCCGCAGGCGCGAGAACGGGATCCGCCGAGGCTGAGCCTCGCCGAGATCCACTCGCGCAGCGGAGGCTCCGACCGAGCGCACCACGCCTGGGCGCCAGTAGCGCTCACCCGCGCGGCTCTGGAGCGCGAGGACCGGGTCGCCGGGGAGATATATGGCGTTCTCGTTCATTGCACTGATTGAGACCGGGCGCGGCTCGGAAACTCATCGGCGCCAGGCATACCCGAAACGCGGTAATCGAGGTAGTGCGTGGAGGTATTTCGGCTGACTCGCCGGCGCGGGCGAGCTAGCGTCGCGATTGGTTCTGGCAAGGAAGCAGAAAGGGAGGTTCTCCGTGGGGGAGATCAGAGATCTGCAGGAGCTCGACGCGGTTGCGTCGGAGAGGGGGATGGTCATGGCTTTCCGTGCATGCGAGGAGTCGGAGGAGTTCGAGCCGGTGTTCCTGAGCGTGGAGCGGACCCCGGTCGGGGACGACGAGGAGGTCGCGCTGATCGCGATCACGGACCGCAACGGGATGTCGCTGGGCCGCTACGTGGTCGGGCGGAGCAAACTGGACGCGGCGCTCGCGGATCCGCAAGATAGTCTCGCAACAGATTGTTCTTCAGCGGATCGACTGCTGTAGCCTCTGACATGTGGCAACCGCAGCTCGAGAAGACACCAAGGGCGTAACCGACGCTGAGAAGCCGCTTGCCGGCAATCTGAGCTGGCTGCTCGCGCAGGCGAGCCACGTGATGGTCACCGAGATGACCCGCGCGTTCGAGGATATGGGCGTCGCCCCGCGCGGCCACTGCGTGCTCTCCACGGCTCGGACCGGGGAATACACGCAGAAGGAGCTCGCCGACATGATCGGGCTCGACAAGACGACGATGGTCGTGACGATCGACGAGCTCGAGCGCGCCGGCTTGGCCGAGCGGGTGCTCTCCACGACCGACCGGCGTGCCCGGATCATCCGGGTCACCCCCGCCGGCAAGCGAGTCGTCGCCAAGGGCGAGGTGGTCGTCGAGGAGATCCAGCGCGACGTGCTCGCCTCGCTGCCGGTGGGAGAGGCGAAGGGCTTGATGGACGCCCTCGAGAGCCTCGTGGAGGGGCGCCTTTCGACCCCCGCCGCGTGCAGCCGGGCACCGCGCAGGCGCAGCTAGGTCCGAACTAGATCATCCCGGAAAAACCTATCTGCTACGGTCGTATTCATGACCGAGCAGATTTCCGTCCCCACCGCCCCCGCCCCCGACCGCTCCCGCTGGATCGCCCTCTACGTCCTCTGCGTAGGGATGCTGATGATCGTCCTCGACGCGACGATCGTGAACGTCGCGCTGCCGTCGATCCAGGAAGACCTCGGCTTCTCGCAGTCCGACCTCGCCTGGGTCGTCAACGCCTACCTGATCCCGTTCGGAGGCCTGTTGCTCCTGTCCGGGCGCATCGGCGACCTGATCGGTCGCAAGAAGGTCTTCATGTGGGGCCTGGGCCTGTTCGTCGCCGCCTCGGCCCTCTGCGGACTCGCCCAGAGCCAGGGGATGCTGATCGGCGCCCGCTTCCTACAGGGCGTCGGCGGCGCCCTGACCTCCGCGGTCATCCTCGGCATGATCGTGACGATGTTCCCGCAGCCGCGGGAGCAGGCGAAGGCGATCGGTGTCTACAGCTTCGTGGCCGCGGCCGGCGCGTCGATCGGGCTGCTCGCGGGCGGCGTCCTGACCGAGGCGATCAACTGGCACTGGATCTTCTTCGTGAACCTCCCGTTCGGCGCGCTCACGGCCGTCCTCGCGTACCGGCTTCTGGACCGAGACGAGGGCATCGGCCTCGCGAACGGCGCGGACGTGCCCGGAGCGCTCCTGATCACGAGTTCGCTGATGCTCGGCATCTACACGATCATCGAGGCCGCCGACTACGGATGGGGTTCCGCGCGCACGCTGGGCCTGGGCGCGATCGCCCTCGCCCTGATGGCCGGGTTCATCGCCCGCCAGGCGACCGCGCGGACCCCGCTCGCGCCGCTCGGGATCTTCCGCAACCGCAACGTATCGGGCGCGAACCTGATCCAGGTCCTGATGGTCGCCGGGCTCTACGGCGTGTTCTTCCTCGGCGCGCTCTACATGCAAGGCGTGCTCGGCTACGGCGCGGTCGAAGTCGGGCTGGCGTTCCTGCCCGTGGCGGCGCTGATCGGGGTCTTCTCGGTGGGCGTCACCGACCGGCTCGTGATGCGGTACGGCGCGAGGACGCCGCTGATCGCCGGCCTCGCGCTCGTCGGAGCCGGGCTGCTCCTGTTCACCCAGGTGCCGGTCGACGCTACGTACGCGACCGACATGCTGCCGACGATGATCCTGCTCGGCATCGGAGCCGGGCTGGTGTTCCCGTCCGTGGTGACCCTCGCGATGTCGAGCGCGACGCCGGAGGACGCGGGGCTCGCCAGCGGGCTTACGAACACGACCCTGCAGGTCGGTGGCGCGCTCGGGCTCGCGGTCCTGGCGACCCTTTCGACGACGCGGACCGAGAACCTGGTCGCAGAAGGGGCCTCGCAGGCCTCGGCCCTGGTCGACGGGTACCAGCTCGCGTACTTCGTCGCCGTCGGCCTGCTCGGCGCGGCGATCGCGCTGGCGGTCGGCGTCCTGAAGCCGGTGGAGGCACAGGATGCCGAAGTCACCGAGCTCACGCCCGACGACGGCGCGGAGCCCGCGTACAGCGAAGCGGCGTAGCTGGCACTCCACCCGCGGAACGACGCCGCTAGCCTCGCGTTCCGATGCGAGTCCTGTTCGTGTGTACCGGGAACATCTGTCGCTCGCCGACCGCGGAGGCCGTCATGCGCGCGCTTATCGCCGAGGCGGAGCTCCACGATGAGATCGAGGTCGAGAGCGCGGGGACGGGAGGCTGGCACGTCGGCGACCCACCGGACCCGCGCTCGGTCGCGGCGGCCGCGGAGCGGGGGGTGGAGCTGACGGGCGCGGCCCGCCAGGTGGACGAGGCGGACTTCGAGGGCTACGACCTGCTCGTCGCCATGGATCGCTCGAACCGGGACGCCCTGCTGCGCCTGGCGCCGGACGGGGATGCGCGCGGCCGGGTCACGCTGCTGCGCGAGCACGGCGACGGCGATGCGCACGACGTGCCCGATCCCTACTACGGCGGCGAGGAGGGCTTCGCCGAGGTCGTGGAGATCGTCGAGCGCAATTGTCGCGCGCTGCTCGACGACCTCTTGAACGACCGCCCGTGAGCCCGCTGCCCGACCTGGGCGAGCCCGTTGCTGACGCGCGATCCGTCGCCGGGGGCTCGATCAACGACGCCTGGCGGGTCGAACTGGAGTCAGGCCGGGTCGCGTTCGTGAAGTCGCGCTCGGACGCGAGCGTGGCGGACTTCGAGGCGGAGGCCGCCGGCCTGCGGTGGCTGGCGGGCGCCGACGCACCGGTCCCGGAGGTGCTTGGCGTCGGCGACACGGAGCCGTGGCTCGCCCTCGAGTGGATCGAGCCGGGCGCCCTCGGCTCGGCCGGAGCGGAGCAGCTGGGCCGCGATCTGGCGGCGCTCCACCGCGCGGGAGCGCCCGCCCACGGCGCGCTGCCGCCGGGTTCGCCGGATCGCACGCTCAGGCTCGGCTCGGTCGGGCTATCGATAGAGGAGAGGGCCGCCTGGCACGAGGTGTACGCCCAGGACCTGCTGCTGCCTCTGGTCGCGAGAGCGCGCGACGGCGGCAGTCTCACCGAGGGGGACGGCGCCGCCGTGGAGTTGGTTTGCGACCGGATCGCGGGTCTGGCAGGGCCCGCGGAGCAGCCGGCGCGCCTACACGGGGACCTGTGGAGCGGCAACGTCCTCGGCGGGCGCGACGGACGAGCCTGGATGATCGATCCGGCCGCCTACGGCGGCCACCGCGAGATCGACCTGGCGATGCTGCGGCTGTTCGGCGCGCCGAGCGACCGGATCTTCGCCGCCTACGACGAGGCGTACCCGCTCGCCGAGGAGCACCACGACCGGGTCGCCCTCTGGCAGCTCCTGCCGCTGCTGGTGCACGCCGTGCTGTTCGGCGGCTCGTACGGGCGCGCCGCCGGCGACGCGGCCCGCCGCTACGCCTGAGCGCCGACTCAGGCGGCTGCTTTCTGGCGCAGGCGCTCCGCCAAGCGGTTCATCCCGAGCTTCTCCGCCGCCGCGGCGCCGCCCTCCCAATCGGTCGGCGAGTCCGCGGGTCGCTTGACGCCGGCGTCGCGGAGCGTTGCCATGTCCTTGTAGTCGACCAGTGCGTCCTTCGCGCCCAGCAGGTTCTTGCGGAGCGCCGGTCGGGTTTCGCCGATGGCGTGCTCCAGCACGCCCTCCAGCGAGCCGTGCTCGCGCAGCAGGTCGGCCGCGGTCTTGGCCCCCACGCCCTTGGCGCCCGGGATCCCATCGGACGGGTCGCCGCGCAGGGCGATGAAGTCGGGCACCAGCTCCGGACCGATCCCGTAGCGCTCGCGGACCTCGTCCGGCCCGACCTCGGTGGCGCCGCGCACGCCGGTCGAGAGGTAGAGGACCAGCACGTCGTCGGAGGCGCACTGGTACATGTCGCGGTCTCCGGTCAGGAGCAGCGCGCGTCCACCGGCCTCGGTCTCGAGCCGGGCGTAGCTGCCGAGCAGATCGTCCGCCTCCAGCGTCTGGTGGGTGCTCACGACCCACCCGAAGGCGCCGAAGAACTCGGGGACGAGATCCCACTGCGGCTGGAGGTCGTCCGGCACCTCGGGGCGGTCGGCGTGGTAGCCGTCGTGAAGCTCCACCCGGTACTCGGCGGCCTCCGCGCCGAAGCAGAGGACCACCACGCGTGGCTCGTGGCGCTCGATCTCCTGGAGGACGAGGTTGGTCGTGCCGAGCAGGGCGTTGACGGGCCGACCGGATTCGTCCTTGATCGAGTCCGGTAGCGCGTAGAATGCGCGGTAGAGCAATGAGGGACCGTCGACGGCGAGTAGCGGGGCGTTCACGCCACGCACCGTAGCGGCGGGCCATGGCGTCTGCGGGTTCGTGGATGGTCGTCCCCCGATCGGGGGGTTACGCTCGGCTTATTAGGCAAGCCTAATCCCGACCCTTTATGCTCACGCGCCAATGACGACCACAAGACGCCAGCGCCCCGAGTGGGCCGACGCCCTCGACCCCTATGCCCAGGCCCGCTGGAGTCGCAGCGCGCTGGACATCGCCACCTCGATCGTGCCTTACCTGGCCCTTTCGGTCGTGATGTACATGCTGCTCGACGTGTCCTACTGGCTGGTGCTCGCCGTTGCGATCCCCGCCTCCGGGTTCCTGCTCCGCACGTTCATCGTCTTCCACGACTGCACGCATGGCTCGTTCCTTCCCTCCCGCAAGTGGAACAACCGGCTGGGCGTCTTCACCGGGCTCTTTGTCATGCACCCGTTCCACAACTGGCGCCACCACCACGTCGCGCATCACGGCAGCGCCGGCGACCTCGACCGCCGCGGCACCGGTGACGTCCCGACCCTGACCGTGGCCGAGTACCAGGAGAAGGGCTGGAAGGCCCGTCTCGGTTACTGGCTCTTCCGCCACCCACTGGTCATGTTCGGGATCGGGCCCCTCTGGTCGCTCGTGATCGGCCCACGCTTCATGCCTAAGAACCCGACGAAGCAGATGCGCCGCAGCGTCATCTGGACCAATGTGGCTCTCGTCATCCTGATCACCGGGATCTGTTTCGCGATCGGCTGGTGGGAGTACCTGTTGATCCAGCTCCCGACCGTGATGCTCGCGGGGACGGCCGGCGTCTGGCTGTTCTACGTCCAGCATCAGTTCGAGGACGTCTATTGGGAGAACGGCGAGAACTGGAGCTACACCGAGGCCGCGCTCCAGGGCAGCTCCTACCTGAAGCTCCCGCAGCCGCTGCAGTTCTTCACCGGGAACATCGGGCTGCACCACGTCCACCACCTGAACGCGCGCATCCCGAACTACAACCTCCAGCGCGCCCACGACGACAACGAGATCTTCCACCAGGTCCCGATCCTCACGTTCTGGCAGGGCATCCGATCGGTGCGGCTGAAGCTCTGGGACGAGAAGCGGGGCCGCCTGGTGACCTTCGCCGAGGCCCGTCGCCACGCCCGCGACGAGCGGGTCGCGGCGAAGCCCGCCTCGGTCAGCGCGAGCTGAACGTTCGCACCCATCGGCGCCCTTTCGGTTGGGGTGCTGCTACGGTCTTCGGCACGGACGTACGTTCGTCCGTGAGGTTTCGTCTCTTTCCTTAGGTGCGCTCAGCGCAGTTTCGGGTCGAATCGAATCTCCCGAACTGCCCCGCGGCCCACGGCCGCGAAAGGAGCACACATGTCTCAGTCGTTTGCCGATCTCGGCATCTCGCGCGCTGTCGCGAGCCAACTCACCAAGCAGGGGATCAGAGAACCGTTCCCGATCCAGCGCCAGGTCATCCCCGATGCCCTCGCCGGGCACGACGTCCTGGCCCAATCACCCACCGGGTCGGGCAAGACCCTGGCGTTCGTTGCGCCGATCCTCGATTCCCTCGACGCCGGGGCCAGGCGCCCCGCCGCGCTCGTCCTCGCGCCCACGCGCGAGCTGGCGGCGCAGATCGTGGACGACGCCCGGCCGCTCGCGCAGGCGCGCGGGCTCAAGACGCTCGCCGTCTTCGGCGGCGTCGGAATCCAGCCGCAGATCCAAAAGGCGCGCAAGGCGCACCTGCTGGTCGCGACCCCTGGCCGGCTGCTCGACCTGCTCGACCGCCGCGCCCTGACCCTCGAGCACGTCCAAGTGATGGTGCTCGACGAGGCCGACCGGATGCTCGACATGGGCTTTCGGCCGGACGTCGAGCGCATCCTGAAGCTCACGCCCAAGTCGCGGCAGACGCTGCTCTTCTCGGCCACGCTGGCCGGGGAGGTCGACGGCCTTGCCAAGCGCCACACCCGTAACGCGCGGCGCCACGAGAACCGCGTCAGTGAGGAAACGCGGCCGGATATCGAGCACCGGTTCGTCGGCGTCGAGCACCAGCACAAGCTGAACGCGCTCGTGAACGAGCTGAAGGACCATCGACGACGACGGGCTGGCGCTCGTGTTCGTCAGGACCCGCCGCGGCGCCGACCGCCTTGCCAAGCGGCTGTCCGCGCGCGGCGTGAACGCGGCGGCGATGCACGGCGGCAAGGCGCAGGGCAACCGCACGCGGACGCTCGCCTCGTTCGAGGCGGGACGCCTCGACGCCCTCATCGCGACCGACGTCGCCGCCCGCGGCATCGACGTCCGGGGCATCACCCACGTGATCAACTTCGATCCGCCCGAGGATCGCGACGGTTACGTTCACCGGATCGGCCGGACGGCGCAGGGCCGGGCAGCAGCGGGATCGGCGTCACGTTCGTGATGGCCGACCAGGCGCACGAGGTCGGTCGCATCGCTCGCGCGCTCGATCTTACGAGCGAGTTCGGCGCCGTTCCCCATGGCGGGCGCCGCCATGTCGGCTCGCGGCCGGACGCGCTCCCGGAGTCGCTAAGTTTCCTCGGCATCGTTGCGACAGCCGAGGGCGCCAGGGACCCTCGGTGAAAGCCCATGGAGGTGGCGTTGAAGCGTTCAGGCAGGGGGCGTTCGGCTGGAAGCCGGCGGCGATCGCACTTACGGCGGGGATCCTGATGCTCGCGGGGCCGGCGGCGGCGGACGCCGAGATCACGAGCGTGTTCAGCGACACGGCGACACCGGTGGACTGCGCTGTCCAGGCGGCGCCCAACGCGGGGATCCGCTTCTGCAGCGAGAGCCCGCGGAGCACGGTGAAGAGCTTCGACGGCGTCCCGATCGACGTGAACGTCGCGTTCCCGCCCGAGCCCGAGACCGGCCCCGACGGCCCCTATCCGACGGTCATGATGTTCCACGGCTACGGCGGCTCCAAGATCGGCCTCGCGCAGATGCGCCGCTGGCTCGACCAGGGCTATGCGACCTTCAGCATCACCACCCGCGGCTTCCACGAGTCCTGCGGCACGGAGGCGTCGCGCCTGGCCGACCCGGAGGGCTGCGCGGACGGCTACGTCAGGCTGATGGACACGCGCTACGAGGTTCGTGACGCGCAGGAGCTGATCGGCATGCTCGTCGACGAGGGGCTGGTGGACCCGGGCGCGATCGGCGCGACCGGCGGATCGTACGGCGGCGGGATGTCGATGGCGCTGGCGGCGCTCCGCGACCGGAAGATGCTTCCCGACGGGAGCCTGGTCGAGTGGGAGTCGCCGGAGGGCACCGCGCTCGAGATCGGCGCCGCCGCTCCCGAGATCCCCTGGACCGACCTCGCGTACTCGCTGGTCCCGAACGGCGGGCTCTACGACTACGTCGCGGACGCGCCGTACTTCGGCGCGACCGACCGGATCGGCGTGGAGAAGCAGAGCTACGTGAATCTCCTCTACCTCGGTGGCCTTGCCAACGGCATCTACGCTCCCGAGGGGTCGGACCCGGCCGCCGACCTCACCGGGTGGAAGAACCTGCTCGACACGGGAGGCCCCTACGGCGCCGATGCCGAGGCGATCGTCGAGGAGATCACGCAGCACCACTCCTCGTACTACATCGACGATTCGGTCGCGCCCCCGCCGCTCCTGATCTCGATCGGGTTCACGGACGACCTGTTCCCCGCCAACGAGGCCGCGCGGTATTACAACCGGACCCTCACCAACCATCCGGACGCCGACATCGCACTGACCTTCGGCGACTTCGGCCATCCACGTGGCCAGGGGCAGGCGCAGACCAACCAGTACATCGCGGCGCGCGAGAACGCGTGGTTTGCGCACTACCTCCTCGGCGAGGGTGCCGAGCCGCAGGCAGGGGTCGACGCGCTCACCCAGGCGTGCGGTGAGCCGCCCGCCGGCCCGTTCCACGGCGACAGCCTGGCGACGCTGGCTCCGGGTGAGATCACGTTCGACTCGGCACCGGCCAAGACCATCGGGACCAGCGGCACGCTGTACGGAAACGAGTTTGCGAGCCCAGTCGCAAACTCGTGCCAGACCGTCCCGGCAGGCGACAGCCCCGCCGGGGCGATCTACAAGCTCCCGGCGGCGCCGGCGGAGGGGTACACCCTCCTCGGCTCGCCCACCGTGGTCGCCAGGATCGACGCGCCGGGCGCCAACACGCAGATCGCGGCACGCCTCATGGACATCGCGCCGAACGGCGATCAGAAGCTCGTCGCCCGCGGCCTCTGGAGGCCGGAGATCGGCGGCCCGAGCCGCCAGGTGTTCCAGCTGAACCCCAACGGTTGGGAGTTCAAGGAGGGCCACGTGGCCAAGCTCGAGCTGTTGCCCGACGACGCCCCGTTTGGCCGCGCGTCGCCCGGTCAGAGCGAGGTCAGGGTGTCGAACCTGGAGCTGCGGCTGCCCGTCGTCGAGTCCCCCGGCGACCTCGGTGGGCTCGTCGCCGAGCCGGCGCCGAAGATCCTCCCGGCCGAGATGCAGCTCGCCCCGGGCTTCGACGTCGGCCCGCCCGCGACGCGGTTCCTCGAGCGGCCCGCGTTCGGGTCGCGCGACCGAACGCCGCGGTTCGACTTCATGTCCTCGGACGTGGACTCGACCTACGAGTGCCGGCTGGACTCGACGAGGGTGCGCGACTGGGCCGCCTGCGAGCGCGCGTTCGAGCCCGGCGCGCTGCCGCAGGGGTGGCATGCGTTCGAGGTGCGGGCGATCGACCCGGATTCGAATGTCGACCCGACACCGGCCTCGGCCCGATTCAAGGTCGACCGGTCGAACCCGAAGACGGACGTCCGCGTCCGAGCAAGGCGGAGCGCCGTGATCGTCACCGCGAGCTCGAACGAGGCCCGCGCGACGTTCGAGTGCAAGCCACGCGGTGGCGGGTGGAGTGATTGCCCGGCAAGGCGGCGCTTCAGCGTGCCGCTCGACCGGCCGGTGAACTACAGCGTCCGTGCGGTGGACGTCGCCGGTAACCGCGACCGCAGCCCGGAGCGCATCGGGCTCCGCAAGGCGTCCAAGGTCTAAGCGCTGCGCACGGCGTAGACCTTGACCGCGGTCGGCACGCCCTTGGCGCGGAAGAGGCGCTTGCGCTTCGCCCTGACGCGATCGGCGTCCAGGCCCTCCACCGCCCGGCCGGAGGCCAGGATCTCGTCGGCGGACGCCGCCTCGGCTACGCGGGCCGCGACGTTCACGTCCACGCCGAAGTAGTCGTCGCCGACACGCTCGGGCCGGCCGACGTGCATGCCGGCGCGCAGCCGCGGGCGGTAACCGCCGACCTGGACGTCGGCCAGGCCGCGCTTGGCCTCCTCGATCGCGGTGAGGGCGTCAGCGGGAGCCGCGAACACGGCCATCATCCCGTCTCCCAGGCGCTTCACCACCTCGCCCGATTGATCGGCAACCGGTGGCTCGATCGCGATGCTCACCTCGCGGAGCAGCTCGACGGCCGCCTCGTCGCCGGCGCCCAGAGACCACTTCGAGAAGTCCACGAGGTCGGTGAAGACGATCGTCAGGTCGGCGTGGACGGGGATGCGGCCCAGCGTCTGGCCCATCGCGTCCAGCACCTGCAGGGCGGTAAGCCCGGCCTCGCGCAGCAGCGTCGGGCGCTCGGCCGTCGCATCGGCGAGACGTCGCCCCAGGATCTGACTCTGCTTGTCGCCGGCCGTCGAGAGCGGGTCTTCGCCGAACCGGCTGTCGCCGGGCAGGACCTTCCGAAGCGCCTTGGCGATCGCGAGCAGGCGGGGGTTCGTCGCGAGGTCGCCCGAGTCCGGCTGCTCCTGCGGTGGTGGTGTTGCGCCGTCGCCCACGGCGCGACATCCTGCCACGCCTAGACTGCCCGCCGTGGAACCGGGCAAGCGAACAGCGTTGGTCACCGGCGCGTCGAGCGGCATCGGCGCCGCCGCGGTTCGCGCGCTGGCCGCGCACGGGCTGCACACCGTGGCGGCCGCACGCCGGATCGACCGCTGCCGTGACCTGGCCCGGGAGGTGGGGGGCGAGGCCGTTGAGCTGGACGTGACCGATCCGGAGTCAGTCGCCGCGCTGGCGGCCGCCCTGGAGTCGGTCGACGTCATCGTGCACAGCGCCGGCGGCGCGCTCGGCCTCGAACCGGTAGCCGAAGCCGACGAGGCGGCGTGGCTCACGATGTACGAGACGAACGTCCTCGGGGTCGAGCGCGTGACGAAGGCGCTCCTCCCGGCGCTCGAGCGAGGGGGGAACGGGCACATCGTGGTGATCGGCTCCGTTGCCGGGGTCGAGGTCTATCCCGGCGGCGCGGGCTACACCGCAGCCAAGCACGCCGCGAACGCGCTGTGCCGGACGCTCCGCTTGGAGCTGCTCGGCAAGCCGATCCGGGTCACCGAGGTGGCTCCGGGCATGGTCGAGACCGAGTTCTCACTGGTGCGATTCGAGGGCGACGCCGATCGCGCCGCCGAGGTCTACCGCGGGATCGACGCGCTGACCGCGGAGGATGTGGCCGACGTGATCGCTTTCGCGGTCACCCGCGCGCCCAACGTGAACCTGGACTACATCGCGGTCAAGCCGGTCAACCAGGCGACGGCGACCGACGTGCACCGCGCCTAGTGATCGAGTTCGACCCGCTCGATCGTCTGCGGCTCGACCGGCTTGTCGCCGCCACCGGTCTGCGTGCCCTCGATCGCGTCGACAGCGTCCATGCCCTCGGTCACCTTGCCGAACACGGTGTGCTTCCCGTCGAGCCAGTCGGCGGCGGGGATCGTGACGATGAAGAACTGGGATCCGTTCGTGTTCGGGCCCGCGTTGGCCATCGCCAGCGCGCCGCGCTCGACCTTGTGCTCGTTGAACTCGTCCTCGAACGTGTATCCGGGGCCGCCGGTGCCGGTGCCCTCCGGGCAGCCGCCCTGGATCATGAAGTCGGGGATCACGCGATGGAAGATGAGGCCGTCGTAGAAGCCGTCGCCCGCGAGCTTGCGGAAGTTCTCGACGGTCTTCGGCGCGTCCTCGTCGAACAGCTCGAGGGTGATCGATCCAGCGTTTGTGTGCATCACAGCGGTTGACATGCGACTGACCCTAGCGAGTCGCTGCCGGCGGCCAACGCCGCCCGACTCGAGCTGCGTCAGGTGCCGGGCTCCGCGATCGCGCGATCGGCGGCGCGGTTGAGCCGGGCGCGAACCGCCTCCTCGGTTCCCTCCACTGCGTCCTCGTGTCCCGGCCAGATCGCCGTCGCGCCAAGGCTCGCCAGCTTCCTGACGCTCTCGATCGACTTGGCGTAGTCGTGTGCCCAAACGGGATGGGGCACCATCGGTCGCACATCCTCGGGAAGCGCCTTCAGGCGGATCGAGTTGACCTGGTAGATCGTGTCGCTCACGAGTGCGAGACGGTCGGCCTCTCGCCAGAGGCCGATCAGGCCGACGGCGTGGCCCGGAAAGTGGACGACCTTGAAGCCGGCCACCTCGTCGCCTTCGGACACCGTGTCGGAGATCTTGACCGGGCCTCCGTCCCAGATCCGCTTCAGGAGAATGGGGTAGACGGCGCGCGAGAACCACCACGGGATCTGTTCGATGTCGAAGGTGTGGTAGCCGCCGTCGCCTTCGGCATCGGCCACCTCGTCGGGATGGCAGAGCACCGGAACGCCGAGGCCCGGCGCCGATCCGCGATGGTCGTGGTGCGCGTGACCCAGAACGATCCGCTTGAGCCCGCCGAGCTCGTCCGCCGCCCTCCTGATCGGCTTGACCATCCCCTTGGTGCCGGCGTCGTACATGGTCACGCCGCCGTCATCCTCGATCAGGAAGACGTTCATCGCCTTGCGGAAGTCGCCCGCGACCCGCCAAACCCCGTCGGCGACCCTGGTCGTTTCCGACATGCGGCGCAGTGTATGCGCGCGGAACAGCCTCAGGTGAGCTTCGTGATCGCGATCACGACGGACGCGAACAGGCAGACGACGAGGATCGCTACGGAGATCGTCCAGCTGCGCGGCACGCGGTTAGTATGGCGGCGCTGTCCCCCGGGTCCGAGGAGGGTTTCGTGTTCAAGCGCATCGTTGTAGGCACCGACGGGTCGGAAACCGCGTCGGTCGCCGTCCAGCATGCGACCGAGCTCGCCAAGGCGACCGGCGCGAGCCTCGACCTCGTCAGCGCCTTCGAGCCCGTCCCGCAGGACCGGCTGCGAAACGAGGCGCAGCAGGTGCCCGGCGATATCGCTCACGGCGTCGGCCCGCGCGAGGACGTGAACGCGCTGCTCGAGAACGCCGCCGGCGCGGCTCGCGACGCGGGCGTGGAGGCCGAGACTCACGCACGCGAGGGCGACCCCGCCGACGCGATCCTCGACGTTGCCGAGGAGATCGGCGCCGACCTGATCGTCGTCGGCAACAAGGGCATGACCGGCGCCCGCCGCTTCCTGCTCGGTAGCGTGCCGAACAAGATCTCCCACCACGCCCCGTGCGGCGTGTACATCGTCCGTACGACCTGACCGCGGGGCGCTTCACCGAGCTCGACCGGGAGCTGATGCTCCTGGCCCTCGGCGAGGCCGAGCGAGCGGCGGGTCATGGCGATGTGCCCATCGGGGCAGTCCTGGCGCGCAACGACGAGATCCTTGCCCAGGCCGGAAACCAGCGCGAGCTCCGCCAGGACCCGACGGCGCACGCCGAGATCCTGGTCCTGCGCCAGGGCGCATCGGTGATGGGCGGGTGGCGGCTGCCGCTCACGACGCTCTACGTGACGCTCGAGCCGTGCGCGATGTGCGCGGGGGCAATCGTGCTCGCCCGCGTGCCGCGGGTGGTCTACGCCACGGCCGACCCCAAGGCCGGAGCCGCTGGGAGCGTCCTCGACGTCCTCGACGAACCAGCGTTCAACCATCGCCCGGAGGTCGACGGCGGCCTCCTGGCGGACGAAGCCGCCGAGCAACTCCGGGCGTTCTTCGAAGCCCGCCGCTAGCCCCTCTCCTCTATCGATAGCCGCACCACGGGGGCGAATCCCGCGGGTTTTCGCGCTAGAGCACCGTATAGGTACTTCACCGCGAAAACTCGATGAGGTTCTGGCCGAGCTCGCAGGGCGGCAGAAGGGGATCGTCACTCGTCAGCAGCTCCTCCGTGCGGGGTTCACCCCTCGCGTGATTCAGCGGCGCATCGCCTCCGGTGGCTTGATTCCCATCCACCCCGGCGTCTACCTCGTCGGGCACAGGGCGGTGCATCCGCTCGCTTACGAGACCGCCGCAATCTTCGCCTGCCGGCCACGTGCCCTCCTGAGCACCACACGGCAGGGCGTCTCATGGCACTCCCGAGCGCTGCCAGCGACGACATCCACGTCACCGTGGTTGAGCGCAATCGCCGGCCTCTGACCGGCGTCCGCGTGCATTCGCTCTCCCATCTCGCACCCGGCGAGCTTCGCCGCCACCGCGGACTGCCGATCACCTCCCCCTCACTGACTTTGTTGGACTTGGCAGGTGCGGTGGATCCTCACGAGCTCGTCGAGGCTCTCAACGAAGCGCGAGTGCAGCGGCTTGTCACCGACCACCAGCTCCACGCCACCCTCGAGGCCCACCCGACCCGCCGCGGCGCCAAGGCTCTCCGCAACCTCCTCGCCACTGAGCGGGGGCCGCGGATCGTGCGCTCGAAGGCCGAACGGGTCGCGCTTCGCGTCCTGCGCGAACACGACCTCGAGCCCGACAAGAGCGACCACTGGATCGGCCCGTATCGGGTCGACTTCCTCTACCGGCCCGAGCGGCTCGTGGTCGAGATCGACAGCTTCATGTTCCACGCCACCCCGAAGAAGTTCGTCGACGACCGGCGGCGGACGGCCTATCTCGCGTCACGCAACTTCCAGGTATTCCCGCTCACATGGGACGACCTCCACGCCGGCAAGGATGCGGCGATGCGGAGGCTACGTACAACCCGTGAGCGCCGCCGGGCGCTCCTCGAAGGCGGTTAGGCCTTCGACGGCAGCTTCGCGAGCGCTTCGCTCAGCTCGTCCACGTCGTCGAACGTGAGCGACATCGGGTTGGCGTGGCGATGCGCGATCATGCCGTCCTCGTCGACGATGAAGACCGTGCGCTTCGCCACCTTGAAGCGGTTCGAGTAGACCCCGTACGCCTTCGAAACGGTCCCGCCCGGATCGGCGAGGAGCGGCGTCGTCAGCCCGTACTTGGACTTGAACGCCTCCTTCGAGTCCATGCCCTGGACCGAGATCCCGACGAACACGGCGTCGAGCTCGGCGATCTCGTCGGCCGCGTCCCGGTAGGCGGAGAACTGCTTCGTGCAGACCGTCGTGTCGTCGCCCGGGTAGAAGAGGAGTACCACCCGCTGCCCGCGGTGCTCGCTCAGCGTGAACGGGCCCTCGGTGCCCTCGAGGGTGAAGTCCGGAGCGCTGTCGCCGACGTCGGGTCCGCTCATCGGGCGCAGAGATTACGCGGTCGGTAGCGTCCCGCCTCCCTTGGAATCGACCTTCACCCCAAGCCACCGCGGGGGCTCCGGCTCACCCATGGTGTGCGTGCACGGCTTCACCGACACCTGGCGGAGCTGGGAGCTCGTCCTGCCCGAGCTCGAGCAGCGCCACGACGTCCTCGCGCCCACCCTGGCCGGCCACACGGGCGGCCCGGCGATCGCCGGGGAGTTCAACGACGACCTGGTCGCCGACGCGGTGGAGCAGGCGATGGACGAGGCAGGATTCGAGACGGCGCACATCGTCGGCAACTCGCTGGGCGGCTTCGTCGCGCTGCAGCTCGCCGAGCGGGGGCGGGCGAAGACCGTAGTCGCGCTCGCCCCGGCCGGCGGCTGGGCCGAGGGCGACCCCGGGTTCGAGGACACGCTCACCTACTTCAAGACGATGCAGGAACTGCTGAAGGCCGCGGCCCCGCACGCCGAGCAGATCGTGGCGACGCCGGAGGGACGGCGCCGCGCGACCGAGTTCATCGCGACCAACTACGAGCACATCCCGCCGGAGCTGCTCGTTCACCAGATGCGCGGCGCGGCGAGCTGCGAGGGCTTTCTGACGATGATCGACTACGCGGTCCGCGAGGGCTGGCACCTGGATCCCGCGAGGATCACCTGCCCGGTCCGGGTGGTTTGGGGGACGGCGGACCGGATCCTCCTGTGGCCCACGGCGGCGGTGCGCTTCCGCGACGAGTGGCTGCCCAACGCCGATTGGGTCGTGCTCGACGATGTCGGCCATTGCCCGCATCTCGACGTGCCAACGGAGACCGCGCAGCTGGTCCTCGGTTTCGCCACGGACTGAAGCGGAGAGGGTGGGATTCGAACCCACGAGGCAGCTTTCACCGCCCACGCGATTTCCAGTCGCGCACCTTAAGCCACTCGGTCACCTCTCCGGGGCCGGAGCAAGCGTAGTCCCACTAGGCCAAGGCAGGCGAGGACCGGGGCGCCGTCCGCACGAACTCGAGGGAGCCATCCTCGAGTGCGCCGCGGCGGAGGACGAGGATGTCGCGCGCGTAGTTCTGGTGCAGCCGCCAAGGGGCCCTCGAGCCCTGCGTCGGGAACTTGTCGATCGCGCGGAGCACGTAGCCGGAGTTGAAGTCGATGAACGGCTCAGGCTCGACCGAGGGGTCGCTGTTGCGGGGCGTCACCCGCCCGTAGCCGTGCGCGTCCATGTGGTTCAGCAGCCGGCACAGGTACTCACTGGTCAGGTCGGCCTTTAGCGTCCACGATGCGTTCGTGTAGCCGACGGCGAACGCCAGATTGGGGACGCCGCTCAGCATCATCCCCTTGTAGCCCATCGTCTCCGGGAGCGCCACCTCTTCGCCGTCGACGGCCAGCTCGAGGCCACCAAGCGGAATCAGGTTCAGGCCGGTTGCCGTGACGATCACGTCGGCGTCGAGCTCGGCGCCGGACTCGAGCACGAGCCCGGTCTCCGTGAACGAGCGGATCCGATCGGTGACGATCGAGGCGCTCCCGTCGCCGAGCGCCTCGAACAGGTCGCCGTCCGGGACCAGGCACATCCTCTGGTCCCAGGGGTTGTACGGCGGCTTGAAGTGCTCGTCGACGTCGTAGCCCGGCGGCAGGCGCCGCTCGACCCCCCTGCGGATCAGGGCCTTGACCAACCGCGGACGGCGGCGGCTGAGATGGAAGACGGCCATCTGGAGCAGGACGTTCTTCCAGCGCACCAGCGAGTAAGCAGCGCGCGTGGGCAGGATCCGGCGGATGAGGCGCGCGACCGGGTCGATCGCGGGCAGCGACACGATGTAGCTGGGCGAGCGCTGGAGCATCGTCACGTGCTCTGCGCGCTCGGCCATGGCCGGGACCAGAGTCACCGCCGTGGCGCCGCTGCCGATCACCACCACCCGCTTCCCGTTGTGGTCGAAGTCAGCGGGCCAGTGTTGGGGGTGAATCAGCTCGCCGCGAAAGCTCTCGACGCCGGCGAATGCCGGCACGTATCCCTCGTCGTAGCGGTAGTAGCCCGTGCAGGGGAACAGGAAGCCGCAGGTCAGCTCGACGGCGTCGCCCGTATCGGTGCGCTCGGCCGTCACGGTCCAGCGGGCCTCCGAGCTCGACCACTCGGCGCGGACGACTCGGTGGTGGAAGCGGACCTGGCGGTCGATCCCCGCCTCGCGCGCCGTGTCGCGCACGTAGCGGAGGATCGCGGGCCCGTCGGCGATCGCCTGGGCCTCAGGCCACGGGCGAAACGAGTACCCCAGGTGTACATGTCCGAGTCGGAGCGGATGCCCGGATAGCGGAACAGGTCCCATGTGCCGCCGATCGCATCGCGCGCCTCGAGCACCGCGTAGGTCTTGCCCGGGCACCGGTCCTGGAGGTGGTGCGCCGCGCCGATTCCGGACAGGCCGGCACCGACGATCAGGACGTCGAAATGGTCCCGGTTCCGGACTACGCCAGCGCCGGAGCGTCCGGCAGCCGCTCGAGCGCCGCGTCTCGATCCGCTTGGGAGAACTCCAGGTCCTCGAGTTCGCCCCGGTGATAGGCGTCGTACGCCGCCATGTCGAAGTGGCCGTGGCCGCAGAGGTTGAACAGGATCACGCGTCCGTCGCCCGCCCGCTTCGCCTCCTCCGCCTGCTCGATCACGACGCGGATCGCGTGCGACGGCTCCGGCGCAGGGAGGATGCCCTCGGCGCGCGCGAAGCGGACCGCCGCATCGAACGCGTCGGTCTGCTGGATCGCGAACGGCTCGATGATTCCCTCCTTGACGAGCGCGCAGACCGCCGGTGAGTCGCCGTGGTACCGGAGGCCGCCGGCGTGCACCGGCGGCGGCACGAAGTCGTGCCCGAGCGTGTACATCGGCATCAGCGGCGTCATCCCCACGGTGTCGCCGAAGTCGTAGGCGTAGACGCCCTGCGTCAGGGTGGGGCATGCCGCCGGCTCGGCGGCGAGGAACCGAGTGTCCTTGCCCTCCCGGAGCTTCTCGCGGATGAACGGGAACGCAACGCCGGCGAAGTTCGAGCCGCCGCCCACACACCCGATGACCACATCCGGGTACTCCCCGGCGAGCTCGAGCTGCCTGATCGACTCCTGCCCGATCACGGTCTGGTGGAGACAGACGTGGCCGAGCACGGACCCGAGCGAGTAGTGGGTGTCCTCCGCGGCGACCGCAAGCTCCACCGCCTCCGAGATCGCGATCCCGAGCGAGCCCGACTCGTGCTGGGCCTGCGAGCGCCCGGCCTCGGTGAGATCGGAGGGGCTGCGGTGGACGGTCGCACCCCACGTCTCCATCATCGCCCGGCGATAGGGCTTCTGGTCGAACGAGACGCCGACCATGAACACCTCGCACTCGAGGTCGAACATCTGGCAGGCGAGGGCCAGGGACGAGCCCCACTGCCCGGCGCCGGTCTCCGTCGTGAGCTTGCGGATCCCCTCGGCCTTGTTGTAGTAGGCCTGTGGAATCGCGGTGTTCGGCTTGTGCGAGCCGGCCGGCGAGACGCCCTCGTACTTGTAGTAGATGTGCGCCGGGGTATCGAGCGCCTGCTCCAGGCGCCGGGCGCGGAAGAGCGGGGTGGGACGCCACAGTGCGTAGATCTCGCGAACCTCGTCAGGAATGGCGATCTCGGGTTCGGCCGACATCTCCTGCTCGATCAGCGCCATCGGGAAGAGCGGCGCCAGGTCCTCGGGGCCGAGCGGTTCCTTGGTGCCGGGATGGAGCGGAGGGTGGGGCGGCGGGCCGAGATCCGCCATCAGGTTCGTCCAGGTCGTGGGGATCTCGGACTCGGGCAGCAGGTACTTGGTCGGCTCGCTCATCGCCGCGATTCTAAGCGCGGGCTGCCGGGTACGATCGAAGGGATGACCCAGAACGGCACCTGGAACGTCTACCTGGCGGGCGAGATCCACTCCGACTGGCGCGATCGGATCGCGGCCGGCGTGAGCGACGCCGGACTCCCCGTCGAGTTGCTCGCGCCGGTCACCGACCACGGCGCGTCGGACGACGTGGGTGTCGACATCCTGGGAGGAGAGGACGACAAGTTCTGGCACGACCACAAGGGAGCTGGCGTCAACGCCGTCCGGACACAGACCCTGATCCGCAAGGCGGACGTCGTGGTCGTCCGCTTCGGCGAGCAGTACAAGCAGTGGAACGCGGCGTTCGACGCCGGGTTCGCGGCGGCGCTCGGCAAGCCCGTGATCACACTCCACCCGCCCGAACACGACCACGCGCTGAAGGAGGTCGACCGCGCCGCGATGGCGACGGCCGAAACGCCGGAGCAGGTGGTCGAGATCCTCAGGTACGCGATCGCGAAGGACTAGGCCGGAGCTCACCCGGAGGGGGTGACCATCTCATCCTCCTCGGCGGACTTGCGCTCGACAGCGCGAGCCGCGATCATCGCTCCCGTGGCTCGTTCCGGGGGCGAGACCTCACGTGAGGTGCGAAAGAAGGTCACCGCCGTGTTCGCCGACATGGCCGGTTCGACCAGGCTGGCCGAAACGCTCGACCCCGAGGTTTTCCGCCAGATCGTTCAGGCGTTCTTCGAACGGATGGCGAAGACGATCGAGCGCCACGGCGGGACGGTCGAGAACTTCGTTGGCGACGAGGTGTTGGGTATCTTCGGCGCGCCAGTCGCCGAGGGCGACGACGCGCTGCGGGCGGTGCGCGCCGCGGCAGAGATGCTGGTTGAGGTTGAGGCGCTGAACGCTGAGATCTCGTCTCGCGTGAGCGAGCCGCTCGGGCTGCGTATCGGAGTCAACACCGGCACCGTCGTGGTCGGCGCGCCGATTGCCGGGCGATCGATGTCGCTGGGTGACACCATGAACGTCGCGGCCCGGCTCGAAAAGCTCGCCCAGCCGGGGCAGATCCTGATCGGCGAGGACACCTACCAGCTCGTCCGGGGCGAGGTGAATGCGGAGGCGGCGGGGACTGTCGAGCTCCGCGGACGTTCGGAACCGCTCGCCACCTATCGCCTCCGGCCCGCCCGGCGCGACGAAGGCGAGCCGCTTGCCGACCACGCGCTCATCGGCCGAACGCGCGATCTGGCGTTGCTGCAGGTGGCATTCGAGCGCGCGGTGGCTCGGAGCTCGTGTGAGTTCGTCACCGTTCTCGGTGAGCCCGGTGTGGGCAAGTCGCGGCTCGTGGCCGAGGTGCTCCAGCTCTATAGCTCGAGTGCGACCGTGCTGGTCGGGCGCTGCCTGGCATACGGGGAGGGGATCACCTACTGGCCCATGACCGAGATCGTCTGGCAGGCGGCCGGCATCGAGGACTCAGACGACCTGGAGTCGGCCCGCAGGAAACTCGACGCTGCGTTCGCCGGTGACCCCGAGGGACCCGCGATCGCCCGGCACCTCGCCCAGATCACGGGGCTCGACGACTCGTTCGACCCCGGCGAGCAGGCGTTCTGGGCGATCCGGCGCCTGCTCGAAGCGCTCGCCGCCCGCGGCCCCGTGATCATCTGGATCGAGGACCTCCAGTGGGCCGAGCCAACGATGCTCGAGCTCGTCCTCTACCTATCGCGCCAGCTCCGGCCGTTTCCCATTCTGCTTGCCTGCACCGCCCGGTTCGAGCTGCTTGACAAGCGCCCTGACTGGCGTCAGTCGAGCCCCACCACGATCTCGCTCGAGGCGCTGGACGACGCCGCCATCGGCGATCTGATCGAGACCCTCACCGGCGGCGGCCTCGCCGACCCGCTCAAGACGCGGATCATCGCGCTCGCAGCCGGCAACCCGCTCTTCGTCGAGCAGCTGCTCTCGATGCTGATCGACGAGGGCAGGCTCCGCCGTTCCGAGGAGGGCTGGGTTGCCCACAACGGCGCGCGCGAGCTGGACGTGCCACCCACGATCGAAGCGATCCTGACCGCGCGGATCGATCACCTCTCCGAAAGCGACCGCACGTTGGCGGAGGCCGCCTCGGTCATCGGCAAGGAGTTCTGGGCGGACGCCGCGGCGGCGCTGGCGGGGGAGGGCGGTCTCGAGGAGATCGAGTCACTGGTCGGCAAGCGCCTGATCGAGCCGGTCCGTAGGGCCGGCGTGCCGCGCGACTTCTTCCAGTTTCGCCACCTCCTCGTGCGTGATGCGGTCTACAGCGCCCTGTCCAAGGCGCGTCGTGCCGCCCTCCATGAGCGCTTCGCGGACTGGCTTCTGGGCTGGTCCGATTCGCGGCGTGGCCAGACTGAGGAGATCGTCGGCTATCACCTCGAGACCGCGCACCATTCTCGCCGCGAGCTGCTGGGCTCGGCCGAGCGGGTGGAGGAGCTGGCACATCGGGCCGCGACCCACCTCTCCAACGCGGGCAGGCGTGCATCCGCGCGCCAAGACGACGCGGCCGCCGCGGCGCTGCTCGCGCGGGCCGTGGCGCTCCTCGCGGAGAGCGGCGAATCCGACCCAGCGGCCAGGCTCGAGCCGCTGGTCGAGCTGGGAACCGCGCTGGTGCGCGGGGGCGAGACGGAGCGCGCCGACCAGGTGCTCGCTGAGGCTCGGCGCGCGGTCATCGCCGTCGGCGACGAGCGGGCAGAGGCGCGGCTACGTGTCTTCGAGGCCAACCTCAAGCGGCTCACCGATCCGGCCTGGTGGAGCGACCACGGGCGTACCGCGGCCGAGCAGGCGCTCGCAGTGTTCCACCGGCTCGATGAGAACCTCGACGCCGCCCGGGCCTGGCATCTCCTCGGCAAGGTGCACTCCGACCGAGGGCAACAGGCAGCCGCGGCCGACGCACTGGAGCATGCCCTGGAGCTGGCCAGCCGGACCGGCGAAGCCGGGGTCGAGGCGTGGATCCGCTACTGGCTCCTGCAGGTCTCAACATTCGGCCCTGCGCCGTGCGAACGTGTCCTCGTTCGTGCCCGCGAGGACCTCGACTGGGCGCGAGCTCACGACAATCGCGCGCTCGAGGGCTCGACGCTGGGAAGGATGGGCGAGATGCTCGCCCGAAGCGGCAAGGTCGACGAAGCGGAGCGGGCGTTCGCCGAAGCGCGCGAGATCTTCGCCGAGCTGGACCTTCCCGTCCACGTCGCCTATCTGGCGCTTTCGACGGCGATCGTCGAGCCCCTGGCCTCAGATCCGCGCGCGGCGGAGCGCGAGCTGCTACCCGCCATCGAATTCTTCGAGAGCTCGGGCGCGATCCACATCGCCGCGAGCCTGATCCCACTGTTGGCGTGCGCCTTGGTGGAGGAGGGGCGGGTCGACGAGGCGCTCGAGCTGAGCGAGCGAACCGAGGAGATCAGCGCGGAGGACGACCTCGACGCCCAGGTCAAGTGGCGCATTGCCCGCGCACAGGCGCTCGCTGCCGTGAACCACCTGGCCGAGGCTGAGGGCTTCGCGCGCGACGCGGTCGCGGTTGCGGAGCCGGGCGACACGGTCATTCTCCGTGCCGACGCGCTGAGCTGCCTCGGGGACGTGCTTCTGGCGGCCCGCTCGCCGTCCGAGGCGGTTTCCGTGCTCGAGCACGCCATCGCGCTCTACGAAGGCAAGGGCGACGTCGTCTCGGTCAGCCGGCGCCGCGCCACGCTGGACGCGCTCAGCGGCACCAAGTTCCTCTAGGAGAGCCCGGCGGCGTCCGCCGCTTCGCGAGCGTCGAGGAAGGCGTCCATCCGCGCGACCCGGCCTTCCCGAAACCGCCAGACGTGATGAATCGTCAGCTCGAAGACATCAGGGCTCGCCTTCCCCCGGCCGCGGCCTCGGACTGTGGCGAGGATCGTGTCGCCGGCACCGCGTCGCATCCCCTCCAGCTCGAACGAGAACTCGTCCCACAGGCGCTGGAAGCCCTCGATGTACTCCGCGAACTCCTCGGCCGAGCGACAGACCTTCCGGCCGGGAACTTCCTCGGCCTCGTGCCATTCGAACTCGGCGACCATCAGATCGCGCAGCCGGGCGGTTTCGCGCCGGTTGAACGCGTCGTAGCCCTGCGTCAGCACTTCCTCGTGCGTAAGGGCCTCGGAGCCCCCCGGCTCAGACACCGGTCAAGTATCGCGCGCGGCAGGGTCGAGATCCTCAGGTACGCGATCGCGAAGGACTGAGGGCGCGCGCTCGTCGTCCGTTTCCGGCACCCGCTGAGGGGTATTCAGCGGCAATGTCACTAGCTCTACTTCTAATCGTCATCGGAATCGTGCTGGCGATCCTCGTGCACTACGCACTTGGAATCGCCTGCATCGTCATCGGCCTCGTGCTGCTGATCTGGCCGCGGCTCACGGCGGGGCGATCAGCCCGAGTATGAGTGCGGGCCGGGCGGCGCTTTCAGCCGCCCGGCGCCGCCTCCAGCGCCCCGTCGCCGCTAGCCTCTTTCATCCACCTGGAGGGGTGGCAGAGCGGTTGAATGCGGCGGTCTCGAAAACCGTTATGGGCGTTTCTCGTCCATCGAGGGTTCGAATCCCTCCCCCTCCGCTGTCAAGTCAGATTCGGCTTGTTCAAGCGAATCCATCGGAGTCCACGCGCGTAGACGGGCAGGTCACTCAGGGTCACTCGGGATCACAAGATGCCTGATCTCGTACCCATGCCGTACCCATAGCCGTCCCCATGACACCCGGGAATTGGAGGCCGTCTCTAGGCGACCGTCGAGCGGAGGCTGCCGTCCGAGCCAAGCAACGCGAGTTTGTACGTCTCGACCACCCTCGCCAGCTCCCACCAGCGCGCAGGCAATCAACTTGACCGTCACGAGGGGTAGACGAACCCCAGGGTCTCTAGCTGCTTTGCATAGAAAGCAGAACTTCCACGAGCCATTCCGCCAGGGGTCGACGACTTGTCGATCCGGAAAGCCTGTGAGACGCTCGACGAGGATCGAATCAAAGGAGAGGACGAGCATGGGGCAAGACAGACGCCAACGCAGACGACGTTTAGCCGCACTCGGCGGAGCCGCCGTCGCTGCCAAGAAGCACATGGACGAGAAGCAAGCTGCAGAGCAGCAGGACAGCGCGCCGCAGGCTGAGCCCACCGCCCCCGCCCCAGCGGCGTCGGCTGGAGTGACGGCCGAGACCACGGAGCGACTGAAGGAGCTCGGTCAGCTTCACGAACAAGGCGTGCTCACGGATGAGGAGTTCGCCAGCGAGAAGGCGAAGGTGCTGGGAAGCTGATCCCTGGGCGCGCGCGGCGGCGTCCGGGGACAGAAGTATCGCTTTTGGACGACCAGCAGTAGCCGTGACGTTGCACTTCTCGCCGGACCAGCCCCACGGCGTCGATCCATAGATCGACCCTCGACTCCTCCCGCGAGCGAACGGATCTGAATGGAGTGGTCACTCGCGATCCTGGCGCTGGCGCTGATCGCCGTCGCCGCCGTCTCGAAGCGCCTGTCGGGATCGCCGATCACACCCGCGATCCTGTTCGTCTCGATCGGGATCCTCGTCGGGCCCGAGGTCCTCGACGCGGTCGAGCTCTCGAGCACGAGTTCGACCGTGCGAGCGCTGGCCGAGGCGACATTGGCGCTGGTGCTCTTCTCCGACGCCGCTCGGATCGACTTCGCAGCACTGAGGCGCGAGATCTCGGTGCCGCTGCGCCTGCTGGGAATCGGCCTGCCGCTGACCATCGGCCTCGGGGCGCTGGCGGCCGCGGTGATCTTCGATCAGATGACGTTCGGCGAGGCCCTGATCCTGGGGGTGATCCTGGCGCCCACCGACGCCGCCCTCGGCCAGGCGGTCGTGACCGAGCCGCGTGTCCCGGGCCAGATCCGCCAGAGCCTCAATGTCGAGAGCGGTCTCAACGACGGGATCTGCGTGCCGCTCTTGTTCGCCGCCGTCGCCGTGGCCGACGTGGAGTCGGAGATCGCGGAGGGCCGAAGCGCCGGGACGCTGCTGCTCGAAGAGATCGGCTTCGGGGTCATCGGCGGGGTGGCCGCCGGGCTCCTGATCGCGGGGATCCTGATCCACGCCGGCCGCAGGGGCCTGATCGCGGGCACCTGGCGCCAGGTGATCCCGGCCGCCGGTGCCGCCCTCGCCTACGGCACCGCGAGCGCCCTCGACGGATCGGGCTTTATCGCCGCCTTCGTCGGCGGCATCGTGTTCCGGGTGGCGATCAAGCGCGACCCCGAGGACGTGAACCGGCTGACCGACGAGGTGGGGAGCGTGCTCAACGGCGTCACGTTCGTGCTCTTTGGAGCGATCCTGCTCGGACCCGCGCTCGGGGAGCTGAGCTGGGAGCTCGCGCTGTATGCGTTCCTGAGCCTGACGGTCGTCCGGATGGTGCCCGTCGCGATCGGGATGTTCGGCTCGCACGCACGGGTGCCGACGCTCGGCTTCCTGGGCTGGTTCGGGCCTCGCGGCCTGGCCTCGATCGTGTTCGCGGTGATCCTGATCGAGGAGTCCCAGCTCCCCCACCAGGATCTGATCGTCCTCGCGACCTACATCACCGTCGGGCTCTCGGTCTTCGCCCACGGCTTCACCGCCGCCCCCCTCGCCGACCGCTACGCGCGCTGGTTCGAGCGCCACCCCAGTGACACGGCACCGCCGTTGGAAGGTGCCCCGTCCAATATGACCCGCGCCCGCGCCTGGCTGGAGCGCGGTTAGCGCCTGGATCGTGCCCTACGTCGGTTCCGATGCGACGGCGATGCGACCGTCCTCGGCCGCCTGGCGTAGGGCCCGGTAGTCGTCCTCGTTCTGATCCGCGTACGCATCGGCGAAGTCCGCTATCGCTTCATCAAAACGGCTCCCGACACCGAGGTACGCGGCGATCGCGATCCGGTCGCCGGTGCGCGCGTGGGCGCGCGCGAGGATCGCCCCGCAGATCTGCGCGTAGGCGCTCAGCCCCGCGGGCGACAGCAGGTCGACCTGCACCGAGGCTTTCTGGTCCCAGAGCTGGCGGACGTAGAAGTCCCGCTTCTTGTCGTCCGGTCCGGTCGTGCTCAGCCAGCCGAGAAAGATGTCGCTGGCGGCCTGCGTGAGCCGTTGGCCCTCGACCACGCGCTGGCCCTGCTCGGCGTACTCGCTGGGCGCCGTGTAGGGCTCGAGCACCGATGGCTGCGCCTCCTTGATCTGAAGGAACAGCGGGTCGTTCTCGTCGCGTCCGAGCAGGAGCGCGATCCACGCCCGGGTCCCGACGCTGCCGACGCCGACGACTTTTCGCGCGATGTGGACCAGCCGATACCCGTCCAGCAGACGCCGGCGGTCGGGGATAAGGCTGTCGCGATACCCATCGACGATGGCGCCGAGCCTGCTCACGGCCGTGTCGAGCTCCTTGCCCGAGAACATCTCTTCCATCGGGACGAGCACGGGAGGATCGCTTCGGATCCGCACCTCGCCGTCAACGCGCTCTGTGAGCTTCGTGAACGCGCGCAGGCGATCCTTGCGACGGGCCTTGGCGACGTTGCGGTCGAACCGCTTCAGATCCTTGCTGCTGACGTCTGCCTGGAAGTGCTCGCGGATCTGCGCAACGTCCACGCGCCGGTACCAGACGGCGAGATTGCTGAACCCGGCGAGGCGACGCATGTCCTCTCGATAAGTCTCGGCGACGGTGAGCACGATCTTGCGCCGCAGGGCGCCGGAGAAACCGCGGTCGCGGCCCGCGATCTCGAAGCTGGCAGCGAGCCGCTTGACGTCCCACTCCCACGGACCGGGGAGGGTCTCATCGAAGTCATTGATGTCGACGACCAGGCCACGATCGGGCGACGCATAGCCGCCGATGTTCGAGAGATGCGCGTCTCCGCACGCCTGAACCCAGAAGCCCGAGCTCGGCGTGGCCGCCAGGTCGGCGGCCATGATCGCCGCGGCGCCCCGGTAGAAGGTGAACGCGGAGACGAGCATGCGACCGTACCGCAGGGGGACGAGCTCGGCGACGCGATCCGCCGCCTGGCCCTCCAGCACATCGACCGGGTTGGGGCGGTCGGTAGCCGGCGTCCATTCACCGTGACCGGAGCGTGGCGCGCGCTCTCGTGCCGCCTTGCCGGCCGCTGCGCGCGCGCTCGGCGGCAGGTCCCTTGCAAGGTCGGCGGCGGGGGGTGTGGTCGCGCTCGCCGTCACCACTTCAGCTCGATCTCGAGCTCGCGCTCGTCGGTCTCCACCTCCAGCTCGATCTTGAGCTCGACTTCGTCCGGGACGTGGACCGTCATCGACATCCCGCCCTGGTCGAACTTGACGTCGTTGCCCTTGGCGAGCATGGTCGCCAGCTTTCGCAGCCTGCTGACGACCTCTGCACGGCTGACCTTTTCCTTCTGCTCGATCTCGACGATGTCCATCAGGTCTCCTTCTGTCGTGGTTTGAATGCAATCCGCGCGAGTGTGCGCAGGCTGTCGCTGAAGCCCTCGGGCAGGTACGCCGACGGCGAGGCACCGGGATGCTGCGGGGCGATTCGCACGCGTAGGACGCCCGGGCGGATGCTAAAGCGAAGCGGAGGCACGAGCTCGACCGCCTCGCCGTCGATCCCGGCCGGAACCGGGGCGGCGGCATCGACCTCGAAGGTCTGTGCGCTCCACGCCCGCACCGGTTGCTGCGGCAGTCGCCGGCTGCCTCCCCCGCCTGTGGGTGCTCCGGCGATCGTGATCCCGAGCAGGCCGTCGTCGATCTTCGGCCGGGTCCCGGAGCCGACCTGGCGCCCGAGCCGGTAGCGGTTGTTCGAGACCAGGATCATGGCTCCCGAGCGATGCTCATGGCCGTCGGGGCCCGTCCAGCGCAGGTCGAGCCCCGGCCCCGAGGGGTCGAGGGCGTCGGGCACCGTGTCGATCAGCGTGCGGATCTTGGCGTCGCGGTAGCCCTCGCGCTGCACCGCCTCTGCGTAAAGGCCCAGCGAGACGTTGTTGACGAAAACCTGTCCGTTGACCTCCGCGAGGTCGACGCGGCGCTCGCCGCCGCCCACGAACGCGTCGAGCGCGCCGACGACGTCGTCGCGATCCACCCCCAGGTCGAGGGCGAAGTGGTTTCGCGTCCCGGACGGGATGCACGCGTAGGGAAGGTCGAGCTCTGAGGCGATCGCGGCGACGATCGCCTGCGACCCGTCGCCGCCGGCCATCGCGAGCGCGTCCGCGCCGCGGGCGACCGCATCCCTGGCGATCGTTTCGAGGTCATGGCCGCGGGTCAGCTCGATCGCCTCGATACCGCGCGCCCGCGCCTCGTCCGCGACGGCGAACTTCTCTGCCTTGCCGCCGCCGGACTTCGGATTGAAGATCAGGACCGGGTGTTCCGGCGCCGACGCGGGCGCCAGCGGTGTGCGCCGGCTCACCGCTGCTCGCGCGCATGCGCCGGCCGCCAGGATCCCGCCGATGATCAGCGCGATCTCGACCGCGCGGTCGTTGAGGAGCAGGAGGAGCGCCGCCGCGAGCGCGACCGCGCCCAGCGAGAGGCCGGCGACGCGGGCTGCGCCGCGCCGCAGGATCCCGTACCAGCCGACCAGCCCCGCGACCAACACCAGGCCGAGGACGACCAGGCCCTTCGGGAACTCCTGGACGGCGACGATCAGTGCGAGCGCCAGAGCGGCGAAGAGCAGCAGCGGCGCTCCGGCTGCCGCGAGCTGTCTGCCGGTCATAGCATCATCAGCCGCCCATGAGCTCCGTCGACGCCACCCCCGAGCCACCGCCGGGACCCACCTGGCTCCGCGACGCCGAGCGCGTCGACCTCGCCGTCTATGCGGCGATCGCACAGACGCCGACGACCGCGCTCGACACCGCGATGTCCCGCCTCACGGCCGCGGCGGACTACTCGAAGCTGTCGCTTGCGGCAGCCGCGCTCATCGCGGGATTCGGTGGGCGCCGCGGCCGGCGTGCTGCGAGGGACGGCCTCGTCTCGGTCGGGGTCACCGCGACCGTGGCAAACCTCGTGCTGAAGCCGCTGGGGGGCCGCCGGCGCCCGGACCGCGTCGCCGAGCACGTCCCGCTCGCGCGACAGACGAGGATGCCGGGCTCGACATCGTTCCCCTCGGGCCACACCGCCGCCGCCTTCGCCTTCGCGACCGGAGTCGGTCACGCCCTTCCAGTGGTCTCGATCCCGCTGCAGGGACTCGCCGCGCTGGTCGCGTACTCGCGTGTGCACACCGGGGTGCACTATCCCGGCGATGTCCTCACCGGGGCCCTCGCCGGGACCGTGCTGGCCCAACTCACAACACACGCGCTCGACCGCCGCTGAACGCCGCCCGCGCCTCTCGATGCGAAGGCGAGCCACATCCCTCCGCTGCGCAACGACGATGAGCATCTCCAGTTTCGAACCCTAACGCCCCTGGTGCGCATGGTCATCATCCATGGGCGTTTCTCGTCCATCGAGGGTTCGAGTCCCTCCCCCTCCGCTGATCGGCGGCGGGAAGCCTTAGGGCTCAGGCCGACGAGCTCGCGACCGCCACCTCCTGTTCGAGGCGTTCGCAGTACGCGAGTGGGAGCTGCGCTCGGATCGTCGTGCCGCCGCCGGCCGGGCTGATCACCTCGAAGGCGCCGTCGAGCGCGCTGACCCGGTCGGCGAGTCCTCCGAGCCCGGAACCGCTCGCGTCCGCGCCGCCCGTTCCGTCGTCACTCACCTCCACGACGACCGACTCACCCTGGAGCTGCACGCGCACGCCGGCGCGACTGCACTCGGCGTGCTTCGTCGTGTTCGTTAGCGCCTCGGCCACCACGAAATAGGCCGTCGTTTGCAGCGGGAGCGCGACGCGGTCGCAACCTGTGTCGGCCTCGAGGTCAACCGGCATCGGTGCGCGCTTCGCCAGCGCGTCGAGGGCGGCCGTGAGACCGCGCTCGGTCAGGACGCCCGGATGAATCCCTCTCGCGAGCTCGCGGAGCTCCGTCAGAGCCTGGTCGAGGTCGGCCCGCGCGGTCGCGAGCCCAGTGGCGACGACCGAGCCGTCGCTCACTCGCTCCTCTAGAAGGCGCAGGTTGAGGGCGAGCGCGACGAGGCGCTGCTGCGCGCCGTCGTGGAGGTCGCGCTCGATGCGCCTGCGCGCGGCATCTCCCGCGGCGACGATCCGCGCTCGTGAGGTCGCGAGCTTCTCGCGCGCGTCCGCGTTCGCGAGCGCCGCCGTGACCAGCTCGGCGAAGCCGCCGATCCGGTGCTCCGTATCCGCCGGGAACGCGCCGGCCTTCGCGCTGGTCGCCATGATGCTGCCCCACATGCGCCCGGCGACGTTGATCGGCGCTCCGACGACCGAGAGGAAGCCTGCTTCCCGCAGCCGAGCGGCGAGTTCGCCCTCGACGCCGCTGTAGTCGTCGACCCGCTGCGGCTGGCCGGTCGCGAACACCTTCCCCGTGACCGTCTGGGGATCGATCGGGACCCGCTCTCCGACCGGGAAGGACGGCTCGCCGCTCGAGTCCCAGGCACCGACGACCGTCGCCTGCCCGTCGTCGTCGTAGCGAACCATGTCGGTGCTCTTCACGCCGAGCACGCTGCCGAGCTCCTGACACACGCGATCGAACAGCTGGCCGGCCGGTGTGTCCTGAGCGACCATCGTGGCGACTCGTCGCAGCGCAGCCTGCTCGTCAAGAAGTTCCTGGAGGCGCGCAGGGTTGCCGGTCATCCCAGTGATCGAACGTAGCACTCCCGCGCCGGAAGCTCGATTGGGGTGCGAGGTCTCCGTCACGCCGCCCTCGCCCGCAGCTCCTGCACGACCCAGCCGTTCCCGTCGGGATCCGAAAAGCTGATGAACTTCGAACCGTCCATCTCGGCCGGGCCGCGCACCACGACCTCGCTCGCGTCGACCCCGCGACCGACGAACAGCGACCGGGCGGCGTCGATGTCGCTCACGACGAGCTGCACCCCCTCCAGGGCGCCCGGCTCCATCTGCGGGATGCCCTTTGCGATCACGATCGAGCACCCGGATCCGGGTGGCGTGAGCTGGACGATCCGGGTTTCCTCGTCGACGGTGGTGTCGTGGTCGACGTGAAAGCCGAGGCGTTCCTCGTAGAACTCCTTCGACCGGTCCACGTCGGCGACGGGGACGACGATCACCTCGAGCGTGATCCTCATCTCTTCGGGCATGGCTCCCTCCTCGGTTGGATACTCATGAGACTGCCCGTGGCCCGCGGACTCATCGGCGAAATCGCATCTGCCAAAATCGGGTCAGGTTTACGGATAAAGGCAACCAGGCACGAGGAGGCCGAAAATGGCGCTCACGATTGGCGACACCGCACCCGACTTCGAGGCGGTGAGCACCGAGGGGACGATCAACTTCCACGACTGGATCGGCGACTCCTGGGCGGTCCTGTTCTCCCACCCCCGCAACTTCACTCCGGTCTGCACCACGGAGCTCGGCTACATGGCGAAGATCGAGCCCGACTTCGCGAGCCGCAACACCAAGATCATCGGCATCTCGGTCGACCCGATCGAGAACCACGAGCAGTGGGCCGACGACATCGCCGAGACGCAGGGTTCGGCTCCGAACTATCCGATCATCGCCGACTCCGACTTCGCGGTCGCGAAGGCCTACGGGATGCTGCCCGCCGACGTCAGCGGCGATCCGACCGAGCGGACCCCGGCGGACAACCAGACGGTCCGCAACGTGTTCGTGATCGGCCCGGACAAGAAGATCAAGCTGATCCTCGTCTATCCGATGACGACCGGCCGCAACTTCGACGAGGTGCTCCGCGTGATCGACTCGCTGCAGCTGACCGCGAACCACAAGGTCGCGACGCCGGTCAACTGGCAGCCCGGCGAGGACGTGATCATCGCCGGCTCGGTTTCCGACGACGAGGCGAAGGAGAAGTACCCGGACGGCTGGGAAGCGCCCCGGCCCTGGATGCGGATCGTCTCGCAGGAGAAGGCCGAGGCGAGCTGAGCGTCACGCTCGAGCACGTCCGCGCCGCGGCGGCGCGCCTGGAGGGCGCCGCGCGGCGCACCCCGGTGCTGAGCTCGCGCCGAGCTCGACCGTGAATCCGGGGCTCAGGTGTTCGTCAAGGCGGAGTGCCTCCAGCGGACCGGTTCGTTCAAGTTCCGCGGCGCCTACAACGCGATCGCCTCGCTCGAGCCGGCCGAGCGCGGCCGCGGCGTCGCCGCGGTCTCGTCAGGGAACCATGCGCAGGCTGTGGCCCTCGCGGCGAAGCTCCACGGGGTTCCCGCGACGATCGTCATGCCAACCGACGCGGCCCGCGTGAAGCTCGAGGCGACCACGTCCCACGGAGCGGAGATCGTGTCCTACGACCGCTACGGAGAGGATCGCGAGGCCATTTTCCGGAACCTGGTGACCAGTCGCGGGCTCCATCCGATCCATCCGTTCGACGACCCGCGGGTGATCGCCGGGCAGGGCACGGTCGGACTGGAGCTGCTCGAGGATGCCGGCCCCCTCGAGGCGCTGGTGGTGCCGGTGTCCGGCGGCGGCCTGATCTCCGGCTGCGCCACGGCCGCCCAGGCGTTGGCTCCGGGGCTAAGGATCATCGGCGTCGAGCCCGAGGCCGGCGACGACGTGAGACGCTCGCTCGCGGCCGGCGAGCGGACTTCGATCCCGGTGCCCCGCACGATCGCCGACGGGCTGCAGGCGACGAGCCCGGGCGAGCTCACCTTTCCGATCATCCACGACCTCGTCGAGGAGGTGGTGACCGTCAGCGACGAGGAGATCGCCACGGCGATGCGCGTTTGCCTCGAGCATCTCGACCTGGTCGCCGAGCCGAGCGGGGCGGTGGCCCTGTCGGCGGTGCTCTGTGGGCGCGTCGCGGTCGACGGAGGACGCGTCGGCGTGGTCCTCAGCGGTGGCAACGTCGACTCCGAGCGCTTCGAGGAGCTCGTGGGACGCCCCGTCCCTGCTAACGCGGCCGAGAGCCGCGATTTCGTGCTCCGGCCTAGTCCCGGCTTCCCGTCTGCGGGCTGAGCGCGCCCGCGCCCGTGGCGCGCCGAACGGCTCTGGGCACCAGGATCCGCGCCGCCGCCGCGAGCCAGTACGCCCGTGGCACATACCGCTCCGCCTTGCGACCGGGGCCTGCGTCCATGATCGCCTCGGCGACCTTGTCGGGGGTGGAAATCGCCCAGCGCGTGATCGCCCGGGCGTGCAGCTCGCTCTGCGGGAACCCCTCCGTGGTGACGAAGCCGGGGAGGACCAGGCCCACGTGCACGCCGTGCGCTCGCTCCTCGGCGTGAAGCGCGTCGCTCCACCCGGCGAGCGCGAACTTGCTGGCCGAGTAGCCGCCCGACTTCCCGCGCGCGACCCTGCCGGCGGTGCTGGAGACGTTCACGATCGCGCTCGGCGCCGACCGCCGCAGGATCGGCAGGAGGGCTTCGGTGAGGCGTACCACCGCGTCGAAGTTCAGCTCCATGTGGCGCCGCACGTTCTCCCAGCCGGCGTCGCCGAAAGCGTCCCCGCCAGGCAGCGCCGGCGTTGTTCACCAGCAGGTCGAGCCGTCCGTGCTCGTCCTCGACCCGCTCGGCGACCCGAGCGGGAGCGTCCTCGTCGGTGAGGTCCGCGACGAGGACGGACGCGCCGCCCAGCTCCTCCGCGAGCCCGCGCAGCCGCTCCTCCCGCCGCGCGACCAGGATCAGGGCCGTGTCGGGCTCGCGGGCGAGCCTGCGGGCCGTCGCCTCGCCGATGCCGCTCGACGCGCCGGTGATCAGGGCAACCACGCGCCCAATTTATCGCCGGGTACCGTGCCAATCCGACCCATGGGGTCAGGATTCGCTCGATCCTGTTAGGGTCGCCATATTAGGCAGCCCTAACTAGAGCGTGGAGGACCTGACCGGATGGAGTTTGGACGGGTATTGGATGAGCGACGCAAGTCGCGAAAGCGAGTTCACCCCCCCGGTAGGGGAATTGCGTTGGCGATCGTGGCCGCAGGGACGGCGCTGTTGCTCACGGCATGCGGGGACGACGACGATGAGGCGACGGACGAGCCGGCTGCGGTTGACGTGGGCGGCGAGCTCGGCGCGATCAAGGCCTACCTCACGGAGCACAGCGCCGAACTGGCCGCGCAGACGGAGATCCTGATGGAGCAGGGCGAGCGCTACTACGAGCTCGCGGAGGCAGCCGACTTCGACTACGACGCGCTGATGGAGGAGAGCGGCGACGAGGTCGAGGAGATCATGGCCACCTCCAAGGAGGCGTTCCAGGCCGCGAACCCAGCCTACGAGGAGATGGAGGGAATCGTGGCGGGCGTGCCGCGCCTGGCGCAGTACGACGTCGACATCGACGCCGGCGCCGACGCGTCCGACCCTGAGAACGCCGTCTCGTTCAGCCTCGAGCGTCCCGACGGCGAGGTCCTGAAGCAGCCCGGGAACATGTTCTTCGTCGTCGAGACATCGCTCTACGGGACGAACCCGGACTTCCTCGCCAAGACAGCCCAGGACGTCGACGGCGACGGCAAGGAGGAGTTCGGCGAGGGCATCCCGGACGCCAACACATACGTAGCCGCGGTGCGCAAGTTCGACGAGCTGGCGGATTCGCTCGACGCGGACGCGCAGGCGTTCGAGCCGACTCCGTCCGACGCGTTCACGGCCATCACCGTGATGACGCCGACGATGAGCGAGTACTTCGAGGCCTGGAAGAACTCGCGCTTCATCGCCGGCGAGGACGCCTCAGAGCTCGGCTTCGTCGCGGCGTCGCGGCTCTCGGACATCGCCGACATCCTCGAGGGGATCGTGTTCACCTACGACGAGATCGAACCGCAGATCGCCGAGGAGTCGCCGCAGCAGGCGGAGCAGACCGGCAAGGCGCTAAACGACCTGCTCGCGTACGTGGAGGACATCCGCGACCGCGAGGAGGGCGGCGAGAAGTTCACCGCGGAACAGGCGGACACGCTCGGCTCGGAGGCACAGCGCCAGGCCGAGGCGGTCGCCGGCCAGGTGGCGCAGGCTGCGCAGCGGCTCGGCATCGAGCTGCAGGAGGCATAGGCCTGGGACCGGCCCCAGGATCAACCGTGGCCGGAGTCCGCTCCGGTATCCGGCCGCGCCCGGCGGCGGTCGTCGCATTGCTTGCCGCGACGATCGCCGCCTTGGCGTGCCCGAACGGCGCCGAGGCTACGCCGCCGTGGCGGGCTGCCGAAGACATCCGCGCGACCCTGTTCGAGGCACAGTCGGCCTTGTTGCTCGACGACGGCGCCGGCGCCGCGCTGGGGCAGGCGAGGAGGGCGCTCGACGGACCCCTGAGCCGTGATCTCGCTCGCGTCGCACCCCAGGAGCTGCGCACGCTGCGCGCGGCGCTCGCCGCCGCAGGCTCGGCGTTCGAAGCTGCGGACGAGACGGCCCTGGCGGCGGCGCGGGGACGTGCCGTGGCGGCGCTTCGCCGGGGGGCCTTCGCGCTCACGGTCGCGGCTGCCGAGCGCGGGGATGTGCGCGCTGCCCGCAGCTGGCTGCTGGTCCGCGATTTCCGCGCCGCGACTCGTTTCACGCGCCCGGGCGTGGACGCGACAACCGCCCTTGATGCCCTCGCAGCGGACGAGATCGAGCGCGCGGCAGCGGTCACCCAGATCCGCAAGGACCTGCTGGACGCCTACCAGGCGCGGCTCGGCGATTATCTCGCCGAAGCGGAGCAGGAGCTCGACCGCGGCTTCGGTCCCGCGGCGGCCGAGTCGGCCGCGCTGGTGCGCGGCTATTGGCTGATCCTCGCTTCCGAATACGAGGCGCAGCGCGGCGCCGCCGCACGGGAGACGACCAGCCGGGACTTCGCGGCGCTGGAGCAGGCCGCGCTGGAGGGCGATAAGCGCGAGTTCACCCGGGCGCGAGACGCCGTGACCGAGGACCTCGACGGCTTCACCGCGGCGCCGTTCACGCCCGAGGAGGAGGCGCGCCGGGCGGCGCAGCTGACCCGGTTCCTCGACCTGGTGCCGATCGAGTACGACGACGGAACGGAGGACGGGCAGGTCACGATCCCGTTCGAGCTGCAGGAGGCCGTCGCGTTCATGGACGGCGCCACCGACGCGCTGAACGACCTGGAGGGCGCGCTGGACGAGGTCGACCCAGGCGCGGTCGATCAGGTTGATGCCCTGTTCGCTGAGCTCCGCGGGTACGCGGCGGAGGCCCAGCAGGGCGGCGAGGTTGCCCCGCTCGAGGACGTCGAAGCGGCGCATGCCGAGGCCAGCGAGATCCTCGACCGGGTCTTCCCGGAGGAGTGGAAGGAGTCCAACGACGAGGCGGACTTCGACCTGATCGACATCAGCCTCGACCAGATGGAAGCCGCCGTCTCCGCGTCCGAGCGCGAGCAAGCGGAGCAGTCGCGCCTGAGCGCCTATGCCTTCTTCGAGTTCGGCCCCGAGATCAAGCTCCGGGCGTTCGACCCCGCCCTGGTCACCGAGGTCGAGGGGCTCATGTGGTACGGCGCACGCGGCGTCGATGGCCTCGCGGAGCTGATCTCCGACGACCGCCCGGTGTCCGAGATCCGAGAGACGCGGCTCGTCCTGGACGAGGCGCTCGACGAGGCACGCGCGAAGACGGGCGAGGGCGCGAGCAAGACGACGGTGATCACGAACGCCGCCATGATCGTCTTCCGCGAGGGTCTGGAGGCGATCCTGATCATCGCCGCGATCACGGCCAGCATGATCGGCGTTCGGCGCGGCCTCCGCCGGCCGATCCTCCGCGGGGCCTTGCTGGCGCTGCCGGCCAGCGTCGCCATGTGGTTCGTAGCGCAGCTGGTCCTGGACGAGTTCTCGCAGTACGGGGAGAAGCTCGAGGCGGTCGTCGGCCTGATCGCGATCGCCGTCCTGTTACTGGTCTTGAACTGGTTCTTCCACCGCGTGTACTGGACGGAGTGGATCGCGGGGCACCGCCAGCGCGGGAAGGCGCTGACCGCGGACGTCGGCGTCTCGGCAGCCGCCGGGGCGGCGACGATCGCAGGGCTCTACATGCTGGGGTTCTCCAGCGTCTTCCGGGAGGGGTTCGAGACGGTGCTCTTCCTGCAGGCGCTGCAGCTCAGCTCGGGCACGGGTGCCGTCCTGGCGGGCGTGAGCCTGGGCCTGGCCGCCACGGCCGTAGTCGGCGCCGTCACGTTCGCGCTGGAGCGACGGCTGCCGTACAAGCGGATGCTGGTCGTCACGGGGGTGCTGATCGCGCTCGTGCTGGTGGTCCTCGTCGGCAACACCGTTCGCACCCTCCAGGGGGTCGGCTGGCTCTCGATCACGCCGCTCGACGTGGAGTTCCCGCTGTGGATGGGCACCTGGCTCGGCGTCTTCCCCACAGTCGAGACGCTGCTCGCCCAGGTTGGGGCGCTCGCCTTCGTGATCGGCAGTTACTTCGCGGCAGAGTGGTATCGGAAGCGCCGGGTGCGCCGCGCGGCAAGGGAGGCCCCCGACTCCAAGCCGGAGCACGCGGTGCCCGAACGTGACGAGGAAACCGGGCCGCCGGAGCCCGTGATCCGACCAGATCGCGAGCGCGAGACCGTGGCCCGCATGACCCGCAACCGTCCGTGAGCGGGAAGGTGGACGCTCTATGTGGGACGACCGCGCTCGTGCACCAGCATGGCGACGAGATTCGCCTGCGGATCGCCGACGAGCGGGGCAATGCCATCGCGAGCCTCCGACTGGACGACGAGCGGGCGCTCGCCCTCGCGTTCGCCCTCGCGTCAGCGCGCTCACCGCTTGCGGACGAGCAGCCGGCATGACCTGGCAGCATTGACGCCATGGAGGCGAGCCCGACGCCGACCGCCGACGAGCTGGATCACCTGAGCGACACGGTCGTCGGAACGGTCACCCTCCGAGCTGCCGATCTGGGGCGCCAGCGCGACTTCTACGAGCGGGCGATCGGACTCGAGGCCGGCGACGAGGGTCCGACCAGCGTCGCGCTGGCCGACGCCGACGGGCGGGTCCTGATCAAGCTCGACTCGTCCGCGGCTCGCGGCAGCGCGCCGTTCTCCCATCCGCACACCGGGCTGTTCCACAACGCATTCCGATACCCGGACCGCCCGGCGCTCGGCGCGGCGGTGCGCCGGACCGTCGAGCTGGCGCCGGTCTTCGAGGGTGCGTCGGATCACGGCGTGTCCGACGCCGTCTACTTCCGCGACCCGGAGGGGAACGGCGTCGAGCTCTACCGCGACCGCCCGTACGAGCAGTGGCCCGCGGCGGGAGAGGGCAAGGTCGGGATGTACACAAGGCCGCTCGACCTGGCGGCGCTGATCAGCGAGGCGGCCGACCACGAGCTTCCCGCCCGCTGCGACATCGGCCACATCCACCTGCAGACGGCCGACGTCGAGGCGATCGCGGAGTTCTGGCGGGACGTCTTCGGCCTGGATGAGCGCCAGCGCTTCGGACCGCAGGCGGTTTTCCTTGCCGAGGGGCTCTATCACCACCACATCGGGGCGAACACATGGCACTCCGCGGGCGCCGGGCCGGCGCCACCGGACCGGCCCGGATTGCATTCGTTCGAGTTGCGCCTGCGCTCGGCCGACCGTGTCGACAAGGCTGCGGCACGGCTCGAGGAGGCCGGCATCAAGGTCGTCGCCGACGGCGACCAAGTGGCCTTCCTCGACCCCGATTCGAACCGCGTCCTGATCCGGGCCCGCTAGCGCGCCACGCGTGGGAGCATGGTGGGGACGTGACCCCCACCACGATCGACCGGCGCGTGCTCGAGGCGGAGATCAACGCGGTCGGGCGGCGCCTGACGGGCTCCTCGCGAGCTCTTCAACGCCCGGTTCGCGCGCTCGACGAGCGGGCGATGCGCCTCGCCTCCCGCGACCGGGAGTTGCGCGCGGCCCTCTTCCGCCTGGTGGACGTGACCCCCGCCACCCGCGGCTTGGACGACCTCGGGCGCCATCTCGCCGGTTTGATGGGAGAGCTCGAGGAGGCACCCGTCGCACTCGAGAAGGCGATGAGCGCGGCCCACACGAAGGCCGGTCGGATGGCCCTGGGAGCGGCGGTCGCCGCCGGGGTGCGCCACATGTCGCACCGGTTCATCGTCGGGACCTCGGCCCACGAGGCTCGCGGCGAGCTGCGCAGGATGTGGGAGGGTGGAATCGCCAGCACCGTGGATCTGCTCGGCGAGGTCACGGTCGCGGCGACCGAGGCGGATGCCTACCGCGATCGCTGCCTCGAGGCTCTCGAGCAGCTCGCCTCGGCATGCGCCGACCTGCCCGAGCGCGAAGTGCTCGAGAGCGACTCGCTGGGCTCCATCCCGCGCGCGAACCTCTCCGTCAAGGTCTCGGCGTTGACCCCGCTGCTTCGCCCCGAGGCGCCGGAGCGGGGCGCGGCGGACGCGGCCACCCGCCTTCGCCCGCTGCTCGCGCGCGCCCGGGAGCTCGGCGCTCACCTGCACCTGGACATGGAGTCGCTCGACACGCGCGAGGCCACGCTCGACGTGATGTTCCGCCTCCTCGACGACCAGGAGTTCCTCGACGGGCCGTCGGCCGGGCTCGTGCTGCAGGCCTACCTGCGTGATTCGCCCGCCCAGCTCGAGCGCGTGGTCGAGTGGGCATCCGCCTCCCCGCGCCGGCCGGTGCCCACGATCCGGCTGGTGAAGGGGGCGTATTGGGATCACGAGGTGGCCGAGGCGCGCCAGCACGGCTGGCAGGCCCCGGTGTTCACCGACAAGGCCGAGTGCGACCGCAACTTCGAGGCACTCACCGCGCGCCTGCTCGATGCCCGCCCGGACGTCCGCGTGGCGATCGGCTCCCACAACCTGCGCTCCCTGGCTCACGCGATCGCGCTGAACCGGATCGGGGGGTCAGACGACCGCGACCTCGAGCTGCAGGTCCTGCGCGGCCTCGGCGACGACCTCGCGGAGTCGCTCGCGGCCGAGGGCCTGCGGGTCCGCGTGTACTGCCCTGTGGGTGAGCTCGTCGCCGGGATGGCATACCTCGTCCGCCGGTTGCTCGAGAACACGTCGAACGAGTCCTTCCTGTCGGCTCAGGCCTCCGGCGTGCCGCTGGAAGAGCTCCTGGCCGCGCCGTGACCTCCGCCTCTCGCCCCGCGGGAATGCCGCCGTTTCGCAACGAGCCGATCCTCGAGCTGCGCCGGAGCCCTCAACGCGAGTCGTTGACGGATGCCCTCCGGGCGCTCGACGCCACCCTGCCGCTGGGGGCTCCCGTCTTGATCGGCGGCGACGCCGGGTCCGAGGAGGGCATCGAGTCCACCGACCCTGGGGCCCCGGACCGCCTCGTCGCGACGGCGGGCGCCGCGGGGGAGACCGAGGTTGCGGCCGCGGTTGGTGCCGCAACTGAGGCCGGTCGCGCGTGGAGTCGCCGTCCGGCGGCCGAGCGCGCGGCGATCCTGGATGCGGCCGCCGCTTCGCTGCGCGAGCGCCGCCTGGAGCTCGCGGCCCTCGAGGTCCGGGAATGCGCGAAGCCCTGGCCCGAGGCGGATGCCGACGTCTGTGAGGCGATCGACTTCCTCTCCTACTACGCCCGGGAAGCGCTGGCCCTCGAACCCGGCCCGGACCTGATCCAGGTCGCGGGCGAGCGCAACTCGATGCGCCATGTCGGCCGGGGCGTCGTGGCGGTGATCTCGCCGTGGAACTTCCCGCTCGCGATCCCGGCGGGGATGACGGCTGCCGCCCTGGCGGCCGGCAACGCGGTCGTGCTGAAGCCCGCGGAGCAGTCGCCGGGCTGCGCGCTGCGGCTGGTGGAGGCCCTCCACGAGGCCGGTGTCCCAAGCGACGCGCTGGCGCTCCTGCCCGGCTACGGCGAGGCGGGCGCCGCCCTGGTCCGCCACCCCGGCGTCCACATGATCGCCTTCACCGGCTCGTCGGCGGTGGGGCTCGAGATCATCCGGTCCGCGGCGGAGACGCCCGCCGGGCAGGGCCACGTAAAGCGGGTGCTCGCCGAGATGGGCGGGAAGAACTGCGTGATCGTGGACGCGGACGCCGACCTCGATGAGGTCGTGCCCGCCGTGGTTCGCTCGGCGTTCGCCTACGCGGGTCAGAAGTGCTCAGCCTGCTCCCGCGTGCTGGCGCACGAGGCGATTGCCGACCAGCTCACCGAGCGGCTGGCCGGCGCGATCGCGACGCTCGAGGTCGGACAGGCGGAGCGATTCGGCGCCGACGTGCCGCCCGTGATCGAGCGCGAAGCCGCCGAGCGGGTGAATCGCTACCGCGACGCGGCGGGCGTGGAGGGGCGACTCGTGACGGTGGGCGGGGAGGTGCCCGCGGAGGGGTGGTTCTGCCCGCCCGCGCTGGCTGCCGACCTGCCCGCGGACGCCGACCTGCTCCGCGATGAGGTGTTCGGGCCGCTGCTCTCGATCGAGCGGGTAACCGGCGTCGAGGAGGCGTGCGAGCGAGTCGAGGCGCTGCCGTTCGCGCTGACGGGCGGGCTGTTCGCCCGCAACCCGGACACCGTGGCGGCCGTCGCGACCCGGACCCCGGTCGGGAATCTGTACGTGAACCGCCACATCACCGGGGCGATGGTGGGCCGCCAGCCGTTCGGCGGGAACCGCCTGTCCGGGATCGGCGAGAAGGCGGGCGGGCCGGGCTACCTGTTGCAGTTCACCGAGCCGCGCGTCCTCAGCGAGAACACCATGCGCCACGGGTTGGTGGTCGACTAACCGGCCGCCGTCAGGTCGTCCAGGATGAGGTCGAAATGCGCGACGGCCAGCGACAGGTGGCCGTGGTCGTCAAGCAGCCTGGCCTTCGCGCCGGGCACGTTCGCGGCCAGCCACTCGCCGTGGGCGAGCGGCACGAACCGATCCTGCCGACCCTGCCAGGTCGTCACCGGAACCTCGATCGCGTCCAGGTCGAAGCCCCAATCGCGGACGAACGCGAGGTCGTCGTCGAACCAGCCCCAGTAGCCGTGGGCGATGGCGGCCCGCATGCCCTGGGCGGAGTGCTCGGCGTAGCGGCCGGTGAGCACCTCGGCATCCGGAGGTGAGACCAGATCGCCGAGCGACTCGAGCACCTGGTCCGCGGTGATCTCACGAAGCTGCTCGGCCCACTTGGCGATGAACCCGTCGAGCGCCTCGGGGCCGCCCTCGGCTGCCGCGAACTCCTCAAGGTTCTCCTCGCCCATCCCGTCGAGCCAGTCGAGCCCGTCGGCATTCACCGGCGCCACTCCCGCGATCGTCGCGGCCGCGATCACCCGGTCCGGCAGAAGAGCCGCGCACGCCAGCGCGTGCGGCCCGCCGCCGGATCCGCCTGCTGTGTAGAACGTCTCCGCGCCGATCGAATCTGCGATCGCGGCGGCGTCCTCTGCGCACTGGCCGACCGTGCGCCCCTCGAGGCGATCCGATGCCCCGGCGCCGGGGCGCGAGTACTCGACCAGGCGCAGCCCGCGCTGCCGCGCGAGCTCCTCGTGCGGGGGCCAGACGAGGGTTCCGCTTCCGGGCGTCCCGTGATGCATCAGCACCACCGGACCCTCGTCCGCGCCTGCCACGAGACCCTCGAGCCTGCGCCCGTCCTCCGCCTCGACCTCGAACTGTCGCTCGGCCATCCGCGCGGACCTTATCCGCCGTGAATTGGGAATGCCCGCCTGCTAAGCGTGCAAGCCGGCCGGGGTCGCTCGTGCGGGCGCCGCCGCCCACGTTGAGCGGATGGTGGCATGCCGCCCACTGGCGGCGCCGGTGCTCTTCCAGCGGCGGATCCACCTCGGAGCAGACCTCGGTCGCATAGGGGCAGCGGGTGTGGAAGCGGCAGGCGGCGGGCGGGTCGGCCGGGGAGGGCACGTCGCCCTCGAGGATGTGCTCGGTCCGGGCCGCGTTCGTCTTCGGATCGGGGATCGGCACCGCCGACAGCAGCGCCTCGGTGTAGGGGTGGACCGGGTTCGCGTAGACCTCGTCGGCCGGCCCCAGCTCGACGATCCGGCCGAGGTACATCACCGCGACGCGGTCGGCGACGTGCCGGACGACGCCCAGGTCGTGCGCGACGAAGATGTAGGTCAGCTGGAACTCGTCCTGGAGATCCTCCAGCAGGTTGATGATCTGCGCCTGGATCGAGACGTCGAGCGCCGAGACCGGTTCGTCGGCGATGATCAGCCTCGGGCGGAGGGCGAGGGCCCGGGCGATCCCGATCCGCTGGCGCTGGCCGCCGGAGAACTCGTGCGGGTACCGGTTGTAGTGCTCGGGCGCGAGGCCGACGCGTTCGAGCAGCTCCTCGACCTGGAGGCGGAGCTGCTTGCCGTCGGCCAGGCCGTGCAGCTTGAGCGGGCTGCCCACGATCTGCCCGACGCGCTTGCGCGGGTTGAGCGAGGCGTAGGGGTCCTGGAAGATCATCTGCATCTGACGGCGGAGCGGCCGCAGCTCGCGCCGGCCCATGCCGGTGATCTCCTGACCCTCGAAGCGCACCGAGCCCGAGGTCGGCTCCAGCAGCTGCAGGATCGTGCGCGCCAGCGTGGACTTGCCGCAGCCGGACTCGCCGACCAGGCCAAGCGTCTCGCCCGGCGCAACGTTGAACGAGACGCCGTCCACGGCCTGCACCGCGCCGATCTGCCGGTCGATCAGAACTCCAGACTTGATCGGGAAATGCTTGACGAGATCGGTGACCTCCAGGTAGCGGCGTCGTGCGCCGTTGCCGTCGCTCACGCCGCCTCCAGGCCGATGTCGCCGCCCTCGATCGTGCGCACGGTCCGCTTCCGTTCGGCGTCGAGCCAGCACCGGTCGACGTGGCTCGAGTCGCCGCCGCGCGCTGCGAGGTCGGGGTGCTGGGCGCACTTGTCGAAAGCGTGCGGGCACCGAGGCCGGAACTTGCAGCCCTCGGGCGCCGCGATCAACGACGGCGGCTGCCCCTTGATCTGGGCGAGCCGGACACTGCGCGGCCGGTCGAGGCGCATGATCGAGCCCAGGAGGCCCCACGTGTACGGGTGCTGGGGGTCGTAGAAGATCTGCTCGAGCGTCCCCGATTCCACGATCTCCCCCGCGTACATGACCAGCACGCGGTCGGCGATGTCGGCGACCACGCCCAGGTCGTGAGTGATCAGGATCGTCGCCAGTCCCCGCTCCTGGTTGAGCTTGCGCAGGACCCGCATGATCTGCGCCTGGATCGTGACGTCCAGCGCGGTGGTCGGCTCGTCGGCGATCAGCAGCTCGGGCTCCGTCGAGAGCCCCATCGCGATCATGGCCCGCTGGCGCATCCCGCCCGAGAACTCGTGTGGGAACGAGTCGGCGCGCTGCTCCGCGCCCGGGATGCCGACCGCCTCGAGCAGCTCGACCGCCTGATCGTGCGCGTCCGAGTCGGAGACGTCGCGGTGTGCCTGGATCTGCTCGACGATTTGATCCCCGACCTTGTAGACCGGGTTCAGCGAGCTCATCGGGTCCTGGAAGATCATCGCCATGTCGTTGCCGCGCACCTTGCGCAGCTCGTCCTCCGTGGCGCCGATCAGCTCTGTCTGGTGGAGCATCGCCTGACCGGTGATCTCGGCGTTCGGCCCGCGGGTCAGGCCCATCAGGCTCATCGCGGTGACCGACTTGCCGCAGCCGGACTCGCCGACCACGGCGAGGACCTCGCCCCGGCGGACGTCGAACGAGACCCCGTCGACGGCTTTGACCACGCCTTCCTCCGTCTGGAAGCGGACCCGCAGGTCCTCCACGGTCAGCAGGGGGGTCTCGGTCATGCCGCGCTGCTGCCGGCTTCGAGCCTGATCCGCGGGTCGAGCGCCGCGTAGGCAATGTCGACGATGGCGTTCACGACGACCACGAAGAACGCGCCGAACATGGTCACCGCCAGGACCGGCGGGACGTCGAGCTGGAGGATCGCGTCCGCCGCGTACTGCCCGACACCCTGCAGGTTGAAGACCGTTTCGGTGAGGATCGCGCCGCCGCCGATCACCACGGCGAAGTCGAGGCCCCAGAGGGTGACGACCGGGATCAGGCTGTTGCGAAGGACGTGCTTGAACAGCACGCGGCGCTCGGAGAGCCCCTTGGCCCGCGCGGTGCGGACGTAGTCCTCGTTGATCGTGTCCAGGACGTTCGAGCGCAGCACCCTCGAGTAGACGCCGATGAAGAGGATCGAGAGCGCCGTCCACGGAAGGATCAGGTGGTAGGCCCAGTCCGCCGGGCTCTCGGAGAACTCGACGTAGCCGCCGTTGGGGAACAGGCCCAGCTCGTACCCGAGGTAGTGGTTCATCAGCGCTCCGATCCAGAACACGGGCATGGAGATACCGATCAGGGCGAGCACCGTTAACAGGGTGTCCGACACCTTGCCCGCGCGCATCGCCGTGAACAGCCCCAGGCCCACACCGAACGCCATCCAGATGATCGCCGCCCCGATAGCGAGCGAGAGCGTTCGCGGGATCCCCTTGATGATCTCGTCGACGACGTCGAGCTGCGTGAAGTAGCTCACCATGTCGCCGGTGAACAGCTTCTCCATCGTCGTTCCGTACTGGACGACGATGTTCTCGTCGAAGCCCCACTCCTCGCGGATCGCCTCGATCTGGGACTCGGTGGGCTGCTTGCCCGCCATGCGGACAGCCGGGTCGCCGTTCGGGATCACGTTGAAGATCAGGAACGTCAGCACCGAGACCGCGAACAACACGACGAGCATCGAGAACAGGCGGCGGACGACGAACCGGGCCATTTAGCGCAGAGCCTCCATCCCTAGTGGTCGATCCTCACCTTCGCGCGCGGGTCGAGCGCGTCACGGACGCCGTCGCCGAAGACGTTGAGCGAGAGGACGGTCAGCACCAGCATCGCGCCGGGGACGACCGCGAGCATCGGCGCGGTCACGATCCGGTCCACGCCGTCCTGGATCATCGTGCCCCAGGAGGGCTCGGGCGGGCGAACCCCCGCCCCGAGGAACGAGAGCGCGGCTTCCAGCAGGATCGCGTTGGCGATCAGGAGCGGGAAGAACACGATCAGCGTCGTGACGATGTTCGGCAGGATTTCGCTGAACATGATCCGGAACGAGCCCGTGCCCTGGGCGCGCGCGGCCTCCACGAACTCCTTTTCACGAAGCGAGAGGACCTGGCCGCGGATCGGCCTGGCCAAGTACGGCACGTAGACCACCGCGATGATCAGGATCGGAATTGCCAATGAGTCGCCGGCGATCGTCACCGGCCCGAGTTTGAGCCCGCCTAACGCAAGGGCCGTGCCCAGCGCGATCCCGAGCAGGATCACCGGGAACGACCAGATGACGTCGAGTATTCGGGAGATCACCCCGTCGGTCCACCCGCGCAGGTAGCCCGCGAGGACGCCGAGGAGCACGCCGATGAAGATCGTGCCGAGCGCCGCGGCGACGCCGATCAGCAGCGAGTTGCGCCCGCCGTAGAGCAGCCGGACCGCGACGTCGCGGCCGCTCGAGTCCGCGCCCAGGAAGTACTCGCTCCTGTAGGTGGGCCCGATCGGGACGCCGTCGAGGCCGACCACCAGGACCTCTTCGCCGCCCTTGGAGACGGTCTCGTCGGAGGCGGGTTGGTCGAACGGGGTTCGGTTCGCGACGTGGTCCGCGTAAAGCGGCGCCGCGAGACAGACGGCGACGAGCACGAGGAACAGGGCCCCGAACGCCAGCGCCGTCTTGTTGCGGCGGAGGCGACGGCCGGCGAGCTGCCATGGGCTTGCTCCGTGGCGGTCCTTCTCACCCGCGGTCAGCTCGTCGGGAACGCCGATCGTAAGGTCGGTGCCCGGCTCGGCTGCCGCTGTGTCTCTGGCTGCCACCCGTCTCCAATTATCCCGCTAACGGAATTTCAATCAACACGAATGCCGAAACGTGAGGGGGCGCCGCGCGGCGCCCCCTCCGTTTCTCGGCCTGTCTACTCCGAGCCTTCCGTCAGCTGGAAGCTCGTGTAGTCGTTCTGGTACACCGCGTGGAACTGGGCCGCCTCGAAATCCATGCGATCCGAGAAGAACGTCGCCAGCTTGCGGTGCCCGTACGGCGCGATCGCCGCGGACTCCACGAGGTAGCGGTTCAGGTCCGCCCACTCCTGCTCGACCGCGTTGACGTCCGGCTCGAGCAGCAGCTCGTCGATCGTGTCGTTGATCTCCGGATCGTCCACCCAACCGTAGTTCTGGTTGTTGGTCGGCTGGATCGTGTCCCCGTCAACCAGGAAGAAGAAGTTGAACGGGTGCGGGAAGTCCTGGAACCAGTTCGTGAAACCGGTCTGGGCCTTCGTCTTGTCGTTGCCGACGGTCTGGAAGTAGACGCCGCCGTCCAGGATCTCCGGCGTGGCGTCGAGGCCGATCTCGTTCAACTGCTCGGCGTACGCCTCCGTGACCTTGTCGGTCGGGTCGTCGTTGTTCCCGTAGACCGTAACCTCCTCGCCGGTGGCGCCGGCGTCCTCGATCATCTGGGCCGCCGCCTCCTGGTCACCCGAGGAGTTCGGATCGCCCCACGGGCACTCGGTCGTGTCGAGCGCCTCGTCGTAGCCGGGCATGCCCGGCGGCAGGAACGAACAGCCGGGCTCGAGCTCGCCGCCGAAGAGGCGGGCCAGCGCCGGCTTGTCGAGCCCGATGTTGACCGCCTCGCGGACCTTCGGGTCGTCGAACGGGGGCAGGTCGTTCCGCATGAAGAAGTAGTACGTGGAGGTCGTGATGAACTCCTCGTACCGCTGCTCCTCGGCCCCGTCGGGACCGACCTGCTCCAGCACCGTCGGCTTGAAGTCGGCCGGCGGCGGATCCTGCATGTAGTCCAGTTCGTTGTTCAGAACGTCCTGGGCCTGCTGGGTCTGGTTCTTGATGATCGACGTGGTCATCTTGTCGACGTGACCCGCCGGGATGCCCTCGATGCCGAGGTCGGCGAAACCGTCGACCTTCTCCATCACGAACTGACGGTTCGGCACCGACTCGGTGATCTCGTACGGACCGACGCCCGGAGGCGGATCCTCGGTGAGGTTCTTGAACGGCGTGTCGCCGGGAACGAGGCCGGCGAAGTTCATCGCCAGGACGTTCGAGAACGTCGCGTCCGGCTCGACCAGCTCGATCGTGATCTCGCCGGTCTTGTCGTCGGTCTCGATGCCCTCGATGTCGGCCTCGGGGTCGTTGGCGGCGAGGTAGTCCTCGGCGCCGACGATTCCCAGGTAGAACGGCGAGCCGCCCGACTCCAGGTTGATCACGCGCTTGATCGTGTGCTCGAAGTCCGAAGCCACCACCGGGGTTCCGTCCGAATACTCGAGCCCGTCGCGCAGCGTGAGCGTGTAGGTCTTGCCGTCGGACGAGACCTCCGGCAGATCCTCGGCGAGGCCCGGGATCAGCTCGGCGCCCCCTGGGCCTTCCTCGTGCGCATACGTCAGGAGCGGCGTGTAGACGATCCACATCGGCTCCCAGCCGTTGACCGTGTAGGACAGCGCCGGATCCATGAAGTCGGGCTGCGAGGTCTGCGCCATCGTGATCTCGCCGCCTTCGACCGCGGCCCCTCCGCCGCTGTCGGCGCTGTCGTCATCGTCGCCGCATGCGGCGAGGCCGACGCTCCCGCCGGCGAGCGCCATCGCGCCAATCAGCGCAAACAGGCGCGTCTTGGCCCGATGGCCAAAAGCCTTCTCTCTCACTGAACTCCTCCTCCGGCCGTAGGTGGCCGATGCCCCGGGGGTTTCTACTGCCCGCGCAGAAAATCACAAATCGCGCGACGGCGCAAAGCGCCGCACGCGGAGTTGTAGCACTCGCTGTTGGTTTTTCAGTCTGGAACGGGTTGACGTTGGGTTAAGCCTCGGGCCGCGGGAACTGGGCCGCCATCGCCCGATCCCAGAGCCTGTCACTGAGCAGACGGCGCTGCGCGATCGCCAGCTTCGCCGACGGCGTGACCTTGTACCGCGACCGCGGCCGGCGAGTGGTGATCGCCTTCTCGATCGTCCTTGCGACGGTCTCCGGCCCGCCGCCCAGACGGCGCATCGGCCCCTTGTAGACCGCCTCCGTCGCCGCGCCGACGCGCGCGTTGAACTCGCCGTACGGGCCCTCCCCGGATGCGCCTTCCTCCAGCGACCTCGCGGCCGCGTCGCCGAAGCCGGTGACGATGAGCCCGGGCTCGACGCACACGACGTCCACGCCGAAGCTCGCCACCTCGAAGCGCATCGCATCGCAGATCGCCTCGACCGCGTGCTTCGTCGCGTGGTAGATCCCGCCGCCAGGGAAGGTCAGCCTGCCGCCCATCGAGCTGATGTTCACGATCCGGCCCCAGCCCTGGTCGCGCATCCCGGGCAGGACCAGCTGCGACATCCGGATCAGGCCGAAGACGTTGGTCTCGAACTGCCTGCGGATCGAGTCCATGTCGACCGACTCGACCGCGCCCGACTGGCTGTAGCCGGCGTTGTTCACGAGGACCCCCACGGCGCCTTCGACGGCGACGACCGCGTCCACGCACCCGCGCATCGACGCCTCGTCGGTGACGTCGCAGGCGAGCGTCTTGCACCCGGCGGCCTCGAGGTCGGCGAGCGTCTCGGGACGGCGGGCCGTCGCGTAGACGGTCCAGCCCCTGGCCGCCAGATGCCGCGCGGTCTCGTCCCCGATTCCGGACGAGCACCCGGTGATCAGGACGGCCTTCGAGGCGGAGTCCGCAGGACGGAGCCGAGATCCGGCGTTGTTGAGCCGGCTGTTTCTCGAGATGGTCATGGGCTCCCCTCGGTCGGTGGCGGTGCGCAGAGCCTATGCGCGCTGAACTCCAGTCCATAGAGTCCTGCCGCGATGCGAGCCGTCACGTTCCAGGCACCGGGCGAGGTCCGGGTCGACGAGAAGCCCGAGCCGGAGCTGGCGGACGCGGGCGATGCCGTCGTGCGGGTCGAGGCATCGGGCGTCTGCGGCTCGGACCTGCACATCTACCACGGGCGCGTCGCCATCGAGCCCGGCTTCACGATCGGCCACGAGTACGTGGGGACCGTGTCCGCGGTCGGCGACGACGTCGCGTCGGTGGCGCCGGGCGACCGGGTGCTGGGCACGTATTGCACCGCGTGCAACGACTGCTTCTTCTGCGCCCGCGGCGACTTCCACAAGTGCGACCACGGCCGGGTCTTCGGCCACGGCAAGCTGCTCGGCGAGCTCCAGGGCTCACAGGCCGAATCGCTGTTGGTCCCGAACGCGGATCTCACCCTCCGCAAGGTCCCGGAGGGGATGTCCGACGACGTCGCGCTCTTCGCGGGCGACGTGATGGGGACCGGCTACCACGCGGTGGCCGAGACCGGCGTGGGGGCCGGCGACACGGCGGCGGTCCTCGGCCTCGGTCCCGTCGGCCTCTGCGCCGTCCAGGCCGCCTTCGCCGCCGGCGCGGCGCGGGTGATCGCGATCGACACGGTTGCGGACCGCCTCGAGATGGCGCGGCAATTCGGCGCCGACCCGGTACACCTGACCGACGAGGACCCCCGAGCGGCGGCGAAGGCCGCGACCGAGGGCCGAGGTGTCGACGCGTCGATCGACGCGGTCGGTCACCCCGACGCGTTCGAGCTGGCGTGCCGGCTCACGCGCAAGTGCGGGACCGTCTCCGCCACCGGCGTCTACGCCGAGCGGATGGAGGTCCACATGGGCGTCGTCTGGATCAAGGCCCTGACGGTCAAGACGGGACACGCCAACGTGATCAAGCACCTCGATCCCGTCCTCGAGGCGCTTGCCGAGGGGCGGCTCGACCCCAGCCCGCTCGTCACCCATCACATGAAGCTCGACGACGCGGCCGAGGCCTATGACGTCTACGACCGTCGCGAAGCCCTGAAAATAGTGCTCACGCCGTGAGCGATCCGATCACCTGGGAGCAGTTCGAGGCGGTCGACATGCGAGCCGGTCGAGTGCTCGAGGTCGCGGAGTTCCCCGAGGCCAGGGTGCCCGCCTGGAAGCTGCGGATCGACTTCGGCCCCGAGGTCGGCGAGAAATGGTCCTCCGCTCAGATCACCCACTACGGGCGTGAGGAGCTCGATGGCCGCCTCGTCGTTGCCGTCGTCAACTTCCCGCCGAAGCGGATCGGGCCGTTCCTCTCCGAGGTGCTGGTCCTCGGCGCGCTGGACGACGCCAAGGGCGTCGTCCTCCTGCGGCCCGACTCGGACGTCGAGCCCGGCGACCGGATCGCCTAGCGGCCGCTACTCGCGCTCGAGCGGGTATGCAAGCTCGACGTGCGCCCTGGCGACGGCGAGGAAGTTCCGTCGCTCCGGCGCGGCGCCATTCGAGCCGAGCGGTGTGAGCTCGACGTCGACGAGCGGGATGAAGTCGAGGTCGCCGCGATTGAGGAAGTCCGAGAGGCGGGAGCGATGTCCCTCCTTCGGAAGCGTGAGATCCCCGACGATCCGATGGCGGTCGGTCTCAAGCACGACTCGTTCGGTGCGACTGTCCATCGCTCGGGTTATAGCGCCTCGCGCCCGCCCTTCCGCCCGCGAAGGGCGAGCGCGAGAGCGAAGCGCCGCTCGGGATCATCGATCTCCCCCAGCAGCTCGCGCAACCGCCGCAGGCGATAGCGGGCGGTCTGCGGGTGCACGTGGACCGCCCGCGCGACCTCGGTCGGGCGGCCCGGGTGGTCGATCCAGGCACGCAGGGTCGCGAGGAGGCGCTCGCGCGAGAGCTCGGTTTCCTCGGCCAGCGGCGCCAGCTCGCGGGCCGAGTGCTCGGCCAGCAGACCCGGGTCGTCGTGCACGATCAGCGTCGCCAGGTGCTCGGTCGCCAGGGCGGGGCTGCCGGAGATGGTCCCGGCCTCGAGCAGCTCGAGCGCCAGGCGCGCGCGTGATTCGCTGGCCGCGAACACGAGTGGCTCGACGGTCGGCCCGATCGCAGCGGGTCGCCCGCCGAGCACGGCCTCGAGCTCGGGTCGCCGGCCGGGAGCGTCGGCATCCGGAACGACCGCACACACGATTCCGTCGCCGAGCGTCGCGGCGATCACACCGGGCCCAAGCCGCGTGGCGAGCGCCCCCGGCTGGACGTCCCGGGTGACCACGGCAGCGGCCGACTCCGGCAGGCGCCAGTCGGCGGCGTCGGCCGTCTGGCTCAGCGCTTCGGCGCCTGCCCCACCCTCGATCAGCATGCGGACCACCGCCTCGCGGCGCCGCTGCGCCTCGCCCGCGGCTTCGGCCTGTTCCGCGGCGTAACCCTCGGCCGAGATCGCCGAGATCTCGTCGATGTAGGCGAAGATCGCCTCGGCGAGCGCCGTCAGCTCCTCCGCGTTCGCGCCGGCAGCGCTCGCGGCCTCGGCCACGCGCCGCCACGCCACCCGTGCCCCGACACGGTAGGCGGCGAGCAGCGCGTCGAGCGTCCGGCCCTGGCGAACCTCGCCACGGCCGAGGTTCCGGTAGACGGCACGCCAGCGCTCCGGATCCGCGCCGGGCCGTTCGATGTCGTCCACGAACCGGTTCAGGGCCTCGCCGACGCCGGCCCGCACGCCGCGCCCGAAGCTGCCCTCGAGCGGTCGGGCGTACTCGGGCACCGACTCGCGGATCGCGGCGATGATCTCGTCGCCCACCTCCGGCAGCGTCGCCCGGAGACCTGTTACCAAACTGCTACTGACAGAGGAAAGTGCCTGCAGATGCGGCCGATCATGGGATTTCATTCATAGCAATACTATGAAATTCGTCGGCCAACTCTTGAGGTTCGGCAGTAGTCGCGCAGGCCGGCGCGCGCGAACCTGAAGGCATGAGCCGACTCCAGCGCAACATCACCCTGGCCGCCGTCTTCCTGCCCTTCGTCGGATTCGTGGCGGGCGTCGTGCTGCTCTGGAACGACTTCGTCTCGACGACCGACCTGGTCATCCTCGCTGCGATGTACCTGCCCACGGCGTTTGGGATCACCATCGGCTACCACCGGCTCTTCACCCACCGGGCGTTCGAGGCGAAGCCGTGGGTCCGCCACTCGTTCGCTGTCCTGGGCTCGATGGCGGTCCAGGGCTCGGTGATCGACTGGGTTGCCGACCACCGCAAGCACCACGCCTTCACCGACACGGACGGCGACCCGCATTCGCCGCACGGGCACGGTGAGGGCCTCCGAGGTGCGCTGTCGGGCCTCTGGTACGCGCACATGGGTTGGCTGCTCGATACCCAGGGCCAGGCGACCAAGCGGCGGTTCGCGCCGGAGCTCTTGGAGGACCCCGTCATGCGGCGCATCAACTACGCCTTCCTTCCGCTCGTCGGCCTCAGCCTGCTGCTCCCGGCGGCGCTCGGCTTCCTGCTCACCGGGACTCTGGCGGGAGCGCTGACCGGGCTCGTCTGGGGTGGGCTCGTGCGGATCTTCCTGGTCCACCACATCACCTGGTCGATCAACTCGGTCTGCCACTTCTTCGGCCGCCGGCGCTTCGAGGTCGACGATCACTCCACCAACGTCTTCTGGCTCGCGATCCCGTCCCTGGGGGAGTCGTGGCACCACAACCACCACGCCTTCCCCCGCGCCGCCCAGCAGGGCATGCGCTGGTGGGAGATCGACATCTCCGCCGCGATCATCACGCTGATGGAGAAGCTGGGGCTCGCGTGGAACGTGATCCGGATCAGCCCGGAGCGCCAGGAGCAGCGGTTGGCCGGCAGCGGCAAGGGTGCTGCGCCCCGCCGCCTCGCGGTCGAAGCCGACTAGCTACCCGGAGCCCCCGCGCACCTCGATCCAGAGCGCGCGAGCACGGGCCACGGTCCCGCCCTCGGAGTCGAGCAGCGCCGAGGCTGTGTGGTGCTTGCGCCCCTCGGCGCCGAGTGGCCAGCCGACGGCGACGAGCGTTTCGTCGCTGCCCACCGGGCGGAGCAGCTCGGCCGAGAGCCGGCCGAGCAGCGCAATCGGCCCGGCGGACACGTCGGGGGTGTAGCTCGGGCAGTCAAGGGCTGCCCAGAGGATCTCGGGCGCCAGCGCCCCGTCGCGAGTCGGGGTGTCGGGCCTGGGCCGGAGCACGGCGCCGTTCAGGTCGGGCCGTTCGGCCAGTGGGCCGAAGCAGAGGCCGAGTCCGCCCTCGCGCCCGTAGCCGCAGACGAAGCAGTCGGAGAGGGGGGTGCGGACGTGTATCCAAGGGTGTCGCGTCTGGGCGTCGAGCGCCTCGTCCACGGTCGGCCGGACCGGTGGCTCGAAGCCGAGCGGGCCGATCGGCCGCGCGCTCGCGACCAGCGTGTCGCCGTCGCGCAGCTCGGCGCCGTCCTCGATGTACACGACGTCGAGCGGATGGTCGAGTGGCGGAGGTACCCGCAGCGTCACCTCGGCAGGGCCGGGGATGAAGCGCGCGAGGGTCCCGCATGCGTACCCCCCGTTCGCGCTGGTCTCCGGGCCGTTGAAGCGGCCTTCGATCGTGACCTGCTCCGTCGCCCTGGCGGGTACGGCGCTCATGAACTCGTCCCCGTCATGTCCGGGGAACGCTACGGGGCGAGGCAACTCGGATCTGTGAGGTGGGTCTCGGTCGGCTCAGATCGGGGCCGGATCCGGCGTCGGCGGCGTGGGGCCGGGGGGCTCCATCGGCGGCTCGCTGGGCGGCTCCGGGTCGGGCTCGGGCGGACCCGGAGGCCCCGGCTCGGGAACCGGCGGAGCGGGATCGGGTCCCGGCTCGGGTGGGCTCGGGTCTGGCGTGGGAGGGCTCGGCGTCGGCCCCCCGGGCGGTGTTTCCAGTCGCATGCTGAACGGCTACCCGCAGCGCCAGCTCTCATTCGCGGAGCTAATCGACCACCCCCTCCTCGTGCTCGATCCGCCGCTGCTCGCCGACCCAGTCGTCCACGGCCTGCCAGCGCTCGTAGAGCCAGGCGATGCGCGCCTCGTCGCCAGCCGGGATCTCGGCGGCCGCGTGGCGCCAGAAGCGGATATGGATCGTCCGGCCGACCAGGCGCCCGCTCCAGATGTCGGAAACATGCGCGTACCCGTCGAACCCCGCGTGGCCACAGAAGACGACGTCCACGCCACGGGCCTCGTCGAGCAGGGCGATCGGACCGCCCAGTCGGGGCGGCAGCACGTGCTGCAGGCGATCGGCGAGCGGCGCGATCTCCGGCTGCCGCTCGGCGATCACCCGCTTCGCCCGCTCGAGCTTGGCGGTGGTGAAGCGCGTGCCCTCGGGGTAGATCACGATCGCCTCCCAGCGGCCCAGGCCGTGGGCGAGGCTGCGGAGACCGGCCACCTCGACCTCCGTGTCCCCCGAGCCGCGCCGCGCATAGAAGGTCGGCGCCCAGCGCCCGCCGATGTCGATCGTCGGGATCATCTGCAGCTCGCGCTTGACCACGAACCGCAGGCCGATTCCGTGCTCGCGCGCGACGAAGACGTCCGGGAGGACGTTGTCGACGATGCTCGCGTGGCGCATCATGATCACGGCGGGCCCGGGTCCCGCCAGCTCCGGGCTCTCGACCTCGAAGCGCAGCCCGAACAGGACGCGCACGCCGGCCAGGTGGCTTCCCGACCAGTGGACACGCAGGACGTAGATGCCGCGGGCGCGCCGCAGGGAGCCCCCACCGAACGGGCCACCGGTTCCGACCCAGATCGCGAGCAGGGCGACCAGCGCGCGAATCTCGCCGAACAGGAACCACCAGGCGAACGCCACCAGGCGGACCCCGACCCAGGGTTTCCGGTGCCGCACCCAAAGCGCCAGGTCGACGACCGCGGCGCCCAGGAGCAGCACCGGGAACAGGACCGTGACGAGCACGAACGCAACGAGCTCGAGCGCGATGCCGCGAACCCGGCGCAGCAGGCGAGCCCCGAACGGGCCGTCATCGGGGAACAGCGGCCCCTCGGTGGGCATCCCCACGCGCATGTGGCGATCCTAGGCAGCTGCGATAAGAGCGGCGGCGCTAACCGCCGACGACGCGCAGGACCTCGGCGATCGAGGTCACCCCGGCTCGCACCTTCTCGAGCCCGTCCTCGCGCAGCCGGCGCATCCCGCCCGCGACGGCGGCCGCGGCCACCTCGTCGCTCGATGACTTGCGCAGGATGAGCGTCCGGACTTCCTCGGTCAGCGCCATCACCTCGTAGATGCCGACGCGGCCTCGGTAGCCGGTCTCGCCGCAGCGCACGCACCCGCCGGCCTGGTAGGCGGCGAAGCCTTCACCCGCCGCCGGCAGCCCGTTGCGCTCGAGCTCCGTCGTGGTCACCTCGACCGGGCGGCGGCAGTGCTCGCAGAGGCGGCGCGCCAGCCGCTGGGCGACCACGCACTCGAGGCCCGAGGCGATCAGGAACGGCTCGACGCCCATGTCGATCAGGCGCGCGGCCGCCATCGGAGCGTCGTTCGTGTGCATCGTCGAGAGCACCAGGTGGCCGGTCAGAGCCGACTCGATCGCGATCTGCGCCGTCTCGCGGTCGCGGATCTCGCCGACCATCAAAACGTCGGGGTCCGCGCGGACCATCGAGCGCAGACCCGTCGCGAACGTGAGGCCCGTCTTCGTGTTGACCTGGACCTGCTTGACGCCGTCGAGCTCGTACTCGACCGGGTCCTCGATCGTGACCAGGGTTCGGTCCGGGGTGTTGACCTCGTCCAGCGCCGCGTAGACGGTTGTCGTCTTGCCGGCGCCGGTCGGGCCGGTCACCAGGACCGCTCCGTGGATCCGCTCGATGGCGTGCCGGAGGCGGGCGCTCTCGGGGTCGGCCATCCCGAGGCCGTCGAGGTCCATCATCGCGGTGCCCTTGTCGAGGATTCGCATCACGACGGCCTCCCCGCGGACGACCGGCAGGGTCGCGACCCGCAGGTCGATGTAGCGGTCGTTCACCGTCAACCCGATGCGCCCGTCCTGGGGCAGGCGGCGCTCGGCGATATCGAGCTCGGCCATCAGCTTGACCCGGGAGACGAACGGAGCCGCCCTGCTCTTCGGAACGGTGGTCGAGTCGAAGGTGACGCCATCGACGCGGAAGCGCACGCGCAGGTTGCCGCCGCGCGGCTCGAAGTGGATGTCGGATGCGCCCCGTTCGACGGCGTCGGCGATGATCGCGTGCACGAGCTTCACGACCGGGGCCTCGTTCGCGGACTCCCGGAGCTCGATCACCTCGGTGACGTCCTCCTCAGGCTCCTCGTCCTCGACCTCGTGAACGGCTTCGTCGAGTTGGCTGAGCTGGTTGATCAGCGCATCGATGTCCTCCGGCGAGCTGACGGCCGGACGGACGGCGAGGCCCGTCGCGAGCCGGATGTCGTCGAACCCGATCACGTTCTCCGGCTCCGCGCACGCGACGAGCAGGGTGCTCTCGTCGTGGAACGCGATCGGGATCGCCCGGAAGCGTCGCGCATCGGACCCGCTGATCAGGCTGGCCGCGCCCTGGTCGGCCACGAAGACGTTCAGATCGACGTAATCAAGCCCGTTGCGCTCCGCCAGGGCGTGCGCGAGCTGCCTGGAGTCGACGACGCCGCCGGCGATCAGCGCCGGGCCGATGGTCGCGCCCTCGGCAGTCGCCTTGGCCGCGACGGCCTCCACCGTGTTGCGATCCGCGAAGCCGAGCTCCACGACCACGTCGCCCAGGCGCCGGCGGGCGCCGGTCGACCGGGACGGCGGCGTGAGCCCGGGCACCGAGCCGTTCCCGGCGCCAGGTCCGCTCGCCGAAGGGGGCGCCGCCATCGGTGGCCGGCATGGCGGTCGCGTCGTGCACGGATTCCCTATCGGCACGAGACGCCTCGAAGCTGAGCCTTCGGTGCAGGCACGGACGCTTCGGCGCCGCGGAGCCCGGAGTGCAGGATCGGAGCCGGCACCGCGCTACGCCGCTTAGCCCCAATTGCAGGGGGTAAGCCGTGAACCGAAGGCCCCGACGATCACGGAGGATCGGATGGCTCAGAAACAGGGCTCGCGAACGAGATTCGAGTAGTCCGCGAAGGCGTTTCCGACAGGCACGCCCGCTCGCCCTATCGAGGTCGTGCTCGAAGGGCTGACCACGCGCCGCAAGCACTGATCAACGCAAGTAGGAGAGAGGCATGGCAAGCACCAAGACTCAGAGCAAGCGCTCGACGAGCCGCAACGGCTCACGAGCCAAGTCCGCCGGCTCGGGCAAGGGCTCGACGACGAAGCGGTCCACGTCAAGCAAGGGGAACGCGAACGGCAGGCGCACCCAGGCGAGCAGCAGTCGGTCCCGGCCGAAGTCGACCTCCAACGCCCGAAGCAAGGGCAACGCCGAGGCGATCAAGGACACGGCGGTCGACCGCGCCAAGAGTGCGGGCCAGACGATCTCCGAGGCCGCGGGCAAGGCCAAGACGCCACTGATCGCAGGCGGAACGGCGTTGCTGGGCGTGGCCGCCGGCGCGGCGGTCAGTGGCCGCCTTTCGGGAAGGTCGAAGAGCCCCATCAAGCGCATTCGCGGCGCCTCCATCCCGAAGGCCGTCACGAGGATCGACCTCGACACGGTGAAGTCGGCGGCTGACCGGGTGAGCGCCTACGGCCAGCAGGCTTCGGACATCGCGGCGGCGGTAGAGAAGACGCGCAGGAAGAACGGGTAGGTCAGGAAGACCCGCCGGGCTCGGCACTTGACCGGCTTGGATGTCCAACGCGAGGAGCTTCCGCCACTCGATCTGCGCCGGATCCGTGACCTCGATCTGAGCGAACCGCCCGGCCAGGGCCAGCCGGCTCATATCGCCTCGGCGTCCGGGATCGCAAAGCGGGGCGACTTCGTTTACGTCGTGGGGGACGACCTCCTTCAGGTCGGCGTGTTCGAGCTGGCGGGAGGCGGGACCGGCGTCGCCCGGCCGGTCTTCGCCGGCACCCTGCCGGGCGACGCCCGAGACCGCAGTAAGGAGAAGCCGGATCTCGAAGGCCTCACGGCATTGCCGCCCGTCGAAAACGAGCCGAACGGCGGGCTACTCGGACTCGGATCGGGATCGGACCGCGACCGCGACCGCGGTTTCTTTTGGTCCTTTGCCGCCGATGGGTCGCTAGCAGGCGACCCCAGGACGATCGAGCTCCGGCCCGTTTATGACGTCATGCGCGAAGAGCTGGGAAGCGCTATCAACATCGAGGGCGCGGCCGTCGTCGGCGATCGGTTGTGGCTCTTTCATCGTGCTAACGAAGGCAGGGCCCCCAACACGGTCGCCGAGTTCGAGCTCGGAGATCTGTCGCGCACTCTGCGCGAGGACTTGGTGGTTGATCCGGACGAGCTGGCGGGTATCCGCGAGTACGAGCTCGGCGAGCTCGATGGCGTGCCGCTGTGCTTCTCGGATGCGACGACTCTGACGGAGGAGCTGGTCTGCTTCACGGCCTCTGCAGAGGACGAGGGCGACGGGAAGATCTGCGGTTCTGTGGTGGGAACGATTGGCGAGGACGGCACCGTCCGCCGGCTGCGAACGATCGATCCGCGCTGGAAGGTCGAGGGCGTTCACGCCACGATCGACACTGGCGTCATCGACTTTCTGTTCGTCTGCGACCAGGACGATCCGGATAGTCCGTCCCCACTGCTGAGTGCGACGATGCCGATCGAGCGGGAGCTGGACGAGCGCAGGGCCTGAGTGCGGAGCCGAGGGCTCGGATCGCGGGCGTCGAGTGCCGGCGTTCGACTAGCCTCGACGCCGATGGCCAGCGTGAACAGGATCAGCCGGTTCGGGCTCGTCAACGCCTACCTCGTCGCGGAGGACGATGGCGTGACCGTGATCGACACCATGATCGGCGGGTCGGCCGGCCGGATCGCGGCCGGGGCCGAGGCGATCGGCGCGCCGATCAGGCGCATCCTCCTCACCCATGCGCACGCCGATCACATCGGCTCGCTCGACGCCCTCGCGGAACTGGTGCCCGAGGCGGAGGTGATCATCTCCGAGCGTGACGCTCGGTTCCTCGCCAAGGACATGAGCCTCGATCCCGGTGAGCCGGAGGACAAGCTCCGCGGCGGCTACCCGGGAGCCGAGACCAAGCCCGACCGAACGGTCGATGCCGGCGACCGGATCGGTTCGCTCGAGGTGATCGCATCACCGGGCCACACCCCTGGCCACATCGCCCTGCTCGACACCCGCGACCGCACGGTCTACTGCGGCGACGTCTTCTCGACGCTGGGCGGGGTCGCGACCTCGGCCAAGGTGAACCCGCTCTGCCCGATCGCATTATTCACCTGGCATCGGCCGACGGAGCTGGACAGCGCCCGAGCGCTTCGCGCGCTCGATCTCGCCCGCCTGGCGCCGGGCCACGGCAAGGTGGTCGAGAACCCGGTCGCGGCGATGGACCGCGCGATCGCGCGCGCGACCTGAGCCGGCCGGCGGTCCGTCAGGAGGCGCCGGCCAGCGGGAGTTGTTTGATCACGTCGTTGGCCGTATCCGTAACGCCGGAGACGACGTCGTTGACCGTGTCCGACAGGGTCGGCGCCGGGGTTGGCTCCGGGCTTGGGGGCGGCTCGGAACCTCCGGGACCTTCGCTCCCCGGCCCGCCACCCGGTTCCGGCGCGGGCGCGGGTGGCGGCGCAGGAACCGGGGCGGGGGCAGGGGTGGGGGCGGGCGCCGCGGACGAACCCGAGCCGGATGGGCCGGCGGTCGGGTCGTCGGGCGTCTCCCCGGGCTCCCTGATGGAATGATCCGGCTCATCGCGGGACGTGCCGCTCGCGGAGTTCCGGTCGCGGTCGCCGGCCGTGACCGAGCGGTCGTCGTCGGCGACGAGCTGCGGTGGCGTTGTCGACCGCGCTCGGGCCCGCGTCGCCCACCGGCAAGGCCGGCGGCCCGCCTGCGGAGGCCACCTCGACGCTCCCCCCGGGACCGTCGTATCCGTCCTCGCCGAGGCCGCTCCAGATGAGCGCGGCGGCGACCGCGAGGGTGGCGGCGCCAGCCACCGCCCATGCGCGGCGCGGATCGATCCGCTCCGGGTCGGGCCACGACGGCAGCCATGCGCGCATCGCCGCGAAATCCGGGACCGGGAGGGGCTGGCGCGCAAGCGACTTGGAGAGGACGCGGAGCCGGTTGACGTAAACCGACACCGCGACCGGCTCCACTCCGGTCTCGCTGCTGGGCGTGTGCTGTGCGGTGTCCGTCCGGGAGGACAGCCGACTCCCTCACCCTCGCGTGGACCACACACAAACCCTCGGCCTTGGCACGGTTCTTGCAACGCGCACCCTTGCGAGTCATCGCCTCGCACAGATGCGCGGCCGCCGTCCGCGGTTCGGGCTTCGCACGCGACGGGACGACCACCACTCCCCGAGAAACCAGCTCGGCGCGCACCTCATCGGCGATCGTGCTGAACCGCTTGTCGGCTGCGGCGGTCGCCCGCCGGCGTCCCTCGAGCGAGAGCCACCTTTCCGTCCGCTCGAGCGACACCTGCACGGAGGAGAGCTGCAGCTTGAGGCCCGTGATCAGGCATTGCTCTGCGGGAGCCGGCTCTTGGCCGGGCCTGACCAGGCAGCGACCCTCCACCCTGCACAGGTCGGCCGCGAGCCGAAGATCCTCGTATCGGTTGCGCGGCAGTTTCGGTCGCCGCAGTCCGGCGGCCACCTGCGAGCGCCGTCGTTCGAAGCAGAGCCACGCCGATCTTCTGGCTCGCGCCTCCCGATCACCGTCGTCCCAATCGGCGCCATGGTCGATCAGACCGAGCAATTCCTGTGTTGTCATCCCAAACCCCTCCGTCAAACCCCAGGGAAACCCATCAACCCTGAGGACAACTAATTCGGACCAGATGTCTCCCTACCCCAACTGGCGTGGGATTAGTGACGAATTCCGAAAGATCTGTGTGTACTACGTACACCCTTTTGGGTATAGCTGGCGGTCGACCTGAGGTGGAGGTTTCGCAACCTCCTGTGTGGTCCGCTCAGTTCGCGGTGATCTCCGGAGCGCTCGCGGTGGCCCAGACCGTGGCGCCGCCGTCATTCGCGGACACCGAGCAGTGGATCACCTTGCCGACGTCGTCCGGCGTCGGCGTGTATTTCATGCCGTTCCCGACGATCAGCGAGTCGGTCCACCTCAGGTCCTGGGTCCCGAACTCCTCCTCGGCCGGCGTCGTCACGTCGCCGAGGTCGAACTGGCTCGGGGCTCGGTAGCGCGGGTGCTCCGGCCCGATGGCGTTCGAGCGGTACCAGGTGACCCAGTAATCGGCAGGCCGGCGGGTCTCCCATTCGCCCCGGCCGCAGGTCAGCGCCTTGCCGACGCGGCCCGAGCCCCCGACGTCAGGCGGCTCGACGTTGACCGGGATCTCGCTCTGGCTCAGGTCCTTGACCTGGATCTCCCGGTAGGAGATGCGGTCGTTGCCGCCGTGGGTCTGGAGGCCGAGGTAACCCTCGGCGAGCTGGCGCGCCATCGTCGGCGGGTCGCCGTTGCGCGACGCGATCTTCGGCACCGAGTTGTCGAACTGGTTGATCAGCTCGCCGTCGATCAGGACCGTGTACTGCTGGCCGATCGTGCGGATCTCCATGTCGTGCCAAACGCCCTTCGTCAGCCGCTCGTTGGTCTTTGCCTGCTTGGCGTTCAGGTTCCGGAATCCGTAGATGGACCCCGTCTTGATCGGATCGCCCGAGGGCTGCGGACCGCCTCCGGAGAGCGTCTCGTTGATCTGGACCTCGTGGCCGCAGTAGACCTGCGTCCAGTGTTGGTGGTTGTTGGCGTTGCTGTTGGTCGTGAGCGCTCCGGTGCCGGCGAGGTTGGTGACGTTGTGGGTGCCGTTTCGCGCGCAATATGCGCCCGAGTACAGGAACGGCGGATCCGAGGCGTCGGAGGCCGGCGGGAAGGGCCCGTCGGCACCCTCCCACGAGTACGTCGTCGACGGTGCCGGGGTCGAGAGGCCGCAGAGGGGGATCGCGCCCGGGCAGACGTCGTAGTTGTAGCCGTCCGGCTTCTGGGCCAGGACGTCGCTCGTCGTGGCGCCGGTGTAGCGAACTTCCGGCGAGCGGATCATGACGCCGCCGTTGCGCGTCGACGTCGGGATGTCCTGCACCGTGTACTGGAGCCTGATCACCACGTCGCCCAGAGGGCGCACCGGATACCAGTAGGCCCCGAACGGCGAGGCACCCACCAGCATCGCGCCCTCGACCGGGTCCAGGGTCGCCTGTCCCTGCGTGGCCGACGCCTCGGCGGTGCTGCTGGCGAACACCCACTTGTCGAACGACGCATCCGAGCCGGTCGGAGTGCCGTCGAAGATGTACTCGAACCCGGGGTCGGGGGGCGGCGCGGCGTATTGAGCGTTCGCGCACGTCGGCGCGACCATGAGCGCGAGTACGGCCACGTACGCCGCCGCTGTGCCTGTGCGGCCTAGCCTGCTGACGAGTTCCATCTCGATGCCTCCTTCGCCGCGCTCGGCGAGCCGGTTGATCCGGCTCCTCGGGCTCCGGGCGACGGCGCTGGACCCTGCCTCTCCTTAGCCCCGATCGCGCGAACCTAAACCGAGTCGCGGATCGCTCTCCGTATGTTGCGCGACGATGTGCGCGGCGCGCGGTGTGCGCGTCTACGCCGCCCAGCGAAAGCCGGTGGCCTCGGGGCGCGGCGCCAGCGGGCTGGCCGGCAAGCCGCCCGGCGGGTCGTCTTCGTTGTACGCGCTCGGCGCCACGTCGTTGGGCGCGTCGGCGTGGAACAGCGCGGCCAGCAGCTCGATCTGCCCGCGGCCGACGCCCAGCTCCCCCATCCCGCCGCCGTACATCGGTCGCCGCTCCCGCGCGCAGCGCGCGTAGACCTCGAACAGCGCCCGCACGCTGCCGATGCGCGACGGCTTGACGTTCACCACGCGCGCCGGAAGCGGCGTCGCGCCGATGTCCTCGGCGCCGTGGATCGGCGCGTCGTAGGAGACGCGCTCGACCTGATCGCCGAGCCGCCGCGCGATCTCGGGCAGGTCGTGCGGATCCTCCAGGTACGCGTCCGGGAACGCCGCGAGCACGCGGTCGTACAGCGCGTCCAGCGCCTCCGGATCCTTCACCTCCAAGCCGTACTGGCCCTTGAAGTCGATCGTGTCGACCGCGCCGGTCGCCGCGACCTCGTCGACGAGCGCGGGCGACCAGGTCTCCTCGGCGTCGAGCTTGAACCGCACGCCCGGCGAGCGGGCGAGCCGCCGGCGCACGGGCTCGATCGAGGGCTGCTCGCCGAGGCCCAGCGAATTGACGAAGCGCACCGGCCGCGGCTCGAGGCCGAGCACGTCGTGCAGGGCACGGCCGGCCTGGCGCAACGCAAGGTCCAGCGCCGCCGACTCGAACGCCCAGTTGCGATAGCGCCGGGCCGCCTCCCACTCAGGCGGCTCGGGCCACGGATCGAGCGTCGCGAGGTGGTCGCAGAAGCCGGCAAGCGTCCACTCGCCCGCGAGCGGCAGCGCGGGCCGCGTCTCGTGCAGCGAGGTGCCGTCCTCGACGTGGATCGAGACGTCCTCGCCGAGCCCGTCGACGCCGGCGCCGACCAGCCGCACGTGCGTTGTCACGCGCTGGAACTCGTCGGCGAGGAGGGCGTGCAGCCGGTCGTAGTCGCACGACTCGACGACGAGCGGCAGCTCCGCCAGCCGCGGCCAGAGCGATTCCGTGTGAGCCATCGTCGCAGCCTCAGTCGGCCGTGGCCGGTGCGTACTCCGGGCGCCCGGCGGGCCGGTAGACCTGGATGACGACACCACCGGCGGCGGCCCGCGATTCGACCAGTTCAAGTGCTGTGTCCGGCCGGTGTCGGGGAACAGTCGCGTGCCCTGCCCGACGACCAACGGGTAGGTGAGCAGCGTGATTTCGTCGACCAGGTCGTTGTCGATGAGCCAGCGGACCAGGTTGCCGCTGCCGTGCACCTGCAGCTCGCCTCCCGGCTTGGCCTTCAGCTCGTCGATTGCCGCCGCGACGTCACCGGACAGCACCGTCGTGTCGTCCCACTCGGGCTCGGTGAGCGTGCTCGACGCCACGTACTTGGGCCGCGTGTTCAACGCCACTGAGATCGGGTTGTTGCCCTGATTTGCCCCCCAGGAGCCGGTTCCCCAGGAGCCGGCAAAGATCTCGTAGGTCCGGCGGCCGAACAAGAACGCGTCGGCGCGCTGAAAGGCCTCGTCGAGGAACGTCGCGGCCTCGTCGTCGAAAAGCGGTATGGCCCATCCGCCGCGCTCGAATCCGCCCCTGCGGTCCTCATCCGCCGCGCCGAGTCCCTGCATCACTCCATCGACGGTGACATGCGTGATGGTCGTCAGTTTCATCGGTTCGTCCTTCGCTCGTGGTGGTCTTTCTCGTTGTGACCGCACCGAGGCGCGGATCTCATCGGTCGAGCGGGGCTCCGTCACCCTAGGATTGCGGTCGTGCCGTTCACGCTCAGGAACCTCAAGGAGGACCTGGAGGACGTCGGGTCCAACTTCGACGGCGCGCCGGACCTGGAGTTCCGCTTGGCGACCGAGGCGCTCGAGCTCGAGCAATCCGGCCTGGGCTACCAGCGCGTCCCGCCCGGCTATCGCTTTCCGTACGGCCACACGCACAAGAAGCAGGAGGAGGTGTACGTGGTCCTGCGCGGGAGCGGGCGAATGAAGCTCGACGACGAGATCGTCGAGCTCCAGGAGTGGGATGCGGTGCGCGTCCCACCCGGTACGTGGCGAGGCTACGAGGCGGGGCCGGAGGGCCTCGAGATCCTCGTCATCGGCGCGCCCAATCTCGGCGAGGTTCCGCGCGAAGACGTCGAGGGCCAGCGCGACTGGTGGGCTGACTAGGCCATCCCGCTCGGGGTGGTCATGGTCGGGTACGGGCGGAACTCTCAGGCCGCAGGCCCCGAGCCCGCCAGCGGCGTCGTGTCGAAATACTTGACCTCATAGACGCGCTCGGCGAACTTCCAGCCGTCCGGGGTTCGCTCGTAGCGGTCGTGGTACACGGCGTAGTTCAGATGCGAGCCGCCGTCCCCGTGCATGAGCTCTGAGATGTACGCGCGGCCTTGCGCGGTGTCGCCATCGAGCTGGATCGTCCCCGGATGGGCGTTCTGCACGAAGTAGTCCCAGAGCTCCTGCATTCGCTCGACTCCCGCGCGGATCTCCTCGCGGCTGGTGGCCTCGGCGTTGATGTGGGGCATCCGCACGACGCCCCCGGGGGTAAAAAGCGACGCCAAGCGGTCGTAGTCGCGCAGCATCACCGCGTCGGTGAACTCGCCGCGCAGTGCCTCGATCTCGACGCGATCGGCGATGGCCTCAAGGTCGCTCATCGGCTCCTCCTTACTTTCGGGATGCGGGCTTGAGTGTCAGCGCGGCGTGCAGCATCGCGTCGCCGCGGATCATTCCCACCACGTTCCAGGCCACGCCCGCCGTCGCGCGGGAGACGTTCGCCTCGCCCTCAAGGCGGAGCGCGCAGCCGGGCATTCGCTCGACGGTCACCGGGATCTCCAGCCGCACGCGGGACGAGCCGATCGCCAACTCCCCCGCGACCGCCAGCCGGCCATCCCGATCGGTAGCCGCCGTGGTGGCGAACACGATCCGCGGGTGTCGCTCCACGTCGAGAAGGCGGGCGATCGCAGATGCCGGTCGCGCCGCCGGTTCCCGGTGTCGAGGCTGGCTGCCTCGATCGTCAGCTCGCCGGCGGCGCCGTTAGCTCCGACTGCCAGGGTCCCGTCGTATGCACCGAAGACGCCGCGAACCGTCCGCAGTCCCCACATGTCCTTGACGGCGAAGCCGATCTCACTGTGCTGCGGGTCGACGCGCCACAGTCCGTCCGGGAGCCCGGACTGGGTTACGTCCACGGGATTGGTTTCGAGGGGCGCCCTGCCTCGAGTCATTTTCCGGACTCCGCCCTGCCTCGCAGGCGGCACCTCAGCCAGGCGCGCGTCATCAACACCCGGCTGTCTTGCTCGCGGGAGACGCCTCTTGCGGCCCGATGAGGAAGCTGACTGGCAGGAGCGAGGCTTGCTGGAGCAGGTTCGCGAGCGCTTCGGGTTGGCGACCACGGTGTTCGACGTCCACTAACGACTGCCGCGACCGGCGCAAAGAAGGGCTCAGGGTGATCGAGGCCGTACTTGGCGATCACCTAGGCCGCCGTGGCGGCGATAGCGCCCTGAAGCAGCAGCCAGGCCGCCGTCGCGACTCGCGCGCCGGCTAGAACAATCGCGGCCACTGTTCGCTTTCGCAGCTCGCGGGGTGGTCCTGCAGCACTCACCATGGCCTCGCATCGTGGCAGCTCAAACCCCCGTTTCGGCGGCCCCTGCAGCGCGAAGCCGCATAACGGAGCCGGGATGGATCGGTTCGACTACATCATCGTTGGAGCAGGTGGGTCGGGTGGGACATGCGCGGATATGGGCACCAAACCGCGCTGGAGCCCAATGAACCGCGCCTGCCGCCGTCCGGCCGCACGCAGCGCGTGAGTTGGGCAGGTCGTTCGGTGCGCTAGATCACACGCCGGGATACCCCCTCGGCGCCGCCAAGTCGGGCCAGCAGATGGCCTTGAGCTTGCTCAGGCCTCCCGCCAGGTCGCCCCGCGGGGCGGTAGGCCGCTCAGGCGGATCCCGAATGCCGCCGCGAAGCCGTGTTGAGGGTCGCTCTCGGTTGCGGCGATCAGCTCCGGGGCGAAGATGGTGTCGGTGGCATTGGTCGTGTCTCGGTCGTTGCGCTGGGTGTAGGGATAGGTGTTCAGCACGGCAGCGTTGGTCTCTTCCGCGAAGAAGATCTGAGTTGTGAAGGTGAACGTAATCTCGTTAGCGACGAAAGTCCTGACTCGGACGTGAACGTGCAGGGTGCGACCCTCGTACCAGCCGGGATAGATGGTCCGGAACTCGACGGATCCGTCGTCACCGGAGATTTGACAGCCGCGGAGGAAGGTCTGCCCACCCGTATCGGCGCGAGGTTGCTGCGGTTGGTCGGAGTAGAGGCCGAGAGCATTGGCCTGCCAAATGTCAATGACAGCGCCCGGATAGGGACTGCAGGCGGCATCGGCCTCGTAGACGCCGAGAATCAGCGTAAGTGGAACACCCGGCTCGCCTTCAGTGACATCGGAGCGTCTCAGCCGCTCGTCGACCCAGTAGGGACCCTCGGTGGTTTCGGGAGTGAGCGTGCAGTTGAGCGTGGCTGGGTCCATTGGCGAGTCAGCCAAGCTCGGAGACGAGGGCGTTGCGCGAAAGGTGGGTCCTAGGGCCGTGCTCAGTCTCGACTACTTCACGTTCGTGCCGCTCGAACGCCGCGAGGATCCCGTCGCGAGCATGGTCGTCCGGCAGAAGGAAGGTCGCATGGCGCAGCAGCCGCCCATCTCGGGGGTGGCGGGGAGGCCCCGGCGCTCTCCCAGATGTTCGCTCCGATGTGGTGGTGAGCGCGTACTTCGGGATCACCCAGGCTGCTGTGGCGGCTACCGCGCCCTGGGGCAAGAGCCAGATGCCCTCGCGCACCCGCCGGCTCGCGCTCCGAACCGTCCGCAAAACGCGCTCCCTTACGCTCGTCCCGGCACCGTTGGCGTCGACCATCGCCGCTCCATCGTGTCAGGTCACATGTCAGACGTGGACTGCTCAACGGCTGCGAGGCGGGAGTTTTGGCTCTGTCCGATCCCTCTTCCGTTACCCCTGAGGCCTGAGCCATGACCCGGCTAGCGCTCGAGTGCGCCGATGGTCCCGCGGAGCGCGGCGCGGAGGTCCCTGGGGTCGTCGGTCGCGTAAAGCGCACTCCGGCCATCGTGGAGCAGGAGTGACGTCATCGCGATCCCCTCGTCCAGCGGGGGCGTGGGCCGTCGAAGAAGCTCGGCGATGCGTTCAAAGAGAGGGCGGTTGCGCATGACGTGCCGCGCGCTGATGGCGACGTGAGGGGCTTCCACGAGTCCTCGCGGGCTATGGCGCGCCCTGGCGAGCAGGTGGTCGATCGAGCTCGCGAGCCTATGCTGCGCCCGGGGGTCAACCAGCCGCCGGGCGCGCTCCTTGAGCAGCGCGGATTCGGTGGGGCTTACATCCCGGACGAGGAGTCGGTCGACCCGGAACGTTTGCGGGCGAGCCCGGAACGGGGTGCGGCGCGTTTCAGATGCCGGGGTTCGATGGGGATACGGAGCCGATGGAATGCCGGAGGGCATGCGACTCCTAACGACCTGCTGCGAGGCCGAAGCCGTCCACGGTTAGGACTCTCAGGATCAGCGATCGGCCGGTTGGTAGCTCGACCGTGACCTCATCTCCGGGTCGCCGACCGATCAGCGCTTGGCCGACCGGTGCGTTCGCCGATATCCGGCCTGGGCCGTACGACTCGAACCCGCCGGCCAGTTCGTGTCTCCGCACCACGCCGGTTGCAAGATCTTCGACTTCGACGCGCGATCCGACCGTTGCCGCGTCTCCCGCGTGCTTCGGATCGTCAACGATCTCGGCGGAACCAAGGACGGCCTCCAACTGACGGATCCGGGCCTCCACGACCGCCCCCTCCTCCTTGGACTGGAGGTAGTCGTCGTTGTTGTGCAGCTCGCCGAACGCCCTGGTTTCGCTGAGACGAGCCGCAAACTCGACATCAAGCTGATGCCGAAGCCGGGCCAGCTCCGCAGCGAGCCTGTCGGCTCCGTCTCGGGTGAGCAGCGTGCGGACGGCCGGCTTCGGCTCCTGGTCGACGTTCGGGCGTAGCTCGGTTGTCGCGGTTTTCGACATGCATCAATGGTTGCCCATTGCCGACGTTCCGACGATGGGGCCTGACACCCATCTTTCGGTCATCAAAACGCGCTCTCGATCTACCGCTCGACGAGGCCGCGACGGATGGCGAATCGCATCCGGTTCACGTCCCCGTCGCGCTCGACTAGGAGCGGTGGGGCCGCCGCTCCGTCTTGGGGACTGCTCAGCCCGCCCCACCCTCCGACGCCCATGCACTCAGCGCGGCCGTCGGTTCCGGCCCCGCGGCGTCATCAGCGGAATCCGCGATCAGCTGAGAGAGCGGGACGGCGCTGACAGCCATCAGCGCCACCAGAGCGGCATAAGCCGCCTCAGCGAGGCCGGCGGAGCCGTCGGCGAGGCGCTCACGGCGCGCACGGTCCTCCGGAACGAGGCCACCGCTGCGATCAGGGGAGACACTTCCGGCGACGACCAGGAGTTTCGTATCCGCGAGCACCCCGGCCGGCACGGCCACCACTCCGAGATTCCAAAGCACGAGCTGACGAAGCCGAGTGGGGCGCGACGGCGCGCCACCGCCGACGGTCGCGAGCAACTCCACCTGGCCGCGACCAAGCAGAAACTGGGCGAGCGACCCTACGAGGACGAGGTACGCGACGAGCCACGCGCCGTGCTCGTAGGGCTCTGCGAGCCGGACGGCGAGCGCGGCGGCGGCGGCCGCGAGGCTCGCGAGGGCCGCGGCGGTCAGGTCACCTCTTGTAGTAGTCGGCATTGATCTGCGGGAAGCGGAGCCATTCCATCGGTAGCCGGTCCTCGGCGAAGCAGGCGTCGACCGGGCAGGCCTCGACGCAGGCATCGCAGTCGATGCACTCGTCGGGATCGATGTAGAGCTGCTCGACCGCGTCGTAATCGGGCTCGTCGGGCGTCGGATGGATGCAGTCGACGGGACAGACCTCGACGCAGGAGTTGTCCTTGACCCCGATGCAGGGCTCCGCGATCACATATGCCATCGACCGTCACCACTTGGCATGTCCGCCGGCTGGCCGTCCCAGTCGGGCTCGAACGCGGCGACGATTTCCTCGATCCGGTGGGTGAGCTGCAACGGATCGAGAGCCATGTACAGCGGGCTGTCCCCGAAGCGGATGAGCCGGTCCGCCATCGCAAGCCCCGGCAGGCAATGCATGCCGTCGTCTCGCAGTCGCCGAGCCAGCTTCTGCAGGCCCCGCCGATTACGAGCGACGGGGACGCGCCGCAGGATCGTGGGACCCGGGACGGGAGACGGTCCGCGGGCCACGACCGCCTTCACTACCAGCTCGAGGGAGCCCGCAAGCGCAGCGCGCTTCCCCGGCTCGACGAGCTGTATGGCCCGTAGCGCCAACTCCTCGGTCTCGAGCGGGTCCTCTCCACGGATCAAGGCGTCGTCGAGCTCGTCGGCCTTCCAGGCGGTCCGGAGCCGCGCCCGCCAACGTGGGCGTTTCGATAGCGAGCGTGGCGTCATTGCCGCATCGTGAGTGACGTTCCGCGCGCCGCCAATGGGGGTTTTGCCCCATATCCCGTGGTGCACAGTGATGGGCATCCACACCCATGGCCGTGCAGGCCTCGATGCTGGAACCTGGTTGTACCCCGAACCACTCCGATTGGAGCGCCGTGACCGATCTCACCAAGCACAGGTCTTCGTACAACCCCTGGATCATCGGCTTCCCGCACCTGCCCGCGCCACGGGCCCCCGGCGAGGATCGGCCACGGGAGCGAGGGCGAAGCTCATGGCTCGTTGCGCTCCGGTGTCGATTGCGCAAGAACTCGATCGACCGCGAGCTGGCCGCCGGGACCAATCCGGACTCCAGCGATTGCCGGCATCTCCGCGCCGCTCAGTTGACGGCCGCCAGCAGTCGCAGGTCGCTTGCGGACGCCTACGAACGTCATATCGCCGCCGCTACTCGCAGTCCTCAGCTCGATGTGATCGGGATCAACTGGAGCGCAGTACGAGCGGCGACTACGCGTCTCGAGCATCTCGTCCGGAGGCTGCGAAACGACCCCCGCGTGCGGGCTCAAGGAGTCGCTCGAGCGCGGCTCCTGCTGACCGAGGGCGACAGCGCATTGCACGCCAAGGACGACCTGAGTCTGATCGACGAAGTGCGATCGACCTTGGCGCTGCTTTGAACGTTGCGCCGGTACGGGTGACACGACCCGCGGATACGCGGAGCGTGCTTTCGTTGTCCGGGCGATGCGCGTGCTCGAGTACATCCGTGAGCCGAGGCGACTCTCGCTGTTCTGGCGCGCGGTCTTGGCGAATGTCGCGGTCTTCGCGGTGCTCTTCGTCCTCTTCATCGTCACGCCGGTCACCGTGCACGCCCCGATCCGGCTCACGGAGGCGCTCGTTCTCGCCGTCGGGCTCGTTGCACTGCTCGTCGTCAACGTGCTGCTGCTTCGGCGGGCGCTCGCGCCCCTTCAAGAGCTTTCAGATCAGATGCAACGGATCGACCTCCGCGATTCGACTCGCCGTCTCTCCGCACACGAGGCATACGGACCGGCTCTCACCGGGTTCGTCAAGACCTTCAACGCGATGGTCGATCGCCTAGCCGAGGAACGACGAGCCGGGGCTCGCGCTGCCCTCGCCGCTCAGGAGCGGGAAAGGCTTCGCATCGGCCGGGCCTTGCACGACGAGGCCGGTCAGACGTTGACCGCGATTGCTCTAGAGGTCGAACGGGCGGCCACTGACGGTCCTCCAGCGCAGCGCGAGCGGATGGCCGCGATCGCGCGTCAGTTGCACACCAGCCTCGACGAGATCCGTCGGATCTCGCGAGACCTTCGGCCCGAGGCGCTCGACGACCTGGGTCTGATCAACGCCCTGATCGCGCTGACGTCGCGCGCTGACCGCCAGGGGGGCGTCCGGATCGAGCGCCAGCTCGCGACCGAGCTCCCGCCGATGTCGACTGAGCTTGAGCTCGTGATCTACCGAGTTGCCCAGGAGGCGCTCACGAACGTCCTTCGCCACTCGCAAGCGACCCGGTGCCTCGTTGCGCTCGAGAGCCGCGAAGGTGAGGTCGTGCTGCGCGTGGTCGATGACGGAGTCGGCATGGAGGCGGCGAGCATGAGCACGGAAACGATCGGCATCGAGGGGATGCGAGAGAGGGCTTTGCTCGGGAGTGGGACGCTCGACATTGAATCCCGCCCTGGTCAGGGCATGGAAGTGACGCTGCGATTGCCATTCGAGGATTCCTGATGCCTGTGCCGCTCACGACACGGATTCTCCTCGCCGATGATCACGAGCTCGTCCGCTCAGGGCTGAAGCTGGTGCTGGACTCTCACGCCGACCTCGCGGTGGTCGCGGAGGCGGGCGACGGCGCCGAGGCGCTCGAGATCGGGATCACCGGCGAGATCGACCTCGCGGTCCTCGACGTTGCCATGCCCCGTCTCACCGGTCTGCAGGTGGCGCGCGAGCTTCACCGGCGTCGGCCGGAGCTGCGCCTCCTGATGCTCTCGGTCCATGACAACGAGCAGTACTTCTTCGAGGCGTTGAAGGCTGGCGCCTCAGGCTACGTGCTGAAGTCGGCCGCCAATCGCGACCTGATCGAGGCATGCCGGGCGACCATGCGAGGGGAGCCGTTCATCTATCCGCCTGCGGCTTCCGCCCTCGTGCGCGACTACCTCAACCGAGCGAGCCGCGGTGAAGTGACTCCCACTGACCCTTTGACCGCTCGGGAGCAGGAAGTGATCAAGCAGATCGCCGAGGGGCTTTCGAGCGAGGAGATCGCCGAGAGCCTGGTGATCAGCAAGAAGACCGTCGACCGCCATCGGGCGAACATCCTCGAGAAGCTCGGGATGCGGAACCGCGTTGAGCTGACCCGGTACGCGATCAAGCGAGGACTTGTTGAGCCCTAGTCGAGGGCTCGACGGGCGTTCTGTCTTGGGGGGACCGAGACCTGGCACGTTGTACCGTCGGTGGCCGTGATGGCGCACTCGCCGGAGGACAAGGCGCCGACGAAGAGGAACAGCACGAGCTCCTCGGATGAACAAGCCGTTACGAGTGATGGGCGCGGCTGGTTTCGAACCAGCGACCTCTCGCGTGTGAAGCGAGCGCTCTCCCACTGAGCTACGCGCCCTGGGCGCGTGATGATAGGACGCGACGTACGGATAACCGCACGTGTAGCCGGGGGTGATCCGCCTTGAAGGTCGTTCAGCGGTTGGCGATGCTCATCGCCGACCTGAAGAACGCCATCAGCACGAGGTGCCCTGAATGACATCACTCGCGGACCCCACGACCATCGCACGGCTGCGCGCCGAGTTCGACGGGCGCCTGATCGGCCCCGACGACGCCGCCTACGACGAGGCACGAACCGTCGTCATGGGTGGGATCGACCGGCGTCCAGCGGCGGTCGTGCGACCCGCCGACGCGGAGGATGTCGCGCGGATCGTCTCGTTCGCACGGGACTCCGGCCTGGGATTGGCCGTCCGCAGCGGCGGGCACAGCGGCGCCGGGCACGGCGTGCTGGACGACGGGATCGTGCTCGACCTGCGGGAGATGCGAGGACTGGAGATCGACGCCGAGGGGCGCACCGCCTGGGCGCAGACCGGCCTGACCGCCGGCGAGTACACGAACGCGGTGGGCGAGCACGGCCTGGCCACCGGGTTCGGCGACGCCGCGTCGGTCGGGATCGGCGGCATCACGCTGGGTGGAGGAACGGGCTTCCTCAGCCGGCTCCAGGGACTGACGATCGACAGCCTGCTCGCCGCCGAGGTCGTGACCGCCGACGGCCGGATCCTCGAGGTCGACGCCGAGAGCCACCCGGACCTGTTCTGGGCGATCCGGGGCGGCGGCGGCAACTTCGGCGTCGCGACCCGGTTCAAGTTCCGACTGCACGAGGTTCCCTCGGTGGTCGGGGGCATGCTCCTGCTCCCGGCGACCCCCGATGTCCTGAGCTCGTTCCTGGCCGAGTCCGATGCAGCCCCCGACGGGCTGTCGACGATCGCCAACGTGATGCCCGCGCCGCCGATGCCGTTCGTGCCCGAGGAGCGCCACGGCGAGCTGGTCGTGATGGCGCAACTGTGCTTCGCGGGTCCCGCCGAGGAAGGTGAGCGGGTGCTGGAGCCGTTCCGCTCGCTCGCGGAGCCGATCGTCGACATGGTGAGACCGATCACCTACCCGGAGATGTATGGCCCGGAGCCCGAGGACTACCACCCGACGGTCGTCTTCCGCAACCTCTTCACCGGAGAGGTCGACCGCGATCTCGCGGAGCGGACGCTCGAGCGCCTCGACCCCTCCGCCGGCGGGCCGATGCGAGTCGCGCAGTTCCGCGTGCTCGGCGGCGCGATCGACCGCGTGCCGGCCGAGGCGACGGCGTACGCCCACCGCGCCGCGCGGACGATGGTCAACGTCGTGTCGTTCTACGAGGACCCCGCGGACCGACCCGCCGCCGCGGCCTGGGCCGACGGGCTCGCGGCCGAGCTTCGCCAGGGCGATGCGGGCGCCTACGTCAACTTCCTCGGCGACGAGGGCCCGGACCGGGTCCGCGCGGCATACCCCGGCGCCACCTGGGACCGGCTCACCGAGGTCAAGGCGACCTACGACCCGGCCAACCTCTTCCGGTCGAACCAGAACATCCCGCCGGCCGCGTAAGCCTCTACGCCCGCCGCCAGCCCCGCCGCGAAGGCCGCGACGCGCTGCCATCGTCGACGCGGTAGTTTCCGGCGCGTGGCCAGGGGAATAGGAGCGCCATGACCGTTGGTACCTCGCTCTTCTTGATCGCGGTCGGCGCGATCCTCAGGTTCGCCGTGAACGACTCCATCGAGTCCGTCGACCTCTCGGTCGTCGGCTTGATCCTGATGATCGTCGGGGCGGTTGGCCTGGCGATCGGGCTGTTCATGATGAATCGAGCACGCCCTTCCGGGGTCCCCCCGGCGCGGGACCGCGACGTCCCCCCACGCGACCGGTACTGAACCGCCACGGGCGTCACCCGCCGTCCGCGCGCTACGATTGACCCGCGGACCGTGCTAGGCGGGGAGGTAGCGGTGCCCTGCACCCGCAATCCGCTCTAGCGGGGCTGAAATGCCCGCCCGAGGATCATGGCCTTCGGGGCCAGTACGTCGCGGGCGGCGTTGATGGTCAGGTCCCGCGCGATGCGCGCCCGTGAATCAGGTCAGGTCCGGAAGGAAGCAGCCTTAAGCGGTAGCGAGCAAGCGACGCGGTACGGCCTGACCGGAGCCAGCCACGACGGGAACGCCCGGGGACCACTTTCGACGGTGGGCCCGCACGGTCCGCTGTCCGCTTGCGGCGCGGCCTCAGCGCGCGCCGCGAATCCCGATGCCGCCCGTCTCCGGGTGCTTCTTCTCGAGGTCGTGGCGGCTGAGCCCGACGCCGCCGGAGGGGCTGGGGTTGCCGCCGCCGTCGCTCTTCGGCGGCTTGCCGCCCGAGCCGCCGGGGCACTTCAGGCTCTGGATCATCCGCGCGGGGTCGTTGTAGCGGGTGGGTGAGTGGCTGAACGAGAGATGCAGGTGATCGCCGCGGCCGTGGCCCGCGTCGCCGTCGTAGCCGACCCACCGGAACGGCGCCCGCGGGCGATCCTGGCGGGGCTCCGCCCACTCGGCGAGGCGGTCGATTCGCCTCCACGTGCCGCCGTTCCGACGGTCGGGGACGATGTCGAGGGCGAGGCCGATCGGGTGCTCCCCGTTTCGCGAGTGCACCGGGTCGAGCGAGTAGCCGTCGGTCACGAAGATCTTGAAGCGCTCGCGCAAGTAGGCGACGTCCTTCAGCAGCCGGCGGTCGATCTTCTCGCCCCGGAAGCCCGGGATCTTCACGAAGCGCCCGCCGCCCGTGGTCTCGCAGAGCAACGGCCCCAGCTTCTCGCTGCGCATCTCCGCGGTCGCGAGCCCAGCCGCGCCGAGCGCCAGCGCCCCAATCGCCAGCGCCACCAGCGTCCGGGCGCGCACCGATGTCATCGCCCCTCCCATACGTCGATCATCGGGCCGAAACTCCTGCTTCTCAAGTGGACACCTCGTTATGGGCGTGACCCTGCACCCTAGTCGGCAAAGGGGGAGCGCCAGAAGCTCGTCCGCTTCCGCGCCCCGGGCCAGTTGAGCTCGATGTGGACGTGGTCGACGTGGGCCGCGGTGGGGTCGAGCCCGTCCCGCTTCTCGCCGTTCGGCCGGTAGCAGTACGAGTACTTGCCGAGCTTGGACTGGCCCGACCACCAGCTCTTGCAGTCGAAGATCAGGCCCTGCACGCCCATCCGGCGGGCCAGCGCGGCGCGCTCGCCGTTGTGGTCGCGCGTGATCAGCGCGCGGATCAGGCGCATCGCGGCGCGCCGGTCCTTGCGCTTCCGGGCGTCGAGGTGCCAGTCGAGGGCCCGGCCCTCGGCGTGGAGGCTGTAGCCGCCCCCGCTTCGCAGCAGTCGGCCGCGGAGACGCTCGCAGCGCATGATCCCCCACGAGGTCCCGCGGACGTTCCGGCCGAGCCACTTCTCGAGCGCCTTCATGCCGCGTGTCGGCTCGTCGCGGCAGCGCGTCGCCTCGTCGTAGCGGAAGTCCTCGATCGGCTTGTTGAGCAGGCGCGGATCGTTCGCCGGGTTCGGCGAGAGCCCGCCGCCGAGGGCGACGGCGCACGCGAACAGGGCGATCACGGCGGCAACGAGTCCCGCGGTCGCCCCCCTGGCTCCAACGGTCATGTTCTTGACTTCGGACGCTTCCCGGAAGTCCTTGAGCCGCGGGGGCCGCCGTTAGACTCGGCCGAAGTGTCAGCCCAGCAGTCCCTCTACCGCCGCCACCGCCCGCAGAGCTTCGCCCAGGTGGTCGGCCAGGAACACGTCGTGCGCACCCTGTCGAACGCGATCGAGCGCGACCGGGTGCATCACGCGTACCTCTTCGTCGGCTCCAGGGGCACCGGCAAGACCTCGCTGGCAAAGATCCTCGCCCGCTCGCTGAACTGCGTCAACGGACCGACGCTGGAGCCGTGTGGAGCGTGCGAGTCGTGCACCACGATCGCCGCGGGCACGTCCATGGACGTGATCGAGATGGACGCGGCATCGAACCGCTCCGTCGAGGACATCCGCCAGCTGCGCGACCGCGTCGGCTTCGCGCCGGCGACGGGCAAGACCAAGGTCTACATCCTCGACGAGGCGCACATGCTGACGCGCGAGGCCTGGAACGCGTTCCTGAAGACGCTCGAGGAGCCGCCGCCGTCCACTGTCTTCGTGCTGGCGACGACCGAGCCGCACAAGGTCATGCCGACGATCGTCGATCGCTGCCAGCGCTTCGACTTCCAGCGGCCCGCGCCGGAGCAGATCGCCGAGGTCCTGCGCCGGGTCGCCGCCGCCGAGTCGATCGAGATCGCGGACGGCGCAGTCGCGGCGGTCGCACGCGCCGCATCGGGCAGCTTCCGCGACGCGCTGGGGACGCTCGACCAGCTCGTCGCCTACGGCGGCAAACGGATCGAGACGGACGATGTCCTCGCGGTCCTCGGCGTCGCCGACTCGACCCTGATCCTGGCGGCCGCGGACGCGATCGCCGCCGGCGACGGCCGCGCCACCCTCGAGGTCAGCGAGCGTCTCGCGCGCTCCGGCCGCGACGTTGCGCAGTTCGGCCGCGACCTCCTGGCCCACCTGCGCCAGCTGCTGGTGCGCCGGGCCGCCGGCGACGCGTTCGGCGAGGACGAGCTCGCGGCCGCAGATCCCGAGCGGATGCAGGTGCAGGCCGAGTCGTTCACCGATCTGGGGTTGACTCGGGCGATCGACGCCGTCGCGGCGGCGCTCAGCGCGATCCGCGAGGGCGACGAGCCGCGGATGACGATGGAGCTCGCGCTGCTCCGCGCCGCGCGGCCCCAGATCGACCCGACGCGCGAGGCGTTCGCCCAGCGGCTCGAGCGGCTCGAGCAGGCCGCTGGAGGTGGACAGGCGCCCGCGCCCGCTCCGGCGGTGGCTGCGGAGGAGCCCCCCGCCACGAGCCCGCCCGAGACAGCGGACAGCGGAGAGCAGGGGGCGGAGGACGTTGGCGAGGCCGAGAGCGAGCCGACCGAGGGGCCACAGGCAGAGGCCCTCGACCTCGAGAAGCTCGTCGGTCTCTGGCCCGCGGTGATGGACCAGGTCCGCGATCAGGGCTCGGAGCTGCTCTCGCACGCGCTGTCGGTCGCGCGGCCGGTCGCCGTGGACGTCGAGGAGGCCGTGCTCCAGGTCGGGTTCCCGGTCAGCGCCGGGTTCAACAAGCGTAAGGCCGAGGCGGGAGACGCGCGCACCAAGCTCGCCGACGCCGTGAAGACGATTGTGGGCGAGCGGCTACTGCCCGTCTATGTCCTGCTCGAGGGCGAGGAGGACGACGCGGCCGCTGCGGCCGGCGAGGGGGAGCTAAGCCCCGACGAGCTCTTCGAGCAATTCAAGGACGCCTTCGACGGCGAGGAGTTCGAGGTGAGCGCGGCGGCGGATGCCGGCGACGCCGGGACATCGGGGATGGATGCCGGGCTCGACGCGGGCTCGGGAATCGACACTGGAGAGGCGGCGGCATGAGCAGACCCCGAGGCGGGCCCGGCGGGCTCGATCTGAACGCGATGATGAAGCAGGTCCAGCAGATGCAGGCGGACATGGTCGAGGCCCAGGAGAAGCTGAAGGACGAGACCGTCGACGCCAGCGCCGGCGGGGGCATGGTCAAGGTGAAGATGAGCGGTGACCTGCGCCTGCTCGATCTCCGGATCGACCCCGAGGCGATCGACCCGGAGGATGCGGAGTTGCTCCAGGACATGGTGCTGGCGGCGGTGAACGAGGGCATCCGGGCGGCCCAGGAGCTGGCCTCGTCGAAGCTCGGCGGCGTCACGGGCGGCGCGGGCGGCGCCGGCCTCGGCGGGCTCGGGTTGCCGGGGATGTAGCGACCGCTTGTACGCGCAGCCGATCCAGCGGCTGATCGCGGAGCTGGCGAAGCTCCCGGGCATCGGCCAGCGGACCGCCCAGCGGCTCGCCTTCTACGTCCTGCGCTCTTCTGACGAGGACGCGCTCGCCCTCGCGGATGCGATCCGCGAGGTCAAGGAGAAGGTGGGCCTCTGCGAGATCTGCTTCAACCTCGCCGAGGGCCCGCGCTGCCGGATCTGCGAGGACGACCGGCGCGACCAGTCGGTGATCTGCGTCGTCGAGGAGCCCCAGGACGTGATCCCGATCGAGCGCACGCACGAGTTCCGCGGGCTCTACCACGTGCTCGGCGGCGCGCTTTCGCCGATCGACGGGATCGACCCCGAGGATCTGAAGATCGCCGAGCTCGTGGCCCGGGTCGAGGGCGGGGACGTGAGCGAGGTGGTGCTCGCCACGAACCCGACCACCACCGGCGAGGCGACCGCGATCCACATCGCGGACCTCCTGCGCGACAAGGCGCGAATCACACGCCTGGCGAGCGGCCTACCGGTTGGCGCCGACCTCGAGCATGCGGACGAGGTGACGCTGGGCCGCGCGTTCGTGGGCCGGCGCTCGGTCGACGGCTGAGACTCAGCCTTCGCTGAGACCCAGCCGGGCGTGCACGCGTCGCAGCGGCGCGGGCGCCCACCAGTTCCACTTGCCCAGCATCTCCATCAGCGAGGGCACCAGGAGCGCCCGGATGATCGTGGCGTCGATCAGGACGGCCAGGGCGGTGCCGAGGCCGAGTTGCTTGATGAAGACGATCTCCGATGTCACGAACGCGCCGATCGCGATGCAGAACAGGAGCGCCGCGGCGGTGACGATACGGCCGGTGCGCTCGAGCCCGATCGCCACAGCCTCGGAGTCCGAGGCGCCGGCGTCCCGAGCCTCCTTGATCCGGGAGAGCAGGAAGACGCCGTAGTCGGTCGAGAGCCCGAAGGCGACCGCGAAGAGCAGCAGCGGCTGCGTCGACTCGAGGCCGCCCTGACTCGTGTAGCCGAGCAGGCCCTCGAAGCGCCCGTCCTGGAAGATCAGCACGAGGATCCCGAACACGGCGCTCAGCCCGAGCAGGTTCATGACCAGCTGTTTCAACGGAAGGATCACCGACCCGGTCATGAGGAAGAGGACGGTGAACGTCGCGACGGCGACCAACGCGAGGACCAGGGGCAGGTGCTCGACGAGGCTGTCCTGAAGGTCCACGAAGCCAGCCGTGAATCCGGTCACCAGGGTCTCGCCGGGCAGCTCGCGCGCGGAGTCCACGAGATCCTGGCTCGACGCCTCGAGCGGCGCCGTTGAGGAGACGACGTCGACCGACCACAGGTCGCCGGACACCTGCTGCGGACGTGAGACCGCCGCCGCTCCGGGCAGCTCGGCCGCCTGCTCGGCGACCGCCTCGGCGCTCGCGCGGTCACCCGTGACCGCGAGCTGCACGGGTGTATCGCGGTACGGGGGGAACTCCGCGCGCAGGGTCGAATCGACCTGCCTGGCGCTTGCATCCTCCGACAGCACCTGCGCGTCGACCGAGGTGAACTCGATCGAGAAGAACGGGATGCCGAGCGCGACCAGGAACGCGGCGCTGCCGAGCGCGATCCGCCCTGGAATCCGCATCACGGTGCGCGAGAGGCGATACCAGAAGCCCTCCGTCGCCGCGCGCGAATCGAAATCGGCGCGGCGCTGCAGGAACTTCGGCGAGAGCGAGTTCACGCGCTCGCCGAGCAGGGCGAGGACCGCCGGGAGCACCGTCAGCGAGATCAGAGCGGCGGCGAGAGCGACCAGCGTGCCACCGATCCCCATCGAGTACAGGAAGTTCTGGGGGAAAACGGTCAGTGCGGCGAGCGCGGCCGCGACCGTCAGTGACGAGTAGAGGACGGTGCGTCCGGCCGTTGCCATGGTGCGGCGCAGTGCCGTCATTCCCGGGCCCGACCGCGCCATCTCCTCGCGATAGCGCGAGACGACGAACAGGCTGTAGTCGATCGCCAGGCCCAGCCCGAGGCCCGTGACCAGGTTGAGCGCAAAGATCGAGATCGAGGTGAGCTCGCTCGCCACCGTCAGGAGCAGCAGCGTGCTGACGATCGCCAGCGCGCCGATCAGGAGAGGCAGCGCCGCCGCGACGAGGCTGCGGAAGAAGAGCAGCGAGAGCAGGAAGAGGATCGGGAACGCGAGCAGCTCGGCGCGCTGCAGGTCGGACTCTACCTTCTCGTTCACCTGCTGCTGCGCAACCGCGTTGCCGCCGACGCTGACACCATCGGTGTCCGCGAGCGCCGCGACGAGCACCTCGCCGGTTTCCTGGACCTCGTCGTCGTCGGTCGCCTCGAAGGTGACCGCGAGGTAGCTCGTGTCGCCCGCCCGCGAGACGAATGCCGGGTCGTCGGTGTCCAGGAACCCGGTGACGTCGCGGACGCCCTCGACGTCAGCGGTCGCGGTGGCGACCTCCTCGACGCGTTGCGCGCCGGTCGCACTCTCGGGGTTGGCGCCCTCGATCAGGACGACCGCCGAGGTCTCGCGGTAGCCGGCGTCCTCGAGCCGCTCCTGAGCGATCACGCTCTCGGTGTCCGGATCGTCGGCGGAGTATGGGTCGAGCCGATCCGCCACGCCGGATCCGAAGAACCCCGCGAGGGCGAAGAGGATCACCGCCACCGCGATGACGCGCTTGGGGTAGGTCCCGGTGAGATTCGCGAGTCGGTCCAGCATCAGTTCCCTTCCTTCAGTTCCTTGAGGTTCTCGTCGCACCACGCGATCCCGAACTCGCTGAACCCGAGCCCGTAGCGGAGGACGGCCAACGGGCCGAACCGGTCTGCCGATGCGGCCAGCGGCTCGATCTCCTTGAGCCGGGCGCGCTTCTCCGTGTATCGCTCGCGCGTGGCCTCGAGCACGGCGATCGCGTCCTCGCGCTCGAGCATCCCGGCGAAGAACACCTTGAGGAGACCCTCGTCCCGCATCTCGTGGGTCAGCTCGGGATCACGGATCCATGTCGTGAACGCCTCACGGCCGGCGTCCGTGATCCGGTAGATCGTCCGGCGCCGCCCACCCTCCGGCTCCGCGTCGGGCTCGATCAGCCCACGCTCGGCGAGGCGCTTCAGCTCCGGGTAGATCTGCCCGTAGCTGGCCGCCCAGAAGAAGCGGGTCGAGTGGTCGACGATCGCCTTGATGTCGTAGCCGGACTTGGGCTCGACAGCGAGCATCCCGAGAATCACGCGGCCTGTGGGCGAGAGCTCCATATATCGCGACGATATATCGCTGCGATAGGTCGGTGTGTGACCTGCGTCACATTCCGATCAGACCCACCTCGCGCTTCAGGTCGAGCACCCGGCCCGCGGCCTCCGCGAGCCGTTCGGGCGGGAGCTCACCGGACTCGACCGCCGCGAGGATCGCCTCCGCGACCCGCCTCTGGTCGCCGGGCGCGGCGATCTGAACCATGTCGGCCCCGGCCCGGAGGGCGGCGACCGCGGCGTCGGGCACGCGGTATGAAGCCTTGATGGCGCCGCTCCCGAGGTCGTCGGTGATCGCGACGCCGCGGAAGCCGAGCCGGTCGCGGAGCAGGCCCTGAGCGACCTGCGGCGTCAACGCTCCGGGCGTCACCGCGTCGTACGCCGGATAGAGCGCGAGCGAGAGCACCATCGCCGGCACCCGCTCGGCGATCGCCGCGCGGAACGGCTCGAGGTCCCGCGCATCCAGCGAGGCGACGTCGAGGCTGACCGCGGCCGGGCCCTGAGCAGTGTCCTGCGACGCGGCGCCAAGGCCCGGGAAGTGGAGCGGCGCGCAGGCGAGTTCCGCTTCCTCGCAACCTCGCATCGCGGCCGCCGTCAGGTCCGCGGTCAGCGGTGCATCGTCGGAGAACGCGCGGCCGCCCAGGGGGCTGTCGAGGGTGGCGACGTCCGCGACCGGGAAGAGGTTCAGGTGAAAGCCGGCGTCGCGAAGCGCCTTCGCGGTTTCCGTCGCCCATGCCTCCGAGCGGTCCGCCGACGCCGTGTCCCCGATGTCGATCGCCCGCTCGGCCGGCGGCAGCTCCGGGAACGACCTGTAGATGCCGCCTTCCTGCGCCGCGACCAGGAGCGGTGGGATCCGCCCGCCCGCCGCGCCCGCCTCGGCGATCGCCTCGAGCAGGTCCGGCGACGCCCCGTTCTCCGGGCCGACCAGCACGCCGCCCAGCTGGCGCTCGCTCACGTCGGACACGATCGGCGCCGACCGGTCGGCGCCGTCGAAGCCCAGGAGCAGGACCTGGTCGACCTGATCCTCCGGGTCGAGGCCCCGTACGGCCTCGTCGGCTTGGCGCGAGACCCCGGTCGCGCGCTGCTCACCTTCCTCGCCGTCGCCGGAGTCGTCCCGCACGAAGGCGAGCCACACGACGGCGGCCACGACACCCAGCGCCAACACTGCCAAACCCGTCCGCAGCCAAGGGCGCAGCCGCGAGGTACTCATCCCCTGATTATCCTCGGCAGTCCCGATGCCAGAGACAGTCGTCATGAAGTTCGGCGGAACCTCCGTCGCTGCGCCCGCCGACCTGAAGCGCGCCGCAACGCGGATCGTGGCTGCGCGCGAGGCCGGCAACCAGGTCGTGGCGGTCCTGTCGGCCCGGGGCAAGACCACCGACGATTTGGTCGGGATGGCGTTCGAGATCTCCGACAGTCCCTACGAGCGCGAGATGGACATGCTCCTCTCGGTCGGCGAGCGGATCTCCTGTGCGCTTTGCGCGATGGCGATCCACGACATGGGCCACGCGGCCGTCTCGCTCACCGGCTCGCAGGCAGGGATCGTCACCGACTCCTCCCACACGAAGGCCCGCATCCTCGAGGTACGCGCGGACCGGATCCGCGAGGCGCTCAAGGCCGACCGGATCGTCCTCGTCGCCGGGTTCCAGGGCGTGTCGGGCGACAGCAAGGACGTGACCACCCTCGGCCGCGGCGGCTCGGATACCACGGCCGTGGCCCTGGCCGCCGCGCTCGACGCCTCGGTCTGCGAGATCTACACGGACGTCGCCGGCGTCTTCACGGCCGACCCGCGGATCTGCACGGATGCGCGCAAGCTCCCGGTGGTCCTTTTCGACGAGATGCTCGAGATGTCGGCGTCGGGCGCGGGGGTGCTCCAGCTCCGCTCGGTCGAGTACGCGCGCAACCACGGCGTGCGAATCCACTGCCGCAGCTCGTTCGAGGACGGCCCCGGTACGCTCGTCGTCTCCGAGGACGAGACGATGGAACAGCCGATGGTCACAGCGGTCACCCACACGGCGAACGAGGCCCGGGTGACGGTCTCTCGAGTCGCCGACGAGCCCGGCGTCGCCGGTCGGATCTTCACCGCGCTCGCCGCGGCGAACGTCAACGTGGACATGATCATCCAGAACGAGCCGATCACGGACGACGAGAAGGCCGACCTGTCGTTCACGGTCTCCCGGGACGAGCTCGAGCTGGCGACGAGCGCGATCGAGAAGCTCGAGGCGGGCGAGCGCGTCCTGACCGACGAGCGGATCGGCAAGGTGTCGATCGTCGGTGCCGGGATGAAGAGCCACCCCGGGGTAGCCGCAAAGGTCTTCGAGACGCTGGGCGAGAATGGCATCAACATCGAGATGATCTCGACGTCGCCGATCAAGATCTCGTGCGTGATCTCGGCCGACCAGGTGCCCGACGCGGTCCGCGCCCTGCACACGGCGTTCGGCCTCGGCGCCGACTCCGTGAAGCCCGAGGACCCGAGCGGGGTCCACCGGCCGACGGTCGCCTCCTAGCGCTCGATCCCGTCTGCGGTTAGATTCTTCCGGCTGGCGAACCGGGAGGACGAACGATGGCGTTCGAAGAGCTGAAGGCCAAGCAGAGCGTGATGTGGGGGAGTGGTCCGTACCAGAACATCTCCGATCACCTGACGATCGCGCACGACCACCTGATGCGTGTCTTTGAACCCCGCGCGGGCGAGCGCTGGCTCGACCTCGCGACCGGGACCGGCGAAATCGCCGTCCGCGCGGCACAGGGCGGTGCCGAGGTGACCGGCCTCGATCTCGCGCCGGACCTGATCGAGTCGGCGAAGGAGCGCGCCTCCGACGCCGGCGTCGAGGTCGAGTTCGAGACCGGTGACGCGGAGGCGGTCCCGCACGACGACGGTTCGTTCGACACCGTGACGTCGACGTTCGGCGTGATGTTCGCGCCCGACCACGAGGCTGTGGCGGGCGAGCTCGCCCGGGTCTGCAAGCCCGGCGGGCGCCTCGGCCTGCTTACCTGGCATCCAACCGAGGGGGTCGCGGCGTTTTTCAAGGTGATGGCCGCCTATCAGCCGTCTCCACCACCCGGGGTTGGAAGCCCGTTCCAGTGGGGCGATCGGGACCACCTGCAGCAGTTGTTGGGAGATGCGTTCGACCTCACGTACGAAACCGGCGACTGCCCGCAACCGGGCGAGTCGCCCGAGGCGACGTGGGAGCTGTTCTCAACGTCGTACGGGCCGACCAAGGCGCTCGCGAACTCGCTCGACGACGACAAGCGCGAGGCGCTGCGCCGCGACTGGGTCGAGTATTTCGAGCAGTTCCGCACGGACGACGGCGTCAGTCAGCCGCGGCCGTACGTGCTGGTGATCGGCGAGCGGCGCGCCTAGCGGACGAGTCCTGCCCCGCGCATCGGGTTCGCCATACTGAGCCCCGTGAGCGAGAACGGCTACAGGGTCGGAGTGCTGGGCGCGACCGGCGCGGTCGGGTCGACGATCCTCGCGGTGCTGGCGGAGCGCGGCTTCCCGGCGAGCGAGGTCGTCGCGCTCGCGTCCGAGCGCTCGGCCGGCAAGCGCGTGCCGTTCGCCGATGGCGAGATCGAGGTCCGCGCGATCTCCGACGAGGCGATCCAGGGCCTGGACATCGTCCTCTCCTCGGCCGGTGGCGCGGTCAGCTCCGAGTGGGCGCCCCGGATTGTCGAGGCCGGCGCCGTGGTGGTCGACAACACGAGCTTCTGGCGCATGCACGACGACGTGCCCCTGGTCGTCTCCGAGGTCAACCCGGACGCCGCCGAGGACCACAAGGGCCTGATCGCCAACCCGAACTGCACGACGATGGAGATGGTCGTCGCGCTGGCGCCGATCCAGCGCGAGGTCGGCATCGAGCGGCTGATCGTGTCCACCTATCAAGCCGTCTCGGGCACCGGGCAGCGGGCGATCGACGAGCTGCTCGGCCAGTCGCGCGCGGTCCTCGCCGGCGACGCGCCGGTCGCCGAGGTCTACCCGCACGCGATCGCCTTCAACGTCATCCCCCAGGTCGAGACCTTCAAGGACGGCGACGACTACACGACCGAGGAGCGCAAGGTCATGGCCGAGACGCGGAAGATCTTCGCCCTCGGCGATGACGAGATGCGGATCTCGGCGACCTGCGCACGCGTGCCGGTCCATACGGGCCACTCGGAGTCGGTCAACATCCAGACCCGTCGCGACCTCTCGCCGGAGGAGTGCCGGGAACTTCTGGCCGCCGCTCCCGGCGTGGTCGTGATGGACTCGCCGGGCGACGGGATCTACCCCACCGCCACCGACGCCGCGGGCCGCGACGAGGTCTTCGTCGGCCGGATCCGGCGCGATCCGTCGCACAACCGCTGCCTCAACCTGTGGGTGGTCGGCAACAACCTGCGCAAGGGTGCCGCCACCAACGCCGTCCAGGTCGCCGAGCTCCTCGTCGAGCGCGACCTGGTCCGCGTGCCCGAGCCGGTCGGCTCCTTCGCGTAGCGCTTAGCCTGTCCGCGTGGATCTGGGCTTCGGCGAAGCGCTGCTGATCTTCGGCCTGCTGCTCGCCGTGGCGGCGCTGCTGTCCGGCGTGATGCGCGGGACGGTGCTCTCGGTGTCGGTGCTGTCGGTCGGGTTGGGGGTCCTGCTCGCCCTCACGGACGTGGTCACCGTGAACGTGGGCGACCCGAACATCGTCCACCTCGTCGAGCTCGCCCTGATCATGACCCTGTTCGCCGACGGCCTGATCGTGGAGAGCGAGTTGCTGCGGATGCACTGGGGCCCGCCGGCCCGCGCGATCGTCTTCGCCATGCCGATCACGCTGGGGATCCTGGCCGTGTTCGGCATCGTCCTCTTCCCGGATCTGAGCGTGGCCGAGGCGTTCCTGCTCGCCGCGGTGCTCACGCCGACCGATCCGGTCGTGACCTCGTCGGTGGTGACCTCGCAACGGGTGCCTGAGCGCGTCCGCCACACGCTCAATCTCGAGTCGGGCCTGAACGACGGTCTCGCGCTGCCGTTCGTCCTGTTCTTCCTCGTGCTCGCGACGCCCGGCGGCGACGCCGGCTCGGAGGGGGCGAAGCTCCTGGGCGAGGCCGCGGTGGGCGCCGCCATCGGCGTCGCCCTGGGGGTCGCGGGCGGGCGTATTCACCGACTCGCCCCGTCGGGTGGAATCACGGCGCGTTACGAGGGGATCTTTGCCGTCGGACTGGGCGTCGCGGCCTACGGCCTCGCCGACGCCACCTTCGGCAACGGGCTCATCGCGGCGTTCGTGGCCGGCATCGCCCTCGGCGCGACCGAGCACGAGATCCCGGACCGCTTCATCGACTTCGCGGAGAACGTCTCGTCCATCTTCCAGGTCCTTACGTTCTTCGTCTTCGGCGCCCTGATCGTCGCCGTCGGCTACGACGCATCGATACCGGCGCTGATCGCGTTCATCCTCCTCGCGCTGCTCGTCGCGCGGCCCGTCGCGATGCTGATCTCGCTCGTCGGCACCGACTTCGAGCGGTCCGAGCGCGCGTTCATGGCCTGGTTCGGGCCGAAGGGCGTCGCCTCGATGCTGTTCGCGCTGATCGTGTTGAAGTCACCGGCGGAGGAGGCGCCCCTGATGTTCAAGATCGCGGCGTTCACGATCCTCTTCTCGATCCTCGCGCACGGGTTGACGGACACGGTCGGAGCCCGCTGGGTGCAGCGCCGGCTCGGAAAGCCGGCCGCTTAGGCGGCGGCGAGCGCGTCGATCACGGCGCGCGCGGTGTCCTCGTCGACCTCCGCCTGCTTGGCGTAGAGGGCGACCGCCTCGTCGATCCGGCCGAACAGCACGAGCTGCTCGATCTCCGGCGAGGGCTTGGGATGGTTCGAGACGTCGGTCATATCTAGGTCGTCTTGACGATGATCACCGAGCAGGGGGCCTTGTGCGTCACGGTGTTGGGCACGCTGCCCAGCACCCGGCGCTGCATCCCCTTGTTGCCGACGACGAGAACGTCGGCGTCGCACTCCTCGGCGAGCCGCACGAGCACCTCGGCGGGGTCGCCCTCGCCGACCATGGTGCGAGCCTCGAGGCCGTCCTTGCGGAGGTCCTCCTCGGCGCGGGCGAGCAGCTCCCGCAGGCGGGACGCAGGGCTGTAGGACCACTGGTCCTCGCGGTCGCGCGAGGCGTTGCCGCTGCGCGACTCGTCGAACGCGCTCAGCAGCACGATCTGCGCGTCGAAGCGGCGCGCAACCTCACTCGCCATCCTGAGCGCCTCGGCGGCTGTGTCAGAGCCGTCCGTCCCCACGGCAACGGTCGAGATCATCCGCGGTGAGTATCCCCCACCGGGGCTCCCCTGTCCACCCCGGCGGCTAGGCCGTTGCGCCCGCGAGCCGGTCCGCGACGGCCGCGGTGGAGGCGATGTGGCGGTTCATGCCGAGCTGCTTCGGCTCGAAGCCCAGCGCCAAGCCGATCAGCTGGGGCAGGTGGAGGACGGCGAGTCCGAGGTCGCGCCCGACCATCTTCGCCGCCTCCGGCTGCTGAAGGTCCAGGTTCAGGTGGCAGAGCGGGCACGGCGTCACCAGGCAGTCGGCGCCCGAGTCGATCGCGTCGCCGACGTGCGTTCCCGCCTGGGTGAGCGAGGTCTCCCGGTTCATCGTGATGATCGGGAAGCCGCAGCACTTGCGGGAGCCGTCGTAGTCGACGACCTCGCCGCCGACGGCGTCGATCACCTGCTCGAGGTAGAGGTCGCGCTCGGGGTGGTCGTCATAGCCCAGCCGCGTCTTGGGACGGAGGACGTAGCAGCCGTAGAAGGGACCGACGCGGAGTCCCGAGAGCGGCCGCTTCACCTTCTCGCGCAGCGTGTCGAGCCCGATGTCCTCGACCAGGAGCCAGAGGAAGTTCTTGTTGGTGAACCCGCCCTTGCCCGTGACGTACTCGAGCCCCTCGCCGGCGAGCGCCTCGTTGATGTGGTTGCGGTAGGCCGCGTTCGCGTCGAGCCGCTCCTGGCACTCCGACTGCGCGCCCTGGCAGGTCGAGCAGATGTTCATCATCGCCAGGCCCGTCTGCTGGGCGAGCGCGAACGTGCGGGCGTTCAGGGTGTCGGCCAGCTCCTGGTTGTGTTCGGCGATCACGCCGGCGCCGCAGCAGTTCGCGCGGTCGAGGGTGACGAGCTCGACGCCCAGCTCCTCGGCGACGAGCGCCATCGAGCCGTGCAGCTCCGTCGTGAAGCCCCGGGAGACGCACCCGGGCCAGTAGGCGAGCTTCATGTTCCGTCCTCCGCTTCGTCGGGCTCGGGCTCGATCGCTTCCGCCGGCGCCTCTTCGTCGGTTCCCGTGATGTAGAGGTTGAGCTGCCAGCGCGATTCCTCGGCCCGCTCGTAGATCTCCTTGACGCGCTCCTGGGAGCCGTCGGGTAGCTTCGGGTGAACGCCGGGGATCAGCTTCCCGAGCGAGCGCATCTTGCCAGTGCGGATGCCGCGCAGGGCGGTCGGCAGCGACTCGACCAGACCCTTGATCGCGGCCGGGCGGGGGAGCAGCTTGCGCTTGACGCCGGGTGCGTACGACTCCTGGAGCAAAAGCGCCTCGTCGAGCGTCCCCTTCTTCTGGATGATCTTCGTGAACGCCGCCTCGTGGCGCTCGGCCGTTGTTCTTGTCGTCGATCTCCTCGTCATGGGTAGCGAGCCGGCGGAGGCGCATGATCTGGTCCATCGGCGCGACGCCCTTGGGGCAGGCGGTGACGCACGAGAAGCAATGTGTGCAGTCGTAGATGCCCTCTGGGTCCTGCGCCAGGTCGTAGAGTCGCTCGCGGGTCTCGACGTCGCGCGGGTCGCCGACGAAGCGGTAGGCCTTGGCGAGCGCCGCGGGGCCGATGAAGCCCGGGTCGGCCTCCATCGAAAGGCACGCGGAGACGCAGGCCCCGCACTGGATGCACGAGATCGTCTGCGTGATGTCCACCATCGCCTCGTGCTCGACGATGCGCTCGCGCTCCGGCGGTTCGCCATCGTCCAGGAGCCAGGGCGTGACCCGGCGGATCTTGGTCCAGTGGGTCGACTCCATGTCGGTCACCAGGTCCTTGATCACCGGCATGTTCCCCATCGGCTCGACGACGATCGGCTTCGTGCCTCCGTTCCTGCGGTTCGCCTCGGCCGACGCCTCGCCCAGCATCGTCTTGCAGGCGAGCGTCGACTGGCCGTTGATCTTGACCCCGCAGGAGCCGCAGATCGCGGCGCGACACGAGCAGCGCACGCCGAGTGACCCGTCCTGGACGTCCTTGGCCTGGAGCAACCCGTCGAGGACCGAGAGGGTGGGATCGAGGTCGACCTCGAAGTCCTCCCAGTAGGGACCTGCCGGACCGCGGTCGTCGGCCTCGGGCTTCTGGCGGCGTACGCGAAGGGTGTAGTCGGCCATCTAGTAGGTCCTCTCCATCGGCTCCCAGTTGGTGATCGTCACGTCCGAGTAGGAGATCTCGGGCCCTTCGCCGTTCAGGCTCAGGTCGATGTGCTTCAGCCATTCGTCGTCGTTTCGCTCCGGGAAGTCGGTGCGGAACTGGGCGCCGCGGCTCTCCTCGCGGTGGAGCGCGCCGATGCAGGTGCACTCGGCGGAGTCGATCATGAACCCCAGCTCGATCGCGCCGAGGACGTCCTGGTTGAAGACGGTCCCGCGGTCGTCGATGTAGGCGGACTTCGCCTCCTCCTTGAGGCGGCGCACCGTTTCGAGCGCCGACTCGATGCCCTCCTTCTCGCGGAAGACCGCGACCTGGCGGTCCATCGTCTGCCCGAGCTCGAGCTTGATCTCCGAGATCCGGCGGCCCGAGCCCCGCTCGCGGCCGATGATCTCGGCGATCTGGCGCTCCTCGTCGGCAAGGAAGGCGCGCGACGCACGGCCGTGGTCGAGCCGCTTGGCGCGGTTGGCCGCGTGCTCTCCGGCCCGGCGGCCGAAGATCAGCGTGTCGAGCAGTGAGTTGGCGCCGAGCCGGTTGCCGCCGTGAACGGAGACGCACGCGACCTCGCCGGCGGCGTAGAGGCCCGGGATCTCGGTCGCCCCGTCGATGTCCGTCTTGACGCCGCCCATCGTGTAGTGGTTGCCGGGCTTGATGTGGATCGGCTCCTTGGTGATGTCGACCCCGGCGAAGTCCCGGCCGACGAGCACGATCTCGCGGAGCGCCTCATGGACGCGCTTGCGGGGGACCACGGTGACGTCCAGCGCGACGGTGCCGTCCGGGAAGCCCCGGCCCTCGTTGATCTCGGTCTGCTCGGCGCGGGAGACGACGTCGCGCGACGCAAGCTCCATCTTGTTGGGGGCGTATCGCTCCATGAAGCGCTCGCCCTTGGCGTTGAGGAGGTGGGCGCCCTCGCCGCGCGCGCCCTCGGTGATCAGGAAGCCCTTGCCGGCCAGCGTGGTCGGGTGGTACTGGATCATCTCCATGTCCATCAGCGCCGCGCCGACGCGGTATGCCATCGCGATCCCGTCGCCCGTGCAGATCAGTGCGTTGGTGGTCGGCTTCCAGATCTGGCCGTTCCCGCCGGTCGCGAGGATCACGTTCTTCGCCTCGAACAGCTCCGTCGAGCCGTCGCGCACGTTGCGGGTGACGGCCCCGACGCACTCGCCGGAGTCGTCGATGGCGAGCGCGGTGGTGAAGAACTCCTCGTAGCGGTCCACCGTCGCCGATTGCTTCATCAGCTGCTCGTAGAGCACGTGCATGATCGCCTGGCCGGTGATGTCGGCGACGTAATAGGTGCGCGCCGCTGACGCGCCGCCGAAGGCGCGGGTGCCGAGGTGGCCGGTGTCGTTCCGGTGGAACGGGACGCCCAGGTGCTCGAGGTGGATGATCTCCTCGGGAGCCTCGCGGCACATGATCTCGATCGCGTCCTGGTCGCCTAGGTAGTCGGAGCCCTTGATCGTGTCGAAGGCGTGCGACTCCCACGAGTCCTCCGGGTTGAGCGCCGCGTTGATCCCGCCCTGCGCCGCGTTCGAGTGCGAGCGGACGGGATGGACCTTCGAGATGATCCCGACGCTGACGCCGGTCTCGGCGGCGGCGAGAGCCGCGCGCTGGCCGGCGAGGCCGGCGCCGATCACGAGGACGTCATGGCGAGGCATGCTGCCGCGATCCTATTGAACGCGCGGGCCTCGAAATCCGACTTCTGAGCTTGGAATCAGCTGCGCCGGCCGCGCCCGTACAGCAGGCGCAGGGTGCGGCCGATGAGGCCGGTGTTCCGCTCGGAATAGGGGAAGAAGTGGAGCTCCTTCTTCATGGCCAGCGGGCCCGGCGTGGTCAGGAGCGTCTGCTTGCGCGTGTACTTGCGGATCCCGTCGGCGCCGTGCCGGCTGCCCATCCCGGACTCCTTCCAGCCGCCCATCGGCAGTTCCAGCGCCACGTAGTTGATGCAGGCGTCGTTGACGCAGCAGACGCCGGCTTCGAGCTGTCGCGCGAGCTCGCGCCCGCGCCGCGCGCTGCCGGTCCAAACCGAGGACTGGAGCCCGTAGGGCGAGTCGTTCGCCAGCCGCACGGCCTCGTCGGCCGAGCGCACCTTCATGACCGGCAGGGTGGGGCCGAAGGTCTCCTCGGTCATGCACAGCATCGAGTGGTCGGCGTCCGCGATCAGGGTCGGCTCATAGAAGTCGCCCGGCCCGTCTGGACGCTCGCCGCCGACCAGGATCCGCGCGCCCTTCTCGCGCGCGTCGGCGACGTGGCGCTCGACGATCTCACCCTGCTCGGGCGACGTCACGGCTCCGACCTCGACCGAGGCGGGACCGCCGGGCACGCCCTGTCGGATCTCGCCGATCTTCTCCTGCAGCTTGGCGACGAACTCGTCGTAGACCGGCTCCTCGACGTAGACGCGCTCCACCGAGATGCACGTCTGGCCGCCGTTCTGCATCGAGTAGTAGGTCGCTGCGTTGGCGGCGCGCTCCAGGTTGGCGTCGCCGAGCACGATCATCGGGTCCTTGCCGCCGAGCTCGAGGCTGACCGGAGTGAGGGTCTGCGAGGCCCGCTCCATCACCTTCTTGCCGACCTCGGTCGAGCCCGTGAACATGATCCCGTCGACGGCGTCGATGAGGGCGTTCCCGATCGAGCTTCCGGGGCCGACCACCACCTGGTAGACGTCCTTGGGCAGGCCGCTCTCGAGCAGCCCCTCGCGCATCAGCTCAGAGGTGAGGGGAGTGAGGCTGGCGGGCTTCAGAACCACGGTGTTGCCGGCGGCCAGCGCCGGGATGCAGTCGCCGAACGAGTTGGTCAGCGGGTAGTTCCAGGGCCCGATCACCCCGATTACGCCGGCGGGCGCGTACCGCACCCGGAGCCGGCGGCCGAGGACGAACGGGTTCGCGGTGCGCACCTTCTCGTCCGCGAGGTACTTCCTCGCCCGCTTGGCCCAGAAGCCGAACGCCGCGGCCGCGTAGGCCACCTCGGCCAGCAGGGCGTCCTCGTAGGTCTTGCCGGTCTCCGAAACGATCGTGCCGGCGATTCGGTCGGTGTTGTCGATCGTCCACTTCTGCGCGCGCTTCAAGATCTTGGCGCGGCCGTCGAAGCCGAGCGCCTCCCAGGCGGGCTGGGCCGTCCGGGCGCGGGCAACGGCCTCGCGCACATCGTCGGCGCTCGCCTGCGCGACCTGGGCGATGACCTCGCCGGTCGCGGGGTTGACGACGGGCAGATCCTCCGCGGGGCCGCCGTTCCGGCTGGCGGCTGCCTCGGCGGCGGCGGTGTCGGTATCGGGCATGCGGGTCTCCTCGGGATCGGAGTGGCGTCGAACCGCGCACCATGGTACGCGTGTTCCACTTGCGCCGCCGCGGGACCTCGTAAGGATGCCGGTGCGTATGGGTCGTGTGATCTCATCGCTGGTGGCGGCGCTCGTCGCAGCAGGCGCGGGCCTCGCGCTCGCCGCGGGAGGCGGCGAGGGCCCCCGCGAGTTCGGCGACTCCGTCCAGGATCGCGACCTGCGCGCGATCCGGCTCGGCGGCCACGACCCCAGGCATCGCGTGCTGGTGGTCGGCTCGATCCACGGCGACGAGCGCGAGGGCCACGAGGTGATCCGCCGGCTGCGGCGCACTCGCCCGGAGACCGACGTGGCGCTCTGGACCGTCAAGGCGATGAACCCGGACGGCGTCGCCGCCCGGCGGCGCACCAACGCGCACGGCGTCGATCTCAACCGGAACTTCCCGTATCGCTGGCGCGCCTCGGAGCCGCCGGGCAGCGGCTACTACCAGGGTCCCGAGCCGGCGTCGGAGCCCGAGACGCGCGCGGCGATGCGGCTGATCCGCAGCCTGGAGCCGGACGTGACGATCTGGCTCCACCAGCCGTGGGGCCAGGTGCTGGCGCCCTGCCGTGGGTCGGCGGCGCCGGAGAAGCTCTACGCCCGGATCGCCCGGATGCCGGTCAACCGCTGCCGCGGGCAGCACCTGCCCGGAACGGCGACGAGCTGGCAGGAGAAGCGCATCGGCGGAGCCGCGTTCGTAGTCGAGCTCGACGCGAGCGAGCTCGAGTGACGCCGAGGTCCGCCGCCACGCGCGCGCCGTGGTGCACGTGGCGAACCGATTCGGGTGAGGGCTAAACCGCGGGCGGTGGGCCCGAGGCCGGCTCCGTGCCCTGCAGCGCGTCGCGCAGCGCCCGGCCGACCTGCTGGGCGGTGATGATCCCGCGGAGCGTGCCGTCGGCGTCGACGGCGGCAAGGCCGCCCAGCCGGCGCAGTGCGTCGTTGCCGAGCAGCGACTCCAACGGCGCGTCGGTCTGCACCGCGAGGTTGCCGCTGGCGTCCGCCTCGAACACCTCGCCGACCCGCTGCGTCCCACGCACCGTCTCCGGCACGGCGTCGGCGGACTCGCGGACGATCAGGCCTAGGAACCGCTGGGCGGCGTCAGTGACCGGGAACCACGGCCAGCGGTAGCGCAGGAAGAACTCGTCGAGCGCTCGCTCGACCGTCGTGTCGTCGGGGATCGCAACCGGCTCGGCGTCCATCACGTCGGCGACCCGGATCCCCTCGATCCGGCTCGTCACCTCCGTGCGCGCGGCGGTCCCGCGCGCCGCCGAGCCGAGGAGGAAGCCGATGAGGGCGATCCAGATGCCGGTCAGGACCGCTCCCTGGATCAGGATCAAGACACCGACGGCGATGAAGACGTAGGAGAAGCCCTGGCCGAGGTTCGCTGCGAACCGGGTCGCCCGGTTGCGATCGCCGGTCACGCGCCAGGCGATCGCGCGGGCGATGCGCCCGCCGTCGAGCGGGAAGGCGGGGATCAGGTTGAAGACGAGGACGAGCGCGTTGATGCTGGCGAGCCAGGCGACGACCGCGAGCGGCCCGGAGACCTCGGCGGCGTTGTCGACGACCATCGCGTCGAGGAAACCCTGCTCGGAGCCCGCCAGCGCGACGCCGACGACCGTGCAGGCGATGGCGATCAGCAGTGTCACCAGCGGTCCGGCGGCGGCCACCCTGAACTCGACCCCGGCCGAGTCGGTGTCGCGGGACATGCGGGCGATGCCCCCGAAGAGCCAGAGCGTGATGTCGGTGATCGCGATCCCGTTGCGCATCGCCACGACGGCGTGTCCGAGCTCGTGCAGGAGGATCGAGGCGAAGAAAGCGAGGGCGCTCACCACCGCCAGGACGTACGGCTCGCTGCCGTTCGAACCGGGCCCGAGGATGTCATCGAAAAAGCTCGACAGCCAGATGATCACCAGGAAGAGGACGAGGAACCACGAGTAGTCGACCCCGATTCGGATTCCCCGGACGTGAAAGAGCGTGAGCGCCGGTCGCGCAGGCATTACACGGATCGTACGGCGCAGCGGGTCAGGCCACGGCGCCGGCGAGCGCCGTCTCCGACCCATACGTCCCTATCGGTTCGGCGAACCGGGCGCTTTACGGATCTTCAGGATCCGTGAACTCGGCCGGCTGCTTCGCCAACGTCGCCTGGACGGCGGCGATCTGATTCGGGGAGCCCAGCAGTTCGCGCTGCAGTGACTCCTCGAGCGCCAGCGATTCCTCGGCGTGAGCCCACACCGCCTCGTTCAGCAGCCGCTTCCCGCGCCTGATCGCGTCCGGTGAGCGCATCGCGATCTCCCCGGCGAGCTCGAGCGCTGCAGCCCGGGGATCGTCGGCCAGCCGGGTCACCAGGCCAATTCGCTGCGCCTCGGCGCCCTCGACGATTCGTCCAGTGAAGATCAGCTCCTTGGCCACGTCGAGGCCGACCAGATGGGGCAGCGTCTGGCTGAAGCCCATGTCCGGGATCAGCCCGTATTTGATTTCCAGGATCGAGATCCGCACGTCGGGCGCCGCGATTCGGATGTCGGGGCCGAGCGCCAGCTGGGCGCCACCGCCGATGCAGTTGCCGTGGAGCGCGGCGATCACCGGAACCGGCAGGCGCTGCCAGTCGTAGGTGATCCGCTGCGCGACGTTCGCCGCGTCGCCGTCGCGGTGGACGAACAGCTCCTCCGAGATGTCGATGCCGTCCTGCATGAAGCTCGGGAAGTCGAGGCCTGAGCAGAAGCTCGGCCCCTCGCCCGAGAGGACCACAGCGCGCAGTCCGCCCGTTGCCCGCAGCTCGTCGAGCGCGGCGTCGAGGGAGCGGAACATCTCCGCGTCGAGGGCGTTGTGCTTGTCCGCGCGCGTCATGCGGACGTCGGCAACGCCGCCCGAGATCTCGATCGTGACGCGCTCGGGGTTCACGAAATACATCCCTTGCCAGGGGGGCAAACATGCTTTCGCGACAGAAGTCGCTCACTCATGAAACTGAGTGACGCTCCAGGATGCGCGCGAAGTCGACGCCCGGGGGCAGCGTGCCGAACGCCCGCCCGGCGTCGCCGCCGAGCCGGGACGCGCAGAACGCGTCGGCGACCGCCTCGTCGCCGAAGCGCAGGAGCAGCGAGCCCTGGAGCACGAGCGCCATCCACTCGACGATGCGGCGGGCGCGGGCCTCGATCGCGTCGAGGTCGCGGAGCTCCTCGCGCAGCTCCGCGGCGGCTGCATCCAGGCGCTCGTCCGCGCCGGCGGCCTCCTCGACCTCGGTGAAGAACGCCTCGAGCGCCGCCGGGTTCTTCGCCATCCCACGCAGGACGTCGAGGCACTGCACGTTGCCGGAGCCCTCCCAGATCGAGTTCAAGGGCGACTCGCGGTAGAGCCGCGGCATCCCGGAATCCTCGACGAACCCGTTACCGCCGAAGCACTCGAGCGCCTCCGCCGCGTGCACCGGAGCCCGCTTGGTGGTCCAGTACTTGAGGACCGCGTTGGCGAGCCGGCGCAGCTCGAACGCCTCGCCGTCGCCGGCGCCCGCCTCGTCGTAGGTGCGCGCAAGGCGCAGCGCGGCAACCGTGGCCGCCTCGGACTCGATCGCGAGGTCGGCCAGCACGTTTCGCATCAGCGGCTGCTCGATCAGGCGCTTGCCGAACGCCGCGCGCTGCGAGCACTGGTGGATCGCCTGCGCCACCCCGACGCGCATCCCGGTGGCCGCCCCGAGCGTGCAGTCGAGCCGGGTGTGGTTGACCATCTCGATGATCGTGGGGACGCCGCGGCCCTCGTCGCCGACCATTCGCGCCCAGGCGCCGCGGAACTCGACTTCGGACGAGGCGTTCGAGCGGTTGCCCAGCTTGTCCTTGAGGCGCTGCAGGTGGATGCGGTTGCGCTCGCCGTCAGGCGTGAACCGTGGCATCAGGAAGCACGACAGCCCGCCGGGCGCCTGGGCGAGCACGAGGAACGCGTCGCACATCGGCGCCGACATGAACCACTTGTGGCCCGTGAGCTCGTACTCGGCGCCGGGCCCGCCGCCGTTCACCGGATTCGCCGTGGTCGTGTTGGCGCGCACGTCGGAGCCGCCCTGCTTCTCGGTCATCGCCATCCCGCAGAGGGCGCCGGCCTTGTCGGGAGCGGGGCGGAGGCGCTCGCCGTCGTACGCGTTCGAGGTCAGCCGGGGCTCCCACTCCGCGGCGACCTCGGGCTGCGTGCGCAATGCGGGGACGCCGGAGTAGGTCATCGAGATTGGGCAGCCGACGCCGGCCTCGGCCTGGCCGAAGCACATGAACATCGCCGCCCTGGCGACGTGGGCGCCCGGCTGCGGGTCGCGCCACGGCAGGGAGTGGAGGCCGAACCCGACCCCCACCTTCATCAACTCGTGCCAGGCCGGATGGAACTCGACCTCGTCGATCCGGTGGCCGAACCGGTCGTGTGTGCGGAGCTTCGGCGGGTTCTCGTTTGCCTCGCGACCCCAGCGCTGGGCGAGCGCGCTTCCGGCGAACTCGCCGACCTCGCCGATGGCGTCGGCCGCCCAGTCCGCGCCCTCGCGCCGGACCGCCTCGGTGAGCGCCCGGTCGGCGGTGAAGACGTTGTAGTTCTCGAGCGGGGTCGCCTGGTTCAGGACCTCGTGCGTGCCCGTTTCGCCCCGGGTCTCGATCGTCGCCATGCCCAGATCTTCCCAGACGTGCCCGGCGTTCAGCGCGCCGGGCGCGTCGCGGTGGGGATCTCGAACATCCCCTGCAGCTGGGCCGCGAAGAACAGGTCGCCGGAGATCCGGATGCGCCCGCTCTGGAACATGGCCATCGGCAACTCGGCGCCCGTCGCAAGGCGCAGGAAGGGCGGAGCGGCCGCTGGCTTCAGCTGGCTCGGCATCCGGCGAAAGATCTCGCCGATCACGAGGGTCCTGATCGGCGGGCGAGCCGCGCGAGGGTGGTGGCGTCGAAGCGGTCTCCGATTGCGGCGAGGGCAGGCATTGCTACGGAGCGGTAGGAAAGCTACCACGGCGCCGCCGATAGCATCGCGCGCCCCGCGTCCCCCCGAACCAGAAGGACTTCCGCATGCCCAAGATCAAGGTCGCCAACCCGATCGTCGAGCTCGACGGCGACGAGATGACCCGCATCATCTGGGCGTTCATCAAGGACCAGCTGATCCTGCCGTACGTCGATCTCGAGCTCCTCTACTACGACCTCGGCATCGAGAGCCGGGACGCGACTTCGGACCAGATCACGGTGGACGCCGCCAACGCGATCTCAGAGCACGGGGTCGGCGTCAAGTGCGCGACGATCACGCCCGACGAGGCGCGCGTCGAGGAGTTCGGCCTGAAGGAGATGTACCGCTCGCCGAACGGGACGATCCGGAACATCCTCGGCGGCGTCATCTTCCGCGAGCCGATCGTGATCTCCAACATCCCGCGGCTCGTCCCCGGATGGACCAAGCCGATCATCATCGGCCGTCACGCGTTCGGCGACCAGTATCGGGCGACCGACACGAGGATCCCCGGAGACGGCAAGCTGATGCTCAACTTCACGCCCAACGACGGCTCCGAACCGATCGAGCTCGAGGTCTTCGACTTCCCCGAGGGCGGCGGCGTAGCGATGGCGATGTACAACCTCGACGCCTCGATCCGCGATTTCGCGCGCGCATCGTTCCGCTATGCCCTCGACCGCTCCTTCCCGGTCTATATGTCGACCAAGAACACGATCATGAAGACCTACGACGGGCGCTTCAAGGACCTGTTCCAGGAGATCTTCGACAGCGAGTTCAAGGCCGACTTCGACGCCGCGGGCCTCACCTATGAGCACCGGCTGATCGACGACATGGTCGCCGCTGCGCTCAAGTGGGAGGGCGGATACGTGTGGGCGTGCAAGAACTACGACGGCGACGTGCAGTCCGACACCGTGGCCCAAGGATTCGGCTCGCTCGGGCTGATGACGAGCGTCCTGATGACGCCCGACGGCAAGACCGTCGAGGCGGAGGCCGCGCACGGCACGGTGACCCGCCACTTCCGCGAACACCAGAAGGGCAACCCGACATCCACCAACCCGATCGCCTCGATCTTCGCCTGGACGCGCGCCCTGCACGCACGCGGGCGGATGGACGAGACCCCGGAGGTCGAGCGCTTCGCAGAGACGCTCGAGCGCGTGTGCGTTGAGACGGTCGAGAGCGGGAAGATGACCAAGGACCTCGCGCTGCTCGTGGGCGGCGACCAGGAGTTTCAGACGACCCAGGAGTTCCTGGCGTCAATCGACGAGAACCTGCAGAAGGAGATGAATCAGTGAGTACCCCCGTCAAGGTCACCGTGACCGGTGCCGCCGGCCAGATCGGCTACGCGCTGCTCTTCCGGGTCGCGAGCGGCGAGATGCTCGGCTCCGGGCAGCCGGTGCACCTGAACCTGCTCGAGATCCCGGACGCGGTCAAGGCCGCGGAGGGAACGGCGATGGAGCTGGACGACTGCGCGTTCCCGCTGCTCTCCGGCATCGACATCTACGACGACCCGAAGGCCGCGTTCGACGGCTGCAACATCGGGCTACTGGTCGGCGCCCGCCCGCGGGGGCCCGGCATGGAGCGCTCCGACCTGCTGGAGGCCAACGGCGGGATCTTCAAGCCACAGGGGGAGGCCATCAACGCCGGCGCCGCCGACGACGTGAAGGTCCTGGTGGTCGGCAACCCCGCCAACACCAACGCGCTGATCGCGATGGCCAACGCGCCCGACGTCCCGAACGGGCGGTTCACGGCGATGGTCCGCCTGGACCACAACCGCGCGATCGCGCAGCTCGCGCACAAGACCGGAACCGAGGTCTCCGACGTCACGAATATGACGATCTGGGGCAACCACTCGACCACGCAGTACCCGGACCTGGTGAACGCGAAGGTCAAGGGGTCCTCGGCCTGGGACGCCGTCTCGGACGAAGCCTGGATCGCGGACGAGTTCATCCCGACCGTCGCCAAGCGCGGCGCGGCGATCATCGACGCGCGCGGGGCGTCCTCCGCCGCATCGGCCGCGAACGCGGCGATCGACCACGTCCACGACTGGGTGCTCGGCACCCCCAACGGCGACTGGGCGTCGATGGGGGTCCCAACCGACGGCTCCTACGGCGTGGGCGAGGGGATCATCTCCGGCTACCCGTGCACCTGCTCGGGCGGGCAATACTCGATCGTCGAAGGGCTCGAGATCACGGACTTCTCGCAGGAGCGGATCGACGCGACCGTCGCCGAGCTGAACGAGGAGCGGGAGGCTGTGGCCGCGCTCGGCCTCGTTTGAGCTATGCCGGGTGGTAGGCGCGGCCGTCCTTGCGGATCTTGCCGTCCTTCTGCAGGTCGGATAGCACGCGGTACATGTAGTTCGGCTTGATCTTCAGTTCGCGCGCGATCTCCGAAGCGGTGATTCCGGGCTTCTCTGCGATCAGCTTCACGGCGTGCTCGGCCCGTGTGCCTCCGCGGCGCCGGCGCCGGCGCGTGCGGCCGTTCGATGCGGATCCGCGCGGACGGCCGGGGCCGCGCTTGCCTTCGCGGCCGTCGGTCAGGCTCGCGAGCGCGCGCTCGAGCTTGGCGCGCTCGGCGTCGAGGTCCCGCAGTCGCGCGCGTAGAAGTTCGGCGGCCTCGGCGACCGCTCCGGTGGCTGGTGCCATCTTGGTTCCTTCCGTCAGACTTCTGAACGGCATGGAGGTTCCACCCGTTCAGTTACACAAATTAAGGGCCTACCTACTGTAACGGTAGGAAGGAAAAAGACCTTCCCTCAGTGGTTCCGCTTGCGCGGAAGCGTGCCGAAGACCACGTCCCAGATCGGCGACGAGACGCCGTACCCGTAGCGGTGATCCTGGAAATGGTGGCGCATGTGTTGCTCGCGCAGGCGCTTGCCGACATCCGACTTCGGCACGAAGTGATGCAGGTAGTAATGCATGTAGTCGTACATCAAATACCCGACCAAAAACCCCGCGAAGATGGGGTAGGCCGTGGGCGATCCGAAGATCAGCCAGAAGACGGCGAAGAACAGGAGCGCGAGCGGGATGCTCGCCCCGGGGGGCATCACGAGCCGCATCTTGTCGTTGGGATGGTCGTGGTGGACGCCGTGGATGATGAAGTGCATGCGGGAGCCGATCGGATGGTCGGGCTCCCAGTGGAACACCTTGCGGTGGAGCCAGTACTCGGCAAGGGTCCAGAGCACGAGGCCGGCGAGGACCAGGAGCGCGCTCTCGACGCCGCCCGCGCCCCGGTCGATGCCAAGCCAGACGAGGCCGACGATCACGGGCACGTAGATCAGTGCGGGGACCGCCGGATGGATCCGCGAGAAGAAGTCCAGGAACCTGGACCTGAACAGCGGCGGGGACGCGCTGAGACGGGCTGTGCGCTCTTGTGCCATCGCGTTGATTGTAGGAAAGAGCGGCGCTTGAGCCGGGCTCGGTCCGGCCGCCGATTTCTTTTTCGCGCGGTTTGCGTGAACCCGCCTGCGGGCCGCGTTCGTCGGTGCCATGATCGCCACCGGCGCAGAGGACGCCGCTCGCGCAGGGCGCGGGACAGAAATACCGAGGGGCAGATCGTGATCGAGTTGAAGGACCGGGAGGAGCAGTTCCTGCGCGCCGTGGGACTGTCGCAGAGGGAACGCAAGCGCGGGCGCAAGGGCAAGCCGACCTGCGCGGACTGCTTCTTCCACCGACACCAGCTCTGCGCGCTCGACCTCGCGGCGCCCTGCTCGACCTTCCGCCCCGACTCCCCGCAGGGCCTCGTGCCTCCGCGGCAGCCGGCGCTGCTGCTCAGGAAGGGCGAGCACGGCGCCGAAGCGCCCGCGTAGGCGCGCCAGACCGCGTTCATCCGCGGCCACCGGCGCCTGAACCCTCACCCCCGCGTCTAGAGTGAACCGATGCGGCTCACCGTTCTGGGGAAATCGCCGGCGTGGCAGGACGCGGGCGGCGCGTGTAGCGGCTACCTGATCGAGGAGGGCGACACCGCGCTCGTCGTCGATTGCGGCAACGGGGTGTTCGCCAAGCTCCGCGAGCGGATCGACTACACGGACGTCGACGCTGTCGCGGTGACGCACATGCACGCGGACCACTTCTTCGACCTCTTCCCGTTCGCGTACGGCCTCCTCCTCACCCCGCGCCAGCAGCCGGTGCCGGTGGCCGGGTGGCCCGGGACTCCCGACCCGGCGCGGCCGCGGCTGATCGCACCGCTCGGCGCCGGAGTCACGCTGCGCTCGATCGCGTCGGCATGGGGCGACGAGGCGCTGGTCGAGAGCGCGTTCCGGCTCGAGGAGTACGAGGAGCCGGCCGTGGTCCAGGTCGGGCCGATCACGCTTCGCTTCGCCGAGGTCCCGCACTACATCCTCACGTTCGCGATCGAGGTGCGGGCCGCCGACGGCACGCGCATCACGTTCGGCGCCGACTGCTGCCCCAACGACGCACTGGTCGAGTTCGCGCGCGACACCGACCTGCTCGTGATCGAGGCGACCCTGCCCCGGCCCGAGCGGACCGGGATCCGGGGTCACCTCACCGCCGAGGAGGCGGGCGAGCACGCGCGGCGCGCGGGCGCGAAGAGCGTTCTCCTCACGCACGTCTCCGACGAGCTCGACGCCGAGCAGGTGGCCGCCGAGGGCTCGCGCGGATTTGGGGCGCCGGTCACCGTGGCCAGTGAGGGAGCCACGCTCGACGTCTGAGTCGGGGGGCTTGGAACGCCGCAGCCGGAAATTTGAGTCCGGTTCGCTTAAATCAATCCCGTGACCCGTAAGAGCGACCTGTTCCTCAACTTCGAGCGCATGTGGCGCGAGATGGACGAGCTGATGGGCGAGCCGTGGGGCGGCGAGGCCGGGTGGCACCGCGCGCCGCGGCTGCAGGCCGGCTTCTCGCCCCGTGTGGACGTCTACTACTGCGGGCGCGACGAGCCCAGGGCCGTCGTGCTGGTCGAGCTCGCGGGGGTGAACTCCGAGTCCGTCAGCCTCGAGGTTGCCGGGCGCGAGCTCGTCGTCACCGGCGAGCGGGCGATCCAGGAGACCGAGGGCCGCGTCTACCAGCAGGTCGAGATCGAGGCCGGCACCTTCCGCCGCGTGATCGAGCTCGGCGCCGACGTCGCCGCCGAGCGCGCGCAGGCGAGCTACGACGACGGGATCCTGCGCGTCGAGTTGCCGCTGCAGACCGGCCAGGTGACGACGCGGGTGCCCATCGAGGGCGGTGAGGGCGATGGCGATTGAGGTCATCGACACCGGCGACGTCGAGGAGGCGGTCCGGCGCGAGAACCAGCCGCTGCCCGGCGCGCTGCCGGTGCTGCCGCTGCGCGACATGGTCGCCTACCCGGACACGCTCACGCCGCTGGCCGTAGGCCAGGAACGCTCGGTCAAGCTCGTGAACGACATCCTCTCCGGCGAGCGCCAGCTGGTGCTGGTCGCGTCTCGCGACGCGGAGCTGGAAGAGCCAGGCCCCGGCGACCTCCACCAGGTCGGCGTCACCGGCTTCGTCGCGCGGATGCTGAAGGTGCCCGATGGTTCGATCCGAATCCTCGTCCAGGCGGGCGAGCGGGTGCGGATCGGCGACTACGTGACCGAGGAGCCGTATCTCGTCGCGCGCATCGAGCCGCTGCCCGACGAGGTCACCGAGACGCCCGAGCTGGAGGCGCTGACCCGCAACGTCCAGAGCTCGTTCTCGGAGATCATCGAACAGATCCCGTACCTGCCGGAGGAGCTCCAGCTCGCCGTCACCAACATCGACGATCCCTCGGCGCTCACCCACCTGATCGCCGGCGCCCTCCGGATCGCCACCGACGAGAAGCAGGAGCTGCTCGAAGAGGTCGACGTCACCAAGCGGCTCCGCCGGCTGACCGAGGTCCTGGCGAGGGAGCTGGAGGTGATCCAACTCGGGTCGAAGATCCAGTCCCAGGTCCAGTCGGAGCTCGACAAGGGGCAGCGCGAGTACTTCCTGCGCGAGCAGCTGAAGGCGATCCAGCAGGAGCTGGGCGAGGGCGACGAGCAGCAGGCGGAGATCACCGAGTTGCGCGAGCGCCTCGAGGCGGCGGAGCTGCCGGAGCACGCTCAGAAGGCCGCCGAGCGTGAGCTCGGGCGGCTCGAGCGCCTGCCCGCCGCGGCGGCGGAGTACGGCGTGATCCGCACCTACCTGGAGTGGCTGGTGGACCTGCCGTGGTCGAAGCGCACCGAGGACAACCTCGACATCGCGCACGCCCGCGAGGTCCTGGACGCCGACCACTACGACCTCGAGAAGGTCAAGGACCGGATCCTCGAATACCTGGCGGTGCGCTCGCTCAACCCGGACTCGCATGGCCCGATCCTCTGCTTCGTGGGCCCGCCGGGGGTAGGCAAGACCAGCCTCGGCCAGTCGATCTCCCGCGCCCTCGGCCGCGAGTTCGAGCGCATCTCGGTCGGCGGCGTGCGCGACGAGGCGGAGATCCGCGGCCACCGCCGGACCTACATCGGCGCGATGCCGGGCACGATCATCCGCGCCCTGCGCGACGCCGGCACGTCGAACCCCGTGTTCATGATCGACGAGATCGACAAGATGGGCTCCGACTTCCGTGGCGATCCGTCGAGCGCGATGCTCGAGGTGCTCGACCCCGCGCAGAACGACTCGTTCCGCGACCACTACCTGGACCTGAGCTTCGACCTCTCCGAGGTCCTGTTCATCGCCACCGCCAACACGCTCGAGACGATCCCCGGCCCGCTCCGCGACCGGATGGAGGTGATCCAGCTCGCCGGTTACACGCTCGACGAGAAGGTCCACATCGCGAAGCGCTACCTCGTGCCGAGGCAGATCGAGGAGAACGGCCTCAAGCGCGGCCAGATCTCGTTCGGTGATGCCTCCTTGAAGGCGATCGCCGACGAGTACACGCGCGAGGCCGGCGTGCGGAACCTCGAGCGCGAGATCGGCTCCGTCTGCCGCAAGATCGCGCGCGAGGTCGCCGAGGGCAAGGCCAAAGCCAAGGAGAACGTCTCGGCCAAGCGCGCCCGTGAGCTCCTCGGCCGCCGCCGTTTCTTCGCCGAGTCGAAGCGGCGCACCAAGGACGCGGGCGTCGCGACCGGCCTGGCTTGGACGCCCGTGGGTGGCGACGTGCTGTTCATCGAGGCGACGGCGATGCCAGGCTCTGGGAAGCTGACGATCACGGGGCAGCTCGGGGACGTCATGCGGGAGTCCGCTCAGGCGGCGCTCTCATGGGTGCGGCGCAACGTCGCGACCCTGGCGCCCGAGCTCGCCGAGGACTGGTTCGCCAAGCACGACATCCACGTGCACGTCCCGGCCGGCGCGGTGCCCAAGGATGGCCCGTCCGCCGGAGTCGCGATGACGACCGCGCTCGCATCGCTTGTGAGCGGGAAGCCGGTCTCGTCCGACGTCGCGATGACCGGCGAGGTCACGTTGACGGGCCAGGTGCTGCCGGTGGGCGGGCTGAAGGAGAAGTCGCTCGCGGCCCAGCGGGCCGGGATCAAGCGCGTGATCGTTCCGGCGCGCAACGAGGGCGACATCGCCGAGATCCCGCAGCACGAGCTCGGCGCGCTCGAGTTCATGTACGTGGACGGCATCGAGAAGGCACTCGAGGCGGCTATCGGCCGATAGCGGTATATCCTCCTTGCCCCCTAGCTTGCACCTGAGGAGGAGAGACTGCGCATGGCGAACTCAACCCGGGCCTCGAAGGCCCGCCAAGCGGCATCATCGGTCGGCTCGAACGAGTACGTTCGCCGCCTGGTAGAGGACGAGGAACTGCGGAACTCGATCCGCGAGGCCTACGACGCGGGCCGCGCCGCGTACGGGCGGCTCCAGAAGCAGAAGCAGCCCGCCACGGCCCTGATGGACGACAAGAAGGTCCACCGCGAGCTGCGCGAGGCCGCGGAGTCGCTGCGCGACGCCTCGGACCGGCTGCGGGGGCGTGAGAAGAAGAAGGGTTCGTTCCTCGGGAAGCTCCTGGTCCTGAGCATCGTGGGCGCGATTGCCGCGCTCGTGCTGAGCGAGGACCTGCGCAAGGCCGTGCTCGACCGCCTCTTCGGCGCCGAGGAGGAGTTCGAGTACACCTCCACGACGGCCCCCGAGAACGGCGGGCCCGACGCCTGACCGAGCGTCCGTAGCGACAGCGCCGTAGCCCGGTTCGCGCCCGCCCCGGCGCCCGTGTAGGCCTGAGGATCGCCATGGCGGAGCCGGACGCGACGCATCGCGACCGGCGCAACGCGGTTCTGGGGTCGGTGGTGTTCCTGGCGGTCGCGCCTGGGGTGGTCGCCGGCGTCGGGCCGGCGCTGATCACCGGCTGGGAGGTGGAGGAGCGGCTGCCCGGAGAGCTGCGAGCGCTGGGCTTTGTGCTCGTCTTGATCTCGGCCGGCTTCCTCCTGCACGCGTTCGGCCGCTTCGCTCTCGAGGGTCTGGGCACGCCGGCGCCGGTCGCGCCGACCCGCCGCCTCGTGGTCGGTGGCGTCTACCGGTTCGTGCGCAACCCGATGTATCTGGCGGTCCTCGGAATGATCGCGGGCCAGGCGCTCGTTTTCGGGAGCCTCGGGCTGCTCGCCTACGGCCTGGTCGTCGCCTGCGCGTTCGTGGCGTTCGTTCGGCTCTACGAGGAGCCGACCCTTCGCGCGGAATACGGCGCCGAGTACGACGCGTACCGCGCCGCGGTGCCTGGCTGGATCCCCCGCCTCACTCCCGCGAACGTCCCGGAGCACCCCGAATAGCGCCGGCTGCGGGACCCTTCTGGTGTCAGTAGCCGATGTCGCGCCGGGCCCGGCGCTCGCAGGTGCTCGGGACCGATAGGTAGGCGGCGCCGGGCTCCAGTCGCCAGTTTCCGTTGTGGGGCGTGATGCCGGCGATTCGCCGGTCGGCGAACGAGACGTCGACGATCAGATGCGAGACGCGGTCGAAGTTGAACGTGGTGGGAGGCAGCGCGAACGGCGGACCTGACACCCCGTGGCAGGTGACCGGCAGCTCGTAGATCCCGTCGACGGCGTGCTCGAGCCGCACGATTCCGGTCAGCCCGAGAATGCGATCCGGCCCCGCGGTCTGAATCAGACCGATGTCCGCGATCTTGTAACCGCCACCGTCCTCGGCGATCCGCCCCAGGAACGCGTTCGCCGCCATGATCCGCTCGGCGAGCGCCACTTCGAGATCCGACGGCGGCTCCCGGCCGAGGCCACGCGGCGAGCGGCGGACGGCTTCGAGGCGTCTCGCTTCGGTAGGCGGGTCGGCTGAGACCTGGATCTCGGTCTCATCAGAGTCGGGCTCGTCGTCGGAGCCGAGGCACCCGGGGAGGACAATGGCCGCGACCAGAAGCAGAGCCGCGGCCGGCGTGTGTCGCATCGACAGCTCCACGGAGGGAGTACTACGCCTCCCTGCCGGCGATGTCACGTCCGAGTTAGGGCAGAGGCTTCGTGCGCCGGCGCGGGAAGAGCTGGGTGAACGTGTGGAGCTTCCGCGGCGAGGCCCGGAACCGCACGCGCCGGCTGAGCACCGCACGGGCGGGGTCGAGGGTTCCTTTCGACAGCGCGATCCAGTCGGCCCAGCTGGTCTTCCACGTCACGTCGGCGGCTCCGACCACCCCCGGCTCCGCCCGGGTGGAGCCGTTGGCGACAACGACGTGCCAGGGGTCGGCGTCGTCGAAGGTCCACTGAATCGTGAACGGCCGGCCGTTCACCGCCTTCGTGTCGGCCGAGCGGGCGATCACGTCGAAGTAGAGGCGCTGGACCTCGGGCGAGGTGTCCGGGTGGGGGTGCGGCTCGCCCATCACGTGCGACTCGAGCAGCCGGATCTGCCGCGCGGCGATCTCCACCGGCTCCAGCGAATGGTCGACCGGGAAGACCCCCGGCATGTCCTCCATCGGGTAGCCGATCGCCCGCCACTTGGTGAGGACGGAGCGCATGCCGAACGCGAAGATGTCCTCCATCTCGAATCCGTAGCAGCGCGTGTACTCGCGGTTGAGGCCGCTCGGGGGCACGAACACCGCCAGGGAGTAGGGCATGATCTCGAAGAGCAGCTCGCGCACGGCTGCCTTGCACTCGTCCGACTCGGCGAGGAGCTCGGTCAGCACCTTGACGCCGAAGCCGATGTGGCGCTGCTCGTCGCGCGAGACGTTCTCCATCCCATCGCTGAAGCCCGGCATCGTGCCGGACTTGGCGAAGTAGTCCTCGATGAAGTGCTGGCCGGGCTGCGCGAGGGTCGCCTCGACGACCATGTGGTAGAGCGCGATCGCCTGCGCGAACTTGGGCAGCGAGCGGTCGCGGCGCAGCTCGTCGGCCATCGTGTCGAGCCGGGCGAAGACGTTGCGATAGCCCCAGCCGAGCTGGCTCTCGGTGAAGCGGAGCGTCGACGCGAGGTCGTCCCCGGCGCCGATCACCTCCTTGAAGAACCGGTGGAAGAAGACGGCATGGCGCGCCTCGTCGACCTGCTGGGTCGCCAGGAAGTACTTCTGCTCCTCCTTCGGCGCGGCGTCGATGTAGGGGGAGAGGTTGTCGGCAACGGAGTCCTCGCCGAAGAAGAACATCGAGTAGATCCAGAGTGCCGACTCTCGCTGGAGGTCCGTGAGCGCGTCCCAGCCCTCGCGGTCGCGTGAGAAGTCGATCGCGTAGGCGCTCCAGTTGTTCTGCTCCCAGCGCCGGTAGAGATCCTCGTAGGAGATCGTGGCCCCCGCCCGGATCCCGTCCTGCTGCGCAACGCTCACTTGATCCTCCTCTCGCAGGTTCATCGCGATAGTAACTGACCGAGCAGTCAGTTAGTACCCTGACGCCATGGAGGCGACCAAACGCCGGCTGTCGGCGTCCGACCGCCGTGCGGCGATCCTCGAGGACGCGCTCGAGATCTTCTCCGCGCACGGGTTCAACGAGGCCTCCCTCGACGACGTGGCGGCCCGCGGCGGGATCTCGAAGGCCCTGATTTACGAGCACTTCGCCTCGAAGCGCGAGCTCCAGCTCGCCCTCCTCGACACGTTCGTCCATGAGCTGATCGAGCGGGTCGTCGGTGCCATTGCCGCCGCCGACGAGAACGAGGCACGCCTGCGCGGCGGTATCGAGGCGTTCCTGGAGTTCGCCGAGGAGCGCCCCGCGGCGCTCCGGCTCCTCACGCGCAACATCTCCGACCCGGACGCCGGCGAGGCGCTCGACCGCCTCCGCGAGGAGGCCGCGGGCGCGGTGGCGTCGATGATGGTCGCCGACGCGCCACCCGCCGCAGCCGGGCGACATGGCGCTCGAGGACACCTCCGCGATCCTCGCCCACCTGATCGCGGGCGGGGTCCAGTTCATGGCGGGCTGGTGGCTCGACAACCCGAAGGCGGTTCGCGCGCGAGGACGTCGTCGAGGTGGCGATGGGCCTCTACTGGCTGGGGCTGGAGCGGCTCGGCGACGGCGAGCGCTGGGGCCGCTGACCGATCCGCCACAATCGTGGCGTGTCGCACATCTCAATCGACGAGCTCCAGGCGGGCCTTGACCACGTTCGCGGCGCCCCGGCCAATTCCGGGACCCTGGAGCTGATCGCCCGGCGCCCGGCGGAGGAGCAGCGGGAGATCCTCCGAGGCCGGCGAGCTCGACCTGAGCCACGAGAACCTGCCCGCCGGTACCCGCCTGCGGATCGGCGACGCCGTCCTCGAGATCACCGAAGCGCCGCACCTCGGCTGCGGGAAGTTCTCGCGTCGGTTCGGCGCGGACGCGGTGAAGCTCGTCAACTCGGAGATCGGGCGCGCTCTGAGGCTCCGCGGCGTGAACGCTCGGGTCGTCACGCCCGGAGCGGTCCGGGCAGGCGACGGCGTCACCAAGGTCGAGGCGTGAGGGCTAGCCGCCCCGGCAGCCGAAGTCCTGGGCGCTCCGGGAGAGCCGACGCGGCCCCGACGTGCCGGTGAGCCTCCGCCACACGGACCACGCGGGCTTGGCCGCGCCCCAGAAGTCGAAGAAGCCGTAGAAGTTCTTCGGGGAGGTCCGGCAGCCCCCGACGCTCGCGGGACGCGCGACGTCCTGGCTCATGAACCAGAGGAAGCTCTCGACGCGCAGACTCCGGTTGCGTTCGGCCAGGAGCCGGCGGGCGTAGGTCTTCAACCGATTCGCCTGACCCCGCGGACTGACGCACTTCCCGTTGCTCCGCTCGGCCGACGGCCTGGGACAGGTGCTCCAGCCGTGCTCACTGATCACGATCGGGGCCGAGTGGTGGTGCCCGCTCATGATCCGACGCACCGATCGCAACGCCCGCATCGCGGACTTCGCCGTGGGCGAGTAGGTGTGGATGCCGATCCTGTCGGCGGCGGACCGGAAGCCGTCGACGCGATACATGCCCCGGACGAAGTCACGCCCGTTGGTCGGCCAGGGACCGCCGTTCAACCCGGTCACGCCGCCGGTGACCAGCCGGACCCGTGGCGTCCAGTTCCGGGCGGCGTGGATCGTCGCGGCCACGCGCTTGAAGAAGCGGGCGTAGGCCTGCGGGTCGGCGCGCGACCATTTCTTGCCGAGGTTGGGCTCGTTCCAGATCTCGATCATCTCGACCGGGCAGCAGCGGCCCGCCAACTCCGGATAGCGGTCGAAGAAGGTTCCGCGGGGCCCGTACCGCTCGAGCGCCGCCCGCGCAAACCGTCCAAACTCGTCCACATAGCGTCCCCTGGGCTCGAACGAGGGGTTCCCGCGTGCGGCGGCGCATCCGGGCGTGCCGTTGAGCGTCAGCAGTTGGCGTACGCCCTCTTCGACGAACAGCCGCATGATCTGGTCGGGACGGCTCCAGCGATACGACCCTGACCGGATCAGCCGGCACCTCGGCTGCACGTCGGACCACTTGATCGCCGTGCGGATCCGGTCCCCGGCCCGGGCTGCCACGCGAAACGACTCGGCCCGCATCTCGCCGTTCGAGTCCTGCGCGCTGTCGATCAACCCGGGCGGGAGCACGAACCCCAGCTCGGTGCGGCTCTCGGCTGCGGGCGCGGTGGCGGCGCCGCAGCCCAGCATGAGGGCGGCGAGCAGGACTCCGACCGCCGTGGCGAGGGGACGCTGCCACCGATGCTCGCTCGTCAGCGGCACGCCGCACCTCGGCAGTTTCGGAGTTCGGCCAGGCGCTCCGCGAGATCGGTGCGCAACCGTTCGATGGCGGCGCGTCGGGCGGGATCGTCGGTCCGTGGCCGCGTCGTTTGCGGCCCGATCATGTTCTGGAGCTGGTACGGATCCTCTCGCAGGTCGTAGAGCTCGTAGCCGTCGGGCGACCGGTCCCCGTTGCGGTGGTGCTCGATGTAGACGTGGCGCCTTGTCCGGACCCCCTGCGCGGTCCGGTTCTCGAGCAGGATGTCCCGGTCGGCGAGATGCGCGGGGTCGGCGGCGAACGGCAGCAGCGACATGCCGTCCGCAGGGAGGATCGGGTTGACGCCCGTGAGGTCGAGAATCGTCGGTGCCAGGTCGATCGACCCCGTGATCTGGGACCGGGACTGATGCGCCGGGAACCCCGGTCCTCTGATCGCGAGCGGCACTCCTACCGATTCCTCGTAGAGCACCACCTTCGAGAAGTCGCGATGCTCGCCGAGCAGGAAGCCGTTGTCCGAGGTGAAGATCACATGCGTGTTCGCGAGCTCGCCCGAGCGTCGCAGCGCCCGGACCACGCGGGCCACCGCGTCGTCGGCGGCCAGCAGGCTCGCCAGCCGGTCGCGGTGGCGCCGGCGGATGAACTGCCGCCGTTCGGAGTCGATGGCACGGGGCCGCATGAACGCCGGCTTGTCCGCCATGTTGCGTTCGTTGAACGACGGCGGGTGAGGGAGGCCGAGACGGGCGAACGCACCTTGATGGCGCGGCGCCGGGCGGGGATTGCGGCTGATCGCCATGTGGCGCGGCTCTCCATGCGGTGCGAGCAGCGAGAGCACGGCGAAGAACGGCGCTCGGCGCCCTGCGCCGCGGCGGATGTGGCGCGCGGCGATCCGGGCTTCGACGTCGGTCCGGTAGCTCGCGGCAAACCTCCGGGGATTCCCGTTGATGTTGAGCGTGTAGTCGTAGAGCTGGTGTGCGCCGCGCACCGGCGACGCCCACGCGTCCCAGCCCGGCGGTACCACGCGGCGTCCGCCCGATCCTCTGCCGTAGTCGTTCATGTACTTCCCGACCCAGGACGTGCGGTAGCCGCCGCGGCGGAGGGCCACCGCCAGCGACTTGCGGTGGGGGAAAGCCTGATAACCGCCGTCGGGCGCCTTGTTGCTCATGACGCCGTGGTTGTGGGCGTACTGGCCGGTCAGCAAGGTGCTGCGAAACGGACAGCAGAGCGGGAAGGTCGAGAAGTAGTTGGTGAAAGAGGTCCCTCGCCGGAACAGCAGGCGGCGGGTGGCCCTCATGACGTCGACGTCCTGCTTGCGGGCGTCATCGAGGAGGATCACGACGACGTTCGGCGCCCGGCGGGCTTGAGAAGCCGACGATTCCGCTCCCGCTGCCAGCGTCTCCACGGCGACCAGCACCGCAACCGCTCCGCTGATCAAGGTCGCTCTGGTCATCACGACCAACGTCGCCCCGGGGAAGCGCTGCGGCTAGCCACCCTAGGGTCACTTCGTCGTCACCTACCCACGGATGGGCGGTTGCGTCAGGTCGTCAGGCCGGCTTCGGACTCGTCCACGGCTCGGCGAGCTTCGCCGAGAGCAGCGCGCCGAGACCCTCGGCGTCCACGCGCTCCTGCGCGAGCGAATCGCGGTCGCGCAGTGTGACGGTGCCGTCCTCGAGCGTCTGGCCGTCGACCGTGACGCCCCAGGGCGTTCCGATCTCGTCCTGGCGGCGGTAGCGCTTGCCGATCGAGCCGCCCTCGTCGTACTCGGCCTGCATCAGCGGCCGCAGCCCCGCGAAGATCTCCCGCGCCCGCTCGGGCATGCCGTCCCTGGAGACGAGCGGCAGCACCGCCACCTTGACCGGCGCGAGCTTCGGGTGGAGGCGCAGGACGGTGCGCCCGCGGCCCTCGACCTCCTCGGTGTCGTAGGCGTCGACCAGGAACGCCAGGGTGGCGCGGTCGGCGCCGGCGGCCGGCTCGATCACGTGCGGCACGTAGCGCTCGCCGGACTGCTGGTCGAAGTATTCGAGCTTCTCGCCCGAGAACTCGGCGTGCTGGGTCAGGTCGAAGTCGCCGCGGTTGGCGATCCCCTCCAGCTCGGACCAGCCGATCGGGAACAGGTACTCGACGTCCGAGGTGTTCGACGAGTAGTGCGAGAGCTCGTCGGCGTCGTGCGGGCGCAGGCGGAGCATCTCGGGCTGGATGCCGAGCGCGATGTACCAGTCGAACCGCGCCTTGCACCAGTGCTCGAACCAATCCTCGGCGTCATCCGGCGGCACGAAGAACTCCATCTCCATCTGCTCGAACTCGCGCGTGCGGAAGATGAAGTTGCCGGGGGTGATCTCGTTGCGAAACGACTTGCCGACCTGGGCGATCCCGAACGGCGGCTTGCGGCGCGCGAACTGCAGGACGTTCTTGAAGTTGATGAAGATCCCCTGCGCGGTCTCCGGGCGCAGGTACGCCACCGAGCCGGAGTCCTTGACCGGGCCCACGGTCGTCTCGAACATCAGGTTGAACTCGCGGGAGTCGGTCAGCTCGCAGTCGGGTCCTTCCCCCGGGCGCTTCGACGGCTTGCGCCCGCAGGCGGCGTCCTCGAGCTGGTCGGCGCGGAAGCGGAGCTTGCAGGTCTTGCAGTCGACCATCGGGTCGGTGAAGCCGGCGAGGTGGCCCGACGCCTCCCAGACGCGCGGATGCTGGAGGATCGCCGAGTCCAGGGCGACGATGTCGTCGCGCTCCTGCAGCATCGAGCGCCACCACTCGTTCTTCACGTTCTGCTTCAGCAGGACGCCGTAGTGCCCGTAGTCGTAGGTCGACCCAAGCCCGCCGTAGATCTCCGACGAGGGGAACACGAAGCCGCGCCGCTTGCAGAGCGCGACGATTTCGTCCATGGTGACGCCGGTTTCACCCATCAGGCGCATCAGGCTATCGGCGCGGGTTGCGATAATCGCCCGCCTGATGCCGATCTACGAGTACCGCTGCGCGAACGGACACACCTTCGAGGTGTTCCAATCCATGTCGGAGGCGTCGGTCTCGGAGTGCGTGGAATGCGGTGCGGAATGCGAGCGGGTCCTGAGCGCTCCCGCGGTCCACTTCAAGGGCTCCGGCTTCTACACGACGGACTACGCCAGGAAGGGCGCCAAGACGGCCGCAAGCGATGGCGGCTCGTCCTCGTCCGAGAAGGCGTCGTCGGGCTCGGACTCGGACTCGGGCTCGTCGAAGAGCGCCGGCTCGGAGAAGTCTTCGTCCTCCGGCTCCAGCTCGGGCTCGAGCGACTGAGTCAGTCCGGCTCAGCCGGGGCTGCAGACCGGGTCGTTCTCGGGGGGATCGCCGGTGAGCTTGCGCACTGCTTCGATGCAGTTTTCCACGGGCACGATCAGCGGGTTGGCCGCCACGTCCGCCGGCTCGAGCACCGCGGTGTCGGAGCTGCCGCCGATCGCGGCCGCGAACACGAACTGCGGCATCGCGAACGCGCCCATGTCGCTGACGAACGCCTTCGGCGCGTTCCAGCCGATCAGCGGGCCCTTGATGAAGTTGATGGGGATCCGCAGGGGGTCGGTGAGGCGGTCCTTCATCCCCTGGATGATGAGCTGCTGGAACTGGGTGCGGTCGAGATCGTTGATCGGCTCACCGCAGGTCGAGGTCCGGGTGCGGGCGAGGGCGAGCGCCTTCTCGCCGTTCAGGTTCACCTCGCCCTCGTCGAAGTTGATCTTGAAGGTGCCGCCCGAGATCTCGTTGCAGACCGGGCGGTCCAGCTCGATGTCGATGCCGCCGAGCGAGTCGATCAGGTCCCGGAAGCCTGCGAAGTCAACGATAGCGACGTGGTTGATCTCGATCCCGAGCAGCTGCTCGACGGTCTCGACCATCAGCGGGGCGCCGCCGAAGCGGTAGGCAGCGTTGATCTTGTCGTTGCCGAACTCGGGGATCGCCGCCAGGGTGTCGCGGGGGATCGACAGCTTCTCGAACGCGCCGCCGCCGGCTCGCAGGACCATGATCGAATCGGCGCGGGCGCCGGTTGCGCAGTCCAGCGTGGCCCCGCCCGTCGCCGCCGCCTCGACGCACTCCTCGGACTCCGCCTCGCCGGACGCGAACTCGGTGTCGCGCACGTCGGTGCCGAGGACGAGGATGTTCTGCGGGAACACCGCCATCAGGGGGTTCGAGTCCAGCGTGTCGCCCATGTCGACGAGCTTCGACTTCTGGATCGTGGCCGAGATTGCGAACGCGACGAGGCTCAGCAGGAGCCAGCCGACGATCGCGATGCCGACCCATTTGAGCCACCGCCGGCCCTCGCGCTTGGGCGTCGGCGCACGCGGCTCGCCAGGCTCCTTGGAGGGGCGCTCACCGCGGCCCCCGCGCACCTTTTCGCGCAGCGAATCGAGGTCCGGCGGACTGAAGCGTCGCCGCGATCGGTAGACCTTGTAATCCGGCTGTTCGGGCCGTTTCCCCTCGTCATCGGGAGCCATTCACTAGAAATACTCGCTCATGGGCGTGGAACCTTCAGCTGGGACGGACGGCGCGCGCGAGGCGATCGGCGTCGACCTGGGCGGTACGAAGATGGCCGTCGGGGTGGTCGCCGAGGGTCCGGTGGTGCATCACCGTGCGGAGGCGCGGAGCCTCGGCCTGACCGCCGAGGAGCTGCTGGCAGAGCTCGAATCGGAGCTTCGTACGGCTTTGGCAGCGCGGCCGGCGGTCCGGTCGATCGGGCTTGGAATCCCCTGCACGATCGACCGCGAACGCGGCGTCGCGATCAGCGCGGTGAACCTCCCGATCGTCAACACGCCCATCCGCGACCTGATGTCCGAGCGACTGGGCCTGCCCGTCCAGATCGACAACGACGGCAACGTCGCGGCGCTCGCCGAGCACCGCTGGGGCGCCGCCCGCGGCGCCACGAACGCGGTGCTGCTCACCATCGGCACCGGTATTGGCGGCGGGTTGATCCTCAATCGCGAGGTCTACCGGGGGACAACCGGCGCCGGCGCCGAGCTGGGCCACATCGTGATCGAGGCCGACGGTCCGCGCTGTCAGGGCAACTGCCCGAACCACGGCTGCGTCGAGTCGGTCGCCTCCGGCACCGCCCTCGGCCGCGAGGCGCGGGCCGCCGCAGAGGCCAACCCGGACTCGGCGATCGGACGCCTGATGGCGGCGGGCCAGACCGTCGATGGGCGCGCCGCGACGACCGCGGCGATCGCCGGCGACCAGGTATCGCGCGACGTCGTTGCCCTGATCGGCCGCCGGATCGGGGTCGCGCTCAGCGGTCTCGCGAACGTGTTCGAGCCCGACGTGATCCTTCTCGGCGGCGGCGTGATGGCGGCCGGCGAGCTGCTGTTGGACCCCGCGCGTGAGGAGCTTCGCGCCCGCGCCTTGCCACCGATGAACCAGACGCCCGTGGTGGCCGCCGAGCTCGGCCCCGAAGCGGGCATGATCGGTGCCGCGACCATGGCGCTCGAAGCAGTCCAAGAAGCCCGCTGATGCCGGGCCGTCTAATCGTTTGCCCGACGCCGATCGGGAACCTCGAGGATCTGAGCGACCGCCAGCGCCGCGCGCTGGCGGAGGCCGACGTCGTGGCCTGCGAGGACACCCGCCGCACGGGACTCCTCTACGAGCGGCTCGACCTCGACCGGCCGCGGCTGGTTTCGAACCACGAGGGCAACGAGGCGGACCGCGCGCGCCAGCTCGCACAGGCGATCGAGCGTGGCGCCAAGGTCGTGCTGATCTCCGACGCCGGCACGCCCGCGATCTCCGACCCCGGCTACCGGCTGATCCAGGCGTGCATCGAGCGCGCGCTCGAGATCGAGGTGCTGCCCGGGCCCTCCGCGGTCACGACCGCGCTGGTGGCCTCCGGACTGCCAACCGACCGGTGGCGGTTCGAGGGCTTCCTGCCGCGCCGGTCCGGGGAGCTGGAGCGCGTGCTCGGCGGCGGCGAGACTGTCGTAGCGTTCGAGTCCCCGCGCCGCCTGCCCGATTCGCTGGCCGCCTTGGCGGCGCTGGCGCCCGACCGGCCCGCCGCGGTCTGCCGCGAGCTGACCAAGATGCACGAGGAGATCACCCGCGGGAGCCTGGCCGAGCTCGCGCGGCGTTTTCGCTCCGAGGTGAAGGGTGAGATCGTGGTCGTGATCGGACCCGCGGCCGGCCGCACGGCGTCTGCGCCGGACATCGCGTTCGCGGTCGACGCGCTGCGCCGCCTGGTCCAATCCGGCGCCCGGCCGCGAGCCGCCGCCAGCGTCGTGGCCGCGCTGACCGGCACCCGCGCGAACGACCTCTACACGGCCCTCACCGGACGCGAGCCCCGCGAATAGCCCGGGAATGCCCGCTCCCGAGCGGTTTTATGCGTGGGTTAAGCCTGCCCCTATCAGTAAAAAACCGATGGCTCCCCGCCCGGGCCACGGATACGATCCCCCGCGGAGAGAATCGAGACCGGGGCGGCGCCCAATGCAGGGGGTCGGCGGAGCCGGCGTGGAACGAAAGGAATGCGTTCCTTGAAGCTCGGGCACCAAGCTCGCGCGAACACCGATAAGGGGCAGGAGGGGAGCGCTTTGGCGCGCACGATCGCCGTCGTCGCCGTGATCGCCGGCGCGGTGCTCGTGGTCCTGACGCTGTTCGGCAACGGCGACGGCTACCGCTACACGATGCTCTTCCAGACCGGCGGCCAGCTCGTCCCGGGGAACCAGGTCATGGTCGCGGGCCAGCCGGTGGGCACGATCGACTCGATCGAGCTCACGGACGACGCCCAGGCCGAGGTCGACGTGAAGCTCGACCGGCCCCTCTTGGAGGGCACCACGGCCCAGATCCGCCTCACGTCCCTCTCCGGCATCGCGAACCGCTACATCGCGCTCCACATGGGCCCTGATCCCGACGCCGAGCTGCCCGACGGCGCGACCCTGGCCGCCGACGACACCACCTCGCCCGTTGACCTCGACCAGCTCTTCAACACGTTCGACGAGCGGACGCGCGCGTCGCTGCAGGACTTCATCCGGGGCCAGGCCACGGTCTACACCGGCAACTCGGCGGCGGCGCGCAGGACCTACAAGTACTTCGCCCCCAGCCTCCAGGCGGGCGAGCGGCTGCTCTCCGACCTCAACTACGACCAGCAGGCGCTGACCCGGTTCCTGGTGGAGGGCGGGCGCGTGTTCGGGGCGGTCGCGGAGCGTCGCGACGACCTGGCGGCCCTCACGCAGAACGCGAACGAGGCGCTGGGCGCGGTCGCCGCCGAGAACACGTCGTTCGACCAGGCGCTCAGCGCCCTGCCGCCGGCGATGCGCCAGGCGAACACGACCTTCGTGAACCTGCGCGCCGCCCTGGACGACCTCGACCCGCTGATCGCCGACCTCGGCGACGTGGCTCCGGACCTCCCGCCGTTCCTGCGCGACGTGCGCCCGGTGGCGCGCAACGCGATCCGGCCGCTCCGCAACCTGCGGCTTGCGATCCGCCGCAACGGCGCCAAGAACGACCTGACCGACGCGCTTCGCGACCTGCCGGCGGCGCAGCGCAAGGCGAGCAACGCGGTGCCGCCCACCCTCACCGCGCTCGACGACTCGCAGCACATCTTCGAGTTCATCCGGCCCTACTCGCCGGACCTGATCGCGCTGATCTCGAAGCTGGGCCCGGGCGCAGGCGGCTACGACTTCAACGGCCACTACCTACGCGCACAGGTGGCCGGCTCGAACCTGTTCGATTGGGACCCGGGCACCGAGCAGCTCGCTCCGATCGGGCTCAGCCAGATCTTCGACGCCTATCCGGCGCTCGGACTGGGCCCGTTCCTCCGGTGCCCGGGCGGCGCTACGCAGGCCAACGTGGGCTGGCCCGCGCCCGAGGACCACCCGTTCCTCGCCGACGGCGAGCTGACCGGGGAATGCGAGCCCAGCGAGGTCCCACCCGGCCCATGAGACGGATCGCCCTGATTCTCGTAACGATCGGCGCGGCGGTGACGTTCCTGGTCATCGCGTCCGGCGCCGGGGACGACGACCCCTACGAGGTCCGTGCGATCTTCGACAACGCCGCCTTCCTGGCGCTCGACGAGGACGTCCGGATCGCGGGCGCCAACGTGGGGTCCGTCGCCGAGCTCGAGGTCACGTTCCCGGACGACGCGGCGCACGCGGACGGCAGCCCCGAGGCCGGAAAGGCGGTCGCCGTCCTGCGGATCGACGATCCCGCCTTCAAGAACTTCCGGGAGGACGCCTCCTGCAGGATCCACCCGCAATCGCTCCTCGGCGAGAAGTTCGTGGAGTGCGAGCCCACGCAGCCCCGGGCCCCGGGCACGGAGCCGCCGCCGGAGCTCGAGGTGATTCCCGAGGGGGAGGCCGGCGAGGGCCAGCACCTGCTGCCGCTCGAGCAGAACGGCAAGTCGGTCGACCTCGACCTGGTCAACAACATCATGCGCGAGCCCTACCCCGACCGGTTCCGCCTGATCCTGAACGACCTCGGCGCCGGGCTGGCCGCCAGGGGGGACGAGCTCGCGGAGATCGTCGAGCGCTCGAACCCGGCGCTGCGCGAGACGAACGAGGTGCTCGCCACCCTGGCCCGGCAGAACCGCTCGCTCGAGACCCTCGCCACGGACTCCGACGCGATCCTGGGCGCGCTGGCGCGGGAGCGCGAGCGCGTCGCGTCGTTCATCAACGAGGCGACGACCGTCGGCGAGGCCACCGCCGCGCGGCGCGCCGAGCTCGAGGAGTCGTTCGCCCGCTTCCCCGGCTTCCTGCGCGAGCTGCGCTCGACGATGGTCGAGCTGCGCGCGTTCAGCGACCAGGCGACGCCGGTGTTCGGCGACCTGCGCGAGGCGGCGCCGTCGCTCACGCGGGCGAGCGAGGCGCTCGTGCCGTTCTCGAATGCGGGCGTTCGCGCCTTCACTTCGCTGGGCGATGCGGCGGAGGGGGCGGGACCGCCGCTCCGGGCATCCGATCCGGTGATCCGGCAGACCCGGAACCTGGCGCAGGACGCCGCTCCCGCGACGCGCGAGCTCGCCACCTTCCTCTCGACGATGCGCAAGACCGGCGGGTTCCAGGGCCTGATGGAGACGATCTTCGGGCTCGGGGGCACGCTCAACGCGTTCGATCAGTTCGGGCACTTCACGCGGGCGGTGATTCCCACCAACGTGTGCTTCGACTACACATCCCGGCCGCAGTCGGGCTGCAGCTCGCGCTTCGACACGACCGCCACCGCATCGGCAATGCGCGAGCTCGCCCTGATGTTGCGCGAGCCGGTCGACACCGGGCGCGACGGCCCGAAGCGCGGCGCCGGCGCCCGCTTCGACGCGAGGGGGCAAGGAGACGCATCCGGGGCGGATTCCGGCGACGAGCCGGCGCCCGAGGAGCCCGCGCCGCCCGCGGGTGAGGAAGCTCCCGAGACCGATCCGGACGCAGCGAGCCTCGCCCCGGATGCACGCACGCGTTCGATGCGCGACCTGCTCGACTTCTTCATGGGCCCTGAGCAGCGGGGTGCGCGATGAATCGCCGCCGCGCCTTCACGGTCCTCTCGGCCAGCCCCACCATGGTGGGTGCGGTCACCGTGCTGGTCACGATCGTCGCGGTGTTCCTCGCGTACAACGCGAACTCGGGCCTGCCGTTCGTCCCCTCGTACAACATCTCGGCCGAGCTTCCGGACGCGTTCAAGCTCGTGCCGGGCAACGAGGTTCGCATCGGCGGCGTCCGCGTCGGTCAGATCACCGCGATCGAGCCGGAGGAGGACGCGGAGACGGGCGAGACCCACGCGAGGCTCGATATGAAGCTCGACCCCGACGTCGAGGAGCTGCCGGTCGATTCGACGATCGTCGTCCGGGCGCGGTCCGCCCTGGGCCTCAAGTACCTGGAGCTGGTGCGGGGCGACTCGAGCGAGGGCTACCCCGCCGGCGCTGTGGTGCCGCTCTCGGCGGCGCGCCCGGAGCCCGTCGACCTCGACGACTTCCTCGACACCTTCGATTCGCCGACGCGGACGGCGATCCAGGCGAACCTGTTCGAGTTCGGAAACGCCCTGGCCGGCCGCGGGCCCGACCTGAACGCCGCCCTCGGGAAGCTGCCGGGGACCCTCGAGGTGCTCCAGCCCGTCATGGCGAACCTCTCGGCTCCCGAGACCCGGTTCGAGCGGTTCATCGTCGCGATCTCCGCCGCCGCCGCCGAGGTCGCCCCGGTAGCCGAGCAGCAGGCGGAGATGTTCGTGAACCTCGACACCACGTTCACCGCCCTCGCGAGCGTCGCGCCGTCGATCCAGGAGACGATCGTCGAGACGCCGCCCGACCTTCGCCGTCGCAACCGACACGCTGCCGGTGATCCGCCCGTTCCTGGCGAACAGCGCGACCCTGTTCCAGGAGCTGCGCCCGGGCATCCGCGAGCTCGCGGCGGCGGCGCCGGGGATCGCGGACTCCCTGGAGGCAGGCGTGCCGGCGCTGCGGGAATCGCCGAAGCTGAACCGCCAGCTCGCGCCGACCGCCCGGGCCCTGCAGCGCTTCAACGACAACGCGACCGCCCGCTCGGGCCTCTCGCGGCTCGAGCAGACGATGGACGTGTTCGGCCCGGCGATCCGGTTCATCGGGCCGTCGCAGACCGTCTGCAACTACTGGAGCATCCTCTTCGGCAACCTCGCGAGCGTCACCAGCCTCGGCGCCGACGGCGGCCGCCACCAGCGGGTCACGGTCTTCGAGCCGCCGACGGGCCTGAACAACGAGGGCTCGCTTGCATACGCGGCGGCGGACGGTCCCACCGACCGCGAGAACTTCCTCCACTACAACCCGTATCCGAACACCGCCGCCCCGAGCCAGAGCCCGACCGAATGCGAGGCGGGGAACGAGCCGTACCTGGTCGGGCAGCAGGTGATCGGGAACGTGCCGGGCAATCAGGGCATCACCACGGCGGGCCAGCTCCCCTCCCAGATCAGGCGGGGTCAGCGATGAGGCTGCCCTGGACACGGCGCAGCGCACGAGGCGTTCCGCCTCACCGCCCGGGTGAGGAGACCGGGGATCCGCGGATCTGGGGTCGTCGCTACCGGGGCCCGCACCCCGCGTGGTGGGGCGCCTTGGCCGTGGTGCTGCTGGCGATCGGCAGCTACCTCGCCTACGTCAAGGAGCTGCCGTGGAGCAGCCCGGGGTACGAGGTGAGCGCGACGTTCGAGAACGCCGCGACGCTGCGCGAGACCGCGCCGGTCCGGATCGCCGGCGTGAACGTCGGCGAGGTCACCTCGGTGGAGCCCGCCGGCGACGCCGCGAAGGTCACGTTCACGGTGTCCGAGGAGGGCCAGCCGATCCATGCGGACGCCGAGATCGAGATCCGGCCGCGGCTCTTCCTCGAGGGCAACTTCTTCCTCGACGTGCGGCCCGGCAGCCCCAGCGCGCCGGAGCTCGAGGACGGCGGCGAGATCCCGATGACCCAGACCGCCACCGCCGTCCAGCTCGACGAGGTTCTGACGGCGCTGCAGCAGCCGCAGCGGCGTGGACTGCAGCGCCTGCTCGAGGGCTTCGGCACCGGCCTGACCTACGAGCCGACCGCCGCCGACGACCGCACCCAGGACGTGATCGTCCAGGGCGAGACGGCGGCGGAGTCGCTGAACGACGCATTCACCTACGGCGGCCCGGCCGGGAAGAACACGGCGATCGTCGCCGACGCCCTGCGCGGTGAGGAGCCGCGCGACCTGGCGCGGATGATCGACCATGCGGGCGTCGTCTTCCAGGAGCTGGGGAGCCGCGAGGACGACCTCGCCGATCTGGTGACGAACCTGAACATCACCGCCGGCGCGTTCGCGAGCGAGTCGGAGAACCTGTCCCGGTCGGTCGAGCTCCTCGGCCCGACCCTGTCGGAGGCCGAGGTCTCGTTGCGCGCCCTGAGCGACGCGCTCCCGCCGCTGCGGGCGCTGGCGATCGAGTCGCGGCCCGGCATCCAGGAGCTGCCCGACACGATCGCGGCGTTCGAGCCCTGGCTCGAGCAGACCCGCCTCCTGCTCCGGCCGGGGGAGCTGGGCGGCACTGCCAGGCTCCTCAGGGAAGCGGCACCGGGGCTCGCCACGACCGCGGCCGCGTCGCGGAGGCTGTTCCCACAGATGCGCCTCGCGGCGCGCTGCACAACCCAGAACCTGGTCCCCGCGGCCGACACGCCGATCACATCGGACGCCGGCGGCTGGAACAACGGCGCGCCCAACTTCCAGGAGCTCCTCTACGGCGCCGTCCAGCTCGCCGGCGCCGGATCGCCGTTCGACGGCAACGGCTCCTATCTGCGCCTGCAGCCGGGCGGCGGCCCGCAGCTGCTCGAGGGCCAGAACCCGGGCGGCGGCATCCAGGACACGGCGATCTTCGCGACCGGGGTGGAGGTGCCGGACGGGATCCAGCCGGTCCTGCCCGCGGCGACGCCTCCCTTCCGCATGGACGTCGCGTGTCACCAGAATGACCCGCCCAACATCAACGGCCCCGCCGCGGCGGCCGGCCCGTCCGACCTGGTGGCGGCTCCATGAGGCGCGCGATCAGGGAGCACCTGCGGGACTTCATCGCGATCATCGCGCTGGTCGTGATCGGCCTGGCCGTGACCGGCGTGATCCTCTCGCAGCAGCGCCAGCCGTACCCGTCCTGGATCCCGTTCCTGGGCGACGACCAGTTCGAGCTGAAGGTCGAGATCGCGACCGCGCAGGCCGTCACGCCGGGTCAGGGCCAGACGGTGAACATGGCGGGCGTCGAGGTCGGCGACATCCGGGAGGTCGAGCTCGAGAACGGGCGCGCGATCGTGACCATGGGCGTCGACCGGCCGTACGAGGAGCTGATCCACGAGGACGCCACGGTCCTGATGCGCCCGCGCACGGGACTGCAGGACATGACCATGGAGCTCGACCCGGGCGAATCGGGCGAGATCGTCGAGGAGGGGTACACGATCCCGCTCGCGCAGAGCGAGCCGAACGTGAACTTCGACCAGATCCTCGCGTCGCTCGACGGCGACACGCGCAACTACCTGACGCTCCTTATCCAGGGCGGTGCGAAGGGCCTCGGAGGCCGCGGCGAGGAGCTGTCGGCGGGCCTGCGGCGCTTCGAGCCGCTCGGCCGCGACCTGGCGCGCATCAACACGCGGCTCGCGAAGCGGCGCGCGAACATCAGCCGCGCGATCTCCAGCTTCGCCGACCTGTCCGAGGCGCTCGGTCGCAGCGATACCCGCCTGGCGGACTTCGTCTCGTCGCAGAACCAGGTGTTCGCGGCGTTCGCGGCACAGGAGGCGAACCTGCGCGAGACGTTGCAGGAGTTGCCCTCCGCGCTGACCGAGACCCGCTCGGCGCTCGAGAGCGGCCAGGTACTGGCGGAGGAGCTCGGCCCGGCGTCCGAGGCGCTGATCCCGGCGGCGCAGGCGTTCGCGCCGGGCCAGGTCGCCGCGCAGCGCCTGGCTCGGGAGAGCCTGGGCCCGATCGAGGACCAGATCAGGCCGTTCACCCGCCAGATCCGCAAGCCGTTGCGCCACCTGAGCCAGGGCGCCAAGCCGCTGGGCAAGACGGTCAAGAAGACGGCTCGCACCTTCAGCGAACTGAACCGGCTCTTCAACGCCTGGGCGTTCAACCCGGCGGGCACCCAGGAGGGCTACCTGTTCTGGACCGCGTGGCTGAACCACAACGCCAACAACAGCGCCTTCCTGCAGGACGCGCACGGCCCGCTGCCCCGCGGGCTGGTGTTGCAGTCGTGCCTGACCGCGCTCCGTGCAGAGGAGCTCGCGACCGTCCGACCGGCCATCTGGACCCTGCAGCGGCTCACCAACGTGCCCGAGGCCGCCGAGATCTGCCCCCTGACCCCCCCGCCCGGATAGATGGAGACTCGACCGCCAACAGTTGGACGCATCCTGATCGCGATCGGCTTCGCCGTGTCGTGTTTCGGGCTGTTCCTGTTCCTCTGGATCGCCTTCGGGGGGCCCGTGCCGCTGAAGGCCGAGGGCTACAAGGTCACGGTGCCGTTCGACGAGGCTTCGCAGCTCGCCGAGGCGGCCGACGTCCGGATCTCGGGCGTGTCGGTCGGCAGGGTCTCGAGGGTCGAGGGCGGGCCCGAGGGCGAGGCCGAGGCGACGCTCGAGCTCGATGCCCGCTACGCGCCGCTCCCGGAGGACACCCAGGCGATCCTGCGCCAGAAGACGCTGCTCGGCGAGACCTACGTGGAGCTCACGCCGGGCTCGGCCGAGTCGGGAAGTCTGCCGGAGGGCGCCCACCTGCCCGCCGCGCAAGTCTCCGAGGCGGTCCAGCTGGACGAGGTGTTCCGCACGTTCGACCCGAGCACGCGAGCGGCCTTCCAGGGCTGGATGCAGGGCCAGGCGGCCGCCCTTCGCGGGCGCGGCGATGACTTCTCGGTGGCGATCGCCAGCCTCGAGCCCTTCGCGGACGAGGCCGAGCGCGCGCTGCGACTGCTCGACACCCAGGAGCTGGCGGTCAGCCGGCTCGTGCGCGATGGCGGCGAGGTGTTCGGCGCTCTCGCGGAGCGCCGGGGCCAGCTCCGCGGCCTGATCGAGAACGCGAACACCGTGTTCGGCACCACCGCCCGGCGCAACGAGGAGCTGGCGGACGCGTTCACGATCTTCCCGACGTTCCTCCGCGAATCGCGCGAAACCCTGACTCGCCTCGAGGAGTTCGCGATCGACACGAATCCGGTGGTCACCGCGCTTCGCCCGACGGCGCGCGAGCTGGCGCCGACCGCGCGCGAGCTGAACGAGCTCTCCCCCGAGCTGCGCGCCTTCTTCCTCGCGCTGCCCGCCACGATCGACGCGGCCCCCGCGGGCATGCGCGCCACGCGGCGTCTCCTCGACAACAACCTGCCGCCGCTGCTCGGCGGGCTCGACGACTGGCTCGGTCCCGTGAACGCGATCCTCGAGGTCGTCCGCCGCTACCGGCGCGAGGTGACCGGGCTCTCGAACTTGGCGGCTGCGAGCCAGGGCGTCTTCTTCGACTTCGCGACCCTGGACAGCGAGCACTACCTGCGTACGATGTCGCCGCTCACGCCGGAGGCGGTTGCCGCCTATCCGCAGCGGCTCGAGGTCACCCGCACCAACCCCTACATCAAGCCGGGCGGGTATCTGGGCGTGCGCAGCACCATCGGCTCGTTCGAGACGCGGCAATGCACGGCCGGCATCGACGCCTTCCTCAACCCGGCCAGCTCAACCGACCCGCTGTTCCTCGAGCGCACCGACGGCGACCTCGCCGAGGGCCAGCTGTTCTTCGACCGCATCAACCTGTTCGCGTTCAACGACCAGCTCGGCACGGCGGGCATGACGCCGCCCATCCCATGCAACGCTCAGGCCGCGCTCCAGTCGGTCGGTACCCCGCAGGAGATGAGCGACTACCTCCATGTCCGCGACCTGCCGAATCCGTAGTTTGCCGCAGACAGGTCGCGAAACTTTTGCTAAGCATTCGGGTTTGTACCGATGTACCTGGGGCCCGGATGCCCCACACTCGCAAAGAACCCTTACGGGCGCGCGGATTGGCCGCGCGCTCTTCTCTCTAGGAGGAGAAATTGATCAAGAAGTCACGAATGATCGTGGCGGGCGGGTTGGCGGTCGTGGTCGCCACCGCCGGCATCGCGGTCGCCGGCACTACCGGCGCGGACCTGAACGAGGCGAACGTCGTTGCCAAGGTCACGCCGAGCAAGCTCTCGAAGAAGAAGTTCAGCAGGGTCAACCTGCTCCTGGGCGTCGTCAACAGCCCGGACTCGGCCGGCAACGAGGACGCCAACGCGGCGTCGGAGCGCATCGCCTGGTCGAAGAACATCAAGGTCGACCTGAAGAAGGCCCCGCGCTGCACGGCGCCGATCGCGAACGGAACTCCGACGGCCCAGGCGAAGGCGATGTGTCCGCCGAAGTCCTACCTCGGCGGCGGTAACGCCACAGTGCATGCCCCCGGCCCCGTTCTGGCCGCACGCCCCGTGGTGTCGGTGTTCAACGGCCCCGGCCCGGGCCAGCTGCGGCTCCACACGTTCAGCCCGGACCTGGGCCCCGCGTCGCCGATCGTCGATGCGAGGGTTGTCAAGGCGACCCGGGCGGAGCAGAGGCAGGGCTTCGGCCAGGCGCTGCTCGTGCCGGAGGCGCCGGTGACGGGTGCTCTCAAGATCACCTCGTTCAACGCCAAGATCCTCAAGTCCAAGAAGGTGGCGTCGGCGAAGTGCAAGCCGAAGAAGTTCAAGTGGAAGCGCACGGTGGTCTACACGGACGGCTCGCGCGAGTCGGTCAGCAAGTCGCAGAAGTGCAAGGTGAAGCGCTAAGCCGCTTCTCTCACAAGACGCGTAACGACAAGGGCGGCCTCCGGGCCGCCCTTTTCATTTGCCGGGACGCCGCGCCGGGATGTCTGGGATTCCTCGCACCCGGGTATAGAAACGCTCACCGAGCGCGCGGATGGGCCGCGCGCGCGTTTCTCCAGGAGGGAGAAATTGATCACCAAGTCACGGATGATCGTGGCGCCGGCCTCGCGGTCGCGGTCGCCACGGCCGGCATCGCAGTCGCCGGCACTACCGGCGCGGACCTGAACGACGCCCGTGTCGTTTCCAAGGTCACACCGAGCAAGCTCTCGAAGAAGAAGTTCACGCCGGTCAGTGTGCTCCTGGGCGTCGTCAACAGCCCGGACTCGGCCGGGAACGAGGACGCCAACCCGAGTGCTGAGCGCATCGCCTGGTCGAAGAACATCAAGGTCGACCTGAAGAAGGCCCCGCGCTGCACGGCGCCGATCGCGAACGGAACTCCGACGGCCCAGGCGAAGGCGATGTGTCCGCCGAAGTCCTACCTCGGCGGCGGTAACGCCACAGTGCATGCCCCCGGCCCCGTTCTGGCCGCACGCCCCGTGGTGTCGGTGTTCAACGGCCCCGGCCCGGGCCAGCTGCGGCTCCACACGTTCAGCCCGGACCTGGGCCCCGCGTCGCCGATCGTCGATGCGAGGATTGTCAAGGCGACCCGGGCGGAGCAGAGGCAGGGCTTCGGCCAGGCGCTGCTCGTGCCGGAGGCGCCGGTGACGGGTGCTCTCAAGATCACATCGTTCAACTCAACGATCCTCAAGTCGAGAAAGGTCGCGACGGCGAAGTGCAAGCCGAAGAAGTTCAAGGTGCTGCGGCGGGTGACCTACACAGATGGGTCGTCCGAGACGGCGAGCAAGACGCAGAAGTGCAAGGTGAAGAGGAGGCGATAGACGCCGCCCCGGGGCGTAGGCTTCAGGCGATGGCGGCAAGGCGCGACGCGCGGCTGATCTCGCTCGGGTACGGGCGTTTCGTGCGCGCCGACCGTGTCTTCGCGCTGATCCCGTTGCCGCCGTCGGAGCGCGGCGAAGGCCGGCGCACGTACGTCCACGTGGACGGGATGTCGGAGCCGCTGGTGGCGTCGCGCTCGGAGCGGGCGATCCGCCTCGACGTCGAGGCGGCGCTCGCGGAGGCGGCGGGCATACCGCCCCGCCGCCCCCCGCACGGCCAGGAATAGCGCGCGGCCGCATATCCTCACGCGTCCCGTGGCCTTCTACGTCACCACGCCGATCTTCTACGTGAACGCGGAGCCCCACCTGGGGCACGCGTACTCGGTGATCGCCGCGGACATCTTCGCCCGGCACATGCGCCAGCGGGACGAGGACGTGTTCTTCCTGACCGGCACCGATGAGCACGGCGAGCCGGTCGAGCTGGCCGCCGAGCGGGAGGGGATCGACCCGCAGCTGCTCGCCGACCGCAACGCGCCCAAGTTCGAGGCGATGGCGCGGGCGGTGAACGCGACCAACGACTTCTTCATCCGCACGTCCGACGAGCGCCACACGGAGCGCGTGGCGGAGATCATGCAGCGCGTCTACGACAACGGACACGTCTACGAGGGGACCTACGAGGGCTGGTACTGCCCGCGCTGCGCGAGCTTCTACACGGAGCGCGAGCTCGGCCCCGGCAACACCTGCCCGATTCACGAGATCCCGCTCGAGCGCGAGCGCGAGGAGAACTGGTTCTTTCGCCTCTCGGCCTTCGAGGACGAGCTGAAGAGGCTCTACACGGACGACCCCGAGTTCGTCGTGCCCGACTTCCGCCGCAACGAGGCTGTCTCGTTCATCGAGCAGGGGCTCGAGGACGTGTCGGTGTCGCGCCCGCAGCTGAAGTGGGGGATGCCACTCCCCTGGGATCCCTCGCAGCGGATGTACGTGTGGTTCGACGCGCTGCTCAACTACGTCACGGCGCTCTCGTTCGCGCGGGACGGCGAGGACCTGACCGAGCGCTACTGGCCTGCGGCCTTCCACGTACTCGGCAAGGACATCCTCAAGTTCCACGCCGTGATCTGGCCGGCGCTGCTCCTCGCGGCGGGGCTCAGGCCGCCGCGGGGCATGGTGATCCACGGCTATCTCCTGATGGGCGAGAAGAAGATGTCGAAGTCGCTCGGCAACGTGCTGGACCCGATCGAGGCAATCGACCGGTTCGGCGCCGATGCGCTGCGCTTCTACTGCTTCCGGGCGGTCTCGTTCGGCCAGGACGGCTCGGTGTCCGCGCCGGGGTTCGAGGAGCGCTACGAGACCGAGCTGGCGAACGACTTCGGCAATCTCGCGAGCCGGACGCTGGCGATGCTGGAGCGCTACCGCGACGGCGTCATCCCCGAGGCTGAGGTGGACCCCGCGCTGGCCGGCGGCGACGGCGGCCTCGAGGGGCTCGCCGGCGAGGTCAGCGACCTGATCGACCACGCCGAACCGAGCCAGGCCCTCGAGGCGATCTGGACGCGCGTGCGGAGGCTGAACCGCTACGTCGAGGAGACCCGCCCCTGGGACCTCGCGAAGGACGAGGCGCAGGCGAGCCGGCTGGACCAGGTGTTGCTGAGCCTGGTCGAGGGCCTGCGCGTGGTGACGCTCGCGCTCCTGCCGTACATCCCGGAGGCCGCCGAGACGCTGCTCAACGCCCTTGGAGAGGACGAGCGGGGGCTGGCGGAGTTCGGCTCGCGTGGCGGCGGCGCCCGCATCGAGCGGATCGACCCGCTGTTCCCCAAGATGGAGGCCGGATGAACGACGCCGTCGAGCTCCCCCTGACCGGCGGTTGCGTCTGCGAGCGGGTCCGGTTCGAGATCTCCGAGCCGCTCCTGGGCGCGCTCTACTGCCATTGCAAGCGCTGCCAGCGGCGAACGGGCAGCGCCTTCGCGGTCACGGCGCTCACCGCCCCCGGCTCGTTCAAGGTGGTCTCGGGCACGGAGTTCGTGCGCTCGTGGGACCCTGACGACGGCTGGGCCAAGTCGTTCTGCGGCGAGTGCGGAGGGCACCTGTTCACCACGAACCCCGAGAACCCCGACCTGATCGCGGTCCGGATGGGCGCGCTGGACGGGGATCCGGGCATCAGACCGGCGGCGCACCAGTTCACCGACTACGCGGCGAGCTGGGAGCCGATCCCGGACGACGGGCTGCCCCGCTTCCCGGAGCGCCTGCCGGCCGGTACCGGCCCGCCCCGCGATTAGGCGGATTCCCGGCGCCTAGACTGCGCGGCGTGCAGCACGCGTTCCGGGCCGACGAGCTCCGCAAGCGCTACGACGGCAAGGACGCGCTCTCCGGCGTCTCGCTCGACGTGGCCGAGGGCGAGGTCGTCGGGCTCCTGGGCCCGAACGGGGCGGGGAAGTCGACCCTCGCGAAGATCGCCTGTGGGCTGGTGCGCCCCAGCGGCGGCAGCGCCTGGGTGGCCGGGCATCCGGCCGGCAGCCACCCGGCACGCGCCGCGATCGGATACCTGGCCGAGCTGTTCAGGTTCCCCGCCTGGCTGACGGCTCAAGAGCTCTTGACGCTCCACCAGCGTCTGGCAGGGTCGAGCGGCGGCGCTTCCGAGCGGGCCGAGCTGCTCGAGCTGGTCGGCCTCGCCGAGGCAGCGCGGACCCGGGTCGGCTCGATGTCGAAGGGAATGCAGCAGCGCCTGGGGATCGCCCAGGCGCTCGTCGGGAACCCAGGGCTTCTGCTGCTCGACGAGCCGACCAGCGCGCTCGACCCGGCCGGACGCCGGGTCGTGCGACGGCTCCTCGACGAGGTCCGCGGGCGCGGCGTCTCGGTGCTGCTGTCCTCGCACCTCTTGAGCGAGGTCGAGCTGGTCTGCGACCGTGTCGCCATCCTGGTCGCCGGCGAGGTGGTCGAGCGCGGCACGCCCGCCCAGCTCACCAAGCCGCGGGGCGTCGAGGTCGAGACCGCGGCCGGCACCAGGCTGATCGAGGGCGCGGGCCGCGACGACGCACCGCGGATCATCGCGGACCTGGTCGCGTCGGGTGAGCGCGTCTACGGGGTGCGGGTGCTGTCGTCGACCCTGGAGGATGCGTACCTCGAGGCTGTCGGGGAGCGGGTCGAGTGAGCGCCACGAGGCTGAGCGCGGCGCGCACGATCATCGGCTACGCGTTCGCCGAGAGCGTGCGCAAGCGCGTCTTCGCCGTCGTGATCGCGCTGACCGCGGCGTTCCTGGTGCTCTATTCGCTCTGGGCGCGCACTTCGCGTTCAAGGAGGTGGAGGACCTCGGGCTCGCCGGGGACGCGCTCTTGGACGAGCAGGCGCTGACCGGCGGGACGATCTTCGGGCTCGCGATGTTCGCGGTCCTGTTCCTGGGCAGCGTGCTCGCGATCTTCCTGACCAACGGGATCGTCCGGGGTGACGCCGAGTCGGGCCTGCTGCAGCCGATGGTGGTGCGCCCGCTTGGGCGCGGCACGATGCTGGTCGCGCGGTACCTCGGCGCCGTCACAGCGACGACCGCCTACGTCCTGGCGGTCTACGGCGCGACCATCGTCGCGACGCAGATCACCGGCGACTGGACCCCCGGGCACGTCGTGCTGCCAGGGCTGGCGCTCGCCGCCGGCGTCGCGATCGTCGCCGCGCTCTCGGTCCTCGTCTCGGTCTTCCTCGCCGCCACCGCCCAGGGCATCGCGGTGTTCATGCTCTTCGGCGCCGGCCTGGTCGCGGGGCTGCTCGGGCAGATCGGCGACGCGCTCTCCTCGCGCAGCCTGATGCGGATCTCCGACATCGCCGAGGTCATGCTGCCGTTCGAGGCGCTCTACCAGGCGGGGCTCTACCTGATCACGACGGACGCGAGCGGGTTCACACGCACGATCATCGAACTGGGCCCGTTCGGCGGCGCCGATTCGGCCGGGCCGGGACTGGTGTTGTTCGCGGCCGCCTACACCGGCGCCGTGATCGCCCTCGCCGTCGCCGCGTTCGCGCGGCGGGATCTGTAGTCGCTCCTACACTGCCCCGCGTGGTCGATACGCACGCTCACCTCGGCCTCTGCGACGACCCTGCGGAGGACCTGGTCGCCCGGGCCGGACAGGCCGGGGTCGGGCGGATCCTCACGATCGGGCTCGACGAGGAGTCGAACGAGGGGGCGGTCGCGCTCGCGCTGGCGCACGACGCGGTGTTCGCGTGCGTCGGCCGGCATCCGAACTCCGCGGCGGGATTCGACTCCGACGCCGAGGCGCGGCTGCGCGAGCTCGCGGCGGACGACGCGGTGGCTGCGGTTGGCGAGACCGGCCTCGACTTCTACCGGGAGGGAGCGTCCCGGGACGATCAGCTGACGGCGTTCCGGGCGCAGATCGGGATCGCCCGGGAGGTCGGCAAGCCGTTGGTAATCCACATGCGGTCGGGCGAGGGGCCCGATCGCGACGCGGTCGGCGAGACGCTGGCGGTCCTGGCCGAGGAGGCCGAGGGGGTCATCGTGATCCTCCATTGCTTCTCGGCTCCACCCGACCGGGTCGCGGACGCAGCCGCCCACGGGTGGCTCTGCTCGTTCGCCGGCAACGTGACCTACCCGAAGGCGGCGGAGCTGCGCGAGGCCGCGCGGCTCGTGCCCGACGAGCTGATCCTGGTCGAGACGGACTCGCCCTTCCTCGCGCCCCAGTCGCGCCGCGGAAGGCGCAACGAGCCCGCGCTCGTGGTGGAGACGGCGCGCGAGGTCGCTGCGGCTCGGGGAGCCTCCTACGGCGACCTCGAGGCTTTGGTGGAGGCGAACGCGGCCCGGGTGTTCCAGTGGTCCGGCTAGGGCAGCACTTCCTCGCCGATCCCAACCTGCTCGAAGCGATCGTGCGCGAGTCGGGGTTGGAGGCGAACGACGTGGTACTTGAGGTGGGCGGCGGCGAGGGAGTGCTGACGGAGCGGCTCGCGGCGGAGGTGGCGACGCTGCACGTGATCGAGCTGGACGAGCGGCTGCGTTCCGGGTTGGAGGAGCTGGCGGCGCGGGAGCCGGCGGTGCGGCCGGTGTTCGGGGACGCGATGGACGTGGACCTCGCGGCGCTCGAACCGGCTCCGACCGCGATGGTGGCGAACCTTCCGTATTCGATCGCGACCCCGGTCATCTTGCGGACGATCGCCGTGCTGCCGGGGCTCGGCCGGTGGACCGTGATGGTCCAGCGCGAGATCGCCGACCGGCTTCGCGCCTCCCCCCGGACCAAGGCATACGGGTCGCCGAGCGTCCTGGTCCAGCTCGCATGCCGGGTGGAGCTGCTGCGCGCGGTGGACCCGGCCGTGTTCCGCCCGCGGCCCCGGGTGGGGTCCGCACTGCTGCGCCTCGAGCGGGTGGCGCCGTGGCCCGGAGATGAGGTCGCGCGGCTGGTGCAGGGGGCCTTCGCTCACCGGCGCAAGGCGCTTGCCCGCTCGGTCGGCATCTCGGGCGTGGCGTCGCGCGAGCGGACGCTCGCGGCGCTCGAGGCGGCTGGGCTGCCGGGGACGGCGCGGGCCGAGGAGCTGGCGCCGCCGGACTTCGTCCGGCTCGCCGAAGCCCTCACCGACCCGGCCACCCCCGGACGCGCAGCGGAGGGGGCGGACGGCCCTTGATAGTCCGCGCGCCCGCCAAGCTCAATCTCTGCCTGTACCTGGGGCCGACGCGTGCCGACCGCCGGCACGAACTGCGGTCGATCTTCTGCCCGCTGATGCTCGCCGACCGGATCCAGGTGAGCTCGGACGAGGACGACGCCGTGGTCTGCCCGGGCGTGGAAGGGACGAATCTGGCTACGACCGCCCTCCGGGCCGTGCGAGAGCGGGGCTGGGCCGGCCCCCCGCTCCGGATCGAGATCGAGAAGCGGATCCCGGTGGCCGCCGGGCTCGGGGGCGGCAGCGCCGACGCCGCGGCGGTGCTGCGGCTGGCGCAGGGTCAGGTGTCCGGACTCGACGAGATCGCGGCGGAGATCGGGGCGGACGTGCCGTCGCAGTTGGACCCGCGGTTCTCGCTGGTCGGTGGGGCCGGCGAACGGGTGGAGCGGCTGCCCGAGCCGGGCGACTTCGCCGTGGTCCTGATCCCGTTCGAAGAGGGGCTCGGGGCGGGCGAGGTCTACGCGGAGGCCGACCGGCTGGGGCACGGACGGTCGATCGCCGAGCTGGACGCGCTCGAGGGCAGGCTGCGCGCGGCCGCCGTCGCCGGCGCTTCGCCGCTCGCGTACCGCGAGCTCCTCGTGAACGACCTCCAGGCGGCCGCGTTGTCGCTTCGCCCGGAGATCGGCGAGGCGCTCACGGCGCTCGGCGAGGCCGGGGCGGAGGCGGCGCTCGTCGCCGGCTCGGGACCGACGGCGGTGGGGTTCTTCGCCGACATCGTCGCCGCCGACCGGGCGGCCGGCGAGCTGCCGCCGCGCTGGGCGAACGCGATCGTGAGCGCTCCGGCGAGGTCCGCGTGACAGGGTGCCGCCGATGAGGAGGGTCTGGGAGGCGCTGCGCGCGCACCCGATCGTGCTGGTGGTGATCGTGCTCGCGGTCGCCTACGCGCTGTTCGGGGACAACCTGCCCTCGATCGACGCCGAGAAGATCCTCGACGATCTCGCGGACAGCCTCGGCCAGTGGACGTACCTGGTGGTCGCGGTGCTGGCATTCCTCGAGACGGGGGCGTTCGTGGGCCTGGTGTTCCCCGGGGAGACGGCCGTGATCATCGCCGGCGCCATCGCGGGCCAGGGCGAGACGTCGATCGTGATCACGATCGCGCTGGTCTGGGTCTCGGCGTGGGCGGGAGACTCGGCCTCGTTCTACATCGGCACCCGCCTGGGCCGCGACTTCATCCTCCGCCACGGGCATCGGGTGCGCATCACGCCGGAGCGCTTCGCCCAGGTGGAGGACTACTTCAGCCGCCACGGCGGCAAGACGATCCTGGTGGGCCGGTTCCTCGGGCTGGTGCGAGCGCTGGCGCCGTTCATCGCGGGCAGCTCGGGCATGCGCTACCGGGCGTTTCTGCCGTACAGCGTGCTCGGCACCGGCCTGTGGGCCGCGGCATTCTCGCTGCTCGGCTACTTCCTCGCGAACAACATCGATCTGGCCGAGGACATCGCCGGCCGAGGGATCTTCGTGTTCGGGACCCTGGTCGTGGTCGTGGTCGGCTCGATCGTCGCGGTGCGGTACCTGCGGGTGCCCGAGAACCGGGTGAAGCTGGTCGAGCGGATGGAGGGGAACCGGTTCGGGGAACCGCTGGTGGCCGCGGGGCGAAGGTTAAGGCCGCAGGCGCGGTTCCTGTGGCAGCGGATCACCCCCGGCAACCTGGGGCTGGAGTTCACGACCGCGATGGCGGTGCTGGCGGTCTCGCTCTTCATCGTGATCGGGTTCGGCGTGATCGTGACCGATGATCCGGGCCCGACCCCGGGGGACGAGAAGGCGTTCGAGATCGCCGACGAGCTGCGCAGCGACTGGCTCACCGACGTGAACAAGGCGGTGACGACGCTGGGATCCGCTCCAGTGACGCTCGCCGTGGCGCTGGTCGCCGCCGTGGCCCTCGGGCTGGGCCGCCGCTGGCCCGAGCTGGCGGTGCTGGTGGCAGCGGTCGCGCTCGTCCATCTGGCGGTGCCGATCCTCAAGGAGGCGATCGACCGGCCGCGGCCCGAGGGCGGGCTCGTCGGGGCGGAAGGGGAGTCGTGGCCGAGCGGCCACGCGGCCTACGCGGTCATCTACCCCTGGCTGGCGCTGACCGTCACTGTGCGTCTCGAGAACCGGCTCAGGTACGGCACCGCGCTGATGGTCGGAGCGATCCTGCTCGCGGCCGCGATCGGGCTCTCGCGCGTGTATCTGCACGTCCACTACCTGAGCGACGTGACCTCCGGAGCGGCGCTCGGGGTGGCGCTTTTCGCCGCGTGCGCGGCCGTCGCGCTCGTCGTCGTGCACTTCCGCGACAATGTGGCCCGCGAATGAGCGTTGCCGGTGCAATCGACGCTGTCGTTTTCCTGTTCGGCGGAGCGGGCCTCCTCAGCCTGCTTGCGTTCACGGCTCTGATCCTGGTGCCGTCGCTGAACTCGTTCGGGCGCGGCTGGGAGAAGGCGACGGCGGCGATCCTCTCGCTGTTCGTCCTGATCGCGCTCCTGGCGTTGGGCTTCGGACTCGGCGTGATCATCGTCTACTACTGGAACGACATCAGCGGCTGGTTCGGCTAGGCCGCCCGGGCGGCTCGCGTGCTGTTTCGCAAGCGGTTCTGGGCGGGGATTCAGGACGGGTCGGTGACGCTGGCGTTCCGGCGGTGGAAGCGCTCGAACGTGGTGGAGGGGCGGTCGCGGCGGACTCCGGTGGGGATCGTCGACGTGCTCTCGGTTCGCGAGGTGGACGCGGTGGGCATCTCTGACGCCGAGGCGGCTCGGGCGGGCTACGAGACGGCCGAGAAGCTCCGGCGCCAGCTCGGCGAGGACGACGGCCGGCCGGTGTTCCGGATCGAGTTCCGGCTGAGTGAGGCCCCCGATCCGCGCGCCGAGCTTGCCGCCGACGCCGAGCTCGACGACGAGACGGTCGCGGAGATCGACGCGCGGTTGGAGCGCCTGGACCGGGCATCAAGCCACGGGCCGTGGACGATGGCCACGCTTGCGCTGATCGCCAAGCAGCCGGAGGTCCGGGCGGAGGACCTCGCCGCGCAGGTCGGGCGGGAGAAGCCGCCGTTCAAGCTCGACGTGCGCAAGCTCAAGAACCTGGGCCTGACCGAGAGCCTGCTGGTCGGCTACAGGCTCTCGCCGCGTGGTCGCAGCTACCTGCGAGCCACGAAGCGCCCGGGCGCTGCCAGAATCCCGGAGTGACTTCGAAAGCGAAGGCCGGAAGCCAGGCGGATCCGGGCACGCTCGAGGCGCTCTCCGAGGCGATCGAGTCGGGCGCGGGGCTGCCAGCGGTCGCCCGGGCCGCGGCGCAGGTGCTGGGCGCGAGCGTTGCCGTGATCGACCGCTCGAGCGTCGTGCTCGCGGTCGCGGCGTCCTCGCCGACCGAGGAGGGCAAGCTCCTGGCCGGCGACGAGGGCGTGGAGTCGGTCGACCTGCGGGTTGCGGACGTCGTTGTCGGCGAGCTGCGGTTCCGGGCGCGGGGCGACTCGGAGTCGCCCGCGCCGGTCGCGCGAATGGTCTCGGCGCTGCTCGCGCTCGAGGTGGAGCGGTCGCGCTCGGGCGACTGGGCCAGCGACGAGGCCGCGGGTGAGTTCGTCCGCTCGGTGCTCGAGCGGCGGGTGACGGACCGCGGGGACATTGCGGCGCGCGCGGCCGAGGTTGGCGTCGATCTCGCCGCCGGCGCGGGTGTTGTGATCGCACGGGCGCACCCGCAGGTCGCTCAGGAGGGCGAATGGCGAGCGCGGGTGCTGACCGTGGCGCTGCGCGTGCTGCGGACCCAGGCGCAGGGCACCGTGGCAGTGATCGGGGACGGCGAGGTCGCCGAGGTAAGCGCGATCGTGCCGGCGTCCGAGACGGCGATCCTGGTTCGCGCCGCCGCCGCCCTGGGGCAGGAGCTGCGCGAGTCGCTCGCCGGCTTCACCGTGACGGTTGCCCACAGCCGCCGCACGGACGACGCCGTGGACGTCTACCGCGCCGGCAAGGAGGCGCTGCTCGCGGTGAATGTGGCGGAGGCAGAGGGGCTGGAGACTCTGGCGTTCGAGGACACCGGCGCCTACCGGCTGCTGCTGCCGGCCATGAGCGAGGACCCGGGCGAGCTCGAGCGCTTCTACGAGGAGACGGTGGCGCCGCTCTCGGCCTACGACGAGCAGTACGAGACCGAGCTTGTCGCGACCGTCGAGGCGTACCTCTCCAACGACGGCAACGTCACCCCGACGGCCGAGACGATGTACACGCACCGCCACACGATCCGCTACCGCCTCGAGCGGGTGAAGGAGCTCTCCGGCCACGACATGTCGTCGACGGAGGGCCGCGAGAAGCTGAGCCTCGGCCTCAAGGCGATGCGCGTGCTGGGCATCGCGCCACCGCGCGGCCCGGCGCTGGAACCCGGCGCGGAGAGCGGCAAGGTGCGCAGGCGGGGCGGGGGGTAGCCAACTGGGGAGCCCGGACTTGAACCGGGATAGCTGGCACCAAAAGCCAGAGGCTTGCCAATTAGCCGACTCCCCAATTGGCCTCAGTGTAGGTCCGGCGCCCCCGATGAGACCCTCCGCTCTACGATTCCCCCGTGGCCGCCGCAGAGCAAGCCCCGACGGTTCTGATCATGGCCGCGGGCGAGGGGACGCGCATGCGTTCCTCGATGCCCAAGGTCCTGCATCCCGTGTGCGGGAGGCCCATGATCGCCTGGCCGGTCCTCGCTGCCCGCGAGGCCGGGGCGGGGCGGATCGTCGTGATCGTCTCGCCCACCCATGACCTGACCCCCGGCCTGCCGGGCGAGACCGAGACCGTGGTCCAGCCCGAGGCGAACGGCACCGGCGGCGCGATGCGGGCCGCGATCGACGAGATCGGCGAGTCGGCCGAGGTCGTCGTCCTCTCGGGCGACCACCCGCTGATCACGGCCGCCACGATCGGCGAGCTCCTGGAAAGCCACCGTTCGGCCGGCGCCGTCGCGACGGTCATGACGGTCGACATGGAGAACCCCGGGAGCTACGGTCGCGTCGTCCGCGACGACTCGGGCCACGTCGACCGGATCGTCGAGACCAAGTACCCCGAGCACGTGCCGGCGGAGATCCTCGCGACGAAGGAGATCAACACCGGCACCTACTGCTTCGACGGCCCCAAGTTCGCCACGGCCCTCGGCGCGATCACGAACGACAACGAGGCCGGCGAGTACTACCTCGGCGACGCCCTGCCGCTGCTTCGCGAGGACGGCGGCCGTGTCGCCGCCTACAAGGCCACGGACCCGAACGTGAACCTGGGCGTGAACAACCGCGCCGACCTCGCGCTCGCGACCGCCGAGGCCCGACGCCAGATCCTCGAGCGCCACATGCTGGCCGGCGTCACCGTCATCGATCCCGGGTCGACCTGGATCGACGCCGAGGTCGAGATCGCGAACGACGTCACGATCGAACCGGGCACGCAGCTGAAGGGCGCGACCCGGATCGGCGCCGACTCCGTCGTCGGCCCCCACACCACCGCCACCGACGCCCTGATCGGGGCCAACTCGCACGTCCTGCGCTCGCACCTGGTCGAGTGCGAGGTCGGCGACGAATGCTGGGTCGGCCCCTTCGCCTATCTCCGCCCGGGCGCCCGCCTGCACACGGGGGCGAAGGCCGGCAGCTTCGTCGAAATCAAGAACTCGGAGGTCGGAGCGGGGGCCAAGGTGCCGCACCTGGCGTACGTCGGGGACGCCGACGTGGGCGCCGGCGCCAACCTGGGCGCCGGGTCGATCACGGCGAACTACGACGGCCGCGTGAAGCACCGGACGAAGATCGGGGAAGGTGCGCGAATCGCGGTCAACAACTCGTTGGTGGCGCCGGTCACCGTCGGCGACGGCGCTTACACTGGCGCCGGCGCAGTGATCCGCGAGGACGTGCCGGACGGCGCTCTCGGGGTCTCGAGCGCCGACCAGCGCAACATCGAGGGCTACGCCGAGAAGAAGAAGACCGAAGAGGACGACGAACGATGAGCATCGTCGAGGAGAGCCCGCAGGTCGTCAGCTCGATCCCGCACGACTACACGAAGCGCCTCATGGTCTTCGGGGGCCGCGCTTCGATGGAGCAGGCCGCGCGCATCGCTGGGCAGCTCGACGTGGACCTCGGCCGCGTCGACCTCCGCACGTTCGCCGACGGCGAGGTCTACTGCCGCTACGAGGAGTCGATCCGCGGTGCCGACGTCTTCCTCGTCCAGTCGACCGCCGCCAACCTCGCGCAGGGCATGACGCCGAACGACGCGCTCATGGAGCTGATGGTGATGATCGACGCCGCCAAGGGCGCGTCGGCCCATCGGATCATCGCCGTGATGCCCTGGTACGGCTACTCCCGCCAGGACAAGAAGTCCGCGCCCCGTGAGCCGATCTCGGCCCGCGTCGTGGCCCAATGCCTCGAGGCCGTCGGCGTCGACCGCGTGCTGACGATGGACCTCCATTCCGGCCAGGTGCAGGGCTTCTTCTCGAAGCCGGTCGACCATATGACCGCGATGCCGATGCTCACCCAGTACTTCATGGACCAGGCGTTCGACAACGAGCTCGTGATCGTCTCGCCGGACGCCGGGCGCGTAAAGGTTGCCCGCAACTTCGCCCGCAAGGTCGGCGTCCACTGGGCCGTCATGGAGAAGGAGCGGCCCGCCCAGCAGGTCGCCGAGATCGGCTACGTGGTCGGTGACGTGAACGGCAAGACCGCCGTGCTCGTCGACGACATGATCGACACGGCCGGCACCCTGACGGCGGCAGCGAAGACCGTGCTCGACGAGGGCGCCGCCAACGTGATCGCCTGTGCGACCCACGGCCTGTTCTCCGGGCCCGCCTACGAGCGCCTGGCCTACGACAGCTCGGGGCTCGAGCGGATCGTCGTCACCGACACCGTCCCCCTCGCCCCGGGCGCGCCGGACAACATCACCGTGCTGCCCGCGTCGAAGATCCTCGCCGACTCGATCCGCCGCATCTTCGCCGACGACTCGGTGTCCGAGATCTTCGCCGGCGAGAACCAGCTGTTCTAGCTACACCCGCATAGCCATGCGGTTTTCGGCCCGAAGTGGGCACGAAACGGTCACGGAATGGTCACGGACCGTCTGAGAGCGCCGCCGCGACGCGCTCCGCCGCGATCTCGTCCGAGCGCGGCAACAGGTGCGCGTAGGTGCCGAGCAAGGTCTTCGGGTCGTCACCGAGTCGCGCCGCGACGATGTGGACCGGGACGCCGGCTGTGAGCGCCAAGGTCGCGGCGGTATGGCGAAGGGTGTGGAGCGTCCCTGTCGGGATCCCGGCGGCCCTGCGGTGGCTCCCCGAACCACTGCGTGAGCCGCTGCGGGTGGATCGGCTCGCCGAGCTCGTCCGCAGAAGACCAGATCGTGGTCCTCGTAGGCGGCGCCGGCGAAGTCGCGTTCGAGCAGTTGCGCGTCCCGGTGCCGCCGAAGCGCGTCGACCGTCTCCGGGTCGAGCGCGACCGTCCGCCGCGAGCGCGCCGACTTCGGCGGTCCGAAGCTAACCCCGCCGCGCGTCGGCACGAGCTGCTGCTCGACCGAGAGCCGGGCGCCGTCGAGGTCCAGTGCCCGCCAGGTGAGGCCGGCGAGCTCGCCGCGTCGCATCCCGGTGGTCGCCGCCAACCGCCAGAGCGCGAACAGCCGATCGCCGGCGACCTGATCGAGGAAGCGGCGAAGCTCGCTCGCCGTCCAGGCGTTCGCGCGCGAGCGGCCGGCGCCGGCGGGTCGACCATGTCGGCCGGGTTGCGGACGAGCCTGCCCCAGCGCATGGCATCCTGCAGCGCGGCATGCACGATCGGCGTGTATGAGCCTGCACGTCGAGACCGAGGGCCCTACCTGCCTCAAGCTCGCGGTAGAGCGCGTTCAGATGGCCGCCGGTGATCGCCTGCAAGCGCAAGTGCGCCGAGCGTCGGCACGATCCGCAGCCGGACCATCTGGCTCGTACTCGGCGTAGCGTCAGTGGGCGCAAGTTTGACTCGACTGCCGGTCAGCCATTCGCCGCAAGAACTCGCCGAGCGTCGTTTTCTGCGGCGCGTGTAGCTGCCGTCGCCGATCCGCGTCTGCTGCTCGGTCGAGGAAAGCCTCGCGCCTCGCGTTTCGTCCCGAAGCCACCCTTGCGGCGCTGGCGACGGCCGGCCTCACCGGGTTCGTCGTAGCGGACTGACCACATCCGCCCGCGGCGTGTGATCGGATCCGCGCATCAGTCGACGTCCTCGGCGCCGTGTCGCGTCGTGTGGTCGGTTCTGTTCATCGTTTGTCTCGCTCTCTGCTCATAGCGGGTTCAGGAGGCGCTTGACCGCGTTCGCGGCGTCGCGCTGGAAGTTGCTCGGCTGGCTGTAGCGCTCGTCGGGGTGCTCGTCATTCCAGCCGCGCATACGCTCGGCCCAGGTTCCGTCCGAGTGAGTAGCCGAGTAGATCGCGAGTCGCAGGTGCTTCGGACTCATGCGCCGGGAGCGGGACTGCAAGAGCGACTTGCGCGCCGCGCCGTAGTGCTCGGCAACCTCTCGGGGTGTCACTGTCGGGTCGACCTCAAGTGTGAGCCGGCTCGCGGCCGTGATCGGGAAGCGCCGAGTCGTGGTCACGCGAACCGGAGACAGGAGTGGCACCTGTCCGGTCAGCACGAATAGCGACCCATGCGCCGGCCACCAGGCGTACCGCTTCGCGAGCGACTCGCTCACGACGCGCAAGCGGTCCAGCTCTGAGCCGAGCGCGACAGCGATTCGCTGGACAGCGGGTGCGAGGCGGAGTCGCGTACTCGAGCACGAGTCGCGAACGCTCGATCGGATCCGACGGATGCTCCGCAGTCACGGTGAGCAGCTCGGTTGGCTCTTGCTGCCGGCGCTCGATCCACTCACCGACTCGTTCCGGCTTGATGAGGCGGCCGCGGAGCTCCTCGCGCCGAAACGCGACGACGTCGGGGTCTTGTTCCGCCTGCGCCGCGAGTAGGGCCGAGAGGGCTTCAGCACGCGTCGTGGCCCGTCGTGCGAGTTCTTCGGCGGCTACGACCTCGACAGCGGGTTTGCGCTCCGCGGGCTGGCCGGTCGCGTCGCGGATGCGCTGAACGCGCTCGGCCAGGTAGTCGAGCTCGACGGCGCCGCTCTCGTACTCGGCGAGATGGCCGTACTCCTCGAGCAGCGACCACTCGCCGTCCGTTAGATCCGGTATCCGCTGCTCGAGTGCCTCTCGTATCACGTTACCGAGACACTATCACGATAGATAAGACTTAGCGGCATGGAGAGCACTACAGCGGAACGTCCACTGCTCACGGTCCCCGAGGTCGCGACCAAGCTCGGCGTGAGCAGGCAACACGCTTACCGGCTCATTGCCGAGGGGCGTCTGCCGGCGGTGCGACTGAGCGAACGGCGGTTGCGCGTCCCGCAGGAGGCGCTCGACGCGTGGCTACAGGTGCAGACGAACCGGGCCGTCGAGGGGTTGCGGTGAAGCTCGCCGACGCACCCGACGTGCTCACCGTCGAGCAGGCGGCGGCGCTCCTGGCGGTCGGTCGGACGGCCGCCTACCAGGCGATCCGCGCCGGCGAGATCCCGAGCGTCCGCGTCGGTCGCTGCATCCGTGTCCCGCGCCACGCGCTCGAGCAAATGCTTACGGCTCCGGGGACCGACTTCCCCGCAAAAGAAAACGGCGCCGGTGACAACGGCGCCGCTCAGAAAGGGGTTCTCGATCCCAATGGACACTTTACATCACGCGGCGATAAGCCGCAACAAAACCCGTACGACCGGCTCGATGAGCTGGCGGACGCGGAGTATCCGGAGAGCTGGATTCCCGAAGAGCCCGGCGACACCCTGACCGGCGAGTTCGTACGCCTGGTCAGCGGAACCGACCGCGAAGGCAAGGAACACCCGATCGCGGTGATCCGTGACCGGGAAGGGCACCGAGCGGTCGCTGTGGCTGCTGCACTCGGTCCTGCTCTCCGCGTTCAAGAAGCTCCGGCCCAGGACCGGCGAGCGGATCCTCGTCCGGCGGCTGGAAGATCGGAAGTCGGCGAGCGGTCGTCGTTATCGCGACTACAAGGTTGTGGTCGACCGCGATACGGACTCGTTCGACTGGGACATGCTCCCGAGCGAGCAAGAGTCCGCCGACGATCTCCCTGTCGACACTGGGCGGCCGCTTGAGGCCGTGAGCGCCGACGACGACGATCCCGTTCTGATGAGCGGGGCAGCGTACAATGCGACTGGTGCCGGCGGCCCGCAGAGTGGGTCTACCCAGTCCGCGGCTACCCGCGGTCCGGCTCGGATGGTTGTTTCCTCCGAGCGTGCCGCGCCCATGCCGGGGTGGCGGCCGCCGCGGCGTCCATGGAGCCGACCACCGGACCCGCCACGGGTACCGGTTGAGTCGCCCGCGCTCTTCGATCTCGAGCGAGGCGGCGTAGGGCGTGACAGCGACGAGTTCAACGGCGGCGGCTGCGGATACGTCCGTGGCCGCCGCCGCGCTCGCTCTACGTGGACGAGTTCAACTGGCCGGTGTTCCCGGTGGCGACCAACAAGAGGCCGTTGACGGAGCACGGCTTGAAGGACGCGAGCACCGACGTCGAGCAGATACGCGAGTGGTGGACGCGCCGACCGGACGCCGGCATCGCGGTCCGCACCGGCAGCGAGTCCGACCTGGTGGTGCTCGACGTTGACGGCGAGGCGGGCGCCGACTCCCTGCATGAACTTGAGCGGCGGCACGGCGAGCTTCCCGAAACGTCCGCGCGCGAGACCGGCGGCGGTGGCGAGCACTACTACTTCACGCACCCTGGCGGTGAGATCAGAAACTCCGCCGGCAAGCTCGGCCCCGGGCTCGACATTCGCGCGGATGGCGGCTACGTCGTCTGCCCACCGAGTCACGCACCCGAGCGGCCGCGCGATACGCCTGGGACATTGACCCTGCCGAGTGCGCGCTCGCACCGCCGCCGGAGATGGCTTGTGCGAGCTTGATCGTCGAGCAGGACCCCGGCCAGCCGCGACCGGTGTCCGAATGGCGCGAGCTCGCGCGAAACGGTGTCGCCGCCGGTACGCGAAACCAAAGCACGGCGCAGCTCGCCGGCCATCTGCTCTCGCGCGGCGTCGACCCTTACGTGACCCTCGAGCTCCTGGTCGCGTGGGATGCGCGCAACCAGCCGCCGCTCGGCCGCGACGAAGTTGCGCGGACGGTTCGCTCGATAGCCGAGCGCGAAGTGAGGAAGCTGGCATGAGCGACCCGCTCGACACCCTCGCGGCGCTCCAGGCCGGTGAGCGGCCGCCGGCACCCGCGCTGAACGGCAGTGGTCCGCCGCTCGCCGAGCTGCTCGAGGAGATCGGCGCCGTTGCTCGGCGGTTCGTCGTCCTCTCCGACGCTCAGCGCGACGTGGTGGCGCTATGGGTCGTGCATGCGCACGCGATCATGTGCGCGGACACGACGCCCTATCTCGGCGTCTCCTCCCCGGAGAAGCGGAGCGGCAAGTCGCGGTTGCTCGAAGTCCTGGCGCAGCTCGTCCCGCGTCCGCTCGAGGCGGCGAACATCTCCGAGGCGGCGCTGTTCCGCGCGGTCGGTGAGGAGGGAGCGCCGGCCACGGTCCTGTTCGACGAGGTCGACGCGATCTTCAGCCGCAAGGGTGGCTCCGACAACGACGATCTGCGTGGGCTGATCAACGCCGGCTACCGGCGTGGTGCTCGCGCATACCGGTGCGTCGGCGAGGGTGCGAAGCAGAAGGTCGTCGCGTTCCCGGTATTCGGCGCGAAGGCGTTGGCAGGAATCGGCGATCTACCGGAGACCGTCGCCGACCGCTCGATCCCGATCCGGCTCCATCGTCGCTCGAGAACCGAGCCGATCGAGCGCGGCCGCTATCGGGCGATCACGGACGCTTGCGAGCTTCTCCGCGCGGCCGCCACGGCGTGGGCCGCGGCGCCGGCCACGTTCGAGGAGCTGGTGACCGCGAGCCCTGAGCTGCCGGACGAGCTCGACGACCGCGCCCAGGATGGCGCCGAGCCGCTCCTGGCGATAGCCGATCTCGCCGGCGAGTCGTGGCCGGCGCGTGCACGGGACGCGCTTGTCGATCTCTTCGGCCAACGTCCCGACGAGGCCGACTCCTGGGGCGTCCAGCTTCTCGCCGGCATCCGCAAGGCTTTCGAGGGCGAGGACCGGCTCGCGACCGAGGCGCTGCTCGAAAAGCTCCATGAGGACGAGGAAGCGCCTTGGAGGAGCTGGAACAAAGGCAACGGCCTGAAGCCGCGCGGAATGGCGAACTTGCTACGTCCGTACGAGATCAGGTCACGGTCGCTACGGATCTCGGGCGGCTTTGCGAAGGGCTACTACGCGACCCAGTTCGAGGACGTTTTCGCGCGTTATCTCCCTTCGGGTGACGTTCTATCCGTCACACCCGTCACAACGGCTCTAACAAGCCATAAACGGGACTTTTCCTATACGTCACAAGAGGGTGGTGTGACGGATAGGAAAAGGCCCAAAACCCGCATAAACAAGCGGATGTGACGGATGTGACGGATAGAAACCCGGGGAAGGGGGCGGACGGTGCCTGACTGGGCTATCCACGTCGCCGGCGCCGACGGCCAAACGCCCGGCGAGGCGCTTGTCGCCGGCGCCGTCGCGCGCAGTCGGGACCTACCCGACGACCCGAAGCGGAGCACGCCGGCGCGGAAGTCCGCAAGCCCGATAAAGGTCACGACCTACACCTGCTGATGCGTCTGTGCTCGACACCGGGATGCACCCGCGAGGCGACGACCGGCCACCGCTGTCGCGAGCACGAACGCGAACGCAACCGCCGCCACCGCTCCGAGCACAAGTCGATTTACAACACTCGTAAGTGGACGTTCACCCGTCGCCGGGTCCTGTTCGAGCGTCCGCTCTGCGAACGCTGCGGCGGGATCGCAACCGACGTTCACCACCGCGACGGCTACGACGACCCGTACCACCTCGACGGACTAGAGCCGCTCTGCCACTCCTGCCACTACCGGGTCACCAGAGCCGAGCAGTTGGCCGGGGGGCTTCAGAAGGGCGGAAGCCTGCCGGGTCGGCTCGGGGGATGCCGGTGGACCGCCGCCCTTCAAATTTCGAATACCCGCCGCAACCGGGGTTGACATCGGGTGGGAACGGCCGTAGAGGCGGGCCGAAGTGACCCGACTACTCCGACAGCCCGGCGGCTTCGAGGGCTTCGGCCTGAGATCAGCGGTTCGAGTACGCCTCCTGCAGGATGCCGAGCGCCGCCGCCGGATCGATCAAAGGCCGGATCTCGATCTCGGCGAAGGGAGTGAACGGATTCTCGGCGATCAGGCGCTGAGGTACCTCAGGCTCGTCGGTATCGATGATCCCAAAGCCGCCCCCGCCGACGAAGAACTCGATCGCTTCGAAGCTGTCCCCGTGCCGTTCCATCCAGTCCCCCGCAGCTTTGACCAGGTCCGGGATCTGGTCGGGAGGTGCGGGGTTGTTGCCGGGCCGGTAGATGATCGCGAACCGCGTGGCAATACCTCCAGGTCGGTCAGAGAGTTTCGTCCCACTCTACGCCTTTGTGACATCGCCCCCCGCAGTATCTCGCGGGCGTGGGTAGGGAGGGTTGAAAACGGGTTCGGCGCGACGAAAAGACCGCCGAGTGGTCGACCGCGCGCGCCGCGGAAAAGCGAGGTGAGTGACCAATGAGCGCCGCGAACCAACACCGTCAAGGTGTCCCTGACGACCAGGAGCTCGCGCGTCTCGACGAGCTCCGCGGCAACGACGAGCGGGCCGTCTACCTGCGCCGGCTGCTCCACGAGCCTCCGTACGGGGAACGAGGTCGCCACCCACATCGAGGCGCTTGGCATCCTCACCCGGCTGGCGCGCGACGGACGGACCACCGCCGCGATTGCGCTCGAGCGCGCGCTCCGTGACGACCACGCCGCGCCGGATGGCGAGCTCGCGAGGCTGCTCCGCGATGAGTGAGCGCCACTGCGAGCACGGCTTTGCCGACGGCGCGGCGGTGTCCGGTCTGCGGCGGCGGCGCGGCGCCGGCAAGGAGCCCAAGCGGCGCTCGGTCTACGAGGACCGGCCCGTCGTCGAGGTGGTCGACGAGGAGTGGCGCGCCGAGCAGTTGCGCTCGATCGGCAGTCGCTACGGCTGGCGGCCGCTCGACCAGTTCCTACGGGACCGCCGCCGATGACCGACTCGAGCGCTTCGCGCAGTTCTTCCGATGCTCGGCTACGAGCTCGAGCCGTTCCAGCGCAAGATCGTCGCGCGAGTTCTTCTCGCCCCGCGCGCGAGACGCTCGTCCTGATCCCGCGGGCAACGGCAAGACCACGCTCGCTCGCCGGCTCACGCGTCTGGGAGCTGCTCGCAGCGCCCGAACGCGCAGATCGTCGTCGGCGCCGCCTCCCGCGAGCAGGCGTCGGTCCTGTTCGACATCGCCCGCGAGATGGCCGCGCAGCCCGAGATCGCGCCGCGGTCGAGATCACCCGGCGCGAGATCCGCACAGCGGCCGGGCCGGCTCAAGGTGATCGCCGCCGACGGCCGCGACAGCACGGCCTGATCCTCGACCTGGCGATCGTCGACGAGCTTCACGCCCACCGCGACGACGCGCTCTACATCGCGCTCCGAACGGCGCTGATAAAGCGCCAGGGCGCGCGGATGGTCACGATCTCGACCGCCGGCGCCCGCGTCGACACGCCGCTCGGGGCGCTCCGCGAGCGCTGCCTCGAAGCTGCCGAAGGTGAGCGCGCAAGGGCGCGCTCACCCGGGCCGAGGGGACGAACCTCGCGATGCTGGAGTGGGCGCTCCCCGAGGGCGGCGACTCGGACTCGATCGAGGCGGCGAAGACGTGCAACCCGGCCTCCTGGCTCACGGAGGAGGCGCTCACCGAGCAGCGCGAGGCGGTCCACGACCTCGCCTTGCGGCGCTCCACTGCAACTCTGGACCGGCGGCGAGGCGCCGTGGATCACTGGCCGACGAGTGGGACGCGAACGCCGGCGAGCCGGTCCTCGACGGTGCCGGCTTCCGGGTGATCGGGATCGACGCCGCCGTCGCCTCCGATACCGCCGCGCTCGCGCTCGTTCGCCGCGATCCCGACGACGTCTATCACGTGATCTGGCGGGTCTGGGAGCCGACCAAGCGCGACAAGGTGCCGCTGGCCGACGTCGAGGCCGTGACCCGCGAGTGGGCCCGCCGCTACAAGGTCGACGCGGTCGTCTACGACCCGAGATTCTTCGAACACGCGGCGCAGAACCTCGAGGACGAAGGGCTGCCGGTGAAGGAGTGGACCTACAAGCGGAACGCCGCAGCCGCCGGCACCCTGCACGAGATCGTCTCCCACGGGCGCCTTCGCCACGGCGGCGCCGACCTACCCCGCCGCCACGCGCTCGCCGCCGAGATCCGCGACCGCGAGTTCGGTCAGGTCATCTCGAAGACCAAGTCCCGCGAGCACATCGACTGCCTGATGGCGCTCGCTTACGCCGTCGACGAGGCCGCGGCGCTGAAGGAGAAGCGCGAGAGCGTCTACGAGACCCGCGGCCTGGTCGGCGCATGAGTTCGGTGCGCGCTCCGGGAGTCACGACCGGTGCTTCGGGATCGACGCGGGTTCCGAGCCGATGCCTTTCCAGCGAGGGCATGGCGCAGGCCGCCCTGAGTTCAGTCGCTGTAGCGAAGTTCGTCCTCCAGGCCGCACGTCTGGAGCAGCCGGGTCACTTCGGGGGAGGTCGCCCCAAGGGTAAGCCCGTTCTTTGTCTCGCGCATAAGCAAGTACACGCCCATGCTGTCCATGAAGCTAACGCGGCTCAGGTCGAGGACGACCGGGCGCGCTACGCGTCCCAACTCGTCCTCGAGCGTTCCCACGGTGGCAACATCAAGCTCGCCCCTGACGGCCACGGTCCAGTACCCGTCGTAGCGGCTGGTCTTCACCCCGAACGGCTCGGGCTGGGGCAAGACCCCCCGGTCCTTAGCGCCCATGCTGGGCTCCGATCAACTTCCTCTCGATTGAGGCCGCTCGGTCAAGGGAGAGGAAGTGGAGATCTCGAGGGGCGGCTATGCCTGTGTTCCGAGGGTACTCCGACTCCGCTGCCGCGAGGGAAAACCTCAGTCAGGGGTACCGCGGGCCGGTCCGGGCCTGGGCTCAGACCCCGTTCCCCCGCAGCGAGGGCAGGGTTCGGGCCGCCCGCCCGTATCCGCCAGCCGGCGCGTACCGCTCCCGGCGCACGCCGTGCAGAGCGGTCCGAGAGGTGGCTTGCGGCGGACCATGCGGGGACGCCGCTTTCCATGCAAAGCACCGCTTCTCGTCCAGAGCGACAACTTTCGTGGCAGCGCTGGCCAGCCTATGTCTGACTCTCAAGAGCCCAGCGGACCGGGCCGTGGGGTGCCCTCGCCGTGCTCGTCCGCGCGCCACGCCACGACCATCTGTTCCAGCATCTCCAGCGGGGTCAAGCCGCTCGCCGTGGCGTAAGCGTCGACGACCGCATCGACGTTGGGGCTACTGGGCCACGCCTTGGCGCCCTCGATGCGGGAGATGGTCGCGGTGCTCACGCCGGCGCGCTCGGCCAGCTCGGCCTGGGTAACCCCGGCCCGCAGCCGCGCGGCCCGAAACGCTGGGCCCGCGTAGTCGAGCAACCGCTCTGTCGGCACAGCCTGGTCAGCTTACGCCAGGTGCAAAACGGGGGTCTAGCATCGGAGTGCACGCCGCCCGGGGGGTCCGGGGAAAGGGCGGACGAAGGGAGAACCAACGCGATGTCACGGTTGCAACGCCTCGATCGGGGCCCTGAGACCGGCCAGCCGCAGGATGAGAGCGCCTTTTCGCGGGGCGTGCGGAGGAGGATTCGATGAGGGGGCTCCTGGCTCTGGTGATCGGGTCGGCGATGTTTGCACTGCCCTCTGTGGCCGGAGCGTCCACGGTTGGTTTTGACCCGGAAGGCACGCTCGTGATCGAGGCCGAACCGGGGGAAGTAAACGATGTTGCCCTGTTCTACGTCGAATCGCCGGGGTTCATCGTTGTCGACGAGGCCGGAATCACAGCCGGCGATGGCTGCGCGTTCTTCCCGCCCGCCTTGCTCCAGTGCGAGCAACCGGAACCCGGCGAGCCCCGCCAGATCGAAGTCATGCTCGGCGATGAGAGCGACGAGTTCCACAGCGGGATCGGCTTCGTCGCGGACGTGCGCGGCGGCCCCGGTCGAGACCTCGTCGAGATGGGTCCGGCCCCATCAGGAACCATTCTGCGCGGAGGTCTCGGCCCGGACGTACTCAGCACGGAAGCGGGATTGTCGAGTTCCGGGGATAACACGCTGTTCGGGGGCCCCGGAGCGGATCAACTATTCGCTGGGTTCGGCGATGACACGTTGTTCGGGGGCCCCGGAGCAGACCAGGAAGACGCTGGTCAGGGCGATGACACGCTCGGGGGCGCGCGCGACAGCGGCCCCGATTCGTTCCAGGGCCGCCTAGGTCACGACCGCATCGACGCTCGGGATAGCATCGCCGACCTCCGCATCGACTGTGGTCGCGAGACGGACCCCTGGCCGAGGCGCGATCGCGGGTTGGATCCCAGACTGGTCGGTTGCGAGGGCTCCGGTTGACCTCTAAAGCGCCTCAGAGCCCGATCCATGCCCTTCCGGGATCGCAACGTCTGGTGGAAGGACTGGGAGCGGCCGGACGCGAATCGGGGCCAGAGGAGGGTGGCCACGGTATGCGTCGCCGCGCCGTCCCGCTCCTCGCGGCGCTTCTCGTCCTCGCCGTCACCCTCGCCCTCGCGCCCCGAGCCGAGGCATTCGTCTACTGGGCGGGCCTCAGCACCGTCGGCCGCGCCGACCTCGACGGCTCGAACGTGGACCCGAGCTTCATGACACCCGTCTCGGCCGGCTGCGAGGGGGTGGCGATCGACGGCGGGCACATCTACTGGGCGCGCTGGGGTGCCCCCGGCTATATCGGGCGCGCCAACCTTGCCGGCACCGGCGTGAACAACACGTTCATCGGCGGGGCGGACAACCCCCAGGGCGTGGCCGTGGACAGCGACCACATCTATTGGACCAGCTGGGATTACCCCGGCGAATCCGACGCGATCGAACGCGCCGACCTCGATGGCTCGAACGTGGACTCGAGCTTCATCGCGGTGGCAGAGGCGCCGAGAGGGGTGGCGGTGAACGCCACGCACATCTATTGGGCCGCCAGTGGCAACATCGGGCGCGCCAACCTGGACGGGTCGAACGTCGACCCGAACTTCATCGATCCGGCGTCGCCGATCGGCGGCCAGCTGGCGGTAAACGCCACGCACATCTACTGGGCCACCGGTGGCAACATCGGCCGCGCCAACCTGAACGGCAAGGGCGTCGACCAGAGCTTCATCACCGTCGTGAACGCCCTGTGGGGGGTGACCGTCGACAGCGAGCACGTCTATTGGACCAGCAGCGGGGATGACCCCTTCAGCAGCGGTGCTATCGGCCGTGCCGACCTCGACGGCTCGAACGTAGACGAGACATTCATCGGCTCTGCCGACCCCGTGATCTTCCCGTGCTCGATCGCAGTGGACGCACGTTCAACGCCGTCGAACGACTTCACCTTCGGGAAGGTCCAGAAGAACAAGCGCAAGGGGACGGCGAAGCTGAAGGTCAGCGTCCCCGGCCCCGGCATACTCGACCTAGCCAGGACCCTCAGGGTCAGGGCGGATCAGGAGGCGGTCGCCTCGCAGGGCGAGGGGCAGCTGATCGTGGAGCCGAGGCGGAGGGCCAGGGAGCAGCTGAACGCCGGGGGCGAGGCGATGGTCAACTCCAAGGTCACCTACACCCCCGATGGCGGCAGCCCGCACACCAAGCGCAAACAGCTCAAGCTAATCAAGCGCTAGTTGCTCGAGAGCGGCCTTGTTGCGGTCGCACTTGCGCTACCGCTTTCCTTGCAAAACGAAATGACCGCTTCTCGTCCGAAGCGGAACTCCGACTACTCACGCAGCCCGGCGGCTTCGAGGGCTTCGGCCTCGCTGCCGAACGTCTGCCACCAGACAAGCTTGCCGCTATGCCACTCGCCCGTCCCCCACACCCTCTCCTCGAACGGAGTATCGCTGTCGACACCGTGGCCCCGCAGGCGAAGGGCGGCGAGCATCAGGTCGCCGACGTCGCGGACTTCCAAGACGTCGAAGCACAAGTCGGGGAAGATGCCGAGCAGGTCTTCCCACCACTCGCGGACGCCGTCGTGACCCCGGTATTCGGACCGGCTGATCATCTGGCCGAAGCGTGTCGTGAACTCCACCTCGGGGTCAATGAAGCGAGGAAGGCGTCGAGATCGCGTCGGTTGAACGCGTCATAGCCGCGATAGGCCCGTTCGACGTTCTCCTGGGACATCGCCTACTCCTCGATCCCGGCGGCTTCGAGGGCCTTCTCTCGCTCGGGGAAGACCTCACAACGGATCAGCCTCCCCTCGCGCAGCGTCCACAGGTGAGCAATCCTCAGCTCGAGTTCGGCATCCGCACCGTGGGGGCGAATACGGAGTCGAATGAACGCGACGATCAGGGCCTCGACCTCAATCAGCTTCTCGACCTCAATCGACAGGTCACCGACCGTCTCCTGCTGATCGGCGAACCAGGCTCCGGTCTCCTCCACTCCCCTCAGGGGCGCACTGTTCGGGGATTGACTGGGCGGGACGAGCTCGAAATCCGGCTCCGCCAGTTCGATCACCGCATCCCAGTCGCCTCGCGAAATGGCCTCGTAGGCCGACCGAAGCGCCTGGACGTTCGCCTGCGACATCGGCTACTCCGAAAGCCCGGCGGCTTCGAGGGCTTCGGCCTCGCTGAAGAACACCTCGCAACGCCAGGGCATTCCGTCGCGGAAGGTCCAAAGGTGAAAGCCATCTGTTCCACCTTGATGCCGCTGGTCCTGGCCCGACCCGAAAGTCGCACCCTCATGAAGGCTCGCTCACCGAGATCGATCACTTCCTCGGGGATGAAGTCCAATTCCCTCCATGCCTCCAGCGCGAGCCGTGTGCCGCGCACGACCTCGTCACGTCCGTAATAGTGATCGGTGTCGATAAGCGTGGAAGGCTGATGCATCTCGGCGTCGGGATGCATCAACGAGGCCGCGTCGGCAAGCGTGCGCCGACCGTACATCTCACGCAAGACCTGAACGTTGTCCTGCAACATCGCCCGCGCAGTATTGCGCTCTGGCCGTGACCACCCTGAGTAGGAGCTACTAGCGACCAGAACGATCCGCAGGCGTACCGCTATTCGTCCAATGCGCTACTCCGACAGCCCGGCGGCCTCGAGGGCTTCTTGCCAGTCCCCGAAGCTGATGTTCCGACTCGCGAGCCCGTTCTCGAGAGTGAGCAGATTCCCGATTTTCAGCGTCACCTCGAGTCCATCACGGCCCCACCCGTGGAACGTGAACAGGGCTAGCACCCGATCGTCGCCCACCGGCTCAACACGCTCGACCTCGATGAGAAGCGTCTCCCACGGCTCACGGAAGGTGTTCCAAAACCGCCTTAACCCCTCTCTCCCCCGATAGACCGCCTCGGTATCGGGGAACAGGTGCGCCGTCCGGAACTCGTAGTCCGGGGTGATGCGGTCCAGCAGCCACTCCAGATCGCCGCGATTCCACGCCTCGTAGCTCTCTCGCACCAGCTCGACGTTCTCGTCCGACATCGCCCGCGCAGTATCTCGCGATTCATTGCGCTTTCCATGCAGAGCGACTTAACCGCTCTTCGTCCGAAGCGGCTACTCCTGGCTTGTTGCCAGCCCGGCGGCTTCGAGGGCCTCGGCCCTGGTCAGGTATCCGTAAGCGCGAAGGACCTTGCCATCTCGGATCGTCCATGTGGTCGCCCACTGAACGTTGGTCTTCATGTCGGTGTGCGTCATGCGTCCCTGCGTTCGCTGCACGCTGACGAGGGTCTCGCCGTCAGAGGCTTCGATGATCTCCTCTATTTCGTGGTGAAGACCGCTGAAGACCTCCCATTGCTCGGCTGCCCATTGACGCACCCCATCGTGCCCGCGATATGGGCCCGTGACCGGGAACTCGGGCGCATTCCAGAGCTCCACCCCCTCGTCGAGCAGATGGATTGAGGCCTCCAAATTCTCGGTTTCCAAGTCTGCCCACAGACGGCGCACGATCTCCACGTTCTCCTGCGACATCGCCCACGCAGTATCTCGCGGTCGGGGCGGGGCGAGGGTGGATGCCTACCCGGGCGGGCCGAGGTATGCGCTCCCCATGCAAAGCGGGTGTTTCCTTTCGCCGGGGCGCATAACCCCGCACCGGAGAAATTCCGGCCTGCCCGGACCCACCCTGAAACCCCTTGGCGGAAGCCCCCATCCCCGCAGCCCGCCCCCGCTCGCGGTTGCCGGGGTTGCGGGGCTACGGGGTCGCGGCGTTGCGGCCCCGCCTGGCTGCGCCAGCTGGATTCCAGCGGCGTTGTTTACCCCGTCCGTGACCCCGCAGATCGGGGTTGCCTCTCCGGCGGCCCGCCGGGGACGCCGGCGTGACGCCGCTAGTCTCGTCAGGCAACCGATCTAGGAGACAGCATCGCCGCAAATTCCGATCTGACCGCATCGCGACCCGACGCCGGACCGTACGAAGCAGAGGCCGCGCTCAGGAGCCTGACCGCTGCATATGAGGATCTGGCGCCCTTTGAAGTCCTTCCAGAACCAACGGTCGCCGAGCGTCAGGTAGCCGATCTGATCCAGATCGAAACGGATCCGGAGACGGCTGCAGCCGTTCTAGAGCGCGTGCCGCTCTGGTTTCACACATTCTCACTCGACGCGTCCAGAGACCTCTACACCCGCGGCATAGCCCGTGACCACCGCTACCGGATCCCGGCCCTGCCCGAGGATTTCAGCGACATGAGCGTGCTCGACATCGGCACCTTCGACGGCTTCTACGCTTTCCTCGCCGAAGCGCGCGGGGCGCGGCGGGTCGTCGCGGTCGACAACGAGCAGTACAGGGAGTGGATCAGGTCGCGCTGGGGCGTCGAGCTCGAGGGAGGCGAGGGCTTCGCCGCGATCCGGGCGCTACTCGACTCCGAGGTCGACTACCGCCACCTCGACGCCTTCGATCTGGACGAGCTCGGCGAGACGTTCGATCTCATCCTCTGCTTCGGGATCCTGCACCGGGTGGAGAATCCGCTGGGGCTGCTGAACGTCCTTCGGCGACGCCTCGCAGGCGGCGGACACGTGCTGCTTGAGACTCACGGGCCGGCGGATCGGGCTCTCGATTCCTCGGCGGCGGTTCACATCCCCGAGGCAGGAACGGTCTATGCACGTGATGACTTCGTCTACTGGGGCTTCGCCCCCGCAGGTTTGGACGCGATGGCCCGCCATGCGGGGTTCGACGGCTTTGAGCTGATCGACGCACCGGTGATCGACGGTCATCGGCGGGTGATCGGGGCGCTGCGCGCCGGCCCACTCGACTGATCGCCGGGCCTACGGCGGGCCGGCGGTCGGCTCGTTCACGCGAGCAAGACATCTGCTTTGCAGGCCTTTAACAGCTCCAGAGGGGTTTCGTGATCGCATTCCGGTAGATCGGAGATCGCCTCGGCACTGCCCCCGCTATATGCACACCGGCTCGGCCGCCACTACGGTCCAGACTCCTCCGCGGCCGCGCTTCGACATACCCTGACCGGCCCGGTAGAAGGCCTCGAGACCGACGTCTGCCTGACGGCCGACGACGGGCTGGTCTTGCTGCACGATCCCTTGCTCACGCTTGGGACCACCCTGGATGGCTGGGCGCACCAGAAGACCGCTGAAGAGATTCGATCAGCGCATATCCGTGACTCCGCCGGAGAGCCGACGGCGGAACATCCGCTGCTGCTTGAGGAGCTGATCGAGATGGTCCCGGAAGCAGTCCGCCTCCAACTCGAGGTCAAGGCGCACGCCAATCCCACCCTTGCCCGCCGTACCGCCGAGGCGCTCTGCAAGCGGCTTCGCGGCGCGCCGATCCGCGACCGGGTCGAGCTGATCAGCTTCCATGGCGAGGCGTGCGCCGTCGCCGCCGCAGACGGGATCTCCTCCCGTCTCGTGATCTGGGCGGACTACGCGCCCGAGGCGCTCGCCGCCTGGGCTCTCCGGACCGGTGTGGACGGGATCTCGGTCGAGCACTTCCTGCTCACCGAGCGCCTGGTCCAAGTACTCCGGGACGCCGGCCTAAGCCTCAACACCGGTACCGTCAACCATCCGGAGCTCCTGAGCCGGGTGCTCGAGTTCGCTCCCGACGCGATCGGCACCGATCGACCGCACGAGCTTCGGGCCGGCGCCGAGGCGCTCTCCGCGTTGGCGCTCAGCAGTTAGCGCGAGACGGAATCGCGCGTCCGCGTGCTTGCCCCGCCGGTTCGATGCGCCCAAACGCACGGTCTTTCGCCTGTCGCGATCTGACGGAGGTCTGGAGAAGAGCGGCTGATCGGATTCGAACCGACGACCTTCTGCATGGCAAGCAGACGCCGAGATTCCGGGTTTCCCGCTTGTCTATGCGGGTTCTAGGCCGGTTCTAGCGGTCTCGGATAGGGGCGGATTCGGCCCGACTTGAGAAGATCTGGGCAGAATCGCCGCCATTCTGCCTATTGAGAGCGGCCACTAGAACGGCCGCAGGGAGTACCGCTTTTCGTCCAAAGCGGCTATCTCGGGACGTCCTTACCCCCAGCGGCCGAGGCTCCCGCATTCACGCGGTGCGACAGTGGTGGTGAGCGTGCTGGAGTACGATCGCCTGATGGCCGGTTCGTTTCGTCGGCATGCTCTGATCGAGGCTCCGATCGAGGACGTTTGGCCCGTCGTGAGCGATCCAAGAACGCATCCAGACTGGTGGCCGGAGGTAACCGAGGTGCGAGCTTCAGGAGAGCTCACCGAAGGGGAGGAGTACCTGCGAGTCTCGCGCCGTCTTGGCTTCCTCGACCAAGTCGACGGCATCTGGGTGGTGGAGCGACTCGAACACCTCAAGGAAGCCCACTTCCGTTGCACTGTGTCAGGTGCCTACACCCGTTTCGCCCTGACTCCGGCGCAGGACCAGACATTTGTGGAGATCGAGGCGGGGATGCTCCCGCACAACCTTCGTTGGCGACTCGCGAAGACGATGAGCAGGCTCTACTTCGTTCGCTGGCTCCGGGAGGTGCTCGACGCCCTTCCTCGGGTCGTGCGCGCCAGCACGAAGTCAGCTCCAAAGGAGTCGCATTCACGCACTTAAACGCCTGCTCTCGAAAGCTGAGGCGCAGCCTCCGCGACGCTTCCGCTTCGCGCGAGAAGCAGGAGCGTCGGATTGTTTCGCTTCCCATGCAAAGCGAAATGGCCGCTTTTCGTCCAAGCGGCTATTTCGGAGCGAAGCCGAGGGGCGCCCCGTCTCGCCCCTCGGCTTCACAACTAGGGACCCGCTACGGACGACGGCGCAGGCTGACCATGCCTGTCACTAGGCCAAGGCCGCCGAGCACCAGAGCGACAACCGTCAGCCAGGTCGGCGCCCCTTCGTCCTCGTCGTCCTCGGCCTCGACCTCGGCCGTCGGTTCGGCCTGATCGTCAGCGTGATTAGACGCGGCCTCTGCACCTTCGGTCAGCGTGACCTGCGCCGCAGGCTCCTCGGCGTCAGGCGGCCCGATCCAGCGGACGACCTCGCCGTTGTCGTAGGTCTGGATCGCCGGGAACGGGAGGGTCTCACCGGCCGCGGCGTCCTCGGGCATCCCGACCGACAGGCCGAAGTCGCGGAACTGGCCGGGCTGGATCGCGGTGTCAGGACTGTCGGCGGTGAAGGTCACCGTGTCCACCTGCTCGGTGATCTCCTCGCCGAAGGCCTCCGCCGGCTCAGCAAGCTTCTTCATCTTGACGTCGACGCTCCAGCCCTCGACCGGCTCGTAGGAGACGAAGAGGAAGCCGTCAGGCATCTGCACCTCGACCTTCTCCGTCGCGGCATCGTCGCGCTCGTTCGGAACGCGGACGTCGAGGCGGGCGAAGCCGCCTGCCGGAAGTGACTCGGGTTGGACCGTGACATGGGCCTGCGCCGCGTCGGCGGCGACGAGGCTGAGGATCGCAGCCAGGGCGATCGCGGTTGCTCGCTTCATGGTTCTCCTTTGTTCGTTTGACGATCCATGGGTCACTTGATCGGGACCTCGAAGGCGACCTCCACCTGCTCGAAGCGCGAGACGCGCAAGGTGATCTCGGCCTGCCAGTCGCCCTCGACGCCGAAGGGCGTGCCCGGGGCGACGTAGTGGCCCGGGCCGGCGCGGCGAAGCTCGGCCTCGATCGGACCGATGTCCGCCTCGGGCAGCGTCAGATCAACGCGGACCTCCTTGGCGCCGGTGAACTGCGCTCCGGAGTCGGCCTCGAACAGGTAGAGGTGCATCACGTTCGAGCCGACCCGGGCCGGGTCGACCGTGTAGTCGAGCCGGGCGGCGCCAACGTCGATGGAGCCTGAGACCGGTCCGGTCTCGGCCTCTGAGGGCGGCGGATAGCTGACCAACGCCGCCGTCACCCCGAGAACGACGACGATCGTCGCCACCTCGGCCCGCAGCGTCCGACGGATTAGCTGCCCGGCGCGACCGGGCGCCTGCCGCCGCTCGGCGACCTCGCGTAGGTCGGGCAGCAGCCGGGCGCGGTTAAGCCAGCCCAGGCCGACGAGCCCAAGCAGGAGCGTCGCCTTGATCAGAATCGCTCGTCCAAACGCAGTATCTACGAAGTCGCTGAGCGGGCCGACGTAGACGATCGCCTGGATCAGCCCTCCGACAACGAGGACGAGGACCGCGGCGAGTGCGATCGGCGAGAAGCGAACGAGAGCCCCAGCCAGTAGTGCGCTCTTCGCTACGTCTGGCAGGGCACGAGTGGCGCTCGGCAGCGCAAGCGCGAGTGCGGCCAAGCCGCCGAGCCACACGCTCATCGCAGCGACGTGGGCGACGTCGGCCGGCAGCAGTAGCCAGGTCGGGTCCTGCGTCGCGGCATGGCCTGCGAGGGCCGGGGTGATCAGAACCACGCCCGCGCTCAGGCCGAGGACGACCGACGCCACCGGGCCGAGGCGCGCGTTCGAGGGGTCGACGCCCCGGGCCAGCAGCACTGCGACGACCAGCGCCCAGGCCCCGGCGCGGACCGCCGTCAGGCGTCCGAACCGGGTATCGAGCACCTCGCCAATCAGATCCGGATCCAGCGCCGACCAGAACGAGACTCCCGCCGCGGTCGCCGCCTGGAGGACAAGCGCGGCAAGGCTGGCGAGGAGACCGGTGAGCCCCGCGATCCAAAACAGCATGTGCGCCCGGCTGGCGAACGCGACCTCGGCTCTAGTCCAGGCGGGGTTTCGCTCACGAGTGCTGGCGAGCGCCGGCGCCCAGACGATGACGAGGAAGGCGAGCAGCCCGACGCCGAGGCCGATCGCCGCGTAGCCGAGCCAGCGGGCCGCCCAGTAGGCGACATCGCGTCACGGGGCCGACGTCGCTCTGGTCGAGCAGTTCGGAGACCGATTCGGCCGGCCCGGCGCCGGGGTCGCCAACGCTGAAGACGAAGCCGCCGGAGACCGGGTGCGAGTCGGCCGAGATGACGCGGTAGGTGGCGGTGTAGGTGCCGTCAGCGAGATCGCTCGGCAGCTCGACCGCAACCGCGTCGCTCTTGCCCTCTGGGCGAACGATCTCGCCGGTCTCGACCTGGTCGCCGTTGGCCTCGAAGACTCTGACCGCCCCGAAGCTGGCCTCGACCGGCTCGCTGAAGAAGAAGGCGACCTCGTTCGGCGGCGACTGAAGGCCGGCGCCCCGCTCCGGCTCAGTGCGCTCGAGCAGGGCGTGAGCGCCCGCGCTGCCGGGCAGGAGCGCCAATAGGGGCACAGCGAGGATCAACGCCCGGCGGATCACCAGACCTCCTCGGCCTTCCGCTCATCCGAGTCCCCACGGCGACGGCGCCAGAGGACGAACGCGACCGCCGCTGCCGCCAGGACGCCGAGGGCGATGAACGGCGGCGCCGGGAAGCTCTCGTCCTCGCCAACCCAATAGAGGGTTCCCTCGACCTCGACCGGCTGCTCGCCCACCGTGAGTGGGACGCTGTAGTCGAAGACCTTGGTCCGCTCCGACTCGTCCTCGACTTGCTCCGGCGTCCCCTCTCCCATGTAGTGGATCCGATGGTCGTGCCAGGCGTATTCGCCGCTCTCGTTGGCGACGCGCCAGTCCGGAGGCGCCTCGGGGTCGGCGCTCGCAGGAACCTCGGCCTTGGCAAAGCGGTCCTGATTCAGATAGAAGCTCGGTGAGTCCTGGTTGATCTCGACCGTGCCATCGGGGCTGATGCGGATGTAGGGCTCGCCCTCATAGCCCTCGACGACGACCGTCTCGCCGGTCTCATTTCGCAGCCGGAGGCTGTCGTCGAAGTTAACAACCTCGACTTCGAGCCCCTCGATCTGGGGCGCGATCCGGCTTATCTCGGATCTGTAGTTGGGGTTGCCCTCGTGGGCGGGAGCCCCCGAGGGGACGAGCACGCTCAGCGCGAGCGCGAGCGCGAGCACGCGGTATCGCATCTGTCTCCTTCAGCTGGAAGGGCTCGCCGCGAGCGGCGAGCGTCTTACGCGAACAGAAGAGAATTCGGTGGCGGGCGCTTCGCTAGATCGCTTGCGAGCAGCGCACCACCGCGCGGCAGCAGCAACGAAGGGGCTTGGCCGGGTGCCGAGATTGTGCGGACCGGCCGACGCGCGGTCGAGCCATGCGATAGCTGACCGCGAAGGCGCTCGAGCGACTCCTCGCCGACGTAGCGCCCGAAGACGAGCGGCAGGACCAACAGGAGAGCCGGAGCCAAAAACAGCAAGGCCTCGTGATGGCCGGCTAGACCCAGGCCGAACGACCACGCTGCCGTGATCAGCAAAAAGACTGGGCCGAAGCGCCTTGGCGTTGCCACAGTCCCGCAGCGTAGAGCAGAGGGGGTTCGGATTGTTCCGCTTTCCATGCAAAGCAGCTATCTCCGGACGGTCCCTTTTTTCCGGGCTGAATCAGATCGGCCCCTTGGAACGCTGAAATGCGGAAAGCCGGGGATATTGGAATAGGTGGGGGGGTGGGGGGCCGCCCCCCACTCCCGCCCCCCTGGAAGCCGGCGTGCCTGCCAGCTCGCGCACCCGGCTTCACGTAGCCACGCTCAAGCCAACGCATGAGCTCGAGTGAGAGAACGAGAGGAAGGAAGCGAGAGGCGATCGGGAATGGTGCGCGACTGGTGCGCGGGCTGGCAACCCCGCATGAACAGTGGGGATACGTGGTGCGCTAGATCATGCTCATCTGCTTGACCTCGGTCCGGAGCGAGAGAAGGCCGCTAATCCCGTCCGGGTAGGTGGACCCGGATCGAGGGTGAACGTGGCTTAGGCAGCGCGGACCGATGGCTGCTGGCCTTCTTTGTTTCGTGTCACTGTCCACTGCGGGAGAATACGTAGTAGTCGGCGGGATCACCCCCTCCCCCTCTCCCCTCTCCCCCTGGGGGCCGGCCGTGGCCCCAGCTCGAGCATTCGGTTTGAGTAGCGAGAAGGTCTACTGCTTCTCGTCCAAAGCGGTAGTCAGCGTCCCTAGCCGGACTCAGCCGAATCGATAACCTATATCTAGGTGTGCCGGGAAGTCTGGTCGGCGTCATAGCGACGTTCGACGAAAGGCTCCCGATGAGTTCCCCCGACGCTCTGGCAGGGCGACTCGGACTCGGAAACCGTCGAGCCCGAGCCCTTCTTATCCCTCGGGTCCTTGCCGTTGTGCGAGCGCCAACCCTCGACGCGGACCTTGCCGCCGGGATTCGACCGTCGGCCACCCTGGTCCATCAGCTGCGAGCGGATCACCTCAGACAGGCGCGGGTTCGGCAGCGCATCGCTCTCGCTCTGAGTAGAGCCGTCACGGACGCCAGTCGGCCTGCGCGTCAGGGAACTGCGGAGGTGCCACGTAGTCGCGAGGCGATTCGTTGCTGCCATCGAGAGCTGCGTGCGCTTGCGACCGCCGTCGCCACCCTTGAAAACCCACGAGTGCAGGGTGTTGCGATTGCTTTCCGGCTCGCGTACGACGGGGGTGGAGCGCTCTACTTCCAGCCCGAGACCCGTGACAGCGTTGAACGCTTGGCAAACACAGTCCAAGCCGCCCTTGCCGCCCTGCATGTCGCCGCGGAGTTCGACGAACCTCGTGCGCCGACTTCGGCCCCACCGATCAGCTGATGGGCGTCCTTGTGTCAAGCAGCAGGCTCAGCCTGATACTGCTTTCCGTGCGGAGCTGCTGCTTCTCGTCCGAAGCGCTATGTCTGACGACTCCGGCAGTTCGGCGGCTTCGAGAGCCTGGGCGCACACGGCTCGAAGGCTGAATTGACGACTAGCTTGTCGAATTTCATCCACGCCATTCGTCCTAGAGGTGAAGCGGGAGATGCCCGCGCTTGCGAGGAGGAGGAACCATGGTCCAATACCTGCTCTCTGTCCACACCGTTGACGGTGAGGCGAGAGAACCGATGACCGATGAGCAGATGCAGGAGTTCATGCGCAAGATCGGCGATCTCGAGGACGAGATGAAAGCGGCCGATGCGCTCGTCCACTCTGGCCGCTTGGCCGGCGCCGAGACCGCGAGCGTCGTGCGGGTGGAACTCGGAGAGACCATGATCACCGACGGTCCCTTCGCTGAGACCAAGGAACAGCTTGGTGGGTTCTACACCGTCAACGCGAAGGATCTCGACGAAGCGCTTTCGTGGGCATCGAAGACGTCTGCCTGCATCGGTCGACCGATCGAGGTCCGCCCCTTCGCCGCGGCCCGCTGAGCCCGTCTCTGACGCGAACATTCCAGGGGCCGACCGTTGTGAAGGCGGCGTTTGGCAGACCACTGCCGGATGAGGGGGAAATACCAGATCAGCGCCCTACACCTGCCAGCCCGTCGGCGTCCAGTGCTTCGGCTACCGCTTCTAGTCCGCCCCGTCACTGACGCGATAGACGATCACCCCGGGCGCGGTCGCAACGGATCAGGAGAGCCCGCACGAAGCAGGTCCCCTGAATGTCGGCTCAGACTCCGGTGGTTCTCGTCCTCGCCGAAGACCAGGATCCCGTGGACCACGTACACGCAGAGCGCGAAGACGGCGAGCGACCACCACGGGTTCGCTCCGCCGATCGACAGCAGGGCCCCGAGCGCTCCGAGGCTGCCGCCGACGATTCCGAGCACCCGGCCATAGGTGTTACCGGCAAGCAGCGAGTAGCCCCCGGTGAGCTGGATCACGCCGAGGATGATCAGTACCCACCCCAGCGTGTTGAGGTCGTCGAGGACGAACCTCGTGTCGTTGACGAAGATGTTCGCGTCGTCGAGCGCGCCGAACCCGTAGATGATGTTGACCGAAGCCGACGAGAATCAGCATCGCCCCGGCGAAGACAACTCGGCCCGCACCTCTCATAAACCGCTCCTTCTGTCGCTCGGGAGGGTCGTACGTAGCCCCCCGAGACACCGGGCAGGGGAATCCGCCCGGGCTGAGCCGACCATACTCCGCGCCTCGGACCCTGACCAGGATTCGTCCCCTCACCTCGGGTTGTGCGCTTTCCATGCAAAGTGGCGGTTGCGGGTTATGCGAACATGTGTTCGAAGCGTGATCCCGAGGCCGACGAGGAGGCCGACTCTAGTTCGCGTGAGTCTCCGCCCAATCCCGCGAACCGGGTTTCCGGGCCGACCGTTCGCGGAAAGCTGGCCTTCCGCGCGACGAATGCCGCGATAGCATGGCTCCTGGAGTGCCGGGAAGCCTGGTCGGCGACATCGTCGTCGACCCTTCGGAGGGTTCCCTCATCGCTCCGCAAGCTCCTAACGTTTCGTCGTCAGCGCCAGTTCTGGACCTGCTGGTGGCGATCGCACGTTGGCGCCGCAGCCGTTGTCGTCTCTGCGAAGCGGTCCGACTGGTGATGATGGAGGACACGGCCGACCGGCCGGCGTTTTCAGCACTCCGACCCTCGACTGGCCCCGGGAGGCTGCCCCGGTGCCGCTAGCCCTGAGTGAGGGATTCCACGCGGGTGACCTCTACGTCCTCGGACTCCTCGGCCTCGGTCTGGCGCTGGCCGCCGGGATAGCCGCCCTGTCTCAGCAGCGCGAGCGAGCTTTCTCGGCCGCTCTGATCTATGTGCTCTTGGGCGCCGTCGGTGCCGTTGCGATGTCCATCTTGGAGGTGCCACCTATCGACCCGCTGAGCGATCACGGGCTGATCGAGCGTCTGTCGGAACTCGCCTTGGTGGTCGCCGTGTTCTCCGCAGGACTCACGGTCGAGCGCCACGTGCGAAAGCGATCGGTGATCTCGGTTGCGATCCTCATCCTCGTCGTCATGCCGCTGACGGTGGTGCTGATCGCTCTGTTCGGCTACTACGCAATGGGGCTCTCCTTCGGAGCTGCGGTGCTCCTCGGTGCGGTTCTTGCTCCGACCGACCCTGTCCTGGCCGGGGACGTTGGGCTCGGGCCGCCGGGGTCTGAGCCGGTCGGAGAACCACGGTTCTCCCTCCACACGGAGGCCGCGATCAACGATGGGCTCGCGTCTCCGTTTGTTGTTGTCGGCCTCTTCATCGCGACTGAGGGCGGCACGTCGTGGATAGGGGAATGGATCTGGGCGGACGTCCTCTACTCGGTTGGCGTAGCCGTCGTCCTCGGGGCTGTGCTTGGCGGCGGGGCCGCGTGGCTGGTAACCCGGGCTCGGACGCGCGGGCTGTTCGCGCATGAGTTCGACGGCTTCGCTGCGATCGCGATCATCCTCTTCGTGTACGGACTTTCGGAGCTCGTAGGCTCATACGGACTGATCGCACTGTTCGTAGCGGGCGTCGCGTTTCGCCGCTATGAGTTCGAGCACGAGATCAACGCGAGAATCCACCACGGGGCTGAGGTCGCCGGGACGCTTCTGGAGCTGCTCGTCCTTCTTCTGCTCGGCTCGATGCTCACGCGTGACGGATTGTCGGTTCCCGGATGGAGCGGATGGCTGTTGGCTCCGCTGCTCATCTTCGTCATCCGTCCCGCGCTCGTGCTGGGCACGAGCGGACCGGGCCTCGCATCGCGTCGCGAACGGGTCTTTCTCGCCTTCTTCGGGGTTCGCGGAGTAGCCGCTCTGTTCTATGTCGCGATCGTTGCGGGCTCGGGCGCTCTCTCGGTTGGGGAGACCCAGGTAGTGGTGTGGACGACGATCGTGTGCGTTGTCGTCTCCATCTTCATTCACGGGAGCACGGCGACGGCCTTGAGAGGGGGGCTGTTGCGTCCTGACTCGTGATTCCGACAAAGCGCCGCGTCTCAACAGAGTCGACCGCGAGCGGCGGGCCGATCAGGCAACGAGCAGAAGCGCCCCCTCCCATACCGCTCCCCCGGCCCAGTGCCGGCGTGAGAGGTACACGAGCCCTTTCGCCCTCGACAACGTCCTGGTTGCGAATCGACGCCTCGAGGGAGTGGCCATTGGAAAGTTGATCGCCCTGTCGGGATGGGCTCTGGCTACGTCAACCCCACGCGCGAGCTCCGAGAGCAGCAACGACCCGAGAGATCGGGTCGTCGCCGCATCCATAGGCCGGCACCGCCCGAAGGATTCTATGAGGCGAGACCGGCGTTCCCACAATACCGCACGGCGGTGGCCCTCGAAAGGCGACGATCTCAGCGATCCACACGGGCATCCTCGTGGCGAGTCTTGACACGCATCCGGCTTCCGGACTAGGGTCTCGCCACAGCAATGGTCGGACGGCTAGACCATTTCATCCCGACCCAGGATGGATCAAACGAGGAGGTAGCAGTGGAGGCAGCCGACCCGCGGACGACGCCGACGCCGACCGACGACGAGGCGAGGCTCGCCGAGCTCGGCTACAAGCAGGAGCTCAACCGTGGTTGGAGTGCGTTCACCAACTTCGCGATCTCGTTCACGATCATCTCGGTACTCGCGGGGACGTTCACGGCGTTCCCGTTCGCGTGGCAGAACGGCGGCCCGATCGCGGCTTCGATCGGCTGGCCTGTGCTCTGTGCGTTCGTGCTCATGGTGGCCTTCTCAATGGCCGAGCTGACCTCGAGGTACCCGACCGCGGGCGGGCCCTACTGGTGGGCGCACGACCTCGGCGGTAAGGGCTGGAGCTGGATGACCGGCTGGTTCAACATCGTCGGGCTGATCGGGATCGTCGCTTCGGTGGCCTACGGCGCCGCCCTCTTCCTCAACGCCTTGCTCGGCCTCTATGGCCTCGACATCTTCGGCATCAACTTCGGCGACTCCGTGCACATCCTCGGCGAGACCTGGCTCCTCTTCGCCCTCATCCTGATCTTCTACACCGTGGTCAACGTCTTCGCCGACCGGTTCTTGGCGTTGATGAACAACATCTCGGTCGGCTGGCACCTGCTCGGCGTCGCGGTCATCCTCGTGATCCTCGCCGTGGTCCCCGACGACCACCAGAGCTTCAGCTTCGTCTTCGGCGAGCGGATCAACAACTCCGGCCTGCACGACGGCTCCACCAGCAACTTCGGCTACTGGTTCCTGGTGTTGCCGATCGGCTTCCTGCTGACGATGTACACGCAGACGGGCTACGACGCCTCCGCCCACACCGCGGAGGAAACCAAGGGGGCGGCGATCAGCGCCGCCCAGGGCGTCTGGCGCTCGGTCTTCTTCTCCGCTCTGATCGGTTGGTTCGTGCTGCTCGGGTTCCTGTTCGCGGCCACCGACGTGAACGCGGTCAACGACGGCGCCGGGACGGTCTTCTCGATCTTCGAGAGCGCCTTGGACTCGTGGGCCGCAAAGCTGGTGATCCTGATCGCCACGGTCGGGCAGCTGTTCTGCGGCGCGGCGGGGCTGACCAGCGCCTCGCGAACCTGGTACGCGTTCTCGCGCGACCGCGGCATGCCGGGCTGGAACATCTTCCGGCGTGTCAACCGCGACCGAGTGCCGTTCAACGCCGTGATCGCGGTCTCCGTCTTCTCAGCGATCATCGCGATCCCCGCCCTGTTCGGCAAGAACGACTACCCGTTCGCGTTCTTCGCCCTCACCGGCATTTGCACGGTTGGCCTCTATCTGGCCTACATCATCCCGGTCTATCTGCGGCTGCGTAAGGGGGACGAGTTCGTGCCCGGGCCTTGGACACTCGGCAGCCGCTACCGACTCGTCAACATCCTTGCGATCGTCTTCGTGATCCTTGTCGTCTTCAGCCTTAACCTGCCGTATACGCCGGCGGGCCTGCCTTGGAACGACGGCTTCGACACGAGCCTCGTCAACTACACGCCGATCGCGATCGTGATCCCGCTCATCTTCGGGGTCTGGTACCTGATCTCGGCCAAGGACAAGTACCAAGGGCCCGTCCGAACGCTCGAAGAGGACGAAGTCACCCGGGACTAGTGCTGCTGGCGCCGTTCGCTTGCGTGAGCTGCGCCGATGCCTGTTGCGGAGCGCACTGCCAAGTCGTCGTTACAGAGTCGCGGTCGGTCGAGCCGTTGCGCGAGGAGCTAGCCCGCGCACGCTACTCCTCTCAGCAACAAAGTCACGCTGGGCCACGATGCTCCGGGGGGATTCGGGTTCGGTCGCGTACTCGCCGCGCCCGAGGCGAAGACGCTTGCGCGTGGCGATCGGGAATGGCGCACAACTGGCGCGCACGCTGCAAACCCCGCATGAGCATTGTGGATGCCGACCGCGCTAGATGAACTTCATCTGCCTGCGCTCGGTCCAGAGCGAGAGAAGGCCGCTAATCCCTGTCCGGGTAGGTGGACCCGGATCGAGGGTGAACGTGGCTTAGGCAGCCTGGACCGACGGCTCGTGGCCTTCTTTGTTTCGTGTCGCTGTGCGCTGCGGGAGTCGCGTCGTTGAAGCTATCGATCCCCCGTCGCACCCCGCGCTCGACCGCGTCCGGCGGGTTCGCCCACTCCACGTCCTCTGCCAGTAGGTCCGCACCGAGTGTGCGGCTCCCGAACAACTCCCCGTAGATGCGATCAAGCATCTCGACGTTCTCCCCCGACATCGTCCACGCAGTATCGCGCGATTCAGGCTCGGTATCTTGGAATCGGCGCGGGCTCGGGGCCGGTTGCGTGGAGGCGCTCGGCTACGAGATCCGGGGAGGAGGCGCCCGCATCTATTTCGCGGGCGACACCGACCTCTTCCCGGGGATGGCGGCGCTTACGGGCATCGATGTCGCGCTGCTGCCGATCGGCGGATGGGGCGGCAACGAGATGGGCGAGGGCCACCTCGATCCCGAGCGCGCGGCCGAGGCCGCGGCCCTGATCGGCCCGCGGGTGGCCATCCCGATCCACTGGGGCACGCTCCTCCGCGCCGACCTCCACCGCCGCGACCGCGACCTCCACGGCCCACCGGCCGAGGAGTTCCGCGCCCGCATGGCCGAGCTGGCGCCCGAAACCGAGATCCGGATCCTCGATCCGGGCGAGTCGTACGAGCTCCACGACTGAGCCCGCCGCGAACCTTCGACCCGGGTTAGCCGCGATCGGGGACAACCACGGCGAACCGCGCGCCTCGATCCGGCTCGCTCTCGACTTCGATCCGGCCGTCGAGCGACTCGACGATCCGCTTCGCGAGAGTCAGCCCGAGCCCGGAGCCGTCGCCGCTACGGGCGCTGTCGCCGCGCCAGAACGGATCGAAGACCAGCGGCAGGGACTCGCGCGGGATGCCCTCGCCCTCATTCTCGACGGACAGCTGCAGCCCGCCCGCCGCGCGCCGCGCCTCGACCCGGACCGTGCCGTCGACCGGGGTGTGGCGAATCGCGTTCTGGAGGAGGTTCTGGATCACGCGGCCAAGGCGAGGCGAGCAGGGCGCTTCGCTTGCCCCGTCCAGGTGGGTCTCGAGGTGAAGTCCCTTCTCGGCCGCACTGCTGCCGCAGGCGGCCAGCGCTGCGCCCAGCACCTCGTCGAGCGTCGCGCTGTTCTCGGCCTCGATCGCCGGCGACTCGAGCTGGATCAGCTCGAAGAGGTCGTCCACCAAGTCGCCGAGCGCCCCGGCCGAACGGCGCATCTCGGCGGTATAGAGGCGGAGCGTCGCCGGATCCTCGACGACGCCGTCGTCGATCGCTTCGATCATCGCCCGGAGGCTGGCGAGCGGCGTGCGAAGGTCGTGCGACACCGCGGTGAGCAGGTCGCGGCGCTGGCTCTCCACGGCATCCTCGAGCGCCCGCGCGGATGGCCGGGCGAGGGCGAGCGCGGTCCCGGCCCCGACGCCGAGTGAATAGACGAGGAGGATCGCGATCAACACCGCATCCTGCCCGTCGACGAGCATCAGCGCGGCGAGCGCCGCGAGGTTTGCGAGCCCGGCCAGGGCGCTCGCGAGGGCGACGCCGAACAGCCGACGTCGAATCGTCGCTCGAGCCAGGAGCCGATCGGCAATGGTGACCGCGACGGCGGTCACCAGGACTCCGACGCCGAACAAGGCCGCGAGGTGATCGAGCTCCGCACCGGACATCCCGCTCGCCGCTCCCGCGACCAGGGCGGTCAAAGCCCCGAGGATCCCGCCCCCGGCGGCGACAAGCGCGATTCGCGCCGCCGCCGAGCGGGGAAAGGTTGTGGGCCAGGCAGCGCTCATGGCTCGAACCGGTAGCCCACGCCCCACACCGTGACCAGGCGGCGTGGGTGGGAAGGATCCGCCTCGATCTTCTCGCGGAGGCGCCGGATGTGGACCGTCACGGTGGCCGGATCGCCGTCGAAGGCGACATCCCACACCTCGTCCAGAAGCTGCAGCCGGGAGAAGACGGTGCGAGGGTTCGACGCGAAGTGGAGCAGCAGGTCGAACTCCTTCGGCGTGAGCGGGAGCAGTGCGCCGGCGAGGCTGACCTCACGGGAACGCGGGTCGAGCTCCAGGCCGGAGAAGGCCAGCACCCCTTCGCTCTCTCCGCGGCGCTCGCGGGCGGTGGAGGCTCGACGAAGGACCGAGCGGACCCGGGCCACCACCTCTCCCGGCGAGAAGGGCTTGCTGATGTAGTCGTCGGCGCCGACGTCGAGCCCGACGATGCGGTCCGTGGTCTCCCCGCGGGCCGTGATCATGATCACCGGGCTGTCCGCACGCGCCCGGATCCGTCGGAAGACCTCGAAACCGTCGACCCGCGGCAGCATCAGGTCCAGCAGCACGAGATCCGGCCGGCGGGCGTCGAACGCGGCCAGCGCCCCCTCGCCATCGGCGGCGGCATCGACCTCGAAGCCGTTTCGCTCCAGGTAGCGTGAGAGAACGTCTCGGACCATCGGCTCGTCGTCGACGACGAGTACGCGCGCGTTTGCGTCCATCGTGCTCCGATCCTCCGCCAGAGTCCTTAGCAAGACCTTACGGCCCGGTCCAAGGCGGGCGATTCGACGCCGTAATGATTCGGATAGGTCCCGAGACCATTCTTGGCACCGATGAGGCGCCAACCAGCAGTCGTGGGGATCCTCGCCGCGCTCGCCCTCGCCGGATGTGGTGACGACGACTCGGACACGGAGCCCGCCATCACCACCCACGCGACGCAGACGGACGGCAGCGCTGCCGCCGAGCCCGAGCCCGCCGAGGGGAAACCCGAGGGCGCCGGAGGGGATGGGCGCGACGGTGCCGGGACGGAGATCGCGGCAGCGGACAGCCAGTTCGGCCAGATCATCTTCGACTCCGAGCAACAGGCGATCTACCTGTTCGACAAGGAGACTTCGTCGACGAGCGAATGCTACGGCGCCTGCGCGGAGGCCTGGCCCCCGGTGCTTACGGACGGCGAGCCGCAAGCGGGTACCGGGGCCGATGCGAAGCTACTCGGCACGACCGAGCGTGACGACGGCTCGACCCAGGTCACGTACGCCGGCCACCCGCTCTACTACTACGTCGACGACCCGCCCGGGCAGGTCCTCTGCCAAAACGTGGAGGAGTTCGGCGGGCTGTGGCTGGTCGTCGAGCCGAGCGGCGAAGCGGTTCGGTAGGCGCCCGGCACATCTACTCGAAGCGCGCCTCGATGTTGGCGAACTCACGCTGCAGCGACTCGTACTGGCTCTCGAACAGTTCGTCAGGCATCTCCGGGGCCTGGAACATCGTGAACGAGTAAGCCGTCCGCCCGTCGGGAAGCTCCACCGCGCGCGTGGGGAAGACCGCCATCTGCTCGGCGGTCGGGCCCGCGAGCATGTCGATCACGCCGGTCTCCTCGTCGGCTCGGATCTCGAAGCGGAACTCGCCCAGGTTGTTCATCACCTTGTAGCCGTCCTCGTCATGGTGCAACTCGCGGGCGAACTCCGTCGCCCAGTCGGGCAGGTTCTCGATCGCGGACATGTAGGCGAACACCTCCCGCTTCGATGCGGGTAGGACGGTGGTCACGGTCCGGCTCCTCATAGTGCCGACACCTCCTTGAGCTCGTTTGCCAGTTGCTGTGCCCGCCGGGCGCCGAGCGTTCGGGTCACGAGTTCGTCGAGCGCGTTCAGGACGTCTTCGGCGACCGGCTGAAAGGTGCGCGAACGCTCCGTCAGGTGAACCCGCATGGCGCGACCGTCGGCGGGGTCCGGCTCACGGGTCACGAGTCCGTCGCGCTCCAGCAGCCGCACCATGGTGGTCATGGTCTGCTTCGCGACTCGAGCGCGCCGCGCGAGCTCTCCCATTCGCAGGCCATCCTCCTCGAACAGCGGGAGGAGGATCGACCCGTACGCCGGCCGGACCTCGCCGTAGCCGCGCTCGCTGAAGTGGGCGTAGAGCAGCTCGTTCCAGCGCTGCGAGGCCTTCGCGAGCAGGAAGCCGAGGTTCCCTCGAGTTGCCCGCGTGGCCTCAGTCGTGCGGTTGATGCCCTCGATCACGAGAATAGTCTTATACCAGACTATCGGTCTGAAAGGAAGGGCCCGCCAGCCGGGCGAGCCCTTCGTCGCGTGTGATTACGCCGGCCCTAGCGCGCGGCAAGCCCGGTCGCCGCTGCCGGAAGGCCGCTAGCCCCGCCGATTGGCGCGAGGCCGCCGTCCGCCTTGACACGGAAGCCGCTGATCGTCCCGTCGCCCGAATTGAGCGAGTAGAGGAAGCGGCTGTTTCGGGTCAGCGCCATGTCGATCGGCCCGGGTCCCGTGAGCCCGGTCTGGCCGTCGGCGTCCAGCAGCGTCAGCACCCCGGCATGGCTCACCCGATAGCCCGAGATCGAGCCGCTGCCGGTATTGGTCGTGTAGGCGAAGCGCCCGTTCTTGGTCACCACGATCCAGCACGCGGCCGTCTCGGTTGTCCCCACGGAAGGACTGATCGGAGCGATCAGGCCGTCGTCAACCTCGTAGGAGGACACCGCGCTCTGGTCGGCTGCGCCGCCGAACGCCTCGGACACGATCAGATGCCCGCGCCGGTCGAAGCCGAAGCCGAACGGCGTTGCGCCGGATGAGGCCTGTGGACTTGGGCCCGTCGCCAAGCCGGTATCGCCGTCGACCTCATACGTATCGATCAGGTTGGTGGCCTTCTCGGTCACCGCGAGCGTCTCCCCACGGGGATCGAACGACACCTGGGCCGGGTCGGCGCCTCCGCCGCTCAGCGGCCGAGTCGAGCCGACGAGCGGCGACAAAGCGCCGTGGCGCGAGACCGTGTGGCCGCTGATATCGCCGGCGCCGCCGGCGTTGAGCACGTAGAGCAGGCCGTCGTCGACGGTCAGGCTGATCGGCCGATCGCCTCCGGACGGGTCGGTGTCGATCAACTCGAGGCGGTGCCCCCGGACCTTGAAGCTCGAGATCGAGTCACTGCCCGGATTGACGGCGAACAGGCGACGGCCGTCCAGCGCCAATGCGCCCTGGTTGCCGAGCCCGGTGCCGGTTCCGGTGCCGCCGGTGGCGAACTCGCCCCGAGGGGACAGCGAGCCGTGGCCGTTGCGCTTGAAGACCTGGACCGCGTTGCCGGCCGGGCCGTTGGTCAGGGTGTAGACGGAGCGCGGCGAGTTCGCCATCGCGCCGGATGCGGCGATGCCGAGCGCTGCCAGCGCCAACGCCAGCGCGATCGGCAGCGCAACGCGCGCCCGGCGTGGGAGAAGGGTGGACATGTCGTACCTCCAGGAGTGGGGAGAAGGGTCGCCGGCGACGCTAGGCGCGCGACCTTTCAGGACCCTTTCGGGGATCGGGGAGGGGGGAGCCGGACTTCGGCTCCCGGTCTGGCCGCCCGACGGCACATAATCGATGCCGAGGGCCGGTAGCTCAGCGGTCAGAGCAGCGGACTCATGATTCGTCAGACGGTGGTTCGCATCCACCCCGGCCCATGCGAAAAGGCCTCTATCAAGCGAAGTCGGCTAGACCTGGTTCCCGAACGGGAACCGAGCGGGTAGCCGAACTGAGGCCCGGGTCGGACTGGCGCCTAAAGTGCGGGCCATGGACCAGGGCGACGGTGAATCCGTAGCGACGATCGTCTCGCTCGTCGTAGCCTCAACCCTCCCAATGGCACGCCGAACCAACTCGTTCTCCGGACGCGTCAAGAGCGCGGGATGGGAGTTGGCTCGGAGCCGGTTCCGTTGCGCGGGGGCACGGCGCAGCGCGCCCTGAGTTCAGACGGCGTAGCGAAGCTCGTCGGCGAAACCGCACTGCTCGAGCAACCGGCTCACCTGAGGGGAAACGTCCCGAACGGCGAGCCCGTTCTTCGTCGCCCGCAGCAGCAAGGTCAGCCCCATGGTGTCAATGAAGGTCACGGCGCCCAGGTCGAGCACCAACGGCCCGGTCACGTCGTTCAGGTGAGCCTCAAGGGTTCCGACGGTGGCGAGATCAATTTCACCTTGCACCGCCACGACCCAATGCCCGTCCAGCCTCGCCGTCCTGACCTCGAACGGCTGCGGCTGGGCTCCACGCCCAAAATCCTCGTCGCCCATCGCGGGCTCCCCTCGGCTCTGCCTCATCCGAGGCCGCACGATCAAGGGAGGGAGAGCAGGAGTCTCGAAGGGCGGTTGTTCTCTCCGAGGTACTCCTCCGAAAAAGGCGACCCCAGTGCAATGCGCTGAGGCCGCCGACTTGCCCGTCCGGATGTTCAAAGACGGGCCCTATGCAGATACCCCGACCCGACGCCAGCAAGCAACTCATCGCCTCCGATCGGCAGGCTCAGATCCCGTACCGTTGCAGCGAGGGCAGGGCTGAGGCCGCCCCCCGTATCCGCCAGCCGGCGCTAGGCGCTCCCCCGCGTGCGGCGCAGGTTTCCGACGCACTGTTCAAGCAGCCGGTCCGGTGACCGATAGCACGTCGCATCTACCCCGGGCCCTGGTCGACGAAAGCTGAGGCCGCTCTCCGGCACGCTGGGAGCAAACGTGTCGCTTCCATGCAAAGCGAAATGGCCCCTTTTCGTCCAAAGCTGTACTCCGGAACGATCCCGTTCAACGTGGCCTGACCACCACGGGCTACTCGCGGGCAGCCTCCACAGCCTCCAGGATCTCGTCGATTACGAGCTGCGGGTCCTGCTCCTCGACCGCGTGCCCAGTGGTGACCACGACCTGCTCGGCGCGTGGGCTCAGGACGAGCCAGCCTTTCTGGTCCTCGACGTTCTCGCGCATCCCTCGCTGCTCGGAGGGGAACGGCGACGCCTCGATCTCCGCCTCTGAGTAGCGGTTCGAGATCACCGTCACCGGGATGTCGCCGAGCTCCTCCCTGGCCGCCCAGGCGTCCTTCTCGACCTGGAGGAAGTCGCGCTTCTCGAGATTCCCGGGATGGCCCGGATCCGTTTCCTTCACGATCGGGGCGGGCGGATCCTGGAACGGCGCGGGTACCTCCACGAACACCATTCCCGCGACCTCGTCCGGATGCCCGACCGCGTAGCCCGCGCTGATGTAGCCGCCGCCCGAGGTGCCGACCAGGACGTACGGCCCCGGGATCGGGGCCGATTCGAGCAGGCCCTCGAAGTCGCTGACAAGCTCCTCCAAGCCGCGCGGGCCGGGAGCGGGATCGCTCTGCCCCAGGTTCGCGCGGTCGTACACGCAGACCCGGGTTTCCTCGGCGATGGCCTCCTCCGCGAAGAAGTAGGAGTCGCTCGTGTCGAGGTCGCCGCCCTCCATGACCACGGTCGGCGAGCCAGAGCCGGTGCACCGAACGTAGAGGCCACGCCCACCTTCGATCTGGACGACCTCGTCGAGCTCGCCGGCTGCGTCGCCGGCATCCGCCGTGGTGTTGGTCGCGGTGGTGCTCGACGCCATGGGCTCGTCGTCATCGTCGCCGCATCCAGCGACGAGGAGCATCATCGCGATCAGGATCGTCGTTGGCAGCGTCGCGTGACGCACCGCGCGACTCATCGTCGCTCTGCTCCGTCCCTCTCAGCCTCCGGCTGACCGGCTTGCTGGCCCCGATCAACCGCCAACAGCTCTGAACTCACCGTGGGTTTCCCTCCTCGGTTGCCCTTTCCCCCGGACCCCCCGGGGCAGCTGGACGCTGATCCTAGAACCCCGATTTGCACCTGACGTAAAACCGACCAGGCGTGCCCGACGGAGCGCTTGCTCGACTACGCTGGCCCGGCGTTCCGGGCCGCTCGAAGTACCGCTTTCCATGCAAAGCGCCGTTGCCGCTTCTCGTCCAAAGCGGGCTATTTCGGCAGACCCGCGGCTTCTCGTGCCTTGGGCTCCTCGTACTCCATGTAACTACGGCGGTGCGCTCGCCGGAGAGCTCTTGGCGGTGGTGCTGCGGTAGTGCGAGATCAGCTGGGCCGCGAACAGCGCGCCCATCATCAGGGTGGCGATCCCGATCGCCGGGAGGACGACGCTCGGGTCGCCCTCCTTGACGACGAGCGTGGTGCCGGAGGCGATCAGGACGACGCCGAGCGCGGTCCGCAGGAAGGCCTGTGGCGCCTTCACCGAGAGGTTGGCTCCGATGATCACTCCGGGGATCGAGCCGATCAGGATGTTCCCGGCGAGCCCGAAGTCGATGTTGCCGCCGACCCAGTGCGCGATGCCGGCTGCCCAAAGCAGGATGGCGGCGTGGAACACGTCGGTGCCGACGACCCGTTGCGGAGTGAGCCGGAAAATCGTGATCAGGGCGATCGCGATCAGCGTGCCACTGCCGGCCGAGGTGAGGCCGATCACGAAACCGGTGGTGATTCCGGTGACGATCGCGGCGATGATGTGCCGCCGGTAGAGGTGCAGCGACGAGCGCTCGGCGATCACGCCGCGGAAGAAGAGCGAGCGCAGGAGGGTCACGATGCCCACCACGAGCAGCGCGCCGCCGAGCATCCCGAGCACGAGCTTGTCGAGGTCCTCGCCGTAGCTGGCCTGGAGCAGCTCGATCACCCAGACGCCGGCGATCGCCGAGGGAACCGAGCCCACCGCCATCCAGAACGCGAGCCCGCGATGCACGGTCTTCAGCCGGAGGTGACGAAAGCCGCCGACGGTCTTGGTGATCGCGGCGTAGAAGATGTCGGTGCCGATCGCCGTCACCGGGCTGATCCCGAAGACGAGGATCAGCAGGGGCGTCATCAGGGAGGCGCCGCCCATGCCGGTCATGCCGACCAGAAGGCCGATGCCGAAGCCGAAGACGACGATCGCGGGATCCATGGCTGTGTGGTGAGACGGGTGGAGTTTCGGTCCTTGTTGACCGAGATACTCAGGAGCCAGGAAAGGGTAGCGGGAGTTGCCTGAGCGCTTGTGCCAGGTCTGCGGGTCGTTCAGCATCGCGTCGATCTGCCAGGGATTGTCGAGCGCGTACGCCTGGCGTTCTTGAGATCGGGCGTTCCGGGTGTACGGTGCGGCGCACCATCCCGCCTGACACCCTCAGCCGTCGCGAGCTTGCCTTCATCCTTGGCGTGCCAGCGGCGTGGGCGATCCTCCTCCTCTTCCATCCCGGCGGGGAGCCCGACACGATCTATCTGAATCTGCAGGACGTGGTGGATCGATTCCTCGTGGTCCACATCGGGATGCTGATCTTCATCCCGCTGTTCGCCGCTGCGGTCTATGTGCTCATGCGTGATGTTGAGGGGACTGCGGCGCGGGTCAGCCGGATTGCGCTGATTCCATTCGTCATCTTCTACGGTGCCTTCGAGACGTTGCAGGGAATCGGGGTCGGCACTCTCGTTGACGATCTGAACGGGCAATCGGGGATAGATCAGGCGACACGGGAGGACCTGACCCAGGACTACGCGGAGAACATCCTGTTTCGCGATTTCGGAGTCTTCGTCAGCATCGGGAACGTCGCGCTGGTCACCTCGATGATCGCGGCCGGTGTCGCCCTCCGCGATCGCGCTGGCGCGCCCCTTTCTGTGGCCATCTTGCTCGGCATCTCCCCGTTCCTGATCAGCGCCCACCCCCCGCCGTACGGACCCATAGGCCTAGTCCTCTTCATCGTCGCCGTCTTGCTCTTCCTGCGCAGCCAATCGACTGCCTCCCCGGCGCCGGCTGCGGTGGGAGCAGGTCCCCGCTAGCGGCATCGCTGCCCAACGACTCCTCCTTCGCGCGAGAACCGGGAGCGCCTGACGGTTTGTACCGCTTTCCATGCAAAGCGGGCGTTTCCGCCGGCCGCGCCCTCAGGCCCTTGTCCGCTGAGCATGAAAACCCGGGGGGCTACCTCCCCAAGGACGCCTTTCGGGCCGAAAATGCCTGACGCCGGAATATGAATATGTACTTGGGGCTTTCGGCTGCCCCCTCCCCCAACCGGGGGCGGCGGCTCGCCAGGCCCACGTCGTGGACCAACCTGGCGCCCACCAACTTCATCACTCATCCCAACAGGAGACGAGCCAACAACCTCCGCGGTGATTTTCGGCTTCGTGATTCTGTGTGCTGGCTCGCCTTCGCTCGTTGCCACCGAGTTGCCACCCCATCCGCAAACCGCTTGAACAAGCGGAGGCGAGTGAGAAGGGAGGACGCGGAACCGCAGGTCAGCGCGCGAATCACACGCCCGAGTTGGTGCGGCCAGACTGGGGCCATCGGACGCCTACCGCCGCCTAGCGCCGCAGAGCTTAGGAATGGGCTAGCTAGCTGGATGCCGCTTGGTTATGCGGGATTCGCTAGCCGGCGGGCACAGCTCGAAGGGAAACCTTGCTTGTTGCTGCGCGCGGATGCGCGACGTGGGAGTTTGTGCTCCTGAGGTTCTGTTGCGGTTGGTGTGCTCATACCTACACCCACGCTAAGGGGCGGGTGTCCCAGCTCCGATCCAGCCCCTGGGCCGTTGGGACACGCCTAGGCGATGCTTGAGTTGACGTTCGTTCGTAGTGGTGCGGCGTCTTGGTTTGTGCTCGCGCGGCGGGCGGCTCACTCAGTCAAGGGTGGGTCGCCCAAAGCGCAATTTCGCTCTACCAAGCCGTTTCTTACGTTCCGCCCGGGTGATCGTTCAAGGTCCCAGAAGCACAACAACAAGACCAATGCCTACCACTAGACATGCCAACGAACGATCCTTGCCAGCCACCGGCTGACACTCCCCTTCCTGCTCAGCGGGAGCTCGCGGCAGGCCATGGCCTGAGCGATGACCTCATCTCGGATGACGAAAGCCTCGCCCGTGATGTAGCCGCTGAGGTCGGCCAAGCAAGCGCGACCCCAATCGAGGACGCTGTCAACGCGGCGGTGGATAGGCGCAACCTCACGGGCGAGCGCCGCCAGCGCGTCCATGACCACGCCGTTGCGATCGCATTCGCGAACTCTTGTCGCGCCCAGCAAGATGCGGTTGACGCCGCCGCGCGCGTCCTGGGGATGCGAATGGCTATCGCTGACCTCGCAGGTGACGATGCCGAAAGCGATCGAACCTCCGCCGACGTAGAACGGATAGCCGGTACTTCGAGCCTTCGCGGTCTGCAAGCTGAGATGCGCCGCGTGGAGCGCAGGCCCATCCGTAAGCGCGATGGCTTCCGGCTCTACCTGGGAGCTGGGCGAACCTTGCGGCCTCCGCGCATATGCCCTCAGGGCCGGACCCGGGCTCCACGCTCTGCTCCCTCGCGCCATCGCGGCTCCCGCCGAGTCGGCGCGTCCAGCCGCAGCTCTGGCGGCGGGAGCCCCGGCGACTCCTCTGACGGTGAATCTGATCCAGCGCTAGGCCGAGCTCTCGCGGGGGTGACCACGTGACCGGCCGTCCGACCTGCCGCCACGACGGCTGCCCACGGCCCTGCGAGCCCTATAGGCGGAACGGTGACGTTCGCTACCTCTCGGCCTGTGCCGGCCATCGGAAGGCGAAGTATCGAGCTGAACAGCGTTCGCCTGATCTGCTCAAGGCGCTTCTCTACGCAATGGGTAGGGCCGAGCGAGGCGAGGGGACGTGCCGGTGCAATGGCTCACATCTCCTCGATCACAACATCGACGGCGATGCCTACTGTGCGAAATGCGGCAGGTGGCGCCCGCCAAGCGAAGGCATCGACGCTGTTGATCCGGACGTGCTCGAGGTCTTCACGGAAGAGGGGCTGCGCGAATGAGCCCGGCCTGCCAGAAATGCGGGCGCGCCAAGGGCGAGATCGCCATGAGTCTCACCCTCGGTTGCTGGGCCTGCGTTGACTGCCACCTGGACGCGTTCCCCAAGGAAGGCGAGCAGGCATGAGTGGACCTGCGCCCGACACGTGGACGCTTGATGACCCGGGGTTTCCGCCTGCGCCGGGGACTCCGTACCACCAGGACCAAGACCAAGACCAGGACCAAGACCAGGCCTTACCTCCTCTCCTACCCAGCCCCCTTGGTCCTGGTGGTAATTCGGATACCTCCGCGGTGGTAAGCGAGGAGAAGGAGCCAAGCGAACTCGACCTCCTGCTCGACCGATATAAGGCGGGCACGCTCGAACCGGAGGAGCCCGCCCTTGGCGAAATGCCCGAACGGCCCGGCTCGGCGATGGCGGGCATCGCCACGCACATGAAACTGCTCATGGGCCTGCGGCGCGCAAATGGCGATTACCGACCGCTTCCGTACGCGACGAGCATGGCGGTCCGGGCGGGCCTCGTCGCCGACAAGGGCACCGCATCGAAGGCGATCCGCCGCCTCGTCGCGGCAGGAGTGGTCGAGCGAGGCGATTCTCTCAAGCCGTCACGCAAGGGCCTGGACGGCACGAAGACCTACGCGCCACCCGGCGAAGGGCGCAGGCGATGAGCACCCCCGCACCGATCCCACGCCTAGCACTCAAGCGCAGAGAGGCAGCCGCGTCGCTCGGCATGAGCCTGACTAGTTTTGAGACGTACGTACAACCGGATCTTCGGGTGGTTCGCCGTGGCAGCGTGCGCCTGGTCCCAGTTCGCGAGCTCGAGCGCTGGCTGGATGAGAACGGGGAGCGCGTCTTGGACGGTGCCGCGTGAATCGCTCCGACCTTCAGAAGTCGATGAAGCGCAAGAACGCTGACCCGGTTTCCATCCTCGCTGCCGCGATCGGAGCTGCCGTCCCCGCAATGACGATCGCTTGCTTGCTCGACACGGCGCGGGATGTGCACGCCTTTCGTCCCTCCCGCAAGGACCGTGACTCGCTGATTCAGTACCTGCTCGAGCGGGACTGGCCGGCGTCCAAGATCGCGGAGCGGGTCGGCTGCAATGAGAAGACAGTTCGCCGTGTCGCGGCAACTCTTCGAGCACACCCCGAACATGGCTTAAACAAGGGGCGCAATCCGGACATTTCGGGGGGTCCGGTATCTCTGCCCATTCTGAGCTTTTCCGCATCAGGAACGCCCGCAGAAGTCCACAAGGAGATTCAGGAGCTGCTGGGGATATGACCTCGTTGGCTCTACTCCGACAGCCCGGCGGCTTCGAGGGCCTCGGCGCGGGTCCCGTACTCGTGGCAGTACACGATCTTCCCGTTGCGCACTTTCCAGTGCGCATAGTCATGGTCCTCAACTTCGATCCCGCTCCCCCGACCTCGGCCCCATTCGCGGAGGACGGAGAACACATTCTCCCCGTTCCCCCTCAGTTCCTGGATCTCGAGGCCGTAAGTTCCCTCCTGAAATGTCTCGCGCCAGCGTTCGCGGCGCATCAGGGCCGCATCCCGACCGAGCAAGAGGGTCTGGTGCTCCTCCTGGGGATACCACTTGACCGCGGGATCGAGCGTGTCGAGCCACGTCTCGACGTCATTCGTGAAGCTTTCGAGGGTTCTGCGGACAACCGCGAGGTTTCCGTCCTCCGACATCGCCCGCTCAGTATCTCGCGATTCAGCCCCGCGGGTAGAGGACGACCCCAGTGCGGGGGGCAGCCAGGGCCGTCACTCCTTGGGGACGCCTCCCGCCCCGCCCAGGGACGGGAGAACGCCTTTCGTGTCGCCACCCTTCGCAGGGGTGGTGCCCGTCGAATACCCGGGTGCGAAGTGCGCAATCCCACGCACGGGAAGCACCATCTTGTCCAATAAGACTGAGCAGAAATGGCTTGTTCAAGCGGTAAATGGCTTGACTCTGACCGGACCGCGTGCTACGGTCGCGGCGATTACAGAGATGGGGCTCGCGCGCTGTGAACGCCGAGCCCCTGGCTTCCGGTCAAGGGATACTCGCCCGGAAGCAGGGGAAACGGTATCGCCCTCGCTGGTCCCTCGACAGGAGGAGGAATCAGCGATGGATACGAGCGAGGTAGATCGGTTGGTTGTGGATACCGCTCACGCCTGGTTGGAGCTCCCGGCCGAGCGCCTAGCCCGGTGCGACGTGAGCGAGGACGCGGCGATGTGGGTTGCGTTGGCTACCGAGAGCGACCAGCTCGCGGATGAGATCCTGCGGATCTTCGGCAGCTTGCCCGCAGGCTGGAGGCGTGGCGTTGGCCAATCGAGAAGCAGCTCGAGCGAATCGAGGACGAGGAACGAGAGCGGGTCGTAGAGACGCGCATGCGCCGCAGCGACCTACCGCGCGAGCTGAGCATTGTGATTCGTAGACGGCTTGCAAGGGCGGGCTACTGGTTGCAACGACAGCTCAGAGCGGCAACCGAAACCGAGATTGCGGACGTACACGGCATCGGCCCGAAGTCAGTGGATGAGTTGCGGCCGATCGCCGGATGGGCGCAGAATGTCTGAGCCCCTTTCACTCATCGAGGCCCAAGCCCTCGTCAAGAAGCATGGAGGCACCGCAGCAGCAGCGCGGGCGCACGGGGTACCCGCCAGCACCTTCCGCTACTGGCTGAACCCCGAGCCACAGATAGAGCGGATGCGCGACCGGCGGCGCGATCCCGAGTACGCCGAGCGGGAACGCGCCCAACAGCGTGATTACTACTGGAACCTCTCCGGCTACCACTACAACCTCAAGCTCCTCCGCAGCCGGCGATCGAAGGGACTTGCCCGGATGAAGGCGCGGGAGCTGCGAGCAGAAGGGATGCACTAATGGCCACCGGAGTCACCAAGCGTCACGATCGAAGCTGTCGCTCCCGCCAGGGGGACAACTGCAACTGTCGCCCGACCTTTCAAGCGTGGGTCTACTCGAAGCGAGACGGCGGCAAGATCTACAAATCGTTCCCCCGCGAGAGCGAGGCCAAGAGCTGGCGAGCGGACGCGTTGTCAGCGCTGAAGGCCGGAACCATGCGCGCCCCCAAGCCGACCACCGTTCAAGAAGCGTGGGACGAGTGGCATGCGGCTGCGACCGCTGGTCACATTCGCAATCGCTCCGGTGATCCGTACAAGCCGTCCGCGTTGCGCGCGTACGAACGGACTATGCGTCTGCGTGTGTTGCCGGAGTTTGGTGACGTGCGCCTTGCTGACCTCCGCCGGCCAGACCTTCAGGAGTTCGTTGAGAAGTTGTTGGGCGACGGCCTCAACCCGTCAACGATCCAAGTAGCGCTCCTGCCCCTGCGGGCGATCTATCGCCGCGCGCTTTCCCGTGGCGAGCTGGCCGTCAACCCAACCACCGGCCTTGAGATGCCTGCGGTTCGTGGAGGGCGCGACCGCATCGCTGATCCCGCCGAGGCTGCGGCCCTGCTTGCGGCGTTGCCGAACGAGGATCGGCCCCTATGGGCTACGGCGCTCTATGCGGGCCTGCGGCGGGGAGAGCTCCAAGCCCTTCGCCGGCGGGACGTAGACCTTGCCGCCGGGGTGATCCATGTTCAGCACGGATGGGATGCGAAGGAAGGCGAGATCGAAACCAAGGGCAAGAACCGTCGCCGCGTACCGATGGCGGCGGTCCTACGGGATTACCTGCTCGAGTATCGCTTGCGATCGGATACAGCGGGCGATGCCCTGGTCTTTGGGCGAACCCCTGAGAGCCCGTTCCGACCTGATGGCCCGCAGCGGCAAGCAGATACGGCATGGAAGAAGGCCGGCCTTAGACGCATCACCCTGCACGAGTGCCGACACACGGCAGCCTCGCTCTATATCGCTGCTGGCGTGAACGCAAAGGCCCTCTCGACCTTCCTGGGGCATAGCTCAATCACGGTGACGATTGACCGCTACGGCCACTTGATGCCAGGGAGCGAAGAGGAGGCAGCGGGGCTCTTGGACAGCTACCTGACGGCCGAGCGCAAGCGCGCGGAGGAGAAGGCGCGGAAAGCTGGCGGCGAGCTGCCTGGTGCGCAAACTGGTGCGCAGGAGTCCGAAACAGTCGCCTCTCCGCATGGATAAGCCATCTGCACCGGGCCGAGTCCAGAGGTACTACATCTAGCTGAACCCGCATTCCCATGCGGTTTTCGGTCCGAAGTGGGCACGAAACGGTCACGTCCGGATCTTATCGCGGCTCCAGGCGGGCGCCTCCGCCCCTGAGGAGTTGCTTCCGAAATAGCCGCTTTGCATGGAAAGCGATAAATCGGCGTGATCCCGCGGAGGCGATGTCGCAGGCGCACTGAGAGGCCGTGAACTCCGCGAGAGACGTTTCCGAGGGCCGCTTGATCGGCTTTTGGACCAGTTCGCCGAGACGCTGACTTCCGGGCTGTCGAGGGCGCTCCCGATACGTCGGTCCGATTCATGGCAGGGACGCGCTGCGGAAATGGCTTCAGGACTGGATCAACACCTTCGACGAGTTCTTCTTCGAACCGGTCGAGCGATCGACCCCCCTGGGACTCGGGGATTCCGTCGACGATTGGCGGACGCGCCAAGCTCAGCCTCGTCGAGGCGGAGCAATGAAGCGGTCCTCTATACGCTCCGCGACGCCAAATCTGCGCGGCCGTGGTATCGGATCGGCCGAGGCCCTCGAAGCCACCGCCCGGTTTAGCGCTTGGGACGAGAGGCGATAGCGCGCTCCGTATGGAAAGCGCAACATTCCGCGAGATACTGCGCCGGCGATGTCGGAGGGCACTGTCGAGGTCGTTCGAAGCGTCTACGAGGCTTGGTCGCGCAACGATCTGCCGGGGCCGGCACATCTGTTCGACGAAAGATCGAGTACGTCAACCCGCCGGACGCGGTTGAACCGGGGACCCGTCGGGGCTCCCCGCCTTCAGCCAGGCCGTTCACGACGTGTTCGAGGGCTACGAGAACTGGCAGATAGAACTCGAGCGGCTGGTCCCGTCGGGTGAGCAGGTCGCCGTCGTAGTCCGCTACCGAGTCCACTGGCGCGCGAGCAGGGTCGACGTCGAAGCGCACGAGTCAGCTCTATGGACCTTCGTGATGGCGCGGTCGTGCGTTACGAGTGGTTTCACGGGCCGAACGACGCGTTAGAAGCCGCCGGGCTGGCGGAATAGCCGCTTAGGACGAAAAGCGGCTAACAGATCGCCGCCGCGACGCGCTCGGCGGCGATCTCGTCTGATTGCGGAAGCAAGTGCGAGTAGGTCGCGAGCACCGTCTTCGGATCGTCTCCGAGCCGCGCCGCGACGATGTGGACCGGGACGCCGGCCGTTAACGCCAGAGACGCGGCCGTATGTCTCAAAACGTGAAGGTCCCGGTCGGGATCCCGGCGACCTTGCGGTGTTCTGCGAACTGACGGGTGAGCGTCATCGGTGAGATCGGGCCGCCGAGCGGATCGCAGAACACCAGATCACGGTCGAGTACGCCGGGCCCGCGAAGTCGCGTTCGAGCAGCTGCGCGTCGCGATGCCTGCGAAGCGCGTCGACCGTCTCCGGCGTCAAGCGCGACCGTTCGCCGCGAGCGAGCCGACTTCGGCGGACCGAAGCTGACCCCGCCGGGTCCGGGGACGAGCTGCTGCTCGACCGCCAGCCGCGCGCCGTCGAGATCGAGAGCAGCGCCAGGTGGCCCCGCAGAGCTCGCCACGCCGCATTCCGGTCGTCGCTGCCAGCCTCCACAACGCGAACACCCGGTCGTCGGCGACGTGATCGAGGAAGCGCCGCAACTCGCCGGCGGTCCAGGCGTTGACGCGGGTCCGCTTGAGCGCGGTGGATCGGCGAGCGTCGCCACGTTTCGCACCGCCGGCCCCAGCGCGTCGCGTCGCGTAAAGCTCGGTGAAGGACGGTGTGGACGCCGCGCCGGGTCGAGACCGAGAGTCCGGCCTGCTCGAGCTCGCGGTAGAGCGCGTTCAGATGGCCGCCAGAGAGCGCCTGCAGGCGCACGGAGCCGATCCGCGGCGCGATGTAGGCGTTCACTCTGGAGCGGTAGGCGGTCGAGCGTCAGCGGGCGGACCGTCCCTCCACCGCCGGCAGCCACTCGTCGACCAGGAACCGCCCGAGCGTCAGCGTCGAGGGCGTCGCGTAGGAGCCGTCGCGTATCCGGGTCTGCTGCTCGGCGAGGAAGTCCTGCGCCTCGCGCTTCGTGGCGAAGCCACTCTTGCGCCGCTGGCGGCGTCCGCCGTCCGCCGTCGTCTCGTCGTAGCGGACTGTCCAGAGCGAGCCGCGCTTTGTGATCGAGCCGCGCATCAGTTCGCTTCGCCTCCCTTGCCGCGCTCCGCTGGGCCGAGCACGCCACGCTGGCGAGCGGCGGCGACCCAACGCCCTGCGGTCGAGCGGCGGACGTGCATCTGGTCGGCGACCGTCTGCGTCGGTGGGTCACCGCGCTTTACCGCGGCTCGGTAGAGGTCCGCGACCTGGCGCAAGTTCTCGTCGGTGAGCGGCGACCCCCGACGTGGACGTCGCGCGCCGCGCCGGTAGCGCTCGTAGAACGCGTCGCGGTCCGCGCTCGTGGTTCGTACCTCCGGCTCGACGTCACCCTCTCGCAGATCGCGCAGCTGCATCTGCTCGGTGACCGCCAAGCGCATGAGCCTTTCGAGCGCCACCCCGCGAAGCGCTGCCGGTGTGACGACGCCGTTCTCGTCTTCGGGCTCGATCTTGAGCGAATGGCAGGTCGGGACGCCCTTGTCGTCGACTTCGATCGAGACCTGTACGTAGGTCCCCTCGCTGGCCCGCGCCGCGGCGTTGAACCGACGCGGGATCGCGTAGCGGCCATCGAGCAGTACGAACCCGGCCTCGCGGTCAGGGTCCAAGACCACGAGCCCTCCCTTGGGGAGATCCCTGATGCGCGCTGGTAGGTCCCTCGGTGGCACGAGCGGGATGGTACAGCATCGGAACAGGGGAGCGGGGTGACTGACTCGTATGGTGTGAAAACGGGTTAGTCGTGCTGGCAAAAAGCCGTACCATTCTCGGTGTGACGAACGCCGAGCTTTCACTCCTGATCGAAGGCCGCACGGCTGCCAGCTCAGGCCGTGGTGAGCGGCTCCGCGAGCAAGCCGTCGATCCCGATCGCCCGGAAACCGGAGCCGCCGAGCTCGGGGACGTCGCCGCACGCGTCCCACTCCTCGGCGGTGATGTACGCCGCGGCGCCGGGAAGGTGTTGGTTGCAGTGGAGCCGCCGGAAGGCGTGGTCATGGAGGGCGCGCCGGTGCTCTGCGAGCGCCGCCGCGGTGATCGCCGAACGTGGGTTCGCGGCCTTCACGATGCGCATGTCGTCAATGTCGGCGCCCTCGGTGACGGCCCACTCCAACCACAAGAGATCGGGTGTCGTGGCGCGCAGAACGGCGCCTCGCCGGGTCACTTTGCCGTCCTCGAGCGCGCGTGCGCGCATGGTCGGCATCGGCGCGTCCTCGTGGCCACCCATCGTCGAGATCACGCGCATGCGCGCGTCGGGACGCTTGATCAGCGCCGAGCGCAAGCTGACGTAGAGGCGATCGTCGGGATGCGAGCCGAGCTCGTCGACCACGACCAGGAACGGATCAAGTCCCATGTTTCGCTCGGCGTCGGCCGAGACCACCATCAGGCGGCCGCCGGCGGCCGTCCGCATCTCGCGCATGGTGAACGTCAGCTGCTCGCGGAGCTCGGGGATCTCCTTAGCGAAGCGCTCCGCCGCTCGGAACAGGTGGTGTGCCTGATCGCGGCTGGCGGCCGCGCAGACGATCGTCGCCTCGGGGTGGCGGACGAGTTCGAAAAGCGCGAAGCAGCCGAGCAACGTGGTTTTGCCATTGCCGCGAGGCTGGCTGACTACGACTTCGCGTCGCTTCGATAGGACCGCGCGCATGGCCGTCTTCTGGAAGGGTTCGAGCTCGAGACCGACCAGTCCGCAGAACCGCTCGAATTGCGCGAGCTCGGTCACCAGCGGCTCCGCAGGAACTCGTCGAGCGACCGCCAGCCACAAGGGATGCCGGCCTCGCGCAGCTTCTCGACTCGCCAGTCGTCGTCGGCGGCGACGACGAACGGACGGTCTTCGTAGACCGAGCGGCGCGCCGCGGGCGCATCCGCCGTGCCGGGGCGCGCGGGTACGCACCGCGGACACCGCCGGCGGTCGGCGTAGCCATGAGCGCAGAACTCACTCATTGCCACGAAGCCACCTTGCGAGCTCGCCACCGCCCTCGGCGTCCTGTTCTCGCAGCGCACGTTCCAGCGCCACGGCCGCCCCGACGCTGCCACCGCGCGCGAGGCCGGTCAGGACCGCCAACGCCTCGCCGCGGGTCGCGACGTCGTCCTCGCGTGGCGGTTCTTCGAGGAGACTCCGCATGTAGACGGCTCGGCTCCGCGCGCCGCGGAGTTCGTCGAGCCGCGCGGCCTCCTGGTCGCTGAGACGGACCATGACCTGCGTGCGGCGCCTCACGCGTTACTCACCATCTCCGAGGCTTGCGCGCGCCGTCGACCACTCGGCGGTCGCTGAGATCGCGCCAGAGTCGTTTTCAACCGTCCCTACCCCCGACCGCGAGATACTGCGGGGGCGATGTCGCAGGAGAACGTCGAGCTGGTGCGACAGGGGTACGAGGCGTGGAACCGCGGCGACCTCGAGTGGCAACTGGACCACATCGCTCCGGACCATGAGTTCCAAACCGCGCAACTCTTTCCCGATACCGAGGCCGTCTATCGAGGCCGACAGGGATGGAGGCAGTTCTGGAACACCTTCCGAGAGCCCTGGGACACCCTTCTGATCGAAGTCCAGCGCATCGAGCCAATCGGGGAAGATCGAGTGCTCGCCCTGTACCGATTCCACGGGAGGGGCCGGGATGGAGTCGGGGTCGCGCTGAAATACGCGAACCTGATCACGATCGAGAACGGGCTCGCGACTCGTAACGTTGCCTTCGCCGACTGGGACCAGGCCCTCGAAGCCGCCGGGATCGAGGAGTAGTCCCTCGCTCATCTGAGCCCCCCGGCCAACTGCTCGGCCGGTGAAAGTGATGTCTCGGCGGGTATTCCGAATACAGGGCGGTCGGCGTCTGGCCAGGTATCGGAAGACACAAGGGAGGCGTCGTCCGCCCTACCTAGCTGCTCGGCCCTGGTGAGCTTCGAGTGACAGCTATGGCAGAGCGGCTCCAACCCGTCGAGCTCGGCGGTCGCGAGCGACTCCTGTGCGCTGGCGCTGGTTCGCCGCGACCCGGACGACGCCTTCCACATCATCTGGCGGATCTGGACGCCGACCACGCGCGACCGGGTGCCGCTCGCGGACGTCGAGGCGGTCGCGCAGGAGTGGGCGCAAGAGGAGAAGGTCGACGTCGTGATCTACGACCCGCGCTTCGCCGAAGGGATCGCTCAGGAGCTCGAGGACGCCGGGGTGCCGACCAAGCCTTGGGTCTACAAACGGAACGCCGGGGCGGCCGCCGCGTTCCTCGAGATCGTCAAGGCCGGACGGCTATGTCACGGTGGAGCAGACCTACCAAGGCGGCATGCGTTGGCCGCCGAGGTCCGCAACCGCGAGTACGGCCAGGTCGTCTCGAAGATGAAGTCGAGGCAGCACACCGACGCGCTGATGGCCGCGCTCTACGCGGTCGCCGAGCTCGCCGCGATGAAGGACAAGCGCGAGAGCGTTTACGAGGACCGCGGGCTGATCACGGCCTAGCGGCCGGGCCAACCGGCCTCCCCTCCCC
>CAVTFG010000016.1:187500-252543 GCA_963734015.1 uncultured bacterium | reverse complement strand
TTTCGAACCAGCGATCTGCCAGCGCCTCAGTGCAGGCAGCTGGTGATCGGGATGCTGAACGTGTCGCGCCCGCCTCCGGCGGCTTCGGGCTTCTCCCACGTGATCCGCAGCTTCGTGTACACGCGCAGTCCGCAGACCTCCCGCTTCTTGCTCAGCCGAACCCGAGCAGGGACCGGGCCGACCATGTTCACGACGAACTTGCCCTTCCCGGACGCTCTGTTCCCGCCCCAGCGCTTCCAGTTCATGCTCTTGACGCTTGCCGTGGCATAGGCCGCAATCGGGTACTCCCCGCGCTTGTGGAACTCGCACTTGCTCGGCTTGTAGCGGTAGACGCCGCGCGGGGGTTGATAGCTCGTCACGCAGACCACCTTCGGCTCACGCGGCGCGCTGGCTGCTGAACTTGCCTCCGCTTTCTCCGCTGAGCTGACCGCCGCACTACTGGCGGCGCTGTCCGCGCCCGACACCGCCGTGCTGCCGCCGAGCGCCAGGGCTCCAATCAAGCCGATGCCGAGCAACGCGGCAAGCGGCCGCCGTCCGGCACCAATCACATTCCCCATCGCAGTACTCCTCCCGTTTTCTCCCTGAACGCGGATCATCGCGCCAGGTCAGATCGTCTTGCATCCGCAGAAAGCCGCAAATCGCGGTGTGGGATAGGTCGGAGCGCCGCCGCTCTCCTGACAGTTGGCTCGGCGAGATGGGCCTCGCTCGCGAGTGCGGCACTCTGGATCTCGAGGACGCCCTCCGCATCATTCTGTTGATCCGTGCGAAGGAACCGGCAACGTTCGAGCGCGCCGGCGTCCGTTGGGTGGGGCAACTCCTAGCGTCCTGTCCTGACCTGGGCTTCGGAGGAGCTCAGGACGCCGTTCGCCAGATCGACGCGCTGTCGGGTCACGAGCGTGCGGTTGCGGCTAGCCGGCTGGCGCTCGCGTTGCGGCGCGTTGGGGAGATTCGAACGGCGCGGGTCTTGGAGCGGGACGGCTCCGCGGACTGAAACGCCCGCTTTGCATGGAAAGCGGCCGTCCCGCGGGCAGCCGAGTGAAGCGTGGTGAATCGCCGGTATCACGAGAGAAGGCGATAGCGTCCTCGCATTCCCCCTCGAAGGGGAGGTCAAAGCCGCGTCGCGGCTAAACGCACGCCGGACCCAGGAGGGTCGCCCCCGCTCTAACAGGCAGGTCCTGGCCTGGCTCGAAGAAGGAGGCGAAATGAAGCGGGTAATCGCACTCGCGATCCTGGCGGCCTCGGTGGTCCTCGTACTCGTGATTGGCGCGAGCGCGGGTCCCGACGGTCACAAGGGAGGTAAGACGATCCGGGTGGTCGAACACGCGACCACCGACGCGATCACCAATGGAACGACCGGCGACGACGTCGGGAACATCCTCACCTTCGCAAATGAGGTGTTCAACCGCGCCGACACGCAGCAGGTCGGCACCAGTCAGGGGTCCTGCATCCGCATCGTCGTGGGCGAATCATGGGAGTGCAGCTGGACCACGTTCCTGCCAAAGGGGCAGATCACGGTCCAGGGTCCGTTCTCAGACGCCGGTGACAGCGTCCTCGCGATCACCGGAGGCACGGGCAAGTACCGGAACGCGCGCGGCGAGATGGAGCTCAAGTTCCACAACGCGGCGGGAACGAAGTTCGACTTCATCTTCCATGTGATCGGCTGACTGGCGGGGACTGAGGCCAACAGCCGGCGCTGCACGCAGCGCGGCTCGTTGGCCGAGGGACGATGAACTGCAACCGGTGCGCGCGGGTCAGTGACCCCTGATGGTGCCGCTTTGCATGGAAAGCGAAACCTCCCGATAGGAGAGTCAGGCGGCACGGGCGATATGCCCCGGCCGTCCTTGACGGCCTAGCGACTGGTGCCAGGTGCTCGGTACCCGATCTCCGCGGTCTTGCCGAGCGCGTCCAGCGTCTCTTCGACAGTGAGGAGGACTCTCGTCTCAAGCGAACTGATCGCGCCGCCAGCACTCAGCGCGAGCGCGACCGCGGCCATCGAGACATTGTCGGGAGCCTCCCACAACGTGACGCCGTCGTGGGTGCCGAACCCGTACCAGAACCCGTGGAGCTTGCCGCCAACGGACTCGATGTACGACCGAGCAGCGTCGCGGCGATCTTCCGGGTTGTCGATGAGTCGAGCCCAAGTCTCCGACGTGTAGCTGAAGCTCGTTAGATAGAGCGGCATCCTGTCTCCTTCGGTTCGCCTTCGGCTTGAAGCATCTCGCACTGGGTGCTGCTCTTCCACATATCGCCGCCGGGTGTTGCTTAGGACGAACAGCGCCTAACTGCGTTGCCCGGCTTCGAAGATGAATAGCGGCGCCCACACGGACGCGCTGATGGCGGCGCTACTACGCGGTCGCCGAGCTTGCGGCGATGAAGGAGCGACCGGTGAGCGTGTACGAGAGCCGGGACCTGATGATCGCCGGGTAGTTTTTGGAGGAAGAGATGACCGAGGTAGCGCTCATAGTTCTAGCTCTGGCGAACCTTTACCTCTTGGTGCGGTTCATCAAGTGGGTCCGGCGCGATCACCCCGAGGGGCTCGACCAGGCGACCGCGATGAAGCTGAGGGCAGAATCCCGCCCAGATCTACCGAAAGCAGCCCATAAGGTGAGCCAAGGAGCGATCTCTATCGAGACGCTTCAAGAGGCAATCCGTCGGGACAGGGGACAGCGCTAGATCGGGAGATCGCAGCGGCGCGGCGCTGTATGCGGTGGCCGAGCTTGCCGCGATGAAGGAGAAGCGGACGAGCGTGTATGAGGACCGCGACCTGATGATCGCTTAAGCCCTCCTCGCGGAGCAGCGTCGCGACCTGGTTCTCGCGGGCGTTACCTCTTGACCGAGCCAACCGGCTTTCCCTCCCGGTAGGCGGCGTGGAGCCAGTCCGCTTTGCGGTAGATCACGACGCCATTCTTGGCGACGACCTTCTCGCGGAGCCGCTCGAGCTGCTCGGCGTCGAGCCTGACGAGTCGCGCCTCCGTCTGCTGAGCGATCGGCACGGCCTCGATCCTACGACGACTCCGCTGGTCTCCGGCCCTGCTTGTGACGCGTGTCACAGACAATGTCGTGACCTGGCGTGGTCGCCCCCTAACCACCACAACCACGCCAGGCATTCGCGAGCTTAGGCAGCATCCGCGCGGGATGCGCCAGTTGGGGCGCCTACGCATGGCGTACGTCACCTCGTCCGACGCGGCCGCGATCCTCCGCTCAGGGATGACCGAGGTAGCGCTCATTGTTCTAGCTCTGGCGAACCTTTACCTCGTGGTGCGGTTCATCAAATGGGTCCGGCGCGATCACCCTGAGGAGCTTGACCAGACGACTGCGATGAAACTGAAGGCGAAGGGATGACCTGCACGTTTTCCCCAGACCGCGCTATCAAGCGGGAACCGGGTGTCTACGGGCTCGTCTGAGTTGCCCAGTTGGTCTAGCGGTTGGCCCACCCGCGAGCGGCAAAGCTCGCTTCGAAGGTCGCCGGCGCCGGCAGCTCGTCCGCGAGCGCTTCGCTGACCGCGGCGAGATCGACGAGTGACTGCCGGAGCGCATAGCCGGCGCCGAGCTCGCGCTCAGCGACCGCACGCTGCGCCTCGACCACGGCTTTCATCCGCGCCGCAAGCACCGTCCCGTGAGCGTCGAAGTCGCGGTCATGCGCTTTCACTCGCTGGACGTCGCGCCGTGTCTCGGTGGTTGCCACCGACGCCATTCTGCCACGCCGAAAGTGGGCACGAAACGGGCACGAAAAGTTCATAACGGGCCGATACGGGACGTCATGGACGCGGGCGGAAGATGGACGTTTTGCCTGCAATTGCCGGAAAAGCCGTTACGCCGCGATATGGGCCGTCACGAGCCGGATAGACGTACTACATCTGAAAGGCGTCCCGGTCTCGAGCAGGATTCCGCTTGCCAGAGCCAAGTGGGACCGCACGAGCTTCGCGCCAGGATCGAGGCCGACCTCGGCGCCGGTATCCCGGTCGCGGTCGCGGTCGCCGCGAGCCAACGTCTCGCGGCGCTCGCTCCACCGCTGGCTAAGCGACGGCAGGGTCACGCGCCCGCCGCCGACCGCCCCGCCGCCGCTCGTCACCGATGATCGGCCGCTGCCCGAGCTTCTGGCCGAGGCCGAGCCGGACCTGATCGAGGCCATCGACCGGGCGGCGCAGCGCGGCTCCTGGCAAGCCGCGGCCTGGTACCTGGAGCGAGCCTTTCCCGATCGGTGGGCGCGGCGCGAGGCCGGACCCGAGCCGGGTCCGATGGACGCGTTCTCGGAGCTAGACGAGTTGGCGGCTCGCCGCCGAGCGCACGCCACGAGGTCCCCCCGGACCTAGCGCTCTCTGGGTTGCACCTTGCACCCCACCCCGGTTGCCCCGGCGTGTGGGCTGCTGCTACTTGATCGTTTCCCCACCTGGGGGCGGGTCGGTCGTGTCCCCATCCGGGAGCGGGGGCGTCTCCCGAAGGGGGGTATGCGAGGGGCTGGCTTCCAACACGTCCCGAACGTGGGGTGGGGGGAGCCCCCGCCCCCGTTCTCGTCCCCACCCTCAGGCGGCGGGGTCTGCTTCTCGCCGCGGATGCGGTCCATCAGGCCGCTGATCATCGACCGCAGGCTCACGACGCGTTCTCCTCGACCATCGGCTCGGGCTTCTTGTTTGGCACGTAGCGACCCTAACCGCTCTTGCGCGCGCCGGTCAGAGGGACTGTCACCGCGAGCGCGCTCCTAAAAGCCCCATCTTTTCTTTCTGGCTGCGGCCCGCTCCTTCAAGCTCCGCCGTGCGGCGGGCTTCATTCATGCCGACCGCCATCCTCGAATGCTCGGTTCCGTCGAGCTACCGTCGCTGCAATCCGTGCTCTCGTTCGCGTCGCTCGTTGGGCCAGGTCGCCACGCGTTCGCGCGGACCGAGCGGTAGGGGCATCGCGAGGTGCGGAGGGCTGCCGGCGACTCTTGCGTGCGGCCGCGAGAGAAACGCGGGGCTTTCGGAGCATCACTTGCACCAGTCTCGTTCCCCTCGTGTGGATGACCTGTCGGTGGAGGGAGGGGAACGAAAGAGCACCCAGGGACAGTCGCACTCAGAGGATACCGCCGAGGTCCCGCCGCGCTGAGGGCTACTTAGTCCGACGAAGCGCCACTGGCGTCCTCGTGCCAGTAGGCAACATTCGGCGGGTTGATCCAAACCTTCCCGTCACCGCGTGCTCGCGTCAGCGGAAATGGCAGGCCAGTGGAACCCGTCCAAGCACCCAAGACCGCGTTGGGGTCCTCCTCCACGACGATCGCGAGGCTCTTGTCGCCACGCCCGGCCGCAAAAACGATTCTGGTTGCCATGCGCCGACCGTACCGGATCGGTTGACGGCGGCCACCGGCGTGTTCGTCGCGTCCGAAAGGCCGGAGGTGATGCTCCTCGCAGCCTTGAACCCCGCGAGGTTGTGCCGCGCCCCCTACGGGGATGCCTCGTGACCGGTGTCCGACTCCCGCAACCCGGCGGCTTCGTGCTCGGGTGGCGGGCCCTGATGAACCCGCCACCCAACTCGGCTGAGCGGCTACGCGTCGTACTCGCCAGCCAGCTCGGCCGTCTGCGGCGGTGCCTGAAGGCCGGCCTCTTGGAAGATGGCCGGCATATCTGGGTCGGACAGCAGGCGTTGATAGCTCTCCTCATCCATGTCGAAGAGAGCCCAGATACGGCTACTGTCGCTCGGGTCTCGGAAGACGCGCGCACCCCCGCTGCCGTGTTCCCGCCGCTTCTCCAGGCCCTTGGTGCTGAAGGTGTTGAGAAACCGGTCGAAGTCCTCAACGGTCGTCGTGGCCAGAACCATCGAAACCCCCGTTTGGATCGATTGACGTTGCTCCCACCGACGATAGACCGCGCAGGCCTGAGGGGCAACCCAACCGATGAGGCAATCAGATGGGCGGAAGCCTGCCGGGTCCTACTCCGACAGGCCGGCGGCTTCGAGGGCCTCCGCTTGCTCTTGGAACATCCGAAGGCGAGTGATTTGCCCGTCCTCCACCTTGAACACAAGGGCGCTCCTCGCCGTCACTCCGATCCCATCCCGCCCTCGCATGTGGGCGGTATTTGGGACCACAACCTCGGAGCCGACGTCTGTGAAGCCGTGCGTCTCGATTTGGACACTCTCGAACGCGGACCAGAACAAGTCCCAGAAGGTCTCGACCCGAGAAAGACCGCGATAAACGCCCCGGAAAGGCGCTCGGGAACGCGACCAGTCGACTTCCAGATCGGAGTGAACAAAGGTCCGCCAGCTCTCCAGATCGCGTTGGTTCCACGCGTCGAGCGAGCGCCTCACGATCTCGACGGTCTCCTGCGACATCTCTACGCGTCTCGTCCGGCTACTCCCGCAGTCCGGCGGCTTCGAGGGCCTCGCGTTGGTCAAGGAACCCGCGCAGGCTGGACGCCCTACCTTCTCTCAACTCGACGATCCACCCCCATCCGTCATCGACCTCGACCCCGCTCACGCGCCCGCGACCTCGCACATGCCCGAGGACCAGAACGCGGTCGCCGAGGTCGCGGAGGTCCGTGGCCTCGAACCGGAAGGATTCCCAACTCTGCGCCACGTCGTGGAAGAACTCACGGACGCCGCTCGGCCCCGCGTAGCAAACGGGCTCGCCGCCCACCCCCACGAGGTGCATCTCGAAGTCCGGGTGGATGGTGGCGATCATCGCTCCAGGATCTCCGGGAATCGTCACCAGCCCGAAAGCACCCCGGACCAACTCGACGTTCTCCTGCGACATCGCCTTCTCCCGCGGCCGGCGGCTTCGAGCGCCTTGGCCTCGCTCAGAAGCCCCGACTAGCCGTCGCCGAGCGCGAGCGTCGCCACAACGTTCGCGTAGGTCAGGTCCTGTCGAGCGCTCTGAACCATTCTCCCTCCGATTCACGTGCCTCATGGGGCGAATGCCCAGCGAGCGATCCCCCGGATTGGAGCCAACATTAACCGCCCGGTTTACACGCCATGCAAGGCGGCTTCTAGGAAAGCGCCTTGGCCTTGATCGAGTCGAACTCCGCCTGGGTGATCGCCCCGGAGTCGAGCAGCTCCTTGGCCTTCGCGATCTCGCTCGCCGAGCCGCCGGCGGTGTCACGAACGTATTGGTCCATCGCCGCCTGCTGGCTCTTGGCCTGCTCCAGGGTTCGCTCGCGCATCCCATCGTGCTGGGCGATCAGATAGACGAGCACGCCGAGGAACGGGATGACGATCACGAACACCACCCATCCGGCCTTGCCCCAGCCGCCGATGTCGTGGCGGCGGAAGAGGTCGATGAACACGGTGATGACGATCCAGATCCACGCCACCCAGGCGAAGAAGACGATCATCGCCCAGAGGAACTCGAGGAAAGGGAAGTCGGCTTCCGCTATAAGCATGTGGTGTCTCCCACGTCGTGGCCGCCCGCGATCCTATACCCGCCGCCCCGCGACCTCCACGTCCCGCTGCCCGAGCCTGCGCTACGGGACCGCCCGGACCTCAGCGCCGACCCCGCACGGTCGCGTTCCAGAGGTACTCGACCCCCCCACTGGCGCTGGTGGGACTCGTGACCGTGAACAGCGGCGGGGCCGGATTCCAGAAGACCTTCCGGGCGGCTGCGAAGCGGGAGATCGCGCCGTCGAGCGAGCCGTGTAGCAGGACCGCGATCCGGTCCCGCTTCCTGATCGGCAGGTGTACGCGAAACCGGTAGATCCCGGCGGCCTTCGGGATGAGGAGGCGGCGGCTTTGTCCGGTGGCCCGGTACTCGCCATTCCCAACCCCGTGCATGACCTGGACGCGCACGTAATACGGATGAGTGTCCTGCGCGTGCCGGTAGCGAAAGTGCGTCAGGTTGCCACCGAAGGGCGAGCGGAGCGGCGGCGCGGTCGGGTCTCCGAAGTGGGTCTGCATGGAAAGGCAGCCGGAGTCGGGGCTGTCGCAGATGTAGCCGTACATGTTCGGCTCCGGGAGGTCCGAGCCGATCGTCGCTCGCTTCGCCTGCGCCGAGAGGGGAGTCGCGAGTGCCACCGCAAGCGCGATGCCGATTGCCGCTGTCGAGAAGTTAAGTCGTTGCATCAGCCCAAGCTAGGACCGATGCCGCGTTCGATCTACCCACCCCAGGGTTAGGTCGGACCTACTCCTGAAGGCCGGCGGCTTGGAGGGCGTCTCGTTCGCTTTCGTATATGTGCCACCGGACCACCCGTCCGCCGCGCCACTCGGATACCTGCCACACCGACTCCTCCAGGGGCGCGGCGCTTTCCTCGCCGTGGGCTCGATTGGACAGCTCGGAGACCGTCAGATGCCCTGCGTCGCGCACGGAGACGATCTCGATCCTGAAGGCGGGGAACACCCCGAGCAGGTTGTTCCACCACTCGCGGGTGCCGTCGTGGCCATGGTAGGTCCCGCCCTCGACTGCGAGGACTCGGGAGACCCCAACCACATCCGGGTCGGCGAGCGCGAGGAACGCGTCGAGGTCGCGTCGGTTGAACGCGTCGATCCCTTGGCGGTAGAGCCTCACGTTCTCCTGCGACATCGCCTAGCCCTCGATCCCGGCGGCTTCGAGGGCCTCGTCAGGATCGAGGTACTCGCGAATCCGAACCACCTTGCCGTCCTCGAAATCGACCAACCAAACGATGGGCGACTCGGTCACAACGCCGCTCTCCTTACCCCGTCCATGCAGGTGGCCGATCGCGACGACCCGCTCGCCGAGGTCCCGGAACTCCACGGGCTCGGCCCGGAGCTCTGTGAAGGCCTCCTCCAGCTCTCGGATCCCATGGCGGGCGCCCTCGTGACCCCTGTAGACAGCGGCTTCCCCGCCGAGCAGCACCGGCAGCAAGGGGCGCCACTCGATCCGGGGGTGGAGTTCCTCCAGCAGCGCTTCGACGTCTCGGCGGTTGTAAGCGTCAGCACCGCGCTTGAAGGCCTCGACGTTCTCCCCCGACATCGCCGCCAAGTATCCCGCGAATCAGGATCCATGTCTTGGAGTCGGCGCTGGCTCGGAGCCGGTGGCCCAGCCGCCCGGGCTTCGGGAGCCAGGTGTGTTTTGGCGACCGTTCGCCGCCCTAACGTGTTCGCGCCATGGCGACACGACTCATCGCGGCCGTCGGTGAGGGAGTACGCAAGGGATTTATCTGGCTCGTGGCCACCGTGTTTTGGTGGATCGTGCTGATCCTTGCCTTCGGCGCTCTGATGTACCTGATGGGTGAGATCGACGGAGAGCTCGCGCCGGGCGCCGAGACGACTTCGCAAGTCCACACTGATGAGCGCCTGACGCTAGGTTGACCCCGTGACGCCAGGCGAGACCAAGTCGTCAACTGCGCTGACGCTCGCCGACGAGGCATCGCAGGTCGTGGGGGAGACCCCGATGGTCGTTCTCCGGCGGCTTGCGAAGAGCGTCGGCGGGGAGGTAATCGCGAAGCTCGAATACCTGAACCCGGGCGGCTCCGTCAAGGACCGGATCGGGGTGGCGATGCTGGACGCCGCCGAGGCCGACGGCCTGATCGAGCGTGGCAAGTCGGTGATCGTCGAGCCCACAAGCGGCAATACCGGGATCGCCCTGGCGCTCGTCTGCGCGGCGCGCGGCTACGAGCTGGTCCTCACCCTGCCGGAGGGGATGAGCCGCGAGCGCAGCAAGCTGCTGCGGGCGTACGGCGCCGAGGTGCACGAAACGCCGTCGCTCGGAGGCATGGGGGAGGCGATCGACCTGGCACGGCGGATTGCCCGGCAGCGCGAGGGGTTCATCCCGCAGCAGTTCTCGAATCCGGCGAACCCGGACGTGCACCGCCGCACGACGGCGGAGGAGATCTGGCGCGACACCGGCGGCGAGATCGACGCGTTCGTCTGCGGGGTCGGGACCGGCGGAACGATCACGGGAGTGGGCCGGGTGCTGAAGGAGCGCCGGCCCGAGGCGCTCGTGATCGCCGTGGAGCCGACCGGCTCGCCCGTGCTCTCCGGCGGCGCGGCCGGGCCACACAAGATCCAAGGCATCGGTGCGGGGTTCGTCCCCGAGGTGCTGGACCGTGGCGTGATCGACGAGATCCTGCAGGTCGGGGACGAGGACGCCCTGGCGGTCGCGCGGGACGCCGCAACGCTCGAGGGGCTCCTGATCGGAATCTCCGCCGGCGCGGCGTTCGCCGCGGCGCTCCGCGTGGCGGGGCGCCCCGACATGGAGGGCAAGCGGATCGTCACGATCGCACCCGACGGCGGCGAGCGCTACATGTCGCTGCCGTTCTTCGGGGACTGACGGCGCGCCTCTGTGGCCTACCCTTGAGCTGATGTTCGGCCTGGGAACGCTGCGGCGGGTCGTCAGCGAGGTGAGCTGCGACGTCGCCTCGGCGCGCGACCGCGACCCCGCCGCCCGTGGCGTTGGGACGGCCGAGATCCTGACGAGCTGGGCCGGCGTGCAGGCGCTCCTCGCGCACCGGGTCGCGCACGCGCTGTATGAGGCGCAGGTGCCACTCGTCCCGCGGACGATCGCCTTCACCAGCCGCGCGGTAACCGGAGTCGAGATCCACCCGGCGGCGAGGATCGGCCAGGAGTTCTTCATCGACCACGGGTCCGGCGTGGTGATCGGCGAGACGGCGGAGCTGGGCGATCGCGTCACCCTGTACCAGGGTGTGACCCTCGGCGGCACCGGCTTCGCGCGGGGCAAGCGCCACCCCACGGTCGAGGACGACGTCACGATCGGATCCGGGGCGAAGCTGCTGGGCCCGATCACCGTGGGGCACGGTGCGAAGGTCGGGGCGAACACCGTCGTGGTGGCCGACGTGCCGCCGAAGTCGACCGTGGTCGGCAACCCGGGGCACACCGTGCGGGTCGAAGGTCGCAAGCCCGAGGGCCCGGACGCGGACTGGATCCACCTGCCGGACCCGATCGCGGACGCCATCCGCAGCCTTTCGGACAGGCTGGCGGCGGCCGAACGGCGCCTGGCCGAGATCGACGGCAACGCGGCCGAGGCCGAGGTCAAGGAGCTGAAGCCCAAGCGGGGGCCGTCGAGCGCAGGCGGCTAGCCAGGCTGCCGCCCAGACTTTGTTCGGCCGCGACGTCACGTCGTTCGTGCGCGGGGAGCTCCCCGACGCTCCGGCACGCGTGCTCGAGGTCGGGAGCGGGTGCGGGCGAGCTGGCGCTGGCCCTGCAAGGAGACGGCTACGAGGTGGTGGCGATCGATCCCGCCTCGGAGGGGTCGGCGGTGCTGCCCGTCGCACTGAACGACTTCGAGGCCCCTGCCGCCAGCTTCGACGCTGCCGTTGCCGTTTTGTCTCTCCATCACGTCGAGCCCCTCGCGGCGTCCTGCCATCGCCTCGGCAGGCTCGTACGGCGGGGAGGCAGGCTGGTCGTGGACGAGTTCGACGTCGAGCGCTTCGACGAGCGCGCGGCAGCATGGTGGCTCGAGCGGCGGCGGGCGGCCCACGAACACGAGCCCCAAACGCCCTCCGAACTGGTCGCCGGCCTGCGTGAACACATCCATCCGGTGCCCGTCGTCCGTGAAGCGCTGGGCGACGACTTCGAGCTCGGCCCCACCAAGCACGGCCCGTACCTCCATCGCTGGGACCTTCCGGACGGCCTCCTGGACGACGAGCTGCGGCTGATCGAGGCGGGCGGACTTCCGGCGACGGGCGTCCGATTCCTCGGGAGGCGTCGCTAGACCCGATCCTGCCCGCGTCGACCGCGGGCCGATCTATCCTCGGGGGTCCGTGAGCGACACCGAGACCCTCGCCCCGATCAGCCCCGGCGCCGATGCGATCGAGCGCCTGCTGGTCGACCTGAACGAGCCGCAGCGCAAGGCGGTCGAGCACGGCGAGGGGCCGCTGCTGGTGATCGCCGGCGCCGGCTCCGGGAAGACGCGCGTCCTGACCCGCCGCGTGGCTTACCTGGTGGCCACCGGACAGGCACGCCCATCCGAGATCCTGGCGATCACCTTCACCAACAAGGCCGCGCAGGAAATGCGCGAGCGGGTCGAGGAGCTGGTCGGCGGCGTCTCGAAGCTGATGTGGGTAATGACCTTCCATTCGGCCTGTGCCCGGATCCTTCGCGCGAACGCCGAGCGGCTCGGCTACAAGCGCTCGTTCACGATCTACGACGAGGCCGACTCGCTGCGCATGCTGAAGCGGTGCATGGAGGAGTGCGAGATCGACCCGAAGCGCTTCACGCCGCGCTCGATCCGCGCGGCGATCTCCGGAGCGAAGAACCGGCTCGAGGACTCGACCGACTACGCGGAGCGCCAGGCCTCGTTCTTCGAGGAGCAGGTGGCCGATGCTTACGCGCTGTACGAGCGACGGATGGTCGAGGCGAGCGCCATGGACTTCGACGACCTCCTGGTCCGCACGGTGAACCTGCTCGAGCTGTTTGCCGACGTCCGCGAGCGGTATGAACGAACCTTCCGCTGGATCCTGGTGGACGAGTACCAGGACACGAACAAGGCCCAGTACCGGCTGCTCCAGCTCCTCGCCGGCGAGACTCGGAACCTGACGGTGGTCGGCGACGAAGACCAGAGCATCTACAGCTTTCGCTCGGCCGACGTCCGCAACATCCTCGACTTCGACAAGGACTTCTCCGACGCGTCGGTGGTGAAGCTCGAGGAGAACTACCGCTCGACCCAGACCGTGCTCGACGCCGCCAACGCGATCGTCGCCAACAACTCTGAGCGCCGCGAAAAGCACCTCTTCACCAACGCGGCGCGGGGCGAGCCCGTCACCGTCGCCGAGATCGACGACGAGCATGCGGAGGCCCGGTTCGTCGCCGGGGAGATCGAGCGGCTCGTCTCCGACGAGGGCTACGCGCGCGACGACGTCGCGGTCTTCTACCGGATGAACGCGCAGAGCCGCGTCCTCGAGGACACGCTGGTCCGCTACGAGATGCCCTACCAGGTGATCGGTGGCACCAAGTTCTACGAGCGGGCCGAGGTGAAGGACGCGATCGCGTACCTCCAGCTGCTCGCCAACCCGGCCGACGGGATCTCGTTCGGCCGCGTCGTGAACTCGCCCCGGCGCGGCATCGGCCAGCAGACCCAGGCGCGGGTGCTCTCGCACGCCAACACCACAGGCGAGGACATCTGGGACGTCATGGCGCGCCCCCACGAGATCCCGAGCCTCGGCACCGCGGCGGTCAAGGCGCTCTCGCGGTTCGCGGCGATCATGGCCGGCCTGCGGGAGCGGGCCGAGGGCGAGTCGGTCGCCGAGCTGCTCGAGTCCGTCTTGCACGACACCGGCTACATGGAGTCCCTGGAGGCCGAGCGCACGCTCGAGGCCGAGGGCCGCATGGAGAACCTGCAGGAGCTCGTTGGCGTCGCCAGGGAGTTCGACGCGAACCGCGCGGTCGAGGGCCCGTCGGAGGACACGCCGCTCGAGGAGTTCCTGGCCCGGATCTCGCTCTACACGGACCAGGACTCCCTCCGCGACTCGGAGAGCCTGATCACGCTGATGACCCTGCATAACGCCAAGGGCCTCGAGTACGACGCGGTGTTCATGATCGGCTGCGAGGAGGGCGTCTTCCCGCATTCGCGGTCGGTCGAGGAGGGCAACCTCGAGGAGGAGCGTCGGCTCGCGTACGTGGGAGTGACCCGCGCCCGCAAGCGCCTCTACATGACCTGCGCCCGGCGGCGGATGCTCCACGGTGCCGGGGGCTGGAACCTGCCATCGCGATTCCTGCGCGAGGTGCCGGAGGAGCTTGTCGACCATCGGGCCATGGCGATGCGGACCGGATGGCAGTCCGGGCCGAGCGTCGGCGGGCGCGAGCGGGGCTCCGGCGGCGGCGGGTTCAGCCCGCCGGCGCCCAAGCAGCCGCACCAGCCCGAGGCCGAGTTCCGGATCGGCGACGACGTGATCCACGCCAGCTTCGGCGAGGGGGTCGTGACCTCGGTCGAGCCCGGCGCGGTGATCGTCGTGCGGTTCGCGTCGGAGGGCGCCGAGCGCAAGCTCATGGCCGACTACGCGCCGTTGAAGAAGGCTTCTTGAGCGCTCGTGTGATCGACGGCAAGGCGGTGGCGGCTGACGTGCGTGCCGCGGTCGCGGCGCAGGTGCCGGAGTTCGAGGCCGCGCATGGCCGCGCCCCGGGACTCGCCACGGTGCTCGTCGGCGAGGACCCCGCCTCGCATGTCTACGTGGGCAACAAGATCCGTGCCTGTGAGGAGGTCGGGATCCGCTCGATCCACCACGGCCTCGGCGACGGGACGCCCCAGGACGAGCTGCTGGAGTTGGTCGCCGAGCTGAACGCGGACGACCTCGTCGACGGGATCTTGGTCCAGATGCCGCTGCCCGACGAGATCGATCAGGACGAGGTGATCGCCGCAATCGATCCGGCGAAGGACGTGGACGGGCTGACGGCGACCAGCGCCGGCCTCCTCGCGCAGGGCCGCCCGCGCCTGGTCCCGTGCACGCCGCAGGGCGTGATGGAGCTGTTGCGAGTCGCCGAGGTCGACGTCGAAGGCGCCGAGGCCGTGATCGTCGGCCGGTCGATCCTGGTCGGGCGCCCGCTGTCAGCGCTGCTCACGAACGCCAGCGCCACGGTCACCGTGTGCCATTCGCGCACACGCGACCTCGGCGAGGTCTGCTCGCGCGCGGACATCCTCGTCGCCGCGGTCGGCTCCCCGCGGATGGTGCGCGGCGAATGGGTGAAGCCCGGCGCAGCGGTGATCGACGTCGGCATCAACCGGACGGACGACGGGCTCGTCGGCGACGTGGACCACGAGCCCGCGGCCGAGCGGGCTAGTGCGATTACGCCCGTCCCCGGAGGCGTCGGCCCGATGACGATCGCAATGCTGCTTCGCAACACGCTTTTCGCCGCGCGCGACCGGAACAGGGATTCCGCCGATCGCGCCGTATAGGGTCACGCGCGACCGATCCCGGTCGAGCGACCTCCAGGAGGTAGGAGAGACCACATGGACAATCTTCGAACAGGGGAGAAGATCGCGGGCGTCTCAGGCGTCCTGCTGATCCTCATCATGTTCATCTTCGATTGGTTCACCGCGGACGTCGGGTTCGGCGTCTCGTTCGGCGGCAACGCCTGGGAGGTGTTCGATGGCATCGACATCGTTCTCTTCCTGGCAGCCCTGGCGGGCATCGCCCTCGCGGTCATGGCGGCCAGCCAGAGCCAGGTCGACATTCCGGTTGCGCTGAGCGCGATCACGGCCGGCCTGGGCGGTCTGGCGACGCTCCTGATCATTTTCCGGATCATCAGTCCGCCCGACGGCGGCGCCGGTGACCTGATCGACGTGAGCCGCTCGATCGGCGTCTTCCTCGGCCTGATCGCGGCCGCCGGCATCACCTATGGCGGCTGGATGGCGATGCAGGAGGAGGGCGCGTCATTCTCCGGCGAAGCCGACCGCGTCGGCGGCACCGGCGACGACGCACCGCCGCCGCCTCCTCCTGCGCCTCCGCCTGCGGCTCCGCCCAGCGGTCAGGGTCCTGCCGCGTAGGGCCGTGGAGTCAGCGAATTCGAGACGGCCGCCTCCGGGCGGCCGTCTTCGTTCTCACGCGTTCGCGATGCCCCGCGCCACCCGCGCCGCCATCGCGATGACCGTCATCATCGGGTTCACGCCGATCGAGCTCGGGAACAGGCTGCCATCCGCCACGTAGAGGCCGCGACGGCCGTGGACGGCCCCGGAGGGATCGACCACGCCGAACCCGGGGTCGGCGTCCATCCGCGCCGTGCCGAGCGGGTGGAACGCCTCCAGGCGCATCCGCCGCGCGGGCGGCGGCGATGAGTCGAGGTCCATGATCCGGTTGCGCGGGAGGACCGGGACGCCGGCGAGCTGCGGATAGACCTCTCGTGCCCCGGCCGCGTAGAACAGCTCCGCGGCGCGGGCGATCCCGAAGCTCAGCCTCCTCGCGTCCTCGCGCGTCAGCCGGTAGGTGATGCGCAGCGAGCCGTCACCGGCGATCCCGATCCGCCCCCTCGACTGGTCTGACAGGTGTACGCCGGTCGATGCGACATGGCCGTAGGACGCCAAGCGCTCCTGGTGCTCCACGCCCGTGCCCGGCATCCAGTGGCCTCCGAACGCGAGTGGCGTGAATGTCGCCTCGAGGAGCAGCCCCTGGCTCTGCCACTCGTCCACCGCGTAGCTCTGCATGATCCCGTCCCAGCCGCGGACCTCCTCCTCGAACCGCGCGCCCACCCAGCACGCCGGATGGATGCGGAGATTCCGCCCGAGCTCTCCGCTGCGCGATCGAACCCCGGAACGCATGAGGAGCTCCGGTGTACCGAACGCGCCGCCCGCGACGATCACGCCGCGGCGGGCTGCCACGTGGAACGAGCGCGGGGCCGTGCCGGTGCGCCGCGCGACCCCGGCCACGCAGTCGACACCGGTGGCGCGGTCGCCCTCGAAGCGGAGCCGTCGCGCCTCCACGCCCGACCGCACCCGGGCGCCGGCCGCGACCGCACGTGGGAGGTACGAGACGTGCATCGCCCGCTTCGCGTCGAGCCGGCACCCATACGGGCAGGAGCCACAGTTGACGCACGCCCCCGCGTTCCGCGCGAGGGGGTGATGGGAGACGCCGAGCGCCTCGGCCCCCTCGAGCAGTAGCTGGCCGTTCCGGCCCATCCGTTCCGGGTCAACCGTCCGAACGTGAAGCATCTCCTCGGCCTCCGCGTACTCGGCGTCCAGGTCGGTGATCCACTCGATCCCCGCCTCGGACCGCCAGCGCTCGAGCACATCGTCAGGTGCGCGGAAGCAGGTCCCCGAGTTGATGACGGTGGTGCCGCCTACCGCCCGCCCGACCGGCGTGGGAATCGCCGGAAGGCCCTCGGCGACCGTCAACCCTCCATCGCGGTAGAGCGCGCCGAGCGCGGCCAGGGGCTCGTCGGGGTAGGTGCGGCGATCCATGTACGGGCCGGCTTCGAGCACGAGCACGTCGTGGCCGGCCTCGGCGAGCACGGTCGCCGCGACGGCGCCGCCGGCGCCCGATCCGACGATCGCGAAGTCACAATCCTCGCCGTCTCCTACGGCCTCGAGGCTGCCCAACGGCTCATCGAGCGTCGCGTTCTCGTCTCCGTTCGAGGAAAACGTGACGCTCGGAGGCGGCTCGGCGACGACACACGTCGCGGTTGCGCCCACTGCCGCACTGACGCGCGGGTCGTTCGCGTAGCCGCTGCCGATCAGCACCTTGAGCAGCAGCAGGAGGTCCTGCCGGATCCAGGACCGCGACTCGTCCATGCGGCGCAGGAAGTCCTGGCGCGACTCGAGGCTCGCCCGGCTGAAGCGCCACGGAAACGGCGACCACTCGAACGCGCGCAGTGCCAGGCGGACGAGCAGCACGCGTCGGCTCGGGAGCCCGGCCAGGTACCGGGCGAGGGGGCCCGCCACGTCCACCGTGTCGGGGCCGCCGCCCTCCGGCCCACGTGCGCGAGGCATTCCCGAGACTCCCGGCGCCATCGCCTCGGCGACCGCGCGGAGGGTGCGCAGCTCGGCAGCGCGAAGCTCCGGTGCGCGCCTTCAGGTGGGCGCGGCCGGCGCCTCGACCCTGCCGGCGAGTGACCAGAGCAGAAGCGCGACGCCAACCAGAAACCCGTCGACGAGGAAGTTCAGGAGATAAGCGAAGACGTCATCGTCGAAGAGGTAGAAGCCCAGAGCTGCCAGCGAGCTGGCAGCCTTGCCCGCGGCGAGCACCAGGAGAAGGGGCCGGTAGCGCACGACGTCCGCCTGGACCACGACGCAGATGCCGGTGATGACGGTCATGTAGGCGAACCCGAGGGCCAGCCAGAGCTGTTCGGCCGTCTCGGGCGCGGGGGAGAAGTCGCCGAACCAGTCGCCGAAGTCGTCGAGCGTGCCGAGCACCCCGTCGGGCGTGACGATGAACAGGAGCCCGACCAGCGCGAACGTCGCGGCCAGCAGGCGCAGGTTCCAGACCACGAATCGCTCGGCGGTTTCCCCCGTCATGGGCGCGCGCATCGTAGTCGGCAGGGGGCCTGCGTGCTGCGGATCGATTCAATAGCGGGATGCTCGACCTCGAGGCAGCCGCCACCTGGATCGACGAGCGCCTGGTCCATGCGGGTTCGTTTCGTACAGGGCCGTTGGAGTCCGTCCGGGTGCGGCCCTGGGGCGAGGTTGCGAAGGCCGAGACCGATCAGGGCGCCGTGTGGCTCAAGGTACCCGGCCCGACCACGGCGTTCGAGGTCGGGCTGTACGAGGTCCTGGCGCGTCGAGTTCCCGATCGGATCCTGGTTCCGATCGCGGTCGATACCGACCGCGGGTGGATCCTCCTGCCAGAGGGCGGGCCGCCCTTGGGCGAGACGACCACGGGAGCGGCACAGGCCGATGGGATGGTGGCGGCGCTCGCGCGGTACGGCCGTCTGCAGCTCGAGGTCGCCGCCGACGTCGACGCGCTACTCGCCCTGGGTGTGGAGGACATGCGCCCGGCCGCGATGCCCGTGCGCTTCGACCAGGCGGTCGCCGCCGGCGAGCGGTACGTCGCCAAGCGCGGGAACCACGACGACCAGGCATCCCTCGAGCGCGTTCGCGCGCGGCGGGAATGGTTCGGGGGCCTCTGTGAGGATCTCGCCGACCGCGCCGGCGACGCCAGCCTCGACCACAACGACCTACATCCGTGGAACATCCTCGGCGACCCGCAGAACCCCGCCACGCTGCGGTTCTACGACTGGGGCGACAGCGTGATCGCACACCCGTTCGCGGCGATGCTCGTCCCGCTCGGGTTCGCTGGACGCAGCTCGTCCAGGGATCTGATCCGCTGCCGCGATGCCTACCTGGCCGAGTTCGGCGAACTGGGAACCCACGCTCAGCTCGTCGAGACGCTCGAGCTCGCCTGCCGGGTCGCGAAGGTCGCCCGGGCGCTGACCTGGGAGCGGGCGATGAGCACGGCGGGAGACGGCGACGACGTGGACCCGGACTTCGCGCGCGCGCCGCTGGCGACCCTCGAGTCGCTCCTCGATGACTCGTACCTCGGCGGCGCCTGAAGCGTCAAGGCCGCCCACCTACAATCACCGCCCGATGATCGATCGCGAGCAGGTTCTTCACGTCGCGCGCCTGGCCCGCCTCGAGCTCTCCGAGGACGAGGTGGAGCAAATGGCTACCGAGCTCTCGGGGATCCTCGACCATGTCGACAGGATCTCGGAGCTGGACCTCGCGGACGTCGAGCCCACATCGCACGTTGTCGCGCTCGAAAACGTGCTGCGCCCGGATGAGCCGGTTCCCAGCCTGCCCCGCGAGCGGGCGCTCGAACAGGCACCCGATCCCGACGAGGGTGCGTTCCGCGTGCCGTCTCCGGGCGCTACGTGAGCGCCGAGCTCCTCGAGCTGACGGCGGGCCAGGCGCTCGGCCGAATCGAAGCCGGCGAGCTCGGCTCGGACGAGTACTTCGACGCCTACGCCGAGGCGGCCGCCGGGGACGAGCTGAACGCGTACCTCTGGCGCGCCGAGCCGGGGTCGCGCGCTGCGGGCGGGGAAGGCCTTCGCGGGCTGCCGATCGCCATCAAGGACATCTTCTGCACCGAGGGCATTCCCACGACCGCGGGCTCCCGGATCCTCGAGGGCTACCGGCCCCCGTACACGGCCACCGCCGTGGCGAGGCTCGCCGACGCCGGCGCCCGCGTCCTCGGAAAGACCAACATGGACGAGTTCGCGATGGGCTCGTCGAACGAGAACTCGGGTTACGGGCCGGTTCTGAACCCGTGGGACCGCTCGCGGGTCCCCGGGGGCTCGTCGGGGGGCTCCGCGGCGGCGGTCGCGGCCCGGCTGGCCCCGTGGGCGATCGGCACCGACACGGGCGGCTCGATCCGCCAGCCGGCGTCATTGTGCGGGATCGTCGGCATGAAGCCGACCTACGGGGCGATCTCGCGGTACGGGATGATCGCCTTCGCCTCCTCGCTGGACCAGTGCGGCCCGCTGACCCGCGACGTCACCGACGCCGCAATGCTGCTGCGCGCCATGCAGGGCCGCGATCCCTGTGATTCCACGTCGGTCGGCATCGAGGGCGGGGTGGAGCTGCCCTCGCGCGAGGACCTCCGAGGGCTGCGGTTCGGGATCCCGCGCGAGCTGGCCGGCGACGCCGAGGGCATCGAGGCCGGGGTTTCGGAGAACTTCGAGGCGACGCTTCGGCTGATCGAGGAGCTGGGCGGCGAGCTCGACCAGTGCGAGCTGCCGAGCACGCGCAACGGCATCTCGGCCTACTACGTGATCGCCCCGGCGGAGGCCTCCGCGAACCTCGCGCGCTACGACGGCGTCCGCTACGGCATGCGGGATCCCGAGCCCGAGGACCTGCTCGGCATGTACGAGCGCACGCGGGCCCGCGGCTTCGGAGCCGAGGTGAAGCGCAGGATCATGCTCGGCACCTACGCACTGTCATCGGGCTACTACGAGGCGTACTACGGGCAGGCGCAGAAGGTCAGGACCAGGATCGCCCAGGACTTCGACGCGGCATTTGCGCGGTTCGACTTCCTGGTCACCCCGACGTCGCCGACCGTCGCCTTCGAGCTCGGTGCCAAGACCGCCGACCCGTGGGCGATGTATATGAACGACTACTGCACGGTGCCGATGCCCTTGGCGGGCATCCCGGCGATCTCGATCCCTTCCGGACTGGCCGCGCCGGCCGGCGGCGGTCCGGAGCTCCCGGTCGGATTCCAGATCACCGGTCCCGCATTCTCCGAGTCGGGGATCCTCGACGCCGCCTACGCGTTGGAGCGAGCGATCGGCTTCACCGAACGGCCGGCCGCATGATGTCGGTGGAGGAAACCGAGGCGGCGATGCGCGAGGCGCTCGACTCGCTGCCCGGCTGGGTCCTGGACGAGCTCGGCGAGGTGGCGGTGATCGTCGAGGACTCGCATCCCGAGGGCCTGATGGGCATCTACGACCCGGTCGGCGGGCTCCAGCGGGTCGTCGTGTTCCGGAACGCGAACCCGAACGCGGACGAGGTGAAGCGCACGGTGCTGCACGAGATCGGGCACCACTTCGGGATGAACGAGCAGCAGATCGACAGCCTGGGATTTGGATGAGCGGCGTGCTGCCCGACAAGTACGAAGCCGTCATCGGCCTCGAGATCCACGTCCAGCTCAAGACCCGGACGAAGATGTTCTGCGGGTGCGAGCTCTCGTTCGGCGACGACCCGAACATCCACACCTGCGCGGTGTGTCTCGCCCATCCGGGAAGCCTGCCGGTGATCAACGAGCAGGCCGTGCGCTACGGCCTCCAGATCGGCATCGCACTTGGCTGCGAGATCGCCCCGCGGTCGATCTTCCACCGCAAGAACTACTTCTATCCCGACAATCCGAAGGCGTACCAGATCAGCCAGTACGACATCCCGCTCGCGACCGCGGGCCGGCTCGGCGACGTGCGCATCCACCGGGTGCACCTGGAGGAGGACGCGGCGAAGCTCGTCCACGTCGGCGAATCGGGCCGGATCCACGGATCCGGCGCATCGCTCGTGGACTTCAACCGGGGCGGGACGCCGCTGGTCGAGATCGTCACCGAGCCGGATCTGCGCGACCCCGCGGCCGCCCGCGAGTGGCTGCAGCTCCTGCGCACCACGGTCAAGGCGATCGGAGCCTCCGACGTGAACATGGAGGAGGGGAGCCTCCGCTGTGACGCCAATGTCTCGATCCGGCCGACGGGCGCCGAGGAGCTCGGCGTGAAGACGGAGCTCAAGAACATGAACAGCTTCCGCTTCATCGAGCGCGGCATCGAGGCCGAGCTGGCCCGACAGCTCGAGCTGGTGGAGAGCGGGGAGGGGGTCTCGCAGGAGACGCTCCACTTCGACCCTCGGTCCGGCGCGCTCACCTCCCTGCGTTCGAAGGAGGAGGCACACGACTACCGCTACTTCCCGGAGCCGGACCTGGTCCCCGTCGCGCCCACGGAGGAGATGTTGAGCGACGCCCGGGAGGCACTGCCCGAGCTGCCCGAGGCGCGCCAGGAGCGCTACGCCGGCGAGCTCGAGCTGCCCGCGGCGCAGGCCCGCCAGCTCGCGTACGACGGCGAGCTCGGCGAATTCTTCGAGAGCGCGCTGGCCGCGGGTGAGGCGACGCCGGCCGGCCTGGCGAACTGGGTGACGGGTGAGCCGGCGACGCGCGACCTCTCGCCGAGCCAGGTCGCCGGGCTCGTCGCGCTCGTCGAGCAGGGGAAGGTGACCAACCAGGTGGGGCGCGAGGTACTGGCGAAGATGGTCGCGGACGGCGGCGATCCGGCCGAGATCGTGGAGCGCGAGGGCCTCGGCAAGGTCGAGGACACGGGTGCGCTCGAGGCGATCGTGGCGGCGGCGATCGAGGCACACCCCGCCGAGGCGGAGAAGGTCAAGGGCGGTACCGGCCAGGCGATCGGACCGATCGTCGGCTACGTGATGCGCGAGACGAAGGGCGCCGCCGACGGCGGCGAGGTCACGAAGCTGATCCGCGCGCAGCTGGGACTGTGAGGCGGAGGCCGAAGGCCGAAGCCGAGCCCCGGCGTTGTTGAGCCGGCTTGAGAGAGCCCTTGTAACAACGTGTTACAAGGGCTGCAATACTGAAGGTATGGCCTGGAACGTCGTCATCGCCGGAGGAGGGTTCGCGGGGATGTCGGCCGCCCGTGAGCTGGAGAAGCTCCTCCCGCACCAGTCGGCGCGGCTCTCGCTCGTCAACGACGTCAACTTCATGCTCTACACGCCGTTCCTGCCGGAGGCGGCGGCCGGCACGCTGGAGCCGCGGCACGTCGTCACGCCGTTGCGCGACATCCTGCGGCGCACGTACCTCCGCCTCGGTGCGGTCACCGCCCACGATCCCGAAGCTCGGACGCTGACGCTCTCGAACCATGAGGGCGAGGACGAGGAGATCCGCTACGACCAGTTCCTCGTCGCCGTCGGATCGGTCTCGCGCTCGCTGCCCATTCCGGGCCTCGACCAGCATGCGATCGGCTTCAAGAGCCTGGCCGACGCGATCTGGCTCCGGAACCACGTGGTCGAGTCGCTCGAGCGGGCGAACGCCACCGAGGACCCGGCTCGCCGCGAGGCGCTCCTCACGTACGTCTTCGTGGGCGGCGGCTACTCGGGGCTGGAGGCGCTCGCCGAGCTTCAGGACTTCGCCGCCGACGCGATCCAGCGCTACCCGCGCGCCCGCCTGCACGGCATGCGCTGGATCCTGGTCGAAGCCACGGACCGGGTGCTCCCCGAGGTCGACCTCCCCCTCGCCGAGTACGCGATCCAGGAGCTCCGCGGCCGCGGCATCGACGTGCGACTCGGGACGCGGCTCGACGAGGCCGGACCGGACTTCGCGACGCTCTCGACCGGCGAGCGGATCCCGACGACCACGATCGTCTGGACCGCCGGGGTCGCGCCGCACCCGAGCCTCAAGAACCTGTCGCTCCCGATCGACGAGACGGGGCGCGTTCAGGTCGACGAGTACCTGCGCGTCGCCGGGATGCAGGGCGTGTGGGCGGCCGGCGACTGCGCCGCGGCGCCCGACCCGCGCTTCAGCGACGGGCGGCCCTGCCCACCGACCGCGCAGCACGCCGTGCGCGAGGGGCCGGTCGCGGCGCGCAACATCGCCGCCGAGCTCGGCATCGGCGATGGGCCCGTGCCGTTCACATACAAGGCCAAGGCGTCGTTCGTGAACCTCGGCCGCTACAAGGCCGTCGGCCAGCTCGCCAAGCAGCGGTTCAGGGGCTTTCCCGCGTGGTGGATGGCGCGGACCTACCACATGTCTCAGGTGCCCGGGATCGCGCGCAAGGTGCGTGCGGTCGCCGACTGGACGATCGGGCTTCCGTTCAGCCGCGACGTGGCCGAGGTCGGCTCAATCGGACACCCGCGACCGCTCAAGGACGAGGTCTACGAGCGGGGCGGCACCCACAGGCCAGTCGAGTAGCTCGGCGCCATACTTGGCGGTATGGCCGCCGTCGTCATCGTCGTCACCTTCGGGCTTGCGACCGGCATCATCGGCCGGGCGAAGGGCAGCTCGTTCTTCATCTGGTTCCTCGTCGGCGCCGTGCTGCCGCTGATCGGCCTGATCGCCGTGATCCTGTACCGCTACGAGGCGGACGAGCCGGAACGCCGCTGTCCCCGGTGCGGCCGCGTCCAGAAGATCTACGTCCAGGTCTGCCGCAACTGCGGCGAGGACCTCTACCTGCCCGACCCCTCGGACGTCCGCCACCCCGCAGCCGTGCGCGAGGGCCGGCAGCGGATGACCTAGCGCAGCCAGGTCCTGACGATCGCGTTCGCGAACCCGGCGCCGTAGCGCATCACCGCCGGCTTCTTGGAGTGGCCGTGGAGCCGTGCGACGACCGTCACCGGCACCTCCTTGGCCGGGATCCCCCGCTTGATCGCCTCGATCATGAACTCGGACGTGTGGAACTGCTCTTGGCGCAGGACCAGCTGCGGCAGCACGGAGGCGCGCACCGCCCGGTAGCCGTTCGAGCAGTCGCTGACCTTGGTCCGGGTGATGAACGACACCAGCCGGTTGAAGAAGACGATCCCGAACTCGCGCGACCGCGTATTCGGCTCGGCCTCGCCCAGGACGCGGGATCCGTGGGCCATGTCCACCTCGCCCGAGAGCACCGGCTCGACCAGGCGCGGCATCTCCTCGGGAAGGTGCTGTCCGTCGGCGTCGATCGTCACCACGATGTTGGCGCCGGAGTCGGAGAGCAGCCGGTAGCCGGTTCGAAGCGCCGCGCCGCCCCCGCGGTTGATGACGTGCCGGGCCACGGTCGCGCCGCCCGCCTCGGCGACGTCGCCCGTGCCGTCGCGCGAGCCGTCGTCGACCACGAGCACCGCGGTCGGCTCGCCGCAGACCTCGGACGGAAGCTTCGCGAGCACCTGGCCGAGGTTCTCGGCCTCGTTGTAGGCGGGGATCAGGATCGCGACCTTGCCGCGGAAGCGCTCCGGGTGCCCGTCGCGGCGGAAGCGCTCCCAGGCGAGCCCCTCGAGCACCGCGGAGAGCTCGCGGGTGATCCGCGAGCCCTGGGCGAGCGCGCGCAGGGTGAGCGCAAAGAGGATGAGGATCGCGAGAACCGCCACGCCCACGATCCGGGTGCCGTTCTCGCGGTCGAAGGAGAACGCCTCGAGCAGCGTGTCGAGCAGCTCCGTGCCCGAGACGATGGCCAGGCCGAGCGCGAGCGTCAGGAGAATGAGGACGTCAGCGTTCCTCAGGTTGCGCCGGCGCCAGATCGCGTACCCGGCGATCGCCGCGGCCAGCACAAGGCCGGCCGCGCGCAGCGCGGTGAGCTCGGGAGGAAAGAGGCCTGCGATGACTTCCACGGGCCGACGAGGATAGATGCGCGCTTCGCCTGGGGCCTGGCCGTCGCAGGCCCGGCAATCACCGCCCCAACCGCAGGCCGTCGAGCGGGCCCAGAGGCCGGCGACGCCGGACGCGTCCTCTACCCTGTGGCCGCTATGCGGATCCTGATCCTGGGTGGCGACGGGTACCTGGGCTGGCCCACGGCGATGCGCTTCTCGGCGCACGGCCACGAGGTGTCGATCGTGGACAACTTCTCCCGTCGCCGCTGGCACACCGAGAACTCAACCGACTCCCTGACCCCGATCCTCTCGCTGGACGAGCGCATCGCCGCGTGGCGCGAGGTCTCCGGCAACGAGATCCGGACGTTCACCGGGTCGATGGAGGACGCCGCCTTCCTCGACGGCGTCATCGACGAGACGCTCCCCGAGACGATCGTCCACTACGCGGAGCAGCCCTCGGCGCCGTACTCGATGCGCTCGCGCGACGCCGCGGTCGAGACCCAGTTCACCAATGTGATCGGCACGCTCAACCTGCTGTTCGCGATGCGCGACAAGGTGCCGGACTGCCACCTGGTGAAGCTCGGGACGATGGGCGAGTACGGGACCCCGAACATCGACATCGAAGAGGGCTTCATCGAGATCGAGCACAAGGGCCGCAAGGACGTGCTGCCCTATCCGAAGCTCCCCGGCTCCCTCTACCACCTCTCGAAGGTCCACGATTCGCACAACATCCACTTCGCCTGCAGGATCTGGGGCCTGCGCGCGACCGACCTGAACCAGGGCGTCGTCTACGGCGTCGAGACGGACGAATCGACGGCCGACGACCGGCTCGTCACGCGCTTCGACTACGACCAGTACTTCGGGACGGTGCTGAACCGGTTCTGCGTTCAGGCCGTGATCGGACACCCGCTCACGGTCTACGGCGAGGGCGGCCAGACCCGCGGGTTCCTCAACATCCGCGACACGCTCCAGTGCGTGGAGCTCGCGGTGACGAATCCCGCGGACCTCGGTGAGTTCCGCGTCTTCAACCAGTTCACCGAGCAGTTTTCGGTCGCCGAGCTCGCCGACCTGGTCCGGCGCTCGGCCGCGGAGGTGGGGATCTCCGCCGAGATCAAGAACGTGCCCAACCCGCGCGTCGAGGCGGAGAGCCACTACTACAACGCCGTCAACACGAAGCTGCGCGACCTCGGACTCGAGCCCCATTACCTCGGAGAGGAGCTGGTCCACTCCGTGCTGGGCGTCGTCCAGCGCTACCGTGACCGGGTGATCGAGGACGCGATCCTGCCCACGACGCAGTGGAAGGCCGGCGAGCTGGTCGCCGAGCCGGAATAGATGATGAGCGACGCAAGGCGCGAAAGCAGGTTGACGCCCCCGGTAGGGGAGGTTCCATGACCACGGCGCCGACCACTGCTCCGGCACGGTCCGAGCAGGGCGCCGAGCGCCGCGCCGCGATCCTGGCCGCCACGGTCCGGCTCCTCGTCCGCGATGGCCTGGCGGCCGTCACCCATCGCGCCGTCGCCCGCGAGACCGGCGTCCCGCTGGCCGCCACCACGTATTACTTCGCCTCGAAGGACGAGCTCGTCGACGAGGCGCTCGCGATCCTGGTCGAGGACGAGATCACCAGGGTCGCCGAACGCGCCACGGCCCTGGGCGAGGACATCTCCTCGCCCAGCCGCTCGGCCGCGGCGGTCGCGGAGGTGCTGTTCCCCGACGCCGAGGCGGCCGGCGGGCTCCTCGCCAAGTTCGAGGTCTACCTGGAGGCCGCGCGCCGACCGGGGCTGCGCGCCACGGCCGCCCATTGGCAGGCTGAGTTCAACCGCCTCGCCGAGACCGCGCTGCAGCTCGCGGGCGCATCGGACCCCAAGCGCCTTGCGCCGCTCCTGGTCGCCGCGGTGGACGGGATGCTGGTCCACCGCCTCTCCGAGGGCATCGACGACCTCGAGGTCCAGCACCTGCGCGACCAGCTCGAGCAGCTCTTCGAGCTCGTCATCAACGCAGGCTGAGATACGGCCCCTACCGGGGCGGGCCAACCTGCTTTCGCGCCTTACGTCGCTCACCCAACAACCCGCTTCCCAACGCCGAAAACGCGGACGGCAGGCACGGTTCCGTTGCTACCATCGCTCGTCCATGCGGGCGGCGGATGCACTCTGTGAAGCACTGAAGGCCGAAGGGGTCCAGCACGTCTTCGGGATCCCCGGCGGCGCGAATCTGCCCACTTACGACGCGATCTACGACGCCGACTTCGAGCACATCCAGGCGCGCCACGAGCAGGGCGCGGGGCATGCCGCCGAGGGCTACGCGAAGGCGACCGGCAAGGTTGGCGTCGCGCTCGCGACCTCCGGCCCCGGTGCCACGAACCTCGTGACCGCGATCGCCGACGCGCTGATGGACTCGGTTCCCACGGTGTTCATCACCGGCCAGGTCCGCACCGACCTGATCGGCACGGACGGCTTCCAGGAGGCCGACGTCACCGGCATCACGCTGCCGGTCGTGAAGCACTCGTTCCTGGTCACGGACCCGCGCCAGATCCCCGAGTACATCCATGCCGCCTTCCACATCGCGAAGACCGGCAGGCCCGGCCCGGTGCTGGTCGACATCCCGCAGGACCTGTCACGCGCGGAGATCGACTACGAGCCGGCGACCGGCACCCCTGATCTGCCGGGCTACAAGCCGCCGCTCGAGGGCAACATCAAGCAGATCCGGATCGCGGCGAAGGCGCTCGCGAACGCGCGACGCCCCGTGATCTACGGCGGCGGCGGCATCGTCAACGCCGACGCCTCCGAGGAGTTCCGCGAGTTCTGCGCCGTCGACAACTTCCCCGTCACCCTGACCGTGATGGGCCTGGGGGCGTTCCCGGCCCCGCACGAGCAGTGGCTGGGGATGCTGGGGATGCACGGAACGCGGGCTGCCAACTACGCGATGGACGAGGCCGACCTGATCGTCTGCGTGGGCGCCCGCTTCGACGACCGCATCACCGGCAAGCTCTCCGAGTTCGCGCCGCGGGCGAAGTTCGTCCACATCGACGTGGACCCGGCCGAGATCGGCAAGAACGTCCCCGCCCACATCCCGATCGTTGGCGACGCCAAGGACGTGCTGCCGAAGCTGACCCGCGAGTACAGCGCGCTGAAGGCGGACACCGACCGCCTCGCCGACTGGTGGCAGAAGATCCGCGCCTGGCAGACGGAGTACCCCCTGCGCTACGAGGACTCGACGGATGCGGAGATCAAGCCGCAGTTCATGGTCGAGGCCATGTACGAGGCGACGGGCGGCGACGCGATCATCACCTCGGATGTCGGCCAGCACCAGATGTGGGCGGCGCAGTACTACCACTTCGACAGGCCGCGCCGGTGGCTCAACTCCGGCGGGCTCGGAACGATGGGTTTCGGCCTGCCCGCGGCGATCGGGGCCAAGGTTGCGTGCCCGGACGACACCGTGGTCTGCCTCGCGGGCGACGGCAGCCTGATCATGAACTCGCAGGAGATGGCAACGGCGGCCCACCACAACATCGCCGTGAAGGTCTTCCTGATGAACAACGGCCATTTCGGCATGGTCCGCCAGTGGCAGGAGCTCTTCTGGGAGGAGCGCTACCAGTCCGTCGAGATGGGCGACAGCCCGGACTGGGTGAAACTCGCGGAGGCCTACGGCTGGACCGGCATGCGCTGCGCCGACAAGGGCGAGCTGCGCGAGTCGATGCGCACGGCCCTCGAGGCCGACGGCCCCGTGCTGCTCGACGTGCGCGTCACCCCGAACGAGAACTGCTACCCGATGATCCCGGCGGGCCACGCGGCCAGGGACATGGTGGGGTAGTCGATGAGCGACGTAAGGCGCGAAACGAACTTTGCCCTCCCCGGTAGGGGACGTATCTGATGGGCGAGCCTGGAACACCGGAGCTGGTGAAGCTCGAGGACCTCGAGGCCGGCAGCTCGCTCACCGGTCGCAAGCACATCCTCAGCCTGACCGTGGAGAACCGCCCGGGCGTTCTCGCCCGGATCGCGGGCCTCTTCAGCCGCCGTGGCTTCAACATCGACACCTTGGCCGTCGGGCCCACCGAGGACCCCGATGTCTCGCGCGTGACGCTCACGTTGGACGGCGCGGTTCACCCGATCGACCAGGTCACGAAGCAGCTCCACAAGCTCGTCAACGTGATCAAGATCCGCGACATGGAGCCCGACGGGACCGTCGCTCGCGAGATGGCGCTGTTCCGGGTGAACGCGGCGGTCGAGAACCGCGCGGAGATCATGCAGTTCGCCGAGATCTTCGGTGCCGACATCGTCGACGTCTCCCGCCGCACGCTGACGATCGAGGTCACGGGGACCCAGGACAAGATCGATTCGTTCGAGCGCATGGTCCGCCCACATGGCCTGATCGAGATGGCCCGGACCGGCGAGGTCGCGATCACGAAGTCGCGCCCGGACTCCTGATCGCCGGCGCCGACACCCTCCTCGCCGACCTCGAATCCCTGCTCGCCCGCGGCGCGGGTTCCGCGCGGCGCCTGGTGAGCGTCACATCCGAGGTCGACCTGGACGATCCCGCGGCCGTGGCGTTTGCCTCCCGTGGCGCGTCCGACCCCTGGTTCTGCTGGGAGGAGCCGGACCGGGGCTTCACGCTGGCCGGCGTGGGCGCCGCCGCGGAGGTGGTCTCGCGGGGACCGGACAGGTTCGCGGAGGTGGCTCGTGACTGCTCGCGGGTGATGCGCGACCGGCTTGCGGCCGAGCCTGGCGGGCTGCCCGCGGGGGCCGGGCCCGTGTGGATGGGCGGCTTCGCGTTCGATCCCGAGGGTGGATCGGAGCCGCACTGGTCGTCGCTCCCGCCCGCCCGGCTCGTGCTGCCCGAGGTGTCGCTCCTCCGGGACGAGGGCCGGACGCTGCTGACGGTCGCGGCCGTGCTCGCTCCGGGTGAGGCACCCGAGTTCGCGCTCCAGCGCGCCGCGACGCGCGTCGCTTCCCTCCGCGCCGACCCGCTGCCCATGCTTGACCCGGCGCCGACCGGCGCCGTGTCGGTGATGAGCGTGGCCGATCCGGGCGCGTACGAGGCCGCCGTCGCGAGCGGCGTGGAGCGGATCGGCAGCGGTGAGCTCGAGAAGCTGGTCCTGGCCCGGGAGGTCCGCGCGGAGGCGCAGCGGGCGCACGACCCGGCGGCGGTCCACGGCGCGTTGCGCGAGCTCTTCCCCTCGTGCTTCTGCTTCTGCGTTGGGACCGGGGAGGCGGCGTTCCTCGGCGCCAGCCCTGAGCTCCTGATCCGGCGCCGGGGGGCGGGCGCCCAGACCGTTGCGCTGGCCGGCTCGACGCGGCGGAGCGCCGATCCGTCGGTCGACGACCATCTCGGAGAGCAGCTCAGCCGCTCGGCCAAGAACCGCTCCGAGCACGAGATCGTGGTCCGGCGGATCGAGCGGGCATTGCGGCCGCATTCCGTGTGGGTCGAGACCGGCGGCGAGCCGGTGTTGATCAAGGTCGCGAACATCCAGCACCTCGCGACTCCGATCCACGCCCAGCTGGCCGAGCCACGCTCGGCCGTCGAGCTCGCCGGGATGCTCCATCCGACCCCCGCCGTCGGTGGCGAGCCGTCGGAGCCGGCGATCGCGGCGATCCGGGAGCTCGAGGCGCTCGACCGCGGCTGGTACGCCGCGCCGGTCGGCTGGATGGACGCCACCGAGGACGGCGAGTTCTGCGTTGCGCTCCGCTCCGCGCTCCTGCGCGATCGGACCGCGCACCTCTTTGCGGGCAACGGGATCGTCGCGGACTCGGACCCCGCCGAAGAGCTGGCCGAGACCGAGCTGAAGCTGGGCGCCCTGCTGCCGCTCCTCGCGGGCTGACCGCGGATCCGGAGGCGGCCTGTGAGCCCGCCTAGAGAGGAGAGTCGAGCGCGAGCCTGATTGCCTGCGCGGCGCTCTCCCAGAGCGCGCGGTGGACTCCGACGTTGGCCTGCCGGTCGATGGCGACCTCCACGAGCAGGTGCCGGTCGCGCGGGAGCGCCTCAAGGTCGGCCCCGCTCTCGACGGCGCGGTGCTCGATGCCGTGGAGGGCGGCGAGCTTCGAGAGGTCCAGCCCGAGCGGCGTGCCGAAGATGGCCTCGAACTCCTCACGCGCGACCTGTTCCGCCTGTGGCAAGAACTCGAAGATCCCCCCACCGTCGTTGTTGGGAATGATGATGCGGACGGGAGATTCGGCGTGGCGGAGTGAAGCGAGGCCGTTCGAATCGTGGTGTAGCGCGAGGTCGCCGAGCACGATCCAGGTCGGGCGACCGGTGGCGATCGCGGCGCCGATCCCGGACGAGACGACTCCGTCGATCCCGTTCGCGCCCCGGTTGGACAGGAACAGGGCATCGCCGTCCACTGGGCCGAGGAAGCTCTCCTGGTCTCGGACGGGCATCGAGGAAGCCGTGTAAACGAGATCCCCCGAGGCGTACAGCCGGCCGAGCGCGGCCTGCAGCCCCGGCTCGGTCAGTTCACTCGTGCCCGCCAGCTCGCCCGCGATCCCGTGGGCCGCCGCGTCGTTTGCCCGGCGCCAGGCGGAGGCCCACGCGCCATCGCCCGTACTTCCCGACAGGGCCGATCTCAGCGCCTCGGCGAAGGCCACGGGTGCGGTGCGGAGCACCAGGCCCGCCTTACGGGTCGGCTCGTTCCAGTCGCCGTGAGGATCCACGACGAGCTGGCCGCATCCGTCGAGCGAACCCAGCCAGAGCCGCAGTGCCTTCGAGGTCGGCATGTCGCCGAAGCGCAGGACGAGCTCGGGGTCGAGCGCCGCGGGCCGGGCGCGGGCGATCGCGTCGTAGGCCCAGATCGGCGCGGAGCCGCGGCGCGCCTGCGAAGTGGGCTCGGCGAGTACCGGATACCCGGTCGCGGCGGAGAGCTCGGCCAGGGCAGTGCCGAGCCCGGGGTCGGGCTGGCGCCCGGCGACAATCAGCCCCCGCTCCGTGCCGGCGAGGTCCGCGGCGATGGCCTCGATTTCCTCAGCCCGCAGTGCAGCGGCAGGCCTGTGGAGGTCGCTGAGGGGCAGGCCCTCGCCGCGCCCGGCCAGCGCCAGTGTGGAGCGGGCCGTGATGTCGCCCTCGGCGGGCTCAGGGCCGAGCGGATCGCGCCACGACAGATTCAGGTGCACGGGACCCGGGCGGGGGTCGCCGGCCGCGACGGCGGCGGCCCGGCACGCCGTCGCCCGCAGGTGGAGCAGACCGGCATCGTCCGCCTCGTGGGTCCCGACCTCGCAGAACCAGCGAGCGGCTGAGCCATAGAGGCCGATCTGGTCGATGGTTTGCCCGGCGCCGATCCCGCGCAGCTCGGGCGGCCGGTCGCTCGTGAGGACGACCAGGGGAACCGCCGCCTCGTCGGCCTCACAGACCGCCGGATGGAGATTCGCGGCCGCCGTCCCCGAGGTGCACGCGATCGCCACGGGCCGGCGGCTCGCGTTGGCGGCGCCCAGGGCGAGGAACGCGGCCGAGCGCTCGTCGACGACGCTGGTCGTCGCGATCCCGGGTTCGCGCAGCAGGGCGAGGGCGATGGGGGTCGAGCGCGACCCCGGGCAGATGACGGCGCGCCCGACGCCCGACCGGGCGAGTTCCTCCGCCAGCGCCGACGCGAGCGCGGTGTTGCGGTTGGTCGCGTCCACGGCGAGAACCTACCCGTCGTCGATCCGGCAACGATCGAGCGCCACCTCATCGATCTCGACGCCGAGGCCCGGCCCCTCCGGGAGGTGGAGGAAGCCCTCGCGGAGCTCGCATTCGCGGGCGGCGACGGTTTCGGCGAAGAGGCGCTGGGTGGCGAGCCCGTGGGCGATTCCGGGATCGGCGCCGCCCTTGCGCATGATCTGAACCCCATGAGCGGCGGCCGCGATTCCCACGGGTCCGTCGAGCGCGCTTGAGAGGTAGGTGGGGATGACGGCAGCGATCGCGGCGGCGGTGCCGATCCCGCCGACCTTGGACAGCTTGGCCGTGGCGAACTCGCACGCGCGGCGCTGCACCGCTCGGTGGGCATCCGCCTCGTCGTTGACCGCTTCGTCCGCGGCCAGCGGGATCGCGACATCCCGGGCCACCCGAGCCATCGCGCGCAATCCGGTCACCGGTTGCTCCGCCAGCTCGATGTCGAGCTCCTCGAGGGCCCCCAGCACCCGGATCGCCTCATCGGCCTCCCACGCCTCGTTCGCATCCACGCGGATCCGGGCGGCCGGCCCGAGGGCCTGCCGTACCGCAGCGACGTCCGCCTCGTCGTCGCCGGCGCCGAGCTTCAGCTTGAACGTGCGAAAGCCGTCCGCCGCCCAGCTCCCGGCCTGCGCCACCAGCGCCGCGGTGGAGCCGGCGGTGAGCGTGGCGTTGGTCTCCACCGGCGCGCCCGATTCGGCTTGTAGCGTCGCCCAGAGCGGCTCGTCGCGCTCCTTGGCCGCGAGGTCGAACAGCGCGCACTCCAGGGCCGCGGCGGCCGGGGGAGGGAGCTTGCGCGGCCGCACGAGCTCCAGGAACGTGGCGACTGCGACGGCGAGCGGATCCTCGGTCCCCGGGTTGAGATCGAGCCCCACCAGGCGGTCGCCGGCCTCGCGCAGCGCCTCGTGGACGTCGGCGAGCCCGGCGCCGCCGCGAAGCGACAACGGCACCGCCTCGCCGAGGCCCTCGGGGCCATCGTCGGTCTGCAGACGCAGAAGGATCATCTCGCGCCGGTCGAGCGTCCCGCGCGCGGTGACGTAGGGCTCGCGAAACCGAAGCGCGTACGGGACCGTCTCGACACGCTCGACCAGCATCAGCCGGTTACATCCCTCGCCAGTGGGGCGAACCTGCTTTCGCGACTTGCGTCGCTCATCCGAATACATCCCTTACCAGGGGGGCAAACCTGCTTTCGCGACTTGCGTCGCTCATCCGATCAGTAGCCCGGCCGCGAGCAGCACGCTGAACACGGCGAGCAGCATTCCGGTCCCGGCCAGCGCCCCGTTCAGCGCCGGCCCGTCGGTCCGGGCGCGGACGGCGCGCGCCGGCGCGAGCGCGAGCGGGGCGGCGGCCAGCGCGAGGAGCCCCTCCGCCGGGCCGTCGCCGATCAGGAGCGCGACGGGAAGAAACGCGAAGGAACCCGCCACGAGCGCCACGTAGAGCATCCGGGTGCGAACCCGCCCGAGGCGGACCGCGAGAGTGCGCTTGCCCGCGCGGGCGTCCGTGTCGAGATCGCGGACGTTGTTGACCACCAGGATCGCGGTGGAGAGCAGCCCGACGGGAATCGAGAGCAGGAACGGCAGCAGGTCGAGCTCCTCCAGCTGGACGTAGTAGGAGCCGTTCACGGCCACGAGCCCGAAGAAGACGAACACGAACACCTCGCCGAGGCCCGCGTAGCCATAGGGCCGGGGGCCGCCCGTGTAGAGGACGCCGGCGGCGATCGAGACGGCTCCCACCACCAGGATCTCCCAGCCGGCCACCGTGGCCAGGTAGATCCCGACTGCGAGCGCGGCGGCGAACGCGATCCAGGTCGCGTGCAGCACCCTGCGCGGTGCGATCAGGCCGGACGAGGTGACCCGGACGGGGCCCAGCCGGTCGGCGCTGTCGGCGCCGCGCTTCGCGTCCGAGTAGTCGTTCGCGAGGTTGGTCCCGATCTGGATCAGGATCGAGCCGAGCAGCGCTCCGATGAAGGCGCCCCAGCGGACGTCGTCGCTCACCAGCTGCGCCGCCGCCGTCCCCACCAGCACGGGCGCCACCGCCGCCGGCAGCGTCCGGGGCCGCGCGGCCATCGCCCAGATGCGAAACGGGCTCAAGGTCTCTTCGGGTACTTCGAGAAGTCGGGGGAGCGCCCCTCCTGGAAGGAGTTGCGGCCCTCCTGGCCCTCCTCGGACATGTAGAAGAGGAGCGTCGCGTCGTGCGAGAGCTGCTGGATTCCGGTCAGCCCGTCCTCCGTGGCGTTGAAGCTCGACTTGAGCAGCCGCAGCGACAGGGGGGAGAGCGCGTTCATCTCGCGGCACCAGGCGACCGTTTCCCGCTCGAGCTCAGACACAGGAACCACCGTGTTGACCAACCCCATCTGCAGCGCCTCGCCGGCGTCGTAGAGGCGACAGAGGAACCAGACCTCCTTGGCCCGCTTCACGCCGATGTTGTTGGCGAGGAGTGAGGCGCCGAAGCCACCATCGAAGCTGCCGACGCGCGGACCCGTCTGCCCGAAGCGCGCGTTCTCTCCCGCGATCGTCAGGTCGCAGACCAGGTGCAGGATGTGCCCGCCGCCGACCGCGTAGCCCGCGACCATCGCGACCACGGGCTTCGGCAGGCGTCGGATCTGCACGTGAAGGTCCCCGACGTCGAGCCGGCCGACTCCACGTGAGGCGACCTCGTCGTCGCCGATGTAGCCGTCGTCACCGCGGATCCGCTGGTCCCCGCCCGAGCAGAACGCCTCGTCGCCGACGCCCGTGAAGATGATCGACCCCACCTCGGTGTCGTCGCGGGCGCGATTGAACGCGTCGCGCAGCTCGGCCAGCGTCTGTGGGCGGAAGGCGTTGTGGACGTCCGGCCGGTTGATCGAGATCTTCGCGATACCGTCCGCCTTCTCGTAGAGGAGGTCGCGGTACTCGCCCGCCGGCTCCCACGCGATCGGCGCGTAGAGCGATTCCTCGGGCGGGGCGTCTCGGTGTCGGATCGGCACGTTCGGGATTATCCAGGTCTCGGATGAGCGACTCTGTCGCGAAACCATGTTTGCCCGAGTGGCAACGAATGTATCCCGATGAGCATGTTCCTCGACAACTGGCTGGCCCAGCGCGCGGAGACGTGTCCGGACCGGCTCGCGATCCGCGGCGATGGGATCGACCTCACCTATGCGGAGCTCGAGCTGGAGGCTGCATCCACCGCGCGGCGGCTCGCGGCGCACGGGGTCCGGCGGGACGCCGTCGTGGCGCTGGCCCTGGACCCGGGGCCGGAGTACGTGGCGGTGCTCCACGGGCTGATGAAGCTCGGCGCGGTCGCCCATCCGCTCAACACGCGCCTCGCTGAGATCGAGCGGGCCGCGGCGCTGGAGCGCGCGGAGCCCGCGCTGATCCTCGGCTCGCCCCTGGAGCTGACCGCAACCGAGGCGGACATGCCGCTCCTCGGCGAGCACGATCTCGACGCGCTCCACTGCCGCCTCGAGACCAGCGGCACCTCGGGCCGCGCACGCCCGATCGGGCTCACCTACGGGAATTTCCTGTGGAGCGCCGTCGGTTCGGCCTTCAACCTGGGGGTCGACCCCGCGGACCGCTGGCTCTGCTGCCTGCCCCTGTACCACGTGGCCGGGCTCTCGATCCTCATGCGATCCGTCGTCTACGGCACCGGGGCAGTGATTCACGACGGATTCGACCCCGATCGGGTCGCCGGCTCCCTCGAGCATGACGGGGTAACGCTGGTGTCGCTGGTCACCACCCAGCTCGTCGGGCTGCTCGAAGCGGGAGTGGACCTCTCGGGGCCGCGAGCGCTCGTCGTCGGGGGCGGGCCCGTCCCGGTCGACGTGATCGAGGAGGCGAGCGGACGGGGCGCCACCGTCGTGCAGACGTACGGGATGACCGAGACCTGCTCCCAGGTGACGACGCTGGCGCCCTCCGAAGCTCGGACCCGGGCCGGCTCGGCGGGGCGGCCCCTGCTCACCACGCACCTGCGGATCCAAGACGGCGAGATCCTGGTCCAGGGCCCGACGGTGGCACCGGGAACGGCCGACGAGGACGGTTGGCTGCACACCGGCGACCTCGGCCGGATCGACGATGACGGGTTTCTCTATGTCGAGGACCGGCTCGGCGACCTGATCGTGACCGGCGGCGAGAACGTGGTCCCGGCCGAGATCGAGGAGGTGTTGCTGCGCCACCCCGACGTCGCCGACGCCGCGGCCATCGGCCGGCCGGACGAGCGCTGGCAGGAGGCGGTGACGGCCGTCGTGGTCATGCGCGACGGGGTCGAGCCGGACGCCGAGGGTCTCCGCGAGCATTGTGCCGCCGGGCTCGCGGGCTTCAAGGTCCCCAAGCGGTTCGAGTTCGTGAGCGCCCTGCCGCGGACGGCATCGGGCAAGCTGATCAGAAGGGAGTTGACGAGGCTGATTGTTGATGGAGCGCGCTGATGTGCAGAGGTGGCTGGACGACTACGTCGCGGCCTGGAAGTCGTACGACCGCGAGGCGATCGGGGCGCTGTTCGCGGAGGACTGCGAGTACAGCTATCGGCCGCACGGCGACACCGTCCGCGGCCGGGACGCGATCGTCCGCTCCTGGCTCGACGACGATCCCGACAAGCCCGGCACCTACGATGCGTCGTACGTCACGTTCGCGGTCGAGGGGGACGCCGCGGTCGCAGTCGGGACGAGCAGCTACACGGAGCCCGAGACCGTCTACGACAACTGCTACCTGCTGCGCTTCGACCCCGACGGCCGCTGCTCGGAGTTCACGGAGTTCTTCATGAAGCGGCAACCGAACGACTAGGCAATAAGCTGCCGCGGCCTATGAACGACTCAGGAATCTTCTACGACGCCGACGCCGACCCCGAGGCCCTGAAGGGCAAGACGATTGCGATCCTGGGCTTCGGCTCCCAGGGCCACGCGCACGCGCTGAACCTGAAGGAGTCCGGTTACGACGTCGTGGTCGGGCTCCGTCCCGACTCGTCGTCCCGCGCGAAGGCGGAGGCCGCCGGCCTCGAGGTGCTCGACGTCGCGGACGCCGCCAGCCGCGGCGACGTGGCGATGGTCCTGCTGCCCGACGAACGTCAGGCCGAGATCTGGGAAGCGGATATCCGCGACGGGGTCGGCGAGGGCAACCTGCTGATGTTCGCCCACGGCTTCTCGATCCACTTCGGCCAAATCGAGCCGCCGCCCGGCGTCGACATCGGCATGGTGGCCCCCAAGGGGCCCGGGCACCTGGTTCGCGCCCAGTTCGAGGAAGGCCGAGGGGTGCCGTGCCTGATGGCGGTACACCAGGACGAGTCCGGGACGGCCCGCGACCTCGTGCTCGCCTACGCGAGCGGCATCGGAGGGGGGCGCGCCGGGATCATCGAAACGACCTTCAAGGACGAGTGCGAAACGGACCTTTTCGGCGAGCAGGCCGTGCTCTGCGGCGGCGCCACGGAGCTGGTCCAGGCCGGCTTCGAGACGCTCGTGGAGGCCGGCTACGACCCGCGCCTCGCGTACTTCGAGTGCCTCCACGAGCTGAAGCTGATCGTGGACCTGATGTACGAGAAGGGCCTGCAGGGAATGCGCTACTCGATCTCCAACACGGCCGAGTACGGGGACATGACGCGCGGGCCCCGCGTGATCTCGGAGCCGACTCGCGAGGCGATGCGCAAGATCCTGTCCGACATCCAGTCGGGGGAGTTCGCGAAGGAGTGGATCGCGGAAAACCGCGCCGGGGCCGAGAACTTCAACCGGCTGCGCTCCGAGGCCGAGGGCAAGGAGATTGAGTCCGTGGGCAAGAACTTGCGCGGCATGATGCCCTGGATCGATCAGGAGATCGATTAGCTATAGGGTGCGCGCGGATGGAGGGGGAAGCGCTGCAGCTCGACATCGATCGGCAGGAGGAGTACAACCGCTGGCTGCCGCTGGTGAAGTGGCTCCTGGTGATCCCACACCTGATCGCGCTGGTCTTCCTCGCAATCGGCGCGGCGTTCGTGGTGATCTACGCGTTCTTCGCGGTGATCGTCACCGGGCGCTTCCCGCGCGGGGCGTTCGACTACGTCGTGGGGGTGTATCGCTGGGCGACGAGGGTGAACGCCTACATACTGCTGACGGTCGATCCGTATCCAGAGTTTTCACTACGGCCCGATCCGGAGTACCCGGCGCGCTTCGAGCTGGACTACCCCGAGAGCGTGGAGCGCTGGCGGCCGCTTGTTGCCTGGCTGCTCATCATTCCCTACGCGATCGTGGCCTCGCTCATCAATTTCGTCGCGGGATTCGCAGTCATCATCGCGTTTTTCGCGATCCTCTTCACGAAGCGCTATCCGCAGGCGCTGTTCGACATCGTCCTGATCGGGCTGCGCTGGAACGCGCGCACGGCCGCGTACGGGCACTTCGCGCTGACGAAGTACCCAGCCTTCGAGTGGCGCTAAGCCACTCGGGCTAATGCGGGCCGGGGACGCGCTCCTCGCCCTCGGGCAGGCGCCCGTCCCGGCCGACGTAGCCGCCCTTCGCGCCGACGACCAGGTAGACGGCGTCCTCTGAACCGGCGTTCCGGATCTTGCGGTGCGTCGCCGCGTCCACGCGCGCGATCCCGCCCGGTCCCAGGATGAACTTGCGGCCGTCGCCGAATTCGATCTCGACGCGGCCGGAGTGGACGAAGTAGAGCTCCTCCTGCTCGTCGTGGTAGTGGAATCCGGTCTCGAGGTCGCCGGGCAGCACGATCGCGTTGATGCCGAGCTCCTTCACGTCGAGCTCGCGACGGACCTTCCGAAAGCCGTAGCCCTCGCCCATGCCGTCGATGTTCCCGACGGCGTAGCCGTCGCCCGCCACCGGCTCTCTAACCTCGGCCTCCGTGCTCATTCCGGGCACCTTAGTACCGTCCTCGATCCCTTGACCACCCCGACAACGTTGAACGCAGCCGCCGCACAGATCCCCGACGCCCTGAAGCCCGCTGACGGCCGGTTCGGATGTGGCCCGTCGAAGGTGCGAGCCGAGGCGCTCGCCGCGTTGGCCGACCAGGCGAAGGTGATGGGCACCTCGCACCGGCAGAAGCCGGTGAAGGAGCTCGTCGGCCGCGTCCGCTCAGGGCTCGCGGAGCTGTTCCGCGCCCCGGACGGCTACGAGGTCGCGCTCGGCAACGGCGGCACCACGGCGTTCTGGGACGCGGCCGCCGCCGGTCTGGTGCGCGCGCGTCCGCTGCACCTGACCTACGGCGAGTTCTCGGCCAAGTTCGCCAAGGTGACCGCCGGCGCCCCCTTCCTGGCCGAGCCGATCCTGGTGGAGTCCGAGCCGGGCGACGCGCCGGCTCCGGCGGGCGACCCCGAGGCCGACGTGATCGGGTGGGCTCACAACGAGACGTCCACCGGCGTGATGGTCGACGTCGTCCGGCCGGCCGACGCCGGTGATGGGCTCGTCCTGATCGATGCGACCTCGGGCGCCGGCGGCCTTCCGGTAGACGTCGCGCAGGCGGACGCGTACTACTTCGCCCCCCAGAAGGGCTTCGCCTCCGACGGCGGCCTGTGGCTGGCGCTCTTCAGCCCTGCCGCGGTCGCGCGGATCGCGGAGCTCGACGGCGTCGACGGCCGCTGGCAGCCCGCCTCCCTGTCGCTCGCGACCGCGCTCGAGAACTCCCGGAAGGACCAGACGTACAACACGCCCGCCGTCGCCACGCTTCTCCTGCTCGCGGACCAGCTGGAGTGGATGCTCGCCGCGGGCGGCCTCGACTGGTGCGTGGCGCGGACCGGCTCCTCCTCCGGCCATCTCTACGGATGGGCTGACGCCGCCGGGTTCGCCACACCGTTCGTGGCCGACCCCGCGAAACGCTCCCGGGTGGTGGGAACGATCGACTTCGACGAGTCGATCGACGCCGCGGCCCTCGCCGCAACGCTTCGCGCCAACGGAATCGTGGACACCGAGCCCTACCGCAAGCTCGGGCGCAACCAGCTGCGGATCGGGATGTTTCCGGCGGTCGACCCGGCCGACGTCGAGGCGCTCACGGCGTGCATCGACTGGACCGTCGAGAACGCGCCAGAGGTTCGTCAGTGAGGCGGAGCGAAGCGAAGCCGAGCCCCGGCGTTGTTGAGCCGGCTGATCTGAAGGTCCTGGTCAAGGAGAAGATCGCCGATTCGGGCGTCGAGCTCCTGCGGCGCGACTTCGACGTGGAACTCGGACTGGACTGGGACCAGGCCACGCTGGAGGAGCGGATCGGCGAGTTCGACGCCCTGATCGTCCGGTCGGCGACGAAGGTCACCGCGGACCTGATCGCGAAGGCCCCGAACCTGAAGGTCGTCGGCCGCGCCGGGACGGGCGTCGACAACGTGGACATCGAGGCCGCGACCAAGCGCGGCATCCTGGTCGTGAACGCGCCCGAATCGAACTCGGTTGCCGCGGCCGAGCACACGCTGGCACTGGCGCTCGCGCTCTGCCGCAACGTTCCGCAGGCGCACAGCGCGCTGGTCGGCGGGGAGTGGGCGCGCTCGCGCTACGGCGGCAACGAGCTCTACGGCAAGACGCTCGGCGTGATCGGCTTCGGCCGGATCGGCCAGCTCGTCGCGAAGCGCGCGCTGGCGTTCGACATGCACGTCCTCGGGTTCGACAAGTTCGTCTCGGCGGAGCGCTTCCGCGAACTCGGGGTCGAGGGCGTCGAGACCAGCGACGAGCTCTACGAGCGTGCCGACATCATCACGATCCACCTGCCGAAGACCCCGGAGACGGTGAACTGGATCGACGCCACCGCGCTGACCCGTATGAAGGACGGGGTGCGGATCGTCAACTGCGCCCGCGGCGAGTTGATCGACCTGGACGCGCTGGCCGCGGCCCTCGATTCGGGCAAGGTCGGCGGCGCGGCCCTCGACGTCTTCCCGGCCGAGCCCACCACCGAGCACCCCTTGTTCGGCCGTGACGACGTCGTGGTCACGCCGCACCTCGGGGCGTCGACCGCCGAGGCACAGGACCGTGCCGGGACCGACACCGCCGAACAGGTCCGCGCCGCCCTCACCGGGGGCGTGGTCACCAACGCCGTGAACCTCGGCGCGCCCCTGCCGGAGGCCCTGGCGCCCTTCGTGGCGCTCTGCCAGGACCTTGGTGCGCTCGCACAGGGGCTCGCCGAGGGCGGCGTGGACCGGGTCGAGGCCGAGTTCAGGGGCCGCCTGGCGGAGCACGACACGCGGGTCCTCGGCATCGCCGTCCTGGCCGGGACCCTGCGCGGGCACACGGAGGAGCAGGTCAATCTGGTGAACGCCGGCGCCCTCGCGGAGGAGCGGGGCATCGAGCTGACGGAGATCAAGGATGCGAGCTCGGAGGACTTCACGGAACTCGTCACCGTCCGCACCGGCCATGGGCCGGCGGCCGTCGAGGTGGCGGGGACCGGGGTGGGGCCGCGGAACGTGCCGTACCTCGTTGGCGTCTGGGGCCAGAGCTTCTACCTGCCATTGGCCCAGCACCTGGCGGTCTTCCGCTACTCGGACCAGCCCGGGATGATCGGGCGAGTCGGGACCTGCTTCGGCGAGGAGGGCGTCAACATCGTTTCGGCGGCGGTCGGAGCGGAGTCCGACGACGGCCAGGCCGTGATGGTCCTCACCACCGACGCCGCTGTCGCCAAGGGAACGATCGACCGGATCCTGGAGCTGGACGGCTTCGGGGAGGGCCGCGCGGTCTCGCTATAGGACACACCACCGCCGGCTGCTCCGCTTCGCGTCCGCTGCCGTCGGGCGAGGGCGCGTTACCTGACCCGGCAGGTCGTAAGGTTCTCGCGGTGCGGGCGGTTGTTATCACCAAGCACGGGGGGCCGGAGGTCCTTCAGGTCCAGGAGCGGCCGGATCCGGTTGCCGGACCGGGCCAGGTCCGTGTGGCCGTGAAGGCGGCCGGCATCAACTTCGCCGACCTGATGGCGCGGTCGGGCATCTACCCGGACGCGCCGTCCCCGCCCTCGGTGGTCGGCTACGAGGTGGCGGGAGACGTGGAGTCGGTGGGCGAGGGTGTCGTCGGGTTCGCGGTCGGCGACCGGGTGGTGGCGGGAACGCGGTTCGGCGGCTACGCCGAGCTCGTCGTCGTCGACCAGGGGCAGGTGCTGGCGCTGCCCGAATCGATGACCTACGAGCAGGGCGCCGCGCTCGTCGTGAACTACGCGACCGCGTACGCCGGCCTCGTGATGATGGGCGGGCTGCGCGAGGGTGAGCGGATGCTGATCCAGGCGGCGGCCGGAGGCGTGGGAATCGCCGCGATCCAGATCGCGAGCGGCATCGGCGCGGAGATCTTCGGGACGGCGTCGGCGTCGAAGCACGACGCGATCCGCGCGCAGGGATGCGAGCACCCGATCGACTACCACGCCGTCGACTTCGCCGAGGAGGTGATGCGGATCACGGGAGGCGAGGGCGTCGACGTCGTGATGGACGCGATCGGCCCCACGAGCTTTCGCAAGAGCTACCGGATCCTCCGCCAGGGCGGCCGGCTGATCATGTTCGGCCTCGCGGAGGTCCAGACCGGCGAACGGCGGAGTATTCCCGCGCTGGTCAAGGGGCTCGCCCGGATGCCGCTGGCCACGGCCCCGTGGTGGAAGAGCCTGGCGATGATGAACGAGAACAAGAGCGTCGCGGGCCTCAACATGCTGCATTGGTGGGACCGCGAGGGCCTCGATCGCCTGATCGAGCCGCTCGCGGCCGGCCTCGCGGAGGGTCGCTTCGACCCGGTCGTGTCCGAGTCGTTCGCGTTCGAGCGGGCGGGCGACGCGCACAGCTTTCTCGCTGACGGCAAGAACACGGGCAAGGTCGTTCTCGTCCCCTGATGCATGGGCACGAGGACGAGCTGCTGTTCTTCGTTTCCTTCCTGGCCAGCTTCGGCTTCATCCGCACGAGCGCGCACCTGATCAAGGCCCAGGTCAAGTGGTGGCCGGGCAACGTCGAGGTGGGAGGGACGCACATCCACCACCTGGTGTGGGGCATCCTGCTGATCCTGATCTGCGGCTACATCGGCGCCGTGGAGCGCCCCGACGTCCCGTGGCGCCACCTCGCGATTGTCGGCTTCGGGATTGGCACCGGGCTGACGATGGACGAGTTCGCGCTCTGGCTCAACCTCCGCGACGTGTATTGGGAGAAGGAGGGCAGGCGGTCGATCGACGCCGTGATCGTGGTCACGATCCTTGCCGGCCTGGCGGTGACCGGCCTGCGCCTGTGGGTCGACGCGGCCGAGGACGTCGAAGCCGAGCTCGTGACCGTGGTCGGGGTGATCGGCCTCGTTGGCTTCGTGTCCGCCGCCGTGAACGCGGCCAAGGAGAAGTTCGGCATGGCGCTGCTCGGCATCGTGATCCCGGTGATCGGGATCGTGGGCGCCGCGCGGCTCGCGCGACCGACCTCGCTCTGGGCCCGGGCGTTCTACTCGCAGGCCAAGATCGACCGCGCCGCCGAGCGCTTCGCGTAAGCGGCCGCAAGCTCGCTGGGAGGCCGCGTCCCGCTCGGCTTGACGCGGAGCGGCCGATTGCTACTCTGCGCGAACCGATGAGCCACCGGACCTGCAACCTGGCGCTTCTCCTTCTCCTCCCCCGTCCGGGGGAGTAATCGCCGGGCGGCGCGTTAGCCGCGAGCACAGTTCATCGGTTCCAAGCAGAGAAGGAGTAGGCGCATGAGCGGGCACGACACCGCGGAAGTACCGGACCACAGCAGGGTCGAGATCTTCGACACGACCCTGCGCGACGGCGAGCAATCGCCGGGCATCTCGCTGAACAAGCAGGAGAAGGTGGAGATCGCGCAACAGCTGGCGCGGCTAGGCGTCGACGTGATCGAGGCCGGGTTCCCGATCACCTCGCCCGGCGACTTCGAGGCCGTGGAGGCGATCGCGAGGAGCGTCGAGGGCCCGGTGATCTGCGGGCTCGCGCGCACCCACAAGGCCGACATCGACGCCGCCTGGAACGCGATCCGCGACTCGGACCAGCCGCGAATCCACACCTTCATCTCGACGTCCGACATCCACATCGAGCATCAACTCCAGACCGACCGCGAGGACGTGAAGGGGCAGGCGAAGGCCGCCGTCGCGCTCGCGAGGTCGTACTGCGACGACGTCGAGTTCTCGCCGATGGACGCCACCCGGGCCGACGTGGAGTTCACCGCGGAGGTTTGCGCGATCGCTGTCGGCGAGGGGGCCAACGTGATCAACATCCCCGACACGGTCGGCTACACCACGCCCGACGAATACACGCGATACCTGGAGCGCCTGTACGAGCTGATCCCGGGGCTGGAGAACGTGGTGGTCTCCGTCCACTGCCACGACGACCTGGGCCTGGCCGTCGCGAACTCGTTCGCCGGCGTGCTGGCCGGGGCGCGGCAGGTCGAGTGCGCGGTCAACGGGATCGGGGAGCGGGCCGGCAACTGCTCGCTGGAGGAGATCGTGATGCTGCTCCGCACGCGCCGCGACGAGCACGGGCTCGACACCACGCTGGACGCGAGGGAGCTGGCGCGGACGAGCCGGATGGTCTCGCGCCTCACCGGATATGCCGTGCAGCCCAACAAGGCGATCGTCGGGCGCAACGCATTCGCGCACGAGTCCGGCATCCATCAGGACGGCGTCCTCAAGGAGCGCACCACCTACGAGATCATGGATCCAACCGCGGTTGGCCTGGAGTCGAACTCGATCGTTCTCGGGAAGCATTCGGGGCGCCACGCCCTGAAGGACGCGCTCGAGCAGCTCGGCTTCAAGGTCGAGGGCGGTGCCCTGAACCAGGCGTTCAAGCGGTTCAAGGAGATCGCTGACAAGAAGAAGCAGGTCACCGCGCTGGACCTGGAGGCGATCGTCTCCGACGAGATGCGCGAGCGCACGGACTCGTACGCGCTCGTCTGGTTCGAGGTCGAGGCGGGGTCGCGGCGGGAGCCGCTCGCCCGAGTCGGGATCCGGACTGCCCTCGGGCGAGGAATCGGCGGGCGAGGCCTCGGGAGACGGACCGGTCGACGCGATCTTCGGCGCGATCCGCGACGCCGTCGACACCGAATGCGAGCTCCGCTCGTACACGGTCTCGGCGGTGACGGAGGGCGAGGACGCGCTCGGTGAGGTCACCGTGATGCTCCGCGCGCACGAGCGTCTGGCCTCCGGGCAGGGCGTCGCCACCGACATTCTCGAGGCGTCGGCCCGCGCGTACGTCCGCGCGCTCTCGAACGCGCTCGACGGCGCCGCCGTCCGCGAGGCGGAGGGCGTCACCGCGGATGCAGTGGCGGAGCGCACCCCCGGACCGTAGATACCAGCCGTACGTGATAGCGTACGGTTGTATCCATGAGCGCGGTCGCTACCGAGAACGGTGCCGTCGGCGGCAGGGTGAAGGCCCTGCGCGACTCGATGGGCTTGTCGCTGCGTGATCTGGCCGAACGGAGCGGCGTCTCGGCGCCGATGCTCTCGCAGGTCGAGCGCGGCGAGACCAGCCCGACGCTCGCGGTCGCCGGGCGGATCGCGACGGGACTCGACCTGACCCTCTCGCAGCTCCTGCGCCTCGACGAGGGCGAACACGTCGTCGTCGTCCGCCGGGGCGACGGCCGCTCGCGGACCCGAGGCGGCCATCGGGTCGAGGAGCTCACGCCGCCTGAGCCCGGCCAGCGGGCGGATGTCTCGCGGCACGAGCTCGACCCGGGTGCCTCGACCGGCGGGCCGTCGGACCCCCCGATCCACGAGGCCGGGGCGCGCGAGACGGCGCTGGTCCTCGCGGGCGAGCTGACGCTGGTGGTCGACGGCGACGACCGCGGGCTCGCAGCGGGGGACACGGTCACCTTCGACGCCGACATCCCGCATCACTTCGAGAACCGCGGCTCCGGACGGAGCCGAGTTCGTCGCCGTGGTCGCCGCGGGGTTGCGGAGGAGCTAGGTGGACGTGAGCTCTCCGCGGACGCTGTTCGACAAGATCTGGGAGGCGCACGCGGTCGCCGACGGCCTCATCTACATCGACCTGCACCTGGTCCACGAGGTCACCTCGCCGCAGGCGTTCGACGGGCTCCGGCTCGAAGGGCGCAAGGTCCGGCGGCCCGACAAGACCGTCGCCACGGCCGACCACAACGTGCCGACCGACGGGACGCCCGTCGCGCACATGATCGCCGACGAGCTCTCGCGCAAGCAGGTCGAGACGCTCGAGTGGAACTGCGAAGAGTTCGGCGTCCCCATCTTCTCGCTCGGCTCCGACCGCCAGGGCATCGTCCACGTGATCGGCCCCGAGCTGGGATTGAGCCAGCCGGGATTGACGATCGTCTGCGGCGACTCGCACACCTCCACGCACGGCGCGTTCGGGGCGCTTGCGTTCGGGATCGGGACATCGGAGGTCGAGCACGTCCTCGCGACTCAATGCCTGGTGCAGAAGCGGCCGAAGACTATGCGCATCGACTATTCGGGCGAGCTCGGCCCGGGCGTCGTCGCCAAGGACCTGATCCTCGCCACCATCGGCCTACTCGGCACGGGCGGCATGGCCGGCCATGCGGTCGAGTACGCGGGCGAGACGATCCGCGGGCTGACGATGGAAAACCGCATGACCATCTGCAACATGACGATCGAAGGGGGCGGCCGGGCCGGGATGGTCGCGCCCGACGAGACGACCTTCGAGTGGATCGAGGGCCGGCCCGCCGCGCCCGGCGACTTCGAAGCGGCGGTCGCGAACTGGCGCGAGCTGCCCGGCGACGAGGGAGCCGAGTTCGACACGGCGGTCGAGGTGGACGCCGCCGCGATCTCGCCGATGGTCACCTGGGGAACCACCCCCGGCCAGGTCGTCCAGGTGACCGACGCGGTGCCCGAGCCGCACGACGAGGTCCAGGAGCGCGCCCTGCGCTACATGGCCCTCGAGCCCGGAACCCCGATGCAGGACGTGCGCCTCGACCGTGTGTTCATCGGCTCCTGCACCAACTCGAGGATCGAGGACCTGCGTGAGGCGGCCTCGGTTGTGCAGGGACGCAGGGTCGCCGCCTCGGTGAACGCGATGGTGGTCCCCGGCTCCGCGCAGGTGAAGGCTGCGGCCGAGGCGGAGGGGCTCGACGAGGTCTTCCGCGCCGCCGGCTTCGACTGGCGCTCGGCGGGCTGCTCCATGTGCCTTGGGATGAACCCGGACATCCTGAGCGAGGGCGAGCGCTGCGCCTCCACGTCCAATCGCAACTTCGAGGGCCGCCAGGGCAAGGGCGGACGCACGCATCTGGTCAGCCCGAAGATGGCCGCGGTGGCGGCCATCGAGGGCCGGTTCGTCGATATCCGGGAGTGGGAGTAGGCATGGAGCCCGTGGAGGTGATCGAGGGGAGCGTGTCCGTGCTCGACCGCGCCGACGTCGACACCGACCAGATAATCCCCAAGCAGTTCTTGAAGCGGGTCGAGCGGACGGGGTTCGGCGAGTTCCTGTTCTACGACTGGATCCGCGACGGGGAGATCGAACTGGAACCGAACCCGATCCTGGTCACGGGCCGGAACTTCGGGAGCGGCTCGTCGCGGGAGCACGCCCCGTGGGCGCTCCAGGACTTCGGGTTCGACGCGATCATCGCCCCCTCGTTCGCCGACATCTTCTATTCGAACTGCATGAAGGTCGGGCTGCTGCCGGTGATCCTCGGCGACGAGCACGTCCGTGGCGTCGCCGAGGCGGGTGCCGCCAGGATCGACCTGGACGACCAGACGGTGGACTACGCGGGCGGGGTCGTGCGCTTCGACATCGACGAGGACACGAAGCACCGATTGCGCCACGGCCTGGACGACATCGGCGTGACCCTCCGCGACGTGGGCGCAATCGATGCATTCGAAGCGGCGGGCAAGGCCGACCACGGGCCCTCAACGGGCGCGCTGTGAACGACACGGTCGACTGGGACGCCGCGGCGTATGACCGCCTGGCCGACCCTCAGGAGGAGTGGGCGCGCGAGCTCGTGGCGCGCCTGGTCCTCCGCGGGGACGAAACCGTCCTCGACGCGGGGTGCGGCAGCGGACGCATCACCCGGCAGCTCTTGGCAAGGCTCCCCTCGGGCAGGGTGATCGGGGTCGATGGCTCGGCCGCGATGATCGACCAGGCCCGAGCTGCGATCGGAACCGATCCACGGGTCGAGCTGCGGGTGGGGAATCTGCTCGAACTCGAGCTCGACGAGCCCGTTGACGCGGTCTTCTCGAACGCTACGTTCCACTGGATCCTCGACCACGAGCGGCTGTTCGCGCGCCTCTTCGCTGCGTTGCGGCCCGGCGGGGCGATCGAGGCGCAGTGCGGGGGCGAGGGCAACGTCGCGGAATGGGAGCGGGCGGTCGAGGCGATCATGGGAGACGAGCGGTTCGTCGCGTACTTCCGCGGCATGCCCTCGAGCTGGAACTTTGCGTCGGTGGGGGACACCCAGGCCCGTCTTGAGCGCGCCGGGTTCGACGTCGCGCGGGTCTGGCTGGAGCGCAAGACGTACACGCCGTCCGATCCGCGGGAGTTCGTCCGCGTGGTGGGTCTGGCGAAGCACGTCGACCAACTCCCGGAGGAGCTCCACGACGAGTTCGTCGACGCCGTGCTCGGCTCGATGGTGCAACCGCTGATACTGGAGTACGTACGGTTGAACATCTCCGCGGCGAGGCCGGCTTGACGCGCATCGCGCTGCTCCCGGGGGACGGCATCGGCCCCGAGATCGTCGATGCCGCCCGCCGCGTCCTCGACGCCGTCGGCGAGTTCTCCTACTCAGAGCACCCGGTGGGCGGCGCGTCGATCGACGCGCACGGCACCGCGTTGACGGACGAGGTCCTGGCGGCGTGCCGGACCGCCGACGCGGTCCTGCTGGGCGCGGTCGGCGGTCCGAAGTGGGACACGACCGACCCCGACGCGCCGCGCCCCGAGCAGGGGCTCCTCGGACTGCGCAAGGGCCTCGGCCTGTTCGCCAACCTGCGCCCGGTGCGACCGAGCCCCGCGCTCACCGCTTCGAGCCCCCTGCGTGCCGACGTGATCGCGGGAACGGACCTGCTGGTCGTGCGCGAGCTGACGGGCGGGATCTACTTCGGCGAGAGGACCCGGACGGCGACCTCTGCATCCGATCAATGCGTCTACGGGGCAGACGAGATCGAGCGGATCGCGCGGGTGGGGTTCGAGAGTGCCGGACGGCGCCAGGGGCGCCTCACGTCGGTTGACAAGGCGAACGTGCTCGAGACTTCGCGGCTGTGGCGCGAGGTCGTGACGGGAGTGGCGGCGGACTACCCGGACGTCGAGCTGGACCACGTGCTCGTCGACAACGCCGCGATGCAGCTCGTCGCCGCACCGTCGCGGTTCGACGTGATCGTGACCGAGAACATGTTCGGCGACATCCTCTCCGACGAGGCCGCGATGCTCACCGGTTCGCTCGGCATGCTCCCGTCGGCGAGCCTCGGAGGGATTAGCCGGCTCAACGACGCCGGACCCTCGCCTTCGGCTCGGAGCGGCCCGGGCCTGTTCGAGCCGGTGCACGGGTCGGCGCCGGACATCGCCGGCAAGGGTGTCGCCAACCCGCTGGCGACGTTCCTCTCCGTCGCGATGCTGCTTCGAGACGGACTCGGCTTCGCCAAGGAGGCGGGTCGCGTCGAGGCGGCGGTCGACAGCCGTGCTCGAGCAGGGGCTGCGGACGGCGGATCTCGCGACGGGCGCCGAGGGCGAGCGCCGCGCGGACACGGCCGAAGTGACCGAGGCCGTGCTCGGCGCACTATGATCGCCCGCGATGGCCGACATTGACGTCGCCGCACTGAAGCGGGTACCGCTGTTCTCGGGGCTTTCGGACAAGGATCTGAAGCGCCTCGCGAAGATGTTCCAGGACCGGGTGTTCGCACCCGGTGACGACGTCGCCGTTGAAGGGCAGGAGGGGCACGGGTTCTTCCTGATCGAGTCGGGGGGCGCGACCGTCATGCGCGGCGGCGAGGCGATCAACACGCTCGGCCCGGGCGATTGGTTCGGGGAGCTGGCGCTGATCTCGAAGGGGCCGCGCACCGCAACGGTGACCGCCAGCAGCGAGTTGCGCTGCCGCGCGCTGGCCTCCTGGGAGTTCCGCCCGTTCCTGCAGGAGCACGCGGACGTCACTTGGGCGATGCTCGAGGCGCTGGTCGAGCGCCTGCGCACCGCCGAGAAGCGCTAGATGTAGGCCGCGTTCGGCGGGATCGCGCCCATGGGGCCAAGGGCGGCCAGGGCGCGCTCACGCTCCGCGCCCCCGAGATGCCAGCGGGTGCGTGCTGCCTCGAACGCGTACTCGAACCGGTCGAAGATCTCCACCGCCTCGGCCAGCCGCGCCGGTTCGCCTTCCAGGAACCCGCGAGCGCGATTCAGTTGGCCCGCATGCAACGGGTCGTCGGTGGCGCGCGCCTCGGCCGCCGCGATCGCCTCGGCCGCGCCCGGCAGGCGACCGGCGGCCAGGACCTCGGCTCGCTTGACCAGAATCGCGTCTCCCCACCAGAGCTCGCGATCGCGAGAGTCCAGGATCTCGAGCGCCCGGGCCGGATCTCCGCGGTAGAGCTCGAGATCGGCCTTGAACAGGTTCACGCCGGCCAGGGGCTTGCCGTCCAGCGCCATCTCGGTGGCGAACGCGAACCAGTCCCGTGCGCCGGCGTCGTCGTCGCGGACGCCGTGGATGAAGCCGATGACCGCGACGTCCCCGGCGAGTGGCGCGAAGGGCGGCCGGCATTCATCGATCCAGTTCGTGCGGATCGACATCCCGTACTCGATCGCACGGTCCCACTCGCCGAGGTGAAGCAGCGGATGGAGGGTCTTTGCATACGCCCGGTGGGGGACCATACGGAGCAGCTCGGGGGCGATCGCGACCTCCTCGGCGATCGCGCCGCGGAGGTCGCCGATGTGGGTCAGATCCTCCCCGAGCATCAGGACCGCGTCATGGCGCTCATAGACCAGGATGCCCTCCTCCTCGACGCCGGCCAACGCCTCCAGGCGCTCCCGTGACGAGGCGACCGCTTCACGGTAGTTGCCCTCGATCTTCCAGATCGCACCGACGGCGTCGAGGGCGGACGACAGCAGGCGAACATCCCCGCTCGCGCGGGCGAGGTCCAGGCCCTCACGCGCGGGCGGCCCCATCTCGCGCTCCGGGCCGAACCGCCATTTGATCCAGGCCTCGTCGAGCAGCAGCTGTGCTCGGAGCTCCGTGGGAGGATCCGGCGCCAGCGCCCGCGCATGCTCCAGGAGATCGGGCAACTCGGTCTCGCCCGCGTACGCGCTGATCCCACCGGAGCGGGTCGGGACCTCGACCGCGAGCGCGTATTTCATCGCTGCCAGGTCGTTCCGGCCGTCACCCTCCGCGAGCTCACCCGCGGCGCGGAGCAGCCGGTAGGCCTCGTCGCCTCGTGCCCGGCTCATCGCGATGTCGGCCGCATCCGAGAGGGCGTCGATCCGGTCCTCGACGAGGGGCGCGATCTGCGCGACCTGCTCCAGGAGCTCCTGCGCGCGCGGCGCTGCGCCGCGGCGTGCCGCCAGGGTGCTCGCCTTGCAGGCCGCCTCATAGGCGGCCGTCTGGCGCTGCTCGCTGGGCTCCAGCTCGGCCGCCTGCATCAGGTGGAACGCGATGACCTCGCCGAGCTCCGGATGGCGCTCGACCTCGCTGGGCCCGATTCCCGCCGCCGCGCGCTCGTGCAGCCGTGTCCGGTCGGCGCGGGGCAGCGAGTCGTACGCAACGTCTCGGATCAGCTGGTGGTGGAACGTGAACAGCCCGGGGTCGTACGCCGATCGATCATGGACCAGCGACCGCGAGGCAAGGCCGGCCAGCGCAGCGTCGGGCTCCGCGTCGAGCAATGCGGCGAGCTTCGGTGCTCGGAACCGATCGCCCAGGACCGCCGCGTGCTGCAGGACGAGCTTCTCCTCGCCCGGCAGGCTGTCGAGCCGAGAGGCGATCGCGGTCTGGACGGTGTCCGGCAGCCGGGCGGTGTCGCCGTTGCCCGCGGCGACCGAGTGGGCGATCTCCTCGACGAAGAAGGGATTGCCACCGCTCGTGTCCGCCACCTGTTGGGTCATCTCGGCGTCGGCACCGTCCAAGAGAGCCGCCGCCAGCTCAACGGACGCCTCCGACCGAAGCGGCTCGAGCTCGACCCGGATGCCGTCCTCGGCGAAGGCGGGCCGGCTCGCCAGGAGCGATGGCCGAGCCGTGCACAGGAACAGGATCGGGTAGCCGTTCAGCGTCGCGGCCGAGTCCTCGAGCAGCTCGAGGAACTCGTCGTCCGCCCAATGGGCGTCGTCGACTGCGATCACCAGAGGGCGCTCGGAGGCCAGGCTCGTCAGCAGGCGGCGCCACGCGAGCCGCAGCGCCCCTGGGGTGGTGTGGCGTCGCTCACCCTCGCCCGTGGCGATCGCAACCAGCGTCGCGGCCACCTCCCCCCGGCGCTCGGGTTCCACGGCCGTGAGGCGCATCTCGAGCGCGTCGTGAATCTCGTTGGAGTCCGCGTCCGAGTCGACCCGTCCGGCCGCCCGCAGGATCTCGCCGAAGGCCCAGAACGCGATGCCGTCGCCGTAGGGCGGGTTGCGGCCGACGAGCACCTCCGGAGCAGGGGCGAGCCCCGCTAGCGCAGCGAGCAGCTCTCGAACGAGCCGGGTCTTTCCCAGCCCGGCCTCGCCGACGACCAACGCCAGGGTGGGGCGCCGCTCTCGCTGCGTGCGCAGGTAGCCGAGGCGCAGGCGCTCCAGCTCCTCGCCCCGACCGAGGAAGGGCGTGGGCGTGACCCGCAGGGCGCTTTCGATCCCGGTGGCGGCATGCGCGACCAACGTGGCCGCAAATCCCTTGACCGAGATCTCCCGGGGGCCGGAGAGGACGGCTCGCCGGCAGCCGGCGGCGGCGCGTTCGCCCACGAGGATCTCGTCGGGGGCCGCCGCCTGCTGCAGACGAGCCGCGGCGCTGGTGGCCTCGCCCGTCACCGCCAGGTCGGCTCGCCCGGACTCGGCAAGGACCTCGCCCGTCTCGATGCCGATCCGGAGCTCCAGACCACCATCGCGCTCGCCGACCCGCTCGATCAGCGCGAGCGCGGCGGCGATGGCGCGATCGGGGTCGTCGCCGTGTACCTGCGGGACGCCGAACACGGCCATGGCGGCGTCGCCGATGAACTTCTCGACGCGGCCTCCGTGCTCCTCGAACGCGGCCCGCGCGAGGTCGAAGAACGGCTCGAGGGTCCGGCGGACGTCCTCGGGATCGCGCCCGTCGACCAGCTCGGTCGAACCGACGATGTCCGCGAACACGATCGTCGCGAGCTTCCGCTCCCGGCCCCCGCCGGCGTCGACGGCAGCGCCGCAGGAGGCGCAGAACCTCGCTTCGTCTGAGACCTCTGCGCCACATCGAGCGCAATGCACGCCCATCGCCTTGAACATAGCTCAGGCTCAGGCATACTTCGATTCCCGCGAGACGACCGGAGGGAACGGTGGAGAAGTCAGAGTGGATCTGGATGAACGGCGAATTCGTCCCATGGGACGACGCCAACGTCCACGTCCTCTCGCACGGGCTGCACTACGGCACGGGCGTCTTCGAGGGGATTCGCTGTTACGAGACCGATCGGGGGCCGGCGATCTTCCGGCACCGGGAGCACCTCGAGCGCCTCGCGAGGTCGGCTGAGATGTATTACCTGCCGCTGGGCCGTTCGGTCGACGAGATCCGCGACGCCACGCACGAGTTGATCCGCCGCAACGGGCTCCAGAGCTGCTACATCCGGCCACTGGCGTTCCGCGGCTACGGCGAGATGGGGCTTTACGCGAAGGACGCGCCGGTCGACGTGATGGTCGCGGTCTGGCCCTGGGGCGCGTACCTGGGCGAGGAGGGGAAGCGCAAGGGCGTGCGCGCGAAGGTCTCTTCGTGGCGTCGGATCTCGCCCAACGGACTGGTCCCGAATGCCAAGGCATCCGGCCAGTACCTGAACTCGATCCTCGCCAAGACCGAGTCGGCGAACGCCGGTTACGACGAGGCGATCCTCCTCGACGAGGCGGGGAACGTCTGCGAGGGCTCGGGCGAGAACATCTTCGTCGTCCGCGAGGGCGAGATCGTCACCCCGCCGCACACGGCGTCGATCCTGGACGGGATCAGCCGCAAGTCGATCATCCAGATCGCGCGCGACCTCGGCTATACGGTCGTGGAACGCGATGTGGCGCGCTCGGAGCTCTACGTGGCGGAGGAGGTCTTCCTGTCGGGCACCGCCGCGGAGCTGGTCCCGGTGCGCGAGGTCGACGACCACGACCTCGGCGATCCGGGCGAGATCACCAGGGTGATCCAGGCCAAGTTCGAGGACGCGCTGCACGGGCGCGCACAGGAGTACGCGGAGTGGCTGGACCTGGTCGAACAGCCCAGTAAGGTGTCCGGCTGATGCAGCCAGGTGTTCCGGTGAGCGACGTTAGGCGCGAAAGCGCGTTTGCCCGCCTGGCAAGGCCTTGCTTCGGGATCGAGCGAATTAGGCGCGCCGCGGCGTAACGCGGCGCCGTGGCCGCGCGGGTTCAGTGAGGCGGAGTCCGGAGGACGAAGCCGAGCCCCGCCGTTGTTGAGGCGGCATAGGTGTCCCGCGCCCAGCTCGTTCGAACCTCCGAAGTCCAGAAAGGCTCATCACCGTGACAACCGTCCAGCTCTACGACACGACCCTTCGCGACGGCATGCAGGGTCAGGGCATGTCGTTGTCGGCGGCCGAGAAGGTCCGCGTCGTCCAGGCGCTCGACCGGCTCGGCGTGCACTTCATCGAAGCCGGCTTTCCCAGCTCGAACCCCAAGGAGGAGGAGCTCTTCCAGCTGCTCGCGGACGTCGAGTTGGAGCACGCCTCGGTCTGCGCATTCGGCATGACCAGGCGTCGCGGCGTCGCGGCGGACGAGGACGACGCGCTGCGCATTCTGGCGTCGTCGTTCGCTCCGGTGTGCACGCTGGTCGGCAAGACCTGGGGGCTCCACCTCGAGAAGGTCACCAAGGTCTCGCGCGAGGAGAATCTGGCGATGATCGTGGACTCGGTCAACTTCTGCCGCGCGCAGGGCAAGCGGGTCGTCTACGACGCCGAGCACTTCTTCGACGCGTGGCGCGACGACTCCGGCTACGCGCTCGAATGCGTGCGCGCCGCCGCCGCGGCGGGCGCGGAGAACGTCACGTTGTGCGACACGAACGGCGCGACCCTGCCTGCCGAGATCGCCGAGGTCACCGCCGCGGCGGTGGGGGATCTCGGCGACCGGGTCGAGATCGGCATCCACACCCACAACGATGCCGAATGCGGGGTCGCGAACTCGCTCGCCGCCGTCAGCGCCGGGGCCAGGATGGTGCAGGGCACGATCAACGGCATCGGCGAGCGCTGCGGAAACGCCAACCTGATCTCGATCCTCCCGGCGCTGGAGCTGAAGCTCGGCTACGACGTCGTGGGGCGTGAACGGCTTCGTCTCCTGACCGAGACGTCCCACTTCGTCGACGAGCTCCTCAACCTCGCCCCGGACCCGGACCAGGGGTACGTCGGCCGCAACGCGTTCGCGCACAAGGGCGGAATGCACGTGGCCGGGGTCCAGGCGGACGCCAGGACGTTCGAGCACCTCGACCCGGAGCTCGTCGGCAACAGCCGCGACGTCCTGATCTCCGAGCTCTCCGGCAAGGGGTCGGTGCTCTCCCGGGCGGAGCGCTCCGGGATCCAGCTCGACGCCGACGCGGCCAAGCGGGCCGTGGAGCGCGTCAAGGAGCGTGAGCATCGCGGCTATCACTACGAGGCCGCCGACGCCTCGTTCGAGCTGCTCCTGCGCCGGGAGTCCGGCGAGTACTCATCCCTGTTCCGGCTGGAGAGCTTCCGGGTCATCACCGAGAAGCGTGCGGACGGCAGGGTCGAGACCGAGGCCACGATCAAGATCTGGGTCGAGGGCAGGCGCTATGTGCGCACCGCCGAGGGGAACGGGCCGGTGAACGCCCTCGACCGGGCACTGCGCGCGGCGATCACCGACCTGCATCCGCACCTCGCGGACATCGAGCTGACCGACTACAAGGTGCGCATCCTCGACACCCACGACGGGACTGGCGCGGTGACGCGGGTGCTGCTGGACTCGTCCGACGGCCGCTCCTCGTGGGGGTCGATCGGCGTCTCGCAGAACATCATCGAGGCGTCGTGGGAGGCCCTGGTCGATTCGCTGGAGTACGCGTTCCAGCCGCGGGGCAACGATCCGCGCTCCGAGGTCGAGGAGTCGGTTGAGCGCACCTGACGAGATCCCGCTCGCCCGGCCGGACCTCGGCGCGCGCGAGGAAGAGCTCGTGCTCCAGGTTCTGCGGTCCGGCCGGCTCTCGCTCGGACCGGTCCAGGATCGCTTCGAGGACGACCTCGCCGCATGGCTCGGCGTCGACGACGCCGTCGCGGTCTCGTCGGGGACCGCGGCGCTCCACCTCGGGGTTCGGCGCCTCGGCTGGGGGGCTGGAGACGAGGTCGTGACCTCGCCGTTCAGCTTCGTGGCGTCCGCGAACTGCCTCCTGTTCGAGGACGCCGTGCCGGTCTTCGCGGACATCGATCCGGTCACGCTCAACCTCGACCCGGACGCGGTGGAGGCGGCGGCGGGAGAGCGGACGGCCGGCATCCTGCCCGTGCACATCTTTGGCTATCCCGCTGCGATGCCGCAGTTCGAGAAGCTCGCGGAGGGACGGGGGCTCGGCGTCCTCGAGGACTCGTGCGAAGCGCTTGGCGCGGTGGACGCCGAGGGCGTTCGCGTCGGCGCGCGCGGCAACCTCGCGACGTTCGCGTTCTACGCGAACAAGCAGCTCACGACGGGCGAGGGCGGCATCATCGTCCCGCGCTCGGCCGAGGAGGCCGCGACGCTGCGCAGCGAGCGGAACCAGGGCCGGGCCGTGGACATGGGATGGCTTGACCACGACCGCCTCGGGTTCAACTACCGGCTCTCGGAGCTGCAGGCAGCGCTGGGCGTCGCGCAGGTGGCGCGCGCCGACGAGCTGCTGGCCGAGCGGTCGCGGGTCGCCAGCCGCTCTACGCGGGCGCACTCGGGGAGCTGGGCGGCCGGCCGGCGGGTGAAGGGCCCGACGAGGGCCTGGTGCTTCCGTGCGCCGACCGCGGCTCCGAGCGGCGCTCGTGGTTCGTCTATCCGATCCGGCTGCCGGAGGCTGCCGACCGGGAGGCAGTGATCGCCGACCTCGACCAGCGCGGGATCGCGTCGAAGGCGTACCTGCCCTGCATCCACCTGATGCCGCACTACCGCGAGCGGTTCGACTTCGAGGGCGGCGAGTTCCCGGTGGCGGAGTCCGTGGCCGAGCGATCGATGGCGCTGCCGTTCTTCCCCGGCATGAACGAGGGTCAGATCGACCGCGTTTGCGAGGCGCTCTCCGAGGGACTGGGATCGAGGGACTGGGCGTAGCCATGCCCCGTTTCGACACGCCCCAGGACCCGCTCTTCCGGCGCATCAACGCGTCGCTTGGCTTCGACCGCCGCCTCTGGCCGCAGGACATCCGCGGCTCGCTCGCCCACGCCCGGGCGCTCGAGCGGGCGGGGGTCCTCGACCGGGACGAGCTGGAGGCCCTGAGGGACGGACTCGGTCGCGTCGCGGACGAGCTCGAGCGCGGCGAGTTCCCGTTCGATCCGGAGGACGAGGACATCCACATGGCGATCGAGCGGCGCCTGACGGAGCTCGTCGGTCCGGTCGGCGGCAAGCTCCACACGGGCCGGTCGCGGAACGACCAGGTGGCGACCGACATGGCGCTGTATGTCCGCGAGCGCTCGGAGCGCGCCGTCGGGCTGCTGACCGCGCTGATGTCGACGCTCGCGGACGTCGCCGAGCAGCACGCCGACTGGCCGATGCCGGGCTATACCCATCTGCAGCGCGCGCAGCCTGTCTATCTGGGCCATCACCTGCTCGCCTACTTCTGGATGCTCCGCCGGGACGCACGCCGGTTCCTCGCGGCTCGGGACGCCGCGACGGGCGAGATGCCACTCGGCTCCGGCGCCCTCGCCGGACTGAACTGGGAGCTCGACCGCGAGGGCACGGCGGCGGAGCTGGGGTTCACGGGCCCGGCGCCGAACTCGATCGACGCGGTGGCGAGCCGGGACGCGGTGTTGGACTACCTCTCGGCGGCCGCGATCTGCGCGTCGCACCTCTCGCGGCTGGGGTCCGAGCTCGTGCTCTGGTCAAGCCAGGAATTCGGCTTCTCAGAGCCTGCGGACGATTTCTCCTCGGGCTCGAGCATCATGCCGCAGAAGAAGAACCCCGACGCGGCGGAGCTCCTGCGCGGAAAGGCGCCACGGGTCGCGGCTTCGCTGCAGACGCTCCTCGGTGTGCTGCACGCGCTGCCGCTGGCGTACTCGAAGGACCTGCAGGAGGACAAGGAGGCGCTGTTCGACGCCGTGGACACCGTCGAGACCTGCCTGGTGGCCGCCGATCGGATGCTCGCGGGAACGCGGTTCGACCGCGCGGCCCTGGCCGCGGCCGCCGCGGACGAATTCCTGGCCGCGACGGACGTCGCGGACCTGTTGGTCCGCAAGGGCATGCCGTTCCGCGAGGCGCACGGCGTGGTGGGCAGTCTGGTGCGCGAGGCGCTGCAGAGCGGTCGCGCGCTCTCCGAGCTCACCGAGGACGAGCTCCGTTCTCATTCCGAGCTGCTCGATGCCGAGTACTACGAGGTGCTGGCGAGCGACGCCTGGATCGAGTCGAAGCTCTCGGCCGGAGGCTCGGCGTCCGCTCGGGTGGCCGAGCAGCTTGCCGCGGCCCGCGCAGCCCTTGCGGAGCTCGCCGGATGAGCGCCGACGCGCCGGCTCCAACGGGGAGCCCACTCGGACTCGAGTTCTTCTCGCGCTCGGTGCTGGACGTCGCGCACGACCTGGTCGGGTGCGCGCTCCTCGTCGACGGGGTCGGCGGCGTGATCGTCGAGACCGAGGCCTATCGCGCCGACGAGCCGGCGTGCCACGCCTACGTCGGGCTGACGCCTCGCACGGAACCCCTGTTCGGCTCGCCCGGGAACGCCTACGTCTACCTCTCCTATGGGGTGCACAGCCTGCTGAACGCCGTGGCGGAGCCCGAGGGTGACGCGGCGGCGGCACTGATCCGGGCGGTCGAGCCCCGGTGGGGCCTGGACGTGATGCGGGCGCGCCGCGGCTTGGATGCGGAGCGGCTGCTTTGCGCCGGGCCCGGCCGGCTCACGCAGGCGCTGGACGTGGGGTTGGAGCTGAACCGCCATTCGCTCTCCGCCCCGCCGTTTCGGATTCACGCTCCCGACAGGACCTGGTCGGCCCCCACGGTGGGGGTGGCGCCGCGAATCGGGATCACGCGGGCGGAGGAGCTTCCCTGGCGCTACTGCGCGGAGGGGAGCCCATACCTGTCACGCCCGATCCCAGGCGCCGCTCGCGCCGAGGCCGCCTAGGGCTGGTCCCTGCGGCCGGCGCTGACGGCGCCGCCGTCCTCGGGGGCCGGTGCTTCGGGCTCGGGCTCGGGGACCGTCTCCTCGACCGTGGGTTCGACGGGCTCGACCGGCGCCGGCTCGACCGGCGCCGGCTCGGGCGCGACCGTCCCGGTGTCGGTGGGCGCGATGGCGGCCGGGTCGTCGTCAGTCTCGCTCTCCTCGGCCTCGGCCAGGGCGAGATAGGCGTTCACCACGTCCGCGAAGATCTCCGCGGGGTAGGTGCCGCCGTCGACCGGGCCGCCCGCGTACTCGGTCAGCATCGGCTGGTTCGTGTCGGCGTGGCCGACCCAGACGCAGGCGGTGATGTCGTTCGTGGCACCGCAGAACCAGGCGTCGCCGTTGTTGTCGGTGGTGCCCGTCTTGCCCCATTTGGTCTCGCTCGTCGCGGCGCGCTCGCCGGTCCCCGAGGTGATCACGGTGGCGAGCGTGGTCGTCGCGGTCTCCGCGGTTTCGTCTGAGATCACCTCGTCGCGGATCGACTCGTTGATGCCCTCATTCCCGTCCTTGTCCTCGACCGGCTCGCCCTCGATCGTGTTCGGGTCCTCGTCGTCCTCGCGGACCTCGGCGATCCCGACTGGCCCCTTGCGAGACGAGCCGAGCGTGCCGGTGATGCGGTCGCCGTCCTCCTCGAGCGTGTTGTAGGCGTGCGCCATCTCGAGCGGAGTGACGCCCTGCGTCAGGCCGCCGAGGATCAGGGCCGGGTTGTACGGCGCGAAGTCCTTGCCCTCCGGCGCGTACTCGTTCTCGGTCGAGAGGTCGGTGTTGATGCCCATCTTGGCGGCTGTCTCGGCGATGCTCTCGGGCCCCACCTGCATGCCGACCTGGGCGTAAACCGAGTTGTCGGAGTAGGTCGTCCCGGTCGCGAGCGAGGCGGAGCCAAGGTAGGAGTCCTCGTAGTTGGCCGGCTCGAAGAGCTCGTTCACCACCTCGGTGCGGCCCTTCTCCCTGACGCGCACCCGGAACGGGAGCGATTGGGGCGCCGACGCGTAGACCTCGCTGGTGGAGTGCCCCTGTTCCAGTGCGGTCACGAGCGTGAACGGCTTGAAGGCAGAGCCGGGTTGGCGCAGCCCGTTCGTGGCCAGGTTGAAGGCGGACTCCTCGTAGTCGTACCCGCCGACCATGGCCAGGACGCCCGCGGTCTCGTTGTCGAGGACGACCACGGACGAGTCGAGGCCGACGCCGCCCACGGTGCTCGAGGCGATCGACTCGACCTGTTCCTGTAGATCCAGGTCCAGCGTCGACTTGATCTCCAGGCCGCCGCCGAAGGCCTCGCCGGCGCCGTACTTGTCGACCAGCTGCTGGCGCAGCCAGGAAGTGAAGTAGGGGGCCGTTGAGTCGTCGGCCGGCGGCTGGATCGCGTACGAGCGGGGGAGAGTGTGGTTCGAATAGCCGGCGTACTCCTCGTCGGTGATGAAACCCAGGCTCGCCATGTTCTGGAGCACGAGGTTCCGCCGCGCCTCGGCGTTCTCCGGGTTCGCCCGGGGCGAGTAGACGTCCGGCGAGGCGATGATGCCGGCGAGGAGCGCGGCCTCGTAGGGGAGCAGCTCGGACGCGCACGTGGGCTGCCCCTCCTGCCCGCAGCCCTCGTGCGCGTAGCCGAAGAAGGTCCGCGCCGCTGCCTCGATGCCGTATGCGCCCTCCCCGAAGTAGATCGAGTTCAGGTACTCGGTGATGATCTTGTCCTTGGACCAGTTCCGCTCGAGCTGGTAGGCGAGGGCCGCCTCGCGGAGCTTCTGGAAGATCGTCCGGCTGTCCTGCGCCGCGAGCGCGTTCTTCACGAACTGCTGCGTGATGGTCGATGCTCCCTGCTCGGCCGAGCCGGCGAGGACGTCCTGGTAGAGCGCGCGGGCGATGCCCTGGAAGTCGACGCCCCGGTGGTCGTAGAAGCGCTGGTCCTCGATCGCCACGACCGCCTCCTTCATCACGGGAGCGATCTCGTCGGACTCGACCAGGATCCGGCCCTCGTTGTTGGTGAGGGTGGCGAGGCGGTTGCCGTCTCGGTCGTAGACGACCGAGTTCTCGGCCCGCTCGTACTGGGCACGGTTCTCGAGCTTCGGCAGGTCCTGCGCGACCGCCATCATGATCCCGAAGATCCACGAGACCAGCGCCAGGACGCCGAGGCCCATGATGACCAGCAGGGCGCGCAGCTTCTTCAGCCGGGGCTTGCTGCGCGGCTCCTCGCCGTCGTCTCCGCCGGGGATGACCGTCAGGCGCCCGCGCGGATCATCGCCGTTGCCGCCACCGTCGCCGCTATCGACCGGTTTGGCGCCGTCGCCGTCGCCGTTCGTTCGCGCATCGATGCGCGCTCGGGCGCGCTCGGGCGCGCTCGCGGCCATTGGCGCGCTCGGCGCGCTTCTCCAGGCGCTCGGTTCGGCGCTTCTTGAGTGTGTCCTTGATTCCCATCGGCGAGGCGGCGAAGGGGGGAGGAGGCCGCTGACGGCTCGGTCGAGGCTAGCATTCGAGCGGATGGCTTCAGGCGGTTCCGGCGACGGCTCAGGCCTCGAGCGGCTGCTCGCCGGCTCGGTCGACGCGCTGCCCGCCGGGCGTCTTGCCGAGCAGCTCGAGGAGGGAAACGAGCTGCGCGTGAAGTTCGGGATGGATCCGACCAGCGCGGACATTCACCTCGGGCACTGCGTGGTGCTCCAGAAGCTGCGCGACTTCCAGGATCTCGGGCACGTCGTGGTGCTGATCGTCGGGGACTACACCAGCCGGGTTGGCGACCCCAGCGGCCGCGACGAGGGGCGGCCGGTGCTGAGCCCGGAGCAGATCGCCGACAACGCGCAGACGTATCAGGAGCAGGCCTTCAAGGTGCTCGATCGAGAACGCACGGAGATCCGGCACAACAGCGAATGGCTGGGAATGCCCAGCGCCGAGCTGTTCGACCTCATTCGCCGCTTCACGGTCGCGCGCCTGCTCGAGCGGGACGACTTCCAGCGGCGGATGGAGCGGAACCAGGGAATCTCGTCGCTGGAGCTGCTCTACCCCGTGCTCCAGGGCTACGACTCGGTCGCGGTCGAGGCCGATGTCGAGCTCGGCGGGGCCGACCAGAGGTTCAACCTCCTGTTCGGCCGTGACGTGCAGGAGTCCTACGGGCAGTCCCCGCAATCGATCCTGACGATGCCGCTCCTGGTCGGGACCGACGGGGTGCGGAAGATGTCGAAGACTTACGACAACTACGTCGGCGTCACGGATGAACCGGAGGAGATGTTCGGCCGGCTGATGAGCATTCCGGACGAGCTGATGGCCGACTACTACCTGCTGCTCCTGGGCCGGGAACCCGATCCGTCGGCGCATCCGAGCGAGGCGAAGCGGGCGCTCGGGCGTGAGCTCGTCGCGCGATTCCACGGCGGCGACGCGGCGGAGTCCGCGGAGGCGCGCTTCGACGCGATCCACAAGCGGGGGGAGGTCCCCGCCGACATGCCGACGGTGACCCTCGCGGACGGCGAGACGGTGCACCTGCCGGCGCTTTTGGCCTCGAGCTTCGAGATCTCGAGCAGCGAGGCGCGGCGGCTCCTGAGCCAGGGCGGGGTCCGGCTGGATGGGCAGGCCCTGACGGCCGACGTCCTCGACGTGCCAGCGTCCGAGCTGAGCGGCAAGGTGCTGCAGCTCGGCAAGCGCCGCTTCGTCCGCGTCGCCTGAGAACGCGCCGGATGTCTCTCGGGCGCTCCGCTACACTGCCGCGTCCGCGTGTGGGGAGGCCTTGTGCCCACCCACGCGTCATCGATATACTCGATGGTCGCTCTTGAAGCGGCCCGCCCGGCGCGGAGAATCCCTCGGCGCCCCGCGGCAGCGGTGTTTGAAAACTGAGCAGCGCGCGACGGGATGTCCAATCCCGTCGTGTCCAGGTTCGACCTGCCGGCTCATGCAGCCGGCAGACTGAATCAGACCCCGTCATGCGTGCCGCCATCGTGTACCTCGGCGGCGCGAAACGCATGACGACTCTTCAGTTCGAAACTCTTTTCAGAGTTTTTCATGGAGAGTTTGATCCTGGCTCAGGACGAACGCTGGCGGCGTGCCTAACACATGCAAGTTGAGCGACGAACCAGGGCTTGCCCTGGGGCAAAGCAGCGAACGGGTGAGTAACACGTGGGTAACGTGCCCCGATAACCGGGACAACCCGAGGAAACTCGGGCTAATACCGGATGTGCTCGCCGGACATCAGTCCGGCGCGTAAAGGAAGCTTCGGCCTCCGTATCGGGAGCGGCCCGCGGCCCATTAGCTAGTTGGTGAGGTAACGGCTCACCAAGGCCGCGATGGGTAGCTGGTCTGAGAGGACGATCAGCCACACTGGGACTGAGACACGGCCCAGACTCCTACGGGAGGCAGCAGTGGGGAATCTTGCGCAATGCGCGAAAGCGTGACGCAGCAACGCCGCGTGGGGGAAGAAGGCCTTCGGGTTGTAAACCCCTTTCAGGAGGGACGAAGGTTCGGCAGTGAATAGCTGTCCGGACTGACGGTACCTCCACAAGAAGCCCCGGCTAACTACGTGCCAGCAGCCGCGGTAATACGTAGGGGGCTAGCGTTGTCCGGAATCATTGGGCGTAAAGCGCGCGTAGGCGGCCCGGTAAGTCCGTTGTAAAAGTCAAAGGCTCAACCTTTGAAAGCCGATGGATACTGCCGGGCTCGAGTCCGGAAGAGGCGAGTAGAATTCCTGGTGTAGCGGTGGAATGCGCAGATATCAGGAGGAATACCCATAGCGAAGGCAGCTCGCTGGGACGGTACTGACGCTAAGGCGCGAAAGCGTGGGGAGCGAACAGGATTAGATACCCTGGTAGTCCACGCCGTAAACGATGGGCACTAGGTGTGGGAGGTGTCGACTCCTCCCGTGCCGACGCTAACGCATTAAGTGCCCCGCCTGGGGAGTACGGCCGCAAGGCTAAAACTCAAAGGAATTGACGGGGACCCGCACAAGCAGCGGAGCATGTGGTTTAATTCGACGCAACGCGAAGAACCTTACCTGGGCTTGACATGTTGGTGACCGGTGTGGAAACACACCTTTCCTTCGGGACGCCATCACAGGTGGTGCATGGCTGTCGTCAGCTCGTGTCGTGAGATGTTGGGTTAAGTCCCGCAACGAGCGCAACCCCTGTCCTATGTTGCCAGCATTTAGT
>CAVTFG010000016.1:0-182500 GCA_963734015.1 uncultured bacterium | reverse complement strand
CCGAACTCGTCCTCGAGCAACATGAACACGACCCCGCGCGCGGTGGCGGGCCGCTGCCGGGCGACCACGATCCCGGCGACCTCCAGGACGGTCCCGTTCGGCAGCTGCGCGACGTCCCCGCTGGTGGCCAGCTCGTCCAGTCCGGGACGCATCAGGGCCAGCGGATGCGCGCCGAGCGTCATCCCGGTGGAGCCGTAGTCCGCCACCGCCAGCTCCCACTCGCTCAGCTTCGCCAGCTCGGGCGCCTCGGGCAGATCGAGGGGTAGCGAGAGCTGCCCCCCGGGGCCGACCTCCCCGGCCACCCCGAGCCGCCAGAGGGCCTGGCGCCTACCCTCTGCCGGCACGCCACGAACGCCGATCGACTCGCACGCCCCTGCCCAGGCCAGGCGTTCGAGCGCATCGCGGTGCACGCCCGCTCTCGATGCCAACTGGCCGAGCCCGCCGTAGCGGCCGCTGTGGCCGCGCTCGGTCACGATCGCGCTCGCGTCGTCCGAGCGCAGGCCGGTCACGTAGCCGAGCCCGATCCGCACGCCCAGATCGGGCTCGACCGAGCACTCGACCCCGCTCGCGTTCACGTCCGGCCCCCGCACCTCGATCTCGCGTCGCTGCGCCTCGTGGACCAGCGCGTCAGGTGGATAGAACCCCATCGGCTGCTCGTTGAGGAGCGCGCACAGGAACTCCGGCCCGCGATGCACCCGCAGCCAGGTGGATTGGTAGGCGAGCAGGCCGAACGCGGCGGCATGCGATTTCGGGAAGCCGAAGCCGGAGAATCCCCGGATCTGCTCGAAGACCCGCTCGGCGACCTCCCGCGCGACTCCCCTGGCGACCGCGCCGTCCAGGAATCGCTCGCGGTAGGCGTTGATCGCGTCGGAGGACCGTTTGCGGCTCATCGCCCGGCGTAGGCCCTCGGCCTCACCGGCCCCGAACCCGGCGAGCGCCATCGCAACCTGGATCACCTGGTCCTGGAAGACGATTGCGCCCAGCGTGTCGCTCAGGATCGGCTCCAGCACCGGATGCTCATATGGGATCTCGTATTCCGGGTTCTCCCGCAGCCGCCGCCGGCGCTCCAGGTAGGGATGGACGGCACCGCCCTGGATCGGCCCGGGCCTGACCAGCGCAACCTGCACGGTCAGGTCATCCAGGTTCTCGGGCAGGCTGCGCGGCAGCATCTGCATCTGCGCCCTGCTCTCGATCTGGAACACGCCGGTCGTCTCCGCGCGGCGAATCGCGCCGTAGACCTCGGGGTCGTCGAGTGGGATGCGGGAGAGGTCCAGCCGCTCGTCCCGCGTGCGTGCGACCGCGTCGACGCACCGCTCGACCGCCGAGAGCATCCCCAGGCCGAGCAGGTCGATCTTGAGGAACCCGGCGTCGGCACACGAGTCCTTGTCCCACTGCACGATCTGCCGCCCCTCCATCGCCGCCGGCACGACGGGGCAGAGCTCGGTCAGCGGAGAGGTGGAGAGGACCATTCCGCCCGGGTGCTGGGAGGGATGGCGGGGCAACCCCCACGCGTCGCGCACCAGCCGGGCCAGCGCCCGCCAGCGCGGCGCCTTCGCGCGCCGCTCGCCGATCGCCATCGCCACGTCCTCTTCGAAGCCCTCGCCGGCCCAGGCATCGACCGCGCCCGCCACCCGCTCGATCTCGGTGGGGGGCAGTCCCAGCGCCTTCCCGAGGTCGCGGACCGCGCCGCGCACGCGGAACGTGGGAAAGGCCGCGACAAGGGCGGAGCGCTCGTGCCCGTAGCGCTCGTGGATGCGGGGGATGAGCTGCTCGCGGATGTCGCGCGGGAAGTCCAGGTCGATGTCGGGCGCCTCGGCGATCTCGTCGTTCAGGAACCGGCCGAGGAACAGGCCCGATCGGACCGGGTCCACGTGGGAGAGCCCGGTCAGGTAGCAGACGACCGAGCTGACGCTGGAGCCGCGACCTCGCCCTGGGGGGAGCACCGATCGCGCCGAGGAGGGGCCGCGCACCTCGCACGCCACCTCGCGCGCGAGCTCGAGCAGGTCGGCGTGCAGGATGAAGAACCCGGAGAGCCCGAGCTTGCGGATCACCCGCAGTTCCTCCTCCAGCCGCCGCCGCGCCTCCGCCAGTTCCGGGGTGCCGGCATAGCGGCCCTCGAAGCGCGCGTTGCAGAGCTCGGCGAGCTTGCGGTCCGCGCCGGGGTCCTCGGCGCCCGGATAGCGATAGCCGTGATCCCGCGCGAGGTCGAACTCCAGCCGCTCGGCCAGCCGCATCGTCTCTGCCACCGCGTCCGGATGCTCCGCGAAGCGGGCAGCCATCTCGGCTGGAGGAGCCAGCACCGCCCGCCGGTTGCCGCGGCGCAGCGCCTCGGTCTCGTCCAGCGAGGCACCCAGCCTGATCGCCGCCAGGGCGTCCTGCAGGAAGGCGCGCGCGGGATCGTGGGCGTGGACGTTCCCGGTCGCGACGCACGGCACCCCGAGCCTCTTCGCAAGCCCGGCAAGCCAGCGGTTGCGCGCCAGGTCGCGGCGCCAGTAGGGCCGCTGCAACTCGACCCGGAAGCGATCCGGCCCGAAGGCGCCCAGGAGCCTGCGCCCGAGGGCCTCCGTCCATCGAGCGTCCGACCCCTTCGGCGGCCCGCCCGCGCGGGCGAAGGCTCCCGCCAGCGCCCCGTCGCGCGCGCAGCCGGAGAGGCAGACGAGCCCCTCCGCATGCCGCTCGAGCGATTCCAGCGGCAGCACGGGGGGGAGGGCGTCGCGCCCCGGCGCGGGTCTGGTGCCCGCGTGTGCCTCGGTGAGAAGGAGGCAGAGGTTCCGCCAGCCGGCCGCCGACTCCACCAGCAGGGTGAGGTGAAAATCACGATCCAACTTGCGGGTCGTCACCTCGGCCCCCACTATCGGGCGGACGCCCAGCGGCTCGGCGGCCTGGGCGAACTCCATTGCTCCCCAGACGCCGTCGTGGTCGGTGATTGCCAGCGCGGGATGGCCCTGGGCCGCCGCTGCCGTGGCGAGCTCGTCCGGGTGCGAGGCGCCGTCCAGGAACGAGAAGCCGGAGTGGCAATGGAGCTCGACGTAGGGAACGGAGCTCATGCTCTCTGCGAGAACCAGCGATCGCGCTCGCGGAAGACGACCTCGCAGCGGCCGTCGGCCAGCGCCAGCTCGAAATAGTGCCGGGCGATCGGTCGCTCGGACCACCAGCGATCCTCGACCAGCCACTCCTCCCGCACCGCCTCGACGGCGACCCCGGCCACCCCGCGCGGCCGCCCGTCGCCGTCGGCGTCCACGCGCGCGGGAAGGGGGGTGTACAGGACCCCCGCGTTCATCGGTCTTCCGGGAAGGGAGTCAGCGTCGCCCGCCGCTCCGGCACGCTCGAGCCTGCGTCCACCTCCAGCACCCGCAGCACCGCGCCGCGTCCCGCTGCCGCGCGGGCGTGACGAACCGCTTCGGCGATCAGGCCGCGGCGGCGCTCGTGCTCGTCGCTGGTGAGCGCCGGCTGGTATGGGCTGCCGTCGCCCAGCTCGAGCCCGCGCAGCGCCAGGTGCGAGGCGGGCGCCGGCAGCGCCGAGAGCTTCGGGCGCAGGGCCAGGAGCAGCCGCTCCCGGCTCGAGGTCGCGCTCCTCAGGACGGCCTCGATCCGCCAGCCCCCGCCGCCGGCCAGGCGCGCCTCCAGGCGCAGGCGCCGGAAGCTGCGACCACGGCGCAGGGGGCTCGCCAGCAACCGGTCGACCAGCAGCTCCAGCGCGCGTTCGAGCTGACCGCCGGTGGCGGCGTCCGGCAACTCGAGCTCCTCGCGAAGCTCCTCGCGGGGCGGGCGCGGGCGCAGTGGCTCTTCCCGGCCGCGCGCCATCGCGAGCGCCCTCATGCCCGCCGCGCCGAACCGGTCGGCCACGGCGGAGTCGGGCAACGCCGCCAGCTCGCCCAGCGTGGCGACCCCCAGCCGCTCCAGGGTGTCGACGAGGTGCACTCCCAGCCACTCGTCGCCCAGACGGTCGCGAAGGATCCCGATCGGCAGCGGCTCCAGGAACGACCTCGCCGCACGCTTGGGCACCACGACATCACCTGTTCGCGGGCGTGAGCGCAGCGCCGCCGCCAGCGCGCAGAGCCGGGTCGGGCCCGCGCCGAGCCGGGCGCCGCGGCCGACGACTCGCCGCGCCCGCTCCAGCGCCCGCTCGGGTCGGCCCAGCAGGCCGCGCAGGCCGTCGAGGCCGAAGAACAGCTCGCCGGGATGCCGGGACTCCACCGCCGCCCCGATCGCCTCGACTCGGGCCAGCCGCGCCTCCCAGGCCTCCTCGGCGCGCGCCGGGTCGGGCGGGATCAGCGCCAGCGCGGGGCAGCGGCCGAGCGCCTCCGCCATCCGCATCCCCTCGGTGATCCCGAACGCCTCCGCCGCACCCGAGACCTCGCCCACGACCTGCGGCCCACCCGGCTCGGGCGCCAGCGCAACGGGGCGGGCGAGCAGCTCGCGCCGCCCGGCCGCCGCGGCGACCAGGCCAAAGCGGGGGATGAGCACGCAAGCGATCACTACGAACATATGTTCGCATAGAGGTCAAGGGGACTTCGGGGATACTGCGAGGGTGGCTTTTCGCGCTTTGGTGATTGCGCTGCTGGCGGCCGGAGTGTTGCTCACGGCGTGCGGTGGTGGGGATGACGAGCCGGCGGAGCCGGACGAGGCGCCCGCCGAGATCGCGGGTGACGCCGATCCCGCCGACGTCCGGGTGATCGACGAATGGGCCAAGACGCTCGCGAGCGGCGACGTCGAGGGCGCGGCCGAGCTCTTCGCGATCCCCAGCGTGGCCGAGAACGGGATCCTCATCGAAATCGAGGATGAGAACGACGCCCTCCGCTTCAACGCCTCGTTGCCGTGCGGCGCCGAGCTGATCGGCGCCGAGTCCCAGGGGGAGTTCACCACCGCCACCTTCCGGCTGATCGAGCGGCCCGGAGCCGGCCGGTGCGGCGACGGCACGGGCGAAACGGCGCAGACCTCGTTCGTGATCGAGGGCTCCAAGATCGTCGAGTGGCGCCGGGTCGGCCTGCCCGGGGAGGAGCCATCCGGTCAGGTGACATAGATTTCCCTTTAAGGGAGGGGCGCGCACATTGACCTTGCGCGCGCGGCCCTGATAGGAATTCAAAGCACGGGAAACGAACCCGTGAACTCAGAGAGAGGAGAGTGTATGCAGAGGCTTAAGCTCGTCCTGCTCGCACTGGCGGTTGCGGCGCTCGCGTCGCTGGGAATTGCTGCGTGCGGTGATGATGATGACGATGATGGCGGTGGCGGCGAAGACGTGTCCAGCGCCAGCTTCGACCTGCAAGTTGGCGCGCTGGTGCCGCTGACCGGAGCCCTGAGCCCGTTCGGGCCGGCCGGTGAGAAGGCCGCCGACCTGGCGAACCAGGAGGCGCAGGCGGCGCTCGAGGGGACCGACATCACGCTGGCCGACCTGGCGAGCGCGGACACGGAGACCAAGGCCACCACAGCTCAAACGGCGGCGGAGCAGCTCATCTCGGAAGGGGCGAACTGCCTAGTCGGACCATGGGCCTCGGACGAGACGGTCCCGGTCGGGCGCTCGGTCGCGGCGCGTGACGAGATCCCGTTGATCTCGCCGTCCTCGACCAGCCCGGAGATCACCGAGCTCCCCGACAACGGCTTCGTCTTCAGGACGGCGCCGTCCGACGCGATCCAGGGCGCGGTCCTGGCCGATGCGATCGAGGAGGAGTCGGGCGGAACCGACGCAGTCGTGTCCGTCGCGGCCCGAAACGATGCGTACGGCGAGGGCATCGCGAACTCGTTCACGGAGGCCTGGGAGGCCAAGGGCGGCACCACCACCGGTGAGCCGATCCTCTACGACGTGGAGCTGTCCACGTACAACTCCGAGGCGAGCGAGATCGTCGCCGACAACCCGGATCTCTTCGTGATCATCGATTTCGAGGAGCCGTACAACGAGGTCGGTCCCGCGCTGACGCGGACCGGCGATTTCGACCCGGCCAACCTCTGGACGGCCGACGGCCTCGCGTTCGAGGATGGAGTGGGGTCGACCTCGGTCCCGCCCGACACGCTGGCCAACGCCAAGGGTTCGCGCCCATCGGGGCCGGAGGAGGTCAGTCCCGCCGCCGAGGCGTTCGACAAGCTGTACAAGTCGGCGCCGGGCGAGAAGGCCCGCGGCACGTTCGACGCGCAGAACTTCGACGCCGTGTCGCTCTGCGTCCTGTCGGCGGTGGCTGCGGGGTCGACCGAGGGGCCGGCGATGGCCGAGCAGATCCAGGCGGTCGCCAGCGCACCGGGCGACCAGTACGACTACACCGAGATGGCCGATGCGATCGCCGCCCTCCAGGCCGGCGAGGACATCGACTTCGAGGGTGTCTCCGGACCGCTCGACCTGGACGACAACGGGGACCCGCTGATCGGGTTCTACGACCTCTATGCCTACGACGACCAGGGCAAGTTCGAGGTCACCGGAAAGGTGGAGAAGTCCGCCGAGTCGAGCGGCTAGTCGCAGTTCCTAAGCACGCTGAAGGGCTCCCGGCCAGCGAGGCCGGGGGTCCTTCGCATTTCAGGCCTGGGGGCCGGAGGTGGGCGACTCCGCGGCGTCGACCCGGCCCTTGCCGCCGCCCAGGTACAAGTCGGCCACCTTGGGGTCGGCAATCAGCTCCGGCCCGGGTCCGGTGAAACGGTTCGTGCCCAGGTCGAGCACGTAGCCGCGGTGGGACATCGCCAGTGCCCGCCTCGCGTTCTGCTCGACCATCAGGATCGTCACGCCGGAGGCGTTGATCTCGAGCACCTTCTCGAAGATCGCATCGACGAACGCAGGCGCGAGGCCGGCCGACGGCTCGTCGAGCAGCAGGATCTCGGGGTCGGGCATCAGCGTGCGTCCCATCGCGACCATCTGGCGCTCGCCGCCCGACATCGTCCCGGCCGCCTGCTTGCGGCGTTCCTCGAGGCGCGGGAACAGGCTGAAGATGTGCTCCATGCGCTCGTCAACTGAGCCCGCGCCGCCGGCGATCGCGCCCAGCTCGAGGTTCTCCTGAACCGTCAGGTTGGGGAAGACGTTGTCGAGCTGCGGCACGTAGCTCACGCCCTTGCGGGTGACCGCATGCGGCATCTCGCCGGTGATCTCGCCGCCGTGCAGCTTGATCGAGCCCTCCCGTGGCCGCACCAGGCCGAAGATCGACTTCATCAGGGTGGACTTGCCTGCGCCGTTCGGTCCCACGATCGTCACGATCTCGTTCGGGTTGACGTCGATTTCTACCCCGTTGAGGATGTCGACCTCCGGCGTGTAGCCGGCGACGAGCCCGGTGACCTTCAGGACCGGGTCAGCCATCGCCATTCGCCTCGGCTGGGACGCCGGCGCCCAGGTAGGCGTCGATCACAGCCTGGTTGGACCGCACCTCGTGAGGCTCGCCCTCCGCGATCACGCGGCCCTCGGCCATCACGATGACCCGGTCGGAGTGGTTCATGACGACATCCATGTCGTGCTCGACGAACAGGAACGTGACGCCGTCCTCGGTCCGCAGCCGCTCCATGTGCTCGAGCAGGCGCCTGCCGAGCGTGGGGTTGATCCCGGCCATCGGTTCGTCGAGCAGCAGGAACCGCGGCTTGGTCATCAGCGCCCGCGCCAGCTCCAGCAGCTTGCGCTGGCCGCCCGAAAGCGTCCCGGCGTAGCTGTCGGCGAGCTCCTGGAGGTTGAACATCTCGAGCAGCTCGCCCGCCTGATTTCGCACTGCGCGCTCGCTGCTGCGGTTCGCCGGCTGCCTAAAGACCGTGCCGAACAGGGATTCGCCTGGTTGGCCCGGCGCCGCGAGCATCATGTTGTCGATTACCGGCATCGCAGCCAGCGCCTTGGTGATCTGGAAGGTACGCACCATCCCCAACCGTGCGATCGCGTAGGGAGGGTGGCCCAGGGTCGGCTTCCCGTCGAACGTGGCCGAGCCACCGTCCGGCTTGTAGAAGCCCGTGATGACGTTGAAGAACGTGGTCTTGCCCGCCCCGTTGGGGCCGATCAGGGCGGTGATCGAGCCCTCGCGGACATCCATCGTCGCCCCGTTGACCGCACGGATCCCGCCGAAGCGCTTGACAACACGCTCCGCGCGGAAGATCGGGGCGGCGTCATTCACCGAGCACCATCTCCTCCCGCTTGCCGAAAATGCCCTGTGGGCGGAACGCCATCAGGAGGATGAGGATCACGCCGACGATGATGAAGCGCAGCGCGGAGACCTTGTCGGCCGCGAGCGGCAGGTCGAGGAAGCGAAACCCCTCGAGCAGGGTCCAGAGCAGGACCGAGCCGACCAGGACACCGCCGAAGCTCGCGAGACCGCCCAGGACCAGGGCACCGAAGCCGAGGAAGGTGTAGAGCGGCTCGAACGCCACCTGCGAGACCGATTCGAGGTTGAAGGCGAGGAACCACCCCGAGATCGCACCGAGCACCGCCGCGACGGCCAGCGACTGCAGCTTGTACGAGAACGCGTTCTTGCCGAGCGCACGCGCCGCGTCCTCGTCCTCCCTGACCGCCCTCAGGACCCGCCCCCACGGCGAGCGGACCAGGAAGTGGAGGCCCAGGGCAAGCAGCCCGAGAGTCACCCAAACCACGAGGAACAGCGGCAGGTCGCCGAACTCCTGGCCGGAGAGCCCGATCGGGTCGAGCAGGTTCTCCTGGATCCAGTCGGACACCGTGAACCACGGATCGGTGAAGAATCGGTCGTTTTCGAGCTCGAGGTTGATGGTTCCCTGGTTGCCCCCGGTCAGGTCGCGCGCATTCTGCGCCACGTCGCGCACGATCTCCGAGAACGCGATCGTCGCGATTGCGAAGTAGTCGGCTCGCAGGCGCAACGACGGGAGCCCGATGAGCAGGCCGACGATGATCGTGAGCAGGGCGGAGGCGGGCAGCGCGAGCCAATAGCTCCAGCCGAGCTCGACTACGAAGATGATCGCCGCGTAGGCGCCGATCGCCATGAAGCCCGCCTGACCGAAGTTGAGGACGCCCGTGTAGCCCACGTTGAGCTGAAGGCCAAGCGCGAAGATGCCGTAGATTCCGGCGAGGATGCCGACGGCAATCCAGAAGTCCCAGGCCGTGAGGAAGTCGAAGGTGACCGCAACGGGGAGCTCGATCACAGCGTGCGCTCCCGTCCAAAGATGCCCTGCGGGCGCACGATGAGGACGATGATCAAGACGAGGAAGCTGACCGCCACCTTCCACTGCGACTCGACGACCAGCGTCGACCACTCCTGGGTGAGGCCGATAACCAGGCCGCCCGCAAGCGCACCGTAGGCGTTGCCGATACCGCCGAGGACCACCGCCGCGAACAACGGCAGGAGCAGGTAGAACCCGGTGTTGGGCGTAAGGCTGCCCGTCGATGCGACGACCAGGACGCCGGCGAGCCCCGCGAGACCACCGGCCAAGAGCCACGTCTTGAGGACCACCTGCCCGGTGTCGATCCCGGTGGTCTCCGCCAGGTCGAAGTTGTCGGCGAGCGCCCGCATCTGGCGGCCGAGCGAGGTGACCCGCAGCATCGTCGCGACCGCAGCGAGGACGACGAACGAGATGATCACAACGATCAGCTCGGTCTCGCCGATGCTCAGGCCGAGGAACGAGATCGACGACGTCACGTCGGCGTCGAGCGAGCGTGGCTCAGTGCCCCAGATGAACTGGATCACGTAGCGCAGCACGAACGCCAGGCCGAGCGACATGAGGAGGAGCTGGAGCATCCCGGCCTTCTTCGCCCGCATCGGCCGCCACATCGCCAGCTCCTGGGCAACGCCGAGCGCTGCCGTCGCCAGCACTCCCGCGACCAGCGCGACCGCGAGGGGCGTGTCGAGCGTAGCGTCGAACACGAAGGCGATGTACGCGCCGAAGGTCAGCATGTCGCCCTGGGCGAAGTTGACGAGCTTGAGGATCCCGTAGACCAGCGTCAGGCCGATCGCGCCCAGCGCGAAGTAGGAGCCGGAGACGATCCCGTTGACCGACCGCTGCGCGAATTCCTGCAGGCCCTCGCCGATGATCAGGGCCAGAGCGATCAACGCGAGGACGATAAGGGCGACCCAGGCCGGGTTCTCGCTCATCCACTCTCGCACCGACGCCAGTCCCGTGCGAGGCGCGCCGGTGATCTCCGCAGCCTCCATACCGATCCGGATCCTATGCGGCTCGCTCGGACGTGTGGGGAATTTCTACCCTCCGGCGCCCAGGCTCGCCCAGCCCTCCAGCTTCCGCCGAATCGCCTCGATCACGGCATCGGTGAATTCGGTCGTTCCCGGCATGCCCGCCCAGGTCCGGAGTCCGGGTCCCGGCGGCCACGGTCTCGAGGACCGACTCGTACACGGCGCGGGACGCCGTCTCGGCGCCCTTGTCGGCGGCGTCCGAGGCATCGTCGCCCCGCGCCGTCGTGTCGCCGGCGTAGTGGAGCAGCGCCGCGACGGCCAGGATCATCGCCATCGGGTTCGCGATGTCCTTGCCGAAGAAGCGCCGGCGCCGTCCCGTGCGGCGCCTCGGCCATGGCGGCCGTCGTGCGCAGCTCGCGGTCGAGGCCGAGCAGGACCGATTCGGCGCCGGCGATCGAGCCGAAGAGGGGGAGCACGAGGTCGGAGAGCAGGTCGCCGTCGCGGTTCAGGCACGGGATCACGAGCGGCTCGGTCGCGGCGCCTGACACCAGGCCGGCGAGCGTCGCGTCGATCAGCACCGGCTGATACGGACAGCCCGGGTGCCGCTCCGCCGCCGCGTCCATCTCCTCCTTCAGCATTCCCTCGTACACCGGGCTCACCGTCCACTTGGGCCCGCCGTAGACCCGCCCGTCGAGGCGCTGCGCCTCGCGGAACGCGAACTCGGCGACCGCCCTGCAGTTGGAGCGCCGGATCACCTCGGTGCGCTTGGCCAGCTCGTCGTCGCCGTCCGCCTCGCGCCACTGCTCGGCTCCGTAGGCGTCCCCGACCGCCATCCGGCAGACCGAGATGGGGTGGTGGATGCCCGCCACCGGCGTCACGCCGGGGATCCGGCGCCCGGTGCGGACGATCACCGTGCCGTCGATGGCCTCGCGGAGGATCCGGTTCGGGCTGCCGACGTCGTCGGCCCCCTCGGGCGTGATCGTGGCCGCCTTCAGGCCCAGTCCGGTCTCCCGTATCCGCTCGGCCGCCTCGGCGCAGACCTGGTTCTTCGTCTCGCGCCGGCTCTCCAGCGACAGGTCGAAGCGCTCGACCTCGACCTCGATCCCGAGGAGGTCCGGATCGAGCACGCGCAGCGACTGCTCGAGCAGCTCCTGCCCGGTCTCGTCACCGTCGAGCGCGACTACCCTTATCGTTGCCATGGCCGCAATCTATCCCCGCTGATGTCCGAGAGATGCGACTGGTGCGGGGCTGCCGTCGAGGCGGGGGACGGCTTTCGCGCCTACGAGCCGGCCGGAGAGCGCAGCGCGGTGTTCTGTCGTCTCGAGCACGTCATTCCGTGGTCGATCCAGGGCGCGCACTGGGGCGCGGGGGCGGAGCCGCCCCAACTCGCCGGGAACTTCCGTTGCTCCCATTGCGACGCCGAGCTCGGCGACGTCCGGGTCGACCTGGTCCGTCATCGCGGCGAGCACAGGATCGCCGACCACTTCTGCGATGTCGACCACCTGACCGCCTGGGCGAAGGCCGGCGGTCGCTACTCGTACTGAAGCGACTCGATCACGTCGAGGCGCGACGCGCGACGCGCCGGCCCGATTGCGGCGAGCACCCCGAGCACGATCGCAGCGACGAGGACGACGATCGGGAGCGCCAGCGGGATCGAGAGGATCAGTCCCTCGTCCTTCAAGGCCTCGACCGCCGCGGAAGCCAGGAGGACGCCGATCACGGCGCCGACGACCGTCCCGAGCAGCGCGTTGATCACCGACTCGTACCGGACCATGCGCCGCACCTGGCTGCGCGAGGTGCCGATCGCGCGCAGCATCCCGAGCTCGCGCGTGCGCTCCAGGATCGTCAGCGCCAGCGTATTGACGACCCCGAACACGGAGACGATCACGGCCAGGCCGAGGAGCACGTAGATCAGGGTCACGAGCTGGTCGATCTGCTGGGACTGGTCCGCCTTCAGCTCCTCCTGGTCGCGCGCTTCGGCGTTGGGGAACCGCTCTTCCAGGAAGGCGTCGACCCCCTCGCGCGTCGCGTCCGCGTCGGCTCCGGGGGCGAAGCCGACGAACACCATGAAGTCGTCGCTCACGCCGAACTGCGACCTGACCGCGTCCCGCGACACCGCGATCGTCTGCACGAACAGGCCGGCCGAGTCCCGGAGGCTGCCCTCGACCGTCACCTCGAGCTGGTCGCCGCTCGGGCCGGTCACGGTGAGCTCGTCGCCGACCTCGACGCCGTTGTCCTCGCCCCAACCGGCCTCCACCAGCGCTCCGTCATCGCCCAGCCCCGCCAGCGTTTCGTCGGAGCCGTCGGCCCAATCGAGGTTCGCGACGCCGGGGAGGGAGTCGTCGAGCCCGGCGAGGAGCAGGTCGTCGTCCATGCCCACGATCTCCGCCGGCACCGAGGCGATCGGGGCGACGACCTCCACGCCCTCGACGTCCGCGACCTCGTCCGCGATGCCGGACGGGATCGGCGAGAAGCCGTCCTTGTTGAGGATCGAGAGGTCGCCCGCGAACTGCTCGTCCAGCGTCTCGTTGACCGAGGCCTTCAGCGACGACGAGAACACCCCGACGAAGACCACCAGGGCAACGCCGATCATCAACGCCGCGGCCGTCGTCGCCGTCCGCCCCGGTTGGCGCTGCGAGTTCTCGCGGGCGAGCCGCCCGGTGACTCCACGCAGCCTCTCGATCGGCCAGCCGAGACCGCTCGCGAGGGGCGGGATGAACCGGCCGCCCAGCATCGCCACGCCGATGAACATCAGCACGAGGCCGCCGCCCAGCTGGGCGAGGGCGGGGCCGATCTCGCTGGTTGCGAACAGCCCCAGCGCGATCAGGGCCACGCCCAGCGCGACCAGGACGGCGGCGATGATCGCCCGCCTCCTGCTGCGATGCTCCTCCGCCTCCAGGGAGCCGCCGCTCTCGCGCAGAGCCTCGAGCGGGGCGACCCGCGTCGCTCGCAGCGCCGGCACCAGTGCCGAGACCAGCGTCGCGCCGACCCCCACCGCTGCCGGGATGGCGACTGCCTGCGGTGTCAGTCGCAGGCTGGTGACGGGGAGGGTGAAGCCGAAGGACTCGAAGAGCCCCTTGATCAGCTCGACGAACCCGAAGCCGCCGGCGATCCCCAGCGCGGAGGCCAGGAGCCCGATCAGCGCGGCCTCGAGGAGGACGGCGGTCAGCACCTGCCGCGCCGACGCGCCCAGCGTGCGCAGCATCGCGAACTCGCGCACCCGCTGGGCGACGGTGATCGAGAACGTGTTGAAGATGAGGAAGCCGCCGACGAACACGGCGATGCCGGCGAATACGAGCAGGGCGGTGGAGAGGAAGCCGAACCCCTCCTGGATGTCGCCGGCGTCCTCCTCGGCCGTCTCGGCGCCCGTCCGGACGTCCAATTTCGGACCCACCGCCTGCTTGACCGCGAGCGCAAGCTGCTCCGGCGACGTGCCCTCGCTCGCGGCGACGTCGATCTCGTCGAACCGGCCGGGCTTGTTCGTCAGCCGCCGGGCCTCCGGCAGCGTGAATTGCGCGAAGTTGGCCCCGAGCTGCGAGCCGCCGGAGCCGAACTCGATGATCCCGGAGATGGTGTAGTCGCGCGCGCCGGCGGCGCCGGTGATGCGCACCTGGTCTCCGATCCCGAGTCCCTCGTCCTCGGCTGCCGCGCTGTCGATCGCGACCTCCTGCGGCTCGGTGGGACGCTCGCCCTCGACCACGGTCAACGGGTCGAATCGGTCCTCCTCCACCTGCGAGAGGGCGATGTGCGGCGGGCCGCCCTGCGGAGGCCCGATCCGCTCGCCGTCCTCGCCCAGGATCGTGATCGTCGAATCGGCGATGACTCCCTCCGCCGCGTCCACGCCCTCCGTGGCCCGGACTTTTCGCAGCACGGACGCATCGAATGCCGGCACCGGGGCTTCGCCGAACTCGCCTTCGACGGCAACCCGCGAGCGGACGGTGACGTCGATCCCCTCGTTGACCTCGGTGAACAGCTCGTCGAAGGAACGGTTGACGGACTCCGTCAACAGCAACGTCCCGGCGACCATCGCCACGCCGAAGAACACGGCCAGCGCGGTGGAGAGCGCCCGGAACTTGCGGGCCGAGAAGTTGCGGACGGCGAGGCCGAGCAATTCAATCCCCTACCGGGCGGGCAAAGATGCTTTCGCGCCTTGCGTCGCTCACCAAATGCCTAAGCCGAGCGCATCAGCTCGAGGACCTGATCCTCGCCGGTGACCGTCGTGTCGGTCGCGACCTTTCCATCCACGAGCAGGACGACCCGGTCGGCGTACGAGGCGACCCGCGGGTCGTGGGTGACGACCACGACGGTCCTGCCCAGCTCGTCGACCGAGCGGCGCAGCAGCTCGAGCACCTGGGTCGAGGAGGTCGAGTCGAGGTTGCCGGTGGGCTCGTCGGCGAACACCACGGCCGGCTTCGAGATCAGCGCCCGGGCGATCGCGACGCGCTGTTGCTGGCCGCCCGAGAGCTCGGCCGGGCGGTGCGAGCGGCGGTCGGCGATGCCGACCGTGTCGAGCAGCTGCTCCAGCCACTCGGAGTCGGCGCTCCGCCCCGCGATGCGCATCGGCAGCGTGACGTTCTCCTCGGCGTCGAGGACCGGGATCAGGTTGAAGAACTGGAAGATGAACCCGAGCTTGTCCCGGCGCAGCTCGGTCAGCGCCGAGTCGTCGAGCGACGTGATCTCGGTCCCGTCGACCCACGCCTGGCCGGCGGTCGGGCGGTCAAGGCCCGCGAGGACGTGCATCAGGGTCGACTTCCCCGAGCCCGAGGGCCCGACGATGCTGGTGAGCTGGCCCGAGGGGAAGTCGAGGGAGACCCCGTCGACGGCGTCGACGGCGGCCTCGCCCTCGCCGTAGCGCCGGCTGAGGTCCGCGCAGCGGACCGCGCTGGAGTTCGAGGTGGGTGTGGGGTCGGCTATCGGTCCCTGTCCTTCTTCGAGCGCTTCCCCCGTTCTTCGGCCTTGGGTCTATCACGCTGGTCGCGCCCGCGCTTCGTCTGCGGCGGCTCGGCGGGCTCCAGATCGACCGAGAACTCGTCCAGGAGCGTTGCCACGGCTTCGGGCTGCTCGACCTGCGGGGCGTGGCCGGCCTCGTCGACGATCTCGGTCTGGACGCCCGGGACGTCCGCGTAACCCTCCACGGCCTGCTCCGCGTCGAAGACCTGGTCCTCCGCGCCGAAGATCACGAGGAGCGGCACCGGCACCTGCTTGAAGCGCTCGTTCAGCGGCAGCTCCTCGACGTAGTCGTCCGCCTGTCGTCTGGGCGGTGTCGAACGACGTGTAGGTCATCGCATCGAAGTCGGCCAGCACCTGGTCGGGGTCGTCGAAGCCGCTCTCGACGTCGAAGCCCGGAGCAAACGACTCCTTGTAGGCATCGCGAACCGCGAAGTCGGGAGTCACCCGCCACATGGCCTCGCCCAGCACCGGGACGTACCCGAGGCGCGCCAGGAGGGGCAGGCCGTCGCCGTAGTCGTCCGTGTTCGGCGCCATGTCGATCACCACCGCCCGGTCGACGAGCTGGCTCGCCTGCTCGGCGAGCGACGCCGTGACCATCGCGCCCATCGAGTTCCCGGCCACCAACGCGCCCTGGACGTCGAGCTCGTTCAGGGCCTCGGCGACCATCGCGGCCTGCGTCGGGATCTCGTAGCCCGCTTCGGGCTTCTCGGATCCGCCGAAGCCGAGCTGGTCGATCCGGATGACCCGGTGGTTCTCGGCGAGCAGCGGCTCCAGTCGATCGAACCAGTGGAGCGAGCAGGCGTAGCAGTGGAGGAGCACGATCGGCTGCCCCGGCCCGCCCGGGTCCCCGCTGTCGGTCACCTGCACCGAGCCGCGCGAGAGCTCGAGGATCCGGCCCTCGTCGGCTGTCAGCTCGGCCGGCTTCGTCTGGCTGCCGGTGGTGACGGTGTTGACCGCGAGCAGGACGGCGAGCGCGGCAAGCAACCCGAGCGTGATCTTCCAACGCCGCTTCACAAAAAATCCCCTACCGGGGAGGCCCACATGCTTTCGCGCCTAACGTCGCTCATCCAACACCTGCAAGCCCGAGTTGATCGGCTCGCGCCTCCATGGCGGCGATCACGAATGCAACGTGCTCGTCGAAATCCACGCCCAGCTCTTCGGCCCCCTGCGCCACCTCGTCGCGGTTCACGCCGGCGGCGAAGGAGGGCTGCTTCAGCTTCTTCTTCACCGACTTCGGCTTCATGCCCTCGATCCCGGTGGGGCGGACCAGGGCGCAGGCGGCGATGAACCCCGAGAGCTCATCGACGGCGAACAGCGCCTTGGCCATGTCGGTCTCGCGCGGGACCTCGAGGAAGGTCGCGTGCCCGGCGACCGCGTCGATCACCTCCTGCGGCCAGCCCAGCTCCTCGAACAGGCGCAGCGCCGTGCGCGGATGCCCGTTCTCCGTGTCGTCCAGGTCGGGGTAGCGCTCGTAGTCGAGGTCGTGCACCAGGCCGGTGACCGCCCACATCTCCTCGTCGCCGCCCATCTTGTTCGCGTAGGCCACCATCGCCGCCTCGACGCCCAGCAGGTGCTTGCGCAGGGAGTCCGACTGCACCCATTCGCAGACGAGGTCCCAGGCCTCTTGTCGGGTCGGAGCACTCAAGATGCTCTGCTTTACCCTAGCCACGACCATGACGGAGAAATTCGTGATTCATGGCGGCGAGCCGCTCAGCGGCGAGATCACGGCCGCGGGCAACAAGAACGCCGCGCTGCCGATCCTCGCCGCTTGCCTGCTGACCGACGAGGAGATCCTGCTCCAGAACGTGCCGCGCATCCGCGACACCGAGGCGCAGATCGCGATCCTGGAGCGCCTCGGCGTGAAGGTCGAGTGGACCGCGGCGAACGAGCTGCGCCTGCAGGCGGACACGATCTCGGAGACCGCGCCGGACGAGGATCTCTCGGCGCGGATTCGCGCCTCCTTCCTGCTCGCCGGGCCCCTGCTCGCCCGCTTCGGCGAAGCCCGAATGCCTCCGCCCGGCGGCGACTTCATCGGCCGCCGGCGCCTCGATCCCCATCTCGATGCGTTCATCGACATGGGCGCGCGCATCGACGGCTCGCGCTGGGTCGAGATCAGCGCCCCCGACGGCGGCCTGCGGCCGTGCTCGGTGTTCATGGACGAACCGTCGGTGATGGGCACCGAGAACGCGCTGATGGCGGCCGCGCTGACCGAGGGGCCGACGACGATCTCGAACGCCGCCTCCGAGCCGCACGTGCAGGACCTGGCCCGGCTGCTCGTGAAGATGGGCGCGAAGATCGACGGGATCGGCTCGAACGTGATGACCGTCCACGGCCGCGACAGGCTGGGGGGCGCCACCCACCGCGTGTGTCCGGACCACATCGAGGTGGCCAGCTTCGTCGCGCTCGCGGCCGCCACCGGCGGCGACCTGCGCATCCGCGACGCCGAGCCCCAGGACCTGCCGATGATCCGGCGCGCGTTCGGGCGCCTGGGCTTGCGGCTCGAATACGACGGCAACGACGTCCTGGTCGCGCCGGGCCAGGCGCTCTCCGTGCAGGACGACCTGGGCGACGCGATCCCGAAGATCGAGGACGGTCCCTGGCCTGCGTTCCCGGCCGACCTCACCTCGATCGCCCTCGCGCTCGCAACCCAGGCCAAGGGAACGATCCTGATCTTCGAGAAGATGTTCGAGAACCGCTTGTTCTTCGTGGACAAGCTCGTGGCAATGGGCGCTCGGATCACGCTCTGCGATCCCCATCGGGCGATCGTGAGCGGGCCGAGCCGGCTTCACGGGGAACGCGTGGAGAGCCCGGATATCCGGGCGGGCATGGCCATGCTCATCGCGGCGCTCGCGGCCGACGGCACGTCCGAGATCGGCAACATCGTCCAGATCGACCGAGGCTACGAGGAGATCGACGATCGCCTGCGGCAGCTGGGCGCGCGAATCGACCGAGTCGCGGTGGACCGGCCGGTGCCCGCCTAGACCCCGGCGTCGGGGGACGGCCTGATGACTCACCCGATCCCTCCCGGTACCAGGGACATCCTTCCCGACGAGATGCGCGAGTTGCGGGCGCTGCAGCGCCGTCTCGCGGCTGTCTTCGAGCGGTTCTCCTACGGCGAGGTCGCGACGCCAACCGTTGAGTACGACGGCGTCCTGGCGCGCGCAGGAGACGTCTCGGGCGCTCCGGCCGCGCACCGGTTCTTCGGGCAGAGCGGCGAACTGCTGGCGATGCGGGCCGACATGACCGTGCCGATCGCCCGCCTCGTCGCGAACCGGTACGCAACGGCCGAGCCGCCGCTGCGGTTCTTCTACAACGCGCGCGCCTACCGCGAGGTCCGGCCGCAGCGCGGGCAGATGGGTGAGTTCTTCCAGGCGGGCGTCGAGCTCGTTGGCGCGGGCGCGCCGGACGGGACGGTCGAGATCGTCGAGGTCCTGAGCGCCGCGCTGGACGAGGCCGGGCTCGGCCGCGCCATCATCGGCCTCGGCGACGCCGCGCTCTATCGCCAGCTGCTGGGCGAGATCGGGGTGGACGAGGGGGCTCGCGCGCGGATCCTGAACCTGCTCGCAGCCCACGACCTGGTCGGCCTCGCCGCGGAGATCGCCGTGCTCGACGTGACCGATGCCCAGCGCGAGCTGCTCACTGCCGTCCCGGGCTTGCGCGGCGGTCCCGAGGTCCTCGACCGCGCCCGCGAGCTCGGCGGTGAGGCAACGGACCGCGCAATCGGCCGGCTGGCGGAGACGTACGAGGGCATCGCCGAGCGCGGGATCGCGAACCGGGTGAGCCTGGACCTCGGGCTCCTTCGCGACCTCGGCTACTACACCGGCGCGATCCTCGAGGTCTACGACCCGGCGCTGGGCCACGTCCTCGGCGGCGGCGGGCGCTACGACGAGCTGATGGGCCGGTTCGGGAGGCCGCTGCCGGCGGTGGGCTTCGCGCTGTATCTCGAGCGCGTCCACATCGCCCAGACGGAGGAGGAGCGCCTCGCGCAGGAGGGTGAGGTGCTCGAATGAGTGGTGTCGCCCGACCCACCCGGCCGCTCCGCGAGGGACCCCTGCGGCTCGCCCTGCCCCGCGGTTCGCTCTTCGCCCCGACTCTCGACCGGCTCGACGCGATCGGCGTGGACACGTCCGAGCTCCGTGGTGAGTCGCGCTCGCTCGTGTTCGAGTCCGGAGACCTCGTGCTGGTCACCATGCGGCCGTCCGACGTCCCGACCTACGTCGAGGCCGGGGCGGCCGACGTCGGCGTCACCGGCAAGGACGTCCTGATGGAACAGGAGGACCGCGTGTTCTACGAGCTCGTCGACCTGGACTACGGCGGGTGTCGCATGGTCCTGGCCGCCCCTGCGGGCGACGAGCACGGTGCGGAGCACGAGCGCCGCCTCGGAGCCCTGCGGATCGCCACCAAGTACCCGCGCATCGCTCAGCGTCACTTCGAGGACACGGGTCGGCGCGCGGAGGTGATCGAGGTCAAGGGCTCCGTCGAGCTGGCGCCGATCTCCGGGCTGGCCGACGCGATCGTGGACCTCGTGGACACCGGCCGGACGCTGCGCGAAAACGGGCTCGAGGTCCGCGAGGAGATCGCCCCCTCGACCGCGCGGCTGATCGCGAACCGGGTGGCGCACAAGCTTCGAGCCGCCGAGATCGATGAGCTCAGCGGGCGGCTCAAGGGGACGTGATGAGCGACTTCTGTCGCGAAACCATGTTTGCCCGCCTGGCAAGGCAGGTATCTCCATGAGGGTCGCGCGGGTGGACTGGGACGGGGTCGACCCGGCCGAGATCGTGGACGGCATCCGTGCCGCCGCGCCGCCACCGCCAGGGCTCGCGAAGCGGGTCGGCGAGATCATCGCCGCGGTCCGCGAGCGCGGGGACACAGCGCTGAACGAGCTCATCCTCCACCTCGACGGCGTCGTCGAGCGGCCCGAGTCGCACCGGATCCCGGGCGAGCGCCTCGTCGGAGCCCGAGAGCACGTGCATCCTGAGTTGATCGCCGCGCTGGAGCTGGCGGCGAGCAACATCCGCGCGGTCGCCGACGCCGAGCTCGACCGAGCCGCGGTCGAGGTCGATCTGCCGCAGGGCCAGAGGGTGGAGATCGAGGAACGGCCGGTCGCCGCGGCCGGTGTCTACGCGCCGGGTGGACGGGCGTCCTACCCGTCCTCGGTTCTGATGGGCTGCGTGCCGGCGCGGGCCGCCGGGGTGGAGCGGCTCGCGCTCGCGACGCCGCCGGAGCCTGACGGCAGCGTGGGCGCGGTGACCCTGGCCGCCGCTGCGATTGCGGGCGCCGATGAGGTCTACGCGCTTGGCGGCGCGCACGGGGTGGCGGCCCTGGCGCTCGGAACCGACACGATCGACCCCGTGGACGTGGTCGCGGGCCCCGGCAACGCCTGGGTCACCGAGGCGAAGCGCCAGCTCTTCGGCGAAGTTGGCATCGACGGCCTCGCGGGACCGAGCGAGCTGGCGGTGATCCTGGATGATTCGGCCGACGCCGTGGCGGTGACGCTCAACCTGCTCGCCCAGGCCGAGCACGGGTCCGATAGCCCGCTCGTGGCGATCTCGCCGGATGCCGGATCCTTGGACGCGATCGCGGAGCAGAGTCCGCGAAGCGGCGCCCGAGCGCCCGAGCGTCGCGGACGCGCCGCTCGCGCTGGTCGGCGTTCCCTCCCTCGAGGCGGCCCTCGAGCTCGCCGACGCGCTCGCGCCCGAGCACCTCGAGCTGCACTTCGAAGGAGCCGACGCGGACACCGCGCGGACGCGGATCGCCGGCTGTGTTTTCGTGGGCACCGGCGCCGCCACGGCGTTCGGCGACTACGCCGCCGGGTCGAACCACGTGCTGCCGACCGGCGGCGCCGCGCGGTTCTCGGGCCCGCTGAGCGCGCACACGTTCATGCGGCGGACGTCGGTCGTCGCGCTCGGTGAGGCCGCGGCGAGCGCGCTCGCTCCCGCAGTCGACGAGATCGCGAAGGCCGAGGGGCTGCCCGTGCACGGCGAGTCGGCACGCGCGCGGGCGAACAGGAAAACCGGCTGAACGCAGGTAGATTGGAAACGATGCCCAGAACCGCGAAGATCGAACGGAGGACCGGGGAGACGCAGGTGCGCCTGGAACTCGACCTCGAAGGCGGAGCCGTCGAGGCGACGACGGGGGTGGGCTTCCTGGACCACATGCTGGACCTGGTCGGCCGCCACGGCCGGCTCGGCCTGAAGGTCGAGGCCACCGGAGATCTCGCGACCGGCGCCCATCACACGGTCGAGGACGTCGGCATCGTGCTCGGACAGGCGCTGGACGAGGCGCTGGGAGATCGGGCCGGGATCCGCCGCTACGGCTACGTCGCCGTCCCGATGGACGAGTCGCTCGGCATGTGCGCGATCGACATCTCGGGCCGGCCGCTCTGCCTGTTCGAGGCCGATCTGCCGCCGGTCTCGATCGCCGGCTTCGACACCGAGCTCGCCGAGGAGTTCTTCCGCGCGGTCGCCACCAACGCCCGCATCACCCTGCACGTCGGGATCCGTTACGGATCCAACGCGCACCACATGATCGAGGCGTGCTTCAAGGCGTTCGCGCGGGCGCTGCGCGAGGCCGTGTCCATCGACCCGGATGAGAGCGGCGTGCCGTCGACGAAGGGCACTCTGACTTGACCCGCGTCGCGATTCTCGAGTACGGGATGGGGAACCTGCGGTCGGTGGAGAAGGCGCTGGAGCATGTGGGCGTCAGCGCGGAGATCACGCACGATCACGAACGCGCCCGGGCGGCGGATGGGGTGATCCTGCCCGGCGTCGGCGCCTTCCCGCTGGCGATGGAGCGGATCCGCGAGCGTGGGCTCGACGAGCTGATCACGGAACGGGTGGAAGCCGGCGTGCCCGTGCTGGGGATCTGCCTGGGGCTGCAGCTCATCTTCGCGGCGTCCGACGAGCTGGGTGGAGCCGAGGGCCTCCGCCTGCTGGAGGGCGACGTGTCCGGCCTCGCGGCGGACGGGCTCAAGGTCCCGCACATCGGTTGGTCTCCGGTCTCGTGGGCCAAGGGATCCCGGCTCACGGAGGGGCTCGCCAGCGACGAGCCGTTCTACTTCGTGCACTCGTTCGCGCCCCGGCCCGCGACCGAGGCGGACGTGCTCGGCACCGCGGAGTACGGCGAACGGTTCGTCTGCGCCGTCGAGCGCGGCAACGTCTTCGGCGCCCAGTTCCACCCCGAGAAGTCGAGCGGAGCGGGGCTGCGGCTGCTGCGCAACTTCGCCTCGATCTGTTCGCCGGTCCCCGCTTGATCCTTTATCCGGCCGTCGATATCCGCGCGGGGCGGGCAGTGCGCCTGATCCAGGGCGACTACGACCGCGAAACCGAGTACGACGCGGATCCGGTCGACGCCGCGGTTCGGTGGGCCGAGGGCGGAGCGGAGTGGCTCCACGTGGTCGACCTCGACGGTGCGCGCTCGGGCGACTGCGGCCAACCTGGAGCACGTCCGCCGGATCGCGAGCGAGGTGGACCTGCCGCTCCAGCTCGGCGGCGGGCTCCGCGACGGCGACGCGGTGGACCGAGCGCTCGACGCGGGGGCGGAGCGTGTCGTGATCGGCACCGCGGCCCTGCGCGACCCGGCGTTCCTCGACGCGATGCTCGATCGCCACGGTCAACGCGTCGTGGTGGGCGTGGACGCCCGGGGAGGGATGGCGGCCACCGAGGGCTGGGTGGAGACCTCGGACGAGCCCGCCGCGGCGCTGATCCGTGCGCTCGCGGATCGAGGGGCGAGCCGCATCGTCTTCACTCCGATCGAGGTCGACGGGACCATGGCCGGCCCGCCGCTGGAAGAGCTCCGGGCGATCGCGGGAAATCTGGACGCCGAGCTGATCTATTCGGGCGGCGTGGGCACGCTCGAGCACCTGCGCGACCTCGCCGCGCTCGAGCTGCCGGCCCTGGGCGGCGCGATCGTCGGCAGGGCGCTCTACGAAGGGCGATTCGGGGTCGCCGAAGCGGTGGAGGCCCTGCGCGAGCCCCGGTAACCTGAGCCTCGCGATGGCCGCAACCACCACGATCGTCACCACCGCGAGGAAGATCCCCTGGAAGAAGGTCCTGCTGGTCGCGCAGCAGGTCTACGTCCGCGGCTCGGCGGCGTCAAGGGCGCTGACCACGGCCGAGCGCACGCGCCTGTTGGATCTGGTGAAGAAGTCGCGTGGGCGGGCGTCGAATCTGAGCGAGCGCGAGCGCCGCCACGTCCGCGAGCTGGCCGGCAAGGCGCTTTCAGCCGCCCGCAAGGCCTGAGGCCGGAGAGCGGGCCGCCGTGGTCCTGAAGCGCGTCATCCCCTGTCTCGACGTCGACGCCGGGCGCGTCGTCAAGGGCACCAACTTCATCGACATCCGGGACGCCGGCGATCCGGTCGAGCTGGCGGAGCGCTACGACGCCGAGGGCGCCGACGAGCTGGTCTTCCTGGACATCACCGCCTCACACGAGAAGCGCGACACGATCGTCGAGCTTGCTCGCCGCACCGCCGACAACGTGTTCATCCCGTTCACGATCGGCGGGGGCATCCGCTCGGTCGCGGACGCCCAGGCGGTGTTGGACGCCGGCGCGGACAAGGTCTCGGTCAACTCCTCGGCGGTCGCCCGGCCCGAGCTGATCGACGAGCTTGCCGCGGTATTCGGCTCGCAATGCGTCGTGATCGCGATCGATGCCAAGCGGGCGCCGGATCGGTTGGGAGGTCTACGTGGCGGGTGGGCGCGAGCGGGTCGACGGCCGCGAAGCCGTGGCGTGGGCGCGTGAGGCGACCGAGCGCGGGGCGGGGGAGGTCCTGCTGACCAGCATGGACCGCGATGGGACGGCCGCGGGCTACGAGCTGGAGCTCACCCGCGCGGTCGCCGACGCGGTCGCCGTGCCGGTCATCGCGTCGGGCGGCGCCGGCGAGCTCGAGCACCTGTCGGCGGGAATCCTCGAGGGCGGCGCCGACGCCGTCCTGGTCGCGTCGATCTTCCACTACGGCAAGCACACGGTCCGCGAGGCCAAGGAGCACCTCCACTCCGCGGGAGTGCCGGTCCGCCTCTAGCCGTTGTTTGGCTTTCCGCCTTGCCGCTTGCCGTTCTTCTGCTTCTGCTTCTCTTCGACTTCGTCTCCTGTTTCTTCCCGGCGCCCTTCTTCTTCGAGCCCTCCTTCTTGCCGTCCTCGGGCGGGAAGGCGCGGAGGTTCGAATAGCCGGTCAGGTAGAGGCGCTCGCCGTCCGTGATCGCGGGGTTGTACTCCCCGAGCTCGTGCTCGTAGACCCGCTTGCCGTTCTCGATGTCGTAGCCGATCGTCCCGATCGCCTCCCCGATCACCGAGACGTAGACGACGTCGCCGATGACGCTGGCGGCGCCGGAGACCTGGCCGCCGGCATCCTGCTGCCAGCGGGTCGCGCCCGTGCGGGCGTCGAGGGCATAGAAGTTGTTGTCGATCGAGCCGATGTAGACCGTGGCGCGGGTCGAGTCGGTGTCGGCGGCCACGGGGCCCGAATACACCTCGGCGCCCGTTGACTTCGACCACGCGATCTCGCCCGTGTCCATGTCCAGGCTGTAGACGCGCGAGTCGATGCTCCCGAAGTACACGCGGCCGAACGCCACCGCCGGCGTCGAGTAGATGCCGCCTCCGCGGCCGAACGACCCGCCGATCGTGTTGATCTTCCACTCGACGTTCCCGGACTCGGCGTCGATCGAGAAGAACTCACCCGCGTAGTTGCCGCCGTAGACGTTGCCCCCTCCCTGCGCGAGCGCACCCTTGATCTCGCCGCCGGTCTCGACCGTCCACTCGATCGAGCCGTTCTTCTGGTCGAGGGCGAACACGGTGCCGCACTCGCAGCCGAAGATCACGAGCTCGTCCTTGAACGCGAGCGGCGAGGACTCGCTCCGGCCTGGGAGGGGGGTCTTCCAGAGCATCTTGCCGTCGCGGGGCCGAAGGGCGAACGCCTGCCCGGGCTCGAGGTTGACGCCGAACAGCCGGTGGTTGGCGTAGGCGGGGGCCGACGCGTTCAGCTGACCGATCCGATCCTGCCACGCGACCTTGCCCTCCGGCGTGTTGAGCGCGTAGAACCGCGCGTCGATGTCCATGAAGTAGATCCGCTCGCCGACGATGATCGGCGAGAACTCGAGCAGCTTGCCCGCCTGGAAGCTCCAGTCGGATTGGTCGAACGGCGGCTTGACCTTGTCGCTCGGGACGTAGCGCGTGCGCGCGTCGTTGAATCCGTAGGTGGGCCAGTCGAACGTCGTGTCCTTGGGCCGTTTCTGCTTCGGCTTCGGCTGCTCCTTGCTCGCGAAGTCGACGTTCTCGTTGACGACGTCGGGCGGACGTTTCAGGAGCTCGTAGGCGAGCACGCCGAGACCGCCGACGGCGACCGCGGCCACGAGGACCGTGATCACACGCCGCCGAACGGTCCAGGAGCTTCCAGATTGCGAGGAGCCTGCCCATGAGGGCATGTCATGGTAGGCAAGCGGTCACACGTCAATTCCATGAGCCCTCCTCCTCAGAACATCGATCCGGGCGGGATCGCCGACCGCATGGGCAGCCTGTCGGGCATCGCGGCCCTGCGCGAGGCACTGGCCGGGGAACGCGCGTTTCTGGTCGGCGGCGCCGTCCGCGACCTGCTGTTGGGCGCCTCGCACCCGGACCTCGACGTCGCGGTCGAGGGAGACGCGCCCGACGCGGCGCGACGCCTGGGCGCGAACCCGGTGGCGCACGAGCGGTTCGCCACCGCCACGGTGGAGCTCGACGGCGTGCGGGTGGACCTCGCCTCGACCCGGACCGAGCGCTACCCCCGGCCCGGTGCGCTGCCCGACGTCGAGCCGGCGTCACTCGAACGCGACCTCGCTCGGCGCGACTTCACGGTGAACGCGATGGCGATTCCCCTGGCCGGCGACCCGGAGCTGATCGACCCGCACGAGGGCCTCGAGGACCTCCGCGCCGGCACGCTCAGCGTGCTGCATCCGGGGTCGTTCGTCGACGACCCGACGCGCGCCCTCCGCGCCGCGCGCTACGCGGCCCGCCTCGGATTCGAAATCGAGCCGGCGACATTCGAGCTGCTGACGGTGACCGATCTCGGCACTGTCTCGAGCGAGCGCATCGAGGCGGAGCTCCGGCGGATCGCCGCCGAGGACACGGCGCCGGCGGCGTTCGAGCTTCTCGCCCAATGGGGCCTTGCGGGCATCGACCGCGGCGTCGGCGCGCGGCTCGCCGCCCTCCAGGCGATCCTCGCCCGGCCCGAGTGGGCCGACCTGGTCGATGCTCCCGACGCGGTCTACGCATTGGGGATGCCCGACCCGGGGCTGGAAGCGGGTGCGCTCCGGCTCTCCTCCGCCACCCCGCGCAGGCCCTCCGAGGGCACGGCACTCGCGCGCGGGCGCCACCCGGCCGAGCTTGCTGCCGCGCGGGTGGCCGGCGCCGGCTGGCTGGACGACTACGTCCGCGATTGGCGCCACGTGGAGCTGGAGATCGATGGCTCGGATCTGATGGCGGCGGGCATCCCCGAGGGGCCGGCGGTCGGCCGCGGCCTCGCCGCCGCCCTGGACGCCAAGCTCGACGGCGATGTCTCGGACCACGACGGCGAGCTCCGCGTTGCCCTCGCCGCCGCCGAGGCCTCGTGGAGGCACCTCGCTTAGATTCATCTCATGGAGTGGCGTGAACGCGAGGGGGTGCCGTGGCTGGAAGCCGAGCTGCTCGGGGGGCGGGCGGTGTTCTCGACCCGCCAGGGCGGGGTCAGCACGGGCCCGTTCGCAAGCCTCAACCTGGGCTGGGTCACCGACGACGAGCCGGAGAACGTGTACGAGAACCGCCGGCACCTGGCCCGCGGGGCGGAGTTCGAGCCCGCCAACGCGCTCACGGGGTTCCAGGTCCACGGGGCTGACATCCTGCGTCACCGGGGCCGCGCGGAGGGCGTGCCGTACCTGCGCCCGCCCGACAACCCACCGGAGGCGGACGGCCACGCGACCTCGGTCCACGGTCTCGCGCCCCTGGTCCTGGTCGCGGACTGCCTGCCCGTCGCGCTCAGCGGCCCCGACGGGGTCGCGATGCTCCATTGCGGCTGGCGTGGCCTGGCCGCGGGGATCGTTGAGGCGGGTGTGCGGGAGGTCGGCGCCACGGCGGCGGCCGTCGGACCGGGGATCGGACCATGCTGCTTCGAGGTCGGCGACGAGGTCCTGGCGCGGTTCGCCCACCTGGGCGACGGGATCGCCGACGGCAGGATGATGGATCTGCCCGAGATCACCGAACGACTGCTCCGGGCGGCGGGCGTCGAGGCCGTCGAGCGCGCGAACCTCTGTACGAGCTGCAACCCGGAGCTCTTCTTCTCGCACCGCCGGGACGCGGGCGAAACGGGACGTCAAGCCGGGGTGGTGATCCGGTGGCCGATCTGATCGAGGACATCGATCCACAGGTCGTCCGCGCGAACCTCGAGCGCGTGCGCGCGGAGGCGGGCGAGGGCGTCCGGATCCTGGTCGCGACGAAGTACGTGGCCGACGAGGAGCTGACGGCGCTGGCCGACGCGGGAGTCGAGCTCATCGGCGAGAACCGGCTACAGGACCTCGAGCGCAAGCAGGCGCTGGTGGGAGACCGGTTCGAGTGGCATTTCATCGGCGCCCTCCAGAGCCGCAAGGTCCGCGACATCGTCCCGCGCGTCAGCCTGATCCACTCGGTCTGCACGGACTCGGTGCTCGCGAAGCTCGAAACCCACGCTCCGCCCGAGACCGAGGTGCTCGTCCAGGTGAACGTCGCGGGCGAGCAGAGCAAGGAGGGGGTGGCTCCGCATGACCTCGGAGACTTCATCGCCCGCTGCCCGGCCACCGTCACCGGGTTGATGACCATGCCGCCGTTCACCGAGGACCCGGAGGCGTCGCGCTCGCACTTCGCGCGCCTCGCGGATCTCGCGCGCGAGCACGGCCTGCCCGAGCTCTCGATGGGCACCAGCCAGGACTGGCGGGTCGCGGTGGAGGAGGGGGCGACCATCATCCGGCTTGGAACCGCCGTGCTCAGGTGACGCCCTGAGCAGGTAAAGGAGGCATACTTGCGGGTAGAGGAATCGTGCCTTTCAAGGCGAACAGTCGGCTCTGATGGCCCTCCGAGACACATGGCATCGCGCGCTCGTCTACTTCGGCCTGGCCGAGGACCCCGACTACCACGAGCCCGACCTCTACGAGCCCGAAACCGGCACGCACGGCGCTGCCACGACGAGCTATGAGACCTCGGCTCCGCGAGCCACGGTCAGCCGCCTCGGCGACCGTCGCCGCAGCCAGGACGAGATCGACGACATCTTCTCCGACGACGCGCCGGCACCGCGGGGGCGCGCCCTCCGGCCGGTCGGCAACGGCGGCGGCCGCGACGTGCGCGTCCATCTCGTCAACCCGCACAGCTTCAACGACGCTCAGGAAGTCGCCGACCGCTTCAAGCAGGACGTGCCGGTGATCCTGAACCTCCAGACCACCGACTCCGAGCTCGCGAAGCGGTTGATCGACTTCGCGTCCGGCCTCACCTACGCGCTTGACGGCGGCATGCAGAAGGTCGCCGAGAAGACCTTCATGCTCACCCCTCGCAACGTGGAGGTCTCGGCTGAACAGACCGCCCAGCTCGTCGAGAAGGGCTTCTTCAACCAGTCGTAGCGCGGCGCGGCTAGTCTCCGCCGCGTGAGAATCGGGTTCGCAGGCGCGGGAAGCATCGCCGCGGCCATGGCACGCGGCTGGGCACGCTCGGATGCCGACCTGGAGATGCTGTTCTGCGACCTCGACGCGGAGCGGGCCGCGGCCCTCGCGAAGAACGTCGACGGCGAGACGCGGGACTCGCTGACCGCGCTCCGCGACGACGCCGAGGTGGTGCTGCTGGCCGTGAAGCCGGCGGCTCTCGGGGACGTTTCCGGCGAGCTGGAGGGCCGGGCGCCGGCGCTGCTCTCCGTCATGGCCGCGACGAGCGTCGCGCAGCTGACCGAGGCGTTCCCCGGCGTCCCGGCTCTGCGGGTGATGCCCAACCAGCCCGCCGAGGTGGGGCGGGGCGTCCTCTGTTATGTCCCCCCGGAGGACATGGAGGACGACCTCTCGAACGAGCTGATCGCCCTGCTCGGCGCGCTCGGAACCGCGGTCGCCGTCCCCGAGGATCGGATCGACGCTGCGATGGCCGTCATGTCGTGCGCTCCCGCTTACGTCGCGCTCTTCGCGGAGGCGCTGGCTGCCGGGGGCGAGCGCAACGGGCTCGACCGGGCGATGTCGTTGGAGCTCGTCGCCGGCACGCTCGAGGGCACCGCCGAGCTGCTGCGCGAGCGGGACCCGGAGGCGATCCGCGGCGCGGTCGCGCCGCCCGGCGGAGCCACTGAGGCGGGCATGGAGGCGCTCGCTGCGAACGGGTTCGAGGACGCGATCGCCGCCGCGGTCGAGGCGTCTCTGGAGCGCTTCAAGTGAGCCCGCTGGTCGCGCTCACGCGCGACGACATCGCCACCTACGTCTCGGCGCTCTTCACCGTCTACTTCATCCTGATCATCGTCAGGATCATCCTCAGCTGGGTCCAGCAGTTTCGGCCGCTCCCGTACAACATGGCGCTGCGCGCTGCGATCGGGTTCATCGAGGAGAGCGTCGATCCCTACCTGAACGTCTTCCGGCGGTTCATCCCGCCGCTGCGCGTCGGCGGGGCGGGTCTGGACCTGAGCCCGATCCTCGCGATCTTCGTGCTCCTGATCGTCCAATCGCTCGTCGTCGGCGCGATCCGGGAGTGACGCCGACCTCGCGAGCGGACGGCTGGCGGCGCCTCGGACTGGTCGTCGCCGCCGTGCTGCTGTTTGACCAGGTGGTCAAGGCGATCGTCGTCGGGTCGATCGAGCCGGGGGAGAGGGTCGAGGTCCTGCCGTTCCTCGACTTCGTCTACGTCATGAACGAAGGGGTCGCCTTCGGCTTTCTCGGCGACGGCAGCAGGGAGATGGTGCTGCTCGTCACCGGTGCCGCGCTGCTCTTCGTCTTCGTGTGGTTCCTGCGCGACCCCACACGGCCGTGGAGCTGGCTGGCGATCGGCCTGCTCGCCGGGGGCGCGATCGGAAACCTCGTCGACCGCGTGTTTCGCGACGCGGTGGTGGACTTCATCGACTTCCCGGCGTGGCCGTCGTTCAATGTCGCCGACATCGCGATCACCCTCGGGGCGGCGATCCTGGTGCTGGCCGCGTTCGCCGAGCCGGAGCGCCCGGCCGAGGAAGCGCGCGGTGACGCCTGAGGACCCCGGGGTGGCGCTCGTCCACGTGGACGAGGCACTCGCGGTCGTCGACAAGCCGGCCGGTCTGGTCGTTCACCCGGCGCCCGGGCACCGGGGCGAGACGCTGGTCGATGTCCTCGGGGAGTTGCTGGGCGGGGGCGAGGACCCGGTGCGTCCCGGGATCGTCCACCGACTCGACCGCGACACGTCGGGGCTGATGCTCGTGGCGCGCACCGACCAGGCCCATCGAGCCCTCTCGGCGGCGATCAAGGCACGCGAGGTTCATCGCGAGTATCTGGCACTGGTCGGTGGCCGGCCGCGCTCGCGCTCAGGCACGATCGACGCCCCGCTCGGCCGCGACTACCGCAAGGCCGAGCGACGCGCGGTCGGCGGTCGCGGCTCGCGTGCAGCACGCACGCATTTCGAGGTCGTCGAGCCGGCGGGGTCCGACACCCTGGTCCGGGTCCGGCTCGAAACGGGCCGTACCCACCAGATCCGCGCTCACTTCGCCGCGATCGGCCACCCGGTCGTGGGTGACTCCCGATACGGCGGCGGGGCGCGCTACGGCGTGCGCCGGCAGTTCCTTCACAGCGCCAGGCTCGCGTTCAAGCATCCGGAGAGCGGGGAGGACCTGGAGTTCTCCTCGGACCTGCCCGCGGACCTGCGTGACGCCCTGGAACGTGCCGGAGGAAGCTAGACTGCACCTCGACCAGTAACCGACCCCGCCGAACACGCGTAGGGGCCCTGCCCGGCCGTGAGTCCTGCGACTCACCGAACCGGGTCCCCGAAGCCCCGGTGGGCGCCCAAACAACTGAAAGGGAACAACCCAATGTCAGAGCCAGCGGTCAAAGACCTGCTGCAAGCCGGCCTTCATTTCGGCCATCAAACGCGCCGCTGGAACCCGCGAATGCGCCCGTTCATCTACGGGGAGCTCGACGGGATCCACATCATCGACCTGCTGCAGACGGAGCATCTGCTCGCCGAGGCGCGCCGCTTCGCCGCCGAGGTCGCCGGACGCGGCGGGACGGTGCTGTTCGTCGGCACGAAGAAGCAGGCACGCGACGCGGTCAAGGAATGGGCTGACCGCTGCGGCATGCCGTATGTGAACCAGCGCTGGCTGGGCGGCCTGTTGACCAACTTCAACACGATGTCGAAGCGGATCGAGCGGCTGCATGACCTGCGCGAGCTCGCCGACAACGGCCAGCTCGACCTGCTGCCAACCAAGGAGCGCATGGCACGGGAGGCCGAGCTCACCAAGCTCGAGTACAACCTGGGCGGGGTGCGCGACATGAAGCGGCTGCCCGACGTCGTGGTGGTGATCGACCTCAAGACCGAGGAGATCGCGGTCGCCGAGGCCAAGCGCCTGCGGCTGCCGATCATCGGCCTCGTGGATTCGAACGTCGACCCCGTCCCGGTGGACTTCCCGGTCCCCGGCAACGACGACGCGATCCGCTCGTGCTCGCTCGTCATCGGCACGATCGGCGAGGCCGTGGAGGCCTCCGCGACGAGCTGGCGCCAGGCCGAGGCCAAGCGCCGAGCCGAGGAGGAGGAGCGCCGCCGGCAGGAGGAGGAGGCGAAGCGTCGCCGCGAGGAGGAGGAGAAGGCCCGCCGCGAGGCCGAGGAGGCCGCGAAGGCCGAGGCGGAGGCGAGGGCACAGGCGGCCGCGGCCCAGCCCCAGGCCGCTCCACAGCAGCCCCAGCAGCCGGCGGCCCCCCAGCGGCCCGCGCCGCCCGCTCCCGCCGAGACTCCGGCACCGGCCCCCGAGTCCACGGAGGAGGGCAAGTGAGCCACGCGCCGTCGGCCAAGGACGTGAAGGAGCTCCGGGAGCGAACCGGGGCGGGGATCATGGACGCGAAGGCCGCGCTGACGGAGGCCGAGGGCGATATCGAGAAGGCGATCGAGCTGCTCCGCGTGAAGGGCCAGGCTTCGGCCGCCAAGCGGTCCGGCCGGTCGACCTCGGAGGGCACGGTCGGGTCGTATATCCACGCGGACGGAAAGATCGGCGTGATGGTCGAGATCCAGTGCGAGACCGACTTCGTAGCCCGCAACGACGATTTCCAGGACTTCGCCCGGGAGGTGGCGATCCACATCGCCGGCTCCCCGAACGTGCCGCAGTACGTGTCGGTCGAGGAGATTCCCGAGGAGGCGAAGGAGGCCGAGCGCAGGGTCTTCGCCGCCAAGGCCGCCGAGGAGGGCAAGCCCGAGGACATCATCCAGAAGATCGTCGACGGCCAGATCTCGAAGTGGTCGCAGGACGTCGCCCTCCTCGAGCAGGAGCACATCCGCACCGACATGCACGAGGGGAAGACGATCGAGGACCTGCGCCAGGCGCTGGCCGCGAACACCGGCGAGAACATCCGGATCGCGAGGTTCGCAAGGTTCCAAGTCGGCGAGGAATAAGGTTCCGGCCGGTTTGGCCGACCCCGTCTTCAAACGCGTCCTCCTAAAGCTCTCCGGCGAGGCCCTCATGGGCGAGCTGGAGTACGGGACGGACGCCAAGCGCTTGGACGCCATCGCCCACCAGGTCCGCGACGTGGCCGAGAGCGGCGTGGAGGTCGCCGTCGTGGTCGGCGCGGGGAACATCTATCGCGGCCTCAAGGGAGCCGCGGCGGGGATGGATCGAGCCACTGCTGACTACATGGGGATGCTCGCGACCGTCTTGAACGCGCTGACGCTCCAGGACGCGCTGGAGAAGATCGGATCGTTCACCCGGGTCCTGTCGGCGATCCAGGTCACCGAGGTGGCCGAGCCGTACATCCGCCGGCGCGCGATCCGGCACCTGGAGAAGGGCCGCGTCGTGATCTTCGCCGCCGGCACGGGCAACCCGTTCTTCACGACGGACACGGCGGCGGCGCTCCGGGCCCTCGAGATCCACGCCGACGCGATCCTGATGGCGAAGCGCGGCGTGGAGGGGGTCTTCGACTCCGACCCCAGCGAGAACCCGGACGCGACGTTCCTGCCGGAGCTGACGCACATGGAGGCGATCGAGCGCGGCCTGAAGGTGATGGACTCGACCGCGCTCTCGCTCTGCATGGACAACGAGCTGCCGATCCACGTCTTCAACCTCGACGACGAGCGCAACATCGACCGCATCGTCCGCGGCGAGCGCGTGGGGACGATCGTTAAATAGGATCGCGCGATGGCCGCCGAAGAAACGATGGTTGACGCCCTCCTCGACGACGCCGAGGAGCGAATGCAAAAGTCAGTCGAGTCCTTTCGCAACGAGTTGGCGACGGTGCGTACCGGGCGGGCTTCCCCGCATCTGCTCGACCGCGTGATCGTCGACTACTACGGTGCCGAAACGCCGCTCAAGCAGCTCTCGAACGTCGCCGCCACCGACGCTCGGCTCCTGACCCTGACGCCGTTCGACAAGAACGCGATCGGTCTGATCGAGAAGGCGATCCAGGAGTCCGACCTCGGCCTGACGCCGTCGAACGACGGCAACGTGATCCGCCTGCAGATCCCCGAGCTGACCGAGGAGCGGCGCCGGGAGTTGGTGAAGGTCGTCCACGGCGTGGCCGAGGGCGGCAAGGTGTCCGTCCGCAACATCCGCCGGGACGTGATGCACGACCTCCGTGAGCTGAAGAAGGACGGCGACGTCGGCGAGGACGACGAGCGCACCGCCGAGAGCGAGCTCCAGCGCCTGACCGACGACGCCACCAAGGAGATCGACGCGCTGCTCAAGGCGAAAGAGGAAGAGATCCTCGAGGTTTGAGCCGCGCCCGGTACGTCGCGATCATCACGGACGGCAACGGGCGCTGGGCCGAGCAGCGCGGCGTGCCGACGATCGAGGGCCATCGCGCCGGCGCGGACGTCGTCAAGGACCGGTTGCGGGATGCCGCCCGGCTCGGCATCGCGGAGCTGACGGTCTTCTCGTTCTCGACCGAGAACTGGTCACGCTCGGACGAGGAGGTCACCGGCCTGATGCAAATGTTCGGCGAGCGAATCGCGTCCGAGACCCCCGAGCTGGATTCGGAGGGCGTGCGGATGCGGTTCATCGGCCGCCGGGCGGGCATCGCCCCGGACCTGATCGAGCGCATGGAATGGGCGGAGCGCACGACGGCGGCGAACGAGCGGATCACCCTGTTCGTTGCGTTCAATTACGGCGGGCGGGCGGAGATCGTGGATGCCGCACGGGAGTTCCAGGGCGACACCGAGGAGGAGTTCCGCCAGCACCTCTACGCGCCGGACATGCACGACCCCGACCTCCTCATCCGGACCAGCGGGGAGGAGCGGATCTCCAACTACCTCCTCTGGCAGTGCGCCTATTCGGAGTTCGTCTTCCGGGATGAGCTCTGGCCGGACTTCAGCCGGGAGGCGTTCGAGGAGGCGCTGGCGGAGTACGACCGCCGCGGGCGAAGGTTCGGCTCGCGGTAGCGCGCGGACGCGTGCTTTAGGTTCTGCGCCGTGAGCACGCCCGAGCGCACGCGCCCGAGGCGCCGGCGACGGCGGCCCGCGGACAAACCGCCGCCGCCGCCGCCGCAAGGCGGCCCGGCGCGCGAAGACCCCGGCGCCTCCGCCCAAGCCCATGTCGGAGACCACGCTGCGCGTGCTGTGGGCGCTGCCCTGGGCCGCGTTCGCGATCACGATCATCATCGCGGGGGGCGGCATCTTCGCCGCGGCGATCGGGCTGCTCGCGGCGATCTGCATCGGCGAGCTGTTCGGCATGGCGCGCGCCGCACGGCCGTTTCCGGCGGTCGCGATGCTGGCGTCGTTCGGACTGATCGCCGCCGCGTACTTCGGCGACCACTACCAGATGGTCCTGGCGCTGGTGGCGTCGTTCCCGCTGATGTTCCTGTTCGTCGTGATGCGCGGATCGGTCGAGGGCATCACGGCGTCAGTGGCCGTCACGGTGCTGGGCATCGTCTGGATCGGGCTCCCGTTCGCGCACGCGGTGCTGCTGATCGAGCTGCCTGACCACGGCACCGCGCTCCTGATCGACGTCCTGATCGCGACGATCGCCGCCGACACGGCCGCGTACGCCGGCGGCCGGGCGTTCGGACGACACCGGCTGTCGGCCGCGATCTCACCCAACAAGACGGTCGAGGGGCTCGCGTTCGGATTGGTCGGCGGGACGCTCGGGTTCTGGTTCGCCGGGCTCTACCAGGACTGGTTGCCGGGTACCGACGCGCTCGCGATGGGCGCGGTGATCGCCCTGGTCGCGCCCATCGGCGACCTGTTCGAATCGATGGTGAAGCGCGACCTGGGCGTCAAGGACTCCGGCACGGCGGTTGGCCCGCACGGAGGGCTCCTCGACCGCCTCGACGCGGTGCTGTTCACGATCGTGGCCGGCTACTACCTCAGCATCGGACTTATCTATTGAGCGGCGCGACCCCGCCTCCGCGACCGACGACGGAGACGACACGGGCGCGGGCGTCGGCTGCGGTCGAACCGGTCGCGGGCAGCACCACGTAGTCGGGATGACTCACCCAGACCGGTAGGTAGCGGACCCGCTTCACGTCGGCGCTCTCGCCCCGCACGATGAGGTCCAGGAACGCGACGAGCCCGTCCTGGCTTGCCGCCGGCAGGCCTGCGGCGGGCCCCTGGTTCGAGATCAGGTTGCCCTCGCTGAAGACCACGTACTTGCCGTGAATCCGCTCGATCGGCTGCACGACGTGCGGGCCCTGGCCGACCACGGCGGTGATCGCGGGCGAGCGTGTCAACCGCGTGGCGAACTCGCGCTGGCCGGCGCTCGGCGTGTGCGTGTACTCCGGCACGATCCCCGACCCCCAGTGGATGTTGACGATGACGGCATCGGCGCCCTCGGCCACGGCGTTGCGGGCATCGCGCAGCACGGCATCTGGGTCGTCGACGAGATTCACTGACCACGGCGCGGGCGCCTGGAGCCCGTTCAGGTCGGTCGTGTAGGACAGGAGGGCGATCGTGACCTCGCCGGATCGGATCAGCAGGGGCCGGTCACTGGCTCGCTCGGATGAGTGGGTCCCGGCGTGCTGTACATCCGCGCGGTCGAGAGCGTCCAGCGTCGCATCGATTCCCTCCTGCCCCTGATCGACGGCGTGGTTCGACGCGATGCTGCAGGCGTCCCATCCGGTCGCCGCGATTGCGGACGCCAACGAGGGCGGCGTGTTGAAGAGCGGATAGCCGGAGGGCGGGAGCGACCCGACGAGCGACGTCTCGAGGTGGCAGACCGCGACGTCGGCCCGCTTGAGCCACGGCCTGAGGGGCTCGAACAAGGGCTCGAAGTCGTAGTCCGAGCCGCCGCCGATCGCGAGCGCCCGTTCATAGACCGGGGAGTGGATCAGCATGTCCCCACTGGCCGCGAGCGTCAGGCGCTCGGGCCGCGGACGGGCGGCTTCGGGTTGATCGTCGTGCGCATCGGGCGTCGACACCGCCTCCGTGGGCCCGGGCTCGTCGTCAGGCGCGCTCGAATCCGAGCCCAACCCGACGACGAGCGCCACGCCCGCGAGCACGACGAGCAGCGCGAGGCCGATCCCTGCGAACTTGTTCACCGTTCCTCGAACGTCCCGCAGTATGCGCTGGAGAGGGGGTTCCGGGACGTTCGACGCCGATCGGTTGGGTCTTAGGCTTCACAGATGGGTCGGCACGAGGTCCACGACCTTCCGGGTTCGGACCACCGGGCGGTCCTGCGGTTGCCGAGCGGCTGAGCTAGCCGCGGATCGCCTGCTGGAGGTCCGCGACGAGGTCCTCGGCCGCCTCGACGCCGCAGGAGAGCCGCACGAGGTCCGGGGGCACGGCCGCGTCCGAGTCCTCCACCGACTGGTGGGTCATCGCCTGCGGCACCTCGATCAGCGACTCGACGCCGCCCAGCGACTCGGCCAACGAGAACACGCGCGTCGCCGCGGCGATCCTGGTCGCGTCCGGATGCCGGAACGACACCATCCCGCCGAAGCCGGGCCAACTCACCTCGAGCACGCCCTCGGCGTTCCCCAGGAACTCACTGACCACCCGCCCGTTGTCCGTATGCGCGGCCACCCGGAGGTGGAGGGTGCGCAGGCCGCGATGGACGAGGAAGCAGTCCAGCGGGCCGGGGATCGCGCCGACGGAGTTCTGGACGAACCGGACGCGCTCGTGGAGCTCGGTGTCGCCGACGATCACGGCGCCGCCGACGGTGTCGGAGTGCCCGCCGAGGTACTTGGTCGTGGAGTGCATCACGGCCCCGGCGCCGAGTTCCAACGGCCGCTGCACCACCGGCGTGGCGAAGGTGCTGTCCACGCAGACGAGCGCGTCGCCGGCCCGCTCACAGATCGCGGGAACGTCGACCACGTTCAGGAGGGGGTTCGTGGGGGTCTCGACCCAGACGAGCTTCGTCTCCGGCCGCAGCGCCTCGGCCACCGCCTCCGGGTCGGTCTGGTCCACCAGGTCGTACTCGAGCCCCCAGCGGGCGAGGACCTTGTCGACGAGCCGGTACGTCCCGCCGTAGAGGTCGGCCGGGAGGATCAGGTGGTCGCCCGCGGAGCAAACCGCGGTGATTAGCGCGTGCGTCGCCGCCATGCCGCTGCCGAACGCGGAGGCGTGCCCGCCCTCCAGCTCGCCCAGGGCGCTCTCCAGAGCCGCCCGCGTGGGGTTCGCCGATCGCGAGTAGTCGTAGTCCTCGACGAACTCGCCCGGCGCCTGCTGGACATAGGTCGACGCCTGATGGATCGCCGGCACGACGCCGCCGTAGCCGGGATCGGGGGCCAGGCCCGCGTGCACCGTGCGGGTCGCGAACCGCGCGTCGTCCGGAAGATTCGCGCTCACTTGGCCAGCGACTCGACCAGGTCGGCCCGGGTGACGATCCCCACGGGCAGCCCGCCGTCCGTGACGACCAGCGCCTCGCTCGGCCCGCTGAGGAGCTCGACGGCCTCCCGGACCTGCTCCTCGCAGGGGATCGCGTGGAACGGTGGCTCCATGACCTCGACGATCTCCTCGCCGAGCAGGCTCGGGTCCTCGACCGCCCGGCGCAGGAGCCCGCGCTCGGTGACGGCGCCGGCGATGGTCTGTGCGTCGTTAGCCGAGACGACGGGGATCTGCGAGACGCGGTGCTCGTGCATCAGGGCGACCGCCTCGCGCACCTTGGCATGCGTTTCGACCGTGAGGAGCGGAGGAATCGCGCTCTCGTCGTGCTTGTGGCGCAGCACGTCGCCCACGGTCTGCCCGGGGCCGCGGTCGAGGAACCCGTACTCGCGCATCCAGGCGTCGTTGTAGACCTTGGAGAGGTACGAGCGGCCGCCGTCGGGGAGCACCACGATCATCAGCGCCTCGGGGTCGTCGAGCTCGCGCGCGACCAGGAGCGCGGCGTGCACGGCCATCCCGGCCGAGCCACCGGCGAGGATGCCCTCGGTCTCGGCCAGGCGGCGTGTCGTCAGGAAGGAATCGCGGTCGGACACCGTCACGTAGCGGTCGACCAGCGACGGATCGAACGTCTCCGGCCAGAAATCCTCGCCGACTCCCTCCACGAGGTACGGCCGCGCCTCACCGCCGGAATAGATCGAGCCCTCGGGGTCCGCGCCGACGATCTGGACCTCCGGGTTCTGCTCCTTCAGGTACCGCCCGGTGCCGGTGACCGTGCCGCCGGTTCCGAGGCCGACCACGAAATGGGTGAGCCGCCCCTCGGTCTGGCGCCAGACCTCCGGCCCGGTGCTCCGGTAGTGGGCCTCCGGGTTCGCCTGGTTGAAGTACTGGTTCGGCTGGAAGGCGCCCGGGATCTCCTCCGTCAGGCGGTCGGCGACGCGGTAGTACGACTCGGGCGAGTCGGGCGGCACGTTGGTCGGCGCGACCACCACCTCGGCGCCGTAGGCGCGCAGGAGGTCGATCTTCTCCCTGGACATCTTGTCCGGCATCACCGCGATCACCCGGTAGCCCTTGAGCACCGCCGCCATCGCCAAGCCGGTGCCGGTGTTGCCCGAGGTGGGCTCGACGATCGTCCCGCCGGGGCGGAGCCTCCCGTCGCGCTCGGCCGCCTCGATCAGTCCCAGCGCGATCCGGTCCTTGATCGAGCCGCCGGGATTCAGCATCTCCGCCTTGGCGATGATCGGCGTCCGGATCCCCTTGCCGATCCGCGAGAGCCGCACGAGCGGCGTCTCGCCGATCGTGTCCAGGATCGAGTCCTTGATCTGGCTCGCCGTGGCGGACGTGGTTTCCATGCCGGGTCCGCTACCCACGATACAGGCGGGACACCCCTCCGTCAGTACCCTCGCTGGCGTGAAGAAGGTCGTCGTACTCGGCTCCACCGGCTCGATCGGAGAGCAGGCGCTGGAGGTGATCCAGGCGGCGGGCGACGACCTTCGGCTGGTCGGGATCTCGGCCGATTCGAGCTGGGAGCAGGCGTGCGATCAGGCCAAGCGGCTGGACGTCCCGCGCGTCGCGATGGCCGATCCGGACGCCGCGGAGCGCTGCGCGGCGGAGCGCGACGGCGTCCTCGCCGGGGAGGAGGGGATCCGCGAGCTGGTCGCGACCTCGGACGCGGACATGGTCCTGAACGCGATCACCGGCTCGGCCGGCCTCGGCCCGACGATCGTCGCCCTCACCGAGGGCATCGACCTTGCGCTGGCGAACAAGGAGAGCCTGGTCGTTGGCGGCGCCCTCGTCACCACGCTCGCCGAGGCCACCGGCACCGCGATCATCCCGGTGGACTCCGAGCACTCCGCGCTCCACCAGCTGATCCACGGCGAGCGCAGCCCCGGCTCGGTGGACCGCCTGGTCCTGACCGCCTCGGGCGGCCCGTTCCGCGAGCGCGATGATCTGTCCGAGGTCACGATCGCCGAGGCGCTCGCGCACCCGACCTGGGAGATGGGCGGGCGGATCACGATCGATTCGGCCACGCTCTTCAACAAGGGGCTCGAGGTGATCGAGGCGCATCATCTCTTCGGGTTCGGCTTCGAGGCGATCGACGTGGTCGTCCATCCGCAGTCGATCGTCCATTCCCTGATCCAGCTTGAACGACGGCGCCTCCCTCGCGCACCTGGGCTACCCCGACATGCGCGTTCCGATCTCCTACGCGCTGCACCATCCGGAGCGCGCCGACGTGCCGATGCCCGCGCTCGACCTGGCCACGGTCGGCAACCTCGCCTTCGAGGCGCCTGACCTGGACCGGTTTCCGTGCCTGCGGCTGGCCCGCGAGGCGGGGGAGGCGGGCGGCACCGGTCCCTGCGTCCTGAACGCCGCCGACGAGGTCGCAGTAGCCGCCTTCCTGGACGAGCGGATCCCGTTCACGGCAATCCCGCGGATCGTCGAGCAGACGCTCGCCGAGCTGCCCGCGGTCGAGCCGACCCACTTCCAGGACCTCTACGAGGTGGACGCCGAGGCCCGCGAACGCGCGAGCCGCGCGGTGGAAGGGGTGGCGCCGCATGAGCTGGGTCCTCGCCTTCGCGGGCTTCGCGATGCTCGTCATCTTCCACGAGGCGGGCCATTTCGTCGCCGCCAAGGCGGTGGGAATGAAGGTCGAGAAGTTCTACCTCTTCTTCCCGCCGAAGCTGGCGAGCGTGAAGCGGGGGGAGACCGAGTACGGCGTGGGCGCGATCCCCCTCGGGGGCTTCGTGAAGATCAGCGGCATGAACCCGGACGAGGAGATGCCGGCCGAGGACGCGCACCGCGGGTACTACGCGCAGCCCGTCTGGAAGCGGATCGTCGTGATCGCCGCGGGACCGTTCGTGAACGTGGTGATCGCGTTCGTGATCCTGTTCTGCCTGGCGATGTCGCTCGACGAGCCGACCGAGCTTGCGGTGGGCGGGATCGAGAGCGACGCTCCTGCCGAGGGACAGCTCCAGGAGGGAGACCGGGTCGTTTCGATCGAGGGGGTCACCACGGACGCCGGATCGCTCGACTCCCAGGCACAGGAGCTGACCACGGCACTGGACGGCTTCGAGTGCGCGGGAGGGAGCGACGCGGACGGCTGCAGCGCGACCAAGCCGGCCAATGTCGTCGTCGAACGCAACGGCGAGCAGGTCGATCTCGAGATCACGCCGTTCTACGACGAAGCGCGGGAGCGGTTCCGCCTGGGGTTCGAGTTCGTCGGCGCCAACTTCGTGGATGCGAACGTCTCGCCGCCCGAGGCCGCGGAGCGCTCCGTGGACTTCATGTGGGAGATCACCACCAGCACGGTTGGCGTGATCGCGCGGATCTTCGACGCCGAGCAGCGCGAGCAGATCTCCAGCGTCGTCGGCTCGTACGAGGTGACGCGGCAGGCGATCGAGTTCGACGCAGAGCGCGCGCTGACGCTGCTCGCCGTCATCAGCCTGTCGCTGGCGATCATCAACATGTTCCCGTTCCTGCCGCTCGACGGCGGGCACATCTTCTGGAGCATCGTCGAGAAGGTCCGCGGCGCGCCGGTTCCGTTCCGGGTCATGGAGCGCGCCAGCGTCGTCGGCTTCGTCCTGGTCCTGATGCTGTTCGCGGTCGGGTTATCGAACGACATCGGTCGGCTCACGGGCGAGGGATTCGACGTCCGGTAGCCCCGTTTAGGGGTAGGTTTCCGGTACTGGCGTACCACGGCAGCTCGGCCGGAGCCGACGCGCAGCGGAGCATCCGGCCGGTCTTTGACTTAGACGAGGAGGAGAGATGGAGGTCACCACCGCTGAGCGTTTCGCAAGCGGGGGGCCCGGCAAAGGGCTCTACGCGGAGAACCTGCCGCTGGCGTTCAGGGCAACCGTCGAGCGGCTCGGTGACGATCCCGCGATCGCCTGGTTCGCGGGCGACGAGCAGGAGTCGATGTCCTGGAACGAGGTCGCCGACCGCGTCCGGAGGATCGCGGGCGGCTTCGCGAAGCTGGGGGTCGGCAAGGGCGACACGGTGGCGATGATGCTCAACAACCGGCCCGAGTTCATCCCGATGGACCTCGGGGCGGTATCGCTGGGAGCGGTCCCCTTCTCGATCTACCAGACCTCCTCACCCGAGCAGATCCAGTACGTGGTCGCCGATGCCGGCGCCAAGGTCGCGGTCGTCGAGAAGGCCTTCCTCGAGGTCTTCTCGGAGGCGCGCAAGGACCTCCCCTTGATCGAGCGCCTCATCGTCGTCGACGGAGAGGGCGGCGACCATACGCTCGCGGAGCTCGAGGAGTTGGATCCGGACTTCGACGTCGAGCCGTCGCTCGCGGAGCTCGGGCCGGACGACCTGCTGACCCTGATCTACACATCCGGCACGACCGGTCCGCCGAAGGGCGTGCAGCTCACCCACAGGAACCTGATGGGCCTCGTCGGCGGCGTCGACGACATGGTCAACATGCCCGAGCGGGGAGGCAAGGTGATCTCCTGGCTGCCGACGGCGCACATCGCAGACCGGGGCGCCAACTACTACCTGGCGGTGATGCTGGGAGCGACGGTAACCGTCTGCTCGGACCCACGGACGATCATCGAGTTCATGCCCAAGGTGCGCCCGACGTTCTTCTTCGCCGTGCCCCGGATCTGGGAGAAGCTGAAGGCGGGACTCGAGGCTAAGCTCGCGGCGATCCCGGGGGAGGAGGGCGAGCAGGCGCGTCAGGGTCTTCAGGCCGCGATCCAGAAGGTGCGCCTGGAGCAGGCCGGCGAACCGGTCCCGGACGAGCTGGCGGCCGCGGTGGCGGCCGCCGACGAGGCGATGTTCTCCCATCTCCGCGAAGGCGCTGGGCCTGGACGAGTTCGTCTCAGTGAACGTCGGCGCCGCCCCGACCCCCCTCGAGGTCCTCGAGTTCTTCCACGCCCTCGGGATCCCGATCGGCGAGCTCTGGGGGATGTCCGAGACCTGCGGGGTAGTGACCATCAACCCGCCGGGCAAGGTCAAGCTCGGGACCGTCGGACCGCCGATCCCGGGGTTCGAGGTGAAGCTCGCCGACGACGGCGAGGTCCTCGTCAAGGGCGACGCGAACATGCTCGGTTACAGGAACATGCCGGAGAAGACGGCCGAGACGATCGACAGCGAGGGTTGGCTCGCGACCGGTGACATCGGGGAGCTGGACGAGGACGGCTACCTGAAGATCGTCGACCGGAAGAAGGAGCTGATCATCAACGCCGCGGGCAAGAACATGTCGCCGGCGAACATCGAGTCGAAGCTCAAGGCCGCGAGCCCCTTGATCGGGCAGGCGGCGGCGATCGGCGACGCGCGTCCGTACAACACCGCGCTGATCGTCCTCGACCCCGACTTTGCTCCGGCGTGGGCGAAGCAGAACGGCATCAGCGACGCGTCGGCCGAGGCGCTGGCCGCCAACGAGCAGCTCCTCGCCGCGATCCAGGCCGGCGTCGACGAGGCGAACGCCAAGATGTCCCGGGTCGAGCAGATCAAGAAGTTCAAGGTCCTGCCGACCGAGTGGCTGCCGGGCGGCGATGAGCTCACGCCGACGATGAAGCTCAAGCGCAAGCCGATCTCGGCGAAGTACGAGTCCGAGATCGAGGCCCTCTACGCGAAATAGGTAAGCCGGCTCAATAACGCCGGGGCTCGGCTTCGCCCTTCGGGCTCCGCCTCACATCACCTGCGAACATCGCCCGGATGAGCACCTCGCTCGGTGAGCGCGCGCGAAAGGTCGCGGCGGGCATGCCGCCGCCGGTCCGGCGGTTCCTCCGTACCGGCCTCAGGCGCTATCGGAGCGCCCGGTACCACCTGCGAGAGCGGTTCCGGCCCACGACGCTGACCGCCGCCGACGTCGAGTCTGCGCTGCGCGAGTGCGGGCTCGAGGCGGGTGACGCGTGCTTCCTCCAGGCTGCCATGAGCGCCTTCGGCGGCTTCGAGGACGGGCCCGACACGGTGGTCGCGGGGATCGAGGCGGTGGTCGGGCCGGACGGCCTGATCACGATGCCGACGTACTCGGTCGCCGGCCCGACGATCGAGTACCTCGGGAGCGACCCGGTGTTCGACGCGCGCGAGACGCCGTCGCGGATGGGCGCCATCTCTGAGGCGTTCCGCCTGAGTCCGGGAACGCTCCGCAGCTTCCACCCGACCCACTCCGTCTGCGCGCGCGGTGCCGGTGCCGATGAGATCGTCGCGGACCACGAGCGCGCCGACGCACCGTTCGGGTTCGGGACGCCGTTCGTGCGGATCCCGGAGCGCAACGCGCTGCAGGTCTTCTTCGGGTGCGGCACCGGACCGATGACCATGTATCACCCGTTCGAGTGCACGCGGGTCCCGCCGTTCCCGCTCGACGTGTTCGCGAACCGTGTGTTCGACGTCCGGTGCCGCGATTGGGACGGCGACGAGAGGCGCGTGCGAACGCTCGTCCACGAGCCCAGGCTGCTCCCGGGACGGATCGACAACAACCCCCGCCTCCAGGCGATCTTCCGCGACGCGATCCTCGACGCCGGAGGGGTGGCGGTCCGGCTGGGACGCGGCGAGATCCTCGCGATCCGACTGCCGGTGCTGTTCGAGGTGTTCGAGCGCCTGCTCGTCAGAAAGGGGAATCACGATGTACAACGAGCCGGTGCCGGCCGGGGCGCCGTCGGTGCCGCCCCAGGAACGCGTGGATGTCTGAGCCCGTCGCGGAACGGGTGCGGGAGCTGTCAGCCTTCGCCCTCGAGCGACTGCCTTCGATGCGCCTCGCGGACGGGGCCTTCTGCCACGAAATCCAGGCTCCCGACCTGGCGCCGCGCGGACGGTCCCTCCGGTACACGCTGATGTGCCTGCTCGGGCTCCAGCGGGCGCAGGCTGCCGGGCTGGACGTCCCCGTGGCCCCGGGCGGACTGCTCCGCCTCGTTGTCGACGAGATCGGCTCGCCCAAGATGACCGTGGGCGACCTCGGGTTGCTGCTCTGGGCCGATTCCCGGGCGGAGGCGCAGTGGCGGGACAAGATCGCGTTCACGATCCACGGGCGCGTCGGGGGCGGCTTCCCCGACCTCGAGGGCCTGGAGCTGGCCTGGGTCGTGATCGGAGCGGCCGAGGCCCGCACCGACCTGCTGCTCGACGACGCGCTCGCGCGCCTGCTCGCGCGCATCGACCCCGCCAGCGGCCTCTTCCGCCACCGCGACGCGGGGTGGCGCGCGCGGTTCCCGAACTTCGCCACGCAGATCTACGGCGTGCTGGCACTCGCCGTCGCGGCCCGTAACGGCCGCGAGCACGCACTCGCTCCGGCGCGCCGAGCCGCCGACCGGCTCCTGGACCTGCAGGGCCCCGACGGTGGTTGGCCCTGGCTCTTCGACACGCGTTCCGGGCGGGTGGTCGAGCCCTACGAGGTCTATTCCGTCCATCAGGACGCGATGGCGCCGATGGCCCTCCAGGAACTGACCGAAGTGAGCGGGGAAGCCCGCTATCGGGACGCGGCGTTGAGCGGGGTGGAGTGGATCTTCGGCCAGAACGAGCTGGCGCTCGAGATGCTCGATCGCAAGGCCGGAATCCTCTACCGCTCGATCCGCCGGCGCCGTGGCTTCGACCGGGCTCTCCTGTACGCGAATACAGCCGGGGCGCTCGCCGGGCGCGCGCCGTTCGCGGATAGGCGCTGGGCGATCGAGGTGAACCCAACCGACCGCCCGTACCACCTCGGGTGGATCCTCGAGGCCTGGGCCGGGCGCGCGCCGGCGCCCGGCGCTTCCTGACGGCCCTAACGAATCCCCCGCGAAGCCTCGATAACCGCATCGCGCCCGACGTACACGCCGTGGATATCCGGAGGCGGGTTGGCACCTACATCCCACACCACGGCTTCGGCAAGGAGCGCCCAGAAGGCCTCAACGCTCCGAATGGCACGTCGAACCGTCTCGACGTTCTCCTCCGACATCGCCTACTCCTCGATCCCGGCGGCTTCAAGGGCCTCGCGCTCGTCGTAGAACTCGCGGAAGCGCAGGATCAGGCCTTCCTTGATCGTGAGCAGTTCGAAGTTCACCGAACGCACCTCGGCCCCGCTTGCCGCACCTCTGGCGACTTCGAGCCCGACCACCAAGACATCGTCTCCACCACAGTCGACAATCCGCTGAATCTCGTACCTGTAGTCCTCGAAGCTTTCGAGGAAGCGTTCGAGTTCCTCCCTGACCCCCTCGCGCCCCCGGTAGGTCACCCCGTCCTCGCGAGCCGTCCACTCAACATCCGGATGGCAGAGCGCCATCGTCCTCGGAAGTCGGCGCAAGAGATCCGACTTGCTCGAAGCGGGCTCGTAGAAGCGTGCCACGATCTCGACGTTCTCCTGCGACATCGCCTACTCCGATCGGCCGACGGCTTCGAGGGCTTGCGAGCGCTCGCGGTAGACCTGTATCGAGATCGCGCGACCGGCCCGGAGCGTCCAAACATGTGTCGTTTCGAGCTCGAACGGAACGCGACTAGTTCCACCCCGGCCCAGAAGGCGCGCGAAGACGACCACCTGGTCGCCGGCATCGATGAATCGGTCCGGCTCGAACCGCCATTCGCTCCACGTCTCCCTCAGCATCGCGTTCAGCTGATCGGCACCCTCTCGACCCCGGAACACCAGCTGGCCTTCCGGATAGTCCGGAGGCAGGCGGAACTCGAAACCCTCGTCCAGGTAATCCTGAAAGACGCGATCGATCTGTTTCGGAGTGGAGGTGAGCAGCTGGCCTTCGGAGTAGACCCGCCTAACGACTTCCACGCCTTCACGCGACATCGCCCGCCCAGTATCCCGCGATTCGGGATTGGTGCTCGGGATCGGAGCGGGCTCGGAGCGGGTGCCCAGGCACCGACTTCGACTACCCCCGCAGCCGCGTGTACGCCTGGACGCTGAAGATCACGCACACGCCGACCACGATCCAATCCCAGGTGCTCGCACCCTCATCCACAATCTCAGCGATCGTCAGGACGCCGATGAGGAGGAAGGCCGCAATCGCCGCCCAGTTCCTCCTCCGATCCCACGGTTCCACGAGACCCTCCTTAGTCGAGACGCCAGTCACTTATAGCGCCGTGGGCGTGGACGCGACTTCGGCAGTGGGGTGCCTGCCCCCCTGGAATCCGCTGGCCGGGGAGGCCCCCTCGTCCTCTAGTAGTAGTGGCGCCGGCCGCCCACTGCGCGACCAATCGCGCCCAGGATCCAAAAGATCACGCCCAGGACGATCAGGATGCCACCGAATACCCAAAGGAGCGCGCTGTCGAAAATAAGCGCGAGGATGACCAGGACGATTCCAAACGTGATCACGGGTGCCCTCCAGGCTTGGGGTAGGCGGCAGCATCCGACCCTATCCGCCAACGCGGGGTTGTGGGGTTCCGGCGCTGGCCTCGGTGGGCTCGGTTCGCCGCTGGACCAATCAACCCGGCGGCTGGGCGTCGCGCCCCCTTGCACCTACTCCGACAGGCCGGCGGCTTCATAACAGAGGGGGCGGCCCCACTCCTCCGTGGGGACCGCCCCTCATGGACGCATTCCGGGGTACGGGACATGCGTCGTGTCGTCCCCGCCGCCCAGGATGGAGGGGACGACGCCGAGCGGCTACCCGGCTGGCTTGGAGCCAAGCCACCTACTCCCGCGGCAGAGATCCGTTTCCGTTTCCGTTTCTCTGCTTCGCTGCCGCCAAGGCGATCCCGAGCAGCCCGTTGGCCTCCTCGGGTTTCTGGTCGTCCAGTGCGATCAATGCCTCTTCGAGGGCGCCCTCCAGCGACAGCGCGTGGTCGCTCAGAGAGCTGTACTTGCCGCGCAAGACCGCGTGTCTTTCGTTCAGGTGGCGCAGCTCGGAGCGCATTCGGACCTGCCTTTCGCGGATCGCCCGAAGCTCGGCCCGCACCCTGTCCTCGGCGCTCACGACGACACCCCACTTCGGCTCCTGCGCCAGATCCACCACCTTCGCGCGCTTGGCGTCGTCGGACGGGGATCGTCCGCGGTCAATCGACCGCACTCCCCTCGGCTGACACACCTTGGGCAGGGGGCACCGAATTCCAGGGTCCCTGGAACGGTCTTGAACCCACACTCCCCACATTGCAGGAACAACATCTAGGCCTCCTCATCTGCCGAGCCCAGGAATGAGGCCTAAAGGACCTCCGCGCTGGGCCATGCCGACTTTCTGGCCGCGAATTTACCCGCAGATTTTGGACTCGTCAAGGGCGCCGGACGGGGATTGGCTCGGAGCCGGTGCCTCCGCAACGAGGACACGGCGCGGGCCGCCCTCCGCTGTCCGCCAGCCGGCGCTTCCCGCTCCCGCGCACGCGGTGCAGAGGGGACCGGGCGGAGGCTTGCGGCGAGCCATGCCGGGACGATACACGAACATACGTTCGCAACGCGTCGGATCGCCGTAGACTGCTCAGACGTGCGCCGAGCATGGGCGTTCATCCTCAGAACCCTTGCGGCCGTCCGGTTGCTAGCGAGGGATCAGCGGATCCCCAAGCCCCTCCGCTGGTTGGCCGGACTGGGCCTCCTCCCGATACCTGGGCCATTCGACGAGCTGATTCTGTTGCTCGTGGCACCGGTGTTCTTCATCTTCTACCGCCGGCCTATGCGGGAGGCGTGGGAGAGAGCGGCGAACGCTTGACCCCCGCCGCCGCTGGACTATGCGAGTGTCCGGGCGGCCCTCCGAGACGATCCGGTCAACATCGCCGAGCAGCTCGGCCACGCCGAGCGACGTTCACGTTCCGGGTCTACCAACGGGCGGTCAAGCGCCGCGGAAGGCTCACCGGGAGCTACCTGGAGGCGTTCGACCGGGCACTAATGGGAACTGGCGAGGTTCCGGAGCATCAACCGACGCGGAAACCCCGCGAACGGACAGACGCGACCCCGCACGGCAAGCCGTAAACGAGGGGCGGCAGCGTAGGGGCTTCCGCTCGGAGACCCCCGCTGTCACAATGTCCACATGGCTTCGAAGCGCCATGTGAACGTCGGCGGCGTGCAGATCGGCGGCGGCGCTCCCGTCGCCGTGCAGACGATGACGAAGACCGAGACGGCCAATGTCGAGGCGACGATGGATCAGGTCCGCACGGTCGCCGAGGCGGGCGCCGACCTGGTCCGCGTGGCGGTTCCGCGGGACAAGGACGCCGAGGCGCTCAAGACGATCGTGCGCGACTCGCCGATCCCTGTGATCGCCGACATCCACTTCAACCACACGCTGGCGCTCAAGGCGATCGACGCCGGCGCGCACTGCATCCGGCTCAACCCGGGCAACATCGGCGGGAGGGAGAAGGTCGCCGAGGTTGCGGAGAAAGCCACGAAGGCGGGGGTGCCGATGCGGATCGGCGTCAACTCCGGCTCGCTGCCGAAGCACCTGCACGAGCTCGAGCGCGATCAGCCGGTCGAGGCGCTGGTCGCCGCCGCGGTCGAGTTCGTGGAGCTCATGGAGTCACTCGAGTTCACGGACTTCAAGGTCTCGATCAAGTCGACGAACGTGCCCAATACGATCGCCGCCAACCGCCTCCTCTCGGAGCGGATCGACTACCCGCTCCACCTCGGGATCACCGAGGCCGGGACCAAATGGTCGGGCTCGCTCAAGTCGGCCGTCGGCCTTGGCACCCTGCTCGCCGACGGGGTCGGCGACACCATCCGCATCTCGCTCTCCACCTTCCACGCGGAGGAGGAGGTCAAGGTCGCCTGGGAGATCCTCAAGGCGCTCGGTCTGCGCGAACGCGGGCCGGTGCTGATCGCCTGCCCCACCTGCGGCCGCCTGCAGTTCGACATGGACACGGTCGTGGCGGAGATCGAGGACCGCCTCGAGGCATACGAGGACCCGATCGAGGTCGCGGTGCTCGGCTGCGCGGTCAACGGCATCGGCGAGGCCTCGCACGCGGACTTCGGCATCACCGGCGCGAAGAACGAGGGGCTGATCTTCGCCCACGGCGAGCCGCTGCGGAAGGTCAAGCAGGACGACCTCGTCGACGAGCTGTTCGCCGAGATCGACAAGTCGGTTCAGCGCGGAGGCGAGGTGGTGTCTGACGACGCCGACAAGGCCGAGGGCGCCGAATGGCTGCGGAAGATCGAGGAGGAGAACGCGGGCGACCTCACCCCGGAGCGGATCGCGGCCATGGAGGCCGAGGCCGCGAAGGTCGCCGACGACATCACGGCGCCGCGGCCGGCGCTGGACGAGGAGGCGTCGCCCACGGCGGGCCGGCGCTTCACGCGGACCTAGCTACTCGCTGAGCTCCAGCAGCTCGTCCGGATCGATCGGCCGCAGGACGGAGTCGTAGCGCTCGGCCCAGAGCTGCATTGCGGTGACGGCCATTACCGCACGGTGGATCGAGGTGCGCCGGATTCCCTCTCCGAGGGTCCCATCGCGGAGGTGCGTTTCCAGGCGCTCGCCAAGGCACGGGGCCAGGGGGCCCTCCCGAAGCCCGCGCTCGTACATCGCGACCATCTCGTTCGAGAAGCGGAGGCGCGGGCCTTTGGCGGAAGCGGGTGGCCGGGTGGCGTCCGCGACCGTGGGGAGGCGCGCCGATGGTGACGAGATCCGGTCGAACAGCGCCCGGTAGAAGCGGCGTTCGACCTTCTCGCGCGGGTCTACTGACAGCATCGCGCGGGCGGTCCGGTCATACGCGCCGGGCGTCACGATCCGGGCGTGGCGACCCATGACCTGGGACGGCACCATCGCGACGCCCCGGACCGTGCGGGTGGAGTACACCGTAAGGAGCGCTTGCGAGCGATGGCCACGGAACCGTCCGGCCGCCCTCCGGAACTGGCGCCGGGCCGAGGTGAGCATTGCGGATGCGTGGTCCTCGGCCAGTGCCCGCTCGGGGACCTTGGGCATCGCCCGCGCCCGCATGCTCTGAAACAGCGGGCCGCGGAAGTCATAGCCGGGTTGCGGATCCAGCATCCCCGGGTCTCGATAGAAGCGCCCGCCCGGCACCCCGAAGACGTCGAGCGCGAGGCCGTCAATCGCAGGAACCCCCAGCTCCTCGAGCCGCGGACCCATCGGCATCACGAACGAGCCCATCAGGAACTGGAAGTCGAGCGCCTCCAGGTGGTCCTGCCAGAGCCGCCGCCAGCCGGCTCCGTCGGCGGGGACGAAGCGCTCCTGCTCGATCCCCGAGGCGTCCGTGGCGGCGCGGGCCAGGTCGGCCTCCCACCCGATGCCGTCGTCGGCGACCGCCGTGAGAGCGCGGACGGGCACGCCCGCGTCGTGGGCGAGACCCAGCATCGCCCGGGAGTCCAGGCCGCCGCTGAGCAGCACCGCGGCACCGCTCTCCCGCAGGGGGAGCAGGGCCGCGTGCGTCGCAGCAACCGTGGCGTCGGCGGCAGCGTCCAGGTCCTCGGTGGGCTCCACCTCCGCCCACGGCCACGGAGCCCGCTCGACGCGCGGCCCGTCGGGCCCCGCCTCCAGCAGGCTGAACTGCGGCAACCGGCGGATCTGGCGGAACGGGGTCTGCTCTCCCACCGGCTGGCGCAGCGTGAAGATCGCCGACCACGCCCGCCAATCCACGTCGAGGCGCACGCCAACCCCACGCGCGAGGGCGTCCACTCGCGAGGCGAAGTAAACGGCTCCCTGGTGGTCGATCCAGTAGATCGGTGCTGCGCCGGCCACGCTCGTGTGAACGCCGCGCTGGCGCGGGCCGAGGACGAGCCCGCAGGCGTCGAGGGTCGAGCCCGCCTCCGGCCAGGTGCCGACTCCGGCGGGATCGGGTTGCGGGAACCGTTCGCTCCACGCGAGGCCGTGCCGGAGCCCCGAGCGCCAGCGGAGCGGCTCGCGGTCGAGCCACAGGGTCGAGCGGCGATCGCGGTGCACCTGGTGCACGCCCGCGTCCAGCGAGTCGGCGAGGCGTTCGACGATCGCAGGCTCGTATCGGCCCAGCGCGCCGCAGGCCACGGGATTGCGTGCCGGCTCATCCACCCCGGCGGCTTATATCGTGGCCGCCCCGTGACGCGCCTCTCCACCTACTTCCTGCCGACGCTCCGCGACGACCCGGCCGACGCCGAATCGGTGTCCCACCGCCTGCTCACCCGAGCCGGGATGGTCCGCCAGCTGGGCGCCGGTCTCTGGACCTGGCTCCCGGCCGGCCACCGGGTCCACGCCGCGGTCGAGCAGATCGTTCGCGAGGAGATGAACGCCGTCGGCGCGCAGGAGCTGCTCATGCCGGTCCTCCAGCCGGCCGAGATCTGGCAGAAGACCGGCCGCTACGAGATCGACGAGCTGTTCAAGCTCGACGACCGCAAGGGCTCTCCCCATGTTCTGGCGCTGACGCACGAGGAGAGCCTGACGTTCCACATCGCGCGCGAGGTGCGCTCCTACCGCGACCTTCCGCTCTTGCTCTACCACATCCAGGTCAAGGAGCGGGACGAGGCACGCCCGCGCGCGGGCGTGCTCCGGACGCGCGAGTTCAAGATGAAGGACGCCTACTCCTTCGACCGGGACGAGGCCGGCCTCGACGCGAGCTACGAGCTGTTCCGCGGTGCCTACGCGAAGGTCTTCGACCGCTGCGCACTGGACTGGTACGAGGTCGAGTCGGACGTCGGGATGATGGGCGGCATCGGTGCCCACGAGTACATGGCGCCCAGCCCGGCGGGCGAGAACGACGTCGCGCTCGCGCCCGGATACGCCGCCAACCTGGAGATCGCGTCGGGCGAGGCCCAGCCGGTGGAGCTGCCGCCGGCGCTGGACGAGCCCCGCGAGGTGCCGACGCCGGGCCTGACGACCGTTGCCGACGTCTCCGAGGCGCTCGGCGTGCCGGCGGGCGCGCTGCTCAAGGCCGTGCCCGTGGTCGCCGAGCACCGCGGCCTGGTGATGGTCCTGGTGCGGGGCGACCATCGGCTGAACGAGATCAAGCTGCGCAACGGTCTCGGCGAGGACTTTCGCCAGGCGACGCCGAGGAGATCGACGCACGCATCGGCCCCGCCGGCTTCATCGGCCCGGTCGGCGCCGACGTGCCGGTCATAAAGGATGCGGCGATCGCGGGCGAGGGCCTGGTCTGCGGCGCGAACCGTCCCGACGCCCACCTGATCGGCGTCGCCCCGGGCCGCGACTTCGCCTTCGAGGAGCGCGACGTGCGCACGGTGGAGGCCGGCGACACCGCGCCGGGAGGCGGAACCATCGAGATCGAGCCTGCGATCGAGATCGGGAACATCTTCAAGCTCGGCACGCGGTACTCGGAGCCGCTCGGGGCGACCTTTCTGGACGAAGCCGGTGCCGAGCACGCGATCGTGATGGGCAGCTACGGGATTGGCCCCGCCCGGATCGTGGCTGCCGCGATCGAACAAAACGCCGACGACAAGGGCATCGTCTGGCCATTGCCCCTCGCGCCCTGGCAGGTCGAGCTGGTCGGCCTGGGGAAGGCCGGCGACGAGACCATGGAGGCCGCGGAGAAGCTCTACGTGGACCTCGGCGCGGCCGGGTTCGACGTGCTGTTCGACGACCGCGACGCGGGTCCGGGGGAGAAGCTCACCGATGCGGAGCTGATCGGGTGCCCGGTCCGGGTGGTGGTCGGCAAGCGTGCCCTCGCCGAAGGCCAGGTCGAGGCGCAGGAGCGGGCCACGGGGGCGGACCACCGCTTCGACCTCGCCGAAGTGCCGGCCGGGGTGCGCAGCCTGCTCGAAGGCGCCTGAGCGGAACATGTCGGTCGAGCGGCCTCCCACCGGGCCTGGGCGCAGCCTGCGGCGGCTGGTGGGACTCGACCGCTCCGGACCGCTCCCCAAGCAGACCCGCGCCGGGGCGCCGCTGCGCCCGTTCACGCTGCCGAACCTGGTCGGGTACCTGCGGCTCGCCGCGATCCCGGTGTTCCTCTACCTGGCGCTCTCATCCGACGACGGACGGGTCGCGTCGGCGACGCTTCTCTACCTCTGGATCACCCTGGGGGACTACCTGGACGGGTTTCTCGCGCGCGCGACGGGCCAGTACTCCCGTATGGGGGCCCTGCTCGACCCGGTCGTCGACCGGCTGAGCGCGCTGGCGGGGATCATCGTCTGCTGGCACTTCGAGTTCCTCCCGCGCTGGGCGCTCGTGGTGCTCACCGTCCGCGAGGTCGTCACGCTGGCCCTGGCGCGGTTTTCGCTCCAACGGGGCGTCGACCTCGAGATCAGCTGGGTCGGCCGCGTCAGCACCTTCTTCACGTTCGCGGGTCTGTTCTGGTCCCTGGTGATCGACAGCTGGGTCACCGTGGCGGTGTTCCTGATCGGCGTCGCGCTCGGGATCGTCGCAACCGCCCTCTACGTCCAGGCGGCGCGGCGCCGCCTCGCGGAGATCACGCCCGAAGCGATCGAGGGCAAGGGATAATCCAAACGCTCAAGCTCAACTTGACGTTCTGTAATCAGGCGTATAATCCCCCGCCATGGACTTCGACGAGACCGTTCCGGACACTGCGGAGATGAGCGACGAAGAGCTCAAGGAGACCATCGACCGCCTGACGGACGAGGAGCGGGGGGTCTCGTACCGGCGCCGCGTGCTGCACGGGCAGATCGACATCCTGCGCGCCGAGCTGGTCAACCGGCTGAAGGCCAAGCGCGAGGGCGGCGAGACCACCCTGTCCGGGGCGGACGTTCAGCAGCTGACCGACATCCTGCTGGGCAAGGTCGAGCATCCGGAGGAGTCGGGGGCGGGCTGATGGCCGTCCACTGTCCCGAGTGCGGCTTCGTCAACCCGGAGGGCGCCAACTACTGCCAGAAGTGCGGCGCCTACCTCGGCCGTCCCGAGGGCGCGGACGAGCCGACGACGATGACCTACAAGGTCGACGAAACCGGGGAGTACACCCCCGTCGACATCGAGGACGAGGTCGACGACGCGGGAGCGGCCCTGGTGATCCGCTCCGGCGGCGGCCGCGCCGGCGAGAGCTTCACGGTCGAGGGCGACCGGATGTCGATCGGGCGGACGCCCGACGCTTCCGTTTTCCTCGACGACGTGACCGTCTCCCGCAACCATGCGTTACTGGTCCGCCGCGAAGACGGCTTCTACATCGACGACCTCGGATCCCTGAACGGCACCTACGTGAACCGGCGCCGGATCGAGTCCCACCGCCTCGAAGACGGCGACGAGATTCAGATCGGCAAGTACAAGCTCAGCTACCTGGAGCGGTGAAGTGGCGGTCGTGACCTCAAGGGAGTCGGGCGAGCGCGGCGAGGGCGCGAAGCGTGAAGCACGCGAGGGCTCGCGGCCGCGCAAGGCGCTGACGATCGGGGCCGTCGCGAAGATCCTCAGCCAGGAGTTCGACGACATCTCGATCTCCAAGATCCGCTACCTGGAGGACCAGAAGCTTCTGGCGCCGCGCCGGACCCCGGGCGGCTATCGCCTCTATAGCCAGGCGGACGTCGAACGCCTCCAGGCGATCCTGCGCATGCAGCGCGACGAGTTCCTGCCGCTTCGGGTGATCCGCCAGGAACTGGCGTCGGGCGCCTTCGACACCGAGCGCCGCCCCGCCGGCGAGGTCGGCCAGAAGCGGCGCGCGATGACGGTGGATTCGCAGGTACAGACGATGAGCGCCGACGAGCTGATCGAGCAGGCGGGCGTCAGCCCGGAGTTCCTGCGCGAGTTGTCCGAGTTCGGCGTGATCCAGGCCGAGCGGCGCGACGGGCGCACCAGCTTCGACGAGACCGACCTCGAGATCGTGCGCGCCGCCGCCGAGCTCGCCCAACACGGGGTGGCCGGCCGCAACCTGCGCGTCTTCCGCAGCTCCGCCGATCGCGAGGCCGCGCTGCTCGAGCAGCTGCTCGGGGCCTCGCTCCGCTCGCGCAGCCAGGCCCGGCGCCGTGAGGCGGTCGAGAACCTCGAGAACCTCGCCGTGGTCTGCGGGCACCTGAAGCAGCTGCTCCTGGTCCGCGACCTGCGGCGGCTGAAGGGCGAGGACGACTGAGTCCTCGCGCCCGTCGCCGGTAGTCCGATGCCCAAGGTCTCGCGGTCGCGGACGATCCGGGCGTCGGCCGAGCGTGTCTGGGACCTCGTTTCGGACCCGCACAACCTGCCGCGCTGGTGGCCGCGGATCATGCGCGTCGAAGACGTCGAGGGCCAGGGCGAGCGATCGCGCTGGACGGCCGTGCTCGAGACGCAGCGCGGCACCGGCGTGCGCGCGGACTACCGCTGTTCGGGCAGCACGAACCGCCGGCGCTTCGCCTGGAGGCAGGACCTGGACGGCACCCCCTTCGAGCGGATCCTGAAGGAATCGCGCGTCGAGATCCGGCTCGAGCCCGAGGGCGACGGCGCCACCGAGGTGAGGCTCGAGAGCGAGGAGCGGCTGCGCGGCCTCTCGCGCCTCGGCTCGACGATGATGCGCGGGGCAACGCGTCGTCGCCTCGACGAGGCGCTCGACGGGATCGACCTCGCGCTGGTCGGCGAGTAGCCGGACTTGGAACGGCGTGCATGACTGAGCCGATGAAATGGTGGGGCTGGGGCGACCCCGGGAAGGTGCTCGAGCTTGGGGAGGATGCCCGGGCGACGCTGGAGGCGGAGCTCGGCGCCGCCGAGCCGAGCCCTCGCGCCAAGCTCGAGGACGTCACGATGCCCGAGGCGCGCGCGCTGCCCGACGCGGTGACGCGCGCGGCGGCGGACGCGCTGCTGACCGGGCACGAGGACCGCGTTCGCCGTGCGACGGGCAAGAGTTATCCGGATCTCTTCCGGTCGCGCAGCGGAAAGCTCGACGCCGCGCCCGACGCTGTCGTCACGCCGCGTTCGGCCGAACAGGTGCTGGCCGTGCTGGAGGCCTCGGCGGCGAGTGGCGTCGCGGTCGTCCCGTTCGGCGGCGGCACCAGCGTCGTGGGCGGGGTCGATCCGATCCGGGGGCCGCACGACGCCGCGATCGCGCTCGACCTCCAGGGCCTGCGGCACTGCGAGGTGGACCACACGTCGCTGACCGCTCGGCTCGGGCCGGGACTTCGTGGCCCGGAGGCGGAGGCCGCCCTGGGCGCCGAGGGCCTGACGCTCGGCCACTATCCGCAGTCCTTCGAATACGCGACCGTGGGCGGGTTCGCCGCCACGCGCTCGGCCGGTCAGGCGTCGGCCGGATACGGGCGCTTCGACGAGCTGGTCACAGCGATCGAGCTGATGAGCCCCGCCGGGAGGCTGGCCACGCTGGAGACTCCACACACCGCCGCCGGCCCCGCGCTCCGCGAGCTGGTCGTCGGGTCCGAGGGGACGCTCGGCGTGATCACGGACGTGACCGTGCGGGTTCGCCAGGCGCCGGCGGTCACCCGCTACGAGGGCTGGATCGCCGCGGATTTCGAGTCCGGGGCGGAGGCGATTCGGGCGCTTGCTCATTCCGGCCGGCTCCCGGACGTGACCCGGCTCTCGGACGAAGAGGAAACGCGGGTCTCGCTCGCGCTGTCGGGCACCTCGGGGCTCAAGCGGTCGCTGTTGGACTCGTATCTGCGATTGCGCCGGCGCACCGGGGGCTGCATGATGATCGTCGGCTGGGAGGGGGAGGCGGAGGACGTCGAGCGGCGGCGGGCGCTCTCGTCGCGGACGCTCCGGTCGGCGGGCGTGGTGAGGCTGGGCGGCGCGCCAGGCCGGGCCTGGAGCCACGGCCGGTTCGACGGGCCGTATCTGCGCGACGAGCTCCTCGACCTCGGCTACTTCGTCGAGACCCTGGAGACCTCGCACACCTGGTCGCGCTATCAGGACCTCTACGGCGCGGTGGGGGATGCGCTGCGTGTCGCGCTCCAAAGGCAGGGAACGCCGGGGCTGGTCTGGTGCCATCTCTCGCACGCCTATCGCGACGGCGCCTCGCTCTATTTCACCTTCGTCGCCCCGCGCACGCGCCGGCGCCGAGATCGAGCAGTGGCGCGCGGTCAAGACCGCCGCGTGCGAGGCGATCGTCGCAACCGGAGGCACCATCACGCACCACCACGCCGTTGGCCGCGACCACGCGCCGTACATGCCCGCGGAGGTGGGGAACCTGGGCGTGGAGGCGCTTCGTGCCTTGAAGGAGCGCCTGGACCCGGCCGGGGTCATGAATCCCGGCAAGCTCCTGCCCGACGCCTAGTTGCCCTCGTCCTCGTTGGGGACGGTTTGCCCTTCAGCGTCGAAGTCCGGGATCCGGCCCTCGAGCACCGTCTGTCCGGGGCGCTCGATCTGGTAGGTCTCGTCCTGGGCGGCCTGTTGGATCTCGGTCAGGGTCTCCTGCGCGTCGGAAAGCGCGATCTCGATCGACTCGGCGCCCAGCCGCTGGTTGAAAATCAGGCTGACGACGGCGGGTGGGACCGCGAAACGGTCGTTGAACGAGCCCTGCTCGGGGAAGATCGGCGACAGCGGGTAGCCGGTCCTCTCGTCGAACATGAACCAGACCACGTAGGCCTGATCCCTCGGCGCCTGCTCGAGGTTCTCGACCACGAGGTCGATGTAGGGCTGGTCGCCGGTCGAGAGCCCGATCGTCGCGATGCCGGCAGCGTCGCCGTTGCCCTCGGGCTTCAATGCGATGCGGGTCAGCTCCTGTCCGTCGGGGATTCCGCTGGTTTCGCCCCCGGTGGGCTGATCAGCGTCGGTTTCCCCGTCGGCGCCGGCGGTCGTCTCGCCGCCCGCGTCGGCGGGCTCGTCGTCACCGGCGAACACCCCGGTCACGCCGAGGACCACGGCGATCAGGATCACTGCGGCGGCGCCCAGGCCGGCATAGAGGCGGCTGCGTCCCTGAGGCAGCGCGGAAAGTGGTGAACGGCGCTCGGAGGATGGCGTCGCGGGTTCCGCCACCGCGCCGCCGCCGCGGCTGAGGAAACTGCCTCCGCCGGGGGCGGGCGGGAGCTTCGGGAGATCGGCGGCCGGCGCCATCTCGGCGAGCTCCTCGGAGATCCGCGCGGCGAGGTCGTGGTCCGCGGCGTCCTTTCGCAGGTGGCGCACCGCGTCCGCGCGCCCGATCGGGTCCGCCTGGCCGAGCAGGTAGTCGCTCAGGCCGACGTTGCGGTCCGGGTCGGCGCCGCCGAGCTCGGTCAGCCCGGACCGCGCACGGCTTCGCACGTCATCCTGGGAGAGCCCGAGCAGCTCCTCGAGCTCGGCGTAGCTCTGGCCGGCGAGCAGCAGCTCGAGCACGGCCTTCTGGTCCGGGGTGAGCGCCATGGGCAGGGAAGCCTACGGACTCGTGTTTGCGGCCCGCGCCGCTTGCCTTGCAGGCATAACGCTACGTTTGCGCGCGTGAACGAGGCCGTCAACATCGAGCGGGGACGGCCCGGGGGCCGCCATCGGGCTCGCCTATGAGGAGGTGGGGGAGGAGCTCGTGCGGGCGTCCGTGCCGGTCACCCCGATCGTGCAGCAGCCCGCGGGCCTGGTCCATGGGGGCATCCTCAGCCTGATCGCGGAGAGCATGACCTCATACGCGACGGCGCAGGCCGTTCTCGGTGAGGGAAACGTCCCCGTCGGCCAGTCGAACTCGGCGACCTTCATACGTCCCATCACCGATGGCACGATCCACGCGACCGCAAGGCGCCGGCACGGTGGACGCACGACCTGGATCTGGGACGTCGAGATCACCGACGACTCGGAGCGCCTCTGCGCGATGATCCGGATGACGATCGCGGTGCGCCCGGTGCGAACCGGCTAGCCGCCGAAGCGGTTCGTGATCGGCAGGCGGCGGTCGCGGCCGAACGCCTTGGCCGTGATCCTGATCCCCGGCGGGGCCTGGCGCCGCTTGTACTCGGAGCGGTCGACCATGCGCAGGACCTCGTCGACCACCGCGGGGTCGGCACCGGAGGCCACGATCTCGTCGCGCGACCGGTCACCTTCGACGTAGGCGGCCAGGATCTGGTCGAGGACGTCGTAGGAGGGCAGCGAATCGGAGTCGAGCTGGTCCGGCCGCAGCTCCGCCGAGGGCGGGCGCTCGATGACGGACGGCGGGACCAGCGGGGTGGGGGAGACCGAGTTTCGATGCCGCACCAGCTCGTAGACGAGGGTCTTCGGGACGTCCTTGATCACGGCGAAACCGCCCGCCATGTCCCCGTAGAGAGTCGCGTAGCCGACCGACATCTCGCTCTTGTTGCCGGTGGTGAGCACCAGCCAGCCGTGCGCATTGGAGAGAGCCATCATCAGATTGCCCCGGATCCTGGCCTGGAGGTTCTCGGCCGCGAGGCCGGTGGCGCCGCCGTCGATGGACCCGTCGAGCGCAGCGTCGTAGGCGCCCATCGCCGTCTCGATCGGGATCTCGACCAGGTCGGCGCCGAGGTTCCGGACGATCCGCCGCGCGTCGTCCTGGGTCTCCGCGCTCGAATGCGGGGAGGGCATGACGACGCCGGACATGTTCTCCCCACCCAGGGCGTCGGCGGCGACCATCGCGACCAGCGCGGAATCGATCCCGCCCGAGACCGCCACGAGGACGCGGTCGAAGCCGTTCTTGCGGACGTAGTCGCGCAGGCCGAGGACGAGCGCCCCGTACACCTCCTCGAGCTCACCGAGCGGCTCGGCGACGGGCCCGGAGCCCTCGCCGAAGTCGACGACGAGGAGCTCCTCGTCGAACTGGCCCGCACGCGCGACGACCTCGCCGCTCCGGTCCATAGCGAAGCTCGCGCCGTCGAACACCAGCTCGTCCTGGCCGCCGACCAGGTTGCAGAACGCGAACGCCGTGCCGTATTCGCGCGCGCGCCGGGTGAACATCCCCTCGCGGTCCGCGCGCTTGCCGCGGTAGTACGGCGACGCCGAGGGACAGACGATCAGGTCCGCGCCCCACTCGGCCTCGATGCTGGCGGGGGGTCCCGGCTCCCAGACGTCCTCGCAGATCGTCAGGCCGATGCGGGTCTCGGCGATCCGCACCACGGAGGGCTCGTTGCCGGGCTCGAAGTACCGCTGCTCGTCGAACACCGCGTAGTTCGGCAGGCGCTGCTTGCGGTAGACGTGCTCGACGCTCCCGTCGCGGAGCAGGGCCAGGGCGTTGTGCGCCGCCCTGGGGGTGGGCGCGTCGAAGGGGTGGACGGCGGCCGTCGCCGTCCGGGGCTCGGCGAACCCGACCAGGACGGCGATGCCCTCGGCGGCGGCGGCGAGCTCCCCCAGCGCGTCGGCGTTCGCCTGCAGGAAGTGCCGCTTCAGGTAGAGGTCCTCCGCCGGGTACCCGGGCAGGCAGAGCTCGGGGAACAGCACCAGCTCGGCGCCCTCGTCGCGAGCCCGGGCGATCCATTCCGAGATCAGGGCCGCGTTCTCCGCGACGGCTCCGACGGTGGTGTTGACCTGGGCGAGTGCCAGGCGCAGGTTGGTTGAAGAGCCCATGCAGGGGTAAGTATCGTCACCTGCGAAGACTCGGAAGGAACTCGATGCTCGAGACGGAGGGGACGGTGCGACGGATGCGGACGGCTGTGCTCATCTCGGCCGGGTTCGCCGCGCTCGCGCTGCCCGCGGGCGCGTCCGCCCAGGCGAGCGACGAGCCGGCCGAGGCCGTGTTCAGCGCGGCCGAGGCGAGCGCCCAGCTCGAGCAGGCCGTGGAGGCGCTCGCAACCACCGACCCGGCGGCCGCGCACCCGACCGACGAGCTGCGCGACCTCGCCGCGGCGCTGCCCTCGCTCGAGGGCCCGGAGCAGCGCCAGGCCCGCGCGATCCTCTCCCGCCCGCCCGCGAGCGACGCCGCACGCGAGCCCTTCGGGGCGGAGTGGCCCAGGAATCCGGGCGCGGAGAGCCTGGAGACCGCCCACTTCGTCATCCACTGGCCGGAGGGTCTCTCCTGCTCGGCGCCGAAGCAGGGATGCCCTGAGCCCGACCTCACGGACGAAAGCGGCAGCAGCGCGCCGGACTACATCGACCAGGTGGCCGCCGCCGCCGAGGAGTCGCTCGTGGTCCAGAACGGCGATCTGGACTGGCCGAACCCGAAGCGCGACGGCGGCAAGGGCGGCGACGACAGGATCGACGTCTACGTCGCCGACATCTGCAACGAGAACGGCGGCAGCTGCGTCTTCGGCTACGCGAACACCGACGACTTGTCAGCCCGATGCCAGAGGCCGCCGTTCAAGTGCTTCGCCTACCTGGTCCTCGACAACGACTACAACTTCGAAGAGTTCGAGTACCCGGACCCGGGGGTCCCGCTGCGCGTGACCACCGCGCACGAGTACAACCACATCCTCCAGTTCCGCCTCGACACGATGCAGGACGACTGGATGTTCGAGTCGACCGCGGTGTGGTCCGAGGAACAGGTGTTTCCGGACGACGACGACTGGCTGTTCTACCTCGACGCCTGGAAGCGCACGTCCCAGCAGCCGCTCACGAAGTTCAGCGCCGGCGGCGGCCTGAAGGTCTACGGCAGCGCCGTCTGGAACCACTGGCTCGACCTCGAAGGCGGCGACTACGGGCCCTGACGTGATCCTCGACGCCTGGAAGCGGTCTCGAAAGACCAAGCCGAAGGACTTCGCGGTCGGGGCGTACGACCGCGCGATCAAGCGGAACGGGGGCAAGGGCTTCTCGCAGGAGTTCGGCCGCTTCGCCGCGGCGACCGCGGAGTGGCAGGTCGAGGACGGGGATTTCCCCGGCGACGATGCGAACGAGCCGGACGAGACGCAGTTCCCGGACGTGGATCGCGATGGCGCGCTGGAACCCGGCCGCAACGGCAAGCGCTTCAAGCTCGACCACACCGCGTACCGGCTGTTGGACATCGACCCCGGTTCACGCGAGGTGGTGAAGCTCAGGGTCAAGGCGCCCCGCGACGTGCGGGCCGCGATCGCGCTCGTGGGACGCGACGGGGGCCCGGAAGGCGGCGACATCGACAAGGATCTCGAGTACACGGGCAAGGGCGGCAGGCTCACCGCGCGACTCGGCGACGTCCAGGACTACGAGCGGCTCACGGCGATGGTCGCAAACGCGGATGGTCGCGTCCGCGGCCGCGCGGGCAACGACTGGAACTACACGCGGGACAACGAGCGCTTCCGCGTCAGCCTGCGCTGAGCGGCTCGCCGGTCGCCAGCCGCTCCTTGAGCTCCACGATCCGCGCACAGGACGCGCGCAGCCGTGACTCCTCGAGCTCGCCGGACTGGACCGCTGCCAGGAGCCCGGAGGCGATCCCCGGAGCGTCACGGGCCGCGAACAGCAGGACGTCGATCCCGGCCGCCGAGGCGAGCACCGCGGCCTCGCGACGGGGGTAGGAGGCGGCGATGCCCGGCGCCAGCAGATCGTCGCTGATCGTGACTCCCTCGAAGCCCAGGCCGTTGCGCACCAGGTCGGTCGCGATCGCGGGGGACAGGACCGCCGGTCGGCGCCCATCGAGCGCCGGATAGGCGGCGGACGAGAGCATGATCAGCTCGATCCCATGCTCGGTCGCGGCGCGGAACGGCGCCATGTCCGCCCGCAGGCCGGCGCGTGAGGTGGCGATTTGTGTCGGCGCGAAGTCCGTGTTCTCAACCGCCCTGCCGAGCCCGGGGAAGTGCTTCCCGGTGGCGGCGACGCCCTCGCGCCGCTGCCCCGACGCGAACGCGAGCGCCAGGCGCGACACCTGCTCCGGCGTCGACCCGAACGCGCGCGGCGCCATGAACTGCTCTTCGGAAACCGGCACGTCCAGGACCGGCGCCAGGTTGACGTCGATCCCGATCTCGCGGAGCTGGAATCCGGTCGCGCGTCCCTCCAGCACAGCGGCCTGGCGATCGTCGTTCTGGGCGAGGGTGTACGGCGAGAGCTGCGGCGGCAGCGCCGGCAGGCGCTCGACGATCCCGCCCTCCTGGTCGATCGCCACCAGGAGCCGCGGGTAGCCGCCCTCGCGCGCCGCCGCCTGGAGCCGCTTGAGCTCCGCCGCGAGCCGGTCGCCGGCGATGTCGGAGGGCGGGAACAGGATGACTCCGCCGATCTCTCCGTCGCGGGCCTGCGCGAGAAGGTCATCCGTCGCGCGCCCCGCCATGCGCACCATCACGCCCTGGCCGGCGGCGCGCGCCAGCGGGTGCGGCGGATCGCAGAAACCCGGCTCGGCGGCCGTTCGGCTGGCGTCGTCGCCCGCCTGGACTCCCACGAGGACACCCGCGAGAGCTGCGAGGGTGGCGATCGCTCCCAGCGCAATCCGCCGTCTTCGCGCCTCGGGGGTCGTCGTCACCGGCCTCACGCTAGCCGCAGGCACGTGGCTGCGCCACGCTCGCGTAGTAGCCTGGGCGCCGCATGACCGGCGACGGAGCGCTTCAGGACGAGTACCGGGTGGAGGTCGAGCTCTCCGAGGAGGGCCACAGCCTTTCGCTCGGGGAGCGGCTCAAGGCGCTGGATCTGGACGATGACGCCCGCGATCGCCTGGGGACGCGCGTGATCGTCACCCGCGACGGATCGCACCTGTTCCTCTACGCGCACACCCGCGAGAGCTGCGCGGAGGCCGAGCGGGTGGTGCGGGAGCTGCTCGCCGACGAGGGGCTCGAGGGGACCGTCCGGGCGACGCGCTGGCATCCGGCCGCCGAGGCCTGGAAGGACGCCGACGAGCCCATGCCCGACACGCCCGAGGCCTTGGAGGCCGAGCGCCTCGCGCACGAGCGCCAGGAGGCCGCGGAGGGCGAGGAGCCGCTCCACGCGCCCGAGTTCGTGCTGCTCGGCCGCTACAAGCCGAAGTTCCTGCGGGACCTCGGGCTCTAGGAGCGGCCATCAAGGCCGCGATCCTCCTCGCCCTCGCGGTCCTGCTGAGCCTGGGAGCGGCCGGGTCGCCCGCACGCGCGAAGGCTGCCGACGTCAAGGTGGCCGTCACGAGCAAGTCGCAGGCCGCGGTCCTCGATTCGGGACGGCTGGCGGTCAAGGTGAGGGCGAACCGCAGGGTGACCGTGAAGCTGGGGGCGCGCCAAGGGGGGAAGGCGGTCTCCGCGAGCAGGCGCGTGCGGCTCTCGAGCGGGAGCAGGAAGCGGCTCGGCCTCCCGCTCAGCAACCGCGGCGAGCGCATGCTCGGCTCCTGCGGGACCCAGACGATCACGCTGCGGGGCACGTACGAGTCCAGGGGGAAGCGGCGCACGGCGACCGACCGGGCGCGGCTCAAGCGCGACCCGTCGCGGTGCGAGATCCACGTCGAGGCTCCCGATGCGGATCGCTGCGACCCGATCGACCGCGCCCATTGCCTGCTGCCGTTTCCGAACGACTACTTCACGAGGCCGGACCCCTCGACGCCCACGGAGCTCCGCGTCGACCTCGCCCAGGAGTCCATGCCCGTGAACGTCGACGGCCTCTCCGCCTTCACGCCCGAGTTCAACCGCAATGACGGCTTCTCGCCCAACAACACGATCATGGCCCGGGTTCCCGGGATCGAGGACCCGGCGGCGTTCAGGGCGAACCGCCTGGTGCCCCAGGTGAACATCGGCGCCTACGACAACCCCGGCCAGCGGGTCGTCCTGATCAACGCCGACAGCGGCGAGCGGCACCCGATCTGGGCCGAGGTCGACATGGTCCCGGACGCGCCCGGCGACCGCGCCCTGCTGATCCACCCGGCGGTCGCGCTTGACTACGGCACCCGCTACATCGTCGCGCTCCGCAACCTGCGCTCGGAGTCGGGCGAGCGGCTGCGGCCGAACCGCGTCTTCAGGGCCTACCGGGAGCGCTTGGGGACCGACAACGCGGCGGTCGAGGCGCGCCGTCCCGAGATGGAGCGGATCTTCGACGAGCTGGGCGAGGCCGGCATCGAGCGCGGGAACCTCCACGTCGCGTGGGAGTTCACGGTCGCCAGCCAGGCGAACCTGACCGGGCGCCTCGTCGCGATGCGCGACGACGCCTTCGCCCAGCTCGGCGACACCGACCTCGACGACGGTGAGGTCCAGGGCGTTTCCCCGCCGGTCACGGTCACCGGCGAGACCGAGTACCTGCCGTGCGACTCCGACGGCGGACCCGAGTGCACGCTCGACTCGCCGACCCCGGAGAGCAACTACGGCTTCAAGAAGGTCACCGGGACGATCACGGTCCCCTGCTACATGGACGCGCCGGGAGCCGCCTACAACCCGGTTGACCCGAACACACCGTGCGCCGCCGGGTCGCGCCTGCACTACGACGGCGGATCCGAGACACCCTCCCAGAACGGCGATGCGACCTGGGAGGCGCCGTTCACCTGCGTGATCCCGCGGACGGCCAAGGGCGCGGACGAGATGGCCACCGGGATGCCCGGGATCTACTTCGGCCACGGACTACTCCAGAACCACCGCATCGTCGAGCAGCTGGGGCTGTTCCCGGCTTCTCTGGAGGGCGTCGCCTGCGGAAGCGACTGGATCGGGCTCTCCGCGGTGGACCCGATCACGGGCGACCCCTACCCGGGGAACGACCTGACCACCTACCTGTTGAACATGATCGGCCTGAAGCGCGACCTTTCGCTCTTCTCGGCGCTACCGGACCGCTCCCAGCAGGGCTACATCAACGCGCTCTATCTGGCGCGGGCGATGGCGGCTCCCGACGGGCTCGGCGCCGAGCCCGAGTTCGAGGGTCCCGGCGGCCAGTCCGCCCTCGACATCGACCCCGACGACACGACGGCCGGGCTGGGCTACTACGGCGTCTCGCTCGGTGGCATCTTCGGCGGCGCGACGACGGCTGTCGCGCCCGACTGGGAGCGCGCGGTGCTGAGCGTGCCCGGCATGGGCTTCACCACCCTGCTGTCGCGCTCGACCCAGTTCAACCAGTTCCTGCCGGCGATCTACGGCGCGTACCCGGACGAGCTCGCGCGCCAGGTCGGGATCTCGGCGCTACAGCTCCTCTGGGACCGCGGCGAGCCCAGCGCGTACGTCCACGGGATTCTCGACGGCCGCTTCGGCGCCCCCGAGCACCAGGTGATGCTTCATGAGGCCTTCGGCGATCACCAGGTCGCGAACGTCCAGACCGAGACCCTGGGGCGGTCGCTCGGCGCCGCGGTACGGACCCCGACCGTCACGACCGAGCGCCTCAACTCGCGCGAGTACCTCTTCAGCGACGTCGCGAAGCCCTTCTACACGCCGGCCCAGGCGCTGATCGACTCGACCGATCTCAACGTTCCCGGCGGCTTCGAAACGAACGCCAGCCTGTTCACCATCGATACCGGAGTGATCCGAGCGGGCCCGGGCGGCGCCGGCTTCGTCGGCACGAACCCGAACCTCGACTGGAACATTGCCCCGGTCGATGCCACCACGACGGAGGAGAACGACGGGCTCGACCCGCACGAGCCCGCGGCGACGAGCCCGGCCGCTCAGCAGCTTGCGATCCCCTTCCTGCTCGGCCAGGGCGTCTACGACGCCTGCGTCTCGGAGGCGCCGGGCCCCATGGACATGCCGCCGTGGCCGGTGCCGTACTCGGGAACGCCGGCGCCGTGCAGCGCACCGCCGCTCCACGAGCCGGGCCAGGGGACGTAGCGGGTCGCTAGCGCGCAGCGTCGCCGAGCAGCTTCTCCAGCAGCACGACGTCCTTCCACTCGCCGTCGAGCCGGCCGTGGCGGCGGTGAACCCCGACGCGGCCGTAACCCAGGCTCGCGAACAGCCGCAGGCTGAGCTCGTTGGTGTCGAAGACCTTCGCGATCAGCTTGTAGCGACCCTCGGACTCGGCGGCCCGCTCCAGGGCCTCGAGCAGCCCACGCCCGGCGCCGGAGCCCCGGGCCGCCGCGGCGACGTAGACGGTCGCCTCGCCGACGCCGGCGTACCAGGGGGCGGCGTCGTCGTAGGGGCCGACGCCGGCCCAGCCGACGACCCTGCCCTCATGCTCGGCGATCAGGAGCGGCCGCCCGCTCGCCATTTGGGCGCGCACGTCCTCGACCGCCCGTGGCTCCGGGCGGAACGTGGCTACGCGCTCGGCGACGCCCTGGTTGTGGATCTCCGCGATCGCCTCGGCGTCGCCGGAGGCTGCAGGGCGGATCCGCAGGCTCACCGCGTCTCGGAGACCTGGGTGGCGCGTTCGAGGCGCGACATGGGCTTACCGGCCGGGGCCAGGGCCAGGAGCTCCGCGATCGACTCGCTGAGATCACGGGCGAGCGAGTCGATGTCGGCCATCGCGTCGTAGTCGCCGATCAGCCCGAAGTCGATCTGGCCGTTGTAGCTCATGATCCCGAAGCAGACCGCCTGCCGCTTGGCCAGCGGAACCATCGGGAACACGGCCTGGAGCTCGCGGCCCATCAGGTACAGGGGGAACTGGGGGCCGGGGACGTTGGTCACGACCATGTTGAAGAAGCGCTGGCGCGACTGCATGCGGCCCGCCTGGCCGAGGATCGTCGGCGGGGCGAAGTCCGCGAGCCCCGTGAGGATCGACGCGCCGACCGCCTGCTTCGACTCCTTGAGGTCGCCCATGGACTCGCTCACCGCGCGCAGGCGCTCCGCCGGATCCTCGACGCCCACGGGCAGCGGGGCGTACATGGCGCTCACCCGGTTGCCCAGGTCGCCGTGCTCGTCGGTCGTGCGCACGCTGATCGGCACCATCGCCTTGAGCTCGAGGTCGGCGGTGGCGTGGCCGCGGGCGCGCAGGTACCGGCCGAGCGCGCCGGCGACGGCGGCGAGCACGACGTCGTTCACAGTGCCGCCGCCGGCCGCCTTGATCCGCTTGAACCCGTCGAGGTCCGCCTCGACCCACGCGAAGCGCCGGTACGGGCTGATCTCCACGTTGAACGGCGACGCGGGCGCCGAGATGCCGGCGCGGGCGAGCGCTCCCATCGATTCGAGGCCGTCGACGACGGCTCCGGCGACCTGCCGCGGCGCGCGGAACAGGGCTCGCACGCCGCGCACCGCCTCGCCCGGCGTCGTCGCCCGGTCGATCAGGGCACGCCCGAGGACCTGGGTGTCCGACGGCTCCGGGCCGGGCGCCCACGGCTCGGGCTCGGGTTGGGCCGGCGGCTCCGGCTCGGCGTCGAACAGGACGGTCGTGATGTCCATTCCGGAGACGCCGTCGACCAGACAGTGGTGGCTCTTGCCGACGATCGCGAACCGCCCGCCGGACAGCCCGTCGACCAGCCAGAGCTCCCAAACCGGCTTCGAGCGGTCGAGGCGCTGGGAGAACACGCGGGCGGCGAGCGTGCGCAGCTGCTGCTCGGACCCGGGCTCCGGGAGGGCTGTGTGCCGCACGTGGTAGTCGAGGTTGAACTGCGGGTCGTCCACCCAGACCGGCCGCCCCTGGCCATAGGGCACGAAGCGCAGCTTTTGGCGAAACCGGGGCACCAGGTGCAGCCGCGAGCGGATGTGCTCGCGGAACTCGATGTAGTCCGGCGCGGGGCCCTCGAAGACGAGGGTGGACGCCACATGCATGTGAGCGGGCCCGTCCTCGAGGTGCAGGAAGGATGAGTCCAGACCCGTGAGTCGATCGCCCGAAGCCATTGGCTGATCATGGCAAATGTCTGCTCCCACGCAAATCCGCGGGGCGCGTCCACGCCTATCATCAGGGCATGAGCTCTGAGGCCAAGAACCTCGAGGCGATCTCGAAGGCGATCGACACGCACAACGCCGAGTGCGAGTTCCCGGCGTCGGAGGTGCGGATGAACCCGTTCGAGATCGAGCGCCTCGGCTGGGACCAGATCCGCGGCCTGCCGCTGATCGGCGACCCGGCGATCGCCACGGGCCGGTTCCGGATCGTCTGCTCCGGCAACTCGGACGACGAGGACATCGAGGAGGTCGAGGCCGTCGGCGAGCCGGTCGAGGTCGGAGCCCCGCCGGAGCGGGGTGGGGGATACCCGGTGTGAGGCGGAGCCCGGAGGGCGAAGCCGAGCCCCGCTGTCGTTGAGGCGGCTGTCTAGAGGTTCAGGCCCAGGTCGTTCGTGACGTCGAGCGCCCAGCGATTCAGGTCGGTGAAGCCGCCGCTGAGGATCAGGACGCCCATCGCGATCAGGATCGCGCCGCCGCCGGCGACGATCAGGCGGTAATGGCGCTTGATCACCGCGAACGCGCTGGTCGCCCGCGAGAAGGCCACCGCGGTCAACAGGAAGGGCAGCCCGAGCCCGAGTGAGTAGACGGCCAGCAGGAAGGCGCCGTAGAGCGTCTCGCCCTGGATCCCGGCGAGGGTGAGCACTCCGCCCAGCGCGGGCCCGGTGCACGGCGTCCATGCGATCGAGAAGGCGGCGCCGGCGACGATCGGTCCGCCGCGGCCGGCCCGGGACAAGAGCGCCTCGACCCGGAACTCCCGGTTCAGCCGGTCGATGAACATCGTCCCGATGAACAGGAGGCCCATGAGGATGAGGAGGACGGCGCCGATGTCCGTCAGGAGCTCCTGGTTCTCGCGCAGCTCGCTGCCGAGCGCAGTCGCGGTCAGCCCGAGGAGGATGAAGATCGCGGAGAACGAGGCGATGAACAGCAGGCTGGGCTGCAGGACGTGGCGCCAGTCGGCATCGGAGAGCTCATCCGGGCTGAATCCCGTGATCGCGGAGAGGTAGCCCGGTACGAGCGGCAGGACACACGGCGAGATGAACGACACGAGCCCCGCGATGAACGCGACCGGGACGTCGGCGCCGGAGATGGGATCGGTCAAGGCCTCGGCCGGAGTTGGTTCAGTTGAGGGCCGCGGCGAGGCGGCGGCGGTGCTCGGCGGCGAGTGGGTGCTCGGGGCCGAGCTCGGTGAAGATGGCGACCATGACGCGGCGGAGGAGGTCGCGGCGGTCCGGATCGTCCTCGCCCGCGATCGCCGCCTGCAGGTGCTCCAGAGCATCGCCGGGATTCCCGCCGTCCCAGGCTGCGAACCCGCTCAGGGGCGCCGCCGAGCCGTCGCCGTTTCCGGACGCCGCACGCTCCAGCTCCAGCCGGGCCAGGAGCCCGCCGGCCAGGAAGTCGGACTGGGCGTGGTCGGCCAGGACGCCCTCGGCCTCGTCGCCGTCGCCCCGCGCGATCAGGAGCCGCCCGAGGGCGACGGCCGCAGGGGCGTGGCGCGGGTCCTTCGCAAGGGCGGCGCGCAGGGATGCCTCGTCGCCGCCCGCGACGAGCCTGTCGGCCTCCGACGGGACCAGCGTGTCGAGGAACTGCTCGATCCGGGCGGGCGGGACGGCGCCCGTGAACTCGTTGGCGACCTTGGCGTCGCGAAAGGCCTTCACCGCCGGGATCCCCTGGATGCCGAACGCCTGGGCGAGCATCTGGTTCGAGTCCACGTCGACCTTGGCGAGCTCGACCTCGCCGCCGCGGGCGCGCACCGCGGACTCGAGCGCGGGCCCCAATTGGCGGCACGGGCCGCACCATTCGGCCCAGAAGTCCACGACGACGGGGACCTCGCGCGAGCGCTCGATCACCCGGGTCTCGAACTCGGCCTCGGAGACGTCGAAGATCACATAGTCGAGGGTAACGGGGGCCGACGGCCGGCTCGGGGGTTATGTAGACCCGGGGCCGGGCACGCGCGTCCTTGATAATGGACGGCGTGGACGAATCACTTCGCGGGAAGCTCCTGATCGCGTCGCCCGCACTGGTCGACCCGAACTTCGCGAGGACCGTCGTGCTGATGACCGAGCACAGCCCGGAGGGCGCGATGGGAATCGTCCTGAACAGGCCCGCGGATGCTCCGGCGCGTGACCTGCTGCCGGTGCTGGAGGAGATCGCCGGCGAGGACCCGCTGTTCATCGGCGGGCCCGTGCAGCCGCAGGCGGTGGTGCTCCTGGCCGAATTCGCCGACCCGGAGGCCGCCGCTTGGCTCGTCGTCGCGGACGTGGGCCTCGCGTCGGCCGAGACCGACATCGAGGAGCTGACGCCGGCGGTGCGGCGCGGGCGGTTCTACGCGGGGTATTCCGGCTGGGGAGCCGGCCAGCTCGAGGCCGAGATGGAACAGGAATCGTGGATCGTGGAGGCCCCGATACCGCGTGAGCTGTTCCCGGACGACCCGGAGACGCTCTGGAACGACGTATTGGCGCGAAAGGGAGGCCAGTACGCGCTCATCTCACGCATGCCGGAGGACCCGACCCTCAATTGACCGTGCCCAGGTTTCCATAACGGCCATTAGCGAGCATTCAATCCGTGCCTGACTGGGACCACGTCGTAACCCTCGCCCAGGCCGAGTTGCCCGAGGTGGAGGTCTCGACCTCGTACGGCACCCCCGCGCTCAAGGTCCGAAAGAAGCTTTTCGCCCGCCTGCGCGAGGATTCGGAGCACCTCGTCCTCTTCGTCGACTTCATGGAGCGCGAGGCGCTCGTCCAGTCCTCCCCGGACGTGTTCAGCGTGACGCCGCACTATGTCGACTGGCCGATGGTCCTCGTTCGCCTGGACCGGGTCGATCCCGGCGAGCTCCGCGAGCTGGTGATCGAATCGTGGCGCCGGCGGGCTCCGAAACGGGTCCTGGCCGCGTACGACGAGGGCGGTGGCCCGTCGGGTTGACATAACGGTGCGCGCTGCATTCTCGCCCGCGCCGAGCCGCCCGCCACCGGGCTAGCGACCGAAGAGCCGCCCCAGCTTGGTGCTCTTGACCGCGCCGGTCACGCCCGTGCTCTCGGGCGGGCCCAGTCTGTCCCGCTGCGGCGGAATCGATGTTGAGCTCGACCGCGCGCTCGAACGTGCGCTGCACCTCGGGGCCGTCAACGAACCGCACCGTGCCGGAATCGTCCTCGAACGCGATCCCGTCGAGGATGTGCTCCCGGTTGATTGTCCATGACGCGGACCACCTTGCCGACCTGCTTGCCGTCGGAGGCGTAGATCGGGGTTCCGCGCGAAACCGTCATGTAGTGGACGGCGATGCCGTCGTCGCGCTCGTTCACGCGTCAAAGCATACGGCGGCGAGGTCCGTGGACTTGCCTCCGGAAAGCCAGTCGCGCAGGTGCTCATACGCGTGAAGGCCCACTACACCCGCTGAGCCAGCTCGATCAACCCGACGACGATTACCGCCATCAACCCGACCCACACGGCCCCGGCCGCCAACAGGATGAAACCGACCGACCCCTGGAAGACGAGCTTGAGGATCGGGTGGTCGTCGGCCCTCTGCTCGCGCTGCGCAGCCTGTTCCATGAACGCGTGATCCTGCGCGTTGAGGCGCAGCTCTTCCGGCGCGATCTCGTCCCGTTCGTCCGCGAACGAGCGACCGAATCCCTCCGTATCTGAGTCCCCCACGCCACTGACCGTACTCCTAGGCCGTGAGGAGTTCAAACTCCGCCCGCTTGCCCGAAACGATGAGTTTCGGCGCTGCGACTGGTCTTAGCGTTGTGACCGAACGAATGCGGACTGGATTCCGAGCGCGTCGATAACTTCCGTGCCAACACGGCGGAACAGGAGCGAGATGCACGAGCGAAACGGCCCCGCGGTCCTGGCCAAGGGGCTTGTGAAGCACTACGACGGCCGCGAGGGCACGGTCGAGGCCGTCCGCGGAGTGGACCTCGAGATCCAGACCGGCGAGATCTTCGGCTTCCTCGGCCCCAACGGAGCCGGGAAGTCGACGACCGTGCGCATGCTGACGACGCTCCTGTCGATCACCTCCGGCGATGCCGAGGTCGTGGGAATCGATGTGGTCGGCGACCCCGACGGCGCCCGGCGGCGGATCGGCGTCGCGCTCCAGGAGGCGGGCCTCGACCCACGCCAGACGGGCCGTGAGCTCCTGGTCCTGCACGGGCGGCTGTTCGGGCTCGGCCCGGCGGAGGCGAAGGCGCGCGCGGAGGAGCTGCTGGCCCTGGTCGAGATCGAGGACGCCGCCGACCGGGTGATCAAGGGCTATTCGGGCGGAATGCAGCGCCGGCTCGACCTGGCGGCGGCGCTGGTGCACGAGCCCGAGGTCCTGTTCCTCGACGAGCCGACCACGGGCCTGGACCCGGTGAGCCGGCTCACGGTCTGGGAGGAGCTCCGCCGGATCAACGGGCACGGCACGACGATCTTCCTCACGACCCAGTACCTCGAGGAGGCCGACCAGCTCTGCGATCGCCTCGCGATCATCGACGGCGGCCTGATCGTCCGCGAGGGAACGCCGGATCGGCTCAAGGCGGACCTGCGCGAGCGCAATGGCGACGGCGTCGACCCCACGCTGGACGACGTCTTCCTCGACGCGACCGGGCGCACCCGTGACCGAGCGGCCGGCGAGGTACAGGAGGTAGCCGCATGAGCGCCACAATCGAGCTGGGACGGCGTTCGCTGCGCGAGGCCATCAGGCAGCCGGACGCGTTGTTCATGACCATGTTCATCCCGATCTTCTTCCTGGTCGTGAACACGGGCCAGGCGGCCGAGATCTTCCCCTCGGACTCGACCGGGTTCCTGGAGGGCCAGGGTTACGGCGCGTTCCAGTTGCCGATCACGCTGCTGCTCGCGGCCTCGTTCGGCATGGCGGCTCTGTTCCTGGTCGAGGAGATCGAGGGCGGCTACTTCGACAAGCTGCGGGCGATCCCGATTCCGCGCTATTCGATCGTGCTCGGCCGGCTCGTCGCGGAGGGCGTGAAGGGAATCGTCCTCTCGTCGGTGATCGTGCTGATCGCGCTCCCGTTCGGGATCTCGATCGCGAGCGGGCCGCTTGGCTTCGTACTGCTGATCGCGCTGAGCGCGCTCTGGGGCGTCGTCTATGCGGGCTTCATGCAGCTGATCGCGCTCAAGACGCGCAGCGCGGCGGCGACGAACTCGGGCGGGCTGATCTTCTTCCCGCTGCTGTTCCTCACGCCGAACTTCGTCCCCCGGGAGCTGCTGACGGAGCCGATGGAGGTCGCCGCGACGCTGAACCCCGTCACCTACCTGATGGAGGGGCTGCGATCGCTGATCCTCGACGACCTCGACTGGGCGAAGATCCTGCCGGGGTTCGCGGTGATCGCCATCTTCGGCGCGGTCGCGCTCGCGCTCAACGTCCGGATGATCAAGAGCTACGACTAGGAGGAACTCGGATGACCCGCAAGCTGCGCTATTCGATGAGCGTCTCGCTCGACGGCTTCATCGCCGGCCCGGACGGCAATTTCGACTGGGGCGCGCCCGATGAGGAGCTGCACCAGTTTCACAACGACCGAGTCCGGGAGTCCGGCGGGCACCTGCTCGGACGCCGGCTCTACGAGACGATGGTCTATTGGGAAACCGACGATCCTCAGTGGCCAGCCGTCCAGGAGGAGTTCGCCGGCATCTGGCAGGCACTGCCGAAGGTTGTCTTCTCGACCACTCTCGAGGAGGTCGAGGGCAACGCTCGCCTGGCGCGCGGTGACCTCGCCGCAGAGGTCGCCCGGCTCAAGGAGGAGCCGGGAGGGGACCTGGACGTGGGCGGCGCCGGCCTGGCGGCCGGCTGCATCAAGCTCGGGCTGGTCGACGAGTTCGGGCTGTTCGTCAGCCCGGTCGTGCTGGGCGGTGGCACGCCATTCTTCCCGGCGCTCGACGAGCCGCTCAACCTGGAGCTGATCGAGACCCGGACGTTTGGCTCCCCGGTCGTGTATCTCCGCTACCGGGCTCGCTGAGGCCCAGGTTCCTCGCGATCAGCCGGTCCACCGCGCGGTCGGGCAGGATCGCGGCGATCCTTGCCATCAGCTTCGCGTCACGGCCCACGAGGTATCGCGTACGCGGCCTCACCGCGTCGATGGCGTCAGCGATCGTGCGGGCGGCATCCGCCGGGTCGATCCCGTCCTTCGAAGCAGCCTGTGCCCCCTCGAGCGCCGCGGCGATCAGATCGCGGTACCGGGTTTGGTGCTCGGGACTCATCTGGGCCACGAGCTCTTGCGCGGCGGCGATGCCCTTGCTCCAGATTGGCGTAGCGACCGCTCCGGGCTCGACGACGATCACCTGCACACCGAAGCGCGCCACCTCGCGCCGCAGCACATCGCTCATCGCCTCCAGGGCGAATTTCGAGGCCGAGTAGGCGCCGTACGTCGGCCCGGCCACGCGCCCGCCGATCGAGCTGACATTGACGACACGGCCGCGGGCCGAGAGCAAGGCCGGGAGCAGCGCCTGGGTGAGCGCCACCTGCCCGAAGAAGTTCACCTCGAACTGACGGCGCCACTCCGCCATCGGGATCGCTTCGACCGGCGCGTTGACCGCGATGCCGGCGTTGTTGACCAGCGCCCGAAGGAGGCGCCGCTCCGCATCGCCGGTCACGCGGTCCGCGAGGGCCGCGATCTGTGCGGCATCGGTGACGTCGAGGATGACCGGCTCCAGGTTCTTGCCGGCGAGCTGTTCGGCATCCGATTCTCGCCGCACACCCGCGAGGACATGGAAGCCGCGCGTCGCCAGCGCGCGCGCCGTGGCGTGCCCGATGCCTGAAGACGCCCCGGTGACTACCGCGAACTCGTTCTTTTGGGACATCGGGACCTCCTCGGTTGACGAGGTCAACATAGATCAGGCCGCGAGGCGCTCCCGCACTGCCGGCTCCTCGCAGAACGCGGCGATCTCGCGGGAGAGCTTCCCGCCCTGCCAGGCGAGCGGCGACTCCCCCTCCCCCTCGCTGATCATCCGCGCGCCGGGTATCCGGTCGGTCCACTCCTCGGCCACGGCGTGCGGGTGGCCGGGGTCGGCCGTGTCATGGCTCGCGACGACGAGCGTCGGGGCGGCGAGGGACTCGAGGCTCTCGAGCCCATCGAACGGGACCGACCTCGTGGTCGAGCGAAGCGCCGCCGCGACGGCGTTCAAGTCTCGGTGCAGCCCGAGCCGCTGGCGGGCCAGCCGCAGCACCACGTCCCGCCACTGCGGGTCGTGGGTTCCGTCGTCGTAGGCCTCGACGAAGCCGTCGACCCCTCCCCGCTCGAGCCCATCGGCGAGCCGGTCCCAGTACGCGATCGACTCGCCCGAGGCCGAGACGCCGCGCGAGGACGGGCCGATCGCCACGAAACCGGCGACGCGGCCGGGGTTCGCCAGCGCGTACGCGGCGCCCGTGTGCGCGCCCATGGAGTGGCCGGCGATCACGACCCGCGCCCCGGGTGACTGCGATTCGACCACCGCCCCCATGTCGCGCGCGAGCTCGGCGTACTCGTAGCCCTCGCCCGCCGGCGCCGGGTCGGAGTCTCCGTGCCCCCGCGCGTCGTAGGCGACCGCGGTGAGCCCACGGCGCTGCAGCAGCTTCGAACCGTGCGTCACGTACTTGCGGGCCGCCGTGATCCCGTGCGCCTGAACCACCGCCGGGCCGCTCCCGGAGGCCTCGCCACGGAGGACGTTGCCGCCGCTTGCCACGGCCTCGAACCGCCGCGGCTGGAGGTCCGGCTCGGCGGCCGGTCCCACGTCTACCCCTCCTCGATCGTCACCGAGTTGATGATCACGGGCTCGAGCGGCGTGCCCGTGCCGCCGCTCTGCGGGTCGCCGAAGGCCTCGATCGTCCTCACCACGTCGAACCCGTTGCTGACCTCGCCCGCGATGGCGTACTGCGGCGGCAGGCCCGCGTCGGCCCCGGAGACCACGAAGAACTGGCTCCCCGAGCGGCCGGGCGGCTCGGCCTCGGTCTTCGCCATGGCCACCACCCCCTCGGTGTACTCCGCGTTCGGAGGCGGCGGCTCGTCCACCGAATACCCGGGGCCGCCGGTACCCGTGCCCCCGGGGTCGCCCCCCTGGATCACGAACCCGGGGACGATCCGGTGCCAGAGCGTGTCGTTGTAGACGCCGTTCTCGGCCAGGTACTCGAACGACGCGGCGGTCTTCGGGTTGCCCTTCGTGTCGAGCGCGATCTCGAAGGTGCCGCAGCTCGTGTCGACCACGGCCGTCAGCCTGTCCGCCGACGGCTTCTTGGGCGGCGGGTCGAGCTTGACGGTCCGCGGCTCCGGCGCGGAGACCTCCTCGCACGGCTCGTCGACCGAGGTCGTCGCTCCCTCGTCGTCGTCGTCGCCCCCGCAGGCGGCGAATCCGAGCAGCGCGACGAGAGCCAGCGTTGTCAGGAGGGCGCGCACGCCGCGGAAGGCTATCCAGCGGCTTGCGATGATGCCTGCGTGAGCACGCCCGAGAGCCCGCGTGGCCGGCCCACCCCCACCCACATCCGCGTGATCGGCCGCGCCCTGAACAACGCGGTGGCACGAGCGCCGTGGCTTTGGCCGGTGTTGAAGGTCCCGATGCGGGGATTCTTCGACCGCTCGGCCCAGGGCTGGGACGAGCGGACCGGCGCGGGGTCGAGTGAGCACCTCGCCGCGCTTGCCGCGGGCCTCCTCCACGTGTCTCCCCCTCCCGAGCGCGCGCTCGACCTCGGCACCGGCACGGGCGAGGCGGCGCTCCTGGTGGCGCGCGAGTTCCCACTCGCCAGGGTCCGGGGCGTGGACCTCTCCGAGGAGATGATCGCTGCGGCCAAGGCCAAGGTGGGGCTGGATCCCGAGGGACGGATCGCCTTCAAGGTCGCCGATGCGGCCGCCCTCCCCTGGCCCGACGACTCGTTCGACCTCGTCGTGGCGCTCAACATGCCCCCGTTCTTCGCCGAGGTGGCGCGCGTCCTGCGTCCGGAAGGGTTCGTCGTGACGGCCGCCAGCTGGGGTGAGGCGACCCCGTTCTTCACCCCACGCTCGGTGATGGCGCGGGGATTCGGCAAGAAGGGGATCGCCGAGCACGTCACCGGGGGTGCCGGCTCGGGCACCTACTGGGTGGGCCGGCGCAGCTCCTGAGAGGCAGGAGCGCCGCAATAGATTGAGTCCGGTGAGCGACGACGCCTACACGCTCCTCGTCAATCCCTCCGCCGGCGGCGGACGGACGCGCAAGCTGCTGGACATGGCGCTGGCCGCGCTGGCGGACGGCGGCGTCGAACCGCGCCCCGTCATGACCGAGAACATCGAGCACGGCCGCCGTGAGGCGCGGGATGCCGCCGAGCGCGGCGACCGCGTGCTGGTGATGAGCGGCGACGGCCTGATCGGGCAGGTCGGCGGCGAGCTCGCGAACACCGGGACCGTCATGGGCATCGTCCCGGGTGGACGCGGCAACGACCTGGCGCGCGTCCTCGGCATTCCTGCCGACGTCGAGGAGGCCGCCGGGATCATCGCTGCGGGCGCGACGCGCGAGATCGATGTCGGCGAGGCCAACGGCCGCCGCTTCCTGTGCATTGCAAGCTGCGGGTTCGACTCCGAGGCGAACCGGATTGCGAACGAGTCGCGCATCAGCGGTCCGCTTGTCTACGCGTACGCCGCGCTCAGGGCGCTCGCCGCCTGGAAGCCGGCCCGCTTCACGCTCAACGCGGACGGCGAGGACGTCGAAGTCGTCGGGTACACGATCGCCGCGGCCAACAGCAAGGCCTACGGCGGGGGCATGTTCATCGCGCCCGATGCCCGGCTCGACGACGGGTTGCTCGACGTGATCGCGATCGCCGACGTCGCCAAGTGGAAGTTCCTGCGCGGGCTCCCCGCCGTGTTCAAGGGCGAACACGTCGGCAAAGACGAGGTCTCCGTTCGTCGGTGCACGGAGCTGAAAATCGCCGCCGACCGGCCGTTCTCCGTCTACGCGGACGGCGACCCGATCACGGAGCTGCCCGCAACCATCCGCGTCCTGCCGTCGGCGCTCAACGTGATCGTCCCCCCGGACGGAGGGCCATGATCCGCGCCCGCTCCGCCGCGGGGCCCGTGTTCCGGGCCAAGCTCGGCGTCGCCCGCACGGCCGGGCGACTCAGTCGCCGCACGGGCCGCGGCGGCGGCACCACGCTGCCCGGCCGCATGCTCCTGCGGATGGCCCCCGATGCCGTGGGGAGGCTCGGCGCGAAGCTCCACGACGGCACGACGATCGTCAGCGCCACCAACGGCAAGACCACGACCGCCGGCATGCTCGCATCCGCCCTCGCGTCCGCGGGCCGGCGCCCCGTCCACAACCGCGCGGGCTCGAACATGAGCTGGGGCGTCGCCACCGCGCTGCTCGACCAGGAGGGCACCGAGGGGCTCTTCGAGGTGGATGAGGCCTGGCTGCCGCGGATCGCGCGCGAGCTCGACCCCCGCCTGATCGTGCTCTCCAACCTGTTCCGCGACCAGCTCGACCGCTACGGCGAGCTCGAGCGCCTCGCCGACGACTGGGCGGCGATGGTCGCGGAGCGCGACGGCCGCAGCCACCTTGTGCTGAATGCCGACGATCCATTGATCGCCGACCTCGGCCGCGACCGGGAGCTGCGCCGCCGCCAGGGCGTCACCTACTTCGGGATCGAGGACGGCTCCCAGGCGCTGCCCGAGCTCCAGCACGCGCACGACGCCAAGCACTGCCGGCGCTGCGGCGCCCCGTACGCCTACGAGCGCGCGTTCGTGGGCCATCTCGGTCACTACGCCTGCCCCAACTGCGAGGCGGACCGGCCGGAGCCGGACGTGGCGGCGACCGCGATCCGGCTCGACGGGATGCGCGGATCCGAGGTTGACATAACCACGCCCGCCGGCCCCCTCCGCCTCCGGCTGCCGCTGCCCGGCCTCTACAACGTCTACAACGCGCTCGCCGCGCTGGCCGCCGCGATCGACCTCGGCGTGACGCCCGAGCAGGCGGTGTCAGGGCTCGAACGGGTCGAGGCCGCATTCGGCCGCGTGGAGACCGTCGAGGTCGGCGGCACCCCGGTCTCGATCCTCCTGATCAAGAACCCCGCAGGGGCCAACGAGGTCCTGCGCACGCTGGGGCTCGAGGCCGAGCGCGAGGATGCCGGCGGAATCGACCTCTGGATCGCGCTCAACGACCGGATCGCCGACGGGCGTGACGTCTCGTGGGTCTGGGACGCCGACTTCGAGCTCCTGGCCGGTGCCGTCCGCAGGGTGACCTGCGCCGGGACGAGGGCGCCCGAGATGGCCGTCAGGCTGAAGTACGCGGGCCTCGACCCGGGCCTGATCTCGGTCCAGGCCGAGATCGCCGGCTCCCTCGACGCTGCCGTCGCCGCGGCGCCGGGACGGCTCTTCGCCCTCCCCACCTACACCGCCCTGCTCGAGCTGCGAACCCTCCTCGCCGACCGCGGCCTGGCCCGGGCGTACTGGGAATGACCGTCGTGGCGGACGAGCGCGTCATCTGGCACGACGTCGAGTGCGGCGGCTACGGCGCGGACCTGCCGCTGTGGCGGGAGCTCGCGGCCGAGAGCGGTGACCCGGTCCTCGAGGTCGGCTGCGGCACCGGGCGGGTGGCTCTCGACCTCGCCCGGCGGGGGCATTCTGTGACCGGCGTCGACAACGAAGCGTCGCTCGTGGACGCGCTTCGCGAGCGGGCCCGCGCCGAGGCGCTCGAGCTGACGGCGCGGGTGGCCGACGCCCGCGCGTTGGATTTTCCCGCCCAGTTCGCGCTCGTCGCCATGCCGATGCAGATGATCCAGCTGCTCGGCTCCCGGGACCGCGGTGCGGCTTTCCAGGCGCTTGCCCCGTGCCTGGCGCGCGGGGGCCGCCTCGCCGTCTCGATCGTCGAGGGCGTGCCCGAGGGCGGCGGCGAGTTCGCGCAACCACTCCCCGACGTTGCCGAGGTGGACGGCTGGGTCTATTCGAGCCTGCCGCTCGAGATCGTGGACGAGGGCGACGCCATGCTCGTCACGCGCCTGCGGCAGGTGGTCTCCCCCGCCGGGGACCTGACCGAGGCCGTCGACGAGACCCGGCTGGCGGTCCTCGACGCCGAAACGCTCGAGCGCGAGGCGCGAGGCGCGGGCCTCCAGCCCGCGGGCCGGCGCGAGGTAGCCGATACCGAGCGTCACGTCGGGTCGGCCGTCGTCCTGCTTGCGAAGGAAGGGATCTGAATGGAACTGCGCCTGCTGACGCTCTATCCGGAGCAGATGAACATCTACGCCGACCGCGGCAACATCCTGTTCCTGCGCCGCCGCTGCGAGTGGCGCGGGATCGGCTTCGAGAGTGCCGTCGCCGGGCCGGGCGATCCGATCGATCCCGGCGCGCACGACCTGATCTACGTCGGGGGCGGCCAGGACCGCGACCAGCGCATCGTCGCCGCGGACATGGTCGCCACCAAGCGCGACGGGCTGGCATCCGCGGCGGCCGATGGCGCCGTCGTGCTCGCCGTCTGCGGCGGCTACCAGCTGCTCGGCCACAGTTACCAGCTCGGCGACGAGCGCATCGCGGGGCTCGCCATCGCCGACCTGGAGACCGTGCGCTCCGAGGGCCCGCGCCTGATCGGAAACATCGCGATCGAGGCGGAGCTCGGCGCGGGCCCGATGACGCTCGCAGGCTTCGAAAACCACGGCGGTCGCACCCACCTGGGCCCCGGTACGGTCCCGCTCGGTCGCGTGCTCCATGGGCACGGCAACAACGGCGAGGACGGCCAGGAGGGGGTCCGCCAGGGCAACCTGATCGGCACCTACATGCATGGTCCGCTGCTGCCGAAGAACGCGGCGCTGGCCGACCGGCTCATCCAACTCGCGCTGGCGCGCCGGACCGGCTCCGAGCCGGACCTGGAACCGCTCGACGATGCGCTCGAGGGCGCTGCGCACGAGAGCGCCCGCGCCGCGGCCCGCTGAGCGGTCAGCGGCCGGACGAGCCGAAGCCCCCGCCGCCGCGCTCCGACGCGCTCAGCTCCAGGGCTTCGACCGGCTCCGCCGGAGCGAACGGGGTGACGATGAGCTGGGCGATCCGGTCGCCTGGGGCGATCTCGAAGGCATCGTCGGGATCCGTGTTCAGAAGCAGCACGCGGACCTCGCCCCGATAGCCCGCGTCGATCAGGCCCGGCGCATTCACCAACGCGATCCCGTGGCGCGCGGCGAGGCCGGATCGGGGCAGCACGAGTCCCGCGTGGCCCTCCGGGATCTCGACGGCGACGCCGGTGCCGACGCTGGTCCTCTCCCCGGGGCCGAGGCTCGCCGCCTCGGCCGCGTAGAGGTCCAGGCCGGCGTCGCCTTCGTGCGCCCGGGTGGGCAGCGTCGCGTCGTCAGTCAGCCGGCGGCACGCTAGCTCCATGAGCCGAGCGTAACCTGTGAGGCGGAGGGCGAAGCCCGAAGCCGAGCCCGGCGCTGCCCCGCCGGCTTATGTCCTCAGGCGGCGTGGGAGCCGTTCTCGCGGCCGTTCACCGCAAACTCGGAGAACCGGTGCGCCAGGACCGAAGGGACGCGGGCGTGCACCAGGACGCCGTCCGAGCGCTCCTCGCGCTCGAGGTCGCCCGCGAGCTCGTGCAGCTCCGCCAGGCGGGCGCCCTCGCTGTAGGGCACCAGCAGCTCCAGGGGCTCGAGCGTCCGCTCGAACTCGGTTGCGATCCGCTCGCGGAGCTCGTCGATGCCCTCGCTGGTCTCCGCCGAGACGGCGACGACGTCGGGCCTGCCGACCAGGAGCCGCGCACGTTCCTCGGGCTCCAGCAGGTCGATCTTGTTGAGCGCCAGGATCCGCGGTTGGTCGCCGGCTCCGATCTCGTCCAGGACGCGGTCCACCGCGGCGATGGCCCCCGCGCGCTGCTCGTCCGACTCCGAGGCGTCCACGACGTGGACGATCAGGTCCGCCAGGCGCGTTTCCTCGAGCGTCGCCTTGAACGCCTCCACCAGCTGATGGGGAAGCTTCCGGATGAAGCCGACGGTGTCCGTCACCAGGTACCGGCGCCCCTCGTGCTCGTAGGCGCGAGTCGTCGGGTCGAGCGTGTGGAACAGGCGCGAGCCGACGCTGACGCCGGCGCCCGTGAGCGCGTTGAGAAGCGTGGACTTGCCCGCGTTCGTGTAGCCGGCGAGGGCGACCGAGGGCACGGCCGACGACTCGCGACGCTCGCGCATCGTCGTGCGCACGCGTTCGGTGTGGCGCAGCTTCCGCCGCAACGCGGTGATCCGATCCCGGGCGAGGCGGCGGTCGGTCTCGATCTGGGACTCGCCCGGACCCCTGGTGCCGATGCCCCCGTCCATGCGCCCCGCGCCGAGGCGCTCGAGGTGCGTCCACAGCCCGCGCATCCGCGCGAGGTTGTACTCGAGTTGCGCGAGCTCGACCTGAAGCTTCCCCTCGGCCGTGTGGGCGTGGTCGGCGAAGATGTCGAGGATCACTGCGGTGCGGTCGATCACGGGCACGTCGAGCGCCGCCTCGAGGTTGCGCTCCTGGCGCGGCGCGAGCTCGTCGTCGCAGGCGACCAGGTTGGCGCCCGAGCGCTTGATCTCCGCCTTCAGCTCTGCCAGCTTGCCGCGGCCGAGGTAGCGGTCCGGGTCGGGCTCGGCCCGCACCTGGACCATCTCATCGGCCGTCGCCACCCCCGCGGTGCGCAGGAGCTCCTTGAGCTCGGCGAGCGGGTCCTCGCCGTCGCCCGGCGTCTGCGCCAGGGCGCCGATCGCCAGGGCACGCTGGCGCGCCCGCGGATTGCGCAGGCCTGCGAGCTCACCGTTGTGATCCGGGCGGGAAGAAGCCATCCGTTCGATTGTAGGTCGCCCCTACCCGGAACACGTGAGTGGCGGGTCGGGCAGGCGCCGGGCCCGGAGTTGGAGGTCCGACACATACGGAAGGGCATCGACCGCACAGGCGTTGGCGATCGAGTCCCGGTAGAGGTCGCCGCGCGGGCGTTTCGTGTAATCGGCCGCGGTCGTGAACAGGCCGGCCGCGCGCATCCGCGTGAGCTCGCGCAGCGCGGCTCGTCGGTGCTTCCGGGGCGCCCGCTCGTAGCGACCCCGCGCGAAGTCGTACCTGGTGGTCACGTCCTCGCGGTTCCAACCGTCGAGGTGCTCCCGGATCCCGAACTTCCGCATCCCCCAGAATCCGTTCTGGGCGAAGAGCAGGTCTCCCTGGCCGTGCGTGAGCCCGGCGAGCGCGCGCACCAGCTTCCGCATCCCGGAACGCTGCGCGCGATGGCGGCGGACCTCGATCATGTCGACCGCGTCGAGGAACAGGCCGTCGAACCCCTTGGCCATCAGGCTCGGGGCGATTCCCCGGGCGATGATCCGCCGCAGGCGGGGTTGGGAGACGTCGGCGAACCACTCGTCCTTCCATGCCTTCCACGGCTCGAGGCGAAAGCGCTTTATGCGGTCGAACCAGCCGCGCCACTTCTCGATCGTGCCGACGCTGAGGTAGGCGAGCACCGTGGCGCCTCGCTCGTGGAGCTCCGCGACTTCACCGGCCCGGGCCAGCTCACCGTCGACAACGACGAGGTCGAACCGGCCGAGCCGGTCGCCGACCGTCTCGCGGTCGCCGGCGAGCTGGCCGCCGCCGATCGCGAACGCCCAGGACTCGGCGGCCGCGAGCCTGGGGTCGTCGAGCCCTTCGGTGGCAGCGGGTGCGACCGCGAGGGCAAACGCCGCAACTGTTGCGATCAGGGGTTTCGCTTGTTCAGGAACGTGTCGAGACTGCCATCCGGGTCGGGGATGCCTTCTATGCCTGTGCCGACGAGGATGTCGGCACCCGCGTCCTTGCCCAGCCGGCCGATCGCAACCGTCTCCGGCGGATGAGCCAGCGGGTAGGTCGGGCCGGGACTGAATCCGCCGGCGTTCCGTCCGTACAGGACCTGAACCTCCTCGTCGTCGTAGCGGTTGACGGCCAGGTCGGCCCGGCCCTTTCCGTTCAAGTTGCCCGACGCGATGCCCCAGGCACCCTCGACCGGTGGAGTTGGCGCGAGGGACGCGGCGAGGCTTCCGGTCCCGTCACCGGTGAGGATCGTGAGCGAGTCCGAGTCGTTGTCCGCGACGACCGCGTCGAGCGCGCGACCGCCGGCAAAGTCGCCCAGCGCGAGCGGGCTGTAGCTGTTGTTGGCCAGGGTGACGCTGTCGCCCTCGCGAAGGGTGCCGTTTTCCCTCGTCACGTAGGTGTCGACGGTCCCCTCCGGGGCCGAGTACGTCGATCCCACCACGTCGGGGCGGCGGTCGCCGTTCAGCTTGCCGATCTCGAGTCCGAAGCCCGTCTCACCGCCCGGGTAGTTGTCGACCGGCCGGAAGCCCTGGCTCTTGCCGAGGTGCACGGAAATCGCGTCGTCGGGAGCGACGTTGTCGTAGTTGCTCGTCACGATGTCGTTGCGGCCGTCGCGGTTGAGGTCGGCGATCTCGAGCTGCCAGTTGCCGGGGCCGCCCTCGAGGTCGGGTGCCCGACGGAACTTGCCGTTGCGGCGCTGGATGAACACGCTGACATCATCGTCCGAGTAGTTCGCAACGGCGATATCAGGCCGTCGATCGCGGTTCAGCCGGCCGATGTCAACGCCCTCCGGATTGAGGCCGGCGCTCAGCACCATCGGTGCCCGCAGGCTGCCGTCGCGCTTCCCGAGGAACACCTCCACGCGGTTCTCGCCTTCGTCGGTCGCGTCGACGGCTGCCACGGCGTCGCCCTTTCCGTCCCCGTTGACGTCGGCCACGGCGACCTGGTAGACGATGGCTGCGCCAACGTCGTGTGACTCGCCGACGCGGAACGTGCCGAACCCGGCCGCGACGCTTGTTCCCGCGAGCACGGCGGCGCCCGAAACGATTGCAATAGCCGTCGACCGTCTGAGCATCGGTCCCTCCCGTGGCGTGTGTTCCCCGGTGACGGACCCTACCGGATTTTAGGTATCGAGCCCTACCGCTTCAATAAGCTCCCGGCGGCGTGAGGGTCTTTGTCACCGGCGGAACGGGGTTCATCGGCGGACACGTCGTCCGCCAGCTGCGCGAGCGCGGCGACGAGGTGGTCGCATGGGTCCGCAGCCCGGAGAAGGCGGCGCCCCTGGCCGAGCTCGGCGCCGAGCTCCGCGCAGGCGACCTCTCGGACCGAGCCGCACTCGCGGCCGGGATGGAGGGCGCCGACGCGGTCATCCACGGCGCGGCGATCTACGAGGTCGGGATCCCGAAGAGCGAGCGGCCGGCGATGTACGAGGCAAACGTGACCGGCACCGAGAACGTGTTGGGCGCGGCGCTCGACGCCGGGATCGCGAAGGTCGTCTACGTCTCGACGATCGGCGCCTTCGGCAACACCCGCGGTGAGGTCGTCGACGAGAGCTACCAGCACCCGGGCAAGGACTTCACGTCCTACTACGAGGAGACCAAGTACCAGGCACACCAGATCGCGCGACGGCTGACCGCGGAGGGACTGCCCTGCGTGATCGTCCAGCCCGGGGGCGTATACGGCCCGGACGACCATTCCGCGGTCGGCAAGCAGATGCTCGACTTCCTGGACGGCCGGATGCCGTTCGTCCCGTTCGCCGACCTCGGCATGAACATGGTCCATGTCGAGGACGTGGCCGCCGGCATCCTGCTCGCGCTCGACAAGGGCGAGGTCGGCGAGTCCTACGTGCTCGGGGACGAGATCACCACGATGCGGGGCCTGATGGACGCGACCGCAAGGGTCGCCGGCAAGCGGTCGCCGCGGGCGAACATCCCCACGAGCCTCATGAAGGTCGCGGCACCGCTCGGGCCGGTCATCGGGAAGCTGATGGGCCAGCCGCCGAACATGCGGGAGCTGATCTCCTCGTCCGACGGCGTCACGTTCTGGGCCAAGCAGGACAGGGCGGTCGCCGAGCTCGGCTTTGCCCCGCGTGGGCTCGAGACCGGCCTGCGCGAGACGTTCGAGGCCGAGGGCCGCCTGCCGGAGAAGGCGTAGCCGCTAGACAGCCGCAGGCTGCCTGGTGCGCGGCGCCGGCATCAGCGCCGCGGCGGCGATCACCGCACAGAAGGCGAGTGACCGCACGACGATGCCGAGGGCATCGGCGCCGACGGGGTCGCCGAAGACGAGGACCCCGCCCATGATCGCCGCGACGTTGGCGGCGATCGACGAGAGCGCGATGACCTGCACCGCGGACCCGAGCTGCAGGCCCCGGGCGAGGCCGAAGAACGCGAGTACCCCGGCGACGACCGCGACCAGCGCCCAGGGGCTGATCAGCGCCAGGAGATCCCCGGACACGCTGCCGCTCACCGCCTTGATGGCCACGTTGCCGACCCCGATCAAAAGCCCGGCGGAGACGCCGAGCAGGATTCCGTTGAGGCCGTGGTTGCGGCCCCGCGAGCCGTGCAGCAAGAGGTACGCGCCGATCGCGACGGCGCCGCCCTCGAACGCGATCAGCCCCGCGAGGGAATACGCCGAGTGGGCGTGCGACGCCTCCGCGGTGACGGCGAGCAGCGCCAGGCCGCCTGCGCTGAGTCCCAGGCCCGTCCACTCACGCCAGCCCAGCTCGATGCGAAACCAGATCTGCGCCGGGATCGCCAGCAGCACGAGGCCGCCCGCCATCACCGCCTGCACCAACGAGAGTGGCGCGAGCGACATCGCGGCGACGTGAAAGCCCCACGCGACCGCGCCGATGATCCAGCCGATCGTCCACCAGCGCGAGCGGAAAAGGGCGGCGGCGCTCGAGAGCGGATGCGAGAACCGGACCTCGGGGGCGGCGTTCGCGCCGCGGTGCTTGCAGAGGAACGCAACATTCGCCCCCATCGCGGAGACGATCGCAAGCATGATTCCGAGTTCAGGCATCGAGAAGTTTGTTCGACGCGGCGAGCCAAGACCCTTTAGCGCGCGCGTGAAAGTCCGGTTACCCGCTGACGATCGCCTCAGACTCGAGTTCGATCTGCCACCGGGGATCCAGCAGGCCGGCGACGATAACCATCGTGGCCGCCGGACGCGCCGGTTCGAAGAACTCGGCGTGGATCGCGCCCACGGCGTCCTGGATCGTGGCGTCCGTCACGAACATCCGCGTCCGGACCACGTCTGCCGCGGTCGCGCCGAGCTCCCCTAGCGCCGCGACCGTGATCTCGCAGCAGCGCCGCATCTGCGCCGCCGGATCGGGGTCGCACGAGCCGTCGGGCCAGATCGGCGCCGTCCCCGAGACGATCACCCGATCGCCCACGCGCACCGCGCGGGAGAACCCGTAGCGCTCCTCGAACGGTGAGATGGAGGTCGCCCGCCGGCGCTCGGGGGTCATTTCAGGCGGCAAGGTGCTCGCGCATCCGCTCGACCGCCTCGGTGATCCGGTCGTCCGGGGTGGTGAGCGAGATCCTGAAGAACCCCTCGCCCGAGGGGCCGTACATCGACCCTGGCGAGACGACCACGGCGGCCTGCTCCAGCACGAGCTCCGCGAACGTGGTCGAGGTGTGGCCCGCCGGCACCGGCGCCCACACGTAGATCGTGCCCCTGGGCGCCTCGACCTCGACCCCGATCTCGCGCAGGGCGCCCACCACCAGGTCGCGCCGGCGCGCGTAGACGGCGTTCATCTCCGCCAGCGGCTCGCGCGGGCCGTCCAGCGCGGCGACGCCGGCCAGCTGCACCGCCTCGAACAGCCCGGAATCGATGTTCGTCTTGAGGCGCCAGTAGGTGTTGATCGCCTCGGCGTTGCCGAGGATCGCGGCACAGCGCCAGCCGGTCATGTTGAAGCCCTTGGACAGCGAGAAGACCTCGACCCCCACCTCCTTGGCGCCCGGGGTGGCGAGGAAGCTGGGCGCGACGTACCCGTCGTAGGTGGTCTCCGAGTAGGCGTTGTCGTGGACGACCAGCACGTCGTGCCGGCGCGCGAGCTCGACCACTCGCTCGAACAGGCCCTCGGGCGCCACGGCGCCGGTCGGGTTGTTCGGGTAGTTCAGGAACAGGAGCCGCGCGTTCGACCACGCGAGCGGGTCGATCGCGTCGAGGTCGGGCGCGAACCCGAGCTCGGGCTCGAGAGGCAGCAGCACGGCCTCGGCTCCCGCCAGGACCGGGCCGCCGGTGTAGACCGGATAGCCGGGGTCCGATACCAGGGCGACGTCCTCGGGGTCCAGGAACGCGAAGCAGAGGTTGTAGATGCACTCCTTGGCGCCGATCGCGGGCATGACCTCGCTCTCAGGATCGATCTCGACGCCGAACCGGCGGTCGTAGAACCGGGCGAACGCCTCGCGGAACTCCGCGCGTCCCCGATTCGACGGGTAATGGTGGGTCGAGGGGTCGGCGACGGCATCCTGCATCGCCTCGACGATGTACGGATACGTCGGCGTGTCCGGGTCGCCGATGCCCAGTGAGATGACGTCGATGCCGGCCGCTTTCTTTGCCGCGACCTTGCGCTCGAGCTCCGCGAACATGTACGGCGGGATCGCCTCGAGGCGCTTGGAGGGGTCGGTCAGGGCCATGGGCGCGGCAGGGTACTCAACCGCTCTCCCGCGGGCGGGAGAGGGTCGACCTAGCCGGCTTCGCGGTAGTGGACGAACTGGTCAGTCATGCGCTGTGACTGACCCGCCGTGAATTCCGTGTAGCAGGCGTCGTCCGAGTAGTCCATGTAGTTGTGGATGGGGTCGAGCCCGGGGAGCCTGCAGGTGTCGTTGCCCTCCGGACAGCCCGAGGACGGTGCGCCCTGGGCGGGCGTGTCGCCCACGGAGTCGTTCGTAGTGCTGCAGCCGTTCTGGAACGTGTGGAACAGCCCGAGCCAGTGCCCGACCTCGTGGGTGGCGGTGAATCCGAGGTTGAAGTTCTCGATCGAACCACCCGGGACCGAACCGAAGTTGATCACGACTCCGTCCTGCGACGGCTTGCCTCCGTACGAGGACGGGAACGTCGCCCAGCCGAGGAAGCCGGCGCCGGCGACGGAATAGATGTTGAGATCGGTTCGCGTCGCCCCGGCGCAAGGCCGCCTTGGCCCGCCGCTCCTCCTTCGAGCCGAAGCCCATGTTGAACCAGGCCGCGTTGGTGGTGTGGTCGATCGCCTCGAGATCGAAGCTGAACGGAGTCTGGGCGCCCCCGCGGTCACCCGCGAAGGTGTCGGTGAGGACGTCCACCTGACGGCGCACGGTTGCATTGCTGATATCGCCGTCGGCCAGCGTCGGGCCCTGATTGATCACGTGGAAGTAGACGTCGATCTCGGTGCCGAACGCCTGCGCCGCAACCTGACCGCGCGCTCGCTTCGGGACCTCCGCCGCCGTCTCCGCGGCCTGGGCCGTGGCGGGCGGTTCGTGGGCGAGTCCGCGGGCAGCCGAGGCCGAAGCTCCGCCGGCGAACAGGCTGCCGTCCCAGGAGCCGCAGAGCAGGTCCGATGCGGGCGCCGACGCGCCCGCGGACGGCCCCGAGAAGGCGAGTGCCGCCAGTGCCGCGACGACCGCCCCAAGCCCCCGACAAGCTTGCAACCTGGTCATCTGCGCCTCCTGGCTCGCTCGGTTGGCGCGAGACTACCGTCACGCGCGCTCGAGTGCGCGCACGAGCTCGTCGGAGAGCACCCCGCGGTAGACGGGTTCGGCGGTTCCGGTCAGGGTCACGTCCAGGTCGTCCGTGATCTCGACCAGCAGTTCGCCGCCGTCGAGCCTGACCGTGATCGGGCTGGCCGCGCCGGCGAGGAACGCCGCCACCGCTGCCCCGCCGGCGCCGGTCCCCGATGACAGGGTCTCCCCCACGCCGCGTTCGTAGATGCGAGCCCGCACGGTTGACCCGTCCACCCGGCTGAACGAAACGTTGGTGCGGTTCGGGAACAGCTCCGTGTTGCCCTCGATGGCGGGTCCGATCGCTCCGAGGTCCAGCTCTTCGACCTCGTCGCCGACCTCGATCACGCACTGCGGGTTGCCCACGTTCACGTGCCGGAAGCCCCATTCCCGGCCCGCCGACTCGACGGTTCCCGCTCCGTCCGCGGGGCCGCCGGGATAGTCCGCGGAGCTGGTGGCCGCCCGCCCGATCGCCATCGCGACCGTTCGCGGATCGATGATCCGAGGGGTCACGGGGCCCGCCTTGGTGATCACCGCGAACGTGTCCTCGTCCGTCCACCCGGCCGCGCGCAGGTACAGCACCGCCTCGCGCGCCCCGTTACCCGAGAGCTCGGCCTCGGAGCCGTCCGGGTTGAAGATCCGCAGCTCGGCGACGTACGCGGGGTCCTCGACCGGCTCCAGCAGGAGGATCCCGTCGGAGCCCACCCCGAGGTGGGGGTCGCAGATTCTCCGGATGCGCTCTGCGTTCAGCTCCCACGGCAGGGCGGCGGCCTCGACCACGATGTAGTCGTTGCCCAGCGCCTGCCACTTCTCGAACCGCATGCGGCCAGCCTAGTCCGAGTCGAGGGGGCCGAAGACCTCGGCCGCCACGTCCTCGTCGGAGCGCCCCGTCCGGTCGATCAGCTCCACGTGCGGCATTCGGCGCATCCAGGTCAGCTGGCGCCGCGCGTACGCCCGCTGGGCCCGCTTCATCGCCTCCACGTCGCCCGCCAGCAGCTCCTTGAAGCCGATCGCCGCCTGCGCGGTGCGCGAGGCTCCCGAGCGCGCCGCGTGGACGACCTCGCTGGCGGCGCCCGTCTCCACCATCGCGTCCACCCGCGAGTCGATCCGGCTGTGGAGCTCGCCTTGATCCAGCGTGAGGCCGACCAGCACGGTCGGGTGGCGGAGGCGTTCCGTCCACAGTCCCTCGCTGGAGGCATGCGGGGCGATCCCCAGCCTGGTCAGCTCGGTCAGACGCGCGATCCGCTTGCGATCATTCGGATGGACCCCGGAGGCGAGCTCGCCCGGCAGCTCCGCGTGGAGCGCGTCGGATCCCCGGTCGGCGATCTCCCGCTCCACCTCGGCCCGCACCTCGGCGGGCACCGGCGGGCGCAGCTCGAGCTCCGCCAGCGCCGCCCGGAGGTAGAGCCCGGTGCCGCCGACCACGATCGGACGTCGGTCGGTCTTCAGCAGCCGGTCGATCTCGCGATGGGCGAGCTCGGCGTAGCGGCCGGCCGAGAACTCCTCGTGCGGGTCGGCGATCCCGAGCAGCCGATGCTCCAGGCGCTGGCGCTCGGCCGCATTGGCGGCGCCGCTGAGCCTCTCGAGCCCTCGGTAGACCTGGATCGAGTCGCAGTTGACGGCGACGGGCTGCTCACCCGCCTCGCGCAGGCGGTCCGCGAGGGCGATCGCCACGCCGGTCTTGCCGACGGCGGTAGGCCCGAAGATCGCCACCGTCTTCACGCCGCCCCCAACCGCATGCCCGAGCTCAGCCGACGCGGCTGAGAAGGCGCTCGTGGCCGGTCAGCGTCATCGAAGTCGCGCCGGTGATCTCCACGTCGACCAGCTCGCCCGGCTCGCCGGTGCCCTCGAAGTTGACCGCCTTGTTGTGGCGCGCCCGCCCGCGCAGCCGCGTGGCGTCCGTGCGGCTCGTGCCCTCGACCAGCACCTCCATGGTGCGCCCCACGAAACGCTGCGCTCGCTCGCGCGCTCGCGACTGGACGAGCTCCACGAGCCGCTCCATCCGCTCGCGCTTGACCGGATGCGGCAGCTGGCCTTCCAGCCCGGCCGCCTCCGTGCCGCGCCGCGGCGAGAAGATGAATGTGAAGGCGCCGTCGTAGCCGACCTCGTCGACGATCTGCAGCGTCCGCTCGAAGTCCTCGTCCGTCTCGCCCGGGAAGCCCACGATGATGTCCGTCGTAAGCGCGCAGTCGGGTAGGTGCTCACGGATCAGGGCGACCCGATCCAGGTAGCGCCGGCGGTTGTAGGTGCGGCGCATGCCCTTCAGGATCCGGTCGGAGCCCGACTGCAGCGGCAGGTGGATGTGCTCGCAGAGCGAGCCGCATTCCGCATGCGCGAGGATCACGTCCTCGCGCATGTCCTTGGGATGGGGGCTCGTGTAGCGGATCCGCGCGATCCCGTCCACCGCGTCGACGGCCCGCAGGAGCTCGGCGAATGTGAGCTTGTCGTCGCCGCGCAGGTCGCGGCCGTACGAGTTCACGTTCTGGCCGAGCAGCGTGATCTCCCGAACACCGTCACCGGCCAGGCGCGTGACCTCCGCAAGCAGCTCGCCGGCGGGGCGGCTGACTTCGCGCCCCCTGGTCGACGGGACGATGCAGTAGGAGCAGACGCAGTTGCATCCCTGCGAGATCTGCAGCCAGGCCTGAAACTCGCGCGCCCGCTTCATCGGCAGGTGCCCCGCGAACCCTTCGAACTCGAAGTAGCCCTGCGCTCCGATCGAGTCCGTCGTCAGGAACTCCGCGAGCCGGTGGATCTGGCCCGGGCCGAAGGCGACGTCCACGAACGGGAAACGCTCGAAGACCTCGTCCTTCACCGACTGCGCCCAGCACCCGCCAACGCCGACCACCCGCGAGGGGTCCTCGGACTTGAGCCGCTTCGCCTGGCCGAGATGCGCGAGGAAGCGGCTGTCCGCGGACTCGCGGATCGAGCACGTGTTGAAGAGGATCAGGTCGGCGCCGTCACGCTCGGGCGCCTCCTCGTAGCCGAGTGACTCGAGCATGCCGCGCATGCGCTCCGAGTCGTGCTCGTTCATCTGGCACCCGAAGGTGGTGACGTGGTAGCTCCTCGCCCCCATCGCGGGCAGGGTACCGGGCCGCTATTCGACCGTCAGGGTGCCTTCCATGCCCGCCTCGCGATGGCCCGGGATCGAGCAGTAGTAGACGTACTCGCCGGCCTCGAGCGCGACGGTTGCCGCGGCCGAATCGCCTCCGGTCACGGTCTCGCTCTGGGCGAGCTCTTCGCCGTCGCCCTCGATCGCCACGTTGTGCGGGACCTCGGACGGGTTGGTGTAATCGATCGCGACCTCGCCCACGCGCGCTTCGAGGCTGTCGGGATCGAAGACGAGATCGCCGGTCTCGGGTGACGTGAGCTCCACCGTCTCGACGCCGGCCTCGGTCTCGATCTGCGGTTCCTGCGCGGCCGGCGTCGTGCCGGGATCCTCCTCGTCCGTCGCGGCCTCCTCGGCCTCCTCCTGCTCGGCGTTGAACTCGGCGACCTCCTCCGCGCGGTGATCGGCCTCCTCGCGGGACAGGACCACGGCGAACGCGCACGACGCGACGACGAGGGCGCCCATGATGCCGAGCACGGCGGTGAGCACGCCCCGGGAACCCGGGAAGTTCTCCATGCGCAGCCCCGCGAACGAAACGATGAGGGCCAGCACCACCAACGCGATGCCGAACACGTAGAAGAGATCACTCATGCGGCCGCGATCCTATAAGTCCTAATCCGCGAACGCCGTCGCTCGGCTCTCGCGGATCACGGTGATCTTGATGCGTCCCGGATGCTCCGCCTCCTTCTCGATCGCGGTCGCGATCTCCTGCGAGATCACGGCCGCGCGGTCGTCGTCGACGATGCCCGGATCGACGACCACGCGGATCTCCCGCCCCGCGCGCATCGCGAAGACGCGTTCGATTCCGTGGTGGCGCGAGGCGATCTCCTCGAGGTCCTTCATACGCCCGACGTATTGCTCGAGCGAGTCGCCTCGGGCGCCCGGGCGTGCGCCCGACACCGCGTCGGCGGCCTGGACGATCACGGCCTCGACGGTCTTGGGCTCGACCTCGTTGTGGTGGGCCTCCATCGCGTGCGCAACCGCCTCCGCCTCGCCGTTCCGGCGCGCGATCCGGGCGCCGATCAACGCGTGCGGGCCCTCGACCTCGTGGGTGACGGCCTTGCCGATGTCGTGCAGGAAGGCGGCCCGGCGTGCCGTCTCGGCGGACGCGCCGAGCTCCTCCGCGAGGATGCCGGCGAGGTTCGCGCACTCGATGAGGTGATCGAGGACGTTCTGCCCGTAGCTGGTGCGAAACCGAAGCTGCCCGATCAGCTTCGCCAGCTCCGGGTCGAGTCCGTGCACGTGGGCTTCGAGCGCCGCCTGCTGGCCCTCGTCCGCGACGCGCTTCTCGAGATCCCGTTTCGCCTGCTCGTGGGTCTCCTCGATCAGGGCCGGGTGGATCCGGCCGTCGGCGATCAGGCGCTCCAGGGTAAGCCGAGCGATCTCGCGCCGGACGCCGTCAAAGCTGGACAGGACCACAGCCGAGGGCGTCTCGTCGATGATCACGTCCACCCCGGTCACCTTCTCCAGGGCGCGGATGTTTCTGCCGTCCCGGCCGATGATCCGGCCCTTCATCTCGTCGCCCGGCAGCTCGACCAGCCGCGTGGTCGTCTCGTTCGAGTGCTTGGCCGCCAGGCGCTGGGTGGCCACGGCGAGGATGTTTCGCGCCCGCCGCTCGCCCTCGCGGCGCGCCTCCTCCTCGATCTGCCTGATCTTGAGGGCCGCCTGATGGCGCGCCTCCTGCTCGACGTCCGCGAGCAGCAGCTGCTTGGCCTGGGCCGCGCTCAGACCCGAGATCCGCTCCAGCTCGCGGCGCTGGACGCGCTTGGCCTGCTTCAGCTCCTCGTTCTGCGTGACGAGGTTGCGCTCGCGGTCCTCGAGGGTCTGGGTCCGCCGTTCGAGGTCGGCGCGAGCCAGCTCCAGCGACTGCGTCTCGCGCAGCGCCCGCTCCTCCATGCGGGCGATCTCATCGCGTCGTGCCTGCAACTCGCCGCCGTCGCGCCGCTGGGGCGCTGGAACCTCGCGGGCGGCGACGTCGCCTTCCGTGGCGCCCTCCTCGCGGCGCCACGGGAACAGCGTCGAGCGTGTTCCCATTGCAATCTCTCCTCTGGCGCCCCGTTCGGTTCGCGGGGCCGTGAATTCAGTCTTTGTGTCTCGGTCATGCGGAACGCGGGGCCGTTGCCCGCTCACGCGTCCGCTGTTCGACCGGCGAATGGCCTCGCGGCGAGCGAAGTGCCGCGACGCCCCTCCCTGACCCGGCAACGCCTAGGCGCCGCACCTCCGCGCCCGTGCGGCGCAGTTGGAAGAGTCGGAGTGGTTCAAGTTCAAGTCCTCGAGATTCGCTGATTGATCAAGACGACGCGGCGGCTTGGCCACGGTGTTGTCGTCGATCCATCGTACGCCGGTCGGCGAGGTCCCGCAAGCGTCCCGGGGCGGTCGGGTCACGCCGCCCAGCGCGCCGTTCCGGCGCCGGGATCGCGCTCGGCCAGGCGCACCGCCTGGTAGGCCACCTCGTAGTCGTAACCGCGACGCGCGAGGTAGGCGAGCGCCTTGGCGCGGCCGGCCTCGTCGCGAAGATCCGCGCCGCGTCCGCGCAGAAGTGCCGCCGCCCGTTCGGCCTGCTCGCCCGGGCCGTCGCCGTCGGCCGCTGCATCGGCCAAGGCCCGGTCGATCCCGCGCTCGACCAGCGCCTCGCGGATCCGGTCCGGACCCCAGCCACGCAGATCCCGCTTGTCCTCTGCGTAACGCCGGGCGAAGCGCTCGTCGTCCAGCTCGCCGATCTCGATCAGCCGCTCCAGAGCCTCCTCGGCCTCATCCGTCGCCATATCGCGCGCGGCGAGCCACTCCCGCAGCTCTGCGACGGTGCGCTCTTTGCGGGAGATCGCCCCGACGGCGAGCTCGAACGCTCCCGGTGGCATCGCTACGCGGCCCGCGCGGTCGCCTACGCGGCCTTGGCTTCCGGCTCGCCGGCCTCGGGCTCCTCCGCGTCCTCCGCCGGCGCGTCCGGCACCGCCGCGATCGGCCGCGGCTTGCGGTCGACACCGAGCAGCGAGAAGATCTTGCCCTCGATCTCGTGCGCCAGCTCGGGGTTCTCCGAGAGGTACTGCTTGGTGTTGTTGCGCCCCTGGCCAAGCCGCAGCTCGCCGTAGGAGAAGAACGAGCCCGACTTCGTCACCAGGTCGTGCTCGAGCGCCAGGTCGAGCAGGCAGCCCTCGTGCGAGATGCCGACGCCGTATTCGATGTCGAACTCCGCCTGCTTGAAGGGCGACGCGACCTTGTTCTTGGCGACCTTCACGCGGACCCGGTTCCCGACCGCCTCGGTGCCCTCCTTGAGGGTCTCGATTCGGCGGATGTCGAGCCGCTGCGAGGAATAGAACTTGAGCGCCCGGCCGCCCGGCTGCGTCTCGGGCGAGCCGAAGGTGACGCCGATCTTCTCGCGGATCTGGTTGGTGAACAGGCAGACCGTCTTCGCGCGGTTGAGGTTGCCGGTGAGCTTGCGAAGTGCCTGCGACATCAGCCGCGCCTGCAGGCCGACCTGGGTCTCCCCCATCTGGCCTTCGAGCTCCACCCGCGGAGTCAGCGCCGCGACCGAGTCCACGGCGACCACGTCCACCGCCCCGGAGCGAACGAGAACGTCGACGATCTCGAGCGCCTGCTCGCCGTAGTCGGGCTGGGAGACCAGTAGCTCGTCGGTGTTGAGGCCGATCCGGCGTGCGTAGATCGGGTCGAGCGCGTGCTCGGCGTCGATGAACGCGCAGACGCCGCCACGAGCCTGGGCCTCGGCCATGATGTGGTACACGAGCGTGGTCTTGCCCGACGACTCGGGACCGAAGATCTCGACCACCCGGCCGCGTGGAACGCCGCCGACGCCGAGCGCCAGGTCAAGTGACAGCGCCCCGGTCGGGATCGTGTCGACCTTCAGGGCGTCGTCGCCGCTCAGCGTCATCAGCGAACCGGCGCCGAACTCGCGCTCGATCTGGGTCTTCGCGGCGTCCAGCGCGGCCGTCTTGGCCTTCGCCGCCTTCTCCGCCGCCTTCGCTTCCGCTTTGTTCGTGTCTGCCATCTCTTTCATCACCTCTTCCCCGCCCCGGTCATCCCGTGGGCGGCAAGTCCAGATTGGCCAGGGGCACGTATTGCGCACCTCCAGGCCGCAGATTCGAACGGTAAAGAGCGATTCGGACGGAATCGAACGTATGTACGAGCGCCGGCGGGAGCTCCCCCGGCCGAGCCCGGACCCTTCGCGGCCGCCTGCGCTTGCCGCGCTCCGACCTGACCCTGGCGACCGTCAGGTGTGGCCAGAACGGGCGTTGATCGGGCTCGTAGACGCCCGCCTCGGCGAGCTCCCGCGCGAGCTCCTCCTGCAGGGTCACCGCCGCGGGCGAGTCGGCGTCCAAGGCGAACAGGCGCGGACGGCCCCCGGGCTTCGCCACGGGCTCCGCGCGGAGCTTGACCGGCACGGGTCGCGGCCGCACCGCCACCACGGTGCGAGCCGCCCGCTCCACGTCCGCGGCAGGGATGTGGCCGAGGAAGCACAGGGTCAGGTGGAGCTTCTCGGCGGCCACCGGGCGCAGCGCCTCGTCGCCGAGCTCAGCCGCCGCCCACGAGTCGATCCCCGCCCGCACGGCCTCGGGCAGGTCGAGAGCGACGAAGGTACGGATCCGGGTGGCGTCGGGACTCATCCGGGGCAGCGTAGGGGCGCGGCGTGCGCGGCTTCGTCACGGTGCGCACCCGATCGCGCACGGATCCGAACCATCGTCCGATCGCGGCGACCTCGAAGGCGCGAGCGCTGCTACCTTTTCGCTGCCCGCTGACGGAGGCACAGAGCCCCGGTCCGGAAGCCGGCTCGTGAGGAGGAGTCCAAGCGAGCCGTGCGAGTCGGCAGCGTACGCAGATCAGTTAGGACAGGAGGCTCAATGGCCACCGGAACAGTCAAGTGGTTCAACACCGAAAAGGGATACGGCTTCATCGCCCCCGACGACGGTGACAAGGACCTGTTCGTGCATCAGACCGGCGTCGACGCCGGTGCTTCGGTCAAGGAGGGTGACCAGGTCACCTTCGAGACCGAGTCGAGCCCGAAGGGCCCGCGCGCGATCAACGTCCGCCCCGTCTAGGACGGACCCGGGAACCACACCGGCGAGCAGCGGGCGCCCCCCTCGAGGGGCGCCCTTCTCGTTTCAGAGCCTGCAACGTGCCCTCGCACGGAAGCGGACGCCGCAGTAACCCGCTCCTAGCCCTGAGCGATTGTCCGGCACGTGCGCGATCCTAGGCCTTCGAGTTTTCCCGTTTGAGTACCTATGCGGTGCTCTGGCTCGAAAAGTCGGGTGGCGGGCGATGAGCTCGCCTGGTCTGCTTCCCTCACTGGCAACGGTCAACCGCGGGGATAGAGTGTGCATCGGCCATGTCGCGCCAAACTCTGAGCCGCGGTGAAGTTGCCTTCATCCTGGGCGTGCCAGCGGCGTGGGCGATCCTCCTCCTCTTCCATCCCGGCGGGGAGCCCGACACGATCTATCTGAATCTGCAGGACGTGGTGGATCGATTCCTCGTGGTCCACATCGGGATGCTGATCTTCATCCCGCTGTTCGCCGCTGCGGTCTATGTGCTCATGCGTGATGTTGAGGGGACTGCGGCGCGGGTCAGCCGGATTGCGCTGATTCCATTCGTCATCTTCTACGGTGCCTTCGAGACGTTGCAGGGAATCGGGGTCGGCACTCTCGTTGACGATCTGAACGGGCAATCGGGGATAGATGAGGCGACACGGGAGGACCTGACCCAGGACTACGCGGAGAACATCCTGTTTCGCGATTTCGGAGTCTTCGTCAGCATCGGGAACGTCGCACTGGTGACGTCGATGATCGCCGCCGGGGTCGCCCTGCGCCGTCGCGCTGCAGCACCCCTTTCTGTGGCCATCCTGCTCGGCATCTCCCCGTTCCTGATCAGCGCCCACCCCCCGCCGTACGGTCCCATAGGCCTAGTCCTCTTCATCGTCGCCGTCTTGCTCTTCCTGCGCAGCCAAGCGACGGCCTCCCCGGCGCCGGCTGCAGTGGGAGCGGGTCCCCGCTAGCGGCATCGCTGCCCACACCTCTTCTCCTTCGCGCGAGGTGCATCACTGGGTGGGCTTTGGTGCTGTGATCGACATAAGTAGGCGTATGAAGGTGCTGAAGTGGGTAGGTCACGAGTGGTCGAAGATCGAGTTTGCTACTGCGGCGGCCAAGGCGACCGGCGCTTTTCAGAGCGGGAAGTCCTCGCCCAGCAGGAGCCGGCGCACGAGGTGCATCGCGAGCAATGCCGAGCGCTCGCGAATGTCGGCGCGGGAGCCCGGGATCACGGGGTCGCGGGCCAGCTTCTCGCCGCCGGAGGCCTTGACGCACACGCAGACGTAGCCGACCGGCTTTTCCTCGGTGCCACCGTCGGGCCCGGCGATACCGGTGATCCCGACGCCGATGTCCGCCTCGAAGCGCGCCAGCGCCCCGTCGGCCATCGCCTCGGCCACCTCGTTCGAGACCGCACCGTGCTCGGCGATCATCTCGGCGGGGACGCCGAGGAGCTCGGTCTTGGCCCCGTTCGAGTACGTGACGGCGCCCCCCATCACGTACGCGGACGCGCCCGAGCGCTCGGTTAGCCGCGCGGCGAGGAGCCCGCCGGTGCAGGACTCGGCCGTCGCGATCCTGTGGCCCTCCAGCAGGCTCGCGAGCTGCTCGTCGATCGTGCTCCCGTCGCGGCTGAAGAGGAAGCGCCCGTGGCGCCGCTCGACCCCTGCGATCAGCGCCTGGAGGTCGTCCTCGGCGCCCGGACGGTGGCGGACGTCGATCTCCAGCTCGCCCCGACGCAGGCACGTGGTGATCTCGAGCCGGTCGAGCGCCACGCCCTCGGCCTCGATCTCGAGCAGGGATTTGGCGATCTCCGACTCGGGCACGCCAAACAGCCGCAGCATCGTCCCCGCGTAGGGCTCCGCTTGTCCCAGCACGGCTCGCGCCGGCTCAGTGGCCAGCGCCGCGGGCCACATCCGCTGCAGCTCGCGCGGCGGGCCCGGCATCACGATCACCGTCGGCCCGTCGTCAACGGGGACGACGAGCCCGGGTGCGGTCCCCGCCGGGTCGATGGTGGTCGCGCCCTCGGGCACCATCGCCTGCTTGCGGTTCGCCTCGCGTAGCGCGTCGGCGTCGAAGCCGAGCCGCCTGGCGAACCCCGCCAGGATCTCGGCGATCTTGGATTCCATGCCCTCGTCCAGGACGAGCTCGCGCCCGGCGAACCGAGCGACGATCTCCGCCGTCAGGTCGTCCGCGGTCGGACCCAGCCCGCCGCTCGTGACGATCAGGTCCATTCCTTCGTCGCCCAAGAACCGCAGTGTCGCCTCGAGGTCGTCGGGGCGGTCGGCGACGACGAGGATGTGCGACACCTCCACCCCGAGGCCGCCCAGCTCCTTCGAGATCCACGGGCCATTCCGGTCCGTGATCGTGCCGGTGATCACCTCGGTGCCGGTGATCACTATCCCCGCGCGGACGCTCACGCGGTGAATCTTTACTGCTCGGGACCCGCGGTGACCGGTTCCCCCGCGGGCGGCGCCCCGTGGGCGGCGTCTCCGCCCGCCGAGGATCCTGGGGAGGTCGGCCATCGAGACCAGGACCTGACGAGGCTTCGAGCCCTCGTAGCCCGAGATGATCCCGCGCCGCTCGAGCATGTCGATCAGACGGCCGGCGCGCGTATAGCCGACGCGCAGGCGCCGCTGGATCATCGAGACGGAGGCCGTGCCGCTCTCGACGACGATGCGCGCCGCGTCATCCAGCAGGTCGTCCTCGTCGGGTGAGAACTCGCCGTCCCCGGGCTCGACATCCTCGGAAGCCTGGTCCTCGAGCAGCGCCGGGTCGAACTCCGGCTCGCCCTGCTTGGCCCAGTGACCCGTGAGGCGCGCGATCTCCTTCTCGGAGAGGAACGCGCCCTGGATGCGCTGGAGCTTCGAGGTGCCGATCGGGCGGAAGAGCATGTCCCCCTGCCCCAGCAGGCTCTCGGCGCCGCCCTGGTCGAGGATCACACGGGAGTCGACCTGCGAGGCGACGGCGAACGCGATCCGCGCCGGGATGTTCACCTTGATCGTCCCGGTGATGACGTCGGTGGACGGCCGCTGCGTCGCGAGGACGAGGTGGATCCCGACCGCGCGCGACTTCTGCGCCAGGCGGATGATCGAATCCTCGACCTCGGCGGGGGCGACCATCATGAGGTCGGCGAGCTCGTCGATCACGCAGAGGATGTGCGGCAACGGAGCCTCGCCCTCCTTGCGGCGGGTCTTGTTGAGCTCCGCGAGGTTGCGCGCGCGGGCCTCACCCATGACCTGGTACCGGCTCTCCATCTCGCCGATCAGGTTCGCCAGGACGTTCGCGGCCAGGCGGGGGTTGGTGACCACCGGCGTCAGCAGGTGCGGCAGCGACTCGTAGTGGTTCAGCTCGACCCGTTTGGGGTCGACCAGCACCAGCCGGCACTCGTTGGGCGACGCGTGGAGCAGGATCGAGCTGAGGATCGCGTTGATGCAGCCCGACTTTCCGGAGCCGGTGGTCCCGGCGACCAGCACGTGCGGCATCAGCGCGATGTCGGTCCAGCAGGCATGGCCGGAGACGTCCTTGCCCAGCCAGGCGACCAGCGGGGACGAGCCCTTCGGCCGGCCCTCGTAGATGTCGCCCAGGCGCACCAGGCGCCGGCGGGAATTGGGGACCTCGACCCCCACGGCCTTCTTGCCCGGGATCGGCGCCAGGATGCGGATATCGGTCGACGCGAGCGCGTAGGCGAGGTCGTCCTTGAGCGCGGCGACCTTGGAGACCTTGGTCCCCGGCGCCAGCTGGAATTCGTACCGGCTCACGTGCGGGCCGGACACCATCCCGATCATCCGTGCCTCGACGCCGAAGTGCTCGAGCGCCTCCAGGAGCGACTTGGCCGTCGCCTCGCGGTCGCGCGGGTCCGGGCCCGGGTCGTTCTTCCCCTTCTCGAGGAGCTTCGTCTCCGGAACCACGTACGCCGCCTCGTCGGAGACCGTGATCCCGTCCGTGCGCTTGTTACCCATCGGAGTGAGCTCCTCCGGCGCGGGTTGCGCCTCGCTCTCCTTCGGAGGGTCGCCGTTCACCGCGTGTGGAACGTCGCCGTCCACCCCGGACGACTCGTCGTACGAGAACGCCGCGTGCGTGCCGGTGGCCGGCTTCTCGGCGGCCGCCCCGTCGTCCGGCTCCGGCTCGGCCTCCTCGACGTCGTCGTCCCACACCGGCTCGTGAGTGAGCGGCTCGGTCTCGAACGATCCGGTCTCGTCCGCGCGCGTGATCTGGATGTCGGCGTCCTCCGGCTCGGCCCACCCCGTGGGCGGCGAGCCCGGCTGGCGGACGGTGCGCGCCATCACGCGCGTGGTGTCGCGGGCCTTTCGAGCCGCGCCGCCCGCGTTCGCGACCAGGTTCGCGATCGTCATCCCGGTGAGCAGCAGGATGCCGGAGAGCAGCATCAGGATCGCCAGGATCTGCGCGCCGAGCCGCTGGAAGAGCGTCGTCGAAGCCCAGTAGAGGGCCTCGCCCACCGCCCCGCCGTGTGTCGTGTAGAAGCGGGGCTCGAAGTAGCCGTCGCGCAGCGGCCGGTCGGGGCCGAGGCCGAGCGTGCCCGCGGCGAACGCCAGCAGGAGCGCGAGCAGGACCAGGAGCGCACCGATGTTGAGCGCCCGGGGAGCGCGGATCATCGGCCGGGCGATCAGCGCCAGGCCGAGGCCGAAGAGCATCAGGGGCACCACGTACTCGACGCGTCCGACCGTGTACTCGAGCGCGGTCTCCATCCAGGACCCCACTTGCCCGCCGTCCCAGCCCAGGTAGAGCACGAAGGACGAGTAGACGCCGCCGGCGACCATGATCAGGCCGATCAGGTCGAAGTGGCGCTGCTCGAGCCCCTCCCACGCCTGCCGGGCGCGCTGCCTCGGATCGGGCTTGCGGCGCACGGGCGCCCGCTTCTTCGGCGGGCGCTTCCGGGCACGCGTGGTCGCGGTGGCTCGGGCCATCGGAAGATGGGTTCGACGCCTACAACGCGTCCCCTTCGTGCCTGCACCGGACGCCCGGACTAACGCCGCGCTAAATATTGCGCTGCAAAGCGCACAACCCGCCTACCCTTGGTGACGGATGCTCGAGAGCGACGCACATACGGGACGGATCCTGGTCGTGGAGGACGACCAGGAGATCGCCGAGGTACTGCGCCGGACCCTGCGCCAGGAGGGCCACGAGGTCCGCAGCGCCGGCGACGGCGAGGAGGCGCTGAGCGCCGCGGCGGAGTTCGTGCCCGACCTCGTGATCCTCGATCTGGGGCTCCCCAAGCTGGACGGCGTTGAGGTCCTGCGGCGCCTGCGCGCGGACGACGACGTCCCGGTGCTGATCCTCACCGCGCGCACCGACCTCGACGACCGGGTCGAGGGGCTCGACACCGGCGCCGACGACTACCTGGTGAAGCCGTTCGAGCGCCAGGAGCTGCTGGCCCGGATGCGGGCCCTCATGCGCCGCCGCCCGCCTCGGGGGGCGGCCACCCTCGTGCTCGGCGACCTGCGGCTAAACCCGGCAACCCGCGAGGTCGCCCGCTCCGAGCGCGAGATCGAGCTCACGGCGCGCGAGTTCGAGCTGCTCGAGTTCCTGATGCGAAACGAGCGGCTCGTGGTCTCGCGCGAGCGGCTCCTCGAGGAGGTCTGGGGGTACGACCCCCTCGCGATGACCAACACGATCGACGTCTTCATCTCGAACCTCAGGCGAAAGCTCGAGGAGGGCGGCGAGCCGCGGCTCCTCCACACCAAGCGCGGCGCGGGGTACGTGATGCGGGCCGCCCGCGAGGACTGACGTGGAGTCGGGCGAACGCCCGCTGGTGCTCTCCCCTTCGCGCTGGCCCGTCCGCTGGCGCCTCGCGGGGGTTTCCGCGGGGCTGACGTTCGCGATCCTGCTCGTGTTCGCGGCGGGTGTCGGGCGCCTGGTCGAGAACCGCCTGCGCGCGGACTTCCGAGACGAGCTAGAGGCGGCGGCCAACCAGCTCGCTTTCAGCATCGAGATCGACCCCATCACCCACGAGGTGCTCGGCCCGATCCCGTTGGACGAGACGGTCTTCGCAAACGACGCCACGATCAGCCTGGTCGAGCGCGACGGCCATCCAATCGAGGCCCCGCTGAATCCACGCGCCCTTCCGCCACCGGTCCCGGGGATCACGAGCTTCAGCGAGCTCGAGGTCGCGACGCGCGTGATGCCCGCCACCGCCAACACGCCGGACCCCGTATTCGTCCAGTACGCCCGCGATCACGATGAGCTCGACGCCACCGTCAACCGCCTCTGGCTCTTCCTCGGGGTAGGCGTGGGAGGCGGGGCCCTGCTCGCCACCCTCGCCGGACTCTGGATCGCGAGGCGCGCCATGCGTCCGATCGCGGGCCTGACCGCGACCGCGCGGGAAATCGCTACCACGCGCGATCCCTCGCGCCACATGCCCCAGCCGCTCGCAGACGACGAGGTCGCCGAGCTTGCGCGAACCCTCGACTCGATGCTCGGGGAGCTGGACGCCGCAAGGACGGAGTCGCAGCAGATGGTGCAGGCCCAGCGCGAGTTCGTCGCCGACGCCTCCCATGAGCTCCGCACCCCGCTGACGAGCATCCTCGCGAACCTGGAGCTTCTGCACGACCGGCTCGAGGCAGAACAGCCGGACGGCGAGGAAACCGAGATGGTCAGCTCCGCCCTGCGCTCCTCCCGGCGCATGCGGCGCCTGGTGGGCGACCTCCTGATGCTGGCCCGTGCGGACGCGGGCCGCTTCGGAGAGCGCGCCCGGTGTGATCTCGCCGAGATCGCGGAGGCCGCGGTCGCCGAAGTCAGGCCCGTCGCCGACGAGCACTCCCTGCGCCTCGAGACCGGCGACGCCGTCGCGGTCACGGGCAACACGGACGAGCTCCACCGGCTGACCGTGAACCTGCTCGATAACGCGGTACGTCACACGCCCGAGGGGTCGACCGTAACCGTCACGGTCGAGCGCCGGGACGGCTCTGCCGTGCTCGAGGTCTCCGATGACGGGCCGGGCCTGCCCGCCGGCATGGAGGAGCAGGTCTTCTCGCGCTTCGTCCGCGGTGGTGGTCCCGCCGACCTCGCGGCGGATTCCGGCACGGGCCTTGGCCTCGCCATCGTCCGCGCCGTCGCGGAGTCGCATGGCGGCGCGGTCACGGCGGGTAGCCGGCCCGAATGGAGGCGCCCGGTTCACGGTCACCCTGCCGGCGTCGGACGCACCCGCCGAGGCTCCTAGCAAAGTCTCAGCGAAGGTTTAGGGATCGTTTACATCGGGCCCTTACTGTGCCTGGCACGGACGAGACACCGCTCGCCGGAATCCCCCCGGACTCCCGATTCCGGCGAGCCGCTTGGCACTTGAGCCAAGTTCATGGCCCGCCGGTTCTTCCCCCTCCCTAAGAACCGGCGGGTCTTTTTTTGGGCCCTGCCCTCCGCGCTCGGTTGACGCTGAGTTCAGACTTCGACGACGACCGGTAGCACCATCGGGCGGCGCTTCAGGCGGGAGTAGACGAACTCGGCCACGTCGTCGTGGAGGTCCTCCTGGAGGAGGGCGACCTCGAGAGCGCCGCCGCCGTCGGCTGATTCGGCGAGGGAGTCCGTGACGACGTCCCGGACCTCGTCGATCAGCTCGACCTGATCCTCGCCTTCGATGAACGGCACCCCGCGGAAGATCACTTCGGGCTCGGCAACCGACTCGCCGTTGTCCGAGGAGACGGTCGCAACGACGATCAGCACGCCGTCCCCGGAGAGGGCGCGGCGGTCGCGCAGGGCGACGTCGTCGGGGTCGCCGATGTCGACGCCGTCCACGAAGATCATCCCGGCGTGGAAGTCGTCGGAGAATCGCGCGCCGCTTTCCGAGATGTCCAGCGCCAGGCCGTTTCGGCCCTTGAAGATCCGCTCCGGCTCGATCCCGACGGCCTCTGCCAGCTCCGCGTGGAGCCGGATGCGCTTGTGGTCGCCGTGGAAGGGGAACACGTAGCGCGGCCGCGTGAGGTTGAGCATCAGCTTCAGCTCCTCGCGCGAGCCGTGGCCGGAGACGTGGATCGGGGCGTCCGCGGCGGTCACGACGGTCGCGCCGATCTCGTAGATCTTGTCGATCGTCTCGTTGACCGAACGCTCGTTGCCCGGGATGGCGGTCGCCGAGAAGATGATCGTGTCGCCCGAGTGCAGCTCGACGTCACGATGGTCGTTGAAGGCCATCCGCCGTAATGCGGAGAGGGGCTCGCCCTGGCTGCCCGTGCAGATCGCGATCACCTTTTCGTCCGGGAAGTCCTCGATCTCCTTGGGCTGGATGAAGATGCCCTCCGGCGCGTTCGCCATTCCCAGGTTGGCCGCGATGTTGAAGTTCTTTCGCATCGAGCGGCCGACCAGTGCGACCTTTCGGTCGAGGCTCGCGGCCGCGTCGATCACCTGCTGGACCCGGTGCACGTTCGACGCGAAGCAGGTGACGATGATCCGGCCCTCGCAGCCGGCGAAGACCTGTTCCAGCGCCGGCCCGACCGTCGCCTCGGAAGGGACGACCCCGGGGCGGTCGGCGTTGGTGGAGTCCCCGCAGAGGCAGAGGACGCCCTCGGAGCCCAGCTCCGCCAGCCGGGCAATGTCGGCGGGCACGCCGTCGACGGGAGTCTGGTCGAAGCGGTAGTCGCCGGTGATCAGGACAGCGCCGAGCGGGGTATGGAGAGCGACGGCCCGCGCGTCCGGGATCGAATGCGACATGTGGATCGTCTCGATCTCGAAGGGGCCGGCGCTGACGCGCTCGCCCGGCTCCAGCACCGTCAGCGGCGCGTCGCGGATCTTCCGCTCCTCGAGCTTCGAGCGGACGAGGCCGAGGGTCAGGGGGCCACCGTAGATCGCATTGGGGATGCCGAGCTCACGGAGCACGTAGGGAAGCGCTCCGACGTGGTCCTCGTGCCCGTGGGTGAGGACGATCGCCTCGATGTCATCCGCGCGCTCGCGCAGGCTGGTGAAGTCGGGCAAGACCAGGTCGATGCCGAGCATCTCCGCCGTCGGGAACATCACGCCCGCGTCCACGATCACGATTCGCCCCTCGCGCTCCACGGCCGTCATGTTCTTGCCGATCTCCCCCAGGCCGCCCAGGGGAAGGATCCGAACGTCCGCGTTCACGCGGCCGGGACCGCCTCCAGAGCGCCGCGTACGACCTCGCGCTCGGAATCGCTTGCGGGAACCATGGGCAGCCGCAGGCCGCCGCCGATCAGGCCCTGCGCCTCCAGCGCGGCCTTCACCGGGATCGGGTTCGCAGTCACGTTGAGCGCCTCGTAGACGGGTCGCAGCCCTGCCTCGATCTCGCGCGCTCGCTCGTGGTCTCCGGCCACCGCCGCGTCGTAGATCTGGCGCATCTGGTCGCCGACGACGTGCGAGGCGACGAGGATCCCGCCGGTCCCCCCCACCTCCAGGCACCGGGCGAAGGTCTCGTCGTTGCCCGCCAGGACGTCCATGCCCTCGATCGGGCCGAGCTCTGAGTTGTTCGCCTGCTTCACCGCCACCACGTTCGGGATCTCGGCGGCGAGCGCCGCCATGAAGTCGGGCGACAGGTTCAGCACGCAGCGCGAAGGGATGTTGTAGAGGACCACGGGGGTCTCCCCCGCCACCTCGGCTGCGGCAGCGAAGTGCGCGCGCAGGCCCGCGTCGTTGGGCTTGTTGTAGTACGGCGTGACGACCAGGACGCCATTGGCGCCCGCCCGCGCGGCGCGACCGGTCAGCTCGACCGTGTGGTGCGTGTCGTTGGAGCCGGTGCCGGCGATGACCGTGGCGCGGTCGCCGACCTCCTCGAGCACGACCTCGAGGAGCCGCAGCTTCTCGCTGTCGCTCAGCGTGGGCGACTCGCCCGTCGTCCCCGAGACCACGAGCCCGTGCGATCCGTGTTCGACCAGGTGCGCGGCCAGGCTCCTGGCCCGCTCGAGGTCGACCGACCCGTCCTCTGCAAACGGCGTCACCATCGCGGTGATCACGCCGGAGAAGTGCGGCATAACGCGGATTATCCCCGATCGAACAAGCGGCTCGAGGCCGACGGTGAACGGCTCCGGCAGCGAACCCACACCGCGGACCGCGAGCAGCACACCCGGCATGAACGAGCTGCGGTCGACCGTGTCGTGGCGGATCGAGAGCGTTTGGCCCTCGGCGCCGAGGATGACCTCCTGATGCGCGACCAGGCCAGGCAGCCGCACCGAATGGATCGGCTCGTGGACGTTTCCGCCGGCGGCCGCGATCAGCTCGGCGGTCCGCTTCGCCGTCCCCGACGGCGCATCCAGCTTCCGGTCGTGATGAAGCTCCACGATCTCGGCCTCGGGCATGTGAGCGGCGGCCTCGGCGGCGAACCGCATCATCAGCACCGCGCCGATCGCGAAGTTCGGGACGACCAGGACGTTGGCCCCGCCGCCGGAGGCCGCATCGCGAAGCGGCTGAAGCTCGAATCCGGTGGTGCCGACCACCGCGTGGACCCCGGCGTCGAGACAGGTCCGGATGTTCTGCGGCGCGGCGTCCGGCGTCGTGAAGTCCACGACTACATCCGCGTCGCCGACCACATCCGAGAGCTCCACGCCAAGCGAGGGATCCGCCCGCCCGGCCAGCTCCAGGTCGTCGGCGCCGTCGATCGCGTCGCAGCTGGTCGCACCCATGCGCCCCGCGGCGCCCGCGACTACTACTCGGGTCATGCCACCAGGGCTTCTGAGACCGCGCCGGTCGCGGTGCGGAAGCAGTCCTCGTCCCGGCCGATGCAGGCGGCCGAGAAGCGGGCCGGGTCATAGAACTCGGCGGCGAACCCCGCCACGTCGTCCTCGGTGACGGCGTCGACCCGGGCGAGCAGCTCGTCGATCGAGAGGAGCGGCGTCGAAAACAGGATGGAACGCGCGATCCGGGACATCCTGGCCGCGCTCGACTCCATGCTCAGGACCATCCGTCCCTTGACGTGCTCCTTGGCCCGATCGAGCTCCTCGCCCCCGATGCCCTCGTCGCGCAGCGACGCCAGCTCGCGGCCGATGATCTCGCAGGCCTCGGCGACGTTGTCTTCGCGGGTGCCGACGTACATCGCGACGGTTCCCCGGTCGAGGTACTGCTCCGAGTAGGAGCCCACCGAGTAGGCGAGCCCGCGCTTCTCGCGGACCTCGCGGAAGAGCCGTGACGAGACCGAGCCGCCGAACGCGGAGTCGACGACCGCCAGCGTGAAGCGGCGGTCGTCCGCGCGCGCAATGCCGGGCGCGCCGAAGCAGATGTGGAACTGCTCGGTGTCCTTCGAGTGGAAGCGCAGGCGCCGCTCATCGGCGGGCTCGTCCCCGTTGACCGCGGCAACCGTGCCCGCCGCAGGCTGAACCAGGCGTTCCGCCAGGGCGACGATCTCGCCGTGCTCGACATGCCCTGCGGCGGCCACCACGAGGTTGCCGGCCACGTAGCGTCCGTCGTGGTACTCCGCGATCTTGGGGATCGGGATCGAGGCGATCACATCGGCCTCGCCGAGCACGCGGCGGCCGAGCGGGTGGGTGCCGTAGACGGCCTCGGCCAGGAAGTCGTGCACCCGGTCCGACGGCTCGTCCTCGTACATCGCGATCTCCTCGAGCACGACATCGCGCTCGGAGTCGATGTCGGGGAACGTCGGGGCGAGCATCATCTCGGCCATCAGGTCGAACGCGTCCTCGGTGTGCTCGTCGAGGAACCGCGCGTGGATGTGCGTCGATTCCTTGCTGGTCGCCGCGTTGGCGGCGGCGCCCATGCCGTCGAAGCGCTCGGAGATCTCGATCGCCGAATAGCGCTCCGTCCCCTTGAACAGCAGGTGCTCGAGGAAGTGGGAGAGCCCCTCCTGCCCGGGTCCTTCGTCGCGCGAGCCGGTGCGGGTCCAGAGCCCGAGGGCGACGGATCGCACCGAGGGCACAGCCTCGGTGACGACCCGTACGCCGCTTGGAAGCTCGGAGAGCTGGACGTTCTCCGGAAGCGCCAAGGCCCTAACGCCTGCCGCGCCCGCCGCGCTCGCGGTCCCGGCCTCCGCGGCCGCCGCCGTCGAGGCGCTCGCGCCCGCGACCGCCCCGGCCGCCGCCGCCGTTGCCCCTGCCGCCGCCGCCCATCGTCGGGTCGCCGGTGCCTTCCTTCGAGAGCTCCTCGGCCGACTTGCCGGCGATCGAGGGGTCATCGGAGAGCCGCAGGCCGATCCGACCGCGCTCGCGGTCGACCTCGACCACGGTCACGTCGATCTCGTCGCCGGAGCTCAGCACGTCCTCGACCGCGCCAACCCGCTCGCCGGGCTTCACGTTCGAGATGTGCAGCAGGCCGTCGGTGCCCTTGACCAGCTCGACGAAGGCGCCGAAGGTCGTCGTCTTCACGACCTTGCCCTTGAACTGGTCGCCGACCTCGGCCTCGCGGGTCATGGACTCGATGCGGGCGATGCAGGCATCGACCTGGGCACCGGTGGGCGCGTACACGCGCACCGAGCCATCGTCGTCGATGTCGATCTCCGCCTCGAACTCCTCCTGCATGCCGCGGATCGTCTCGCCGCCCTTGCCGATGACCGCGCCGATCTTCTCGGGATCGATCTTGATCGTCTCGATGCGGGGGGCGAACTCGGACATCTGCTCGCGCGGGCCGTCGATCGCCTCGGCCATCTTGCCGAGGATGAAGAGGCGACCCTGGCGAGCCTGCTCGAGCGCGTCGCGCAGGATTTCGAAGGTGACGCCGGTGATCTTGATGTCCATCTGCAGGGCGGTGATGCCCTCGGACGAGCCGGCGACCTTGAAGTCCATGTCGCCGAGGTGGTCCTCGACGCCGGCGATGTCGGTGAGGACGATGTAGTCGTCGCCCTCCTTGATCAGCCCCATCGCGACGCCGGCGACCGGATAGGAGACCGGCACGCCCGCGGCCTGCAGGGCCATCGAGGACGCGCACACGGAGCCCATCGACGACGAGCCGTTCGACTCGAGCGTCTCGGAGACGACGCGGGTCACGTAGGGGAATTCCTCCTCGCCCGGCATCGTCGGCAGGAGCGCCCGCTCGGCGAGCGCCCCGTGGCCGATGTCACGGCGCTTGGGGCCGCGCATGAACCCGGCCTCGCCCACCGAGAACGGCGGGAAGTTGTAGTGGTGGAAGAACGTCTTGCGCTCCTGAATGCCGAGGTTGTCGACCTTCATGTCCATCCGGGTGGTGCCGAGCGCGACGTTCGAGAGGATCTGCGTCTCGCCGCGGGTGAACAGCGCCGAGCCGTGTACGCGCGGTGAGATGTCGACCTCGGTCTCGATCGGCCGGATCTCATCCTGGGCGCGCCCGTCGGGGCGCTTCTTCTCGACCGCGATGCGGTGGCGGATCGTGTCCTTCTCGAGCTTCGCGAAGGCCTTGGCGACCTCGGCCTTGCGCTCGGGGTTCTCCTCCTCGCCCTCGCCGACCGCGGCGTAGGTCTCGACGACCTCCTCCTCGACGGCGTTGATCGCGTCCTGGCGGGCGAGCTTCTCGGCGACCTGGGTGGCCTCGTCCAGCTTCGCGCCGTGCGAGCCCTTGATCGAGGTGATCAGCTCCTCGTCCACCACCGGCACATCGACCTCGCGCTTCTCCTTGCCTGCCTGTTGCGCCAGCTCGTCGAAGGCCGCGACGATCTTCTTGATCTCCGAATGGGCGATGTCGAGGGCATCCAGCACCTCGGCCTCGGTCACGTAGTTCGCGCCGCACTCGACCATGAGGAGCGCCTCGTCGGTGCCGGAGACGACCAGGTCCATGTCCAGGTCCTCCCAGCTCTCCTCGGAGGGATTCACGACGAAATCGCCATCCAGCTTGCCGATCCGGACCGCGCCGACGTGCTTCGGCAGCGGGATGTCGGACACGGCGATCGCGGCGGAGGCGCCGTTCATCGCGAGGATGTCGTAGGGATGCTCGTGCTCGGCCGACATGGTCTGGCAGACCAGCTGGGTCTCGTAGTGCCAGCCCTTGGGGAACAGCGGGCGGATCGGCCGGTCGATCATGCGCGCGGTCAGGGTCGCCTTCTCGCCGGCGCGGGCCTCGCGCCTGAAGAACGAGCCGGGGATCTTGCCGACCGCGTAGTGCCGCTCTTCGACGTCGACCGTCAGCGGCAGGAAGTCAACATCGCGGAGGTTCCCGACGGTCGCCGTCGAGAGAACCATGGTGTCGCCGGAGCGAACCACCACCGCGCCGCTGGCCTGGCGGGCCAGCTTGCCGGTCTCGAACGAGATCTCGCTTTCGCCGATCTGAACCGAGACACGGCTCACGTCAAACATGCTCATGTATTCCTTTTTCCTATCTGGTCGCCCGGTGGCGACCCTTTTGGCTTCGATCGTTGGATCGCGGAGGATGTTACAAGGCCGCGATCGGGTGTCGGAGCTGCTTACCGGCGCAGGCCGAGGTCTGAGACGACCTGGCGGTAGCGGTCGAGGTCGGCGCGCTCCAGGTAGCGGAGCAGGCGGCGCCTCTTGCCGACGAGCATCAGGAGCCCGCGGCGCGAATGGTGGTCCTTGGGGTGGGAACGCAGGTGCTCGGTGAGCTCGTTGATCCGCTCGGTGAGGAGCGCGATCTGGACCTCGGCGGAGCCGGTGTCGCCGTCGGCACGGCCGAACTTCTGGATCAGCTCCTGCTTCTTTTCCTGCGTGAGACTCATTCGCGGCGGCGAAGGTTAGCGGGGCGGGCCCTTAAAGCCGGCGCAGATCTCGCGCGCGTCCGCTACGTCCTGCGTGATGGCGGCGATCAGCTCCTCGACGGACGGGAACCGCTTCTCGCCACGCAGGCGGGCGATGAACGCGACCCGGAGCGTCTGCCCGTAGAGGTCCCCCTCGAAGTCGATCAGGTGCGGCTCGATCAGGAGCCCGCGGCCGGTCTCGAACATGGGGCGCACGCCGACGTGGATCGCCGCCGGATGCCCGTTGGCGAACCCGGCGTACACGCCGTGTCCCGGGTGGACGAGGTCGTCGGCGGGGACCAGGTTCGCGGTCGGGAAGCCGAGTTCGCGCCCGCGCCTGTCGCCCTCGACCACCGGCCCCTCGTAAAGGAAGGGCGCGCCCAGGCAGCGCATCGCGGTCTCGACGTCGCCAACCTCCACCAGCGCGCGAATCCGCGTGGAGGAGACGGTCTCGCCGTCGACCTCCACGAGCGGTACGACCCGAGTCTCGAACTCGTCCCGCTCGGCGAGCATCCGGTGGTCACCGGCGGCCTTGGCTCCGAACCGGAAATTCTCGCCGACGGAGACGTGCGTGGCGCCGAGCTGTTGGAGGAGCACGTGCTCGATGAAGTCATCCGCGCTGCGCTTCGAGAACTCGCGGTCGAACGGGATCACGACCAGCTCGTCCACGCCGAGGCCGTCGATCACGTCCCGCTTGGCGCTGAACGGCATGATCAACTTCGGCGCCGCCTCGGGCGCGATCACCTTCACCGGGTGCGGCTCGAAGGTCAGCACCGTGTCGGCGCCCTCGATCACCTTCCGGTGCCCGACGTGGACCCCGTCGAAGGTGCCGATCGCCACCCGCCGTGGGCGGGGCTTGGCGTCGGGGAGCTCGGTTAACTCGATCGTCATCGGCGATGGATCCTGCCAGCCCCGGCCCCGATGCGCCCGAGCGCGTCGGCCAGCGGGATGGGTTCACCCGCCTCGGCCTCGTCCACGGCGAAGGGGCCGATGGCGGTCCGCCGCAGCTCCAGGCAGTAGGCGTCGCCGAGGTCAGCGATGAGGCTCCGCACGTAGGTGCCGGACGAGCACTCGATCTCGAACTCCGCCCGGTCTCCCTCGCGCCAGAGCTGCTCGAAGCGATGAACGGTGACCTGGCGCGGCGGCATCTCGACCTCCTCGCCGCGCCGCGCACGCCGGTACGCGCGCTCGCCACCGACCTTGACCGCCGAGTACGCGGGTGGGCGCTGAAGCACCTCCCCGGTCGGAAGCTCGGGATCGGGTTCCGGGACGACGCCGGTCTCGGTGATCTCACCCTCGGTGTCCCCGGTGCTCGACCTCGCCCCGAGGCGGGCGACGGTCCTGTAGGTCTTGCGCAGCGCCATGAAGGTCGCCTGCTCGCGCGTGGCCTCGCGGGCGAGCAGCACGATCAGGAGACCCGTGGCGAACGGGTCGAGCGTGCCCGCGTGCCCCGTCTTGGCGTCGTAGTCCCGCTTCGCCCGCGCGACGACGTCGTGCGAGGTCACCCCCGCCGGCTTGTCGACGAGGAGGACCGAGGGCTCAGTCAAGCTGCTTGGCGACCTGCTCGCGCAGGAACTCGACGAGCTCGGGATAGGCGAGGTCGGTGCCGAAGCCGGCGGCGCGCATATGGCCCCCTCCGCCGTGCTCGCGAGCGATGACCGAGACGTCCACGGCGCCGTCCGAGGAGCGGAGGCTGACCTTCCGGGCGGTGCGCCCGCCCTCGGTCTTGTCGCGCACGACACCGGCCACCATCGTGCCCTCGAGGGCCCGGACGTGGTCGATGATGCCCTCGGTCAGGAGGTCCGAGGCTCCGGTGGCCGCATAGTCCTCGCGCGAGATGTAGGTGAGCGCGAGCCGGCCGTCGTCGAAGCGCTCGATCTTCTCGATCGCGCGGGCGACGAGCTTCGCCTTCTCGATCGGAACCCGCTCATACAGCCGGCGGTAGGTCTCGTCGACGTTCACGCCCGCCTCGATCAGCTCCGCCGCCATCCGGTGCGAGTCCGGGTCCGTGTTCTCGTACATGAACTTCCCGGTGTCGGTGACCAGCCCGACGTAGAGCGCGGTCGCGATCTCGCGCGTGATCCGCAGGTCGAGCAGCTTCGCCAGGCGCCAGAGGATCTCGGCGGTGCACGAGGCGTCGGTGTCGACGAGGTTGAGGGTGCCGAACCGTGTGTTGTCGTGGTGGTGGTCGATGTTCAGGATGTGGGCGCCGTCGCGCTGGAGGAAGTCAACCGGCATGCGGTCGATGTTGCCGCAGTCGAGGAACACCAGCGTGCGGTCCCGGACGTCCGCCGGCGGCTCGTGGAAAACGTCGGTCAGGGGCAGGAAGCGGTACTCGACGGGAAGCGGGAACTCCTTCGCCGCCATGAACATGACGGAGTCCTTGCCCATCTGCCCGAGCAGCTCATGGAGCGCGAGCAGCGAGCCGAGGGCATCGCCATCCGGCCCCTCGTGGGTGGTCAGGAGGAACCGATCGCCGTCGCGGAGCTCGGCTGCCATCCGCTCGAGTTCGGAAACGGTGGTTGAAGGCGCGGCGCTCACTCGTCGGTTTCCAGGAGCCTGGTGAGGCGCTCGCCGCGCTCGGGGGTGTCGTCGTAGTGGAAGGTCAGAGTCGGCGTGCGCTTCATGCGGGTCTCGCGCGCAACCGCGGATTGGAGCACGCCATGCGCCGACGCCAGCGCCTTGAGCGTTCCCTCGCGCGACGCCTCGTCGCCGAGCACGCTCACGAAGACCCGCGCTGAGCGCAGGTCGGGGCTTGTCTCTACGGCCGTCACGGTCACGAACCCGATCCGGGGATCCTCCAAGTCAGTGGCGATGGAGTCCCCGATCACCTCGCGCATGACCTCGTTGACGCGGCGCATTCGCTCGGTGGCCATGGGCGGCTGAGGATAACGGCGAAGCCTGCGCAAACTTGGGCGGAGCGTCTCAGTCGCGGATGTCTTCGAGGCTCCGCAGCGTGCGGTCGAAGCTGGCGCCGTCCGGGCAGCGCGACTCGATGAAGCGCTGGACCTCGTCCGCGCGGTCGCCGACGGTTCCGTTCCCCACCAGCGCGATCAGCAGGGTCGTGCGCTGCCAGGTGTCGTGCCCCTCGGTCTCGGCGACCGCGACTCCGAACCGGCGCCGTAGCTGCTCCTTGAGCGACTTCAGCTCCTTGCGCTTGGCCTTCAGGTCGTGCGACTCGCCGAAGTGGAGCCGAGCTTCGATCAGGCAGACGAAGGGGCGCAAGCCCTACGAGTCGAGCGTCTGCTCGACCTGCTTGGTCTTGAACACTTCGAGGATGTCGCCGACCTTGATGTCCGCGAAGCCCTCGAGGACGATGCCGCACTCCTGGCCGTTCTCGACCTCGCTGACGTCGTCCTTGAAGCGCCGCAGGGAGCCGATGCGGCCGGTCCAGACCACGGTGCCGTCACGGATCAGGCGGACCTCGCCGTCGCGAGTCACCTTGCCGTCGGTGACCTCGCAACCGGCGATCGTGCCGACGCGGGAAGCCTTGAAGGTCTGCTTGACCTCGGCCTGGCCGAGCGTCTCCTCGACGTCGACCGCCTCGAGCATGCCCTCCATCGCGGCGCGGAGCTCCTCGGTGACCTTGTAGATCACCGAGTACGTGCGGATCTCGACGCCCTCCTGGTCGGCCGCGCGGCGGGCGTCGGCCAGCGGGCGGACGTTGAAGCCGATGATGATCGCGTCCGATGCCGCCGCCAGCATCACGTCGGACTCGTTGATCCCGCCGGCTGCGGCGCGGATGACGTTGATCCGGACCTGTTCCTGGGGGACCTTCGCGAGCTCGTCCTGGAGCGCCTCGAGCGAGCCCGAGACGTCCGCCTTGAGGACGATGTTGACCTCCTTGATGACGCCCTCCTGGGCCTTCGCGAAGACCTCGTCGAGCGTGACGCGCCGCTGGGTGCGGCGAGCCAGCTGCTCCGTCTTCAGGCGATGCGCCCGCTCGCCCGCGAGCTGGCGGGCGCGGCGATCGTTCTCGACCACCTCGACGCGCTCGCCGGCTTCTGCCACGCCGTCGAAGCCGAGCACCTCGACCGGATCGCCTGGAGCCGCGGCCTCGACGCGGGCGCCGGTGTGGTCCTGCATCGCGCGGACCTTGCCCCACTGGGAGCCGGCCACCACGGAATCGCCCACCTGGAGCGTGCCGCGCTGCACGAGAATCGTGACCACGGGACCGCGGCCCGGGTCGAGGTGGGATTCGATCACCGAGCCCGACGCCTCGGCCTCCGGATTGGCCTTGAGCTCCTCGAGCTCGGCCACCAGCAGGATGTTCTCGAGCAGGTCGTCCAGGCCTTCCTTGGTCTTCGCGGAGACGTTCGTGAAGATCGTGTCGCCGCCCCAGTCCTCCGGATTCAGGCCCTGGTTCGCCAGCTCGCCCTTGACCTTGTCGACGTTCGCACCGTCGACGTCGATCTTGTTGACCGCGACGATGATCGGCACCTCGGCCGCCCGGGCGTGGTCGATGGCCTCGACCGTCTGCGGCATGACGCCGTCGTCGGCGGCCACCACGAGGACGACGATGTCGGTGACGTCGGCGCCGCGGGCCCGCATCGCCGTGAACGCCGCGTGACCCGGCGTATCGATGAAGCTGATGACCCTCCCGTCCTGGCTGACCTGGTACGCGCCGATGTGCTGCGTGATGCCGCCTGCCTCGCCGGCGACGACCTCGGTCCGGCGGATCGCGTCCAGGAGTGAAGTCTTCCCGTGGTCGACGTGCCCCATGATCGTGACGACGGGCGGACGGTCGGCCAGGTCCTCGTCGGCGTCCTCGTAGACGACCTCCTCCGCCTCTTCCTCGGCGGCGCTCACGACCTCGACCTTCCGGTCGAACTCGTCGGCGAGGACCGTCACGGTCTCGTCGGTGAGCGTCTGCGTAAGGGTCGCCATCTCGCCGAGCTGCATCAGCTTCTTGATGACCTCGGCGCTGCCGAGGCCGAGCGTCTCGGCCACCTCGCGCACCGACGCGCCCGATGCGATCTTCAGGACTTCAGGCTCGGCCTCGACGACCGGGCCCTTCTCGGGCGGCTCGTCCAGGAACGGCCGGCGGCGGCGGCCACCGCGACGCCTGGGCGGGCGCTGCGGAGGCGGCGGGCCCATCGAATCGCGCCGCGATGCCTGTGAGTCGATCACTACCCGGCGGCGCTTGCCGCCCTTCGCGGCGGCGGCGGTGGCGCTTCCGCCGTCGGGCGCGGGGCGCACGGGCCGGACCGGCCGCTGCGCCTGCTCCCCCTCGGCCGGCGCGGCGGGCTTGGGTGCAGCCTGCGCGGACTTCGCTTCGGCCTTCGGGGCGGGCGCCTCGGCCGCGCCGTCGAGGACCTTCGCCGCCACGTCCTCCTCGACGCTTGAGGCGGCCGCGGTTACCTCGACGCCGGCCTCCTGCAGCCTGGCGAGGACGTCCTTGCTGGCGAGGCCCCTCGCCTTGGCGATCTCATGAACTCTCTTCTTGGCCATTAGACCTCCGACGGCTCCTCCGCTTCGCGTCCGGGGCCGTCGGGTTCGGGCGCCGTCGGGGCGGCAGGCTCGGCGTCGCCTTCCGCGACAGATTCATCCGACGGCTCCTCCGCTTCGCGTCCGGGGCCGTCGGGTTCGGGCTCCGTCGGGGCGGCAGGCTCGGCGTCGCCTTCCGCGACTTCGTCGCTAGCTCCGAACGGTGGGCTCGTCGTCCGCGGCCGGCGCTTCCTCCGGCTCCTCGGCGGGCGCCTCTTCCTCGGCAGGGGCTTCCGGCTCGTCGGCGGGCGCTTCCTCCTCAGCGGGCGCCTCGACCTCCTCGGCGGCGGGTTCCTCCGCGTCGCCTTCCGGTGCGGCCTCCTCCGCGGGGGCCGCGTCCTCAGCCTTCTTGACGAGCTCCGCAACCTGGGCGTCGCCGGCGTCCGGGTTGGCGAGCGTCGCGACCTCCTCGTCGGAGAGCGCGCCGAGCACGGTCACCTGGTTGGTGCCGAACCGAGCCAGCGCCTGGTGCTGCGGGAGGCCGCAGAAGCGCGAGCCGTCGAGCGACGCATTCGGGCAGCGGCGGCCCGCGGAGAGCACGGCGGCACAGCGGCCGTCGTCGACCTCACCCTCCTCGATGTCCCCGACGTCCTCGTGGCTGAAGTCGGTCTCCGACTTGATGTCGACCTTCCAGCCGGTCAGCTTCGCCGCGAGACGCGCGTTTTGGCCCTCGCGCCCGATTGCCAGCGAAAGCTGGTCGTCGGGGACGATGACGGTCGCCTCCTTGGTCTCGTCGTCGACCAGCACCTCGCGCACCCGCGCGGGCGAGAGCGCCTTGGCGACGAACCGGGCGGGCTCCTCGTTGTACGGGATGATGTCGATCTTCTCGCCGCGCAGTTCGGAGACGACCATCCGGACGCGCGATCCACGGGGCCCGACGCATGCGCCGACCGGATCGACGCCGTCGGCGTGCGAGATCACGGCGATCTTCGACCGGAAGCCGGGCTCGCGCGCGACGCCCACGATCTCGACCAGGTCGTCTGCGATCTCCGGGACCTCGAGCTCGAACAGCTCCTTGATCAGCTCGGGGCTGCGCCGCGAGACGACGATCGAGGGGCCCTTGCCCTCGGCGGAAACGTCGGTGATGACCGCCTTGACCCGCATGCCGTGGTCGTAGCGCTCGTTCCAGACCTGCTCGGAACGCGGCAGGAGCGCCTCCACGCGCTCGCGCAACTGCACGAGGGTGTAGCGGTTGTCGGACTGCTGGATGATCCCGGTGATCAGCTCGCCGACCCGGTCCTGGTACTCGTCGAACATCATCTGCCGCTCGGCCTCGCGGACGCGCTGCAGGATCACCTGCTTGGCGGTCTGCGCGGCGATGCGGCCGAAGTCGTCGGGGGTGACGTCGCGGCTCTTGATCTGGTCCTCGTACGGGGCCAGGATCTCCGGGTCGAGCTCGGGCTCCTCGGGCTCGCGCAGCTCACCGGTCTCGGGGTCGATCGTCTGCTCCTGCTCCTCGGCGACCTGGGCGAGCAGCTTCTCCTCCAGCTCGGGCGGCAGGATCAGCTCGAACACGCGGAAGTCGGCGGTATCACGGTCGAGATCGACGCGTGCGTAGCGGGCGGCGCCCGGGGTCTTCCGATAGGCCGAGAGCAGCGCGTCTTCCAGCGCGCCCATCAGGATCTCGGAGTCGATCCCCTTCTCCGTCCCGAGTTCCTTGATCGCATCAACGAGCTCGCGGCTCACGACTCACCTCCAAATTCCAAGTCTCCAATTAGGTTCGAGCGCTTGATCCCGGTGATCGGGATCCGCACGGGCGTCCCCTCTGCGGCGACGAGCACGCTGTCGTCGTCGGCCTCGGCGATGGTTCCCGTGAAGTTCCGCCGTCCCTCGATCGCGTCGGTGGTGCGCACGCGCACGCGCCGGCCGAGGAAGCGGCGGAAGTGCTCGGGCTTGGTCAGGGGCCGATCGACACCGGGCGACGAGACCTCGAGCGAGTAGCGCTCGAGCAGGTCCCGGAGCTCACCCGTCACGGCTTCGCAGAGCGCCAGGTCCACCCCGCCGGGGCGGTCGATGTACAGCCGTAGCGACTCCACCGCCGGCTGCTCGAGCGCGATCAACTCGACCTCGGGATCGAATTCCCGAAGCCGTGCCTCGATCGTCGCCTGTAGATCCTGGGTGCTCAAACTCTCGCTCCTTCCAGCTCTGCCCTGCCCCTCCGCGAACCCGCTTGCGGCCGAAAAAAAGGTGGGCCCGGGCCCACCTCGACAGGGTTCGGGTACGCGTAAGAGGTGGCCTGAGTATAGCCGCGCCCAGGCGAGCACCAAGCGTGGTTTTACGCTTCGAGCAGGAGGGTTACGGGGCCGTCGTTCGTGAGCTCCACGGCCATCCGCGCGCCGAACGCGCCGCGCTTCGCGCCCAGTCGCTCGGCGAACCGCTCGTACAACGGCTCGGCGAGATCCGGGGGAGCTGCGTCCGTCCAGCTCGGGCGATTGCCCCGGCGGGTGTCGCCGTAGAGCGTGAACTGGCTGACGCAGAGCACCTCCCGGGAGCCGAGCGGTTCGTTCATCCGGCCGTCAGCGTCGTCGAACACGCGGAGCTTGGCGACCTTGTCGGCCAGCCGGTCCACCTCGTCCTCCCCGTCGCCCTGGCCGACGCCGAGCAGAACGAGCAGCCCCGGCCCGATCGCGGCGATCTCGGCGCCGTCGACCGAGACGGCGGCCCGGGTCACGCGCTGGACCAGCGCCCGCACCAGATGACCTGCCTTGCCACGCGGGCGAACATGCTTTCGCGACTTGCGTCGCTCATTCGATCTCCGTTACGCCGCGCGGCGGGCGCGGTCGCGGTAGATCCGGTAGTCGCGACGCTCGGGCCGCAGGTTCGAGGCCAGCGCCAGGTGATGACGGGCGCGCTGGTTCTCGCCGGTCAGGCTGAGCGCCCGGCCGAGGCAGAAATGCGCGTAGTCGTTGACCGGGTGGGTCTCGACCACCGCCTCGAACTCCGTCGCCGCCTCCGCGAACTGGTGGTTGCGGAAGTAGGCACGACCCAACGCCTCGCGCACGGAGCTCTTCTCGGGGGCCTGCCGGGCGGCCTCCGCGAGCGGCACGGTGGCCTCCTGGTAGCTACCGTCCTCGAGCAGTTCGACGCCGCGCCGGTAGAGGTTGTAGAGCGACTCGGGCACCCGCCTGAGTCTACGCGCGGTCCGGCGCCCGCTTCGAGCGCAGGGCCTCGACCCGATCGAGGACCGCGTCGGCGATTTCATGCTTGTCCGCGAGCGGCACCTCGTGCTCGCCCGCACGCTCGACGATCGTGACCTCGTTGCGCTCCGAATCGAAGCCGATCTCGGAGCGCGACACGTCGTTGAAGACGATCGCGTCCAGTCCCTTGCGCTCGAGCTTCTCGCGGGCCCGAGCGACGGCGTCCGCACCGTGCTCGGCGGCGAAACCGACCAGGGTCTGATCGGGAGTGCGCTCGCCGGCAAGGCCGGCGATCACGTCCTCGGTCTCCTCCAGGCGCAGCTCGAGGCCCCCGCTGCCCTCGCGGGCCAGCTTGCCCTCGGCAGCGGCCGCCGGGCGGAAGTCCGCGACCGCAGCGGCCATCAGCACCACCTGCGCCGTGCCGAATGCCTGTCGTGCGGCCTCGGCGAGCTCCGCCGCCGTCTCGACCCTGGTCACCTCGACCGCCGGGTCGACGGGGAGGGACACGTTCGCGGCGACCAGCTTGACGTCGGCCCCGCGGCGCGCTGCCGCCTCCGCGAGGGCGACGCCCATCCGGCCGCTGGAGCGGTTGCCGATGAAGCGAACCGAATCGATCGGCTCGCGCGTCCCGCCGGCGGTGACCAGAACGCGCAGGCCGTCCCACGGGCCCGTTTGGCCAGGCAGGGCGGCCTCGACGCGGCGCAGGAGCTCCGCGGGTTGCGGTAGCCGCCCCGTCCCATGCTCGCCGCGGGATGCGAGCGGCCCCTCGTCGGGCTCGATCACGATCACGCCGCGCTCGCGAAGCAGGTCGAGATTGCGCTGCGTTGCCCCGTCGCGATACATCCGGTCGTTCATCGCCGGCGCGACCAGGCGCGGCGCCGTGCAGGCGAGGAACGATGTGGTCAGCATCGAGTCCGCCATGCCCGCGGCCAGCTTCGCCACGGTGTTCGCGGAGGCGGGAGCTACGAGATAGGCATCGGCGTTCTCGACCACGGCGAGGTGGCCGATCGGATCATGTTCGGGCTGCTGCTCGGCCGGGAAGGCGCCTCGCATCGGGTCGCGCTCCCATTCCGAGATCAGCACCGGAGCGCCCACGATCCCCTCGAACGATGCGGCGCCGACGAACTTCGTGGCGGACGGCGTCATGAGGACGCGCACGCCGTGCCCGGCCTTCGTCGCCAGGCGGGCAAGCTCGAGTGCGCGGTAGGCGGCGATCCCACCCGTGACGCCGAGAAGGATGCGAGCCATGGCGCCAGGCCTCGAGCGCGAGGGGCGCTACGCCTTGTACTCGTACTTGATCTTGCCGCTGGCGAGTTCCTCGAGGGCGATCGTCAGGTAGTTGCCCGACTTCACCTCGACCATCGGCGGCGTGTACTCCTCGTAGCTGCCCTCGCCGAGCGCGCGGTAGTAGCTGTTGAGCTGGCGCGCGCGCTTGGCCGCGACCAGGACCGCGGCGTAGTGCGAATCGGTCTGCTCGAGGAGACTGTCGACTCTTGGCTTGATCATCTGGGCCGGGATTGTACGGGGTGCCTCCTCACCCGGGATCAGCCGCCTCAACAACGGCGGGGCTCGGCTTCGTCCTTCGGACTCCGCCTCACTGTGCACCCAGCTCGTCGCGGACGATTTCCTCCAGCTCGCCCGAGGCACTTTCGATTTCGTCGTTCACCACCACGTGCTTGAACTCCTGGAGCGCCTCCAGCTCCTGCTTCGCGGTCTCGAGGCGGCGCTCGATCGCCTCATCGGAGTCCGTGCCGCGCCCGGCCAGGCGCTCACGCAGCACCTCGGGGCTCGGCGGGGCGATGAAGATCAGGACCGCCTCGTCGCCCATCGCGGCGCGGACCTGGCGCGCACCCTGGACCTCGATCTCCAGGACCACCGACGTGCCGGACGTCGAGCGTCCGCTCGATCTCCGCGCGCAGCGTTCCGTAGCGGTTGCCCGAGAAGGTCGCGTGCTCGAGGAAGTCGCCGGCGTCGGCACGCTCCGCGAACTCCTCAGGCGTCAGGAAGTGGTAGTCGCGCCCAGGTTCCTCCCCGGCCCGGGGCTCGCGCGTCGTCGCCGATACCGACAGCTCGAGGCCGGGAACCCGCCCGAGCAGGCCGCGGATCAGCGTTCCCTTGCCGACCCCGGAGGGGCCGGTGATCACGAAGACGCGGGGCGCCATGCGCCCAATCAAACCCCGTGGCGCGGACGAATGCCCCGGCGGCGCGCTACCTGCGAAGCATCGAGACGAGCTCGGCGCGCTGGCGCTCCGAGAGGCCGCCGATCGTCTTCGACGGCGAGATCCTGCACACGTTCAGGATCTTGTTCGCCTTCACGCGCCCGTACTTGGGGACCGCGAGGATCATGTCGAAGGCCTTCGCCGAGAGCACCCAGTCCGGCGGATCGAGCAGCAGCTTCTCCACCTTCATCTTGCCGGCCTTCAGGTCCCGCTTCAGCTGAGCCCGCTTCGTACGGATCTCGTTGGCCCTGTTGAGAGCCTTCATCCGCTGCGAGTGGGTCCTTTCGGGGACGGCTGCGGTCTCGGCGGAAGAGGAGGCCATGCGAGGCGCGAATATAGCGCCCCTCACGCGGGGCGCAAAGGGGGAACGGGCAATTCGGGGAAATTCGATTCGACCTCTAGTTGAGGTGGAGGGCAGGTGCCTGGCCTTGCAGCGCTTCGAGCTCCCGGCGGACCCGTTCGCCGGCTTCCGGATCGCGGAAGTTCGCGGTGCCGACGGCCACCGCGCTCGCGCCCAGGGAGAGGAAATCGAGTGCGTCGGCGCCGGTTTCGATGCCCCCCATCCCGATCACCGGCACGCTGACCTCCGCAGCGACCCGCCGGACCTGGTCGAGCGCCACCGGGCGCACGGCGGGGCCCGACAGGCCGCCGCTTCCGGCTCCCAACCAGGGCTCGCGGGTGCCCGGATCGAGCCCCGTGGCGCGCAGCGTGTTGATCAGCGACACCGCATCCGCCCCGCCCTCCTCCGCCGCGAGCGCGACCGCGGCCGGGTCGCCGGTGTTGGGCGTGAGCTTCACGATCAGCGGCTTTTCGGTCAGCGGGCGGAGGGCCTCGCAGAGCGCCAGCGTCTCCGCGGGCTGCTCGCCGACGATCAGACCGGACTTGACGTTCGGGCACGAGACGTTGAGCTCGATCGCGGCCACCTCGTCGCGTCCGCCCACCCCGGCCACGAGCCGGGAGAAGCCGTCGCGGTCGGTCGCCATCACCGAGACGACCAGCGGCACGGGCAGCTCCGCCAGCTGCGGCAGGTCCTGCGCGAGGAACCCCTCGAGGCCCTTGTTCGGGAGCCCGATCGAGTTGATCATCCCGCTCGGGGTCTCATAGAGCCGCGGCGGGGGGTTGCCCGCGCGGGGATCCGGGGTGATCGTCTTCGAGACGAAGGCCGAGAAGGGGAAGCGCTCGAGCAGCGCGTCGCCGAACGCCCGCTGCGCGGCGATCGCGTCGAACGTGCCGGAGCCGTTCAGGACGGGGTGCTCGAGAGAAAGGCCGCCGATGCTGATCATCGATGCCCGGACCCCGCCACGAGCGCGGTTTCGATCTCATCCGCCCGCACCACGGGCCCGTCGACGCAGAGCCGTTTGTAGCCCCCGTCCGCGAGCGGGATTGCGCACCCGAAGCAGGCTCCGTAGCCGCAGGCCATCGGCGCCTCCATCGCGAGCTCGGCCGGGACGCCGCGCGCGTCGCAGATCGACCGGACCGCCTCGAGCATCGCGGGCGGGCCGCATGCGTAGACCGCGGCGCTCCGGGCGTCGTCGCCCTTGAGCGCCGCCTGGAGCAGGTCGGTGACATAGCCGGGGTGGCCGGTATGGCCGTCCTCGCTGGCGAGGCCGACCTCCTGGCACTCGAACAGCTCGAGGCCGCCCGAATGCGCCTCGTCGCGGAAGCCCAGGAGTGTCCTGGCCGGGATCCCACGGCGCGAAAGATGCCGCCTGAGGATCGCGATCGGCGCGATCCCGATGCCACCGCCGACGAGGATCGCGCCGGCCCCGCCCGGGTTGAGCTCGCGCGGCGCCGAGAAGGGGCGCCCCAGCGGGCCGGTGAGCTCGAGCCGCGCGCCGGCCTCGAGACCCGCGAGCAGGGCGGTGCCCGGCCCCACGGCCTCGACCAGGAAGTCAAGCCGCACCCCGCGCGTGTCGGGCGCCGCCATCGCCACGGAGAACGCGCGCGGCAGGAATGGCCGGCCGTCGGCCTCCCCCCAGCCCTCCGAGCGCAGCATGTAGAACTGCCCGGGCTCGGGATCGGGGCCGTCGGCGTCCCGCGCCGAGAACACGACGTAGCCGCCGGTCTCGCGACGCCCGACTACCTCACAGGCACGGGCGCCGAACGGCGCGAGGACGCGAGCGGTCACGAGGACTCCCGCGCAGATGCGTCCCTCACCGCTGTCCGCTGTCCGCCGTCCGCGGCCTGCTCGTGCAGCTCCTGCAGACTGCGCGGCTCCGCGCCGCGCGTCCGGACCGCGAAGATCGCCCGCGCGGCGGCCGAGGCGCCCGTCATGGTCGTCACGCACGGGACGCCGTGCCGGACCGCGGCGTTGCGGATCTCGTAGCCGTCCGAGCGGGCGCCGCTGCCGGTCGGCGTGTTGATCACCAGGTCGACCTCCGAGTCGCGGATGAAGTCGACGACGTGCGGTGAGCCCTCGGCGATCTTGTTGATCGCGGTCACCGGGATGCCCATCCGGGAAATCGCCTGCGCCGTCCCCATCGTGGCGATGATCCGGAAGCCGAGATCGTGGAACCGTGCGGCGAGCTGCGTGGCCGCCGCCTTGTCGCTGTCGGTGACCGTGATGAAGACCGTGCCCTCCAGCGGCAATGAGACGCCGGCGGCGGCCTGGGCCTTGGCGAACGCCGTCGGGAAGTCGCGCGCGATGCCCATCACCTCGCCCGTGGACTTCATCTCGGGGCCGAGGACGGCGTCGGCCCCGGCGAACCGGGCGAAGGGCATCACGGCTTCCTTGACCGAGACGTGGTCGGTGGGCGTCCCGGGCACGCGCTGGTCGGCCAGGCGCTCGCCCAGCATCAGGCGACACGCGATCTTCGCGAGCGGGGCGCCGATGGCCTTGGAGACGAACGGGATCGTTCGCGAGGCGCGGGGGTTGGCCTCGATCACGTGGAGCTCGCCGCCGGCGACGGCGTACTGGATGTTGATCAGGCCGATCACCCCCAGCTCGAGCGCGATCCGTGCGGTTGTCTCGCGAATCTGGTCGAGCATCGGCTCGCCGAGGCTCATCGGCGGGATCACGCAGGCGGAGTCGCCGGAGTGGACGCCGGCCTCCTCGACATGCTGCATGATCCCGGCGACCGCGACCTCCGATCCGTCGCAGAGCGCGTCGACGTCCACCTCGATCGCGTCCTCGAGGAAGCGGTCGAGCAGGAGCGGGTGCTTCTGGTCGGCCTTGACGTGCGCGCGCAGGTACGCCTCGAGGCCGTCGGCCGAGTAGCAGATCTCCATGGCCCGACCGCCGAGGACGTACGAGGGGCGCACCAGCAGCGGGAAGCCGACGGTCTCGGCCACCACGATCGCCTCGTCGGCCGAGAACGCCGTCCCGTAGGGCGGATGGGCGATCTCGAGGCGGCGCAGCAGCGCCCCGAAGCGCCCGCGGTCCTCGGCCAGGTCGATCGCGTCGACCGGGGTGCCGAGCAGCGGCACGCCGGCCTCCTCCAGCGCCCGGGCGAGGCGCAGGGGGGTCTGTCCGCCGAACTGGACGATCACGCCCTCGGGCTGCTCGACCTCGATCACGGCGAGCACGTCCTCGGCCGTGAGCGGCTCGAAGTAGAGGCGGTCGGACGTGTCGTAGTCGGTCGAGACGGTCTCGGGGTTGCAGTTGATCATCACCGCGTCGCGGCCCGAGTCGCGCACGGTCATCGCGGCGTGGACGCAGCAGTAGTCGAACTCGATCCCCTGGCCGATCCGGTTCGGTCCTGATCCGAGGATCACGACCGAGGCCCTGTCGCCGCGCCTCACTTCCCCCGCGAGGGGCGTGGGGGCGCGCTCATGCCCCGAGTAGTAGTACGGCGTTCGAGCCTCGAACTCGGCGGCGCAGGTGTCCACCGACTTGTAGGTGCGCTCCAGACCCTCGGTGCCGTCGCCGAAGGTCGCGAGCGCCTCGAGCTCACGCAGGAACCAGGGATCGATCGCGGTGCGAGCGTTGACCGCCTCGACGTCCACGTCCCGGCCGAACGCGGCCTCGATCAGGTCGAAACGGTCGGAGCTCGGGGTCTCGAGCCTGGTCAGGAGGTCCTCGGTGTCGTCTGGGATCGAGGCCGGCTCGTCGAGCTCGCGCGAGCGCATCGCCTTCGCGAATGACTCGCGGAATGTCCGTCCGATGGCCATCGCCTCGCCGACCGACTTCATGTGGGTGGTCAGCGCGCCCTCGGCGCCCGGGAACTTCTCGAACGCGAACCGAGGGACCTTGGTGACCACGTAGTCGATCGTCGGCTCGAACGAGGCGGGCGTCGCCTGCGTGATGTCGTTCGGGATCTCCTCGAGCGCGTAGCCGACGGCCAGCTTCGCGGCGATCTTCGCGATCGGGAAGCCGGTGGCCTTCGAGGCCAGTGCCGAGGACCGCGACACCCGGGGGTTCATCTCGATCACGACGATCTCGCCGGTCTCCGGGTTGACCGCGAACTGCACGTTCGAGCCGCCCGTCTCGACCCCGACGGCGCGGATCACGGCGATCGCCTGGTTGCGGAGCTCCTGATAGAGGGGGTCCGTGAGCGTCTGAGCGGGCGCGACCGTGACCGAGTCGCCCGTGTGCACGCCCATCGGGTCGATGTTCTCGATCGAGCAGATGATCACGACGTTGTCGTTGTGGTCGCGCATCACCTCCAGCTCGAACTCGCCCCAGCCGAGCACTGATTCCTCGACCAGCACCTGGTTGATCGGGCTCGCCGCGAGCCCTTCGGAGACGACCTGGAGGAGCTCGGTCTCGGTGGTGCCGACCCCGCCGCCGTGGCCGCCCAGGGTGAACGCGGGGCGCACGATCGCAGGGAGCTTCAGCGAGCCCTCCGCCAGCCCCGACTCCACCTGACCGACCGAGGTGACGATCGTGGACCACGGGACGCGCAGGCCGGCGTCCTCCATCGTCTGCCGGAAGGCCTCGCGGTCCTCGGCCCGGTGGATCGCGTCGTAGTCGGCGCCGATCAGCTCGACCCCGAAGCGGGCCAGCGTGCCGTCGTCGTGCAGCGACTTGGCGAGGTTCAGGGCGGTCTGGCCACCCAGCGTGGGCAGCAGCGCGTCGGGCAGCTCCCGCTCGATGATCCGCGCCACCGCGTCGGGCGTGAGGGGCTCCACGTAGGTGCGGTCGGCGAACTCGGGGTCGGTCATGATCGTCGCCGGGTTCGAGTTGACGAGCACGACCTCGTAGCCCTCCTCTCGGAGCACCTTGCACGCCTGTACGCCCGAGTAGTCGAACTCGGCCGCCTGCCCGATCACGATCGGCCCGGAGCCGATCAGGAGGATCTTCGAGATGTCGTCGCGCCTAGGCACCGGCCAGCTCCAGGAACTCATCGAACAGATGTCGAGCGTCGTGCGGTCCGGGCCCCGCCTCCGGGTGGTACTGGACGGTGCGCCCCGGCACGTCCTTGAGAACGAGCCCCTCGACGGTGCGGTCGTAGAGATTGAGGTGGGAGAGCTCCGCGGCGCCGAAATCGGTTTCCCAGCGCACCGGCTCGTCGCCGTCGATCCGGCCGCCGCCGTCGGGCGTGGCAACCGCGAAGCCGTGGTTCTGGGAGGTGATGTCGATCTTCCCCGTCGCGAGCTCCTTGACCGGGTGGTTGGCCCCGCGGTGGCCGAAGGGCAGCTTGAACGTGTCGAGGCCAACGGCCCGGCAGAGCAGCTGATGGCCGAGGCAGATGCCGATCACCGGCTTCTTGCCGACGACGCCGCGCACGCTCTCGACCACGTAGTCGAGCGCCGCCGGATCGCCCGGGCCGTTCGCCAGGAACACCAGGTCGGGATCCCGCTCGAGGACGTCCTGCGCGCTCGCCGAGCACGGCAGCAGCGTCACCCGCGCCTCGCGCTCGCGGAACTGGCGGATGATCGAATGCTTGATCCCGGTGTCGATCGCCACGACATGCGGCCCGGAGCCCGCGATCTCGACGGGGGCGTCAGGCGTGACCGTCCGAGCGAAATCTGCGCCTTCCATCGGCGGTTCCGCCGAGATCCGTTCGCGGGCATCCGATTCGCCGGTCTCGGCCGTCGAAGACGCCGCCGCGCATCGCTCCCCGGTCGCGAATCCGGCGTACGAGGGCGCGGGTGTCGACCCCGGTGATTGCCGGCACGCCGCAGTCGCGCAGCCAGTCGAGCCAGCCGCCCTCGGCGCTAGCTGCGTCCTCGGAGTTGCGGGCGTCGCGCATGATCGCCGCCCGCGCATGGATCCGGTCCGATTCCATCGCGGGCGTCGCGACGCCGTAGTTGCCGATCATCGGATAGGTGAAGGTGATCAGCTGGCCGGCGTAGGAAGGATCGGTCATCGCCTCCTGATAGCCGGTCATCGCCGTGTTGAAGACGACCTCGCCGGTGACCGCCTCTCCCCCGGCCCCGCAGAGCTCGCCGTCGAACCGGGTGCCGTCCTCGAGCAGCACGTAGCCGCCGTCGCCATCGGCCATCAAGCGACCCCCATCGCGAAGCTGCGCTGCCGGTAGGCGACCTGCCCGGCGACCACGGTCATGAGCGGCCGTCCGGTGAGCTTGCGTCCCGCGAAGCACGAGTTCGCCGACCGGCTCTCCCAGCCGTCCACCCCGGGCTCCCATTCCGCATCGAGGTCGAGCAGCGCGACGTTCGCCTCGGCTCCTGGCGCCAGCCCCGGCAGCTCGAAGCCGAAGCCGGCGGCACCCGCGCTCATCCGGTCGACCACGGTCGAGAGGTCGAGCACGCCCGGGAGGACCAGTTCCGTGTGGATCGCCGCGAAGGCGGTCTCGAGGCCGGTGACTCCCATCGCGGCCTGTTCGAAGGGCACCTCCTTCTCCTCCGGCGAATGCGGGGCGTGATCGGTTGCGATGCAGTCGATCACCCCCGACCGGAGCGCCTCGATCAGCGCGTGCCGGTCGTCCTCGGCCCGAAGCGGCGGGTTCATCTTGTAGGCGGCATCGAGGCTGCGGACCTCCTCGTCGGTGAGCGTGAGGTGATGCGGCGTCGCCTCGCACGTGATCGCGACACCGGCCCCCTTCGCCGCGGTGACCACCTCGACCGATTGACGCGCGGAGAGGTGCTGGACGTGGATCCGGGCGCCCTCGTACGCCGCGAGCGCGGCGTCGCGGGCGATCATCGTCGACTCGGAGATCGCCGGCACCCCTTCCATGCCGACCAGCGCCGAGACATCGCCCTCGTGCATCACGCCCTTGCCCGAGAGTTCGGGATCCTCCTCGTGGAGCGCGATCTGGCCCCCGGCGAGCGCCTGGTACTGGAGCGCCCGGCGCATCACGCGCCCGCTCCGGATCGGCAGGCCGTCGTCCGAGAACCCGACGGCGCCTGCGTCGGCGAGCTCGACCATGTCGGTGAGCTCCTCCCCGCGCATGCCGCGGGTGACCGTCGCGAGGAACCCGGTCGGGAGGCTCGCGTCGGTTCCGGCGCGCTCGCGGAGGGACTCGATCGCGGCCGGGGTGTCGACCGGGGGCTCGGTGTTCGCCATCGCGAGCAGGCCGCAGTACCCGCCCGCGGCGCCGGCGCGGGTGCCGGTCTCGAGGTCCTCCTTGTCCTCGCGCCCGGGCGTGCGCAGGTGGACGTGCGGGTCGAAGAAGGCGGGCACCGCGTGCAGCCCCTCGGCGTCGATCACCTCCGCGTCCGGGACGGAGCCGGCTCCAGGGGCGGCGAGCTCGGCGACCTTCCCTTCGCGGATCACGATGTCGTGCGGTCCCTCGATCCCTGTCCGGGGATCGAGCACGGTCGTGTTGCGAAGGATCAGGTCCCGCTCGGGCGCTGCGTCCGCCCCGCGCCAGTCGAGGCTGGAGACCGCCTTCACGCCGGCTCTCCGATCGGCGTCGGCTCGGGCAGTTCGGCGTCGGGCGCCCGGGCGCCCCGCGGCCGGTCGCCACCGGCCATCAGCTCGTAGAGGATCGCCATGCGCACGACGAGGCCGCTGCGCACCTGCTCGGTGATCAGCGAGTTCGGGCCGTCGATCACGTCCGGCGACAGCTCGACCCCCCGGTTCACCGGCCCAGGGTGCATCAGGAGCTGCCGCGGGCCGAGTCGGCGGCCGTCGATCTGAAACTGCATCGCGTACTCGCGGATCGAGGGCACGAAGCTCTCGCTCATCCGCTCGTGCTGCATCCGGAGGGCATAGACGACGTCCGCCTCGGGCAGGCCGCCGATGTCGTGCGTCACGTCGCAGCCGAGTGCGGTTGCGGCCCCACGGGGGATCAACGTCGGCGGACCGCACAGGGTGACCTCGGCGCCCATCAGCCTGAAGGCGAGCGCGCACGAGCGGGCCACGCGGCTGTGGAGGACGTCGCCGACGATCCAGATCCGCTTGCCATCCAGCTCGCCCAGCCGTCCCCGGAGCGTGTAGACGTCGAGCAGCGCCTGGCTGGGGTGCTCGTGCTTGCCGTCGCCGGCGTTGACCACGCCGGCGTCGGTCCAGCCTGCGACCAGCTTGGCCGCGCCGGCATGCGGCGAGCGGATCACGATGGCCTCCGGCTCATAGGCGGAGAGCGTGGCGATGGTGTCCTTGAGCGACTCGCCCTTGTCGACCGCCGATCCGGCGGCCTTGATCGAAACGAGGTCCGCGGAGAGGCGCTTGGCCGCCAGCTCGAAGGAGGAGCTGGTTCGCGTGCTCGATTCGTAGAACAAGGACACGATCGTGCGGCCCCGGAGGGTCGGCACCTTCTTGATGTCGCGCCGCCCGACCTCCGCGAAGCTGTCCGCGCGCTCCATGATGCGCTCGATCTCAGCCCGGTCGAGGTCCTCGATCGCCAAAAGGTGCCTCATTCGGCCTCTCCTCTCTCGCTTGCGGCCGTGGTGGCCGTCTGGTCCCCGAGGCCGATCGCGACCTCGTCGATCTCGTCTCGCTCCTCCAGGCGGACGAACACGCGCTCGTCGCGGGAGGTCGGCAGGTTCTTGCCCACGTAGTCGGCCCTGATCGGGAGCTCGCGGTGCCCTCGGTCCGCGAGGACGGCGAGCTGCACCCGCTGCGGGCGGCCGTAGTCGAAGAGGGCGTCGATCGCGGCGCGGACGGTCCTCCCGGTGAAGAGGACGTCGTCGACCAGCACCACGGTGAGCCCCTCGAGGTCGAAGTCGAGGTGCGAGGAGAGGACGACCGGCTGGGCGTCGGGCGCCCGGGCCTCGATGTCGTCGCGATAGAACGAGATGTCGAGGTCGCCGAGCGGGATCCCCTCGCCGGTCAGCTCGCCCACCAGCGTGTGAATTCGCTCCGCCAGGATCGCACCGCGCGTGTGGATCCCGACGATCGCCACCGCGCCGGCGGCGTTCTTCTCGACGATTTCGTGGGCGATCCGCACCAGCGTGCGGCGCAGGTCCTCTCGATCGAGGACGACCTTTTCCGCGTGACTCACTCGCGCCCCTTCTTGGTCTCTCCGGACCGGGTTAAAGGAACCGACACGGACGAGGCTACCAGGAGATTCGGCGCGGTCGGGGGCGATTTCCGCAGCTTGCGGAAAGGGCGCCGCAACCTGCGGGGACCCGATCAGCGATGATCGGCGGCCATGGGCGAACGGCGAATCCCGATGCCGCACCGGCCCGTCCGGGACCCCGGGCGGCTTCGCAAGATCGACCGCGAGGTGAACGACGCAATCGCCCGGCACAGCGCGGCCGGGTTCCTGTTCGACGCCGGCGGGGCGCGCAGCTTCGCGCGCCAGAGCGGCGCCGGAGCCGACGTCGTGCTGCTCCACGGCGTACCGACCTCGTCGTTTCTCTACCGCAAGGTGCTCCCCGTCATCGCCGACCAGGGCCTGCGCGCCACGGCCTTCGACTTTCCGGGCCTCGGGTTGGCCGATCGCCCCGAGGACTTCGACTATTCCTGGTCGGGCTTGGCGGAATGGACCGGGGAGGCGATCGACGCGCTCGGCCTCGACCGCATCCACCTCGTCGTCCACGACGTCGGCGGCCCGATCGGCTTCGAGTGGGCGATCCGCAACCCCGGCCGGGTGCTGTCGCTCACCGTCCTCAACACGTTCGTGGACGCCGGCAGCTTCCGCAGGCCGTGGCCGATGCATCCGTTCTCGATCAAGGGGATCGGCGAGGTCTGGCTTCGCGCGTCGCCCCGGTTGCTCTTCTCGGAGATCTTCTACTCGCTGGGGATCGCGGAGCGGGCGCTGGTCCCGCGCTCCGACATCTACGCCCACGTGGCGCTGGTGCGGCTGCGCGACCGCGGCCGCGCGTTCCTGAAGATCATGCGCGGCTTCGAGCTGACCGACGAGAAGGAGCGGTTCTTCCGCGCCGGCCTGAGCGCTCGCGACTATCCGGCGCGCCTCGTCTGGGGCGAGCGCGACCCGGTCTTCGGCCTCGAGCATCTCGAGAGCTGCCGCAGGGCGCTGGGGGTCGAGGACGCGATCATGCTGCCGGCCAAGCATTTCCTGCAGGAGGACCACCCGGCCGAGGTCGGGCAGGCCGTCGCGGACCTCGCCGCGCCGTTGGGTTAGCTCTCGGCGGCGGGCTCGGGCTCGGGCTCGGGGCGCTCGCGCGCGCCGTTCTCGATCAGGCGGGGCTCGCCCCGCTCGGGGAAGGGGATCTCGACCAGGTCGAAGTCGCGCGGAGCGAAGGCATCGGGGAACTCCGACCGCGCCTCGTCGAGCACGGCGCCCACGTGATAGCGGGATGAGATGTGGACCAGCGCCAATGCCTTCGCCTGCGCCTCACGGGCAAGCCGGGCCGCCTGGCGCGCCGTCGAGTGCGCGGTCTCCCCCGCCCGCGCGAGCTCCTCATCGGTGAAGCTTGCGTCGTGGACCAGCAGCTCGGCCTCGTGCGCCGCGATCCTGGTCATCTCGCAGGGCGCCGTGTCGCCGGTGATCACGACCTTGCGCCCCGCCCGCGCACCGCCAAGCACCTGCCCCGGGTCGACCGGCCCGTCGGCCCCATCGACCGTCTCGCCCGCCTGGAGGCGCGCGAAGTCGGGACCAGCGGCCACGCCGAGCCGCTCGGCCTCGTCCGGGTCGAATCGGCCCGGACGCTCGTCTTCGACGAGCGCGTAGCCGTATGCCCGCACGCGGTGTTCGACGGCGAACGGGCGGATCTCGAAGGTGTCGTGGCGAATCGGGTCGGCCTCGCCGATCTCGACGAGCTCGAGCGGGTAGCGGACCCGGCCGGTGATACGGCGCAGCGCCTCGAACAGGCTGCGGAGCCCCGGGGGGCCGAGGATGCGGAGCGGCGCCTGCCGGTCGTTCAGGTCGTAGGTCTTGAGCAGGCCGGGCAGGCCGAGGTAGTGATCGGCGTGGTAGTGCGTGAGGTAGATCTCGTCGACCTGGACGAGCCCCGTCGACCGCTGCATCTGCCGCTGCGTGCCCTCCCCGCAGTCGAACAGGAGGCGCGCCCCACCGGCGCGGACCAGTATGCAAGCGGTGGCGCGGCGGGCGGAGGGCACCGAGCCGCCGGTGCCGAGGAAGACGACGTCCAGGTCCATGCGGGCAACCGTAGCTTCACGCGGCGCGCGCCGAGCCAAGGATCCGCGGCAGGACGGGATACGCCCGCGCGGTTGCCGGGAAACCGAACCGGCGCACGCGCTCGACCTCGAAGCCGGCGCGCGGATCGACGCCAGTGTGTCCCGGTTGGGGTGACAGCCGCCCATCAGGCGCGGCCAGACTTGGTCGATGGTGTCCTGGTAGCGCGCGAACCCGGGGCGCTCCGAGCGAACGTGCTCGTAGAAGCGCAGCTCGCCGCCGGGTCGCAGGACCCGGGCGAACTCGGCGAGCGCGGCCGCCACGTCGGGGACCGAGCAGAGGACGCCGGCGACGACCACGGCGTCGACTGAGCCGTCCTCGAGCGGCAGCTCACCGGCCGTCCCGTCGACTACCCGGACCTTCACGGGCACCGATTCCGCTGCGCGCTCCGCCGCGCGCCGCAGGTAGGGCTCGGGTTCCACCGCGATCAACTCCTCGACGCTCGCCGGGAAGTGCGCGAAGTTGATCCCGTTGCCCGGGCCCACCTCGGCCGCGCGGCCGCTGAGCCCGGCGACGAGCTCGTCGCGCAGCGCATCCTCGCCGCGTCCCTTGTCCTTCGCCGCGAACCGGTCGAAGAGGCGGGCGAAGACCGGGTTTCGGACCTCGGAAGTCACCGGAGCGAAGTTACTCCGCCCGTGGAGCTAGGCGCTGGTCGCGTCCTCCTCCAGTTCGAGATCGGCCGACTCGCGGACGTCTCGCGCAAACGCTCCCGCCTTCTCGACGGCGTCCGCCGCCTCGGGCAGGAACGACCAGAACAGCTGGAAGACGTGGGCCTCGACCGGATAGACCTCGAGCCGCGAGTAGACGCCGTGCTTGCGCGCGCGCTTGGCGAGCGCCTGGGCGTCGGCGATCACGTGGTCGCCGGACGCGCCCTGGATCAAGAGCGGGGGCAGCCCGGTCAGGTCGGCATAGAGCGGGCTGAGGATCGGGTCGTCCGCCGGATGGTCGGCGAGATAGGCCTTTGTGAAGCGGCTTGTGACCTCGAACGACATGACGTGACGGGGGTCGTCGGGGTCCTGAAGGTTGCCTTCGATGTCCACCGCGGGGCAGAAGAGGATCCCGCCTCCAGGCAGCGGCAGGCCGCGATCCTTGAGCGCGAGCAGCAGCGCCATCGCGAGCCCGCCACCCGCGGAGTCGCCGCAGACCGCGACGGTGCCGGGATCCACTCCCTGCTCGAGCAGCCAGGAGTACGCCGCGAGCGCATCGTCGAGCGCGGCCGGATGGGGGTGCTCGGGGGCCAGGCGGAAGTCGGGCACGAGGACGCCGGTGCCCGCCGCCGCCCCCAGCGCGCCGGCCAGCGGCCGGTAGCCGAACGCCGAGCCCAGGACGAAGCCGCCGCCGTGCAGCAGGATGATCGTGGGCGGCTCGGCCGGCTCGGCGCTCACGACCAGGGAATTGACGCCGCCCGCGTTTACCGGGCGGACCTGCATCCCGTCCGGCACCGGGAACTGAGCGAGCAGCTGCTCGTACGCATCGCGCATCGCTTGCAGGTTCGCGTCGGTGGTGGCTTCGTCGGTGATCGGCTCCCAGAGGCGTGCAACCCGGGCGATCAGCTCGCCTCCGACCGACTGGGCAGCCGCGACGGCCTCATCGATGTCGCTCAGCAGCTTGCGCGCCCGGTCGAGCAGTGCCTCGCCTGCGAGCGTCAGCTCCACGTTGTGGGTCGAGCGCCGAAGCAGCTCCGTGCCCACCAGCTGCTCGAGCGATCGGACCTGGCGGCTGAGCGCGGGCTGCGAGATGTGCAGCCGGTCGGCGGCGCGTCCGAAGTTGAGCTCCTCGGCGACCGCGACGAACGCGCGCAGGTGCCGCAGCTCGACGGCGTCCGGTGCTTGCGGAAAGGCGATCACGTTGCCCGTTTCCTCCACATCTCGATTATCCGAACGACCAGCGTACGGCGCCATGCCGAGTGTGCATTACCGCCATGCCGGATCGGACTTTCCCTTTGCTCCGCGCCCACCGAACATCGCGCCGCAATGCCGGTCGCCGCAACCTCAACCGTCGACGAGCGCGCCTACGCGCGCCTGGTCGAGCCGTTTCGCGGCGAGCTGCACGCCCACTGCTGCCGGATGCTCCGCTCGTCCGACGACGCCGAGGAGGCGCTTCAGGAGGCGCTCCTGCGGGCGTGGCGTGGCCTGCCGACCTTCGAGGGCCGCAGCTCGCTTCGCGCCTGGCTCTACCGGATCTCGACGAACGCGTGCCTGGACGAGATCGAGCGCCGGCGCGCACGCGTCGTGCCGCTGGACGGCGGCGCCCCGTTCGAGCTCGGAGCGGCCGATGGCGAAGCCGCGGTGGAGCCCGTCGACCAGGGGCCCGGTCCCGCGGAGGGATATGAGCGGCGTGAGAGCCTGGAGATCGTGCTCGCGGCGGCGTTCGAGCACCTCTCCCCGCAGACCCGCATGGTGCTGGTCCTTCGCACCGCGCTCGGGTTCAGGGCTCGCGAGGTGGCGGACCGGCTGGATACGTCGGTCGCGTCGGTCAACAGCGCGTTGCAACGGGCGCGGGCGACGCTCGAGGAGAGCGTGGCCGGCGACGCCATCGCAGGTGGCTCCCGATGATCACGTTCGACTCTGCGCGGACGCCGTCGCCCGCGGGGACGTGGATGCCGTCGTCGCGCTTCTTGCCGGCCGGACCTGACCGGGGATCTAAACTCGGCGGCCGAGCGCCCGTAGCTCAGTGGATAGAGCGCTGCCCTCCGGAGGCAGAAGGCGCAGGTTCGAATCCTGCCGGGCGCGTCACCAGCCGTACTGCACGTGCCACCACTCGGACGGGATCGTTCCGCTCCAGCCGTAGCCGCCGCCGATCTGGTCGATGACGTCGCGCATCGCCGGCTCGGCGACGTCGACCGCGGTGCCGGTCTCGTGGGTGCTGGTGCCCGGCGGGTTCGCCGGCGCGCCCTGGCCCGAGAGGTAGAGGTCGTAGAGCTCCTGCTGCTGCTCCGGAGTCCGGTAGGCCGAGGCCGGCCCGGCCGGGTACAGGTCGACGCCGTAGTTGGAGACCGAATCCTCGCGCATTGCATTCCACGAGTCGGCCGCAGCCGGATCGAGGTGGAGCTCGCCGTAGGGGGACGGGATGTGGCCCAGGCCGGCGGTCGAACTGGTCGCCGCCGTTGCCGCCGGAACGCTGATCGTCTGACCCTCGATCAGGAAGGCATCGCTCGCCAGCCCGTTGGCCGAGGCCAGCGCCTCGACGGAAATCCCGTTCGCGGTAGCCACCGACGAGAGCGACTCGCCGGCGACGACGGTGTGACTCACGCCACTCGACACGTCGGTCGAACCGGTGGCCCCTGTCGCAGCGGGGACGCTGATCGTCTGACCCTCGATCAGGAAGGCATCGCTCGCCAGCCCGTTGGCCGAGGCCAGCGCCTCGACGGAAATCCCGTTCGCTGTAGCCACCGACGAGAGCGACTCGCCGGCGACGACGGTGTGGCCGATGCCGCCGCCCGTCGCGGGCGCGGCGGTCGCCGAGGTCTCGCTGCCTGGCGTGATCCCGGCGTTCTGGAGCGCGACGGCGCCCTCGTCCACGGTCGGGACGTTGACCGTCTGCCCCTCCGAAACGAGCGCGTCCTCGGAGAGCCCATTGAAGACAGCGACGGTCCGCGTCGTCAGGTTGTTCGCTGCCGCGATCGACCACAGGGTCTCCCCCGGCTGAACCACGTGGGCAACGGACGCATTCGCGGGCGCCGCGAGACCCCAGAGCGCGCCCAGCGCGACGACCACGCAGGCGCCCGCAAGCCCGCCTCTTCCCGCTGCTCGCAGACGTACCGGCATTCGAAGGCCTCTCCTTGTCTCGTTGCCCCTGTGACGGGACATACGAGGCGCGCGACCTCGCTCCTGCGCGCTTGACGCCGGTTATGCGATCTGCAGGCGGCGTTTCGGGGCGGCTGGCAGGCGCAGGAGGACGGGATCGAAGCCCGCGAGGCGCGCGCGACGACCGCCTCGATGCACGCGAGGGACCGCCTGGACCAGTGAGCCCGGGTGAGGGTCTAGGCTTGCGGCGCCCATGAAGTGGAAGCGCGTCCGCAAGAAGGACAAGGGCGACATCATCGACATCCGCGGCGCGGACCCTCCGCGCGGTGGCGGTCGCACCGGGGGCACGGGTGGCCTTCCGATCCCAAGCGGCGCCGCCGGGATGGGCGGCGGCCTGGGGCTCGTGATCGTGCTCGTCGTGATCTTTCTGCAGATGTGCGGCAACGGCGCCTCCGGCTTCGACCTCGGATCGATCTTGGGCCCCGGCGCGGTGCCGCCAAGCGCCGAGAGCCCCGATCCGCTGCCGCCGGACGAGGACCCGCAAAAGGACCTGAAGGACTTCTCGTCCGCGGTGTTCGTCGACGCGCAGAACACCTGGGACGACTCGTTCACCGCCGCGGGCCAGCGCTACGAGGACGCGAAGCTCGTCCTCTACTCGCAGGGGGTGAACACGGGCGGCTGCGGCTCGGCGAGCTCGGCGGTCGGGCCGTTCTACTGCCCGGCCGACTCCCGGGTCTACATCGACCTCACCTTCTACGAGGACATGGAGCGACAGCTCGGGGCCAGGGGCGACTTCGCCTGGGCCTATGTGATCGCCCACGAGGTCGGCCACCACGTCCAGAACGTCGACGGCACGAACGCCGAGGTGACGAGCATGCAGCAGTCCAACTCCGACGACGCGAACGAGCTGTCGGTCCGGCTCGAGCTCCAGGCCGACTGCTACGCCGGCGTCTGGGCCGCGACCGTCTTCGCCGAGGGCGACCTGGAGGAGGGTGACCTCGAGGAGGCATTCACCGCAGCCGAGGCCGTCGGCGACGACCGGCTCCAGTCGCAGGCCGGCCAGCGGATCAACCCGGACAGCTTCACCCACGGCACCTCGGAGCAGCGCCGCGAGTGGTTCGAAAAGGGCTACTCCTCGGCCGACCCGGCGTCCTGCGACACGTTCTCGCCGGACGAGGTCTGATCGGAGTCCAGGCCGGCGTCCCCGTTCGCCGACCGGCGCCGCCCGAGCCTGCCCGTCGCCCGGCGCAGCGGATGGATCGCGAGGCTGAGGTCCTCCAGGCGCGGCTCGAGGCCCTCGATCCGTGCCGCGACGCCGTCCAGGTGCTCGACCATCGGGTCCACCGCGGCCCGCATGCCCTTCACCTCCACGCCCAACTCGTCGACGCCCTTGCGCATCGTGTGGACCTCCTCGCCCATGAACCGCACGCCCTCCTGGATGTCGGCGAGTGTCTCGGCCACCTGCGGCAGGAGCGCGACCGAGTCGCGGATCGCCCGCATCGTCTCGGAGATCGAACGGAGCCCTTCGGTGATCGGCGTCAGGTCCAGCGGCAGCTTGACGTTCACCGGCGCCTCCTCTCCCCCGACATCCGGTCCAGCTCCTTGCCGAACGCCTGCTCGACCTGCTGGCTCATGGTCATCTGGAACACCGCGACCAGCGCCTGCGAGGCGATGGGACGCAGCCGCTCGATCGCCTCGAGGACCTCGGGCCAGCGCTCCTGCGGGCGTCCCTCCTCTTCGAACGGCTTCCAGATCGAATCGAGGAACAGCTGCGCGAACGCCTCGGCCACGTAGCGGCTGGAGCGCTGCATCACCTCGACGACGTCCAGGGCCTTGCCCATCGGCACCCCACGCTCGATCACTTCCTCGGCGATCCGCAGGAGGCCCGGGCTGGGGATCTCGAAGTTCGACTCGCCGACCGGGATCAGGATCCCCAGCTTGGTCGCACGCTCGAGCCCTTCGGGATCGGCCGCGGCCCCGAAGCGCTCGGCGAGCTCCGCAGCCGTGATCATCTCGGGCTGCTCGTCCTCGAACGGGGCGGTGATCGCGTGCCGGAAAGTGAGCATGGCCTGCGACGCGCCCTCGCTCTCGTCGGCGAGCAGGCGCTCGATGCCCTTGAGGTTGAATCCGTCGGCCTGGAGCTCCGTGATCAGGCGCAGCCGCGCGACGTGGTCGGGCCCGTAGAAGCCCACTCGCTGGCGCACCTCGGGCGCGTGCAGGAGCCCGCGCGCCTGGTGCGCACGGATGTTCCGAACCGTCATCCCGCTCTCGTTCGCGAGCTGCTCGATCGTCAGCTGGTTCGCCGAGTCCCCGCCCGCACCGGGCTCATCCGGGACCGCACGTAGGCGTTCCGCTGCCATCGCCGCCGGAGGCTAGCACTCGTTGATGATCCCTTCGTCAACGTGACATCGTTTGATGTAACGTTGATTGGGGATACGGGTTTATGTCCCTCATCTCGCCCACATTCACCAGGAGGACGACGCTCAGATGACCCTTCTCGCGCAGGCAGCAGCTCCCCCGGCCGGTGGAGCCGCGCTCGACCAGGTGATCCTCGCCACGGCGGGCGCTCTGCTCCTCACCGCCGCGCTGCTCTACCTCGGACTCGGCCATCGCAGCGGGCGCGTCCCCTACCTCGGCCGCCTGGCCGCGTTCTCGGAGCGGGTCAGCGGGCTGCCCGGCTGGGTCGCCCTGCCCTCGGCCGTCGCGGCCGGCTCGCTCCTGATGGCGTTCCTGGGCTTTCTCTGGGACGTCTCGATCCACATCGACCAGGGCCGTGACGAAGGGCCGCTGGCGAACCTCGCGCACTACCCGATCCTTGGCGGCCTCTTCGGGATCTTCACCGCGGGCTTTCTCGCCTGCGTGCTCCCGCTGGAGCGACCGTCGCGGAGCGCGATCAGGGTCGTCGGCGACTGGTACGCGCCGCTCGGCGGCGTGATCATCGTCGCGTGCGGGATGTTCGCCCTGATCGGATTCCCGCTCGATGACGTCTGGCACCGCCTCTTCGGCCAGGACGTGACGCTCTGGGGCCCGACCCACCTGATGCTGATCGGCGGCGCCGCGATGACCCTGATCGGGATCGCGATCCTGATGGTCGAGGCCGGCCGCGCTCGGCCCGTCGAGGGAACCCACCGAATGGCGCCGGTGATCCTGTGGCTTCGCCGGGTCGCCCTCAGCGGCGGTCTCCTGATCGGACTCATGGTCTTCTACGTCGAGTTCGACTTCGGCGTCCCGCAGTTCCGGATGGTCTTCGGCCCGATCCTGGTGATGCTGGCCGCAGGCGTCGGCCTCGTCGCCACGCGGATCTGGCTGGGGCGCGGGGCCGCGCTCGGCGCGGTCGCGTTCTTCCTGCTGGTCCGCGGGGTGGTGTCGGTGATCGTCGGGCCCGTGCTCGGCGAGACGACCCCGCATTTCGCGCTGTTCGTCGCCGAGGCCATCGTCGTGGAGGCGGTCTTCCTCGTCCTGTCCCGGGCACGTCCCCTCACCCTCGCGGTCTGGTCGGGCCTCGGGATCGGCACGGTGGGCCTCGCCGCCGAATGGGCGTGGACCAACGTCTGGATGCCGATCCCGTGGAACGCCGACCTGCTGCCGGAGGGCGCGGTGCTCGGATTGCTGGCGGCCGTCGCGGGCTCGCTGGTCGGTGCCTGGGTCGGCGAGCGGCTCGCCTCGGACGAACTGCCCCGGCTGCGGGCGACCCGCTACGGCGCTCTGGCGGGCGCGCTGGCGATCTTCGCCATCGTCGGCTTCGCGCTCCAAAAGCCTGCCCAGGAGGGCGTCACCGGCCAGGTCACGCTGGCCGACGCCGGCCCCGGCGAGGTGATCCCAACGGTGCGGTTCGACCCGCCGAGCGCGGCCGAGGACACCGAGTTCGCGACCGTGACGGCGTGGCAGGGCGGCGGCCTGGCGGTCGAGCCGCTGGAGCCGACCGGCGAGGCGGGCACGTACGCCACCGACAAGCCGGTACCGGTCGGCGGCGACTGGAAGACGATCGTCCGGGTTTCGCGTGGCAGCACGCTCAGCGCGATGCCCATCTACCTGCCCGACGACCCCGCGATCCCCGCGGAGGGCGTCCCCGCGACCGCCGGCTTCGAGCGGCCGTTCGTCGCCGACCACGAGATCCTGCAGCGCGAGCAGAAGGATGCTGCCGGGTGGCTCACGGCATTCGCCTACCTCGTCGTCGCCGCGATCTCGTTCGGACTCCTCGTGCTGATCGCGTGGGCGCTGCATCGCCTGGCGGTCGTCGCCGAGGCGCCGGCCCCGGCTCCGGAGTCCGCCACCGAGCGATCGAGCCCCGCCTCGCGCGTCGGGCCGCACCTGCCCGCATGAGCGGGCTCGCGGACATCCTCGGCCTGTTCCTGCCGGTCGCCGACCACGGTGACCTGGTGGCGACGCTGCCGTTCTTCCTTCCCGCCTTCCTGATCGTGGGCGGAATCCTCGCGATGCGCGCGATCGAGCGCAGGCGCGATGATTCCCACGAGGACCCTTGAGCCGACCGACTCGAAACCAAGCGCTGTTCGCCGCCGGGTTCGCCGGCGCGGCGGCCGGCGTCGGCTGGCTCACCGCCCGGCGGACGGCCGCCGAGAGCCGAGAGCGGCGTGAGCGAGCGGATCGCGGCAAGGCGCTCACGATCACCGGCGCCGATGGAGGCGCCAGGCACGCGCGCGTCAACGGCCCGGAGGGCGCGCCGACCCTGGTCCTCGTCCACTGCTGGACCGGCACCCAGGAGCTGTGGCACAAGCAGGTCCAGGGTCTCTCGGACGAGCTCCGCACCGTCACCTATGACCACCGCGGCCACGGGCTGTCCGACGACGCCCGGGACGCTGACTATTCCCTCGAAGCGCTCGCCGCGGACCTCGCACTCGTCCTCGACGCCGCCGCGTTCGACGGCGAGCCGATCCTGCTCGCAGGCCATTCGATGGGCGCGATGACGATCGCCGCGTGGGCCGAGGCGAACCGTGGCAAGGTCTCCGACTGCGTCCGCGGGGTCGCGCTGCTCTCGACGGGACTCGACCAGCTCACGTCCGAGACCCAGCTGATCCGCCCGCTCCCCGGGCCGTTCGCGACCGTGCAGGGCAGGCTGGCCGACTCGGTGCTCGAGACGCCGGTTTCGATCAAGGGCCTTCCCGTCCCGCTCGTCCGCGCAGCAGCCGGTTACGCGGCCCTGGGGCCGCACGCACGTCTGGACGACGTCGAGCTGACCACGCGGATGGCGCTCGATTGCCGGACGCGCGCCCGCGCCGGCTGCGGCCGCGCGATGGCGAAGATGGCGCTGCTCGAGAAGCTCGACGCGCTCGACGCGCCGACGATCGTCGTGACCGGGCAACGCGACCTGATGACGCCGATCGCCCACGCCGAGCGGATCGAGCTCGCCCTCCCCCGCTCGCTCGGCCTGCGCGTCGACCCGGACGCCGGCCACATGACGCCCCTCGAGTCCCCGGAGCTCGTGAACGACGCCCTGCGCGAGGTCGTCAAGGCGACGAGCGTCCGGCTCAGCCGAGAGCAAGCTCGCGGCCTAGGCGTCCGAACCCACGCCGGCTTCCTGAACAGCGTGATCGGCACCTCGAATTCCACCGTGTCCTTGGTGCCACGCAGGGTCTCCTCCCGCTCCACCTCGTAACCGACGTGGCTGAAGATGTCGGCATACGAACGGATCAGCCAGGGACTCATGATCCCGTCGTCGTGCGAGATCGTGTTGGCGAGCAGCAGGCGCCCACCAGACCGCGTCGCCTCGTGCAGGGAATGCGCGAGCCACCCGATCTCGAACATCGGGTAGAGCCAACCGAGGTAGTACTCGGTCTCCGCCAGCACGACCAGATCCCACATCCCTTCCCGTTCCACGTCGAGCTCCATCACGTTGGCCAGTCGAAATTCGACCCCCGTGCAGCCCCCCCGGCGCGCGCCCGATCGATCGCGTGACGTGACACGTCGAGGGCAAGCACCTCGACGCACACCGGCGCCAGCCGCCGCGTGAACGAGCCGGCCGCGCCCGATCTCGAGGGCGCGCGAGTAGCGGCAATCGGAAAGCTGCTCGAACTGGCGCTCGTAGCGCCGCTGATCGAACTCGGACGCCTCGAGATCCCAGGGGTCGCTCTCAGTCCAGAGGCCGTCGAAGAACGCCCGCGCCCTGGCGTCGGCCGCCGCTCGGTCGAAGCCCTCGTCCTCTCCCTCTGTGTGAGTTCGCTCGCCCATTGTCGGCCGATCCCCTACTCCTCATAGGGAAGCACGAACGGGCCGCAGGGGCCGTCGTCCGAGGTCTGCGGAGCGCCGTCGATGCCCTTCGGCGTGATCGTCAGCGCCTCGCTCGTCACCTCGACCTCGCCGTAGCTGAACTGGTCCACGATCGAGCATTGCATCCCGACGCCGCCCGGCGGCTGCGGCTCGAGGAAAGCCGCGTCAACCAGCGCCCCGGCACCCGGCACCCCGGTGGCGTCGCTGATCTCGAGGCCGAAGTTGGCGGTTGCCGCCGATCCCACGGTGACGTCGAGGATGCCGCTGTTGATCGGCCCGCCCGGCTCAAGCGTTTGGAACCGGGCGTCGTTGACGAGTGTCGCGTGGACATCGGTCGTGACGAAGACGACGTTCGGCACGTCCTGGAGCGCTTCCAGGACGGCCTGGCGCTCGCGCTCGTAGCCCTCCCAGCGGTCATAGGGGAGCACGTAGTACTGCTGTATCGGCATCTCGTTGACGATGACCTTGAACCGGGCCTGCGAGTGCTCGACATCGTGCAGGAAGGTCTTGAGCTGCTTCGCACCGAGGAACGTCCGGTCCGGATCGTTGATCTCGTCCAAGCATTCCTGTGGGATCGGCTCAGCGAGCTCCGGGATGACGAACGAGAACGCGTCGCGAATGCTCTGCGGCGCCGTCGGCGCCACATCCGGGCTGCCGCTCTGCGGGTTGTCGCACACGCCGCCCGTCGTTGCCTTCGCCGAGCGGAACGAGCGCTCGTCGAGGAAGAACAGCTCCAGGTTCCGTCCCCACCGGTGCGTCCGGTACAGACCGTCCCTACTCGTGTAGGAGACCGGCGCGTAGTCGGTGAACGCCTTCACCCCGCGCTGGTAGAGCACCTCGCCGTTGATCGTGGCGCTCGAGAACTCGTTCTCGGCTCGTGAGAAGTCGTTGACAAACTCGTGGTCGTCCCAGTGCGAGTAGACGCCGGTGGCGCCGCGCAGATCGGCGAGCGGCTCCTGGCGGAGGTTGAGTTTGTACTTCCCCCATTTCTGCTCGACCGTGAGGGCGACCGGGTTCAGCCGGCCCGGGACTTCGCTGTCCGAGTAGATCGTGTCGCCCAGGAGGATGTTGAAGTCGTTGGCCTCCTCCTGCATCCGGTCGAAGATCTCGAAGTCGTTCCAGAACGGATCGGATTCGCCCGCGAGCGTCTCGGCGTCGTAATCGCCGGTCCAGCCGAAGCGGATCACAGCGTCGTCCCCGGGCTTGGGCGCCGTCACGAAGGTGCCGACATCGCTCGTGCCCGCGTCGCCGGTGAACCGGTACCAGTCGCGGGTGTCCGGCTCAGCCCCTCCACTCGCCGCTGGACCGTGAGGTCGTTGGCCGGCGACGCGGTCAGCTTGAATTTGCGGACCACGCGACCGAAGCCGCCGTCGGTCGCAACCTCGAGGAGGACCTGCCCAGGCTGGTCGGCCCGCGCCCACGGCTGTGCGGAGCTCTTCGTCACCTCGCCCGCCGCAACGCCGTGGCTGAAGCCCGCGGCGGAGCTCGAGGCAGGCACCAGGCACGTAATGGCAAGCGTCGTAACGACCGCGGCACTCATCGTGATCGCTCGACGCTTGCGAAGCATCACTCGGGACTCCCTTCCCCGTGCAGGTCACTCAGCTACTCGAACCTGCCCGAGATGGCGAGAACCTATCAGTCCCCCCGGCCCGCGTGCGCGAAATCCCAAGGCAGTGGGATCAGGTGACGCTGGACCGGGCCGGCGCTCTTGCGTCCGGGTGGTCGCGGTGCCAGTCGATGGTTTCTGAAGCCCATCCTCTAGGCCGACCGCCGGCTCCCAGCCGGCGAGCCTCGCGATCAGCGCCACCACCTCGCCGACCGGACGAGATCGCCCGCCGCCCGCGTTGAAGACCTCCCCGCGGACGTCGTCGCGGTCGAGCGCGTCGACGACCGCTAGCTACGCGGACGCCGCGTCCTCCACGTAGAGGAAGTCGCGCTCCGGGGTCCCGTCGGAGCGCAGCACCGGAGCGCGCCCGTCGAGCGCCGCGCTCACGGCCTCCGGGATCAGGCGGGAGAAGTTCAGGTCGCCGCCGCCGTAGATGTTCGCGAACCGGGTCCGGCCACCGGCAGCCCGTACGAATGCCAGTAGGAGCGCGCGATCAGGTCGGCCGCGGCCTTCGAGGCCTCGTAGGGAGCCGTCGGCTGCAGCGGGAAGTCCTCCCGGTACGGCAGCTCGTTGTGCGCTCCGTACGCCTTGTCGGACGAGGCGAAGACCACGCGGTCCACCCCATCCTCCAGGCAGGCCTGGAGAAGCGTCCAGGTTCCCCGCACGTTCGACTCGAAGCCCTGCACGGGCGAGTTCCGCACGGTGCTCACGATCGTCTCGGCCGCCAGATGGAACACGGTGTCGACCCGGTTTTCGCGCAACACCCGCTCGAGCTCCGCCCCGTCGCAGAGGTCGCCCTCGACCTGCACCAGGTCGTCCTCGATGCCGAGCATCCCGATCGTCGAATGCCTCTCGGTCAGGCGGCGGCGGTCGAACGAGACGACTCGCTCGCCGCGGTCCAGCAAGGCCCTGGCGAGCCACCCGCCAACGAAGCCGCGAGCGCCGGTGACGAGGGAGACCGGCATCAGGCAGGCGCCTCTTCGGCATTCGGCGCCCAGAGCCGCCAGGGCGGGTTGCCCCCCGCCCACAGGTCGTTGAGGAGGATCGCGTCCTTGTACGTGTCCATGCAGTCCCAGAAGCCCTCATGTCGGTACGCGGCGAGACCGCCCGCGCGAGCCGTGTGCTCGAGCGGATCGCGCTCGAGCACGCTGTCGGGCGCGACGTGGTCGAGGAACTCCGGCTCGATGCAGAAGAAGCCGCCGTTGATCCAGTAGTCCAGCCGCGGCTTCTCCCGGAAGCCCTCGATCAGGTCCTCCTCGCCGATCACCGCGATCCCCCATTGGCTGTAGGGCTGAACCACGGTCATCGTCGCGGTCAAACCCTGCCCGGCGTGGAAGCTCAGGAGATCGTCGAGATCGATGTCCGCCACCCCGTCGGCGTAGGTGAGGCATGTGGTCCCGTCCTCGAACCGGTCACGCGCCCTGGCCACGCGGCCGCCCGTCGGCGTGTCCTCCCCGGTGTCCACGCACTCGATCCTCACCGGCTCGGGCCAGTCCTGCGAGTCCACGAATTCCTCGATCATCTCGCCGAGGTATCCGGTCAGCAGTACGAACCGGCGAAAGCCCTGCGCAGCGTAGATCCGGATGACGTGCCAGAGGATCGGCAGGCCGCCGATCTCGACCAGCGCCTTCGGGATCGCGTGGGTCTGCTCCTGCAGGCGCGTGCCACGGCCTCCGCAGAGGATCCCGACCGGGATCTCCGCGACCGGCCGGTTAGCGCCCACCCGCGACGGCGGGGAGGATCGTCACCTCGTCGCCGTCCGCCAGCGTGGTCTCGAGCCCCTCCTGGAAGCGGATGTCCTCGCCGGAGACGTAGACGTTGACGAACCGGCGCAGCGTCCCATCCTCGGTGATCCGCTCGCGCAGGCCGTCGTGCTGCTCGAAGACCGCGTCGAGCGCTTCGCCGACCGTGGCGCCCTCGACCTCGAGCTCGCCCTCGCCCCCGGTTGCCGGCCGCAGCTGGCTGGGAATCTTCACGGTGACCGCCATCGGGCCGGAATCTACCGCGCGGCGGGCGCACTCGCGCCGGCGAGCTCGGCATCGAGGGCGTCCACCGACGGGTCGATCTCGTGCATCCGGAACCCGTCCCGGACGGCGTCGAGCGTCTTCAGGCCGTCGCCCGTGATGTAGGCGACCACGCGCTCCGAGCGGTCGACGGCACCGCGCTCCGCGAGCTTCACCAAGGTGGCGATCGTGACCCCCCCGGCGGTCTCGGTGAAGATCCCGGTCGTCTCCGCAAGCAGGCGGATGCCGGCGCGGATCTCATCGTCCGTGACGGAGTCGATCGCGCCGCCGGTGTTCCGCGCGAGCTCGAGGGCATAGGGGCCGTCCGCCGGGTCGCCGATCGCGAGGCTCTTGGCGATCGTGTCCGGCTTCTGCGGCCTGCACACGTCCCAGCCCTCCGCGAACGCCGTTGCCACGGGCGAGCAGCCGCTTGCCTGCGCGCCGTTGAACGCCGGCAGCTCGCCGGAGACGAGGCCCGCGTCGAGCCATTCGGTGAACCCGCGCCCGACCTTGGTGAAGAGCGAGCCCGACGCGATCGGCACGACGACCCGATCCGGGAGCGCCCAGCCCAATTGCTCGACCGTCTCGTAGGCGAGTGTCTTCGAGCCCTCCGCGTAGTACGGGCGCAGGTTGACGTTCACGAACGCCCACGGGCGATCCTCGCAGAGCTGGGTGCAGAGCCGGTTGACGTCGTCGTAGTTGCCGCGCACGCCCACGAGCTTGGTGCCGTAGGCGGCCGTGGCGAGCAGCTTCTGCTCCTCGAGGTTGGACGGGACGAAGACGTACGAGTCGAGCCCGGCGGCAGCCGCATGCGCCGCGACCGCGTTCGCGAGGTTGCCGGTCGAGGCGCAGGCCACGGTCTCGAAGCCCAGCTCGCGAGCCTTGGCGACGGCGACCGCGACGACGCGATCCTTGAACGAGTGGGTCGGGTTCGCGGCGTCGTTCTTGACCCACAGCTCGCCGATGCCGAGGCGCTCCGCGAGCCGGTCGGCCCGCACCAGCGGCGTCAGGCCGGGCTCGAGCGGGTCACGCGGGCGGTCGGCGAACGGCAGGAAGTCGGCGTAGCGCCAGATGCCGGCGGGGCCGGCCTGGATCTTTCGCTTGAGCTCCGCGGGTTCCTGTCCAGGCGCGCCATACGCCACCTCGAGGGGGCCGAAGCATGATTCGCAGACGTAGCGGGCGTCGAGGGGGTACTCGGTCCCGCACTCCTTGCACTTGAGGGTCGTGGGGGCCATATCGCTTTGAGTCCTCCTGTCCGGTTGCCTGACGAAAAAGACCTCTGCTTGTGAGAGCAGAGGTCCAAACCGGACTTCCGACTCACATCTCCCAGGCTGTTCGCCTGCTGGAATTGGCACCTCCCTCCGGTCGCGAAGACCTTCGGTGGTTGCCGGGGTTTCTAAGGGCCAGTCCCTCCACCCCTCTGGATGCAGCGGCTATGTGCTCGGAACTCTAGCAACGGCTCGGCTCGCTCACGACAGATCATGTGAACAGTCCGTTGCGGCCCGCGCCGACCTTGCGATCGTGGCGTAACCTAGGCGTTGATGTCCTCCGAACGCGACACCGACCAGGCCGATGCCGAGCCTTCCGAAGCCGAGGCTGCGCCGTCCCGCGCGTTCCGGGCTGACCCAGCCTGCGTCTGAGCCTGCCGCCGAGCGCCAGCCGCAGGTGGAGATCGTCTCCGGCGAGGGCTTTCGCTGGGTTCACATCGAGCGTCCCACGCCGCTCGAGACGGCATGGCTCGCTGAGCAGTTCGAGTTCCACCCGCTCGACTTCGAGGACGTCCTCTCGCGCAACCAGCGGCCGAAGATCGACGAGTACGACGACTACCTCTTCATCGTCCTCCACTTTCCCGTGTTCGACCGGACGGTCGGGCGGCTGAACGCCGGCGAGCTCGACCTCTTCGTCGGGCCGGATTTCATCGTCACGATCCCGAACACCCCGCTGCAGCCGGTCGAGTATCTGTTCGAGCGCTGCCGCCAGAAGGAGGACGTCCGCGACCAGCTCTTCTCCAAGGGCTCCGGTTTCGTGCTCTACCGGATCGTCGACGACGGCTTTGACTACTGCTTCCCGATGCTCCGCAAGATCGGCAACAAGCTCGATGCGCTGGAGGACGAGATCTTCGAGGGTCGCTCCGAGGACATCGTCCGCGACATCTCGAACGCGAAGCAGGAGATCATCAACTTCCGCAAGGTGATCCGCCCGCAGCGGGCGGTGCTGGGCGACCTCGAGCGCCTCAAGAAGCGATTCCTGACCCCGCCCGAGGAAGGCGAGGAGTTGGAGATCTACTTCGACGACATCAGCGACGCGCACGAGCGCATCTGGGACATGCTCGAGAACTACAAGGAGGTCATCCAGGCGCTCGAGGAGTCGAACGAGTCGTACATCTCGCATCGCGTCAACGAGATCCTTCGGGTGCTGACGGCGATCAGTGTGATCGTCCTGCCGCTGACCCTGATCGCGAGCATCTGGGGGATGAACGTCGGCGTGCCGGGCGAGGGCGATTCGGCGGACTTCTACGTGGTCGTCGCGGGCATGATCGTGATCCTGGTCGGGATGCTCGTCTTCTTCCGCAAGCGCGGCTGGCTGTGAGGCGGAGGGCGAAGCCCGAAGCCGAGCCCCGGCGTTGTTGAGCCGGCTTATCTCGGCGGAGGGCGAAGCCCGAAGCCGAGCCCCGGCTTTACGAGCCGGCGTGTCGAGCCGCCTCTAGACGCTGCCGAGCGAGAGGCGGCGCTTTAGCTCCGCCACGGCGCGGCGCGTCCGCCGCCGCCGACGTCTGGCCCACCGGCGCACCGTTCGGCGCGCCCGATCACCATCGCGGGTCAGCGAGTGGAGGCGCGCGACGGACCGTCCGTCGTGGCCGTCCCAGGCTGCTTCTGCAACGGCGGGGTGCCGCGTTCGGTGGGGCCAGGCACAGCGGAGGATTCTGGCAAGGTCCAGGCTCCCGGGCGCGAGAGCCATAGGATCACGCGGTGCTGTGGCCAGCGAGCGGATCTGGGCGCCCTGGCGCCTCGCCTACGTGAAGGACGCGTCCAAGGACGTGGAGCAGGAGTGCATCTTCTGCGCGAAGCCCGATCAGGGTGACGATCGCGGGAACCTGATCGTCCACCGCGGCGAGCGCTGCTTCGTGATCCTCAACCTCTACCCGTATACGAACGGGCACCTGATGATCGCCCCCTTCGAGCACGTCGGCGCGATCCAGGAGCTGCCCGCCGAGACCACGGCGGAGATGATGGCGCTTGCCCAGCGCGCAATCGAGGTCCTCGAGGCGAAGTACGAGCCGCACGGCTTCAACGTCGGCTTCAACCAGGGCCGCGTGGCCGGCGCCGGCGTCGAGCACCACATCCACATGCACGTCGTCCCGCGCTGGGGCGGAGACACGAACTTCATGCCGGTGCTCGCGGACACGCGGGTCATGCCACAGACGCTGGAGCAGACCTATGAGGCGCTCGACGGGGAGTTCAACTCGATGAACGCGACTCCACCCGCCGGGATCTTCAAGGCGTACGACATCCGGGGCCTCTACGGATCCGAGATGGACGGCGACACCGCGTACCTGATCGGCCGCGCGTTCGCGCGAGTCCTCGCCGGCCTGCGGGACAAGGCGACCGGCGACCTGCGGGTGGGACTCGGACGCGACATGCGCATCGAGGCACCGGAGATGGCGAGCCGGGTCCGCGAGGGCCTCGTCGACGAAGGCTGCTCGGTGGTCGACGCCGGCATGGTCGGCACCGAGATGCTCTATTTCCTGGTCGGCTCGCGCGATCTCGACGGCGGCGCGATGGTCACCGCCTCACACAACCCCAAGGCGTACACGGGCGTCAAGCTCGTCCGGGAGGGCGCCCTGGCGTTCTCCGGCGACGCGGGAATCGGCGAGGTCCGTGCGGCGATCGAGGCTGGGCTGCCCGAGCCGCCCGGCGGCGGCTCGGTGTCCGAGGTCGACATCTACGACGAGTTCCACGAGCACGCGCTTCGCTCCATCGACCCCTCTGTAATCCGGCCGCTGCGCGTGGTCGTCGACGGCGGGAACGGGATGGCCGGGCCGATGGTCGGGCCCCTGCTGGAGCGCCTCGGCCTCGAGCTGTCCGAGACCTATTGGACGCCGGACGGCGAGTTCCCCGACCACGAGCCGAACCCGCTCCTGCCCGAGAACCGGGAGTTCATCATCGAGCGCGTCCGCTCCGAGGGCGCCGACCTCGGCATCGCCTGGGACGGCGACGCGGATCGCTGCTTCTTCATCGACGACCGGGGTGAGTTCGTCGACGGCGACTTCCTCACCACGCTGCTCGCCGCCCAGGTCCTGAGCCGCGAACCCGGCGCCACGATCCTCTACGACGTGCGAGCGAGCCGGGCGGTGCCGGAGACGGTCGCTCGCCTTGGCGGCACCTCGCAGGTCAACCGGGTCGGCCACGCGTTCTTCAAGATCGGGATGCGCGAGCACGGCGGCGCGTTCGGCGGGGAGGTCTCCGGCCACTACTACTTCCGGGAGTTCTGGTCGGCGGACTCGGGCACGCTTCCCGCCCTGCTGGTCCTCGAACTGCTCTCGAAGGAGTCCCGCCCCCTCTCGGAACTGGTCGGGGAGCTGCGCACCAAGTACTTCATCAGCGGCGAGATCAACTCCGAGGTCGCCGACCAGCAGGCGAAGATGGAGGAGATCGCCGCCGCGCACGCGGAAGCGGAGGTCTCCTGGCTGGACGGCGTCTCGGTCGACTACGAGGACTGGCACTTCAACGTTCGGCCCTCGAACACCGAGCCGCTGCTCCGGCTCAATCTGGAATCGCTGGTGTCGCGTGAGGACATGGAGCGAAGGCGCGATCAGGTGCTGGCGCTGATCCGTGACGCCTGAGGAGGCTCTCGCGCGCGCTGCCGAGGCGGGAATCCATCGCCTGGCCATCCCCACGCCGTTCGCCGTCGGCCGCGTCAACTGCTACCTGATCGAGGACGACCCGCTCACGCTCGTCGACACCGGGCCGAACTCCGGCAAGGCGCTCGACGAGCTCCAGAACCAGCTCGCCGAACGCGGCCGTTCGATCGACGATCTCGAGCTGGTGATCCTCACCCACCAGCACATCGACCACCTCGGGCTGGTCGAGATCATCGTCGAGCACTCGGGCGCCGAGGTGGCGGCGCTCGACGCTGCGGTGAGGCGGCTCGCCAACTTCGCCGAGGACGCGGAACGGGACGACGAGTTCTCGGCGCAGCTGATGCTCCGCAGCGGCATTCCCGAGAACGTCGTCATCGCCCTGCAGAGCGTCTCGCGCAGCTTCCGGGCCTGGGGATCGCGCGCGCAGGTCACGCGGCCGCTGCGCGACGGCGAGGTGCTGGAGCTGCGCGACCGGAAGCTGGAGGTCATGCACCGCCCGGGCCACAGCCCGTCGGACACCACCTTCTGGGACGCCGAGCGGCGGATCCTGATCGCCGCCGACCACCTACTCCCCACGATCTCGTCGAACCCGCTGATCAGCCGCCCGCTCGACGGCTCGAACCGGCGGACGCAGGCGCTCGTCTCCTACATCGACTCGCTGCGAAAGACGCGGGAGCTGCCGGCCGAGATCGTCCTCCCCGGGCACGGCGACCCGGTAACCGGCCATGCCGCGCTGATCGACGAGCGGCTCGCAAAGACGGAGCGGCGCAAGGAGAAGATCCTCGGGCTGGTGCGCGAGCGGCCGAAGACCGGTCACGAGATCGCCCAGGAGCTGTGGGGCAACGTCGCGGTCACCCAGGCGTTCCTCACTCTGTCGGAGGTGATCGGCCATCTCGACCTCCTCGAGAACGAGGGATTGGTCCGCGAGGTGCAGGACGGCGACATCTTCCGCTACGAGGCGAGATAAGCCCGCTCAACAACGCGGGAGCTCGGCTTCGCCTTTGGGCTCCGCCTCGCAAAGCCGCGGCGATTCAGGGAGGATGTCGGCGATGGCGACGGTCTCGACCCCGGCGACCGCCGAGCCCGCGAGCGCGACGAACGGCGCGCCCCCGCGCGCGGCGAAGAAGCGCATGCTCATCATCGTCAACCCCTACGCGACGACGGTGTCGGATCGGCTGAAGAACCTCGTCGTCTATGCCCTTCAGAGCCGCTACGAGGTGGAGGCGGTCTCGACCGAGGCGCAGAACCATGCGACCGAGATCGGGCGCGAGGCGGTCTCGGGCGGCTACGACGTGGTCGTTGCGTTCGGTGGCGACGGCACCGTCAACGAGGTTGCCAACGGCCTCGCCGGAACCGGCGTACCGGTGAGCGTCCTGCCCGGTGGGTCGACCAACGTCTTCAGCCGCACCCTCGGCATCCCGAACGACGTGGTGGACGCGACCGAGCATCTGCTCGGCCTCGCGGACGCGTTCCAGCCCCGTCGGGTGGACCTCGGCCTGGCGAACGGCCGCCACTTCGTTTTCGCCTGCGGCGCCGGGCTCGACGCCATGGTCGTCAAGCGTGTGGACGCGCATCCGAAGCTGAAGGCACGCGCGGGCGAGTGGTACTACACCTGGGCCGCGGTGACCGGCTTCAATCGCCACTACCTGATGAGCCAGCCCGCTCGCATGCGGCTCCGCTCCGAGCGCGGCGAGGTCGAGGGGATCACCACCGTTGCCCAGAACTCGGACCCGTTTACCTACTTCGGGGAGCGGCCGGTGCGCGTCTGCGACGGCGCGGCCCTGGACAACGGCACGCTCGCGGTGGCGATGTTGAAGCGGGCCGCGCTCCGGGACATGCCGACCGTGACGTGGCGCTGCCTGGCCGGCTCGGAGCGCTTCGCGCCGTGGATGCACAAGCAGATCGAGGCGTTCCCGGACCTCAGCGAGGCGCGCGTCGACTCGCTCTCGGTCGACCCGGACGGCGAGACCATGACGTTCCCCGTGCAGGTCGACGGCGATTACATCGGTGACCACACCTCGTTGGAGCTGGGCGTCGATCCCGGCGCCCTGACGGTCATTGCCTGACCCGGCCCAGGACTGCCTCTTCTGCAAGATCGTCGCGGGCGAGGTCGAGGCGCACCGCGTCTTCGAGGACGACGTGTGCGTGGCCTTCCTCGACAACAGGCCCGCTGTTTCCCGGCCACACCCTGCTCGTCCCCCGCGAGCACCACGAGACGCTCTGGGACTTGCCGGACGAGCTGGTCGCCCCCCTGTTCGCCGACGCGAAGCGGCTCAGCGAGGCGGTCCGCGACGCGATGGGCTCGCAGGGCGCGTTCGTCGCGATGAACAACGTCGTCTCGCAGTCGGTCCCCCACCTGCACGTCCACATCGCGCCGCGCAACCGCAAGGACGGGCTTCGTGGCTTCTTCTGGCCGCGAGGGAAGTACGAGTCCGACGCCGAGGCGCTCGCCGCGGCCGACCGAATTCGCAAGGCGCTGGACGGATGACCCGCCCGGATGGGCAGTCCGACGTGGAGTTCGTCCAGTGGGCCCTCGGCGGCATCGACCTCGGAGTGGACGCCGACATGAGCGCCCTCTTCCAGAACGAGACGGTGATCGCCAGGCTCCGGGAGGCGCTCGCACCCGATGCGCTGGTGGAGTTCGCGACGCCGTACGGCGGGTTCATGGGCGAGATGGCGGGCCCGTTCCACGGGGTCGAGGGACTGCAGCGCGCCTGGGCGGAGTGGACCGAGCCCTGGGCATCCTGGACCTTCACGGGAACGGACTGGATCGACGCCGGCGAGGGGCATGTCCTGCTGCTTGGCGACTCGAGCGGCCGCCTGGCGGGGTCCGGGGTCGAGATGGAAACCCACGTGGCGGCGCTTTACACCATCGAGGGCGACAGGATCGTCCGCATTCAACACTTCCTCGACCAGGGCCAGGCGAGGCGGGCGGCGGGCCTCGACTGACCGGCGCCAACCGGACTGTGGGACGCTGGTCGGGTTCGGAGAAGGCTGTTCGAGAGGAGCTTCGAGATGGACGTTCAGGAGGCGATCGCCGAGGCGCGCGACGCGATCACCGTGAAGAGGGTCTACGGCGATCCCTACGAGCGCAACGGGGTCACCGTGATCCCGGCCGCGACGGTCGCCGGCGGCGGTGGCGGTGGCAGCGGCGACGGCGCGGAGCCCGGGCAGACCGGGAGCGGCAGCGGATTCGGCCTCGGCGCACGGCCGGTTGGCGCGTACGTGATCGCGGGCGACGAGGTGCGCTGGGAGCCCGCCGTGGACGTCAGCAGGATCGCAACGCAGGCGATCGTGGCGGGTTGCGCGGTGATCGCGCTGCTCGCCTGGGGGCTTCGCGGCTAGGTCGTCTAGCCGGCCGCGTTGGAGCGCGAGTAGCCGATCACGTGCGCGAACATCCCGAGGGCGTCGACTCCCCGAAACGCCGCGCGCTCGAAGCGCAGGCGCGCGAGGTCGAGGGTGATGTCGCGCGTACACAGCGCCAGGCCGTGGACGAGCGGCCAGCGCGGCGCGGTCCCCGGATAGCGCTCGTTGAGCCAGCGGGCGCCCGCCGCGTAGCGGGCGATCGAGCCCATGAGTTCGGCAAGCGACTCGCGATGGATGTGATGCACGGCCGCCCCGGGCCTCCGCTCGATCGACCAGCCCCTCGCCTGGAGGCGGCGGCAGAGGTCGACGTCGCCCCCTGAGCGGATCCCCTCCTCGAAGCCGCCGACGGCGTCGAACGCGGCACGCCGCACCAGCAGGTTCGCGGTCGCGGCCGCGTCGCCGGCGGTGTGGAGCCCGTCCTCCTGGTCGAGGAAGCCACGGTCGTCCGCGTAGCGGGCGAGGAAGGCGTCCTGTGACGGGTCGGTGGTGACCGCGCCGGCGAGCGCGCCAACGCCCTCCTCCGGCGTGGGCTCGAAGTAGGCGTCGAGCAACCCACGATGCGGCGCGCAGTCCGAGTCGATGAACAGGATCCACTCGCCGGCCGCTGCGGAAGCCCCGGCGTTCCGGGCGTGGTAGGACGAGCGCTCGCCGTCCGCCGAGACGACCTGCAGATTCCCCCCACCCCCCGGGGCAAATATGCGTCTCGCATCAAACTCGGAGTTGTCGGCGACGATCAGCTCGTCCCCGTCACCGACCTCGAGCGCCTCCAGATTGGCCGCCAGCCGACTGGCATCCTCGTCCGTGCCCCGGAAGGGCACCACCACGCTGACCCCGGGGCGGCCCACTAAGCCGTTGGCGTGACGCGGTAGGCGTCGAACACCGAGTCCACATGGCGCAGGCGCGAGACGGCCTGGCGCAGCTGCTCGGAGTCGCCCACCTCGACCACGAAGCGGTTCTTGACCATCGGGTGCTTGGTCGAGCAGGAGGCCTCGATGATGTTCACGCCGGTTTCGGCGAACGTCCGCGAGAGGTCCTCGAGCAGACGCGGGCGGTCCCAGGCGTCGATCTCGAGCTCGACGCGATAGGACGCGGCGTTCTCGCCCTCCCAGGCGACGTCGGTGAACCGCTCCGGCGCCTTCATCAGTGCCTTCACGTTCTTGCAGTCCTCGCGGTGGATCGTGATGCCGCGCCCCAGCGAGACGTAGCCGACGATCTCGTCGCCCGGGACGGGCCGGCAGCACTTTGCCAGCCGCACCATGACGTCGTCGATCCCCTGCACCACGATCCCGTAGTTCGACGCCTCCTGGGTTCGGCGCTGGCGCTCGTCGCGGCCCTCGAGGACGCTCGCCAGGCGGGCCTCGGTTTCGTCGCCCGCCACCGCCTCGCCCGACTTGAGGCGCTGCATGACCTTGTTGACCACCGTGCGGGCGGAGATCTTGGCCCCGCCCAGCGCCACGTAGAAGTCGTCGCCCTTGCGGAATCCCATCTCGCGGATCACGTCGGCCAGCAACGGCGAGCCTGCGATCCGCTGCGGGGGCAGCCCCTGCTTGCGAAGCGCATCCTGCAGCTCCTCGCGCCCGCGGCGCTCGGAGTCCTCGCGCCGCTCGCGCCCGAGGAACGCCCGGATCTTGTTGCGGGCGCGCGTCGTGCGCACCACCGAGAGCCAGTCGCGCGACGGCCCGCGCTCCTGCTTTGACGTCAGGACCTCGACGATGTCGCCGGACTTCAGCTGGTAGTGCAGCGGGACGATCTTGCCGTTCACCTTCGCGCCCACGCAGCGGTGGCCGACGTCAGTGTGGACGGCGTAAGCGAAGTCGAGTGGGGTCGAGCCGGCCGAGAGGTTCTTGACCTCGCCCTTCGGCGTGAAGACGAAGACCTCGTCCTCGAAGAGGTCGACCTTGAGCGACTCGAGGAACTCGGCGGGCTCCTGGTCGCCCTCCGCCTCCAGGAGCTGACGAAGCCAGGTCATCTTCTCCTTGGTTGGATCGCCGCCGGTCTTCCCCTTGCCGCGCACACCCGACGGCGACTCCTTGTAGAGGACGTGGCCGGCGATCCCGTACTCGGCGATCCGGTGCATCTCGGGCGTCCGGATCTGGATCTCGAGCGGGCGGCCCTCGGGGCCGATCACCGTCGTGTGCAGCGCCTGGTAGAGGTTGAGCTTCGGGGTCGCGACGAAGTCCTTGAAGCGTCCGGGCAGCGGCTTCCAGAGCGAGTGGATGATCCCGATCGCCCCGTAACAGTCCTTGACCGAGGCGACGATCACCCGCATCGCGGTCAGGTCGTAGATCTCGTTGAACTCGCGCCCCTTCTTGCTCATCTTCGAGTAGATCGAGTAGAAGTGCTTCGCCCGACCGGAGATCTCGGCCTCGATCCCCACCTCGGAGAGCTCGCTGCGCAGGAATTCGCCGGCCTCGCTGACGTAGTTCTCGCGCTCCTCCCGCTGCTGGGCGACGAGCTTCTTGATCTCGTCGTACTTGCGCGGGTGCAGGCGCTGGAACGCGAGATCCTCCAGCTCCCACTTGATCGCGTGGATCCCGAGCCGGTGAGCGAGCGGGGCGTAGATCTCCAGCGTCTCGCGCGCCTTCTCGATCTGCTTGTTCTTGGGCAGCGCGCTGAGCGTGCGCATGTTGTGGAGGCGGTCGGCGAGCTTGATCAGGATGACCCGGACGTCCGTGGCCATCGCGACCATCATCTTCCGGTAGTTCTCCGCCTGGTTCTCGTCACGGCTCTGGAACGTGATCCCGGTCAGCTTGGTCACGCCGTCGACCAGGCCGGCGATGGCGTCGCCGAAGAGCTCGCGGACCTCATCGAGGCTGGCCGACGTGTCCTCGACCGTGTCGTGGAGCAGGGCCGCGCAGAGGGTCTCGGTGTCGAGCCGCAGCCCGGCGCAGATCTTCGCGACCTCGACCGGGTGGGTGATGAAGTCCTCGCCGGAACGCCGGCGCTGGTCCGCATGGCGGTCGCAGGCGAACGCGAACGCCTGCTCGACGGCGCGCCGGTCGAGCTCCGAGGTCCCGCTCGTCGGCGTGCTCGGTGACGACGGCGAACAGGTCGCCGAGGAGCGCCCGCTCGTCGTCGGTCAGATTCTTCGTGTACTCGTCGTCCGCGACCTCGACGGCCGCGGTGTGCTCGTGCGTGCCGACGCGCGTGTGCCCGCCGGGCTCGGGAGTCAGCATGAGCGACTCGTCGGCGACGAAGTCGCCGTTTTGCCCGTCGCCGTCTACGCCGCCGCCGGCATCGGTCTCGAGCTCTGTTCTCTGACCCTCGTCAGGAATTGCAAGCACTCCTCGTGAGCCTTCAAATTGGCGACGTGCCCGGGCGACCGCCCAAGCTCGCCACGCACCGAGGATACGGCCTCGAACGTGCGTGCACGGGCGGTCCCCGTCACGCGAACCACCCCGATCTCGGCCAGGACACGGATTGCCCGCGCGCACCATTCCGGCGCGTGCGGCTCGCCCGTAGCCTCCAATCCGGCGCGCAGGCGCGCCAGATCATGTGGGCCCTCGCCCTGCTCGGCCAGCGCACGATAGGCACGTCCAAGTCCCTCGCGGCCCGGGTAGGCGAGCTCCAGCGCCCGGACGGCGAGCCCCGCCTCACGGTGCGAGCTGAGCACGTGGGCGTAGCCGCCACCGTCTTGCCTGCGCCCGCCAGCGCGATCCCCTCGACGCGCCGACCCGGCGCCGGGTCGGCAAGCACGACGTGCGTGAAGCGGCCGGCGAGCTCCGGCGCCAGCGCGAGCGCCGGCCAGTCGGCCAGGGCGACGCCGCCTCGCTCGCCGGCGAGCAGCCTCTCCGACGACCTCGCGGCCCGCCGCCAGGGATCCGCGCGCCGCGAGGATCGCCGTCGCACCGCCCCCGAATCTCGCGGGACTCGCCGCGTCCTCGACGAGCGCCCGCCGCCACAGGGCGTCCGCGCAAACCACGAGCACCGGCTCCGCGCTCGACGCCAGCGCGGCGACCGACGCCACGGCCGATGCCCGGGTCCGGTCGACCCGCTCGCGGGCGGGTCCGAGGACGGCGGGTTCGCCTTCGGTCCCGCGGTGGTCGAACTCCGCCGTGAATCGCGCCTCGAACTCCTCGTCGCCGGCCCGCCACTCGCCATGCGCCGCGAGCGGCGGGGCGTAGACCGAGCCGAGGACGATCCGCGGCGACACGGCGCCGTTCCACTCGTTGAGCTCGAGGCGCACGGACACGTCGGCCGGACCGGCGTCGGCCGCACGTGCGAGGGAGCCGCCGACGCCGAACGCCACGCCCGAGGCGCGGGCAGGCCCGCTGGCGAGGCTGAAGCGGGCGTGCTTCTCCTCCTCGCCCATCGGCCGGACGTCCGCGATCCGGGCGGCGGGGACCAGCAGGCGGACCTCCGGGTTGTCCTTGCCGAACGGGCCCAGGGCCGCGAGCTGGTGCGCGACGGCTTGCCCGAGGCCCTCGCCGCCGACCACCGCGTCGATCGCCTCGCTGCGAGTTGCGGGATGCCCCGCGAGCGCCGTGGCTGTATGCGCCCAGAACGCCGTTCGGAACTCGTCGAGCCGCTCGCGTTCGATCTCGAGGCCGGCCGCGGCGCGGTGTCCTCCGTAGCGCGCCAGCGTGTCCCCGCATGCCCGCAGCCCCGCCAACAGATCGAACCCCGGGACGCTCCGCCCGGATCCCTTCCCCTGGCCGTCCTCGTCGAGAGCGATCAGGACGGCGGGCTTCAGGCGCCGCTCGGCCATGCGCGAGGCACAGATGCCGACGACGCCGGGGTGCCAGCCCTCGCCCCACAGCACGATCGCCGGCGCGTCCGCCCCCTCGGGCCCGAGATCGCGGAGGCTCCGCTCGGCATCGGCGAGGACCTCGGCCTCCGTCTGGCGGCGCTCGTGATTCGCCCGGTCGAGCTCCTCGGCGATCCGACCCGCCCGGCCCTCGTCGGTGGTAAGGAACAGCTCCACCGCGGCGTCGGCGCGGTAGAGACGCCCGGCCGCGTTGATCCGCGGCGCCAGGCGAAAGGAGAGGTCGGTCTCGTCGAGGCGCTCCGGGGCCACGTGCGCGGCCGCCATCAGCGCCCGCAGGCCGGGACGGGCGGCTCGCCGCGCCTGCTCGAGCCCCCGGCGGACGAGCGAGCGGTTCTCGCCGGTCAGCGGGACCATGTCCGCGACGGTCGCGAGCGCCACGAGGTCGAGGTCGCGCTCCGCGCGCTCGACCCCCAGGAGCGCCGCTGCCAGCTTGTGGGCGACCCCCGCGGCGCACAGGTCCGGGCACGGATAACCCGACACCACCGGGTGCACGACCGGGCAATCGGGCAGCTCGTCGCCGGGCTGGTGGTGGTCGGTGACAACCGCCTCGATCCCGCGCGAGCGGGCGGCGGCGACCTCGGCTGCAGAGGTGATCCCGCAGTCCACGGTGATCAGCAGGCCGGTGCCCCGCTCGGCGAGCCGATCCACGGTCGCCATCGTCACCCCGTAGCCGTCCTCGACCCGCGCCGGGATCAGCCAGTCGCAGTCCGCGCCGGCCTCGCGCAGCGCCGAGACCAGGATCGTGGTCGCGGTCACGCCGTCGACGTCGTAGTCGCCGTGGACGGTGATCCGCTCGTCCCGCTCGATCGCCCCGCGGATCGCGGCCACGGCGTCGCCGATCCCGTCGAACTCCGAGGGGTCGTGCGATTCGTCGGCAGCGAGGAAGGCGCGCGCCGCTTCCACGGTGCGGAAGCCCCGCCTGACGAGTGCCACGGCGACCGGCTCGGCGAGGTCGAGCTCCCGGGCGAGCATCGCGGCCTCGGCGTACGAGTAGGGCGCGAGGGTGAACTCGGCGGGATCGGTAGCGCTCACCGCCTCAAACTAGGGACGGGCGGGGACGGAATCTCCCCGGCGGGCTCTCGGTTATCCGGGACCGCTAGTGCTGGACGGCTTCGCGCTCGGCTCGGGCGCCGACCGCGTAGGTGATCGCGAGCCCGATGAGGGTTCCCGGGATCGCGTAGAGCACGGTCGCGAAGTCGGTCTCGCCGATGCTCTCGGAGAGGGCGATTTGCGCCAGCGCGCCGGTGACCATCGCGCCGGTGATCGCGCCGAGCAGGGCACCGACGATGCCGCCCCAGAAGCGGTCGGGGACGAGCACCGTGAAGTGCCAGATCGCGATCCCGGTGGTGAACCAGACGAGAGCTGCCACTAGATCACCTCCTCCTTCCGTGCTTGCGGCGCTTGCGCTGCTGCTTGCGCTGGCGCTCGGCTCGCCTGGCCTGCGCTGCCGACGGCTCGGCCGCCTCATCGCCGGCAGCGCCGGCACCGTCCGTCTCGGTCGGGGCGCCCGCTCCGGTGAGCGGCCGCGAGGGCTCGACGGGCTCGCTGGGCGGCTCCGGCGCTCCCGCGGGCGGCTCGGCCTCCGGCGCGTCGGCGCGGACCTCGTCCGCCACCGGGGGCGCGCCGCTCACCAGCCGCTCCTGCGGTTCGGCGTCGGTGTCCTCGCCGTGGCCCTCGACGCGCGCGACCACGTTGTCCTCGGGAAAGACGGGCACGTAGCCCATCGCCTCGGTGATGTTGCGGCGCCGCGCGCGATACGCCGGCTCGCGCTCCTTCCACTCGGTCAGGACGGGCGACGCGATGAAGATCGACGAGTAGGTACCGGACGCGATGCCGATCATCATCGCGGTCGCGAACCCGCGAAGGGTCTCGTCGCCGAAGACCAGGATCATCGACAGCAGGAACACGGTCGAGAGGCCGGTGATGAGGGACCGGGTGAGAACCTCGCTCATCGACCGGTTCACGATCTGGGAGAAGGCGGCGCGCGGCATGCGCGGCACGTTCTCGCGGATGCGGTCGAAGACTATGACCGTGTCGTACATCGAGTAGCCGAGGATCGTCAGGAACGCCGCGACCGTCGCGCTGTTCACCTCGAACCCGATCAGGGCATAGATGCCGCCGGCGATCAGGATGTCGTGGATCAGGGCGATCACGATCGGCACGGCGTACTTGGGCTCGTAGCGGATCGCGATGTAGCCGGAGATCACGATCAGCGAGAAGACCAGCGCGATCGCCGCGCTGCGGGCGATCTGCTCGCCGAACGTCGGCCCCACCGAGGTCGTCTGGATGCCCTGCTCCTCGCCCTCCAGGGGGCCGAACGCGTCCTCCAGGGCCGGTTGGACCTCCTGCGCCTGGTCGGCTGGGATCTTGCCCTGGATCTGGATCACGTTCGCGCCGAACTCGGGCTCCTCCACGGCGGTGATCTCGGCGCCGTCGACGCCGTCGATCCCCGCATCCGAGAGTGCGGCGCGGACGTCTTCGGTGCTCGTCTCCTCGGCGAGCGCCGCCTTCACGCGGGTGCCTGACTCGAAGTCGATGCCGAAGTTGAGCTGCTGGGTCGCGAACGCGATCGCGCCGATCGCGAGGATCATTCCCGACGCCGAGAAGAAGTACTTCGACATCCCGGTGAAGTCGAACTCCCACTCGACGTCCCGCTCGCCGGCGCCCAGGAACCGGGGCGAGCGCAGGAAGTGCGCCCGCCCCAGTACCGCCAGGACCGCCTGCGTGAACAGGACGGCCGTGAACAGCGAGACGATCGTGCCGATGCCGAGCGTGAACGCGAAGCCCTTGACCCCGGCGCTCGCCGAGCACGAAGAGGATGAACGCAGTGATCAGGGTGATGACGTTCGCGTCGATGATCGTCGCGATGCCCTTGCGGTAGCCCTGCGAGATCGCGGACAGCATCGAGCGCCCGTGGCGGATCTCTTCCTTGATCCGCTCGAAGATCACGATGTTCGAGTCGGCCGCGACGCCGATCGTGAGGATCAATCCCGCGATTCCCGGGAGGGTCAGCGTGATCGGGATCAGCTTGATCAGCGCCAGGAAGAACAGTGCGTAGACGAACAGGCCGAGCGCCGCGACGAAGCCGAGGAAGCGGTAGTAGAAGAGCAGGAACAGGATCACCAGCGCCAGGCCGGCGAGGCCGGCGAGGATCGCGCCGTCCAGCGCCTCCTGGCCGAGCGTCGCCGAGACCGTGCTCTGCGAGAGCAGCGTCAGGTCGACAGGCAGGGCGCCGATCCGCAGGAACTCGGCCAGGTCCTGTGCTTCCTGGATCGTGAAGTTGCCCGAGATCTGTGCGCCCGTGTTCCCCGGGATCCCCTCCGGGTTCTCGATGAAGTTGATGATCGGCCGGGAGACGATCTCGCCGTCGAGGACTACCGCGAAGCTGTCCGAGAGGTTCGCCGCCTGCTCGGGGTCGGTGATCCCGATCGCCTCCGGCTTGTTCCGCCCCCGCTCCGCGATCCGTTCGGTGACTTCCTGGAACGCGTCCTGTCCGTCGCCCGTGAAGTCGAAGGTGACCGCGATCTCGCCAGTGGTCGAGTCGGTCTGCTGCTCCGGGCTGCGGATCTCATCACCGGTCAGCTCCGGCCGGTCCCGAAGCAGGAACCAACCGCGCGGCGCTCCCTCGGACTCGTCGATCTCGGTCTCCGGGTCGTCCGGCGGCGCCTCCTCGCGCAGGATCACGTAGCCCTCTGGGGATGTGCTCGACGATCGTGCCCTCGGGTTGGGCGTTGTCGGGGAAGCTCAGGAAGAGGTCCTGCTTCTCCTTCACCGGCCCCACGCCCGAGCCGTCGGTGACCGCCTGGCCGTCCGTTCCGATCGGCTGGAGCGAGCTCTCGTCGAAGAGGTAGTAGTAGCCGCTCGTCGAGGTGCAGAGGGGCTCGCCGTCCTTTTCGAAGCATTCGGGCTTCTGTTTCTGCGCCTCCTCGACCGCGTCGATCAGGCGGTTGAACGGCCGCTCCGTGGCTCCCTGGATGTCCGGGTCCGGCGGGATGACGTTCGGCTCGAAGTCGTAGAAGAGGAGCTGCGAGGTGTCGCCCACCTGGTCGATCGCGTCCTGCGCGTTCTGCACCTGCGGGAGCCCGACCGAGACCTGGGTCTCGCCGATCCGCGAGATCTCCGGCTCGGAGACGCCGAGCGTGTCGACCCGGTCGCGGATGATGTCGACGGCACGGTCGACGTCCTCGCCGCTCGGCTCCGGCACCGCAGGCGTCCCCCGCGCCTCGTAGACCAGCTCGGTGCCGCCCTGGAGGTCGAGGCCCTGCTGGGTCGGCTTGTCGAGGATCACCAAGACCGACGCGGCCATGAGGACCAGCACGAGGCCGAGGACTATGAGGGTGCGGCGGCGGGAGCCCACTTCAGGGGCTGACCTTATTCAGGAGTCAGTACGAGCAGGAGCCCGCCATCGTCGTCGTACGCGGGAAAGAGGTCGGCAACCGCGTCCGCCGGCAGGTCGCCCTCGGCGTTCACGTGAACGCGCTTGCCGAGCGAGCGTACGCCCCATTCGAGCGTCGTCTCGATCGGGTCGGTATTGCCGTCACGGTCGGTGTCGGCCGTCTCGCCGCCGTCCCCCGGATCCACCCACTCGAGCCCCAGGACGTCCTGGACGGGCCGGCCGATCACGTCCTCGTCCTTCAACCCGGTCAGCTCGTACCCGCCGCGGCCGACGTCGAGGACGTTGCCCTGCTTGTCGCAGGTGAAGAACGCGGCGTCGGGCGCCGGGTAGTAATCGTCGAGCAGCTCGAACAGGAAGCCGAAGCCGCATTTGGCGCAGCCCTTCGGGCGGCTCGAGAACCCCGCCGTGCGTGAGTTCGAGAGCTCCCTGTTCCCGCAGTTCGGACAGATGAAGAACGGCACGATCTCAAGGCTAGTAAACGCCCGGCCCCTTACCGCTGCCTAAAAGAGCGTGGCCGCGCCCTCGGGGACCGGCAGCCCCAGGTGCTCGTATCCGCGCTCGGTCAGCACGCGACCGCGTGGCGTGCGCTTGATCAGCCCCTGCTGGATCAGGTACGGCTCGTAAACGCCCTCGACCGTGTCGGGCTCCTCGTCGATCGCGTCGCCAAGCGTCGTCAGGCCGACGGGCCCACCGGAGAACTTGACCGCGATCGTCTCCAGGATCACGCGGTCGTGGCGGTCGAGCCCGGCCTCGTCGACGTCGAGGAGCCCCAGCGCCTCGGTCGCGATCTCGCCCGTCACGACGCCGGTGCCGCGCACCTCGGCGAAGTCGCGCACGCGGCGCAGCAGGCGGTTCGCCACCCGTGGCGTGCCGCGCGAGCGCGAGGCGATCGCCGTCTCGCCCGCCGGCTCGATCTCGACCTCGAGGATCCCGGCGGAGCGCCGGACGATCACGCCGAGGTCGGATGCCTCGTAGTGCTCGAGCCGGTGCGAGACGCCGAACCGGTCGTGAAGCGGCTTCGAGAGCAGTCCGGCGCGGGTGGTCGCCCCGACCAGCGTGAACGGCGGCAGGTCGAGGGTGACGGTCCGGGCGCCGGCGCCCTGCCCGAGGACGACCGGCAGGCGCCGGTCCTCCATCGCCGGATAGAGCGTCTCCTCGATCGCCGGGTTCAGCCGGTGGATCTCGTCGATGAAGAACACGGAGTTCGGCTCGAGCGAGGTCAGGAACGCGGCGATGTCCGCCTTCCGCTCGAGCGCCGGAGCCGCGGTGTGGACGAGCGGCGCCTCCAGCTCGGCAGCGATGATGTGCGCGAGCGAGGTCTTGCCGAGCCCGGGCGGGCCGGACAAGAGCACGTGGTCGAGCGGCTCGCCGCGGCGCTTCGCGGCCTCGATGAACACCGCGAGCTGGTCCGTCACCGCGTCCTGGGCGACGAACTCGTCAAGCCGGGACGGGCGCAGCGAGCGGTCGAGGTCGTCGTCGGGATCGGCGGCGCGCATGTCCACGACGGCCGGGGCCGCCCCCTCGGGGAGCTCGCCGTCGAAATTCGGGTCGCGGGCGATGCTCATGCGCTCGCCGCCGCCCTCAGCGCGTTGCCGATCAGGTCCTCGGGCGTCTCGCCCTCGGCGCCGTCGAGCAGCCGCTCGGCCTCGAGCAGCGAGTAGCCGAGGTTCACCAGGCCCTCGCGGGCCAAGAGGCGCGGCTCCTCCTCGGCGCCGGCCGGAGGAGCGTCGGCGGCGCCCGCCTCCAGTTCGCCCGCAACCTTCTCGCGCAGCTCCACGATCACGCGCTCGGCCGTGCGCTTGCCGACGCCGGGCGCGGCCTGAAATCGCTTGTGGTCCCCGAGCGCGATGGCCTTCAGGAGCTCGCGGGGGCTGCCCCCGGAGAGGATCGCGATCGCCATCTTCGGACCGACCCCGGAGACCGAGTTCAGGTGCACGAAGAGGTCGCGCTCCTCCTCGCTCGCGAAGCCGTAGAGCTGCATCGCGTCGTCGCGCACGACGAGGTGCGCGTGAAGCGTCGCCTGCTTGCCGTGCGCCGGGACGGCCTTGAGCGTCTCGGCCGAGACGGCCAGCCGGTAGCCGACCCCGCCGGTCTCGATCACCACGTGATCGGGCCTGCGCACCAGGACCTCCCCGCGGACGGACGCGATCACGAGGCGGCTCCGGCGAGCGCCGCTGCGGTGGGCGCGTGGCTCGCGTGGCAGATCGCGACGGCCAGGGCGTCGGCGGCATGGTCGGAGGCGGGCGGCGCCGGCAGGTGGAGCAGCGTGCCGACCATCCGCTGGACCTGGGCCTTGGCGGCGGCCCCGGAGCCGCAGACGGCCATCTTCACGGCCTGGGGTGTGTAGTCGAAGCAAGGGATGTCGCGCTCGGCCGCGGCCAGCATCACGACCCCGCGGGCCTGGCCCACGCCGAGGGCGGAGCGCACGTTCTTTCCGAAGTAGAGGTCTTCCAGGGCGAGGGCGGCCGGCTCGTGCCACGCGATCAGCTCGCTCAGCGCCGAATGGATGCGGGCCAGGCGTCCCGCCGGCTCGAGGTCCGCGGGCGCCTCGATCACGCCGCCGTCCACGGCGCTCATCGCTCCGCCGGCAACCCGGACCACGCCGAAGCCCGTGTTGGCGACGCCCGGGTCGATGCCCATAACTACCACCACGCGTACTGATTCTGGCTGCGGGGCCGGATGCCTCCCCGGGCGCGGTGGCTAGACGGCTTCGGCCTCTTCCAACAACTCGGCGGCGATGTCGAAGTTCGCGTGCACCTCGTCGACATCGTCGTGGTCGTCCAGTGCGTCGATCAGGCGCACGAGGCGGCGGGCCTCGGCCGGCTCGGTCACCTCGACCACCGACTTCGGCTCCATTGCCAGCTCGGCGGACTCGACGTCGACCCCGGCGTCCTCCAGCGCCTCGCGAACCGCGGTGAGGCTCGCCGGGTCCGAGGTGACCTTCAGCGTGTCGTCCTCGGCGGCGACGTCCTCCGCGCCCGCATCGATCGCGGCCATCAGGTCGTCCTCGCCGTAGCGGGCGCCGTCCACCATGACGAGGCCCTTCCTCTCGAACTGCCAGGCAACCGATCCGGGCTCACCCATGCTGCCGCCCTGCTTGTCGAAGATGTTGCGCACCTCCGCCCCGGTCCGGTTCCGGTTGTCGGTTAGCGCGTCGACCAGCACGGCAGCGCCACCGGGCCCGTACCCCTCGTAGACGACGCGCTCGATTGCCCCGGCGTCGCCCTCGCCCGTCCCCCGGTCGATCGCCCGCTGGATGTTGTCCTTGGGCATCGAATAGCCCTTGGCCTTCTCGATCGCCGCCGCCAGCGTGTGGTTGCCGGCCGGGTCTCCCCCGCCCTCGCGCGCGGCCACGGTGATCGCGCGCGCCAGCTTGGTGAAGAGCTTGCCGCGCTTCGCGTCCGTGGCGGCCTTCTTGTGCTTGATCGAGGCCCATTTCGAATGTCCGGCCATGGGCGTGATTCTATGAATTGGATGAGCGCCGCAAGGCGCGAAACAAACCGGGCCCCTCTGGCAAGAGCTGGATACGGGCCCGCAACTTCCGCGGGAGCAACGTGTTTCACCACCAGCGCGCGGATGTGCCACGGCCATCCCAGGCCAGGGCCTGAAGCGCTCAACAATTGGGGATGCCGAGAGATGGGTCGTGACCGGCACGGGGGCCGGTCGCGGCCCTCTCCATTTCTGGCTCGCCAGGGCTAGACGGCGAACTTGCCGTTCTCTTGGATGGGCTCGCCGTCGACCTCGATCTTGCCGCCCTTGCGCAGGTCGCAGACCAGGTCGGTATGGACGGCGCTCTCGTTGACGCCGCCTGACTCGGGATAGCTCGCGCCGACCGCCATGTGGACGGTGCCGCCGATCTTCTCGTCGAGCAGCACGTCTCGGGTGCCGCGGTCGATCTTGTAGTTGGTGCCGATCCCCAGTTCGCCGAGGCGCCGGGCGCCCTCGTCGGTGTCGATCAGCTTGATCAGGTACTCCTCGCCGCGGTCGGCCGCGGCGTCGACGATCTTGCCGCCCTCGAAGCGGAACTTGACGCCGGCCACCTCGCGGCCGCCGACCATCGCCGGCAGGTCGAACGAGACCTCCCCCTCGACGGAATCCTCGACCGGGCCCGTGAAGAACTCGCCGTCGGGCATGTTGCGGTCGCCGAAACAGGGGATGAACGTTCGACCCTCGACGCCCAGGCGGATGTCCGTGCCGGGAGCCGTGATGTGGACCTCCGAGTGTCCGTTCACGTAGTCCGCGAGCCGCCGCGTGTCCTCGGACGCCTGCTTCCAGTTCTCGAGCGGGTCGCCCGCGTCCGCGAGACACGCGCCGAAGTAGAAGTCCTCGAAGGCCGTGAGGCTCATCTCGGCGTCGGAGGCGTACGCGTTGGTCGGGAAGATCGTGTAGACCCAGCGGTGGTCGCCGTCCGCGGAGCGCCGCATCATGCTCTCCATGAGCGGGCGGGTCGCGGCCTGGCGCTTGGTCTGGCGCTCCGGCGAAACCCCCGAGAGCGAGCGCGTGTTGGTGTCCGCTCCGATCGCGATCCGGCAGTCCGCCTCATCGGCGGCCCAGGTGGCCAAGGGCGAGATCCACTCGAGTTGCGCGTCGGAGGCCTTGGCGAAGTACCTCGGCTGCTGTTCGTCGAACGACATCGAGACCACGGGGTGTCCACCCGCGGCCAGGACCTCGTCGTACACGGCCGCGATGAGCGGCTCGGCGGCGCTGGGTCCCTCGATCAGGCAGGTCTCGTCCTGCTTCACGCCGGTCGAATAGCCGACGAGGATCTTTGCCAGGTTGGATACGCGCGGATCTCTCAAGTTGTCCCCACTTCTATCGGGTTTCCCCACGCGAGACGGCATCGCGCTCCCGCGCGCTGGTCGCCATGGCCATGAGCATCGCGTGGATCCTAGAGTCGTCGGTCAATTCGGGGTGGAACGAGCACGCGAGCACCGGCCCCTCGCGCACGACCACCGGATGGGCGTCGACGCTCGCGAGCAGCTCGACCCCGGGCCCGTGCTCCTCGACCCAGGGCGCGCGGATGAACACGGCCCGCAGCGCCTCCGGTCCCAGGCCGTCGACCTCCAGGTCGGCCTCGAAGCTCGCGAGCTGGCGGCCGAATGCGTTGCGCCGGCAGTGCGCGTCCAGCAGCCCGAGGTGATTGCGCGCGCAGATGATCATGCCCGCGCAGGTGCCCAGGATCGGGTGACCCGCCGAGTGGTGGGCCCTGATCGCGGGCTCGAGCCCGTCGCGCTCGATCGCCTTTGCGATCGTGGTCGACTCGCCGCCGGGAATTACGAGGGCGTCGAGCTCCTGAGAGCTCGTCCGGCGCGCGCACCTCCGAGGCCTCGGCGCCGAGCGCCTCGAGCATCCGCGCGTGCGCCGCGAAGTCGCCCTGACTGGCCAGCACACCGACCCGAAGCGCTGCCCGGTCCGCGTCGGGCGGCACGAGGGGGCCGGTCAAGCCTCAGCCCCCGCGGTGCTGGAGCAGCTCGCCTTCGGCCGCCAGCTGCGCGATGTCGTCGCCCCGCATCGCCTCGCCCAGGCCCATCGAGGCGGCAGCAACGCGCGCGGGATCCTGCGTAGTGGGTGGTGGCCTCCACGATCGCCCGGGCGCGTCGCTCGGGATCGGAGGACTTGAAGATTCCGGAGCCGACGAAGTTGCCCTGCGCGCCGAGCTGCATGGTGAGCGCGGCGTCGGCCGGCGTCGCGATGCCACCGGCGCAGAACATCGGGACGGGCAGCCACCCGGCCTCGGCGACCTCGGCGACCACCTCGAGCGGCGCCTGCAGTTCCTTCGCGGCGGCGGGCAGCTCCTCGCGGGACATCGCCTGGAGCCGCTTGATGCCCCCGGTGATGTCGCGCAGATGGCGGACCGCCTCGACGATGTTGCCGGTGCCCGCCTCGCCCTTGGAGCGGATCATCGCGGCCCCCTCGGCGATGCGGCGGAGCGCCTCGCCCAGGTTGGTCGCGCCGCAGACGAACGGCACCTCGAATGCGTGCTTGTCGATGTGGTTCGCCTCGTCGGCGGGCGTCAGCACCTCGGATTCGTCGACGTAGTCGACCTCGAGGGACTGCAGGACCTGGGCCTCGACGAAGTGGCCGATGCGCGCCTTGGCCATCACCGGGATCGTCACCGCGGCCTGGATTTCCTCGATCATCGAGGGATCGCTCATCCGGGCGACGCCGCCGTCGCGACGGATGTCGGCGGGCACGCGCTCCAGCGCCATGACCGCCACGGCGCCCGCCTCCTCGGCGATCCGCGCCTCGGCGGGGGTGACCACGTCCATGATCACGCCGCCCTTCAGCATCTCGGCCAGCCCCCGCTTGACGCGGAATGTCGCCCGTTCGGCCATCAGCGCGAAGGATACGAGACGCAGAATCCCCTGCGACCGAGACATTCCCCAATTGCACTAGCGACGAAGTCGCGGTAGGCACGCTTACGACCTGCCGGGTCAGGTAACGCACCCTAGCCCGACGGCAGCGGACGCGGAAGCGAGGCGTAGCCGAGCGTGAGCGGACCAGCCGGCGGAGTTGTCTACTTCAGCTTGAAGGCTCGGATGCGGTCCTTGTAGGCGCCCTTGTCGCGGGAGTAGACCCCGTAGGCGAGCGCCTGGACCAGCGCGAGCAGCGACGTGTTCGACTGGATGAACGACGGGCTGTTCGATGAGAAGTAGAGGGTGAGGTCGGAGTGCTCGCCGACCTCTGAGAGGGTCGCGTCGGTGATCGAGAGGGTGGTCGCCTGGCGGTGCTTGGCGAGCTTCATCGCCCTGACCAGGATCGGGTGGGCCCGGCCGGCGGAGAAGCCGATGACCAGCGCTCCCTCCTCGAGCCGGCTGAGCCGGGTGATCGAGTCCTGGCGCGGGCTGGCGACGACCTCGGCGCGGATGTCGAGGAGCGCCAGCAGGTGGCGCAGGTAGCTCGCGAAGAACGCGAGCTGATCCATGCCGACGATCATCACGCGGCTTGCGCCGGCCAGGGCCGACACGCAGGCCTCGACCTGCTCGCTGGTCAGGTTGCGGACCGTGTCCTCGAGGTCGCCGTGGTCGGCGGCGAGCGATGCCTCGAACTCGGAGTGGTCGAAGTCGAACAGGGAGGCGTTGTCGTTCCCGCCGGCGGCGGGACTGGCGCGGTACTCCTCGATCGCGGCCTGCTGAAGCTCCGGATAGCCCTCGAAGCCGAGAGCCTGGGAGAAGCGGACGACGGTCGAGGACGAAGTGTTGGCTCGGCGGGCGAGCTCCTCGGCGGTCTGGAACGCGGCCTCGTCCAGGTGGTCGACGATGTAGCGCGCCACGTCCTTCTGGGAGCGCGAGAACTCGTCGAAGCGCTCGGTGATGAACGCCGACAGGGTCTTCACGTCCTTCTTCGCCGGGCGCTTGGCCTGGGTCCCGTTGCGGCGGGAGGCAGTTCGGGTTCCGGCTGAGGACGGGCGGGTCTTGGTCGCGGTCTTGCTCACGGCCGGATGTTTCGCCCCCCCGTCCCCTTTCCCTTCCGGGCGGCGCAGGTTTGCGGTACTTCTGGTTGGATCGGACCGTGACGCCGGAGGAGGCCCTGCGCCTCACCAATCGCAACATGGCCGCTTTCGATCTCCTGCTGGGCACGGGCGCGCTCGCTGGCTCCCGCGGGCGACGCTCGCTGTGCTCGGCCACGACCGCCCGAGCGCCGACGCGGAGGACCTGTTCCGGCGCTGCGGCCCGATCTGGCTCACGTTCGCGGCCGCGCACGCCGTCGCCGAGGTGCGTGGCTCGGAGCGCGACTGGTGGGCGCTCGCCTGGCTACGCGGGACCGAGGTGGCGACCGACGTCGTCTGGTCGCGCTCCGATGCGTTCTCCCGCCCGGGTGCCCGCGCAGGCCTATGGCTCGCGGGGGCGGCGAACCTGGCGATGGCCGTGGGGTTCGGCTGGCTTGCGTCGCGCAGTCGCGGGGACTAGGCGCCGGCGAGCGCGGCGACGGCGACCGTCCACCCGGCGCGGGTGGCGATCGGGTGCTCTTCCACGCGCGGAAAGCAATCGCGCGGTTAGGCCGATTCGCCGGGTGCCTTGAGCGGCGCGAGCAGCTCGATCAGGGCGGGCTCGACTCCAAGCCGCCGATAGAGGCGGAGCGCGGCGTCGTTCCCGGCCAGCACCACGACCTTCAGCGTGGTCGCACCCATCTCCCGAAGCGCGACCTGCGATCGCCGCACCAGTGCCTCGCCGATCCCCTGGCCCCGGCGCTCGGGTAGCACCACGAGGACCTCGAGCTCGCCGATCGCGCCGCCCGAGAAGATCGGGCTTGCGGGCCGCATCGTCGAGAAGGCGAATCCGAGATCCTCGCCCCCGCCCTCCGCGATCAGGAAGACGCCTGCCCCGTCGTCCATCGATTGGCGGAATTCGCGGAGCCGCTCCGGCCAGCGCTCGTCGGCCGTCACGAACGGGATCGCGGCCGTCGTGACCTCGCTGTGGTGGGCGTACAGGAACCGCCAGAGCCGTTCCATTCGCGGCAGGTCGTCGCGTATCCCTTCCCTGATCTCCCAGCCGCCGGCCACGCCCGAGTGCTATCACGCCCGGTGGGATGTACGGAGAGTTCGAAGGACTGCCCGACTCGAGGACCAGCCTGCGCGGGCTCACCGCGGAGGGCGACGAGGCGTGGCTGATCCGCGGCATCTCGCAGAAGCTCTACCGCTGCCCCGGCTGCGGGGGCGCGATCGAGATCGGCGCGGACCACGTGATCGTCCAGCGCGTGCGCCGCGGCGGCGGCACCGAGCACCAGCACTGGCACCGCGACTGCGCCGAGGGCGGGCCGATGCTGGAGCTGCGTCAGCTGCGCAAGGTGAGCGCGCTGGAGTCGACCCCTGGCCGCCTGCAGCAGCGGGGGCGCTCGAAGCCGGGCCGCCGGCGCCGCGATATGCGGCGCGGGCGCTGAGCGCCGGACAGTCCCTCCCCGGGTCTTATCCCGGGGTAGATTGAGGGAGCCGGAAGGCGTCCCCTAGCGTGGAGAGAGGATGGAGGCAGCGCACCCAGGCTCAGAGCTCTCGACCCCTCCGGGATCGGTCGCGGCGGTGTCCGGCTCCTACGAGGTGCCTCCGGGCTTCGCCGACGAGCTCTTCTCGGCGGGTCACGCGCCGCGTGACCACGCACGCGAGCTGATCTCGAACCTCGACCGGATGGGGCGTGTGTCCCTGCTCGAGCTCGGGCGCCGGCGCGACCGCGCGTTCACCCAGCGCGGCATCACCTTCGAGATCACCAGCCCCGACGGCCGCGCCCGAGACCGCCCGTTCCCGCTCGACCTCGTCCCCCGCATCGTCCCCGCGGCCGAATGGGAGCTGATCGAGGCCGGGCTGCGCCAGCGGATCAAGGCGCTGAACTCCTTCATCGGCGACGTCTACGGGCGCCAGGAGATCCTGCGGGAGGGCATCGTCCCGTGGGACCTCGTGCTCGGCTGCCCGGCCTTCCGCCGTGCGATGCACGGAGTCCGCCCGCCCGGCGGGATCTGGTGCACGGTGGCCGGCTGCGATCTCGTCCGGGACGGCGACGGAGCCTGGAGGGTCCTCGAGGACAACGTCCGAACCCCGTCGGGAATCTCGTACGTGCTCGAGAACCGTCTCGCGATGACCCGATTGGCCCCGGAGCTGTTCGCGAGTTACCGGGTGGAGCCGGTCGACCGTTATCCGGCCCTCCTGCGGGAGGCCCTGCTCGAGACAGCGCCCGCGCTCGGCGACGAGGCGACGGTTGTCGTCTGGACGCCGGGGCCGGCGAACAGCGCGTACTTCGAGCACTCGTTCCTGGCGCGGCAGATGGGGGTCGAGCTGGTCGAGGCGGGTGACCTCGTTGTGCGCGACGAGGTTTGCTACATGCGCACCACGAGCGGGCTCACCCGCATCGACGCGATCTACCGCCGGCTCGACGACGACTTCATCGATCCTCTCGAGTTCCGGTCCGATTCGCTCCTCGGCGTGCCCGGGCTGACGCGTGCGATCCGGGCGGGATCGGTCGCCCTTGCCAACGCGATCGGCACGGGCGTCGCGGACGACAAGGCGGTCTACCGCTTCGTCCCCGAGATGATCCGCTACTACCTGGAGGAGGAGCCGCTGCTCGCCAACGTGGAGACGTATCTGCTCCGCGATCCCGAGCAGCTCGAGCACGCGCTCGAGCGCATCGACGACCTGGTCTTCAAGCCGACCAACGAGTCCGGCGGCAAGGGGGTCTTCGTTGGCCCGTCGGCAACGGACGAGGAGGTCCAGCGCCAGCGCGAGCTGACGCTGCGCGACCCGGCGCGCTGGATCGCCCAGGAGGTGGTGCACCTCTCCACCGCCCCCACCGTGGCCCCGGACGGGTCGCTGGTCCCTCGCCATGTCGACCTTCGGCCGTTCGCCGTCTACGGCACCGAGGTCCGGGTGATCCCGGGCGGCCTCACGCGCGTCGCGCTCGAGGAGGGCTCGATGATCGTGAACTCCTCGCGCGGCGGCGGCTCGAAGGACACGTGGGTCCTGCGGCCAGAGCCCGGGGCGATCACGAAGACGATGCAGACGCTGCCCGCGCGCACCGAGCTTCCGGTGATGCCCGCGCTGGGCACGGGTGCCTGGACCAGCCAACAACAGCAGCAGCAGCAGCAGCAGGCCGGAGGCGGCGGCTGATGCTCGCCCGAATCGCCTACCAGGTGTTCTGGATCGGGCGCTACGTGGCGCGCGCGGAGTTCACCGCGCGGATGCTCGACGGCGTTTTCCAGGCCAGCCTCCAGGCGCAGAGCGGCGCCTCGCGCCAGCCGCTCAGTTGGGAGGCCGTGATGGCGGTGATGGGCGCGGAGGCGGAGCACACCGGCCCGATCCCGGCGAGCGACGCGGTGCGGGCGTTGACGCTCGACCCCGAGAGCCCCGCGTCCGTGACGGCGTGCATCGACCGGGCGCGCGAGGGGGCGCGGACGGTCCGCGACGTCGTCTCGACCGAGATGTGGGAGGCGCTCAACACGCTGTTCCTGGAGCTGAACCAGAGCGACCTCGGAGCCGCGCTGCGAACCGGCCCCTATTCGGTCTACTCGTTCGTGCGGGAGCGGTGCGCGCTCTGGTGGGGCCTGGCCGACGAGACGATGCTCCGCGATGCCTCCTATTTCTTCCTCACGGCCGGCCGCCATTCCGAGTCCGCGGAGATGATCGTGCGGATGCTCCGCGTCGCGCTTTCGGGCGCGAAGCCGGGGAACGATCCGGCAAGCGGCAGCGACGGCGCGCTCGCCCTGCTCCAGGCGGTCGGTGGCCTGGAGGCGTTCCGGCGCTCCGTTCCCGCACCGGTCGGCCCCGAGCCGGTCACCGAGTTCCTCACGTTCGAGACCGATTACCCCCACTCGGTCGCCGCCTCGGTCGACGCGCTCCAGGAGGCGCTGGACGAGGTGGGCGCGGGCGGGCGCGGGGCGCCGCCGGTGCTGCGGCTCGCCCGGCTCCGCGCGGAGCTGGAGTTCCACCGCGGGCTCGGCGACGGCTCGGGCAACTCGGGCGGGCGGCCGATGCGCTCGCTGCTCGAGCACATCCAGCAGGAGCTCGCCACGGTGGACGCCGAGATCGAGCGCCGCTACTTCACCGGCGAGGCGCCGCAGCGCCAGGTGGTCTCCGCTTGAGGTTCGACATCCGCTACACGGCCGAGTACCGGTATCCCGAGCCGGTGACCGACAGCCTCAACACCCTGCGGGTGCAGCCCGCGGTGACGCCGTACCAGAGCGTGGAGTCGTTCGACTTCGAGGTCGACCCGGACGCGCGCGTGCAGAAGCGCCGCGACTACTTCGGCACCGACGTCATCGAGTTCGAGATCGGCGACGCCCACGACCGTCTGGCGATGGTCGCGCACGCCTCCGTCCTGACCGAGGATCCGCCGGATCCCCCGACGGGGCCGTGGGAGGCCCTCGGCGAGCAGCGCTACCGCCAACAGGCCGGCGAGTTCCTCCTCGCGGATCCCGACCAGGTCGCGCCGGAGGACACGCTCTCGGAGCTGCTCGAGTCGGTGGCAGCCGGGTCGCCGCTCGAGACCGCGCTCAAGCTCAGCGAGGTGATCCCGGACCGGTTCACCTACGACCCCGACACGACCTTCGTCGGCTCCACCGTCGCCGATCTCGTGCAGGTCGGCGGCGGCGTCTGCCAGGACTTCGTCCACCTCGGGCTCATCCTCCTGCGGCGGAACGGGATCGGCGCCCGCTACGTCTCGGGCTACCTGTTCGCGGCGCCGCCCGACGGCGGTCGCGACTCGGTCGAGCTCCAGACCCACGCCTGGGTGGAGGCGCTCCTGCCGCCCGAGTCGGGCGAGCCCCGCTGGGTCGGGTTCGACCCCACCAACCGAGGGTTCGCCGGCGAGACGCACGTGAAGATCGGCCACGGACGCAACTACCAGGACGTCCCGCCGATCCGGGGCGTGTATCGGGGCCCGGCCGCGGAGGAGCTCGACGTCGCGGTGAGCATGCGCCATGTGAACGGCGACGAGTAGCCGAACCGCGAACGCTCGCGCGGAACGACTACGTGGGGGACGAGGGCTGCGGCGTCCGCGAGGAGCCCGCCTCCTGCGCCAGCCATTCGTGGACCTGGCTGACCACGACCGAGCCCTCGCCCACGGCTGAGGCGACGCGCTTCTCCGATCCGTGCCGGACGTCCCCCACCGCGAAGACTCCCGGCGCGCTCGTCTCGAATGCCATCGGGGCGCGCTCCAGCGGCCAGGCGGGGCTTCCAGCGACGTCCGCGAGCACGTCCGAGCCGGTGAGCAGGTATCCGGCCGGGTCCCGCGCAATCGAGTCCGGGAGCCAATCGGTGAGCGGATGGGCGCCGATCAGGACGAAGAGCGCAGCCGCGGGGACCCGGGTGGTCGCGCCGCTCACGCCGTCGCGCAGCTCGAGCCATTCGAGGCGGCCGTCGCCGCCGCCCGCCACCACCTCGGTCTGGACGTTCACCTCGACGCCGGGCGTGGCGGCGATGGCGTCCACGAGGTATTGCGACATGCCCTCCGCGGGCGACGTGCCCCGGATGAGCAATCTGACGCTCGGGGCCGAGCGGGACAGATGAAGCGCGGCCTGGGCGGCGGAGTTGCCGCCGCCGACGACGTAGACGCATTCCCGGCCGAGGCCGTGCGCGTCAACGGTTGAAGCGCCGTAGAAGACTCCGGCACCGACCAGCTCGTCGAGCGCCGAGATGCCCAGCCGGCGGTAGGCGGCGCCGGTCGCGAGGATGACGGCGCGGGTGTCGCCCCTGAAGCCGGCATCGCAGGTGAGGACATGCCTGCCGGCGCCCAGCTCGAGCGTTCGCGCCTCGCGCGTAATGGCGAAATGGGCCCCGAAGATCCATGCCTGCTGGTACGCCCGCTGAGACAGCTCGCCTCCGCTCACGCCCCGGGCGAACCCCAGGTAGTTGCGGATCAGCGAGCTCGAACCGGCCTGGCCGCCAACCGAGTGCCGCTCCAGGACCAGCGTGCGCAGGCCCTCGGAAGAGGCGTAGACGGCTGCCGAGAGGCCGGCGGGCCCGCCCCCGACGATGACCAGGTCGTAGTCGCCGCCCTCGTCGGGCTCGGTCTCGACCCCGTACGCGGCCACGATCTCCTCGTTCGTCGGATCGACCAGGATCGTGTCGTCGTGCATCCGGACGACTGGGTTGCGGCCGTCGGCGCCGAGCTCGCTCAGGAAGTCCTGGGTAGCCCGCGATTCATTGCTGCGGAATCCGTGCGGGATTCCGCTGCGCCGGAGAAAATCACGGAGCTCGTGGCCGCGGGTGGAGTCGGGGTCGGAGATCACGACCAGCTCGTGTCCCACCGACGAGTCGTCGCGCGCCCATTCGTGCAGGAACTCGGTGATCGTCCGGTGGAAGTGCTCGTCGCGCGCGCGTGTCGGCTTCAGCACGTAATAGTCGATCCGGCCCAGGGCCATCGCCTCGAGGATCGCGTCGGCGGTGGGGCGATGTCCCCACGCACCCCAATCGATCAGGAGGGCGCGTTTCGCTCGCGGGTGGAGCGCCCTGGTGCGCGCGAGCAGATCCGAGCCTGTCGCGCCTCCAAGCCAGTGGCCGGCGAGGACGACCGCCACCTCGCTGCCGGCGTTCGCAAGCTGTTCGAGCTCCTCGATCGCCGCCTCGGCCGAGCGGGCGCAGACGATGCGGTAGTCGTCGCCGTAGCGGCGACCGAGCTCATCGTCCACCCTCCGCAGCGCGTCGTTGTCGGCGTCGACGGCGACGATGACCGGCAAGCGTCGGGTCACGGGCTCCGAGCTTGGCGTCGAGCGAGCCATGCCGGTCAGTATCTCCCAGACCCGTGCTCGGGGCACGAGTCTCGCATCGACCCGACGGTGGATACTCCCGGCATGCGCAAGGTCAACATCGCAGAGCCCGAGTTCGAGCACGATCCCGACGAGCCGCCGGCGTTCCGTGCGGGAATGTTCCGTTTCGGGCCCCTGCTCGAGGCGAAGCAGATGGGCGCGAGCGTCTACGAGCTGCCTCCCGGCAAGGCGGTCTGCCCCTACCACTACGAGTACGCGGAGGAGGAATGGCTCGTGGTGCTCTCCGGGCATCCGTCGGTCCGCCACCCCGAGGGCACGGACGAGCTCGAGCCGTGGGACGCCGTCCTGTTCCCGACCGGCCCCGCGGGAGCGCATCAGATCCGCAACGACAGCGACGAGCCGGCGCGGGTGCTGATGTTCTCGACGGTCATGCATCCGGCCGCGACCGTCTATCCGGACTCCGACAAGATCGCCGTGTGGACCGGCAACAAGGACGACGACGTGATGGTCAGGCGCTCGAGTGCCGTCGACTACTTCGACGGCGAGGGCTGATGGCCGACTACTTCCTGGTGGAGCGCGCGAAGGGCCCGGCCTGGGACCACTCGCGCGGCCGTCGCGAGCAGGCCGCATGGGACGAGCACGCGGAGTTCATGGACGGCCTCGCCGGCGAGGGATTCGTGGTCCTGGGTGGACCGATCGGCGATGGCGACGGTGAGAACGTGATGCTCGTGATCGACGCGGAGGACGAACCGTCGATCCACACGCGCCTGGCCGACGACCCTTGGCCCGAGGACATGCTGACCACCGTGAGCGTCCGCCCCTGGCAGACGTGGCTGCGGGCTCCGGGGAGGACTTGATTCGAACCCCCTGATCGGCGAGGATGCCGACTGAAGATTCGACAGCGACCAATGGGGGTGCAGTGATTTCATCAGTCAAGGAGGAACTGGTGGAGATTCAGCCGGAGGACCTGGCCGAAGGTTTCAATCGAGTGATCGCGTTCCTGGAGGAGCACCAGGCGGACGGGGACGTGGCTTCCGTTTTCCTCCTACACGCCGGCGAGCTCGGCGTCAGCGACGAGGCCCTGACCGAATTCGGCACCCGGCTCGAGGGCTGCACCGGCAGCCGGGCGGACGCGAGGGTGGCCAGCGTCGGTTTGCTCGTTGGCGTCTTCGCGCACCGAGCCGCGCTCGAGCGGAGCCGGGCGGCCGAGCTCGCCTGAGAGCGGCGGCGGCAGCCGCCGACAGCTCCTGTCTCACGACGTCAGGCGGGCGTCGCCGCGGGCGGAGCGGCCTGCTGGCCGCCCCCTCCGAGCTCGAAGAAGAGCACGCTCGAGACCAGAGCCGCGACCGGCGCCGTGAGGATGTTGACGATCGCCGCCAGCACGAGCGAGAGCACGACGCCCTGGATCGCGATGCCGATCGCCGCCGCCACGAATCCGATGACGAGGAGGATCAGCCAGACCGTGACGATCGCGCCGAAGACCGTCCATCCGTGGCCGCGGACCAACTCGTGGCTGCGGCCGAACGCGCGGAACACCCCGACACGCTCGACGACGATCGCTGGCGCGCCCACCGACCAGATCGTGAGGAGGAAGAGGCCGGGCACGATCAGCAGGATGAATCCGATCCCCACTCCGAGCGCAAACAGGATCGCGAACCCGATCAGCGGGAGGATCGCGTGGGATGCATTGGAGAGCAGCTCCCCGGCCGTGAAGTCACGCTTGCCGTCACGGACGTCGGCGACCAGAGTGACAACGAAGCCGGCGAACAGCGCCGCCGCGACGAGGGTGACGATCGAACCGAGCAGGCCCAGGATCGCGCTGTCGGCGTCGTGAAGGATCGCCTGGACCACGGCCGCAACGATGAACACCGCGGCGCCCGCGAGGATCAGTGTCACGGCATGCGCGCGGTAGAGGTCGAGGGCGTTCTCGATCACCCCGCTGACGGTCAACTCTTTCCCGGGAGGTTGGGGAGGGCCGGCAGCCAGCGAATCACCCATGCCGCTGGGACTCTATGTCCTCCGGCGGACCGATGCCGATCGAGA